>NZ_ATVT01000001.1 GCF_000420865.1 Butyrivibrio sp. XPD2006
TTCTGTAATCTCAACAGGTGTACTCTCACATGCAAATGTTGTAATAGGTGTTACGCTTATCATCATTGCTGACATCATTATTGCTACCATTGTTTTCTTTAAAGTCTTCATAATCTTTACCTCTCTCTTTTCTCAATCTATTTTGGGTTGTTATGTGTCTTATTTGTGTTGGTTTGTTTTATGTTGAGTTAATATTATCATGGCGACTATCACAAAATTGTCACACAAAAAACAAAATACATTTCAATTATGATTAACATGGCATTTGTATCGATAAAGAAATGATTTTTGATACACTTTTGGTTTATGTATAATAGGGATTGAAAGAATATATTTCAGTAGAATCGACTAAGGAGATATTAGATGAAACACATTATCACTGTTCAACATACACAGTCAATTCATCATACGAATGGAATGGTAGGTTCGTGGACAGATTGGGATTTAACAGAACTTGGGAAAAAACAGGCAGATCACATTGGAAAGAAATTGAGCAATGAACTTGCCGGTAAAAAGGTGGTTTTGTATTCTTCGGATCTAAAGCGTGCTATACAGACAGCTGAAGAAATAGCTAAATATCTGGGTATAGAACCGATTTTTAAGCAGGAGCTAAGAGAAAGAAATCTTGGAAAATGTTGCGGTAAGTCGGTTCAGTGGCTTCGTGAAAATATTGAGTGTCCAGAGAATACTGTTGATGACAGACTGTTTTCTGATGGGGAAAGTCGGAGAGATGCATGGAATCGTCTGAAATCTTTTTACGATGAAGTTATTAACAGTAAAGAAGAGAACATCATTATCGTGTCTCATGGTGATCTTTTGAGTATTTGGAATGCAATGTATATAGGACTTCCGGTTGAATCATTTTATGAAGTTGATATCCATGGTCCTGCTGGAGGGGTATCACATATGATTATTGGTGATGATGGAAAACATCGAGTAAGGCATATTAATGATATGTCATATATTACAGGATAGTAATGATGCAAATGTATGTTTTAGGAGGGGAAAAAATGAATTTTGAAAGTTTTAAGTGGATAAGAAAACCTACGGAATTCGCAATTGGGCCAGATCGTATAGAAATAATCACAGAGCCTCATACAGATCTGTGGCAAAGAACATATTATCATTTTCGAAATGATAATGCGCCGGTATTTCAGATGGAGACAGAGGAAAAATTCTTTTCTTTTATTGTAAAAACGAACTTCTCAGATAGCCATCATAGATTCGATCAGTGCGGAATAGTCATGTATTTGGACAGTGAGAACTGGTTGAAAGGATCTATTGAATATGAAAATGAGACGTTCCAGCATCTGGGCTCGGTGGTAACCAATCATGGTTACTCAGACTGGGCAACGACAGAAATCCCGGCCGATGTAAAGACTATGTGGTATCGCCTTAGTCGTAGAGAGGATGATTATTGTATTGAATGTTCTAAAGACGGTAAGACTTTCAGCCAGATGAGAGTATGTCATATGTGGGAGGGCGCAGGGAAGATCAGTTTCGGAATTTATGCCTGTAGTCCGGAAGACTCGAGCTTTAAAGCAGTCTTTACCGATATGAATATTACCGAATGTGCGTGGAAGCCACATGATGGTCAACAACCGGATTAACTCTAATTATATAGAAATGACATAGCAATTTAATCAGTGTAAAACAGACCCTAATAAGTGAAAACAGGGTCTGTTTTTCTTTGTTGACATAAGATATTAGTGAGTATAATATATCAAATAGATATATCAATATGATATATTGGCATTTACAAAAGGAGATTACAGTTATGCGACAAAGAATAAGAAAAACAACCCTACTGATATCATTACTTCTTTTCCCAATTACAATGTGGTATTTCTCGCCATACCTGATCATAAATGCAGCTATGGAACATGTCATAAACGGCAGTTTTATAGTGTTTGCAGCGATGCTTGTCTTTTCAATGTTCTTCGGAAGAGTCTGGTGTGGATACCTTTGCCCGGCGGGAGGACTTCAGGAATGTGCTCTCAGGATAAATAACAATCCTGCAAAGCAGGGGAAACGTGATAAAATCAAATATGTGATATGGATCATCTGGATATGCGCAGTGATCGCTACATTTGTGATGGGCAAGAATGACGTGCGCATAAATCCTTTTTACATGACCGACCATGGCATATCAATTGCAAGCATATATAATTATGTGATCTACTATGGTGTCATATTTTTACTGCTGATACCGGCACTTATCCATGGCAGAAGAGCAGCATGCCATTATATTTGCTGGATGGCACCGTTTATGGTAATCGGAAGCAGTATCGGAAGGCTTTTGCATCTACCGCAGCTTCATATTGAAGCAGACAAAGACAAATGCATTTCCTGCGGAAAGTGCAGCAGAGTCTGTCCTATGGGACTTGATGTAAAAGAGCTTGTTAAAGACTGCAGAAACGCTAAACATACTGAGTGTATCCAGTGCGGCGCATGCGTCGATGAATGCCCGAAATCAGTCCTAAAATATAAGTTTACTTGGAAGTGATCAGGAGAAAGAGATATGGCAAAGGACAGGAAAATTGATCTTGTAATCTTAGGTCTTTTATCCCATGAGGATCTGACCGGATATGATATAAAAAAGAGGCTGGACGGAGCGATAGGTTTTTTCTGGAAAGGGAGTTTTGGAAATATTTACCCTGCGCTGAGTTCAATGGAAGAAGAGAGCCTAATCTACAAAAAGAAGAACTCCAAGAATGGTGGACGTGAGAGGATTCCTTATCATATAACCAGACAGGGAACCAAGGCTTTAAGAACATGGCTTGAGGAATCACAGGCTTCCAATGAGCTGAAATATGAAACTCTGCTTAAGTTGTATTTTGGAGGAGCAGCGGACAGGAGCGTCACGATCAGGAACATTGAAATCTTTGAGGAAGACGTTAAGCGAAATCTGGCAGTGCTAAATATGTACAAAGAAAACCTGGAAAAAGTACTTGATGAAGAAGACCATGTTTTCTATTATCTGACCGTAACATTTGGAATTGACACCTATGAGGCGTACCTTAAGTGGTGCACCAAGGCAAAAAAGCTGTTAAAAAAGGCTTCAGTAAAATGAAGCTTTTTTTATGTGCAAAAATAGTTGACAAAAAATATGTAACATATTACATTGTTTATATAGGTAATATATTACATATTATACGAGGGGCTTTTTATGAATTACGATGAAGTGATGAATATTGAGAAAGTGAAGTTCGGGGATATGCCTCCACAGCCTTTTTTACTGGGACTTCTAAGTGCATTTGACAATAGGTATCAGGCAGCTGCTGATGCGTATTTCAAGGAAATCACCTGGAAGCAGTTCTTTGCCATAATCTGTATTAACTTATGTAAGGAACCGCCTACGCTCAATGAGCTTTCAGACGTAATGGGCAGTTCACATCAGAATGTTAAACAGATTCTGTTAAAGCTTGAGAAAAAAGGCTTTGTCTCAGCTACACCTGATGAAAAAGACAAGCGAAAGCAGCGCATATTCGTCACTGATAAATGCAGGGCATTTTTGGAACAGAATGACAATAACGGTCAGCAGAGCCGGTATGTGATAGGCCGTATCTTTGAAGGTATCGATGAAAAGAGCCTGCAGACCACCATACAGACAATAATGAAAATGGAAAGGAATTTGAGTGAATTATGAAAACGCTGATAATCTACACCTCACAGACAGGATTTACAAAGAGATATGCGGAATGGCTTGCAGACAGAACAGGCGGAGATCTGCTGGATTTAAAAGCTGCTCAGAAGAAGAGCGCCGATTACTTTAAAGGCTACGATGCAATCTGCTATGGTGGATGGCTTATGGCAGGGAATGTTGTTAAAGCGAAGTGGTTTTTCGAGAAGGCTTCTGACTGGAAGAACAAGCGTCTTGCTATGTTCTGTGTAGGTGGCAGCCCTAATGACAATCCGGATGTAGATACATTCCTTCAGAATGTGTTATCGGAAGAGCAGAAGAGTTATATAAAAGTGTTCTATTGCCAGGGCGGTTTTAACTACGAAAAGATGAAGGCTCCTTCAAGACTTGCAATGAAGATGTTTGTATCGACTCTTAAGAATAAAAAAGATGCTACCGAGAAGGAAAGGGGAATGGCAGAGAAGATGTCTTCATCCTATGATATATCTGACATAAAATACATTGAGCCAATCGTAGCTCATTTAAAAGGTGCGTGAATAACGTACCTTTTTTGCAGAGCATGGACAGAAGGCCTTCGTTAGATGAACTTACGGAGTATTATGCAAATGCGATGTCAATGTGGGCAACACAAGTATTCTGCAGAGTTGCCGGTAAGAATAAATTCACAAAAAAAGATATTGATGGAATGAAAAAGACAGCGGCTCTTATGGCTGCCGATCGCAATCCATATTCATGGAACATGGACTATCTTCCGTATGAGGATAACAGCGGATATAAAAAGAAATTATAATAGTGGAAAATTTGGAAAGGACAGAATCAGTGTGATACCTGTCCTTTTCTTTAGTTTTAATAGTATTAAATTATTCATAAGGTGTTCACTCATCTCATGAAGAAATGTGGTACTGTGGATGAGAGAATGTTTAATTGAGGAGTAATAAGCATATGAAAAAGGCAGTAGTTACCGCCCTGATGTTAGCTCTTGCAGTAAGCGCATCAGGATGTGGTGAAAAGAAAGATGATAACGTTACGATAATAGGTGGTGCAGATGGACCGACTTCAATTTATCTTGCACCTTCTTCCGTTAGCGAAGGGTTCAGATATGCGGATCCGATTGATGGCGATGAGTATTATGCGGTGATTGACAGGATACTTGGAGAATGCGGGTTAGAAGGTCAGGAATGGGGGACTGTAATTGACCTTAAAGGAGAAACAGATGCTGTTGTTTCCCTGGCACTGGAACCGACAGGAAGATATAAGGCACTGGGTATCATCAGTAAAGAAGCAGGCTGCTATGGAATAATCCTGAATGATACCATAGACGGAACGCAGGATAACGTTAATTATGCATATGAGGCTTGGGCTTATACAGCAAAGGCAGAGGATAAACCGGAGTTTAAGTGGGAAGGTGACAGACTCTACTTTACTTATCCGGTCCAGTCAGATAATGGTATTGAGACCAGGACAGTTCCCATTGACTGCGGATATGATACCGGGCATATGGAATTTAACATGGAAAGAAAAGACATGGCTTCTGTGAATCAGGAAGACGTGCTTTCAGGGACATGGCAGACAGCTTCCATAGGATATGAGATGGATGGGGAAATGCAACCGGAATACTATGTGCAGTTTGAGGGCCTTCAGATAAACTACGGACATATGAAAGATGCTGACTTTATTGTGGACCATACAGACGAAATTTCTTACTTAGAGGAAACTTCACCCGGGAAATATATTGTGCAGGCTGAAACATCAGCCGGAATCCAATATACATTAAAGACTGCTGAAAGTGATAATGATGTACTGGAATACTATGAGACATGGAATGAAGAAGAGTATGGCGATGCCTACAGAGGAGGCTCATCTTTGAGCAGGTGCAATTAACTTACAGCAATAGAAGTTGATATATGAAACAGAGGAGATGCTCAGTGGAACACTTCTCAGATAGAGCAGAAATATAAGATATGGATGGCCTGGTATAATCAGGATTCCTCTAAACTCGCTGCAGGTCCGTCTTATGAAGGCCAATGCGCCATGTGGCAGTACTCTAATATGGGAACAGTTGCCGGCATTGGCCAATCAGTGGATGTAGATGTGGCCTACTTTGGATACAGCGGCACAGAAACAGCCAAGGACACAACAGAAAGAGAAACAGTATCAGCCGATGTGGAAGCCTTGATGAACTTCAACGCTGTAGATGAAACAGTCACCGCCAAGAACAGCACAAATTTAAGGGATAAGCCCGGCCAGGGCTCCGACAGCACGGTCAAGGTAACACTGCAGAACGGTCAGACAGCCCAGAGGACCGGAATCAGTGACAGCGGATGGTCCCGAGTTATATATGAAGGCAATACATATTATGCTGTTTCCAGCTATCTTACCACGGATCTGAGCGCCCCTAAGCAAGAGATCACACAACAGCCGGAGGATACTTCAGGTTTCAAGACCAAGTTCATGGACTGTAATGAAACCGTTACCGCTAAAGAAGTTGTTAATCTCAGGAATAAACCCAGTGTGACAGATGAGGATTCTATAGTAATCGCAACGCTGTACGCCGGAGATACTGCGGTAATGACCGGGATCAATGCAGAGTTTGGATGGGCCAGAGTTGAATACAATGGTCAGACTCTTTACTGTGTGAGCAGCTACCTTAAGTATGTGGAGTAGGATAAAAATGGCCTTTAGATAAATGAAAGCATAGACTCTACTCTACGTAGGTACAATATTCTTTTATCCCATATTACAATCTGTGCATGGAGGTAAGAAAAAATGAATCAATATGTTACAGGCACAGTAATTAAGCAGCTTAGGGAAAAGAATAAGATGACACAGCTTCAGCTGGCGGAAAAGCTTGGAGTTAGTGATAAGACAGTATCAAAGTGGGAAACAGCCAAAGGCTATCCGGACATTACACTTTTAGAACCGATAGCTGAGGCATTCAGAATTTCGGTAACCGAACTTATATCAGGAAATACCATTCATAACGAAAACATATCTGCAAATATGCTGAGATCAAAGTTTTATGTTTGTCCGGTCTGCGGAAACGTCATACATAGCATGGGAGAAGCGGCTATCCATTGTCATGGTATACAGCTTATACCACTTGAGGCAGAACCTGCAGACGAACACCACATGGCAGTTATTGAGCGCATTGAGGATGAGTATTATGTGCGGATAGATCACAGCATGACGAAGGAACATTACATTTCGTTCGTGGCTGCGGTTTCATCCGATGATATTCAAATAGTAAAGCTCTATCCGGAAGGCAGTGCAGAAGCTCGGTTTAAAATCCGTGGAGTCAGACGAATTCTCTTTTACTGTAATCGTGACGGCTTATTCATGGTTGATCCTTTAAATATTTGATAAATCAGTGTAAAACAGCTCCTTTTCAGTGTATGAGAGGGGGCTGTTTTTTATAAGTGGTAAAAATATGTCATGAGAAAACAAAAATATGAGATAAAGCGATATGTTTTAACAACTGTTACAGTGTTGATTGTTTCGACGCTGCTTTGCGCATGTGCACAAGGAGCGGCTTTTAATGGAAATATGACCCGAGATAAAGATCATTTTGATATGACCTTTGAAATTCTTAATACGTCTTATTCTCATGAACTGGAGATGAAAGAGGGGGAGGCTCTTGAAGTGACGGTTGATGTTGAATCCGGGGATTTGTCTTTGCTTATCCAAAAGGATGATGATAAGCCAATCTATCAGGGAAATAGGATTGAGTCTGCGAAGTTTCAGGTTGGCATTGAGGCAGAAGGAACATATACACTTACAGTTATAGGAAAAAGGGCACGAGGTCATGTTATAGTAAATAGAGTTGGAGGTTGAACTGATGAAGAATGAAATTAAGAATTTTCACATAGAAAAGAATTACAGAAACAATGATGCTCTTAGAGCATCATTCAACAGACTGGCTGAAAAGACTTTTGGGCTTAATTTCGAGAACTGGTACCAGAACGGATTTTGGCAGGACAACTACATCCCATATTCTGTGGTGATAGATGGAGAGGTTGTATCAAATGTTTCAGTAAACGCCTGTAATATGAATTATAAGGGTAAAATTGTAAAGCTGATACAGCTTGGAACAATCATGACGGACAATGACCACAGAGGAAAAGGGTATGCCGGAGCTTTGATGGAAGAGGTTATAAAAGACTATGACGGAAAAGTTGATGGAATTTACCTTTTCGCCAATGATTCTGTACTTGAGTTTTATCCGAAATTTGGATTTAAAGAAGCAAAAGAATATCAGTATTCAAAAGAAGTGACCATATCCGGTAAATGCAAAGCCCAAAATATTCCGCTGACGGATAAGACTGATTTTGACAGGGTGGCTAAGATACTCGATACAAATAATCAGAACGCACAGTTGTATATGGTAGGAAATCCCGGACTATATATGTTCTATCTGTCACAGTTTATGACGGAAAACCTGTTCTACATTGAGGAGTGTAGTAGTTATGCTGTAGCTGAAGTGGAGGATGATACACTTATCCTACATGCCATCGTTGGGGATGGGGCAGTAGATGAGGTGATCAGGGCATTTGGATCTCAGGTAAAGAAAGTTGTCCTTTGCTTTACTCCGAAGGACACCGGTGGTTTTGAAAAAACTGAGCTTCATGAGGAAGACACCACCTTCTTCGTACGAGGAAAGTTCTTTGAAGATAATCGTGACGAAGAATACATGATGCAAGCAATAACGCATGCATGATTCGCGCAAAAAAGTAAGTGTAAAACAGACCTTTATCAGTGTAATTGATAAGGTCTGTTTTTCTATGTGATAGTGTGTCTTTGAAATGGAGGATATAGAGATGGAAAAGAAAAATAAGAAACCGATCAGATTGATCATTGTTACTGTCATATTACTGTTGATGGTTACCTGTAGCTTGGTCTATGCCTACTTTGGTGGTTTTAGTACAGGAAAAAGCGCGGATATAGGTGAATTTGCAAAGTATGCAGAAACAATCACAGGGGATGAACTTCCCGAAATAGATGTTCCCGAAAGCACACGTATTGTTGCGCTTGGCGAAGCAACCCATGGTAACAGGGAGTTTCAGGAACTAAAGAAACTTGTATTCCAGGATATGGTAGAAAACAAAGGAATAAGAGCATTTGTTCTGGAAGCAGACACCGGTGGCTGTGAAGCCATAAACCGTTACATCCACGGAGGGGAGGGAACTTTGGAAGAAGCAACCGAAACTCTTGGATTTCAGATTTACAGAACAGATGAGATGGCAAATCTCATATCCTGGATGAGATCTTACAATGAGACGGCTGTAGAAGGACAGGATATACGATTCTATGGATTCGACATGCAGGATAAAGAATATGAGTTTAAATATGTCATTGAAGCGCTGACAGAATTCGGAATCAGTACCACTGGGCTTGATCAGCTAATGGATGGCGTAGATTATTCAGATGAGTTTAGCAGGGAAGACAGAGAAAAAATACTCTCAGAGGTACGAGATATTTTATTAGAAAATCACGATCAGGCAGCAGCTCATTATGCAGATGTGCTGATACAAAACAGCAAGCTCTTTGACGAATATGAAAATAATCCCAATGGCTCATTTGGCCTTCGTGATACCTTTATGGCAGAGAATGTTATGTGGATTCTGGCGCAGGAAGAACAGCTTGGTAATAAGATGATCTTCATATGTGGACATAACGGTCATATGGAACAATTTGGAACGTACCGTGGCGGAAATGATAAGGTTATGGGAAACATTCTAGCGGATAAGGTTGGTAGTGACGCGTACTTTAGTATAGGAACAGATTATTATAAAACAACCTGCAATTTGCCCAAAAATGAGAAGCAGCGAACAACCTTCACTGCTTATTCGCATGATCCCTTGGCAAAGGCGGCATATAAGAGTGGCAACGACATATGTATGCTTGATTTTTCAAAAGTTCCGGATGATTCAAGTATAGCAGCACAAATAAACGGTTATATTTTCATGGGAAGTCTGGGAGATCAGTCCATAGGAGGAATTAACCGAATTGTTATGAGAGCAATTCCATATACTTACAGAGAATGGAAAAATCCTCATGAAGCTTATGACGCCATGATATTTGTTTCCAAGGCGCATCCTACTAAGACAAGACCCAGAACAGGAGATACACTATGAAATTAACAAAACTTGGTATATGTGGAATAATCAGCCTGCTTTCATATACCGCGATGGTTGTGTTTTCGCCTCTTGCTTATCCGGGATATGACTGGCTTAGCATGGCGGTAAGTGATCTAAGTGCTGTCGGAGCTCCATCTGCGGAGCTTGCCGGGCAGCTGAATGCCTTGTATGGACCATGCGGATTGGTTTCTATCATGGCCGTCTGCGTGGCATCCCGGAATCTTAAGACTAAGCTCTTGAGATTTGGAATATATTTCTTTGCTGCTATGGAATGGATTTCGGATGTTGGTTATAAGCTTTTTCCATGGGTGGCAGATGCTGACAGTAGTCACCCTCAGAATGTGATGCACCTTATAGTAACTGCTCTTGTGGTGATATTTTCTCTGGCAGCGCTGATACTATCAATAATCGGAGCAAAGAAAGAGGGGATGAAATCTCTTTTTATCTGGTCATGCGTATGTCTTGCAGCAATGCTTCTAGGACCTATCGGAACAGGAATTATGCCAAAAGCAGTATTCGGGTTATTTGAGAGATTCAGCACCTTTTCGGCAGTAACATTTAACGCAGTGTTGGGAACATTCTTGTTGCTTGGAAAATTCGGTAAGAGATTTGACTGATCTGCTAAATAAAATAAAGTAAGTGTAAAACAGACCTTTATCAGTGTAACTGATAGGGGCTGTTTTTGGTTGTGATAGATTAGGGTGTGAAAGGGGATGGCATCAAGTAAAGCTTTGGTATGGTTATTGAAAGGAGTCAAAAATGAAAAGAAAACATGAAATTATATGTAATAGCGAAAGAGAAATGGACAGACGGGCAGATTCCTTGATAGAACAGGGATACATAGTTGAGAGATATTCTGGTGTGCTGCCTGTTCATCCGGTTTGTATCCCCACATATAAAGTAATATATTGGGTGTAAATTTGTGTAAAACATATTTAGGAAAAGGAGATTGGCCATGACGGATTATATCGCATTCTGCGGACTTGATTGTGAACAGTGTGAAGCTCGTATAGCAACAGTTAATGATGACAACGAGCTTAGAGAAAAGGTTGCTAAAGAATGGTCTGAGCTGAATGGAGTAGAGATAACCCCCGATATGATAAATTGCGTAGGCTGCAGACTTACAGGAGTGAAGACGCCTTTTTGCCAGTCTTTGTGTCAGATCAGGCAATGCGCATTGGGCAGGAAGGTTGTTACTTGCGGAGACTGCAATGAAATGACAGCATGTTCAAAACTTTCTGACATAATCAGTAACAATCCTGATGCCAAACGCAGACTTGAGGGTAAATAAAGCTCAGGACTTTGATATAATGTGTTGTAGTTAAAGATAATCATGCTATGACAGGGGGATTTATGGAAAACAAGGACTATATTGAGAATTCTGAATTACGTATAGCTATATGTGATGATGACAAGTCTGACCGGGAAAAGGTAAATGTTCTTCTTCAGGACTATTTGAAGAAAAACTCTATAAAAGCCCAGGTCAGGATATTTGATCACCCGGATACACTTATAGAAGAGTGCGAGCATTATAGACCCCATATTTACATTCTGGATATTGTTATGCCAATGGTTACAGGAATACAGGCTGCCAGAGAACTCAGATGGAATCAGCCGGATGCCCAGATTATTTTTGCAACTTCTGAGAGCTCATATGCGCTGGAGTCTTTTGATGTAAATCCTATAAATTATATTTTGAAGCCCATTGAAAAAGAAAAGTTCTTTTCAACTCTTGATCTGGCTATTTCTCGCGTGGATATTGGGAGTGATAAAAGCGTTTGCATAAAGGTCAAAGGTGGTCTGCAGACATTGCATCTTAGTGACATTCTTTATATAGAATATCGCAATCATGTGGTTTCATATCACATGGATAATGGCGAAATCATATCAACACCAACCTTAAGGATAGGATTTGCAGAATATCTTTCAGAGAATCATTCCGGCAAAGATTTTGTAAGATGCCATGAATCAATAGCTGTGAACATAGCAGCAATTGATAAATTGACTAAGATAGATATTACGCTTCGAGGTGGGGAGCAAATACCTGTTACAAAGAGCAGATATTCTGAAGTTATGGATAGTTATATGGACTATAGGTTCTAAGGAGTTGTAAATAATGGATAAAAACACAAACAATTATGATATTCCCAAGAGAGATGGAAGTGTATGGCCGGAGGATATCTGTCCTGCATACACACCAAGAGAGGATGCAATTCCAAGCTTGAAAGGCTGCTGGTACTGTAAATATGCAGATTTTCATCTGAAGGAAGAAAGAGCTCTTGAGGTGGGAATCTGTAAATGGCCAAATAAAATAATTGATTAGTATGAATGATCCGGGAGGCTACTATGAAAATAGAAACAGAGAGATTGATCCTCAGAGAATTCACAGTAGATGACTTTGATGCCTTATATGAAATATTATCCGATCCTGAGACTATGCAGCATTATCCGGCCCCGTTTGACAGAGAGAAAACTATGGGGTGGATAACCTGGAATCTTGATAATTATAAAACTTATGGGTTCGGATTATGGGCAGTCACACTTAAAAATACAGGGGAATTCATAGGCGATTGTGGCATTACTATCCAGAATATTGACGGAGAATTACTACCTGAAATAGGCTATCACATTAACAAGAAATTCTGGAGACAGGGATTTGCAAAAGAAGCTGCTCGCGCATGCAGAGACTGGGCATTTGAGAATACAGATTATGATAAGATTTACTCTTATATGAAGTATACCAATATCGGCTCCTACTCAACAGCTATGGCCAATGGCATGAAAAAAGTGAAAGAATACCCTGATCCCAAGAATGAAATATCTTACGCGTATGCAATTTCGCGTACGGAGTGGGAAAAAGAGAAAGGGCAGGAGAGGAGTCAGGATGATAAAGAGTAAAACGAAATATGAAGCGACACTTGAAGAAATAAGGGAACTTTTCTCTTTTCATAAAATTGGGAATGTGAAAAGCATTGCACCACTTGGCAATGGAGAGTTCAATTCTGCATATAAGGTAATGCTTGATGATGGAAAGAGCTTTGCCCTCAAGATAGCACCTCCGGAAGGCGCGACGGTTCTTTCATATGAGAAAAACATGATGGAATCAGAAGTGTTCTGGTATAGGATGATGCATGAGAACACAGATATTCTTTGCCCGGAAGTGTATGTATCTGATTTTTCAAAAGATATTGTGAAGAGTAATTGCTTTATCATGCAGATGATGGAAGGAGAACCCTTGTGGGCAGTAAACTTCTCGGATAATGAATATGAAAACGTTCAGAAGCAGAAAATAGAAATGCTTACCAAGATACACTGGATCAAAAATGACAGGTTTGGCTACATACAATCCGGACTTCACGATACATGGTATGATGCGCTAAAGTCCATGGCGGGTAATCTTGTTAAGGATTGTAAGGCTCTTGGATACGAGACCCCTGATGGGGAGAAGTTCATTTCATATATTGATAAACATACAGGGCTCCTTCAGAGTGTACCTTGCAGAATGGTGAATTTTGATCTGTGGGACAGTAATGTCCTTTATCATGATGGCAAGATCTGTTGGATTGATCCTGAGCGAGGCTTTTGGGGCGATCCGGTAGCTGATTTTATTACTCTGGGTGCAGGACAAAAAGCACCACTTTCAGCCAAACAGAAAGAGCTGGATATTTACAACGAGACTGCGACAGAAAGGATAGTTCTTTCTAAAGAGACTGAAGTTAGATATGCATTAGCGGTTTGTTACCTGGCCCTTATTGAAGAAGTAGAAAAATATGTAAGATATGAGCCGGACGAGCCAAACTATATAAGAAATACCAATGATGCAAGAGAAATGTATGATATGGCTTTTGATATACTTTAACTATGGATCGGGTATGAGTATGAGAGACGATGAACGCTGCAGGTTGTGACCTGCAGTGTTTTTTGTTACTCAAAAATCAGTGTAAAACTTATGCAAATCAGTGAAACAGACAGTTTAACGCTTCCGGACTGTTATGCTGTAAACATAACAAAACTCGAGAATAAAGGAGATAAAATATGGAGAACAAGGCATTGGTTGTTATAGACCTTCAGAACGACATCACGAAGAACTACAAACTGATCATAGAGCGTGTAAATACAGCTATTGACTGGGCATCAGAAAATGACATGCGCGTAATCTATATAAAACATTTTAATCTGTCTGAGAAAACAAGAACCTTTAAACCCGGCAGCAAGGGAGCTGAGCTGGTCCCGGAATTAAATGTAGTATCAGAGAATATTTTTGAAAAATCAAAAGCAAGTGCACTCACCTGTGAGACGTTTTCGAACTTTATTGAAAATAATGAAATAAAAGAGTTCTATATCGCTGGAGCTGATGCAACGGGGTGTGTGAAATCTACAAGCTATAACCTTGCAAAATGCGGATACAAAGTGCATGTAATATCTGATTGTGTGACAAGCTATGATCTGAGAAAGCTGCCTGAGATGTACGATTACTATGCTCAAAAGGGCTGTGATGTGTTGACATTTGCAGAATGCAGATAGAGTACTCGTAATGATGGGAGGAAAAAGAGATGAAGATTGAAACGATAGGAATTGTCGTTACCTATATGGTAATGCTCATAATAAATTTTGCTTTGAGTAAACTGTTTGATTTTCTCCCCAATAAGGGAATAAACATTCCTTTTGCTATATATGGAACTGTAATGGAAATAGGAATCTTGCTGCCGGCAATCATTTACACTAAGTTGAAGGGGGAAAGCCTTATTGATAGCTTTGGCTTTCGCAAGATCAGACCCAGAACAGTCTTTCTGACTGTGGGACTGACACTTTTAAGCTTGCCGCCATTTTGGTGTGCCAATGTCCTGTCGCAGATATTTGTTCCAAATACAGCGGTAGAATCTGCATCTGAAATGACGTCAGGATCACTGCTTGGTTCTTTCTTTGTTGTGGTAATAGCAGCATCAATCTGTGAGGAGATAGCTCTAAGGGGATTTTGTTTTAACAGATTAAAAAAAGTCACATATCTTTTGACGGCAACATGTATTTCAGCTCTCATGTTTGGGATAATTCATCTGAATATCAATCAGATGTGTTATGCAATCGTCCTCGGAATCATTTTTGCTTTGGCAAATCATGCAAGTGGCAGCATCTGGACATCCGTTATTATGCACAGTATCATCAACAGCTTGGGATTCATAATATTGCTGCTAGGAGAAATGGCAGCAAATTCGGCGGGACTGGATCTTGCTGAGGCAACCGAAATGGAGAGGGTTCAGGATAATTCAATGCTTATTACAGGCCTTGTTTTACTGGCAATTTCAATTATTTTCCTGCCCCTTATCAAAAGAGTTCTTAGAAAAATCGCAGTTAGTGAGAACAATCCGGAAGCTATGACAAATCTAGGGTTGTGCAAAGAAACCAATAAATTAGAATTTGATGGTGGTATAGCAAAATGATTAGACTTATGGAGAACATTGACTTAGCACAATGTGGCATGATTTATGCAAAAGCTTTCCCCATGGAACATTGGGGAATAGATTGGACTGCAGAAAATGCAACAGAATATCTTCGCGATTTTTTTGAACAGAAAAGATTTGTTGGATATGTTTATGAAGAAAATGATGAAGTGCTAGGTTGTATATTTGCGCTTTGTAAAATTTCCGGAAGCAAAGAAGAAATTTACATTAATGAGATGGCGGTACTTCCCGAACGACAAGGGCATGGAATAGGTAAACAACTATTAAATGCGGTCAAAAATTACAGTAAAGAAAAAGGACTTGCAGGCATTGTTCTTTATACAAGCGAGTATGCACCAGCGGCTAAGTTTTACGAAAAGAACGGATTTAAGTTATCAAATGGAACAGTATGTATGTATTGCGAATGCAATCACGATAGGGAAACTGATAATGATCTGCCGTGACCGATGTGGCTCCGGAAAGATATGGTTTGAAATACAAAAGGAGTGCAATCATGCATTATAAGATTTTTGGAAGTAAAATTGTAGATATTGTGATAGAAATGGGCCTTGGGGCATGCATAGCTGAATGGGAAACGCTTGCAAGAGAGCTAGGAGAGGACCACGGTGTGCTTGTTTATGAAAGAGCCGGGATCAATCACAGTGGCAAGAGTGATAAAGAAAGAACGCCAACGAATATTGCTAAAGAATTAATGAATCTCCTGGATGAAATTCCGCATGATGAAAAGTTAGTGATAATAGGACATTCACAGGGTGGACTATATGCCAGCGAATTTTGTGGCATCTATCCGGAGATAGTAAAGGGCCTTATTCTTTTGGATCCATTATCTACAGAGGATAATAGATTTAAGAAGGAATTAACTGCTAAGGAGTTTAAAAGATCCGGAGTAGATAAGAGTAAAAACTTTAAGGTTTTAGAGACACTTACAAGGCTTGGGATGAAAGGCTTTGTAAAGAGAGTAATGTGTCAAGCACCGCCATTTTATTACGCTGACTTTTCCGAGAAGCAAAAAGAGGATATCCTGAATTCGCTTGTAAATACCACGCACCTACGCACATGCAGGGAAGAGTATAGGTTAGCTCACGATGATGCAGCGCTAAAAAATATGGTATCAAAGGAGAATTATCCGGATATTCCAATCATTCTTGTGACTCATTCATCTGAGGAAGCAATCAAGGAAAATATGGAATTTGGTAGAAATATCCGTCCTTTTGCTACCAGGATCGAACAACTGTGGCAGGAAATCATGAAAGAGTATTTGGGTTATTCGAAAAGAGCAATATGGATCCAGGCTAAGAAAAGCACTCATTATATGCACTTAACGGAACCGGAAATAATTATGGAGAGCGTTAAAAATATTTGCTCTTAAAATTTGTTCTTAAATTGCTTGAGGGTATGGAATGAAAGGAAGATAACAGCTATGGCAATACTTGAAGTAAAAGATCTGACTAAGAAATACGGTGTGGGGGATGGCGAGGTAGTTGCTGTCAACCAGATTTCTTTTTCTGTTGAAAAAGGAGAATTCGTTGCGATCACAGGCGCTTCCGGATCAGGAAAATCCACTCTGATGAACATGATAGGAGGGATAGATACACCAACATCCGGTGAAGTTCTAATTGATGGCAAATGTATTTCGGGCATGTCTGAGGATGAACTTGCAATATTCAGACGCAGAAACCTTGGCATGATCTATCAGTTCTATAACCTTATTCCAACACTGACCGCAGAAGAAAATATCGTGCTTCCATGGCGCCTTGATGGCAGGAAGAGGAATGATGAAAAAGTAAAAGAGATACTTTCTGTCCTGGGGCTTTCAGAAAGAGCAGAGCATCTTCCAGGACAAATGTCTGGTGGACAGCAGCAGAGGGTGTCTATCGGAAGAGCACTTATCAATGACCCTGCTTTTATTCTGGCAGACGAGCCAACTGGAAATCTTGATAGTAAGACATCAGGCGGGATAATCGATATATTGAAATATACTAATGAAAGATTTGGACAGACTATTCTTTTGATCACTCATGATGAGAAGATAGCCCTTAGCGCAGACAGAATCATCACCATCGGCGATGGAAGGATCATAAGAGACGAGGTGATGAATAGATGAGACTGACAGCAGAGTTGGCACTTAATCAGATCAAGAGGAACAGGAAAAGGACTATAGGTACAATTATCGCTACAGCGCTTTCAGCAGCTCTTTTGACTGCTGTTATGTGCTTTGCTACAAGTGGGTACAGGATGCTTGAGAATTTCCTGGGGCCGGGGCTTGGAGAATATTCAGGGGCGTACCTTGTGATGCTTGCTATTCCTTCAGTGTTTCTCGGACTTCTTATTGCGTTTATGTCTATAACTGTGATTTCCAATATCTATGAGAGCAGTACTGTTAAGAGGATTGGAGAATTTGGTGTCCTGAAATGTATCGGCGCTACCAGGAGGCAGATAAGAGAAACTGTTGTATTTGAAAGTTTATGGATAAGCGTTTTTGCAATTCCGCTAGGCCTTTTAACCGGTACATTCATAGGTTTTGTTGGGGTTACCATTGCAGGAAGATATATAGCGTATTTTAATGAGTTATCAAAGAGTATCGTTATGCGTCCGGTTAATTTTGCGCTCGATTTTCATGTTGACTTGGTTACATATGTGTTTTCTGCGCTGTTTTCTATGATAGTTGTGCTTGTATCATCTGCAAAACCAGCCAGGAAATCAGGGAAAATAGCTGCGATTGATTGTATTAAGGGAGTTCACCTGAACCTGATAAAAAATGTAAAGGTAAAAGAAAACCCTGTCATTGATAAAGTTTTTGGATACGAGGGAATACTGGGGGCTGGAAATGTCAAAAGAAACAAGACTGCCTATAGATCAACGGTAAGAGCGCTTGCACTATCGATAATGCTGATAATGCTTGCAGGGAGTTTGAAAAATCAGGCAGATAATGCCATGAAATGGATGAGTTCAATAGGCAATGACATGGTTGTGGACTATATATCCATTATGGATGAAGTGGATAATATTAAGACCGGGAAACCAGAGGATGTGATCGTAAAGCCCATTTCTACTGATACTGCCCGGGAGATATCTGAGAGGCTTAGATCTTATCAGGATGGACTAAAGGTAATAGGAGTAGGTTTTGACAGAAGTACATATAAAACTATTCCTGATGAAAAAGTCATGAGTAGTGAGTTCCTATTGCTTCCTGAAATCATAGATGAGTTTGGTGAAGTGTCAACAGAACTGATCGCAGCAGATGAAAAAACCTATGAGATGCTTTGCGAAAGAGCAGGTGTACCGATTGGCAGCAATATACTGATAAACTGCTATTCCTACAATGACAATGGCAGGATAAAAGAGTTGGAGCCGTTTTCGGCAGATACAAAAAAGATTAATCTGATAGATTCTTCTGACGCAGCAAAAGAACTCAGTATCGATGGCATCTTATACAAGGACCAGCTTCCTTCAAGCGGTTTTTATTCACTGGCACCTGAACCTGTAAGTATCATTGTGCCTTCTGGAAATATGAGGGGATTTTCCTGGTATTGTGATCCAAAGGACGATAATTCTTTTATCGAATATGCAAGAAGTGTAATGGATGAGTATTATCCAATCCTCACAGAAGATTCCTATGTTGAGCAGGGGTACTCAGTAAGGATCAGTAGGGTGGATCAAATTGTCAAGGTCATGAATATCGCTATAATCCTTGGAGAGATTATTCTAAACGGACTGATAATCCTATTGATGATTATGGGCTTTGCAGGTGTCATAAGTACACTGAGCGCAAATGTAAGGATCAGACAGAGAGAATTTGCGGTATTAAAGAGCATTGGAATGACAAACTCTTCACTTGAAAAGATGGTATACAGTGAAAGCATCATATGCTCAATTAAAGGGTGCGCGCGCGGTATCATTTGGGGAATAATTCTTCCTTATGCTATCAATTTGTCTGTGAGAAAAATTTTCCCTGTCAGATATGAACTACCTGTATTATCACTGCTTTTGGGCATTTTGGTAGTGACTTTGCTGGTGATTTTTATAACCTGGGCAGAAATAGGTAAGATGAGAGGGCGGAATATAGTTGAAGATATAAGAAAAGACCTATGTTGACTGCTTAGGAAGTCAAAGAAAAAGCCAGAGGAGAGGATGAAGTAAATGAATTGTTGCGGTGATTAACGGAGGATACGGTGGATATGGTGATAAAAGAAATATTTGGAAAAGTCAAAATATATCAGCTTCATTCACGTGTTGATAACCGTGGATCTTTGACATATGTTTTTGATAATACTGTTGATTTTAAAGCACTGGAGACAAGAATTTACAGTATGCCTAAAGAAGGAACATTTTTTGGAATACACTACAGAGATGAAAGTTCCCCAATGACGAAGTTTGTGACAGTTATAAAAGGCAGAGGGTTGGATTACGTTATTGATCTGAGAGAAAAGTCGCCAACCTATCTTCAATGGGAGTCAATTGAACTATCAGAAGAAAATACCTTGGCTGTACTGATTCCTGCAGGTTTTGGTCATGCGTTTATATCATTGCAGAATGATACGATACAGCTATATTCCGTGGACAGGAGTGGCGACGATGCTCATTCAAAACAAATAAATCACAGAGATTCAAAAATCGGTCTCAAACTGCCCGTACCCATTTCCGAAATTTCGGATTATGATTTAAAAGCTCCTTTTGTTTCAGAAACAATGTGAATTGGGGCAGTTTTCTTTTGCTATGATAAAGTATGGTCACTACTACTACATATAAATGTACAGAGGCTAAATTGAAGGCCCTAATATGAGAGATGATTAACAATGGATAGAGTAAATGACAGGCTGATCGTGTATTTTGAAGATCCGTTTTGGGTGGGCATATTCGAGAGGATCAGCGACAACAAACTATCAGCAGCTAAAGTGACATTTGGTGCTGAACCAAAGGACATAGAGGTATTGGAGTTTACTAATCGGAATTATTATCATCTGCATTTTAGTCCGGAGATTGAAACAACTTTAAAGGAAACTAAGAAAAATCCCAAGAGGGCACAGCGCGATGCGAAAAAGCAGACACTGGAGACCGGCATAGGTACAAAATCGCAACAGGCTCTCAAATTACAACAGGAGCAGAATAAACTGGAACGGAAATGCAGAAGCCGTGAACAAAAGGAAGCAGAGAATCAACGTTTGTTTGTACTAAAACAGGAAAAGAAAAGAGAAAAGCATAAAGGACATTAAAACTGATCTGCGGGCGTAGGGATAAGAATGCTTATGCCCACTTTTTTGGTTGACAAAACTAACAATGTTAGTATAATGGTAACTAACATTGTTAGTAAAATGGGATGGGAGTAAATATGCCAAGAACAGGATTGTCTAAGGAAGAAATAATAGAAAAAGCTGCTGAATTAGCAAATGAAAAGGGGCTACAATATTTGACCGTTACAACGCTTTCGGATTATTTAGGTATCAAAAAACCCTCTTTATATAACCATGTAAAGACGATAGATGATGTGCATCGTAAGCTTATGATTTATGGCTGGAAGAAGGTTTCCGAGGAGGTTGTGGCAGGAATTGATTCGGATGATCCAAAAGAAAACATCGCGAATTTCGGAAGGGCATTTCATAAGTTTGCTTTGGAGAATCCCGGCGTATTCGAGGCAATGCTTTGGTATAACAAGTATTTGGATGAGTCCTTACTTGAAGCTACAGAAGGTTTGTATTCATTTTTCTTTAGGCAGACAGATAGCATGGGAATTGAAAGAGATGTGGCCAATCATCTGCTTAGAACCTACAGAGCTTTCCTTGAGGGGTTTGTTATGCTTCAGATCCACAATTCTTTTGGCAATCCGATTTCTATAGATGAAAGTCTGGAGATATCAATGAATGTACTGATAGCAGGTATGGATCAGTATAGACGATGAGTAAATTTTGAGGGAGCTGAAGATAAATGGATAAATCAAAATTGATTGATAATATGATCCGATGGGCGAAGCAGAAGATTGGCAGTACAGAGTATGCAGGCTGGTGTCTTTCCTTTATCGAAGATGCTCTTGAAAAAAGTAATGATATTGAGATATTCGGCGGAGACTCAGCAAAGGAATCCAGTGAAATGTACAGTGACGCGCTTAGAACGGGAATTCCGGAACTAGGGGCTTTTGTGTTTTATGACTGCTTGTGCCGGAACGGTGCAGAGCTGATAAACTGGGGACACTGTGGCATCTATATTGGTGAGGATAATATAATTCATTCCTGGGATACGGTAAGGATTGATGACTATTTGGAGGTTGAGAAGATGACAGCACTTTCGGGTGACCATCCCAAATACATTGGCTGGGTTCCAGTTGGCCGCGTACTGGCACAGAAACCGTAAAGGCTTCCTTCATATAATTTACTGTAATTAGTAGTATGAAAGGGGGGGATATTCATGACGGATGTTTTGTCAAATCCAGACACATTAACAATAGCTATGAAAGAGCATATTGCTATTTTAGAAAATATCATGCAACAGGACAGGGTTATGCGTCATGACAGAAGACATTTTGAGACTCTTCTGCAAACTCTTTTGCAGGAAGGTAATACACAGGAAGCCCTTAAATGTCTTAATGAAAGGCTCAATCAAGAACCGCATGGAGTGAAAAAGTATTGTGAAAATACCACACTTAATGCGGCAATAACACACTATTTGGCAATTGCCGAAAAAAAGAGCATTAAAGTTAATATATCTGCGACTATACCTGCAGATTTGAATGTGGATGAGATGCAGCTTGCCATAGTGATCAGCAACCTTATTGAAAACGCCATTCATGCTTGCGAAAAAGTGCCAGAGAATGAGAGAAGGATCAATATTATAGCCAGATATAAGAGTCAGCTTTTGTTTGAAATCAGCAACTCATGTGTTGATAAGATCAAGTTGGATGAGGAAGGCCATCCATTTAGTAATGAGGAGGATCATGGAATAGGAACCAGAAGTGTTCTTAGTTTCATAAATCAGACTGAGGGCGAGATAAGATATATAGCTGAAGAAAAAATCTTCAAAGTCAGGATGTTGGTCAGTTAAGGAGGCAATATGAGTTTACAGTTATTAAAGGCAAGTACTTCTGATGCTCTTTCATTGAACGGTATATCGAAGCGCGCATTTGACAGTGATGTATTGATCGGTGCTGCATCACCGGGAGGGCCTCCCGGATATATGTCATTACAATTTCATACGAAAATGGCACGGCACGGGCACTTGTATAAATTGACAGATGATGGACTCATTGTTGGCGGAGCAATCCTTTTTTTAGAAAATGATGTTTTGAATGTTGGCAGGATATTCGTTGCACCGGAGCATTTTCGAAAAGGGTATGGGCTCTTTATTATGCGGGAAGTGGAGAATATGTTCCCAGAAGTAAGGGAGTATACACTGGATACTCCTGTTTGGAATGTCAGGACAAATAGCTTTTATACTAAGCTTGGCTATAAAGAAATAAAGCGCGATAAGGAGTTTGTGTTTTATTCAAAACATAGAGGAGAACCGGTCGGGACAATTGGGGAGGTTTAGAATGCACGAGATAACATTTATAAAAGCAAGCGAACAGCATCTGAAGGATTGCAGGGACGCACTTTGCCGGTCAATGCTCGGCGAAAAATACTTTTCATCGCCGGGAAGCGCGGAAGACGCGATACTTGAAGGGATTCGCCAAGAAAATTTGTATGTGGCGTTCATCGGTGAAGAATGCGTTGGCTTTACATATATCATTCCCAAAGGAGCGTTTCACAGTTTTCCATACCTGCACATCATCGCCGTGAAGGAAGAATACAGGAACAAGGGAATCGGCAAGGCTCTGCTGGATTTTTCTGAAAATATTGCGTATGAAATGGCAGACAAGTTTTTCCTTGTTGTCGCGGATTATAATCCGGAAGCAAAGCGGTTCTATGAAAGAAACGGCTATCAGCAAGTTGGAGAAATTCCAAACCTGTACCGTCCCGGAATTACAGAATACATGATGGCAAAAGACCTGAAAAAATGAAAAAGTAGAGTGCATTAAAAATCAGTGTAAAAAGACTCCAAATAAGTGCAAGGAGTCTTTTTTATTTCGCAAAGTGTATAGTTACTAAACAGTATAGCAGCTATACAGAAGGAGGAAAAAATGAATAGCAAAATAGATTTTATCAATGGTGAAACAAATAAGTCACTTATCAAGATGTTTGCTCCACTTATGGTTGGGATGATCATGCTAATGATCTACAACATGGTGGATGGCTTGTGGGTCGGAAACCTGCTTGGAGAGCTGGGGATGTCGGCGCTCACCGCTGGAACGGCGATTGTTTTGTTTTTAAATTCCATTTCAATGGGTGTCGGTAACGGTATTTCAGTTATGATAGCTAATCTTGTAGGAGCAGATGACAGAAAACATATTCCGGGGGCAGTAGGGACCGTTATAGCAATGTCCACCATTTTCTCAGTTGTACTTCTCATCTTAGGCGAGATACTTGTTGATCCGATACTGGCTCTTATGGGAACACCGGAAATTATTTTCTATGATGCTGCAACATATTTAAAAATCTATTTGTTGGGAAATGCAGCGTTATTTATTTACATGGTGTTTACATCAATCTTTAGAGCATTTGGGGATCCAATGTTTCAGATGAAAGGTATGATGCTCACAGCAGTGTTTAATGCAGTTGCTGATCCTTTTGCAATAAAAGGTTATGGATTAGCCGGTGCAGCAATTGTTACAGTGGCTTCTGAAGTTCTATGCCTGGTTTACGCCATTATTTATCACAAAAAGAAAAAGATGTTTTCTATGGATTTTAAAAAGATCAATATGAATGATGCCATAACCATGGTCCGTTTATCTGTGCCAACTACAGTACAGTCAATCATGCCTCCGCTTAGTTCTGCTTTTATGATTTCTTTCATCTCTTCATTTGGAATGAACACTATAGCAGGCTTTGGAGTCGCCAGAAATCTTGAACTTATAATGTTTATGCCTACGACAGGAATGTGTATGGCAGTGACATCAATAGTGGGACAATGTGTTGGAGCAAAAAGGCATGACAGGGCAATGGATTATCTGAAATCCAGCATGATCATAGGAGGCTCTCTCATTGCAATTACAAGCGTGCTAGTGATTCTTTTTTCAGGTCAGCTCACAGCAGTTTTTGGACAGGGGGCTGAAGTCGCACAGGTAGTATCAAGGTTCTTTTCAATAATCAGTATTGGCTATGTTCTGTACATGCTCACAAGTTGTATGCAGGGATATATTACGGGAGTTGGTAAGCCGGGAATGGCGATGGTTCTTTTGGTTCTTTATTACATAGTGTTCAGAATTCCAACTGCCTATATTTTTAAACAGCTCTTTGGCTTAAATGGAGTATGGTTTGCGTTTCTGATAAGTCATATTTTATCTGTGATAGTGGCTTTTGTAATGGTATCCTATATACAAAAGACATATTCAGCAGAGTATCGTATTTATCACAAATTAGGAGCGTGAGCTATGAACAGCTACAAGGAACTTGCCTGGTTAATGGAGAGAATCATCCATAAATACATTCAATATGAAAAAAAGCCTCAGGTTTACTGCAAGGATATAATCCTTACTCAGCCTGAAATCCATACAATAGCCATAGTTGGAGATAGTGAGGGGATCAACATCACACAACTTGCCAAGGTGCGCGGAATTACTAAGGGCGCTGTATCACAGATGGTCAACAAGCTCGTGGACAGAGATCTTATGGAGAAGAGAGTGTCTCCAGATTCTGATGCGGCTGTGTGCCTGTATCTTACTAAAAAAGGTAAAGCGGCAAGGAATGATCACCGCAAGATGCATGAAAACATGGGAACTATGTATGAAGCTATGCTTGACCAAATACCTGAAAGTACTTTGGATAGCATGAGTCAGTTCCTTGAAGCTTTTGACAAGGCGCTTGATGATCTGGATAAATCAGTGTAAAAAGCAAAATAATTAGTGTAATTCATGTTTTATTTTCTCCAAAGGGTATAGTTACTATACAGTTTATGTTTTAAACATTTGGAGGATATTGAATGAAAAACTTGTATTTCAGCTCAACTGGAAATTGCTTGTATGTGGCCAAGTGCTTGGGAGGAGAGTGTTTATCTATTCCCAAGCTGATCAAACAGGGAATCTATGAGATAAAAGATGATGTTGTGGGTATAGTATTTCCGGTTTACGGACTTTGTATACCACCATATATTGAGGAGTTTTTGCAGAAACTGAAGGTGGAGTGCAACTATCTCTTCGCCATAGCAACTTACGGATGTTTTGCCGGATCTGTTTGCAACGAGGTAAACAAGATCACTCTGGCAAATGGAAGAAAGTTCGACTATATTAATTCAGTTTTAATGGCCGAGAACTGCATTACTTTTGCTGACATGAAAAAACAGGAAGGCGATAGCAAAAAGCAGCAGGACGCAATTGACCAGATAGTGGGCGATATAGTTGAAAAGAAAAAGCACGTTAAAAGGAATTCGCTTTTAAGCAAACTTATTACAAGCAGCCACAAGAAAAAGTATGAGTTTCCTATAGGAAATGGTATTACAGAAGAAGTTACCGTGAACGATGCGTGTACGGGATGTGGCACATGTTCAAGACTTTGTCCGATGGGTAATATACATATTGAAAATGGTCGTCCGCTCTTTTCAAAGAATTGTATAAGCTGCGGAGCTTGTATTCAGAACTGCCCTAAGAATGCTATCCACCATAATAGAGAGAAGAGTTCCGCCAGATATAGGAACCCACATATAGAAATTGGGGAGCTTTTGATCTCATAATGAACACAGATGTATAAATGCTGGGAAAGCAGTATCCATGCGGATGACACGAAGCGTATCATCTATGTTACTGAACGATTCTTTTAGTTTTTCATGACCTTTGCTACTTTGAAGAAGCCGGAAGGAAATTTTTCAAGAGAGAGGATCAAAAAATGAAAACAAAAAAGAAGAGTTTACTAATTGGCTGCATCTTGATCGCAATGTTTGTTTTATGGACAGTACTTATAATGACAATCGATGTTCAGCCGGTGGGACAGAATGGAACAGACATAGGATTTGCTGATTTTAATACCAAATTTCATGCATTGACCGGAGTCAATATGACCCTTTATACAATCACTGATTGGCTTGGGCTTGTACCAATAATTATATGTATGATATTTGGAGGTGTTGGCTTTATACAACTAATAAGTAGAAAGAGCCTGCTCAAAGTGGATAAGGATATCTTAATTCTTGGCATCTATTATATTATTGTCATTTTTGCATATCTGATTTTTGAGATGATACCTATAAACTACAGGCCAATTCCTATAGAAGGTGTTATGGAGGCATCATATCCTTCATCTACTACGCTACTTGTACTTAGTGTTATGCCGACACTGATTGAGCAGACTTCCCGGAGGCTGAATAATGATCAGGCAAAGAAGATTATTAACGTCTTAGCAGTTTTATTTTCGCTTTTTATGGTTGTGGGAAGGCTGTTATCCGGAGTCCATTGGTTTACGGATATCATAGGCTCAGTACTGTTAAGCATTGGCTTGTATTATTTGTACAAGGGTTTCGTTCTATCATGCATAAGTGAATCCTAAAAAGGAGATATCTTTTATGGAATTTGGCGAAAAGCTATTGGAACTGAGAAACGGCAAAGGAATGACGCAGGAGGAACTTGCAGAGGATTTGTTTGTCTCTAGAACAGCTATTTCAAAGTGGGAGTCTGGAAGAGGTTATCCTAGTATAGATTCGTTAAAAGAGATATCTAAGTATTTCTCTGTTTCAATAGACGAGCTTCTTTCAAGTGAAAAACTTGTAACTATTGCAGAAAAAGAGAACAGGGCAAATATTCACAGAGTATTGGATTATATTATGGGATTAGTTGATCTGATGGTATGCGGACTGATATTCCTTCCGCTGTTTCCGCATCCGGCAGATGGATCAGTTTTTGCTGTGAGTTTGCTTGAATACAGCGATGTTTCGGCTGATATCAGGGTAATTTACTGGGGATTGTTTTTAACACTTGTGATGACAGGAATCGTCATAGTAGTTCTAAACTATTTTAACCTTGAAAAATCAAAGCGAGTAATGATCGCATTGTCTATGGGAATTAGTGTAATAACGGTACTTGTTCTGGCAATAACAAGAGCTGCTTATGCCACATCTCTTGCTTTTATTCTAACGACAATAAAAGGAATGCTTCTTTTAAAACGGGAAAAAACGTAATGATAGCAAATAGAGGAGAAAACAATGAGTAATTACATAATCAGATTAGAAGAAAAGAAAGATTATAGAGAAGTTGAAAACTTAGTTAGAGAGTCGTTTTGGAACGTGTATCGTCCCGGGTGCAGTGAGCATTATGTAATTCATGTATTAAGAGATGACCCTGCATTTATCCCTGAACTTGACTTTGTTATGGAACAGGATGGGAAGCTGATCGGGCAGAACATGTTCATGAAAACTGTTATTGAGGCAGATGATGGAAGAACTATAGATGTGCTTACCATGGGACCTATTGGAATTACACCGGAATTAAAGAGAAAAGGCTATGGTAAGGCTATCTTGGATTATTCCCTTGAAAAGGCTGCAGAGATGGGATTTGGAGCAGTTCTTTTTGAAGGGAATATCGGATTCTACAGCCACTGCGGATTTGACTATGCAAGCAAGTTTGGAATCAGATACCATGACCTTCCGGAGGGCGAGGATGCGTCATTTTTCCTGTGCAGAGAATTGATCCCGGGATATCTTGATGGCATCACAGGGGTATATCAGACCCCTAAGGGATACTATGTCGAAGATGCAGATGTTGAGGAGTTTGACAAGACATTCCCTCCGAAGGAGAAATTAAAGCTTCCCGGACAGATTTTTGATTGATGACAGGAGAATTAAGATGGAAACATATAGAATAAGGATTTATCCTGCCAATAGAGAACAGATGGAGAGCAGCATCCTGGCAGAAAAGGATGATGAACTTAAGAAGGCATACGGTGAAATGCTTGATGGGTGCCTTGCGCATCCAGACCAGTGGGACTGGTATGCTATGTGGATGATAGAAAAGACAGATGGGACGCACATCGGAGATTTGTGCTTCAAAGGACTTGAGGAAGACAACCCTGAAATCGGATATGGAATTTTAGAAGAGTTTCAGGGAAATGGCTATGCGACAGAGGCTGTTAAGCTGGCATTACAATGGGCATTTGATCACCATGGAATTGTTGCTGTAGAGGCTGAGACAGATCCTGACAATGTTGCGTCTCAGAAAGTCCTGAAGAAATGTGGATTTGAGCCTAATGGAAAGATTGGAGAAGAAGGACCAAGATTCATTGTCTACAACGAAGGTAGTAAGTGAAAATAGGCATAATGGAAGGAATAATATTATATGGAAATTAAGCTTGCTGACAAACATAACTTCACACGCGATTCACTGAAAGACTTTCAGCGATATCAGGAAGTGAAGAATGTGTATAGTCTGCATGATGGGAAAATGATATTGGTTTACAACCCTTTCACCGAGGATTGGGATGCTACACGCCGCCTGCAAAAAGCAGAGGATATTCTCAGTGGGAAATATGTGACATACTGTGCGTTTGAGGAAAACTGTGTGGTTGGCGAGATTATGCTGATCCCCAAGCTAAATAAAGGGCGACTCATCATAGATAGCTTTCATGTGTCCACGGATTACCGCCGTCGTGGAATTGGCAGATCCCTGCTTGAAGTCGCCAGACAGGAAGCCCTGAAGAGAGGAGCGCATGCCTTGTATGCATCCTGTTGTTCATCTGAGGAAACGATAAACTTTTACTCCGCTATGGGGTTCCGTCTCAGTTCTGACCCCATTTCTTCCTATGTGGAAGATGAACCATATGATCTTCAGATGGAATGTATTATATGTGTCTTAAACTGAAGAAAATGCTTTAGCAGAAGTGATGAACGAACAGAAGGAGAGGACAATGGTCATAGGAATTATAGGTGAAAACTGCAGTGGAAAATCCACACTTGCAAATGAAATACAGAGAACAATAGGAGCTGAGGTGATAACAGGTAAAGACTATCTCAGAATGGCCAAGAGCGAGAGTGAAGCAACAGCTCTTTTTAAGGAAAAGCTTAGGAGTGCCATCAACAAGGAAAATATTATTTATATTATAGCTGATCAGGAACACATTGGTTTTCTGCCTGATGGAGCAGTAAAGGTGCTGGTTACAGCTGATATTGATACTATAAAGGAACGTTTTAAGGAGAGAATGCATGGAAACTTGCCGGCACCTGTTGAGCAGATGCTTGAGAGGAAACATGGATTGTTTGATTCTGAAGCTGTGGATTACAGATTTGATGGAGTGAATGGAAATGCGGCGGATTTGTGCAGGTTGCTTCAAGATAGAATCGCCGTATAAGAGCTTAAAAGGAGACAGCATAAATGAGAAAGCTGTATGAAAAGAACAGGATATTATTTGCGGTTTTGTGCATCGTTTTGTACTGCGTTGTTATGTCGTACTTAAAAGGAAATTTTGGATATCAGAGCATTGCAATGCTGCTTGGTATAACTGTCTTTGCGAATGGAATCATTTTTTTCGTAAAGAGAAATCATCTGGAAAAAGAATGCGGATTAGCTTCATGGCCCAAGAACACAAAAAGGTTCTTATACTTTATCCCTATGTGGATATTGGCGACCGGAAATCTTTGGGATGGTTTTGCACTGTCTTATCACGGAATTGAGCTTGTTATTGCAGTGCTTTCTATGATTCTGGTTGGCTTTGTGGAAGAGATGCTGTTTAGGGGCTTTCTTTTTTCAGCAATGTTGTCAAAGGAAAGGGCAGCAGTAGCTATAATTGTTTCTTCACTGACTTTTGGTATGGGACACATTATTAACCTTTTTACAGGACAGACAAGCTTTGAAACTATAGTTCAGATGATCTTTGCGGTTTCCTGGGGATTTATCCTTACATTTGTTTTTTATAAGAGTGGGAGCATTTTTCCATGCATAATAGCCCACTCAATGATTGATGCCTTTTCTATGTTTGGGGCTGACAACGCACTTGTGGATCAGATTTATGTTGGGGTTACAATTGTTGCAGCAATTGTCTATTGTATTTACCTTGGAAAGATCAAAGAGGATGTAAATAAGAATGAGAACTGATATTAAATTCAAGAACTACACAGATGACAAGTATGATGCATTATGTGGTTTTCTCATTGCATTAAATGAGAAAGATGATAGCCACATTAACTGGAACTGGGCGAGACTTGAATGGATGATTGAACATCCTGAATTTGATAAGAGCTTAAAGAACTCCATTGGCCTTTGGATTGTGGATGACAAAATTGTTGGCGCTGCAATTTACGATATGTATTTTGGTGAGGGCTTTTGCGGAGTTCTTCCGGAGTATAAAGATTTATATCAGGCCGTTCTGAAATATGCCTGCAATGAGCTTAAAGACGATTCCGGTTTTGGAATGGCAATCTGTGATGAAAATCCCGCTGAGATAGAGATGGTTCAAGAACTGGGATTTAAAATTGCCGATCAGGATGAGATCATAATGGAGAGAAAGCTTGATGATGCGCTTGAAGCGAAACTTCCGGACGGGCTTAAATTCTTTTGCCCGGATCCGATGGAAAATGCTTATGAACTTCAATGGCTCTTCTGGCAGGGATTTGACCATGGCTATGACAAAGCAGAATTTGAGCGTGAAGAAGAAATCATTCCAAGGATCAGGAAGCATTTTAACAAGGATTTAGGTGTTGCTGCGGTCAATGAAAAGGGAGAAATGGTGGCATGTTGTCTGCTATGGTATATGACAGAGACTGACTATGTTTATGTTGAGCCTGTATGCACTATTCCCTCATATAGAGGAAAAGGCGTTGCTAAGGCTGTTATCTTTGAAGCGCTGGGCAGAGCCAAAAAGCTTGGAGCAAAAAGAGCTTACGTCATTTCCGATATGGAATTCTATGAGAGGCTCGGCTTTAGAAAGAAGTATCATTATTCATTTTGGTTTAAAAAATAATATAAATCAGTGAAAAACAGCCCCAAATGAGTGTAATCTCGGGGCTGTTTTTTGTTTGGTGATAAATTGATGATCGGAAAAAGAATAACAACTTTGTTTATTTACGGGAGGATAAGAAGATGAAAAGAAAGATGGAAATCCCGAGTCACTTATTTTGGATGAAAAGATTTTTCGGAAATACCGGAAAAAGCATGTATGATAAAGATGATTGTTTTGGAGGTGAACTGGCAGGATACAAGGGCTGGCAGGACGATTTTAGAACTGAAATAAGAAAAGACATCGGAGGGATAAGATGAAAACCATAGGAATTATTGGCGGTATGAGCTGGGAGAGTACTGTTACATATTATGAGATCATAAACAAAGAGGTGGTAAGGCGCCTTGGAGGCTTTCACAGCGCAAAAATTCTAATGTATAGCGTTGATTTTGCTGAGCTTGAAGAAAATATGAAGAATGGCTACTGGCAAGGAAATGCTGTGATACTGGCAGATGCTGCAGTAAGACTTGAAAGAGCCGGTGCTGATTTCGTCGTAATAGCAACAAATACAATGCATAAGCTTGTTCCTGATATCGAAAAGGAAATAAGCATACCAATCCTTCATATAGCTGATGCTACCGCTGATGCAATAAAGCGCGATGGTATAAAGAAAGTCGGTCTTCTTGGGACCAGATTTACGATGACGCAGGACTTTATTAAAGACAAGCTTGTTGATGCAGGACTTGAAGTTGTGCTTCCTGAGTCCAAAGATATGGAATTTGTAAACGATGTAATTTTCAACGAGCTTTGTCTTGGGAAAGTTTTGGATTCATCAAGAGATGAGTATAAGCGGATTATTGAAGATATGAAGGAAAAAGGAGCTGAGGGCGTGATACTTGGCTGTACCGAGATTGGTATGCTCATAAAAGATGAGGACAGCGCACTTCCGACATATGACACAACAATTATACATGCAACAGCAGCTGCTGATATGGCACTTGACTGATTGCTGTAACGGAGTCAGGATATGAATGGGTTTAAGATTAAGAAAATTGTTACAATAGTTATGATCACGCTGGTTTTACTTATTGGTCTGGACTATGGATTTTCGGTGTACTGCTACAACAATGTATTCGGTAAAAGACTGGATACATATGAGCCTACATCCCTTAAGGTCTCAGATTTTGAGGGACTAAACGCAACTCATTATGAGTTTGCATCAGACAAGGGACAGATGCTTTCCGGATATCTATATAGTACTAACAGTGCACCTAATGGGATAGTTGTTATAGCTCATGGATTTGGGTCAGGTCATAATTTCTATTTGGAAGTCGCGAACTTTTTTGCCAGGAATGGATATTACGCTTTTGCATATGATGTCACAGGTAATGATGAAAGTGAAGGCAGCACTATTGGCGGAATACCGCAGGGCGTGATAGATCTTGATAAAGCAATTAGCTTTGTTGAGAATAATGATGATTTCCCGGATGTCCCCATCATGCTCTTTGGACATAGCTGGGGAGCATATAGCGCCTGCAGTGTCCTTGAGTATCATCCTGAAGTTGCAGCAGTGATCGCTGTATCCGGATGCAACAAGTCATCTGATGTTTTTGAGGTTGGTGCTAAAGAGCAGCTTGGACCATTAACAGCTCTTATGATGCCCTGTATAAGGATTCATGAGCGAATTAAATTCGGAAAGTATGCAAGTGCAACAGCCATGAGGGGATTTAAATCAAGCGATACCAGAGTCATGGTAGTTCACAGTGAAGACGATAATGTTGTAGGAATATCCTATGGATACGACATTTACTATGACAAATACAAAGACGATCCCAGATTTTCTTTTATGAAGCTAAAAGACAAGGGGCACAGCTATGTATTTGACGACATGACTTATATTGATGAGTTTAATGCCGGATTTGATAAGTGGCTTGAAACTCTTGACTATGATTATGCTGCCAATGAAAACCGGGATAGGTTCATTTCTGACAAGGCAGATTACATACACAAAAACCTTGACAGAAATAAATGGAGTAATAAGCTTGATACAAAAATGTTTCATGAGTTTTTATCATTTTATAGCGATGAAGAGGGTGTGAATTCTGCCAGAATTACTGTAGGATGGATGCAGGTTGTGTATGGATCATATGTAGGAGGAATAATTGCAGAATAACTATTTGCAAAAACTATCTGAAGACTATCAGGTAAACCGGATTTTGGAAACAAATGAGACCAGCAAAGAAAATGGGCTTACACTGACGAAGGAAGAGGCAACGGCCTTGGTGGCTGCCAGAGGAGATATTTTGAAGGCGGAAAGGCGAGTTGAATTTGGCGATAGCATAAGCCCCAAGCTTATTCGTGCATTTGCGGATTCTTCATTTATCAATCAGGAAGATTATGCCCAAACTCTTGCCCGCTTGCAGGAGATCTTTTTCCTGTACAAGAATGAATCAATGGATATGGTTTCAGACGAAGAACTGCTCACGATAATGAAAAACGCTTACGAAAACGAGTCCGGTGGTGATCTTGAATATCTTGAGGGAACAGCACTGGAGGATTTTGCTAGAAAAGTCCGAGCTGGAGAGAACTGGGCTGACCGATATAAACGTGAGAAACTAAACTTAGGAGACGATTTTGATGAATTATAATCCGGAAGAGCTTATTCCAATAGTTGCGGAATTAACTGATCTATATACCAGAGGTGAGAGCACTTCCGTTACCTATGAGGCAGCACAGCATCTGATGGAAGCGGTTTTATATTGCATTCATGAAGCTGTGTCTATGAATGCAAATGGCCTTGCAACCCGCCAGCAGACGGATGTACGAAGCCTGTATGAAGTAGGGTTTCAGGAGGTTGTGGATAAGGTAGAACGTGCCAAGGGAAAATATAAGGTCCTTATATCTTCATTTTCTTCATATGGCAATCGTAATCTGAATGATACTGTTTTAAAGGCTATTCCGGGGTTCTTCAAGCTTTATTCTCCAAGATTTTCTCCTCAGGAGACGATCATTACGATGGATTATCCTACGGTAGCGCCAATCGAAGGCAAAACGGGAATTGATGCAATTGAAGAATACATTGATAAGATTGCTGCTGAGCAGCGTTTCCTTGCTGAATTTCCACCGGGATATGTTGAGGAGCTGCTAAGATCCTACACATCTGATTACAAGGATCAGTTTTTTAATCTTTCAGAGATAGTTATAAATAAGTGTAAAACAGACCCATTTGAGTGAAATAAAGGGTCTGTTTTTTATTTGGTGATAATGTAATGATTGTGGGATGGTGAGCGATCAGATTAGAGTTAGGGAGAATTAATGTGATGGAAAAAACGAATGAGATTTTTGGAGATGGAAAATTTTATAAAAATGTGCTGGCGATAGCAGTACCTATAATGCTTCAGCAGCTCATACAAAGCATGGTATCACTTATAGATAATTTTATGGTTTCAGGACTTGGTGATATATCAATGTCTGGTGTAAATATTGCAGGTCAGGTGCTTTTTGTGTTTATGGTTTTAATTAACACGATCACCATGACCGGAGGAATATTCCTTACGCAGTTTTTCGGTGCAAAAGACCATGGCGGAATGCAGCAGGCGTTTATGTTTAAACTTCTTGCAGGATTTGTGGCGCTCATTCCATACCTTATGGTGTGCCTTGTATATCCAAGAGAAATCCTGTCACTTATGGTTATTGGAAACACACAGGCGCCTCTTATTCTTGATGAGGCAGTTCCATACATACGAATTATGTCTGTTGTAGGAATTCCAATGTGCATTTCTATGAGCATTGCCAGTTCACTTAGGGATATGGGAAAAGTTAAAACACCTCTTATAGTAACAGTTATTGCTACACTTACAAATACGGTATTCAACTACCTTCTTATCTATGGAAATTTTGGATTCCGTGCACTTGGGGTACGAGGAGCTGCTTATGCAACTGTTATAGCCAGAACACTGGAGTTTGTAATATTTGTATGTATTTATTTTAAAAGCAGACCTGATTTTTCAATTCGCTTTAACAGAGATTTCATGGTAGATGGAAAGCTGTTTAAAGAAATAATAAGAAAAGGCGCTATGATGCTGTTTTGTGAGATGACCTGGGTTCTTTCAGAAACATTAACGACAGCTATCTATAACGGAAGAGGAGGAGCAGATGTGGTTTCAGGTATGGCATCGAGTTTTGCCATAGCTAATCTGTTTTTTGTAGCATTTGGCGGAATCTACTCTGCAACTACTGTAATAATTGGAAAAACCCTTGGCGAGGGAAATCTTGAAAAAGCCCGCAGAGAAAAAACATGGCTATTATCAGGAGCTGTCGTATTTGGCGTTGCCATGACTTTTGTCGGATTTGCTACAACACTTATCATTCCTGTTGTGTTTGGAAAGCTAAGTCCGAGTGCTATTGCAATTTCAAGGAGCATGGTAATACTTATGGCATTCTTTATGCCTGTATGGGTACTTGTAAACGCACAGCAGGCCATTGCAAGATCCGGTGGCGATACGAAGATGGGCGCATATGCAGATGCCGGAATAACAATAGCGGTCATGCTTCCTATGCTTTTCCTGCTTGCAAGATATACCGATATCGGGCCGGTACAGATGTACCTTTGCGTAAAGCTTCTGGACATTGTAAGGACTCTTATATTCCATTTCTGGCTGAAGAAAGAGCGCTGGCTTAATAATCTTGCAGGTGAGCATCAGTCAGAGCCACTCGTACAGAAGGCTTCATAAAGTATTGGAGGAGAAAATGAATACTATATTGGCAGTAATTGGAATTATTGGCGGTCTTATCTGTGCTGTAGCAGATCTTTTGCTGGATTTAAAAGGACCACAGAATAAGAAACTCGGGAAAATGGGAATAATCGACAGTGAATGGGAAAACATGGCACATTGGAGGTTTGTATGGTCGGCAATTTTAGCGATGTTTGCAGTGCCTATGTACTCCTGCGGATTCATTGCAGTGATGATGACACTCCATAAGGGGCATCCGGTAATTGCAACAGTTCTCACAGTCATATTCCTGATTGGAGCCATGGGTGGATTTATGATTCATACATTCCTCTGCCAGCAGCCGACTATATACCGAAAGATCATTGCAAAAGCTGATCAGAAACTGGCTGAAGATGTGATCCAGTCAACCTTTAAGCAGATTTATGTTCCGTTTTTCGCACTTTATTCAATGCTGGTCATTATTCCGGCGATCGCTGTCATAGTGCTTATTATTATGGGCTTTATCAATGCTCCAATATGGTGCGTGATATTAAATCCGGTAGTTTTCCAGCTCGTTGGTTTTTTGTTCAGGGCGACTAAACTGGATATCTTTATTGATGCACCAAGCTGTTGTGCTGCAAGCCTGGGACTTGCTTCATATGGATTATTAGCACTACTCTGCGTATAATCTTTATATATAGATGAACAAGGAGCACATGAAATGAAGCTGTTTTTACTTGAAGACGATGACGCAATTGGAATGGGGCTTAAGTACTCTCTGGAAAAAGAGGGCTATGATGTTGTCCATATGAAGACCAAGGAAGAAGCGCAAGACGCCTTTATCATAAATACATTTGATATATGCATCCTTGATATAAATCTTCCGGATGGAAATGGATATGATGTCTGCAAATTCATCAAAGAAAAAGAGGATGTTCCGGTAATCTTTCTGACAGCAAGCGATGCAGAAGTAAACGTGGTCATGGGCCTTGAGATGGGTGCAGATGATTACGTGTGCAAACCCTTCAGGATCAATGAGCTTATGGCCAGGATAAAGACTGTTCTTAGGAGAAGTGGCAAAGGGGTGGCTAATTCCGGAGCGGAGAGAAGCGGGATCCTTGAAATAAAAAACGTCCGCATTCATACTGGAGAAGCCAAAGTTGGCTTATTGGATGAGTCCACTGAAAAAGAGGAAATGGTTGAGCTTACTGCCCTGGAATACAGATTGCTGTTAGCATTTTATAATAACAGGGGCGTTGTCATGTCAAGAAGCCGGCTTCTTGAAGAGATGTGGGATGTGAGCGGAGATTTTGTCAATGACAATACTCTTACTGTCTATATAAAAAGACTCAGGGATAAGATAGAAAAAGATCCGGCTAACCCTCAGATCATTAAAACTGTCAGAGGACTTGGGTATATACTTGAAAAGTAACATAGAGTTTGCATGAGTGGGGAATTGCAGGATGTTCAGAAATAAGGAATTCAAGTTTATGTTTATTACGGCAGCTGTATTTACAGCTGCTCTTTCTGTATGTGGATATGCTATCTGTGGTATAGCTGCATTTTTTCTGATATTGCTACTGGGAATGGGCATTACAACAGGCTTTGTGATAATAACTAGGCGAAGATATGCTGCCATCGACCGGCTGAACTCATATCTTGTGAGAGTTCTTGCCGGAGATGAGGCTCCCGGCATTCTTGATCAGGAAGAGGGCGAACTGTCACTTCTTAAGACAAACATCTACAAGGCAACATCTACTCTTAATTATCAAAAAGAGCTTTTATCAAAAGATAAGCTGGCACTTTCAAATGCCATAGCAGATATCAGTCATCAGCTCAAGACTCCTCTGACATCCATGATCGTCATGAACGATCTTTTAAAGACAGAGGGTGATGAAGGGAAACGAAAAGAATTTCTTACAACACAGTCAAATCAGCTGGACAGGATGAGCTGGCTTATTCAGACGCTTTTAAAATTATCAAAGATCGATGCAGGGACCATAACCATGAAGCCTGAACAAATACAGGCTGAGCTCCTTGTTCAGGAAGTCATAAAAGCCTTTGAAATTCAGATGGAACTTAAAAATATCAGCTGTAAAAAGAAGATCTCTGATATTTCTTTTAACTGTGACAGAAACTGGACTATAGAAGCGCTTCAAAATATTGTGAAAAATTGCATTGAACATATGGAGAGTGGGGATGTGCTATCTATAAGTACGTCGGATACCAATATCTACAAGGAGATCACAATAGAAGATACAGGCTGCGGAATAGCAGGGGAAGACCTGCCGCATATTTTTGAAAGGTTCTATAAAGGGAAAAACGCCGGGAAGGACAGCGTTGGTATAGGGCTTGCTCTTTCAAAGACCATTATTACCAGCCAGCATGGCGACATTATTGTTGAAAGCACCGAAGGAGTGGGGACAAAGTTCTCTGTGCGGTTTTATAAGACGATCATTTAAGGGCGAAACATTGAAATTGGGTAATATTACAGAATTGTTATGAAAAAGTCACGGGATTGTAAGCATGGAAAACTAAACTTTTCTTAGACAATGAAAAATGTTTAAGAAGGGAGACAAAACAAAAATGAACATTTTGGAGATCAAAAACCTTTGCAAAGTTTATGGAACAGGAGAGACAAGAGTTGATGCTCTTAAAGATGTCTCTTTTGATATAGAACAGGGAGAGTTTGTGGCAATCGTAGGCCCTTCCGGGTCTGGCAAATCCACACTGCTCCATATTCTTGGCGGGGTTGACGTCCCTACATCGGGAAGCTGCAACATCGCAGGAACGGACATCGGAAAACTTGATGAGACCAAGCTTGCGATCTTTAGAAGAAGAAACATCGGACTTATTTATCAGTTTTACAACCTTATTCCAATCCTGAACGTGGAAGAGAATATGACACTTCCGATTTTGCTGGATGGGAAAAAGCCTGATAAAAAGCTCCTTAATGACCTTGTGGAAAAGCTGGGATTAAAAGAGAGATTATCACATCTTCCAAATCAGCTCTCCGGTGGTCAGCAGCAGAGAGTATCAATAGGAAGGGCACTTATGAACCATCCGGCTCTTCTTCTTGCAGACGAGCCCACAGGTAACCTGGATTCTGAGAACAGTAAGGAGATCATTTCGCTTCTACGAAAGTTCAACAAGGAAAACAACCAGACGGTTATCATCATCACACATGATGAAAAGATCGCACTTTCCGCTGACAGAGTTATCACCATCGAGGATGGCCGGATAACAAGGGATTCAAAGAAAGAAGGGGTGATGGCATCATGAATATTGTATCAACCCTGACACTTAGACACCTTCTTGGAAACAAGAAAAGATCGGTGGTAACAATACTTGGAATCGCGGCATCAACGGCACTTATAAGCGCCATTATTTTGGGTGTATTTTCTTTCTTTAAGTTCTTTGGTTATCTGTCAATACAGTCTGACGGAAACGTACATGCTCAGTTCAGTGAGATCACGTATCAGCAGTACGTATCACTGTCAGAGGATGACAGGATTGAAAGCGTTGGCCTGTGCGATACAACAGAGCAGAAAACTGGTGTAAGACTTAATAGCGGCAGAGAAGAGCGCTTTAGCATTGGAAATATTGAGCAGGCAGATCCTGTATATATGTCAATGAGGGTAATATCAGACTATGATGGAGTCCTTCCAAAGAATTCCTCCGAGATAGCAGTTGAAGAGCAGTTCCTTATTGATAATGGCCTGGAGGATCTTAAAATCGGAGATACCCTTACCTTTGAGCAGGGCTACAGATATATGTACGATGAGCAGGGTAAATTAGTATACCTGGGAGGAAACTACAGGTCAGATGAACAGTTCAAGGCGCTGTCCACTGAGACCTGCACAGTGACAGCAATTCTTCACGGCAACAAACCTACCGGAAGCTGGGATATTATAAGATGCCTGGATGAAGGCTATTTTCCTGACTCTGAAAAGGCCCAGGTGGTAATCTTGCTAAAAAACTGTAACCATACAGCGCTTAAGCAGATCAAGCACATCATCGCAGATCATGAGATCCAAAAGTACGATCTTAATACAGAGTATCTGCTTAGCTGCTTCGCTTTTGAAGGAAGCGGAGGCTCTTACAGGTCATTTTTCGTAATGATGGCAGTTGCACTTGCGATCGTGATCGCTACATCAGTCATTCTGATCTTCAATTCCATAGGTATGTCTCTTACAGAGAGAATGCGCTATCTGGGAATGCTTGCCAGCGTCGGAGCCACAGCAAGGCAAAAGAGATCCTCAATTTATTTTGAAGGACTCATTCTGGGAATCATTGGTATTCCTTTGGGACTATTGTGTGGCTACATTGGAACCAGGATCACCCTGGCATTTCTTGGAAGGAGGATCCTTGAAGCTGACATTTTTGTAGGCGCAGAGGGGATGAGGGGCAGTATACCTGTAGTATGTGAGCCTCCTGTAATTGCAGCGATCGTGTTTTTTGCAGCTCTTACAATACTTATTTCAACCTTTGTTCCAGCCATCAGGGCAGCCAAGGTTATGCCTATTGATGCCCTCAGGCAGAGCAACGTGGTAAAAGTAAAAGCAAAGGGGCTTCGTGTGAATCCTCTAATCCGCAAGATCTTTGGATATGAAGGGGAGCTTGCTTACAAAAATATAAAAAGAAATGGTGTAAAGGGAAAAGTTATTACCGCTACCATCGCGGTTTCGGTGATCTTGTTCCTTACGATCAACTTTTTCTGTAATTCAATTGCAAGAGCCAATCAGTATGAGGTTGATTTTCCGTATCAGGTTGTAGCATCCTGCCTGCTTTCGGAAAGTGACAAACTTAGGAGCGAAATAGAGCAGATAGAAGGCGTTGATGATGTTTACAGCGCCGGTATGATACAGTTTTTGTTCAGAAAGTCCCCTGAGTCACATTACGAGCTGGCAAACACAGATATCGCTGATAAAAAGTTCCTTTCGCGTGGATTTGTTGACCTGAAATTAGACTGCATGGATGTGGTTATAGCTGATGATGAGGATTTTGATAAGATCCTTACAGATAATGGGCTTGAAAGGGACGAATACTATGGCGATACCTTAAAAGGTGTTCTGCTCAATGACTATTTCCGTGAAAATAAGCCCAGCGAGGTATTCAATGATAAGATCCTGGGACAGGTTCTTCACTATGATAAGATGCAGGGAAATCCACCAGCTATAGAGATTGCAGCACTGGTAAAATATGACGGAAATAACAAGATCTATAACATGACACCTAAGACCAATATTGCTGTCTATGTGCCTGCCTCCATGTATTTTGAAAAAGCAAAAGAAGTTCTTCCCGAAGATATGCTCGTTCTGGATCTGGGAGTTGAAACCTCACGTCCAGAAGAAGTCCTTGAAAGGATATATTCAATTTTGGAAGAGGGCGGATACCACAATTATTACAGTTCAAACCTTTACGCTTCAATAAAGGCTATGGACGCTATCACGCTGATGCTCAAGACAGCTATGTATGGGTTCACTATTCTTCTTACCCTTATAGCTATTGCGAATATCGTTAACACGATCTCAACGGGAGTGCTCCTTAGGAGAAAAGAGTTCGCCATGTATAAATCTGTGGGCCTTGACAATACAGGGTTTAAAAAGATGATAAGACTTGAAACGCTTCTTTACGGCATAAAGGCGCTTATTTGGGGACTTTCAATATCTCTTTTGCTCAGCTACATTATGTACTCGACCTTCGATATGAAGCTGCTTACCTTCGATCCTGACTGGCTCATATATGGTGTCACAATGATCGCAGTCTTTGGAATTCTGGGCATCAGTATGGCTCTTAGCATAAGCAAGATCAAGGATGATAACATCATAGAAGCCCTTAAGGAAGACGCGGTATAACAAAACTAAATAAATCAGTGTAAAACGGACCCAAATCAGTGTATGATTGGGTCTGTTTTTTCTCGAATGATAGAGTATTATGGAATGGAGGGTAATGAACTGCATGCATGTGTATGGAATGAAGGATAAACAGAAATGACTATGAGGGAATTTCTTTTAGCAGCGATAATACTTAGCATATTTGCTATGCTTTTTGAGGGGGTTGTTGTATTTAGAAACCTCAAGAACAAGCTTCATGCATATCTTTTTCTCAACTGCATCACAATGCTGGTCAACAATACCGGATATCTTCTGGAGCTTCTTTCAAAAACTGAAGATGGCCATATTGCTGCTCTAAAGTTCTCGTATGCAGGTAGAGCGTTTATTTTATTTTCCATTATTATGATTTCTGCTGAGCTGTGTCACATTTCGATTCCGAAGTTCCTTGTAAGAGCATTACTTCTAATTGATGTGTTTGTTTATGCCATCATTTTTACATTTCAGAACCATAATCTATACTATTCCAAAATCTGGTACGACAAGACCGGTATGTTTCCGGTTCTTTTGCAGAGAGCCGGTATAGTACATAAGGCGTTTATGCAGTATCAGGCTGTTGTCATTGTGATCGTTTTAGCAATGCTGTTCAGATCCATAAAATATCACAAGGGTAAAATTGCCAAAAGGCGTGCCGTTATCATTATCGGTGGATTCCTCATTGCGTCAATTCTCTATTTGTTCCAGATTGCACATGTTTTCTTTATTACATATTACTTTGACTTAACTGTTTTTGGAAATGTTGCGATCACTATTTCCATGTTCATAGCCATATTCAGATATAACCTTCTTGGGGTCATTGATATGGCCAGAGATTATATTGTGGACAGGTTATCAGAGGGAGTTATTGCTCTTGATGTTGACGACAAGCTTCAGTATTACAATGAGCATGCAAAAGAGCTTTATCCTGATATTACCAAAGATCCAATGAGTGTCGTTAATACCTTAAGAGAAGCAATCATTAAAGGCGATACCATTGAGATTGGCGATAAGTATTACACACCTGAGGAAAAAGAGCTTTCGGCAGATGGAGAAGTTATCGGAAAGCTCTATGCACTGGTTGACTCAACAGTACTTAAGCAGAGGGAGTATCAATTAAAATCGGATGCAGCTATTTTGGAAATGGCTACAAACAGCATGAAAGAGCGTCTGAATGCTACAGAGGAGATCCTTCGGCAGGACAGAGCTATGCGCCATGACAGGAGACACTTTGAAGCGCTTATCTTATCTCTGATACAGGACGGAAAAGTGGATGAAGCCAAAAAATGTCTTGAGGAGCGTATGTCTCAGGAGCCTAGGGGAAGCAGAAGCTTTTGCGAGAATACTACTGTCAATGCAGCGCTTATGCACTATGTAGCCATTGCAGAGAGGAATAATATAAGAGTAAAGGTATCTGCCAATATTCCTCATAATGTTGGTGTTGATGAGATGCAACTGGCTATTGCCATTAGCAACTTACTTGAGAATGCGATCCATGCTTGCGACAAGGTCCCTGAAGCCGAGCGTTTCATAGAAGTTTCTGCCAAATATAAGCAGCAGCTTCTTTTGGAGATATCAAATTCCTGTAGTGGGCCGGTTAAGCTTGATGAAGATGGGCATCCGATTGCTTCAGAGGACGGCCATGGAATCGGAACCAGAAGCGTTCTTGACTTTGTGAATAAGACAGGCAGCAATATCAGATATATAGCTGAAAATGATATTTTTAAAGTACGCATGTTAATTGGATGATGCGAGGAAATCGTTTATGAGAAAAAGTGCTCTGTGTATTTTGGCTATGATCATATGTTTAACTACTCTTTCCGGATGTGAACCAAAAGAGCAGGATGGGAAAACAATCATAACCTTTCAAACCTGGAATCCGGCAGATTACGGACCGGATAGTCCGATATACAAGATCATAGACTCGTTTGAAAAAGAGAATCCCGATATAGAGGTCAAATATGTTTTTACCAGATCAGATGCATATCAGGAACATATGCGTGTAGAACTGATAGATGGTGATGGACCTGACGTATATGGAATAAGTACCGGTTCTGCCTTTGATACATTCAGGATCTTTGAGGAGAATCTGACTCCTTTTTGTGAAAGAGAATGGGGAGAGAATTGGCAGGATAAATTTCTTGATTCATGTCTTGATAGAGTAAGTGATTCAAAAGGTAAAATCTATGGACTTCCTCTTGGACAGACTTATGCCGGATATATGTGGGCAGATGTAAATATGTTAAGGCAATATGGATGCGAAGTTCCGGTAAACTATCAGGAAATGAAGGAAATCTGCCGTATTCTTCGTGAGAACGGGCAACTTCCCTTGGCGATTGGCGCCAAGGATTCATGGATGAATCTTGATATGTGGATGTCTATCGCGGCGGATTGTGACAGAGATACTCTATACAATGCTATAGAGGGTAAGGCAAGCTTTGAATCAGAGCCTATAATAGAGTCCTTTAAGATATGGCAGGACTGCTTTGAGGGCGGAGTGTTCCAGGACAAAGCTATTAAAATGCCAATCTACGATACTGTTAATGACATGTTCCAGCGTGAGGGCAGTATATCCATGTTCACCAACGGATCCTGGGCCATGAACATGTATACTGTAAGCGATGAGAAAACAAGGGCTGTTTTTGATAAAGAGGGTGCAGACCACGATGTTTTCCTGATCGACTGGAATGGCGATGGGAAAAAAGCCCCTGTAACAGCAAATCCCGATGTGGTCCTTTGCATGAACCCTGAGTCAACGCAGAAAGAAGCGGCTTTCCGCTTCATGGACTATCTGGTAAATGAAGGACAGGACCTTTTAGTCAATCAATATCTTGAATATATGCCATCCAGAGCTGATATGGAACTAAGCGTCAAGGGGCTTAGCGAGGATGGCCAGAAAAACCTTGAAGTGATAATTGAAAACGGCAAAAACAATGTTGCAGGGCCAAGAGGAATCAAGTATGAAGACCTGAGCCTTGCAGTATGTCATGCGCTTGAGGAGCTTGCAACAGGGAAAATAACTCCTGAAGAAGCCGCCGGTCAGGTTGAGAGAGTATCTAAGGAAACAATACGATAATGGGGAGTGATGTATGATCCAGTTTGGAATGCCAACACTTATTGAGAACAAAACTCTGGAGGACAATATTAGTCTTTGCAGTAGTCTTGGACTCAAATTTATAGAATTAAACATGAACTTTCCTGAATATCAGGTTGACGAATTGGAGCAGACTGATCGCCTTATTGAACTCGCGGATAAGGCAGGGATCTACTATACAATTCATCTTGATGAAAACCTGAACATTGCAGATTTTAACCGTCTGGTTTCGGAAGCATATCTTGAGACAGCGAGGCGTTCTATTGAGGTGGCAAAAGCTCTTTTACCGCTGCGTGACCTTTATGGTGATGCGAGCCAGCCCCTCACTCTCAACATGCACATGCACCATGGTATATTCATCACTTTACCTGATCGCAAAGTGCAGATGTATGACCGGGATTTTGATACCTACATGAAGTCATTTTCTGTATTTCGCGAAAAATGTGAGGAGTGGATCGGGGACAGCGATATCATGATTGCTGTGGAAAACACAGACGGATTTCGGGATTATGAAAAGAAAGCGATCGAGTTTTTGCTGGAGAGTCCAAAGTTTGGGCTTACCTGGGATATAGGTCATTCAAAGGCCACAGGCGAAAAAGATGTTCCCTTCATAATGAGTCATAAGGATCATTTGATCCATTTCCATATCCATGACGGATCAGAGGTTCCGCCCAGGAATCATCTGGCTCTTGGAGACGGAGAAATTGATTTAAAGGAAAGGCTCAGTCTTGCCGAGCAGACAAATGCACGATGTGTTCTTGAAACCAAGACCATTGATGCTTTGAAAAAAACAACTATTTGGTTAATGGAGAAATGGTATGAATAATAGGGGCTGTTGGCAGGTCAATGAAAATAATCGAATACTTTGAAGCATTAAAAACAAAAGATATTGTTTGTTTGGGTAGTGGTAAGCATTTTAGAAATATCACCTGCCCTTTTTTGCGTAGAAGCGGTCTGATAAACAATTTCAAGGGAGTTGTCGAAAAAGAGGAGCTCTATGAGATGGACGTCGACAAGACAATTATTCTGATCGCTGTAGCGGGTTATGAAGAGATCCTCTCTCAGCTGAGGGCCGATAGGCGTTTGGCAGGGTTTGGTGCTGTTCCGTCTATTTTTCTGGAATCACTTTATGAGGATATACTTCTTTTATCGGCTGATAAGCCACCTGTGAATTATCGAAAGCATAACAAACCAATGATTCCCAAGATAATCCATGCAATCTGGTTTTCAGGGGATCCTATGCCTGAGCTGTATCTGAAATGCCTTGGATCCTGGAAGAAGTATGCGCCTGATTATGAGATAAAAATCTGGAATCTGGAGTCATATAAGCCGGATCATTGTCTTTTCTTTGAACAGGCTATAGAGAATAAGAATTGGGCATTTGCATCGGATTATACCAGGGCAGACCTGCTTCGCAGATATGGTGGTATTTATATGGATCTTGATGTGGAGATGCTTCGTTCCATTGATGATCTGTTGTACAATGATGCCTATATGAGCTTTGAGTCTTTGGGACGAATTGAATGCGGCTCCGGAATGGGTGCCAGGCCGGGGCATCCAATCATTCAGGAAATCTGTGAGAGCTATGAGAAAAGACCATACTTTAAGCCTGATGGGACCTGGGACAATTCCACATGTCCGGTGCGTTACACGCAGGTCATTGAGAAGCATGGCCTCAAAAAAAACGGCGGTTTCCAGTCTGTTGAGGATATCACTGTTTATCCATTTGAAGTTCTGACAGGCAAAAGCTTTGATACCGGGATCATCTACAACACGCAGTTAAGCTACACCCTTCATCATCACAACGGAAGCTGGATCCCGGATCCTGCGCATCGTTCGATGTGTGAACGATATGAGAAGATTCAAAGGTTTATTGAATCTAAGAATATAACAGTGTAATGAGAAGAGGACTTATAAAATGACTACATCAGAAAAAGTACTGTTTATACTTGAATCGAATAAAGACAAATATACATCCGGCGAAGAGATTGCAGGACAGTGCGGCGTTTCCAGAAATGCAATCTGGAAGGCCATTAAGGACCTTCGTGAAAAGGGCTACTGCATTGAGGCAGTCAGTAACAAGGGATATAAGCTGACAAGCGGTAACGACATTATTTCAGTGGAGGGTATTAAGGCATCTCTGCCGGCTGATTACGACAAGGCTGATATTTATGTGTATGAGAGCCTTAAGTCCACAAGTGATAAGGCAAAAGAGCTTGCGGTGACGGGAGCATCTCACGGAACAGTCATAGTTGCTGCGACTCAGACAGGCGGAAGGGGCAGAAAGGATCATTCTTTCTTTTCACCTGAAGGCGGGCTTTATATGAGCATTGTCTTAAGGCCTGATTTTTTGTTCAGTACCGACTATAAAGAAGTTACCTCTTTTGTCGGAAATGCTGTTATCAGTGCTATCAAGGAGCTTACAGGTATCGAAGCCTATATTGACGGTATCAATGATCTGTATGTCGACGGTAAGAAAATATGCGGAATCCTGCTGGAATCCGGAAGCGAGTTTGACTCAGGAACCCTGCAGTGGATAGTTGCAGGGATTGGAATCAACTTTGATTCGGATATAAACAGCTTTCCTGATGACGTTAAAAAAAGAGCATCAAGTCTGTTTGCAAACGGGAAAGCCACAGTGACCAAAAATTCGCTGATTGCAAAGATTATTGTTAATATATTAGATTGTCAACCTAAATGATTTATATGGTTGACAATCTATTTTTGTTGTGTTACCTTCATAAAGGCTTTTTACAAATAACTTTGTTGGAGGATACAGACATCATGAGTAGTACAGAAGCAGTTAAGACAAGAGATAATTCAAAAGTATTAGATCTGGTATACATCGCAATCGGAGCAGCGCTTATAGCTATATGTTCCTGGATCAGCATACCGACAGCAGTTCCCTTTACACTTCAGACATTCGCAGTATTCTTTGTACTGCTGGCACTTGGCGGTGAGAGAGGAACAATTGCAACCCTGGTATACATTCTTCTCGGAGCTATCGGAGTTCCTGTTTTTGCGGGATTTTCGGGAGGTATCGGAGTACTTTTAGGAAACACAGGCGGATATATTATCGGATTCTTATTTACAGGATTTATATACATTCTTTTCACCAAGTTCTTCAAGAAGAACATTGTCATTAAGATAGTAGCACTGGTCATCGGACTTGCAGTATGCTACGCATTCGGAACAGCATGGTTTATGCATGTTTATATGAGAACCAGCGGAGAAGTAGGACTTATTACAGTGCTTGGATGGTGCGTATTCCCGTTCATCATCCCTGATCTTCTTAAGCTTGCTCTTGCAGTTGTTATTTCAAGGAGAATTGAACCTGTAATCAAATAATTTTAAGATTTTGCTTGAAAACAATTTTTAATCATATTAGCCTTTTCTTAGGACGTCCGAATCTTACCTAAGAGGAGGCTTTTTTGATGAATAAAGAACAGTTCCATGAGTTTGTGGCAGGAAGCAGCGGCAATGAGAGCAATATCTGTCAGATATATGCGATCAGGGACGGCATGACTGCTTATAACGATTGCTGGCATTCTTTTAAGACCGAGGATGCAATGAACGTCAATTCTGTTACCAAAGGCATTATGGCTCTGCTTGCGGGAATCGCACTGGATAAGGGCTGCATCAAAGACGTGGATCAGAAGGTGATGGATTTTTTCCCGGATTACAAGGTTAAGCGCGGGGAGAAGACTATCTATGATGTCACGATCAGGCACCTGCTCACAATGACAGCTCCGTATAAGGGAAAGTCGGAGCCCTGGAAGAAGGTGTGCACGTCACAGGACTTTACTCTTGCGATTCTGGATAACCTCGGAGGCCGAGGTGGCATCACGGGTGAGTTCAGGTACGCAACTCTCGGTATCCAGATTCTGGCAGGAATAATTGAAAGAGCTACGGGAGAGAAATGCTTAGATCTTGCCAACAGAGAGCTCTTTGGCCCATTGGGACTTCCTGCAAGGATCCCACACGGAGACAGCTCCAAGGAGGATCAGTTTGATTTCTTCATGAACAAAAACCCCAGGAAATATGAGTGGTACACTGATCCGCAGGGAAGTGTCACAGCCGGCTGGGGACTGTGTATGTCGGCAAAAGACATGGCGGTGATCGGAGAGCTTGTCCTTGAAAGCGGCTCTTTTAACGGCAAAAGGATCATCTCCGAGAACTACTTAAAAGACATGCTCACGCCTCACCTCAAACTTGGTGAGCGGATGGGATATATGAGCTACGGATATCTTTGGTACAAACCGTTTGACGACAGAGAAGTTTACGCGGCAATCGGAGATAGCGGAAACATAATCTATGTCAGCAAAGAGAGAAACGTATCAGTGGGAATCACAGGTACATTTAAGCCTCGCATCTTTGACAGAGTAGAGTTTATAGAAGATAAGGTACTGCCACTTTTGTAACAGGAGTTATGTATGAGTTGTAAGGTCACAGTTATTGGAGCAGCAATAGTAGATATATACGCGGGAGCAGTAGATAAAGAGATTTTTAAGAAGGGCTCCGTCCCTGCAGAAAATATAGGTATGTCCTGCGGAGGGGATGCCCTTAATGAGGTTGTTGTATTGTCAGGTCTTGGGAATGAGACTGAGATAATATCTCTTTTAGGAGGTGACGAAGCCGGCGGGATCGTGAAAAAGTGTCTTGACAGAAACAAGGTTGATACCCGAAAAATAACTACAAGCGCAGACATTCCGACAGCAACAAATATAGTTCTTGTGGACGGCGATGGTGAGAGATATTTCATCACAAATCCTAAGAGCTCTTTAAGAAAACTGTCCAAGGAGCATATACTGCCTCATCTTGATGATGCCGGAGATATCGTGAGTTTTGCCAGTATCTTTGTGTCGCCCAAACTGACAGTAAGTGACATGGAAGAGGTTTTTAGACAGATTAAAGAAACTCCCGGCCGTGTCCTCGTTGCAGACATGACAACTGCCAAGAATGGTGAGACGATAAAAGACCTAGAGCCGATCCTTAAGTATATCGATTATATAATCCCAAATGAGAAGGAAGCATCGATCCTGACCGGCGAGAGTGACCCTGTAGAGAGCGCAGAGATATTTATTGAGCACGGAGCAAATACCGTGATCATCAAATGCGGGAAAGAGGGATGCTACTACAAAAATGCTTCCGAAGAAGGCCACATCCCAGCTTATCCCGATGCTAAGGTCATCGATACCACCGGCGCAGGAGACAGCTTTGTGGCCGGATTCATCCATGGCCTTTCAAAAGGTCTTAGCCTGCAGGAGTCTTGCAAGTATGGATGTGCTGTGTCATCTGTTGTGGTAGAACATATGGGAACACAGGGCATAGCTGAAATTAGTTATGAAGCAAAGCGAAGGTATCAATTCTATGGCTGTTCAAACTAACGATCAAAAGGATGTACATACAAATATGAATCCAATAAAGAAATATATAGCTGAACAAGATGAAACAATTCGCCCTCGTTTGGAAGACGTTTACAAAGTGATCAGTGATGCAATGCCAAATGCAGAAGAACGCATATCGTGGGGAATGCCAACTTTTTGGGAAGGAAGAAATATTATCCATTTTGCCGCTGCCAAAAAGCATATTGGATTGTATCCAGGGCCTGAAGCTATTGAGTTTTTTGCTGATCGATTGCAGGACTATAAAACAAGTAAGGGCGCTATACAATTGCCTAATAATAAAGAACTGCCGCTTGATCTTATAAAAGACTTATCAAGATGGTGCTATGAGAGAAATATGAATTCTCATAAATGACTTACAGCGCACTTTCTATGCGAGGAAGTGAAACTCCCAGTTTACGGGCATCTTCGCAGATCTCTCTTACACTGTAGCCTACGGTATACTTGTTGAAAGCTACGGCGTTATATGCTGGTGTACCAGGCTTATACAAGGTGCGCATCATTAGAGATGCAATAATATCTGCAGGGAGTATACTCATGGCTCTGACAGGCAGATCCGGAGAGATGTTCTTGGCCTTGAGATATGGGATCATGTCTTTTACGTTTCGCATCATACTTGCCAGGCCGTCTTTAGAAGTTATCACAGCTTCAAAACTTCCGCGCTTTAAGACTTCCGTCTCCATAGCAGCGTTGAGCACGTAGTGATTCCAGAGAAAGGCATTGATATCTTTGTGGACAGACACTTTAAAGCCTGCTGATTCAAAGAGCTCTTTTACCATCTGCTCCCTACTTGAGAGGGCATCAGAAGAAGTGCCTATCTGGACGGAACCATAAAGGATGCCGTTTAGAACGTTTTCTGTGATTCCTCCGCCTGCGCTTGGAAAGCTGACAACGAACCGGTCCTTGGGGAGGATATCGATATTATCCACGGGATTTCCGCCATAGTTGCCCATAAGAAGGATTGTGGCTTCACCGGCAAAGTATTTTACGCTCTCTACAGCATTCGTTACCTGCTCGGGATTTACGCTGATCAGGATCAGATCATACTTTTCTTCCGGTGAAATCTCGTATTTCAGATTGATATCCCATTTTGTATCTATATTCTTTTTCGTTCTGCCATCATAGGTGTGCAGCTCTATATAGTCAGCGTAAGTATGCCGGATGCTTTTTCTTACAAAGAAATCTACCGTATTTCCTGCATTTTCAAGCGCCCATCCATATTGACTTCCGATCACGCCTCTTCCTAAAATAAGTATTTTCATAATAAAACTCCTTTGTGAACATTTGTTGATTTATAAACATCTGTGTGTTATCGTCATCATATAGCTGATAAATAGCACCTGCAATAGTTATTGTTTCCGGAAATGTTGGATAATCAACAGATAGGGCTAAATTGTTCAGAAAGAGGTAATATGGACAGAAGAGTTGCAAGAACAAGAAAACTAATTTTAAATGCTTTTCTAAAGCTTCTTAAGGAAAAAGGCTTTGAGAAAATCACAATTCAGGATATTGCTGATGAAGCGGATATTAACAGAGGAACAGTTTATCTGCACTTTGAGGATAAGTATCATCTGATGGATTATTGCATTGACAGCTATGTGGATGAGATGCTCACACAGTGCAGTGGAAGCGAAGAGATAAAGATAAAAAGAGACTCGCTTCAGATGATTTTTGATTATCTAAGAGAAAACAAGGAAATATACAAACTGCTTCTGGAAAATGATAAAAACGGAACTTTCCTGAAAAAGATGGAGACTACCGTTGAGGAACAGGTTAAGATTGCAGTGGATCATTCTTCTTCAAAGAAGGGGAAAAAGGCAGATACTCTGATAAGATTTCTGGTGTCGGGCTTTCTCGGAGTTATGGATCTGTGGATAAGAAACTACCCTGACACCTCGCCTGAGGAGGCAACGGATCTTCTTATGGATATGCTAAAGCCCTATATGGAGGATCTTTTTTAAAATAATGATAATGTTGAGGAAAAAGATATGAGTAGAAAGATTCTGATAATAAATACAGGCGGAACATTATCCGCCGTAATGAAGAGTAACGGCCTTATACCGGGGCTTTCAATCCATGATATGCAGAAGGAGCTTCAGATGGTATCGGGTGATACTGATATTGAAATTGAGGACTTTTGCTCCGTGGACAGTGCGAATATATTCCCGGAGGACTGGAGCTCTTTGGCACAGAGAATAAGTCAGTGCCGAAATGATTATGATGGAATTGTAGTTATACATGGCACTGATACGTTGGCATATACTTCATCCATGCTCTCATATATGCTGAGGAACATAAACATTCCCGTCGTAATAACAGGCTCGCAGCTCTCCATCACCAATCCTGTGGCTGACGCTATGGAAAATTGCAGATGCGCAATCCACATGGCAGCCAGTCAGATCCCGGGTGTGTTTGTTGCGTTTAACAGAAAAGTAATGCTTGGGTGCAGGGCTTCAAAAGTAAGGTCGCTTAGCTTTGATGCATTTGAGAGTATCAACTATCCTAATATTGCGACAATAAGCTCTTTGGGAATGAAGATTGACACGGCAGCAGTTCCCGAGAGAACCGGGATTTTCAAACTGACTGACACATACTCAGATAAGGTTTGCATGATAAAAATGTTCCCGGGAATACACAGGAGCTTTATTGAGTCAATTGCCGATCAGGGGTACAAGGGAATATATATTGAAGCTTATGGAATCGGAGGAATGCCTTTTATTAAGCATGATTTCATCGGGGCTCTGGATAAACTTATTCAAAGCGGAATTACTGTAGTTGTCGGAACCCAGTGCAGATATGAAGGAACCAAGATGGATGTCTATGAGACAGGGAAAAGAGCTCTTGAGATCGGCGCACTTGAGGCTCACGACATGACAACGGAGGCAGCACTTACAAAGCTCATGTGGATTTTGGGACTGACCGAAGATGTTAAGGAAATACGAGATAATTATTCTATAAATGTGGCGGGAGAGATGGCCTGATATGGATCAAAGAGAAATATACGAACAGGTAAAAGAGAGACTGATGCGCTATGCAAGGATTGATACGCAGTCAGCAGAATATACAGGACACTGGCCAACGACGGATAAGCAAAAAGACCTTGCACGTGTGCTAAAGGATGAGCTTATAAATATAGGTGTATCCGATGTTTTCATGGATGAAGATGGATGTGTTGTCTATGGCAGGATTCCTGCCAACATACAGAATGATACGGTGATGCCTATAGGCTTTATAGCGCATATGGACACTGCACCTGATGCCAGTGGCACAAATGTAAAGCCCTGGGTATTGGAAAACTACGACGGCGGAGACATTGTACTTAACAAAGAGAAAAACATCATTATGAAGGCTTCTGACTATCCAAACCTTGGCATGTATATAGGACAGGACCTTATACTTACAGACGGAACAACACTTCTTGGCGGAGATGATAAGGCTTCGATTGCAGCCACAATGTCTTTTGCCGAATATCTTGTGAACCACGGCGATGTAAAGCATGGAGATGTATGTATTGCATTTACTCCCGATGAGGAGGTTGGTGGTCTTGCAAGAGACCTTGATCTTGAGAGGTTCGGAGCAAAGGTTGCTTACACACTGGATGGGGATCACCTGGGCTGGTATGAGGATGAGACGTTCAATGCATCGGAAGCGGTGCTGGAATTTACAGGCAGAAGCGTTCATACCGGAACTGCCAAGGGAATCATGATAAATGCAGTTGATATGTCGGCTGAGTTTATGGCTATGCTTCCCCGAAATGAGAGACCACAGTACACGGAGGGTGTAGAAGGCTTCTACCATGTGATATCCTGTGAGAGTGACTGCGAGCATGCAAGAGTAAGGCTTCTTATACGTGATTTTGACCATGATAATTTCAAAAGGCGTGAAGCATTTTTAGAAGAATGTGCTGATAAGCTAAGAGCTGAATATGGGCAGGACAGGGTGACGCTTACCATAACCCATCAGTACAGCAACATGAAGGAAGTACTGAAGGACGTCCCGTTTATGATTGATAATCTGAAAAAAGCAATTAAGAAAGCGGGCATAGAGCCTGTCTGTGAACCTTTCAGAGGCGGAACGGACGGCGCAGCCCTGTCATTCAGAGGTCTCCCATGTCCGAATCTTTCTGCCGGTTACGAAAATGCCCATGGAAGATTTGAATATGTTCCAATACGGTCTATGGTTAAAAATGTTGAAATTCTGCTAAATCTCTGCGAGAATGCTATTGCATATGCCGGGGTGGAGTGATATATTCTATAACTGTAGGTTACAAAGACCTGCAAACACAATAAAATACCGGACAAGGGGAGCTGATAATGGCTGAGAGGTGCATGAATGCACGACCCTAAACCTGATTTGGATAATGCCAACGTAGGAATCGTCAATTAGTAATGCGTAATTAGCGTCATCTGTATCAGATGGCGCTTGTTTTTTACCATCATACAGAAGCTGACAGCAAATTCTCTCAGTCATGATCAAACGTGATTTTCATGACTTATGATCTTTGGGATATTCGCCCGCAAATACACATTTTAACCAACTATATCACCGTAAATGACGTGGTAAATGCATGTCTTTCTGTAGGCGCAACAGCAATAGGAGGAGATGCTCTATGCGAGTGTGCACAGATAACAGAAAACTGTGACAGCCTTGTCATCAATACAGGAACACCCTCTCCCGAAAGGCTGAAGGTCTTTTTATCTTCCGGGAAAAGAGCTAACGAGCTTGGGATACCGATCGTCCTTGATCCTGTAGGTGCAGGTGCGACAGACTTCAGAAGAGATATGTTAAAAGAACTTCTGAAAGAAGTGCACTTTACATGCATAAGAGGGAATACCGCTGAAATAAAAGCGCTTTGTTCAATCTCCGGTATTTGCGGAGAACAAAACGACAGGGATCACTTCTCCGGTGTTGAAGATACGAAGACGCATGTGTATACGAAGGAAATATTGGCCCTTTCAAAAGCTTCAGGGGCAGTGATCGTGGCAAGCGGCAGCAAAGTATCTGTTGGTGATGCTGCATCCAATCTGCTTTTGGAACTTCCGGGAGGCAGCAGCATGCAAAAGCTCTTTACCGGAGCAGGATGCATGATGAGCGCAATAATCGGCGCATACCTGGGGGCAGCCAAAAAAGAAGGTGAAACCGGAGACTTCGTAAATGCCATAAGGGCAGCAGTGTCCGTATATCAGATAAATGCCGCCAGGGCAGAGCTCTTTTGCCAAAAAGAAAAAAGACTTGGAACTATGCATTACAAAAACGCCCTGATAGATCAGCTTAGCCTTACCAGGCTTAACAGAAGAGAGCGACTTAGCGGACTTGATACATTTCTGTACGCTATAACTAACAGAGATATCCTGAAGGAAGGCATAAGCCTTACAGATTCTGTTGAGCAGGCCATCCTTGGGGGAGCAACCATGATTCAGCTCCGCGAGAAGAACATGACCACTACTGAGTACATAAAGACTGCAATAGCGGTCAATAAGGTTTGTGAGAGCTTCGACATTCCTCTTATCATCAACGACAACGTGGAGGTATGCAGGGTTGTGGGCGCAGCAGGTGTCCATCTTGGCCTTGAGGATGAGTCGGTAGAAAAGGCAAGAGCCATACTTGGAGAAGATTTCATAATCGGTGCAACTGCTCATAACTTAAAGGAGGCGCAGAAAGCTCTTTTGCAGGGGGCAGATTACCTTGGGGTAGGAGCGGCATTCGGGTCGGATACCAAGAAGGATGCAAAGCCGATAACAAGCCTTGAGACATATAAAGAGATCACATCGAACATCCCGATCCCTGTGGTCGCAATCGGAGGGATAACAGGTGAGAATCTGGGACAGCTCGCGGGGCTGGGACTTTCGGGGATTGCAGTGATATCAAGCATCTTTGGTGCTTTGGATATAAAAGAAAATACAAAAAGCCTTAAACAAAAGGCTAAGGAGGAGATTTTGAAATGAAGAAAGAATCAGTAGTAAAGCTTGTATTATCGGGGATGTTTGTGGCACTGGCAGTAGTATTATCGACATTTTCCATCCCTATCGGCGGATCAAAGTGTTTTCCGATCCAGCACATGGTCAATGTTCTTGCAGCTGTATTTTTAGGACCGGGTTACGGACTTGGAATAGCATTCTGCACATCCCTCATAAGAAACCTTCTGGGAACAGGAACTCTTCTTGCTTTTCCCGGAAGTATGGTAGGAGCGTTCTGTTGCGGTCTTGTATATAAGCACACCGGAAAGCTTTCGCTCACATATGTAGCGGAGGTGATAGGAACAGGAATCATCGGAGGACTGCTTGCATACCCTGTTGCGGCTTTTGTTATGGGCAAAGAGGTTGCGCTTTTTGTATACGTAGTTCCGTTCCTTGTAAGTACTGTAGGAGGAACAATTATTGCTGCAATTCTTGTCACAGTGCTCAAGCATAATCATGTACTTGAAAGACTGCAGAACATGGTAAAAGAAGGAAAAATAGCAAAATGAAAAAGAAAACAGCGCTAACGATAGCAGGGAGCGATAGCAGCGGCGGTGCAGGAATCCAGGCAGATTTAAAAACAATGCATGGCTGCGGCGTATACGGCATGAGTGCTATAACAGCCATAACTGCTCAGAACACAACCGGCGTAAAGAGTATCATGAGGGTGACAAAAGAGGTGCTTTCCGATCAGCTGGATATGGTGTTTACGGATATCTTTCCGGATGCGGTCAAGATTGGAATGACTTTCAGGAGTGATCTCATTGAGGTGATCGCCGACAGGCTTTCCTTTTATAAAGCCGGTAATATAGTGCTTGATCCTGTGATGGTTGCAACCAGCGGAGCAAGGCTTATGGAGGAAGATGGAATTTCGGCGCTATGTGCGCGGCTTATTCCTTTGGCAAGTCTTATTACGCCGAATATTCCGGAGGCGGAAGTGCTGCTCGGATCGGATGAGATAAAGACAAGAGATGATATGGAGGCGGCCGCCGGGAGGATTACTCAGATATACGGCTGCAACTGTCTTGTAAAAGGCGGTCATATGCTAAATGACAGATTGTCCTCCGACGTACTGGCAACGACAGACGGAAAACTATTCTGGTACGAGTCTGAGAGAGTGGACAATCCAAATACTCACGGAACCGGCTGTACCTTATCCAGCGCAATAGCTTCTTATATGGCGCTTGGCTGTGATATACAATCCGGTGTTAAAAGAGCCAAGGAGTACCTTGACAGATCTATAAGAGAGCAGCTTGACCTCGGAAGCGGTCATGGGCCTCTTTGGCATGTATTTGCATAATAAATTATCAGGAGAGAGTGTATGAATTCAGAGACAAACAGACCTTATTCCACACAGATGGAGGCTGCAAGAAAAGGCATTGTGACACCGGAAATGAAGGTGGTTGCAGAAAAAGAAAACAGAGATGTGGAATTTATAAGACAGATGGTTGCCGAGGGAAAAGTGGTTATCCCGGCAAACCCTGCCCACAAGGGACTTGACCCCAACGGAGTCGGAAGTATGTTAAAGACCAAGATAAATGTTAATCTTGGTGTCAGCAGAGACTGCAAGGACCTTGATGTTGAGATGAAGAAAGTTATGGAAGCAGTAGATATGGGCGCAGAAGCTATCATGGATCTTTCAAGCCACGGAGATACCCAGCCCTTCAGGAGAAAGCTCTGCACATCCTGCCCTGCGATGATAGGTACGGTGCCTATTTATGACTCCGTCATTCACTACCAAAGAGACCTTGCGACTCTTACTGCTAAGGACTTCGTGGATGTTGTAAGGCTCCATGCTGAAGATGGTGTTGACTTTGTTACCCTCCACTGCGGAATAAGCAGAAATACCATCGAGCAGATAAAGAACGGCAAAAGAGAAATGAACATCGTAAGCCGTGGCGGAAGCCTTGTATTTGCATGGATGGCAATGACAGGACAGGAGAATCCGTTCTATGAGTACTACGATGAGATTCTGGAGATATGCAGAGAACACGATGTGACCATAAGTCTTGGTGATGCCTGCAGACCGGGATGTCTTGCGGATGCAACCGACAGATGCCAGATAGAAGAACTGATAAGACTGGGTGAGCTTACCGAGAGAGCATGGGAAAGAGATGTGCAGGTAATGGTAGAAGGTCCCGGACACGTTCCCATGGATCAGATTGAAGCCAACATGAAGATACAGCAGACAATATGTAAGGGAGCACCCTTCTATGTATTGGGGCCTCTCGTAACCGATATAGCACCCGGATATGACCATATCACAGCTGCTATCGGCGGAGCTATTGCAGCTGCAGCAGGCGCAGCATTTTTGTGCTATGTAACACCGGCTGAGCACCTTGCACTTCCCAATGTCGATGATGTTCATCAGGGAATAATAGCAAGCAAGATAGCTGCTCATGCAGCAGACATTGCCAAGGGAATCCCCGGAGCAAGAGACAGGGATGATAGAATGGCCAAGGCAAGGAGAAAACTCGACTGGGATGCCCAGTGGCTTGAAGCTTTGGATCCGGCCACCGCAAAAGCGATCAGAGACAGCAGAGCACCTGAGGATGATCACGGTGATACCTGCAGCATGTGCGGAAAATTCTGCGCAGTACGCAGCATGAACAAAGCGCTTAACGGTGAGTATATAGATATCCTCTGATCAGGGTAGACATTATCTGTTCAATTTTCTACATATATCAGAAAAAGTGCCTCGTGGGCAAAGAAAACATATGAGTGAAAAAGTAATGTTGAGCTATTTTTCTACATATATGACTAAAAGTACCCTTTGGGCGTAGAAAATGAAAGAGATGGTTTTTTCTTTTTCTACATATATGACAAAAAGTAGGCCATGGGCAAAGAAAATCAGGTATCCAAAAATTTTACAGGCAAAAACTTTCTCCATATACCATAAAAAGTACCCTTTGGGCGTAGAAAATGTTATCATGATAAAATATGTTAGGACAGTTGAGGGTGAGGAAGAAATGAAGGACAAGATCAAATGCTGGGATACAATCCGGGATTATATTGAATACTTTTTGATATATTGCTTTGGAGGATGGCTGTATGAGTCTATATGGTGCGATGTGATATATCATCGCAGAGGTTTTCTTAACAGGGGGACATTATTTGGCCCCTGGCTTCCTATTTACGGTATAGGATTCTTTATTATCTTGGGAATATTTAAACTCCTTAAGATCAAAAAGCCATGGACCGTTTTCATAGTCGGGGCTGTGATAGCGACAGTGGCTGAGCTGGTCGGAAGCTATATTATGGATATGGCTGTTGGCGGATACACATGGAACTATAACGGATACTTCATGAATTTTAAGGGCAGAATCGCTCTGGTTCCCAGTCTGATGTTTGGTCTACTCATTTGCCTGGCAATTTGTCTGATACATCCGGCTATTATAAGGCTTCAGGACAAATACAAAAACAATCGCATCCATAATATATTGTTTATTGTGGTATTTGCGCTGTTTATTGTAGACCTGATCTGTCGTATCTGGCTTGGACCCAACTTCAAAGGGTAAAAGGAGGAGAAGACGTATGAAGAAAAAATCTATCTATGCACTGTTACTCATTACAATGACGATGCTTGCAGGATGCGGCAAACAGGAAAAAGAGAGCACAGATATTTTCGAAGCTGTTTCAAATGAGACACCCGTCACAGAGACAACTCCTGTTACAGAAGCAGAATCGGCTGCAGAAGAAGAGCCTTCAAAAGAGGCTGAGGAACCTTCCACGGAAGAGACAAATAGCGGCATGAAAGATGGCGAGCGCTTCGATTCCATAATAATCCTCGAGGGAATGGAAGAGACAGTTCATTACGAACACATAGTAAATGATGTGATCGGTTTTGAAATGGACTACGACTATGAGTCCTTTGTTCGCAAGAGTGATGCTGACCGTGAATGTTTTATTTCTGTTTATGATGATGTTAACAGTCCGGAGAACTATCTTGAGGTGACACGCAGCTCAGATGATGCTGAGACAGTTGCCGGTGCTCTGGAAAAAGAGCTGTCAGAAGAATATGACGTCACAAGGTATGAGATGCAGCTTGATAATGTTGGAAACTGCATCGAAATTACAGCATCAGAAGACAAGAATACTCACGGAACAGCTGATATGATGCAGTTTGCTTATATAATTCCGAGAGACGACGGCTGTCTTATCGCAAGAACTCACATGTATTTCGAGGCATCTGAAGGTTTCGGAAGAAGATTTAATTATATGCTCAACACTATCAGATAACAAAAAACAGCCCAAAAGCCAAACGACTTTCGGGCTGTTTTACATATCTTTACTTAAGAAGCTTGGAGCCTGCGAAGATTACCAGGCAGGATCCGATGACGCCTACGATCAGGTTTCCGATGATTCCTGATCCGTGGATGCCTACAAGTCCCAGAACAAGGTTTCCTACGAAACCTCCGATAACACCAAGGATGATATTTCTAAGGAGACCACCCTCATTATGCATGAGCTGTCCTGCAAGCCATCCTGCAATTGCGCCAATAATAAGTCCTGTTATAAGGCCCATTCCGTTGATCATTTCTTTATCCCCTTTCAAATCTTATTTTCAGGACTTAGTATATCAAAAAAAGATTGAGAAATAAATCACAAAACAGCAAGATAGCTGCCGCTAATTCGCAGACCCTGTTATATAAGAAACTTTGCACCGGAGTTACCATTATGATATATTCAGATGGATGTTTTTAACATAGAGGAGGAAGTGTTATGAATGTAAGACCAAAGAGAGAATTTGATGCATCCAAACTTGGGAAGAACATATTACTGGTTATACTGATAATATTTATTCTTTCAGTAGTTATGGGTTCTTTCTACAATGTAAGTGAGCAGGAGCAGGCCGTAGTCACACAGTTCGGCAAGGTTGTACAGACCAACTCCGCAGGACTCTACTTCAAGATTCCGTTTATCCAGAAGGTACATAAGGTTGATATGACAACCCATGGAATCGGAATCGGATATGCTGTCGATGGAAACGGGCAGAATATCACGATCGATGATGAGGGAATTATGATCACCTCAGACTTCAACTTCGTTGATATTGATTTCTACCTTGAGTACAAGGTAAGCGATCCGGTGGCATATATCTACAACACAAACAGTCCTGAGAGCATTATGAAGAATATCGCTCTTGCAAGTATCCGTTCAACAGTAATCGATTATCCTGTAGATGAAGTCATTACAACAGCTAAGGGACAGATTCAGGCAGAAGCCAAGGAGAGACTTTCAAAAGCGCTCCAGGAAGAGAATGTAGGACTTACTGTAGTAAACCTTACAGTACAGGACGCAGAGCCCCCGACAGATGAGATCAAACAGGCTTTCAAAGCTGTTGAGACTGCTAAGCAGGGAAAAGAGACAGCAGTTAACAATGCCAAGAAGTACCAGAGCGAGCAGGTTCCGGCAGCTGAGGCTGAGGCAGACAGGATCGTCCAGAATGCTGAAGCACAAAAGGCAGCCAGAATTGCAGAAGCAGAAGGTGAGGCAGCCAAGTTTAACAGTATTTTTGAAGAATACAGCAAATACCCTCTGATCACCAAGCAGAGAATGTTCTATGAGGCAATGGAAAACGTTCTTCCTGATGCCAAGGTTATCATCACAGACGGAAACACACAGCAGATGCTTCCTCTGGAGAGCTTTACCACAGGCGTTACAGGATCTGCGGGAACCACAGTGACATCAGGAACTTCAGAGAGTTCTGAGAGCACAGGCGGTAACTGATAGAACACGTGAAAGTTGAGGGAAAAGACTATGAAGAAAAAAATAACAGGAACAATAATTACAATATTAGTAATTGCTGCTCTTATCATTCTTGGTAACTCTTTATATACAGTTCACCAGAAGGAATATGTAGCAGTAAGGCAGTTCGGTAAGATCGTCAAAGTTGAATCCGATCCCGGACTTAAGATGATAACACCTTTTGTACAGACAACCCAGCGCATCAGTGCAGCAACCAAGATTTACGATATTCCTGCATCCGATGTAATTACTAAGGACAAAAAGTCCATGATCACAGATACATATGTACTTTGGAAGGTTGTTGATCCCATCAAGTATATTCAGTCACTTAATGCACTTGATGCAAGAGCCCAGGAGAGAATTGAGGCAGCAGTTTACAACGCTACCAAGACAGCAATCTCATCTATGACACAGGACGAAGTTATCGAGTCAAGAGGAGAGGTCCTTACAAAACTCATAACAAATGATGCCAATTCAGATATGTCAGGATACGGAATCGAGATCGTAAAGGCAGAGATCAAGGCACTTGACCTTCCCGATGACAACAGGGCAGCAGTATACGAGAGAATGATCTCGGAGCGTAACAACATCGCAGCTTCTTATCAGGCTGAAGGTGCAGCTGAGGCTCAGAAGATCAAGAACGAGACAGACAAGAAGGTTGCAATCTTAAAGGCTGATGCTGAGAAGTCAGCTGCCAAGCTCTCCGGTGAAGGAGAAGCAGAGTACATGAGAACTCTTTCAGAGGCGTACAACACTCCTGAGAAGTCAGAGTTCTACAACTATGTAAGATCACTTGATGCATTTAAGGAGTCACTCGGAAAGGGTGAGAAGACAATCATTCTCGATAGAAACTCTGAACTTGCAAGAATGTTCTATATGAATCACTGATAATTGACAATAAAAAAGCAGGGGCTGTTGTTTTACAACAGTCCCTGTAAGTCTTTAAAGAAGGTCGGATAAGAAATGCCGACGCATTCATCATCCAAAATTCTGGTGGTGCCTTCAGCTGCAAGAGCTGCAACTGCAAAACTCATGGCAATCCTGTGATCGCTGTAGCAGTTTATATCGGCTCCTTTAAGGGGCTTGCCACCATGGATTATCATTCCGTCATCTGTGGCTTCGAGGTCACATCCCATACTCTTAAGTCCCCTTACCACAGCAGCTATCCTGTTTGACTCTTTAACTTTCAGTTCGGCAGCATCTTTTATAATGGTATCGAAGTTACTGGTAGCAGCAAGAACTGCAACTACTGGAAGTTCATCTATCATAGTCGGTATTTCTTTTCCGCTGATGATGAACTGATTATTCTCATTGCCGTGAAGCTCAGAGTACTTGACCAGAATATCGGCCTTGGGTTCTGAGGACTCATCAACATTAAGAAGAGTTATATCTGCGCCCATCTGGTTAAGAACGTTTAAAATGCCAGCTCTTGTTTTATTGATTCCTACATTTCTGATAAGAACTTCTGAGCCCGGAACCATTAGAGCAGCTACAATAAAGTATGCAGCGGAAGAGATGTCTCCCGGTACGTTTACTTTACGCCCTATAAGAGGCGTTCCGGGATGAAGAATTGCTACAGCACTGCCGTCTCGTGCAAGCTCATTGTGTATATCAGCGCCAAAAGAGGCCAGCATAATCTCGGTATGGTTTCTTGAAAGAGCGGGCTCGTAAACCACGCTGTCGCCCTCAGCGTAAAGTCCTGCAAGCATGATGCAGGATTTAACCTGAGCCGAAGCAACCGGGCTGTGATAGTTTATGCCGCGAAGCTTCCTTCCTCCGGTAAAGCGAAGAGGAGCACAGCCGTTTCCCATAACTGAAACGACATCAGCGCCCATGCTTGTCAGAGGCTTCATTATTCTGCCCATAGGTCTTTTCTCTATGGACATATCTCCGGTGATAACACTGTCAAAGGGCTGTGCTGCCAGAATTCCGGACATTAGTCTTGTTGTTGTTCCGCTGTTTCCTGTATAGAGTGTGGAATCAGGCGCCTTAAAGCCATGAAGGCCCTTGCCGTGTACGGTTATTGTGGGAACCCCATGGGTGGGTCTTACTGTATGCTCAATTTCCACACCGAGCTTTTTGAAACAATCGATTGTAGAGAGGCAGTCAGCGCTTTCAAGAAAGCCGGTAACCTCAGTAGTACCCTTGGCCAGAGCGCCGAACATGATGCTCCTGTGGGATATGGATTTGTCCCCGGGAACAAAAATATCACCCTTTAGGGGTTTTGCTGCTTTATCAAGTGCTATCATAGTCTGTTTTCTCCGTGCGTAGACGCGTTTACTTGGTGTAAATGGTGTAGTTGTTGTCGGTAAGTATTTCCTGGGCTTTACTAAGGCCCGCTTCATCGTGGAACTCTATGCGAAGAGTACCGCGTTCATATTCTCTGTTGTGTACGATACCGATGTTCTTGATGTTGATGTTGTTATCGGACAAAAGAGTAGCAACCCGGGCAAGATTACCGGGTTTGTCGTCGATTTCCACCTTGATACGATATACCTTCTTGATAGGGCCTGAAGAGAGATCGCTGAAGGACTCTCTGTATTCCCTCGCCGAAGTAAAGAAATCAAGGATCTTGTCCTCGTCCTTCTCGTCTATAGCCAGTTTGATATCGCAAAGAGCATCAATATAACTTGAAAGGAGAGCTGAGATATTCTCCTTGTTGGTGGTGCAGATCTGATTCCACATGATGGGCGAGGAAGAAGATATTCTGGTTATATCCTTAAATCCTCCGGCAGCTATTGTCTTGAGAAGATGATCTTCTGTGTCATTGTCCTTGACAAGATTTACAAGAGAAGCTGAGATTACATGCGGAACGTGACTTATGGCCGCTGTTGCGTAGTCGTGCTGAAGATATGGAACAACAAGCGGAATGGCACCGATTGCCTTTACAAGTTCTACATAGTCTTCAAGTCTCTTGTCATCGGTTTTATCTGTTTTGGTAAGAATATAGTATGCGTTTTCCAGGAGTTTGGCCTTGGAATTGCCATAGCCTATCCTCTCGGTACCGGCCATGGGATGTCCGCCGATAAACTGATCTTCCAGCGAAAGCTCTTTTACCTTCTCATGAATACTGGTCTTGACGCTGCCAATATCAGTAATGGTGGTCTTAGGGTCAATATATGGCAAAAGAGATTCAAGATTCCAGTTATTAACTTCAACAGGTGCACACAGAAAGATGTAATCACAAGAGCGGAAGTCCTCCCCGATGGCGTCGAGTGGCAGATCTACGATGCCGTCCTCGTAAGCTGCATCCACAGTGGCTCTGTGGGGAGTATATGCGATGATCCTGGATTCAGGGGAAACAGCCTTGATGGCACGGGCAATGGATCCTCCGATAAGGCCGAGTCCTATAAATCCATAGGTCTTAAAGTCCATGAAAAAAAGTCCTCCTATTTATATGGAAAGTTCGCTTCTCACTATATCACTTTAAAGCGAGAAAATCAACTCAATTATATTTGTGCAAAACCACCTATTATACTTGTTTTGACAACACTTTTTTAGTAAAATGGTTATATGATTTTCTTGGGGACCTGTATCATATCTCATACATTTTACCCAAAATATCCAGACTGGAGGATTAGATATGAACGTTTACACTACTGACAAGATTCGTAACGTGGTGCTGTTGGGGCATGGCGGTGCAGGTAAGACCACACTTGCAGAAGCAATGGCTTATCTTGCAGGAATCACTTCCCGTATGGGAAAGGTTGAGGACGGAAACACCTTAAGCGACTTTGATAAGGAAGAGCAGAAGAGACATTTTTCTATCAGCACAACAACCATTCCTCTGGAGTGGGACGGACACAAGATCAATTTGCTGGATACTCCCGGATTCTTTGATTTTGTAGGTGAAGTTGAAGAGGCAATCAGCGTTGCGGACGCAGCTATCATCGTTGTTTCAGGTAAGGCCGGAATCGAAGTTGGAACAGAGAGAGCATGGGACCTTTGCGAGAAGTATAAGATTCCGCGTATGTTCTTTGTAGCAGATATGGATATCGACGATGTTTCTTACAGACAGGTTGTTCAGGACCTCACTGATAAGTACGGCAAGAAGATGGCTCCGTTCAATCTTCCTATCCGTGAGAACGAGAAATTTGTCGGATATGTTAACGTAATACAGGAAAAGGGCTTCAGATGGGAAGGCAAAGAAGTTGTTGAGTGCCCGGTTCCCGAGTACAACGAAGCTAACCTCAAGCTCTTCAGAGATACTCTTATTGAGACAGTAGCAGAAACCTCTGAGGAATTCATGGACAGATACTTCAACGGTGATACATTCTCAGAGGCTGAGATCAGAGCCGCTGCAAGAAGTAACGTTTGTGACGGATCTATTGTTCCTATCGAGATGGGATCCTCCACACTCTGCCAGGGTATTTATACAGTCCTTGATGATATTGTTAAGTACATGCCAAGTCCTGAGAACCGTAAGATGGCCGGCATTAATACAAATACTAATGAGATCTTCGAAGCTGATTTCGACTTCAGTAAGCCTAAGACAGCCTTCGTATTCAAGACCATGATCGATCCTTTCATCGGTAAGTACTCACTTATCAAGGTTCGTTCAGGTGTCCTTAAGCCTGATGATCAGATGTTCATCGCAAGTAAGGACGTAGATGTTAAGCTCGGTAAGCTCTATGTACTCCAGGGCAACAAGGCAACTGAAGTTTCAGAGCTTCACGCAGGTGACCTCGGAGCTCTCCAGAAGCTTGATATTGCAACGGGTGATACTCTTTCTACCAAGGCTAATCCTGTTCAGTACGCTAAGATGGATATTTCACAGCCTTACACATACATGAGATACCACGCTCAGAATAAGGCTGATATCGACAAGATCGCACAGTCACTGGCTAAGCTCTCAGCTGAGGATCAGACACTTAAGGTTGTAAACGATGCTGAGAATCGTCAGACACTCCTTTATGGAATGGGCGATATGCACCTTGAGGTTGTTCAGTCCAAGCTGGCTAACGTATACAAGGTTAATATCGATCTTACCAAGCCTAAGGTTGCTTTCAGAGAGACTATCCGCAAGAATTCTGACGTTGAGTACAAGTACAAGAAGCAGACCGGTGGTCACGGACAGTACGGACACGTTAAGATGCGCTTCGAGCCATCAGGCGATCCGCTTACACCTTATGTATTCGAGCAGGAAGTTGTTGGTGGAGCAGTTCCCAAGAACTACTTCCCGGCAGTAGAAAAGGGTCTTGCAGAGTCTGTTCAGAGAGGCCCTTTGGCAGCTTATCCTGTAGTGGGCGTTAAGGCTGTTCTTTACGACGGATCATATCACCCTGTAGACTCATCCGAAATGGCATTCAAGGTTGCAGCATCAGGTGCCTTCAAGAAGGGCTTCATGGAAGCATCACCTGTTCTCCTTGAGCCTATTGTTTCACTCAAGGTTACAGTACCTGACAGCTTCACCGGCGATGTTATGGGTGATCTCAACAAGAGAAGAGGAAGGGTTCTCGGAATGAATCCTTCACTTACAGGCAAGCAGGTTATCGAGGCTGAGGTTCCCATGATGGAACTTTACGGATACTGCACACAGCTCCGTTCAATGACCGGTGGCGCAGGCGATTTCGAGTATGAATTTGCAAGATATGAGCAGGCTCCTTCAGATGTTCAGGCCAAGGAAGTTGCCGACAGAGCAGATAAGGTTGCAGCCGCAAACTCAGAAGAATAAAGAATTCAAAATTTCACAGTAACAACAAGACTCCTTCGGATTCCGGAGGAGTCTTTTCTTAATTTAATAATAGTTTTATGAAAAAATATACGGTTTTGTGATAATATTATTACATGCAAATGAGTTCAATGATTATTTACAACTCCATAGGCGAATACGCAAGCCTGCTGATAGCAGGTTTACTTTTGTTTGTCATGCTGTATACAAAGCCTAAGAAGTCTTATGTTTACAGATACATCTTCCTGGGCAATATATGGGCAATCTTTGCAATAATTATTCAGATAATAATCCTTCACATGGCAAGTGATCCGGGCGAGTCATTTAATAAAACGTTGTTTATGACATTGCTTATATTGTTCACATTGGCATACAATGGAGTTCTGTATTATATTTTTTCTTACGTGAACATGATGTCTATTCAAAGACGCAGGCAGCGCAGAGAATTTTTACTGATGTACACAGCACTTTCTGCTTGCTATATTATCGCACTTGTTGTGGATATAGCTGTCAGCGGACTCTATGAAATGACCCTCAATGGCATTGATATAGCACATTTTACAAGATTTTACTGTATTGCGGGAATTTTGACATGTATCATCTGCTTCTATGCTTCGGTAACTAACAGATCCAATATCTCAAGGGTCATCTGGCACACAGTATGCATCATTGTTCCTGCTGAAATAATAATCTTATGCGCTCAGATTTACTGTATAAGCACCAATCATACAGTTTTTAGTGGACTGACCTATGTTCCGGTATTTACTCTGGCGTTTTTACTTTTCCACAATATTCCCTATGATGAGCAGAGTGGGTGTCAGAGTATAAATGCTTTGGACGAATTTTTGAAAAAGAATGCCGGACGGAAGAAATTCTATCTTATGTATGCAGAATTCAGGATGCCTACAGCTGATAATTTCATTAATGAAAATGACGATGAGATTATGTATATAGGATTGAGTGCGTGCAGAGCAATAGAAAACATCAGTCCTATGATTACAATGTACAGACTTGAGAATGAGAAATTTGTAAACGTTATCAATTGCAGCGATGAAAATCAGGCCAGAAAATATGCTGATCAGATCCGTGGCGTCTATGACGGCGTAAAAGCAGAACTTAAGGTTCCGTTCAATTACCTCATTATTGTGGAGGAGGTCATTTCTGAACTTGACAGGCCGTTAAAAGTAAGAGAATTCAACGAATACATTTCCAAGAGATTCAAGGATCAGAACAGCAGTTATTATTATGTGGCAAAACCTGAAGATATGGACAGCTTTGCCAATGTTTACGATATTACAGTTGCTCTAAAGGATATCAGAAACAGACTCAATCTGGACGATGAGAGAGTACAGGTATACGCACAGCCGATTTACAGCGTTGAGGAAGGAGCTTTCAAGGTTGCGGAAGCACTCATGAGACTTAAGGTCGGAGATAAAATGTATACTCCCGATATGTTCATTCCGATTGCGGAGAGTGGAGGATGTGTACATGCCCTGACCTGTATCATACTGAACAAGGTGTGCCGGGCTGTTGAGAGCCTTGAAGAATACTATGATTTTGATGCGATTTCAATCAATGTTTCGTCAAAAGAGCTTTCTCACAAGACCATGTATCAGGATTATCTCGACATCATTGAGAGATATGATTTTGATGTATCAAAGATCAGGATGGAAATCACGGAAACGGCTATGTTTGAGAATTATGAACAGGCCAGCACCAACATGAAGATACTTAATCAGGCAGGAATACAGCTGTACCTGGACGACTTTGGTACAGGTTATTCATCGCTTGAGAGGATAATGAACTGTCCTGTCAAGACCATTAAATTTGATAAATCTATTCTATATAAGTCATTGGATGACGACAGAATGGATGATATCCTGTCCTACATGATAGAAGTTCTCAAGAAGAACGGCTTCATTACTCTGGTAGAAGGTGTAGAGGATGAATCCCAGAATCAGTATTCCGTTAACAGGGGATTTGATTACATTCAGGGCTATCATTACGCAAAACCCGAGCCTATTGAGGAGCTCAAAAAGTACTTCAGCAGAAAGAACTCATTTTGATCTAATACGTGATTCAGAGCGGTTTCCGTAAAGGGAGCCGCTTTTTCTTTTGCCATTATCGAAATCTTGACATGGATGGTATGATTGTATACAATTATACGCAAAGTACATTTTATGAAAGAGGTTTTGTTATGAGCGATCAGAATACTTTCCAAAATCGACCGGTAACTATGAACGACAAGAATAATCTGCTTCAGATCGAGGAGCACATGTATATTCTTGACGATGTAGCAAAGCCAAACGTCTTCAGAAATATGTTTCCTTATGAGGAAGTCCCTAAGATTCCTTTCAACGACAGAATTGTTCCACATAATATGCCCAAGGATATATGGATCACTGATACTACTTTCCGTGACGGACAGCAGTCAAGGGCACCTTATACTACTGAGCAGATTGTAAGAATATACGACTATTTTCATGAACTGGGCGGCCCTAACGGAATGATAAGGCAGAGCGAGTTCTTTTTATATAGTAAGAGCGACAGAGATGCGGCTGTTAAGTGTATGGAGAGGGGCTATGAGTTCCCTGAGGTAACAAGCTGGATCCGTGCAAGCCAGGAGGACTTCAAGCTGGTAAAAGAGATCGGCATGAAGGAGACCGGAATTCTGGTAAGCTGCTCTGACTATCATATTTTCCTTAAGCTTAAAATGACAAGAAGACAGGCGCTTGAGCATTACCTCAGCATTGTAAAGAGCTGTCTTGAAGAGGGTATCAGCCCGAGATGTCATCTGGAGGATATTACCAGAGCAGATATTTACGGCTTTGTTGTGCCATTCTGCATTGAGCTTATGAAACTCAAGGATGAGTACAAGATACCGATCAAGGTCAGAGCTTGCGATACTATGGGCTATGGCGTAAACTATGCAGGTGCTGTTATCCCGCGAAGTGTTCAGGGAATCATATATGCTATAAATACCAATGCCAGTGTTCCGAGTGAACTCATTGAGTGGCACGGTCACAACGACTTTTATAAGGCAGTTACCAATTCCACAACAGCCTGGCTCTATGGCTGCTGTTCAGTCAATACTTCACTGTTTGGTATCGGTGAGAGAACAGGTAATACGCCTCTTGAAGCTATGGTATTTGAGTATGCACAGCTCAAAGGCCACTTAAATGGCATGAATACTCAGGTTATCACTGATCTCGCTGAGTACTATGAGAAGGAAATCGGATTTACCGTTCCTGCCAACACTCCTTTTGTCGGCAAGAACTTTAATGTAACAAGAGCGGGTATTCATGCTGACGGACTTCTTAAGAATGAGGAGATCTACAACATCTTCGATACAGAGAAGTTCCTCAGAAGACCTCCTGTAAGTGCTGTTTCCAACACATCAGGTCTTGCCGGAATCGCTCACTGGATCAACGTTCATTATAAGCTCAGAGACGAGCATGCCCTCAACAAGCAGACACCTCTCGTATTGAAGGTCAAGGAGTGGGTTGACAACGAGTATGCAAATGGACGAGTAACTGTAATGACAGACGGCGAGCTCGTTAAAAAGATAGAAGAAGTAGGAAACGAACTTGGAATTATTGTTAAGGAAGGAGAAGTGATCACTAAGGCGTGACCACGACAAGGTATGGACAATCATGATTTGAAGCAGGAAGTCACGGACAAGTATTCACTCAGAGGCCGTGTTTTCCACAGGATCAGGGAAGACATATTAAACGGTAAATACAAAGATCATGAGGAACTTAAAGAAGTTGCCATCGGTCAGGAACTTGGTGTATCAAGAACTCCTGTCAGAGAAGCTTTCAGACAGCTTGAACTGGAGGGACTTATCACCATAATTCCCAACAGAGGAGCTTATGTTACAGGTATCAAGGTAAAAGACATCCAGGATATCTATATGATCAGATCCAAGCTCGAGGGACTCTGCGCCAGATGGGCATGCGAGAACATCACCAAGGAGCAGCTTGAAGAGATGGAGGAGGTTATTTACCTGGCTGAATTCCATGCTGCAAGAGGCCATATGGAACAGATGGCTGAGCTGGATAACAGATTTCACACTATCCTCTATGAGGCATCAGGTTCCAAGATGCTTGAACACCTTCTCAAGGATTATCACCAGTACGTCTGGAGAGTAAGGCAAAAGACCCTTTCAAGCAGTCGTGGTGCTGTGTCCAATGTTGAGCACAAGTACATCATGGAAGCCATCAGGGAAAAGAATCCCGACAAGGCCGAGGAGCTTGCAAACCAGCATATGATCAACGCCTATGAGAACATGGTGGATCATGGCCTTCTGGATATGTTCGAAAACTAATACAATAATAATGATAAACAAGGAGATAAGACCATGAGCAAGATACAGATGACAACACCCATCGTCGAGATGGACGGAGATGAGATGACAAGAGTCCTTTGGCAGATGATCAAGGACAAACTTATACTTCCGCACATTGACTTAAAGAGTGAGTACTACGACCTTGGACTTAAGCACAGGGATGAGACTGATGATCAGGTTACTGTTGATTCAGCCAATGCAACCCTTAAGTATGGTGTTGCCGTTAAGTGTGCAACCATTACTCCCAACAACGAGAGAGTAAAAGAATATGACCTCAAGAAGATGTGGAAGAGCCCTAACGGAACCATCAGAGCAATCCTTGACGGAACAGTTTTCCGCACACCTATCATGGTAAAGGGAATCGAACCCAACGTAAGAACCTGGGAGAAGCCAATCACTCTTGCAAGACATGCTTACGGTGATGTTTATAAGAATGTCGAGATCAGAGTTCCCGGTCCCGGCAAGGCAGAGCTTGTATTTACAGGCGATGACGGAAAGGTTGTAAGAGAGACCATTGAAGAGTTCAAAGAGCCCGGAATCATTCAGGGTATCCACAATAAGGATGCTTCCATAAAGAGCTTTGCAAGAGCATGCTTCAAATACGCTCTGGCTGAGAAAAAGGAACTTTGGCTCGGAACAAAGGATACAATCAGCAAGACCTATGACAGAAGATTCAGAGAAATCTTCGATGAAGTATACGAGACAGAGTTCAAGAAGGATTTTGAAGCGGCAGGTATCACATATTTCTACACACTTATTGATGATGCCGTTGCACGTGTAATGAAATCAAAGGGTGGATTTATCTGGGCCTGCAAGAACTACGACGGAGATGTAATGAGCGACATGGTTTCATCAGCATTCGGTTCACTTGCTATGATGACTTCAGTTCTTGTATCACCTACAGGTGTATATGAGTATGAGGCTGCTCACGGTACTGTTCAGAGACACTACTACAAATACCTCAAGGGCGAACCTACATCCACAAACCCTGTTGCAACAATATTTGCATGGACAGGAGCTCTCAGAAAGAGAGGAGAGCTTGATGGAATAAAAGAGCTTCAGGACTGGGCCGACAAGATGGAGAAAGCAACACTTTCCGTTATTGAATCAGGTCGTATGACAGGAGACCTTGCTCTTATCACGTCACTTCCAAATCCTGAAAAGATGGGAAGCGAAGAATTTTTAGATGCAATAGCCGAAGAATATGATATGATACAAGGGGCATAAGCCTGAACGAAGCAATTCGTATTATATCAATGTTTTACATGGAGTTAAGATGATTCTTTCGGTACACGGATTATATAAAAGCTTTGATGGAAAGGACATCCTTAGGGATGCCTCTTTTCATGTGGAGAATAATGAGAAGGTTGCCATTGTCGGTATTAACGGAGCCGGCAAGACAACCCTTCTTAAGCTTATACTGGGTGAGCTTACACCCGATGACGGTGACGTTACTTTTTCAAAGGATGTGACTGTGGGTTACCTTGCCCAAAATCAGAATATTGACACAGAAAACACCATCTATGAGGAATTCAAAGAGGTAAAAAGAGCAGTATGGGAGCTTGAAGATGCCATAAGGGATGCTGAGGAGCAGATGAAGCATCTTCAGGGAGATGAGCTTAATTCTCTTTTGGACAGATATACCAAGATGAACGATGAGTTCCAGAGAATGTCCGGCTATGCCTGGAAGAGCGAAGTCACAGGTGTTGCCAAGGGCCTTGGATTTCTGGAGGAGGAGTTTGATAAAAAGATAAGTACTCTCTCCGGAGGCCAGAAGACGAGAGTTGCTCTGGGTAAGCTTCTTTTGCAGAATCCCGATCTTATAATCCTGGATGAGCCTACAAACCACCTGGATATGAATTCCATCAGATGGCTTGAAAACTATCTGCTTAATTACAAGGGAGCTGTTATGATCGTATCCCATGACAGGTATTTCCTTGATAAGATTGCCGATAAGGTTATAGAGGTGGAGAACTGCAGAGTATCTTCGTTTACCGGCAATTACTCGGATTATGCCATCAAGAAAGAGCAGAAAAGGGCAATTGAATGGAACGCTTACATCAAGCAGCAGGCTGAGATCAAGCATCAGGAAGAAGTTATTGCCAAACTCAAGTCTTTTAACAGGGAGAAATCCATAAAAAGAGCCGAGAGCAGAGAGAAGATGCTGGACAAGATCGAGGTCATTGACAAGCCTCAGGATATTAATGACAGCATGAAGATCACCTTAAAGCCAAACTGTGAGAGTGGCGGCGATGTTCTTACTGCTGAGGGCGTCTCTAAGTCTTTTGGCAATGAAAAGCTCTTTGATGGTCTTGATTTTGAGATCAAGAAGGGAGAGCATGTGGCGATAATCGGTGACAACGGAACCGGTAAGACCACACTTCTTAAAATAATAAATCAGGTAGAGCCTATGGACGCAGGAAAGATAACTTACGGTGTCAAGGTTCATGTTGGATACTATGATCAGGAGCATCATGTGCTTCACGATGAGAAGACTCTTTTTGAAGAGATTTCTGATGCATATCCAACCCTTAACAATACTCAGATCAGGAACACTCTGGCTGCATTTCTTTTCACGGGAGATGATGTGTTTAAGAGGATCGGTGACCTGTCAGGCGGTGAGAAGGGAAGAGTAAGTCTTGCCAAGCTCATGCTTTCGGATGCCAATTTTCTGATCCTGGATGAGCCTACAAACCATCTGGACATCACCAGCAAAGAAATCCTGGAATCTGCTATATCAGGCTACGAGGGTACAGTGCTCTACGTCAGTCACGACAGATATTTCATCAATAAGACCGCTACCAGGATCCTTGATCTTACAAAAGGACAGCTGGTGAACTATATCGGCAATTACGACTATTACTTAGAGCATGTTGATGAGCGAATGGAGAGACTTTTTGGTGAAAAGAGCCGTTCTCAGGCCGGATTTGCAGACAGCGCATATAAGTATGTGAGTTCAGATGAGTCTTCAGATGTACAGGCCCCTGAAGCAGATAATAAGCCGACTTCCGGATCAGAGGACTGGAAAGCCCAGAAGGAAGCGCAGGCTAAGAAGAGAAAAATGGAAGCTGCGCTTAAAAAGTGTGAAGAGGAAATTGAGAAACTGGAGCAGAGAGATGCTGAAATTACAGAACAGCTCTCGGACCCTGCAGTGGGAACAGACCTCGCCAAATTAAGAAAGCTGACCGATGAGCAGAATGAGATTCAGGAGAATCTTCAGAGACTCTATGATGAGTGGGAAGAACTCTCCATGTGAAGCTCAATTTCCGATTGACCTCATTTGTCGGCGAATATATAATAAATTTGATTTGGTTTAAACTAAGGAGACGGCTTTGAATCAGTTATATATTCCATTTTTATGGGAGCTGCTGTTAGTTATATCCACGATTTTTCTGCCCAGACAGACGCTGTATTTGTTCTTTGTATTCTACCTGGGTATTCTTTATTATTTTTATTATTTTTATAAGCAGTTTTCATTCAGAAAATTACATAAGAATTTTGGCAGAGTAGTTACTTTTTGGATTCCTGTAGCAATTACATTTTTCGGATTGTACATTGCTGACTACCTCAAAACAGAGGTTATACCGGAGCTGTTTCCAATGGCTAAGACCGGTATGGTCCAGATAATCTACCACAATGAGCTTTTGCCGACACTGATGTATGCCATTATGATGATCCTGCTCAAGCCTGTGGCTGAAGAGCTCTTTTTCAGGAAAGCGATCATCAAATTCGGAAGCAAAAAGAAGGTATTTGTCTTTACCCTAATCTCTTTGGTACTGTGTGCGCTCACCCGTGCTCATGGACTGTTGGGGGTTGTAGAGTGGATGATAATGGCATTACCTGTGACCATAGCTTATGTTGCAACCAGAAATATTTATATTTCATTGATGGCGCATGTATTATTTGAGTTCTATGACAACATATATTCAGTTGTTTACACTATTGCCAGGATATTTAGCAGATAACCTTGCAATTTATGTAAAAATAAGCCCCTAATAACTTATTTCACAAGAGGAGAAAAGAGGAGAAAAGTATGTTGGAGAAGTTATTCAAACTAAAGGAGCATGATACTACCGTCAAAAAGGAGATCATTGCCGGTGCTACCACGTTCCTGACTATGGCCTACATTCTGGCTGTTAACCCTAATATTCTGGGAACAGTTATGAATGCGAACGGTGTCTTTGTAGCAACAGCCCTTGCATCTGCAATTGCTACATTCATTATGGCATTTCTTGCCAATTATCCTATCGGTCTTTCCGCAGGACTCGGACTGAATGCATATTTTGCATACACAGTTTGTCTGGGAGAGCTTGCCGGTGAGGAAGATCCTTTCAGAATCGCTCTTACAGCGGTATTTGTAGAAGGTATCATCTTTATTTTGCTTTCTTTCTTCAAGTTCCGTGAGCAGATCATCAACAGTATTCCACAGAACCTTAAATATGGTATTTCAGCCGGAATCGGTCTGTTTATTGCTTTCATCGGAATGCAGAATGCACGAATCATTGTTGCTAACGATGCAACAGTAGTAGGTCTTGGAAGCTTCTCAGATCTTGATATGGTCCTTGCACTTATAGGCCTTATCGTTATCGCAGTTCTTGTTCACTATAATGTAACCGGTGGCGTTCTCATCGGTATCATCGCTATCTGGATTGTCGGAATGATTCTCCAGGCAGCCGGAATTTACACAACAGGCAATGTATTCCCTGACTTCTCAAACGGTCTTCAGCTCGGAGCAGTTAAGGATACAGCATTCAAGCTTAACTTTGGATGGGCAGCAAGTCACCTCATTCAGTTCCTGGCAATCACCTTCAGTTTCCTCTATGTTGACCTCTTTGATACTGTAGGAACAGTAGTAGGTGTTGCTGATAAGGCAGGACTGCTTGACAAGGATGGCAACCTTCCGAGAGTAGGTAAGGTATTCCTTGCAGACGCTGTTGGTACAACATGTGGTTCACTTCTTGGTACATCAACAATCACAAGCTTTGTTGAGTCAAGTGCCGGTGTAGCAGCAGGCGGAAGAACAGGTCTTACAGCTCTTACAACAGGTGTGCTTTTCCTTGTATCACTTGTACTTAGCCCTATCTTCCTTGCAATTCCTTCATTCGCAACAGCTCCTGCACTTATCTATGTAGGAATGCTTATGCTTATGAGCGCAGCTAAGATCAAATTTGACGGCGATATCGCTGATTCAGTAGGTGCTTACCTTGCAATCGTAATGATGCCTCTTGCATACTCAATCGCAACAGGAATCATGTTCGCAGTAATCGCATGGGTTCTTCTTAAGGTTTGCACAAGAAAGATTAAGGATGTCAGCCCTATCATGTGGTGCATCTTTGTACTGTTCATGCTCAGAATCGTAGCTTTGGTTACAAACTTCCAGTAATAATTTAAATAATAATGGATATACGAAGGCTCATTGTGAAAAATCACAGTGAGCCTTTTATAGTGGTATAATTAAATACAGGCGTATTCAAATTACTTATGAGGTCGAGAGCTTAGATGTTACAGAGAGTTAGAGGACTGAAGGGTAGTACAAAAGAGACAATAATAGCAGCTGTGTTTTCAATGTATCTCTTCATACATATGACTGTGGAAACACTGTGTACAAAAAACTCGACAGGAGTTTTAACATCGGGTGAACAGCTTGCAATGTACTATGTTGATCAGCTGTTTTTGGTGGCCGGATTCATACTCTTTGCTCTGGTGTGGAACAGATTAGGTGATGACAACATAAGAGCAGTTTTTATCAAAGCTATTTCAGCAATATTTTTCCTCCTTAGTTTTATCATAATAATTTATCAGAGCAGAATATCGTTTCTTATCCTGGCTCCTTTGGCAACGCTGTTTCTTGGCCTTTTTGGAGGAACTTTGAATTTCTTTATGGCTGTAGCACTGATAGATGCCAAAAACGTTGGCAGGATATTGGTAGCATCAGCTACAGCAGCATTTTTGCTCCAATTCCTCACTCAGATACTGACAGATAACAGATTGCTGCTGTTGTTCTTTATTATGGCCTTTGCAGTTGTGACTATAGCCATTGTCAATGAGGCATGGGAATGGCTTCTTATTGACTGCGTACCGACAGCTATCGGAAAAAGTGATCCGGGCAATAATAAGGCAAATAAGAACCTGATAACTGTATTAGTTATCTCAGTGATCTCTGTATTGCTTTTGACATATTATGACAGCAATCTGATAAGGCTCATGGTTGAATCAGGATTACAGGTTAGTGCTTTTTCATGGCCGAGGCTTTTTGCCATTCTTGGCTATATAATAATTGGAATTGTGGGTGATATCAGTAAAAGAAAATATGTGAATGTGACTATGGTCCTGCTGATCCTTTGGCTTTTGATATCACCGGTTATCTTCTCGGAAAATCCCGGAAGTAATGCCAATATGGCTCTGTTTTATACTGTAATTGGTGCATTGATGTGCTATATGTATCTGATGTTTTGGGGAATAGCTCCATACACCGGAAAAGGTATTACAATTGTTCCAAGTATAGGCAGGATAATTGACGGAGTAGCGGGCGTTATCTTTTCACTAATTCCCTGGGGCAATATGAACGTAACACTAATTATTGTATTGCATATTGTCTGTATTATTTTGATGCTCATAACGATGATTATAAATGGTGATTTCCTGATCACGAACAAAGACGAAGACACTTCCGAAAAAGAAAAAGATGTAGTAGCAGATATAAAAGTTCCTGCTGATATTGTCAGTGATGACGAAGTGTTTGCCAAAATGACTGAACTATACAGTCTTACTGACAGAGAAAGTGAAGTTTTGAAGAAACTTCTTTTTACGGAGGAATCGGGGCAGGATATCGCTGATTCGCTTTATATATCTAGACGTGTGTTTCAGAAACATGTTGCTTCCATATATGAGAAAACGGGTACAAAAAGCAGAGTCGGATTGTATCAAAAATATCATCTGATTGTTTTAGATTTGACGAAGTTTAGAAGTACTTAATATTCTTTATGGTCTTTTAAGAGTGCTTGGAATCCGCATGGATAATGTGGTTAAAAGGTAGGGTCACATTTGTGAGCTTACCTTTTTTACTTGTTATTTGTCAAAATGCTCTTATGCGTTAAATCTATTTTTAAGGAGGAATCATATGAGCAAAAAAATGGTTATGAAGGTAATTGCAGCGGCTGTGGCAATCCCATTAGCGCTGTCACTTTTCGTGATGGCTGTTGCACCTGCAGAGGCAAAAGGCCTTACTCAGCTGACGGATCCGAACAAAATTGTATATGGAACAACAACGCAAAAAGAAAAGACAGTATTAAAGGATTTCTTTAATCTTGATTACTACATTGCTCAGAATCCGGATGTAGTGGAAAAACTTGGAACAACAGATTATGATGCACTTTTTGATCATTTCTGTAATTACGGAATTTATGAGGGAAGAGTTTGCTCCAAAGACTTTGACCCTTCGGCATATGCTGCAGCATACTCGGATGCAAGAGATACCTGTGGCACGAATATACTTCTTTATTATCTGCACTATGCAACAGTTGGCAAGGCAGATAACAGAACTATTACAACCCTGGAGGCTTGTGCCAAGAATAATATAACTGTTACTGTACTTGGAGATGATTCTTGCAAGATCACACCTGAGATTTATGAACTTGCAGAAAAGATGGGTATTACCGATTATAAAGCTGCAATTGAAACCAAACAGATAATAGACAACGAAAAAGAAAAAGGCAATGACGTTGTTATTACTGTTACAAATAGTAATTCATCGTCTTCCGGTAATGACAGTGCAGCCAGCGGAACAAGCAATAATGCAAGTAATGGATCATCTACTTCTGGTAATGGTGCAGGTAGTGACGCAACACCTTCCGGAAGTGGTGCAAGTGAAGACGCATCAGGTGCTGGCGAAAGTGGTGGAGCATCAGAATCTGGTACTGAAGGTGGTACAAGTGGGGATCAGGATACAGCTAGCAGCATAATGGATAATTATGAACCTGTAGCTACGATTACGACATCTTCAGGCTTGGATATCAAGATTTATAGAGGAACTACAGGGGGATATGGTGCATGGAACATAAATAGCTTCTCTGACAAAACCACAGAACCAATGCTGTATGCATCTACAGATGATTATGTATATACTGATCCTGTTGTAATAAATGATGAAAGTTCATCTTTATCATGGGATACAAGCTCTATGGGAACAGAAGTCTTAAATATTCCTATACACCCTAAAAGAATCAAGGATGACGGCGGCGTGATGTTTATGCCAGGAGCAGAGACAGCTAATTTCGATCCGGTAGATCCTGATAGTGAACCAAGAACTACTGGTTCGGAGGGAACGGCTACATGTGTCGAAGAGTATGAAACAGAAGGAGAAGTTTTTTCCTCTGAGTGGCCTGCTACAGGCTTGATCGACGATGAAGGAACAGCTGCAACAGAGTATGAAGTGGGTATTACTCTTGAAGGGAATGGAGATCAGGTTACTGCCAATGTTGGCATTGAAGGCGACGACGGATTTACTTTGGAATATGGCTTTACAACGGACACATCTGCTCAAGATTAAATAATTATGTATTGAATGATGAGGGAGGCACTTAATAGTGCCTCCCTTTAATTGTAGAGAGAGTATAAAGCTTGTGATATATACTTTCATTAAACACATCATCCCTTGACTCTTGTATTTTTCAAGTATATATGTCATTAAGGCGGGCTTGGAAAAAGGACAGAAAAATTTTTAACTTTCGGGTTTTATATACCCCAAGGCCACTTTATCTTATATATAGAGAAAATAAGCCCTTCCCAAATTTCAGTCTCTTGGATTTCTATACCCATGGGCTACTTTTTGTCGTATATGTAGAAAAAACTGTTATGCTAATTTTCACATCATTATAGGTAAATAGTTCGCATGCGACCAGAAGGCGCCTACCGTGGAACATTCCTAATTCATATCCGCTTATAGCCCCAAAAACATCTGAATAGTTTTTTAAAACTGTTGATTTTTTTTTATGGATGATGTATTTTCATTATGTATATATCATACAGTTAAGATGTCTTTAAACAAACGCATTTGTAATGCAGTCGTTTATAAATCCCAGTGATTAGTAAATGTAATGACAGGATATAAGTAGTAATAGCGCAGACAGCGCAGAAATGGAGAGACTTTTGAGAGAAAAATACGAGACACTTAAATTGGGCGACCTTCGTGACATAGCCAAGAAGCGTGGAATAAAGGGCGCATCGGGAATGAAGAAATCAGAGATCATTGATCTTATGTGCGAGCTTGATGAGAAGGAAGCAGCAAATGCTTCTGCCAAAGCTCCCAAGACAGAGAAGAGTGAGCCTGAGCAGCCCAAGGACAAGCCGTCACCACACAAGAAAAAAATAGTTGTAACAACAGGCAAGAACAATCCTTCAGCAGAGGAGACTACCAAAGAAGAAGAGCAGCCTCAGCAGGAGATGGAAGACGGCGACAGCGCTGACGGAATCCTTGAGGTAATGCAGGACGGATACGGCTTTATCAGATGCGAGAATTATCTCCCCGGTGAGAATGACGTATATGTAGCGCCGAGCCTTATAAGGAAGTTTAATCTTAAGACAGGTGATATCTTAAAGGGTATCTGCAGAGCCAAGAAGGAAAATGATAAATTTGCGGCTCTCCTTCGTCTTGATACAGTAAATGGATATAAGCCTGAGGTTGCTATGGGCAGATGGGATTTCGAGAAGATGACTCCTATTTTCCCTAACGTCAAGATTCCTCTTGAGCAGCCGGGATGCAGTGTTGCCATGAGAATCATGGATCTTATCAGCCCTATCGGTAAGGGACAGAGAGGTATGATCGTGTCACCTCCTAAGGCAGGTAAGACAACACTTCTTAAGGATGTTGCCAAGTCAATCTTAAAGAGCAGCAGAGATATTCACCTCATTATCCTTCTTATCGATGAGAGACCTGAGGAAGTTACAGATATCAAGGAGTCTATCGAGGGACCAAATGCAGAGGTTATCTATTCAACCTTCGACGAGCTTCCTGAGCATCATAAGAGAGTTGCCGAGATGGTTATGGAGAGAGCCAAGAGACTCGTTGAGCACGGCAAGGATGTTGTTATCCTTCTTGATTCCATCACGAGACTTACAAGAGCTTACAATATTGTAGTTCCGCCTTCAGGAAGAACTCTTTCCGGTGGTCTTGATCCTGCAGCTCTACATATGCCTAAGAGATTCTTTGGTGCAGCCAGAAACATGAGAGAGGGTGGAAGTCTTACAATTCTTGCCACAGCTCTTATTGAGACAGGCTCCAAGATGGATGATGTTATTTACGAGGAGTTTAAGGGAACAGGTAACATGGAAATGGTTCTCGACAGAAAACTCCAGGAAAAGAGAATATTCCCTGCTATCAATATTCCTAAGTCCAGCACAAGAAGAGAAGATCTTCTTCTTACACAGGAAGAGCTTACAGCTATCAACAGTCTCAGAAAAGGCTTTAACAGCATGAAGGCTGACGAAGCTGTTGATCAGTGCATCAATCTGTTTTCCAAGACTCGCAATAATGTTGAGTTTGTAAGAATGGTTGAGAAGCAGATGAGATTCTGACCTGAATATAATAAGCCCTGAGTCACACTGACTCAGGGCTTTTAGTATGCATATAAGGTTTAGATGTCTCTAAGGTCCAGTAGATTTTCAATCTCTTTTGCCTGCTTGGCCATTCTCTCTTCCTGTTTGGCCTGACGCAGTGTCTTATCTGTGATGTGCTCGAGATTTTTGGGATCGAAGGGATTGGTGCCAACCGATGATATTGTGAGGGTGCGTGGTCTCTCCGGAATAATGTCTTTTGCAATATCCTCCTCGACTTCCTTGATCTGATCTTTTTCCGGAATAGAAGGATTGAGAATTGTCTCAGGAATTTCATCGAGTTTAGTCTTACCTTCATTCTTTTTGGAGACCAGAAGGCCTATGAGATCAACATTCAGATTTGAGATGCTGCAGCCGACAGCTTTTTTGCCATTGACTTCAAAATTTCTTACGACCTTGGTGGAGAGCTCGTAGTTGTGGAGCATTGCACCATATCTGAACATTACATCAATGGTATCACCAAGTTTAAGAGAAGTGGTATTGTCTACAAGGAGCGAGATGCCTCGCATCGAAATGTCATGCACTATGCAGTTCTTGAGGTCCATATTGTTGCCGTTGATGGATATAAGTCCGAGCTTTTCGATATAGAATCGCTCTGCTTTTCTTGAATTTTCGGGAGTTAAAGCGGAAGAACTTCTGATAAGATGGAAGTTGCCGTATCTTGTCTTGACCGGGGTAATAGTGGTGGACATGAATTTGTAGACACGTCCGTCTCGTTTGTTTCTTATTGATACACTTGATGGTTCCAAAAACTGCATATATTTGCCAAAGTATTCCATGGGCTTGACTAAAAGCCCGGCTGAAACACCGAAAATAGCCTCAGTCATAACAACAATACTGTGGCCGGAGATGGCAGCGTGGATTTTTACTTCGGAACCGTTAGCGATTTCGCTGACTTTCATAGAAACAACCCCCATTTCATGACTTACAAGTTTATGATATACTGAACAGAGTAAAAAATCTAGCATCTGGAGCGATTATGATCAAAGAGAATCTCGAAATTGTTGAGGAAAACATTACTAAGGCCTGCAAAAAGGCCGGCAGAGGCAGGGATGAGGTAACCCTGATCGCTGTAAGCAAGACCAAACCTGTAAGTGATATAAGGCAGGCTATGGATTGCGGAATAAAGGTTTTTGGTGAGAATAAAGTCCAGGAGATCAAGGACAAGACAGAAGAAATCAAAGAACCGCTTAACTGGCATATGATAGGCCATCTTCAGGCCAATAAGGTCAAATATCTGCCCGGAAGGGTCTGCATGATCCACTCAGTGGACAATGTCAAGCTGGCAGCCGAGATAGAGAAGCAGTTTGCCAAGGCTGATCAGGTCATCGATGTTCTGATAGAAGTAAATATGGCTCACGAGGAGAGTAAATTTGGACTTTCTCCTGATGAGGCACCGGATTTTGTCAGAGAGATATCCGCATACCCTCATCTGAATATCAGAGGACTTATGACTATTGCGCCGTATACAGAGGATCCTGAGAGCAACAGAGTGTATTTTAAGGGCCTCAGAGAGCTCAAGGATAGGATAAACGGCATGAATATTGAAGGTGTAAATATGGATACCCTGTCAATGGGCATGACAGGTGATTATCAGGTGGCAATCGAGGAAGGTGCCACATTTGTGCGTGTTGGTACAGGTATTTTCGGAGAAAGAGACTATACACATATTATTAAATAAATATAAACGAATTTACACTAAAAAAGCCAGATAGTATAATAAATTTGTATACGTTTTGGCTTTTTGTTTGCGAATATCCGGGAAGGCATTTATGCTCAAAACAGTTCCTTTATCCAAGGCTTTATCAATTGATCAATTGAATCATCTGATAGATACGGGGCATGTGTTTGTCACTCCTTTTGGACTCAACAGGACATGCTATATCGTTGTGAATCACAAGCCGTTTATGGTTATTGCAACCGATATTTCAATCAGGGGCGTTCAGCTTTCAGGTTCATGGTACACATGGGAAGAAGTGGAAGCTATGGGGGGCGTGTATGACTCGGAATTTGAAGCGCTGAAGGCGATAGCCGGAGGAGCTTGATCTTAAATACTATTACGTAATTTCTGGAGGAGTTGTTTTGGAGTACGTTTTTTACTATATAGAGGCACATCTGGCTTGTTTTTTGCTTCTGGCAATAATCTTCTATAAGATCTTAAAGGGGGTTAATAAGCAGGCATCTTCAATATATCTCAACAGACTCATTGGAACACTTATGCTTTATTTCCTGGCAGAAATGTTTTGGGCTCTTGTTGATGGTCAGATTATCAGTTATTCGGTGTCGCTTATATACCTGTCAAATGTTTTCACTTATATTTTAATAACTGTATCTACTTACAACTGGTTTATCGTTTCTGAATCACTTCAGGGCGAGGGCATAGTTGAAGACAAGAAAAAAAGACATCTGGTGTTTGTCCCGGTCATTGTCTCAGCTGTTCTTTGCATAACAGCTTTTTGGACAGGACTCCTTTTCTATGTTGATGAAAGCGGAACACTGGTAAACGGAAGATTTTATATTGTTTTGGTAATTATTCCTTTTGGATACATGATAGCTTCATCCATTAAGGCTTTTTCAAGATTTGCCAATAAGGATAGATACGCTGAGAGAGGTATTTATCTGATGATCGGTATTTTCCCGTTTGCACCGATCGTATGCGGAATTCTTCAGGCAGTATACTGGCGAGTACCGTTTTTATGCTATGGTGCAGTGGCTGCAGTATTCTATGTGTACACAACCATTCAGGACAATATGATTTCCATTGATCCTCTTACACAGACCAATAACAGAAATCAGATGTACAAGTTCCTGGTCAAGAAAATGAGAAATGAAGAAACAGGAATGAGTCTTTTCCTGCTTATAGTGGATGTGGACAAGCTTCGTGCCATAAATGATGCATTTGGACATACGGAGGGCGACAGAGCTCTGATCAGAGTGGCAAGTGCAATCAAGGACGCTTGCCAGGGACCCAGAGGCAGAATGTTTGTATCAAGATACGGCGGAGATGAGTTTGTGATCGTGGCAGAGATGGCCTACAGAGCAGAAGCCACTTATCTCGCTGAACAGATTAAAAATAATCTCAGAAGATTGTCTGATATTGACGGAGCAGCTTATGATGTGACCGTAAGCATAGGAATAGCCCAGTACGATTATAAGGCACCTGTTTCACTTCAGGCATTTATCGCAAGGGCTGATTCAGATCTTTATCAGAATAAAAAGATGAATAATGTTTAAAAGAGAGAGCTTATAAAGCTCATTATAACTCCTGTGAGTATAAATGCTGCCAATATGGCGATGGCATAGATAAATTTCATTCTTCCCATTTGTCTTCTCCTTAGCAAGGCTTTGTTAAAACGTGATATACTTATACTAGTATAGCAGATTGGAGGGGCAAAGGTATGCAGATTTATGTATCCGGCAGTGTACTTAGAAGCGGTGACGGTTCCATTGATCACCCTTTCAAAACAATACAGGAGGCTGCGCTTTTAGCAAAGGCGGGAGACACTGTATTTGTGGCTCCCGGTATATACAGAGAATGGGTTAAGCCTGCTTGTTCAGGAACTGAACAGGATAGGATACAATACATCAGTACGTCTCGCGGAGAAGCTGTCATCACAGGTGCGGAGCGCCTATCGGGATGGGAGAGCTTTGAAAACGTATGGCGTGTCAGAATTCCAAACAGTTTCTTTGGTGATTACAATCCCTATATCGATGAGGTTAAGGGAGACTGGTTCTCGCCATCAGAAAAAAGTCCACACACCGGCGATATTTATCTGGACGGAAAGTCAATGTATGAGGTCTTTGACCTCTCTCTTTGCATGCATCCACACAAGGACAAGAGATCCTGGGATGCTGATTTTTCAACCTATGTGTGGTTTACGGCACAGGAAGACGGCAATACCGTTATCTATGCCAATTTCCAGGGCAAGGATCCAAATGAAGAGAATGTTGAGCTTTCAGTCAGAAAGGCATGTTTCTATCCTGAAAAGACAGGAATAAGCTATATCACACTTTGCGGGTTTACTGTAAGATGTGCTGCCACACAGTGGGCACCGCCAACGGCTTATCAGGAGGGTATGGTGGGTCCTCACTGGTCCAAAGGATGGATCATCGAGGACTGTGAGATCTATGAATCCAAATGCAGCGGAATATCTCTGGGTAAATATTTTCAGAGAGGCAATAACAATAAATGGTCCACAACTTATGTCAAGATTGGAAGTCAGACAGAGAGAGACTGTATCTGTCAGGCGGTCAATGAGGGTTGGGACAAAGAGAATATCGGTTCCCATATAGTAAGACGCTGCGACATTCATGACTGTGGTCAGACGGGTATTGTGGGGCATCTTGGCGGTGCTTTCTGCATTATCGAGGATAATCACATTCATCATATTAACAACAAGCATAATCTGGCAGGCGCTGAGATAGGCGGTATCAAGCTTCACGCTGCCATTGATACCATAATCAGACGCAATCATATTGACCACTGTACAAGAGGACTGTGGCTTGACTGGCAGGCGCAGGGCACGAGAGTAACCCAGAACTTTATGCACGACAATGTTCCGCCTGAGGGAACCATCATTGATCATGGCCTTTCGCTTGGTGAGGATATTTTTGTGGAGGTATCTCACGGACCGACACTTATAGATCACAATCTGCTCCTGTCACAGACAGCATGCAGACTGAGTACACAGGGACTTGCGTTTATTCATAATCTCATTGCCGGATCTTTCTCCTATGTCGGGTCAGGAACCGATGACGGAACCAGAAAGATGACAACTGCAAGATTTACGCCTTACCATGTGCCTCACTCCACCAAGATTGCCGGCTTTATGACAATTCAACACGGTGATGCAAGGTTCTATAACAATATTTTCATTCAACAGAAGGTGAGACAGGATCTTTTGGATTTCTGTATTTCTGAAAACAGTGATACCATGGATCAGCATAACTTTATTGTCGGAACATGTCCTTACAACAACTTCCCGACAGCTTCTGAGTATTTTTCCAAGTTCACCAAAATACCAGAATGGAAAGACGGAAATGATATTTACTATTCATACCTTCCTGTTTATACCGGTGGAAATGCGTACTACAACGGAGCAAGACCGTGCGATGGTGAGCTGGCTGCCCATGTGGACAATGACCACAAGATAAGCCTTTATCTTGATGAGGAAGACGGAAGATACACAATTCATACCAATCTCTATGAGTATCTGCCAAGGAACTTCACTATGCCTATGAATACAGATGCTCTCGGAATTGCTTTTGAACCTGAACAGAGATTTGAAAATCCTGATGGCAGTGCCATTATGTTTGATATGGATTACTTTGGCAGAAAACGCAGCAGATTCCCTGTGGCAGGTCCTTTTGAGGAGTGCAATACCGACAGGTTTACCGTTCAGACATCAGGCTTTGGTCCCTACAGGATCAAACATACTGAGAATGCCAGAATTGAAGGCAAAAAGGACGAGTTTGAGGATGTCAGGGAAGAAGAGGAACTGCGTGAAGATGTTGAGCCTGCAGCTCCTGAAACAGAACCTCAGGATGATAGGGATGATATACCTGAGCCCGAATCCTTCGTTGAAGAGATCAATGCGAATATTATGCTTACAGGGTGCGACGGCGCCGGAATTTCTTTTCCATTTGAAGGAAGCCTGTTCAGAGTGAGAGATATGTTTGTTAAAGGTAATGAAGTATGGCTTTATGACGGAACTGCAGATAAACTTGTTGAGCTTGACTGTGAGTACGGAATTTATCATACTTTAAAGAAGTGGTCGGTTGGTGCACTTCAGTCCATAGATGTATCCGATGACCCCAATTGCGAAGGCTTTGTTCGCACTGCCGGAACACTCTTGTGCATTCTCAATAAGAGTATGGCTCATGATCCTGCCGATACCTGTGCTACAATTCAGGACAAGGTTAACTCAGGGATTGAGAGCAAGGGCATCAAGATGCGCTTTACAACCAAGTACCTCAAGTTCATCAGGAACAAGAAATTCATATCCCTTGAGGATGTTATTTACAGGATGAGCAGAGGCAACATGGATATAGTCACAGAGAGACTTGAAAAACTCTGATAAGTATAATGCAAAGGTAGTTTTTGTTTATGGAAAAGAGAGCAAACTGGTATGAGCTCGATAATGCAGCCAAGATTGTACCTTCAACTGCAAAGGGAGCCAACACCAGGGTATTCAGATTGACATGTGAGCTGAAGGAAGTGGTGGACCCACAGGTTCTTCAGCAGGCTCTGGATGATACAATCGAGGAATTCCCATTTTTTAACTGTGTCCTTCACAGGGGAATATTCTGGTATTATCTTGAGGACAGTAATTTAATGGCTAAGGTAGAGCAGGAGCATACTCCTGCCTGCCTTCCTCTTTATATTCCCGGGAAAAAGAATCTCTTGTACAGAGTCAATTACTTTAACAAGAGGATCAATCTTGAGATGTTCCATGTACTGGCAGACGGTACAGGAGCTTTCATGTTTTTCAAGAGCCTTGTTACAAGGTATCTCCAGATAAAGCACAACCTAAGTGAGAATATAAAGCCATCTGACGATTTCTCCGTTGAAGAGAAGAATGTAGATGCTTTCACTGACAATTATTCAAAGCAAAAGGGACTTAAGCAGCTTGGAGAGATGAGATCGATCAAGGCTTATCAGGTTACCGGAGAGGTGGATGACAATCTTTTGCCGCACCTTCTTGAGGGAACGGTTTCTGCTTCCAAATTCCTTGATCTGGCACATAAGTACAATTCGACAGTAGGTGTTCTCTGTGTTGCAATGTACATCAAAGCGGTTATTCTGGGCATGAACAGACATCAAAGAAAGAGACATGTGGTGGTCAGTGTTCCGGTTAACCTGCGTCAGTTCTATAAGAGCGGAACTGCAAGGAATTTCTTTGGCGTAATAAATATAGACTATAATCCGGCTGATTACGACGGAGAGTTAAAGAGCATCATCGATCCGGTGGCAAAAGATTTTAAAGAGAAGCTCTCATCTGAAAATATAGAAAAGACCATGAATTCATATTCTTCACTTGAGCATAATCTGGCCATCAAGATGGTGCCGCTTCCAATCAAGGACTTCACTATCGGCAGATTTGACAGGGCCGCCAAGAGAGGCGTTACCACGTCCATGTCTAACTTGGGACAGATCAGGATGCCTGTTGAAGTTGAGGACTACATTGACAGGTTCAGTGCCTTCATGACAGCGTCATCTCAGCAGGTATGTGTATGTACTTTCAAAGATAAGATGGTATTCGGAGAGGTTTCTCCGTTTAAGACACATAAGACCATGCTTAATTTCTTCAGATGTCTTTCTGAGGAAGGAATAGAAATTGAGCTGGGTTCAAATGATTATGATATGCAAGAGGAAAAAGAGTAAATGCAGATTTGTCAGAAATGTAATGTAAAGATAAGAGGCAGGAAGGAATGCTGCCCGCTGTGTCAGGGACGCCTTAAGGAAGTGGAAGGGGATGAGAATCCGTCTTTTCCTACGCTTGAAAAGAGAAAGATCAGCAACATCACTTTCCTTAAAATGTGCACCTTTTTATTCATAGCATCTGAGATAATATTCGGTGCGATAAACATAATGACTAAGGGAGAGTTTTCCTTTATCGGTCCTGTAATGCTCGGTATTTTGGTTGGATGGATAGATGTCCTTGCCACCATGTATCTTAGGAACAACCTGATCAAGGTGATCACTTTTGAGGTGATAGTCGCGATTGTGGTGGATTATTACATTGATGTTAAAACAGGCTTTCATGCCTGGAGCATAAACTGGATGATCCCGATGACTCTTATAGGACTTGCCATTGCAACAAATGTAATAGCCTGGGTATTGAAGCTCCGTCTTGATGAGTACATTTTGTATATTGTGCTTGATTTTATCATGTCACTGATCCAGATAATCTTTATCAGAAACGGCATGAACAGTTTTCCGTGGCCTGCAGTAGCCAGCATTATCACATATATGATAATAATCGCGGCTCTGGTCATTTTCAGATTCAGAGACCTTAAAAACGCATCGGAGAAGATGTTTAACATATGAACCTTAAGAACAGACTTAATAAAAACAATCTCAAAAGAGGTATCGTGTTCGCATCAAGGGCCGGTGATTTTGTTGAAAATTCCATCGGCAGAGCTATAGAGAATTCCGGCAAAATGGCGGAGGATCTCCCTGAGGATCCTGCTAAGATGACATGGTACAGAGTTCCGCTTAAGAATGGACTTTCCGGGGATGGGTCAGAGTATTACATATATGTAAAACTGGCTGATCCCGATAAACTCTGCGTTTTTTTCTCGGGCGGCGGAGTAGCCTGGAATGAATATACGGCTGCAAGACCGGTTACAGGCGGCAAGGTAGCAGCTCATCAGCCCAATTTCTATTGGAACAATCTAAGACCCTTTACTCAGCTGATGAATATAAACGTCGGTATCACTGACATAAAAAACGAAGCCAATCCTTTCAGGGACTGGAGTTTTGTTGTGATCACTTATGCTACCGGGGATTTCCACATCGGCAATCATGATTACCCTTACAAGACAGAAGATGGTAAGGACGAGATACTTCATTTTCACGGTTATGTAAATTTCCTTGAGAGTATGAAGGTGGCAAAAGAGCTTTTTCCGGCACCGAGCAATCTTCTTATAGCCGGCAATTCCGCCGGTGCTTTTGCTGTACCTGCACTCGCGGGAGAGGTTGTTGACAATTACTATCCTAACGCAAGAAATATCACACTGTTTTCAGACAGTGGACAGCTTCTTTACAAGAAGTGGCGCTCAACTGCCAAAAATATATGGCAGGCAGGGGAGCGTTTCTGGAAGCCTATCCATGGGGACAATATAACTCTGGAATGGTACAAAGACCTTTACAGCAGATATGGTGAGAGATTTAAACTCCTGTATTCAAGTTCTGTAAGGGATTATCTTTTGAGCGCGTATTACAACGATATTGTAAACAAGAAGTATGAGACAGATGCTGATGTGCAAAAAGAGTATTTTGATCAGCTCTGTGAGATGGTAAGGCAGTTAAAAGAGATAACGCCTCACTTTGGGATATTCCTTAATGAATGGAAAATCCCGCTCATTACCATGGGCGGGACCGTACATTGCAGTGTGAGAGAGCCACATTTTATGTTGTTCACACAAAACGGAATCTCTATGGCTGATTGGCTTAAGGATGCAACCTCCGGAAAAGTCTACGATGTAGGACTTGACCTTCTGAAGGAACCTTAATCAATAAAACATTTCTCAATCAGGGCTTCATACTCATCACGAAGAGATTCAGGAATGTCATATTCATCAAGAGCTTCTGTAACTGACCAGTGCTCGTTAATCATCGAACGAAGAATGTTGCGAATGACACTGAGATCGAGTGCTTCCAAAGTCGCAGCTGTAGTCATATTTATACCTCCTCACAAAACTTTTCACATAACACTTTAACTACCATATATTGTAGTATAAAATATTCTATATACAAGTATTGACATTTATATTTGAGTTACTTTTGTACAATATGCACAGAAATTTGAGGGGACTTTCATGCATATAACTACAATTGCTCTTATTATCTCAATAATAGGGCTTATCAGCTCATTTTTTCTGGTGGGGATTATTCCGTCACTGGTGTCATTTATTATGGGCATAAGACTTCTTATAGAGGAGAAGTCTATAGATGTTGTAAGGGTTCTGGCAATTTCTTTTGCAGGTATTATTCTTCCGATAGTAATGTATTTAAATACCTTTGGTTTTCATCTTCCGGGAAGCGATGAAAGCGGCCGAAATTTTTATCAGAGGATAATGATAAACAACTATTCGAATTTGGGAATTCGATTCGGGTTTACGGATGATAACGCCAAAGATTTTGCCGGCGAAGAACAAGACGCACTTCCGGATCAGCCGGATTCCGATGAAATCACTTATTATTCCAATACACCGGTTACTCACACCGGAACAGGAACAACAGAAAAACAAGAAGATGAAGCTGCTGAAAAACTGCCGGCTATATTTGAGAGTCTTGACAGTATATCCGCCTCTGAAAAGAATAAGGGAGGAATTATCAGTATCGCTCCTTCGGATGATAATATGCCGTCCTATGGAGGACTTCCGGTGGGAACTCTGATAATTGCTCAGTATTTCAGAGAGGATGATCACAATGCCAATCCTGTTCTGGTACTTCAGAACAAGACCGGAGATATGTGCAGATATGAATGTATCTTTACAGCCAGAGACAAGGACGGCAATGAAATGGCAACTTCCGAGAAGACTGTAGAGGTTGTAAGAGACGGAAGTGTATTTGTCTTCGAGGGAAGGTTTGACAAAAATGATCTTGGCGGAGGAATTCCCGATGCATTTGAGTTCTCTATTTCAAAGAGAGAACCTTATGAAAAAGACATGTCGACAGAGATATCGGTTTCTACAGAAATTGAGGAGAATTCTGCGATACTTACAGCGGAGAACAGGTCAGACAAGAAAGTAAAAGTGGATGCGTATGTTTTGTTCTTTGACGGCAATGAACTGGTGGATTGTATGTGGATGATCCCTCAGAATACAGATGAAGTCTGCCTTGAACCAGGAAGCGCAGCTTCAATTCAGGGAGATGCTTATTACAGATTTGACCATGTCGAGACATACTATACTGCTTATGAAGCTGTGGGAGAATGAAAATGATTTAATTATGATGCGCGATATACTATAATAAATACAGATATAATTACGAAGACTATCAGGAGGCGACTATGGCACAGGAAAGAGAAGATCTGATCCACTCACTGGCGAAATCAATGGGAATGGGAGATGCCCAGAAAGCAAAGTATACTTCAAACAAATTCAATACAGATACCGGGACGATTTTTGCCAACGGTCATGTCATAAGTCGTGGGACAATAGAACAGGCCAAGTCATATTTCACATCGCAGTACAAAAAAATCGCAGAGAAAGATGACGAGGGTGCAAGAGAAATGGCAATGCTTTATGAAGTGGCCATGGAAGCAATAAATATGATGGTAGAGAGCGTTGATGCATCAGCGCAGGATAAACCTCAGGTTTAAACACCTGAGGTTTTTTATTTTGTATGGAGGATAACAAATGACACAAATGTCAATTAATGCCTTTTATGCGCATTATGCCTATCGGAAACTTTAACACTTTAAAGTGGTTTGTGCAATATTTATACTTTTAGTATCAGATTATGACAAAAAGTGTACAATATATTTGTTAAATAGTACAAAAAATAAAAAAAGTATAAACGATGCTATTGCATTTTGCACAAATAAGATATATGATGAATTTGTCGTAAAGAACTGACCGAAAATGATTTGGTATTGTTTGGAGCGGTGACATGATGAATTTGACATCCTGGTGTACTTTAAAATTTATAGAGAGCCTTGAGAAAAGAGTAAGGGTTAAATGAGGGGGAACCTCATTTTACTTTGTTTGCTCTTTTTTTATTTATTATAATAGAAATGAAAAACCGAGAATTTATTAACAAAATAGAGACCAACCCTATCATCGCAGCAGTAAAAGATGATGAAGGGCTTGAGATAGCACTTACAGAAGACGTAGAGATCATATTTGTACTGTATGGAGACATATGCAGCATACCTGCCATAGTCGACAAGATCAAGAAGGCCGACAAGGTGGCAATGGTACATGTGGATCTGATAACGGGACTTAATAACTCCAAGGATGTTTGCCTTGATTTTATTAAGAACAATACACAGGCGGATGGGATCATAACCACGAAGAGCAATCTCATCGCTCATGCCAAAGAGCTTGAGCTCAATACGGTGCTGAGATATTTCATACTTGATTCTCTTGCACTGCAGAACATTGAAAAACAGGCAAGAAGCCCCGGAATAAAACCCGACATAATCGAGTTTTTACCGGGTATAGTTCTTCCGAAAATGATCAAGAGGATCAACAAGGTCAGCAGAGTTCCGATAATAGCCGGGGGGTTAATAGCGGACAAGGAAGATGTGATGAATGCGCTGGATGCCGGGGCACTTGCAATTTCCACCACCAACAGGGATGTGTGGGAACTTTAGAGAAGTTAAAGCGAAGGGGCTTTAATAATATTATTTCTTTCACAAGAAAAAGGAGGGTTAAGTAATGGCAAAGTACGTTATGGCGCTGGATGCAGGTACAACTAGTAACAGATGTATCCTGTTCAACGAGAAGGGTGAGATGTGCTCTGTTGCTCAGAAGGAATTCACACAGTATTATCCTCAGCCCGGTTGGGTAGAGCATGATGCTAATGAAATCTGGCAGACACAGCTCTCAGTTGCTCGTGAAGCTATGGCAAAGGTTGGGGCAACCTACACAGACATCGCAGCAATCGGTATCACTAACCAGCGTGAAACAACAATTGTTTGGGAGAGAGCTACAGGTAAGCCTGTATATCATGCTATCGTATGGCAGTGCCGTAGAACAGCAGATATGAAGCAGGAACTTATGGATAAGTATCCCGGAATCGACAACGCTGCTTACAACAAGACAGGTCTTGTATTCGATCCTTATTTCTCAGGAACCAAGCTTCGCTGGATCCTCAACAACGTAGAGGGCGTTCGCGAAAAGGCTGAGAAGGGTGAGCTTTGCTTCGGTACTGTTGATTCATGGCTTATCTTCAAACTTACAAAGGGTAAAGTACACGCTACTGATTACTCAAATGCATCAAGAACAATGATGTTCAACATCAACACTGTTGACTGGGATAAAGAACTTTGCGACCAGCTCGAAGTTCCTATGAGCATGCTTCCAAAGGCACTTCCTTCCAGCTGCACAGAGTATGGTGAGTCAGATCCTGAATTCTTCGGCGGACCTATCAAGATTGCAGGCGTAGCAGGTGATCAGCAGGCAGCTCTGTTCGGACAGACCTGCTTCGAGTCAGGAATGGCTAAGAACACATACGGAACAGGATGCTTCATGCTTATGAATATCGGCACAAAGCCTCAGTTCCCTAACAACGGACTTCTTACAACTATCGCTTGGGGTCTTGACGGCAAGGTTGAGTATGCTCTCGAGGGTTCAATCTTCGTAGCAGGCGCAGCTATCCAGTGGCTCCGTGATGAGGTTAAACTCGTTGATACATCACCTGATTCTGAGTACTTCGCAACTCAGGTTCCTGATACAAACGGATGTTACGTAGTTCCTGCATTTACAGGACTCGGTGCTCCTTATTGGGATCCTTATGCACGTGGAGCTATCACAGGACTTACACGTGGTGTTAACAAGAAACACATTATTCGTGCAACTCTTGAGTCACTTGCTCTTCAGACCAACGACGTTCTCGGAGCAATGGAAGAGGGTTCAGGAATCAAGCTTGCAGCTCTTAAGGTTGACGGCGGTGCCTGCAAGAATAACTTCCTTATGCAGTTCCAGTCAGATATCATCAACGCTCCCGTACATCGTCCTGTATGCGTTGAGACAACAGCTATGGGTGCTTCTTATCTGGCAGGTCTTGCAGTTGGCTTCTGGTCAAGCAAGGAAGATGTTATCAAGAACTGGGCTATCGACAGAGAGTTTGAGCCTTCTATGACAGAAGAGGCTCGTGCTGAGAAGCTTAAAGGCTGGAAGCAGGCTGTTAAAGCAACTCTTGGATGGGCTAAGGGCTGATACTAATTTAGGTGAGGAAAAAATTCACATACACAAAAAGGGGGTAATATTATGAGTGCTTATATTGCAGAATTTGTTGGAACATTGATCCTTGTACTTCTTGGTGACGGCGTTTGCTGTAACGTTAGTCTGGAGAAGTCCGGATTCAAGGGCGGCGGAGCTGTTTACATCCTTATCGGATGGGGCATGGCAGTTATGGTTCCCGCTTTCACATTCGGATCATTATCAGGATCACACTTCAATCCGGCAGTTACAATCGGCGCAGCTATAAGAGGCGGATTCGATTGGGCTCTTGTTCCCGGATACATCATCGCTCAGATGCTCGGTGGTTTCTGTGGCGCAGCTATCCTTATGGTTCTTTTCAAGGATCATATTAAGGCTACAGCTAATGATGACGTAGTTCGCGGATGCTTCTGCACAGCTCCTTCAATTCCTAATGCAGTATTGAACTTCCTTTCAGAGTTCGTTGCTACATTCATTCTTGTATTCACACTTGCATCTATTCCTGCTGATGCCGGTGCTGTTACATGGCCTCTCGTTTACGGCGTAATCGTTGCATGTGGTGCATCATTCGGTGGACTTACAGGATACGCTATGAACGCAGCAAGAGATTCAGCTCCTCGTTTTGCTTATCAGCTCCTTGCTCCTAACTTCGGCAAGAAGAACGCAAACTGGGCTTATGGTTGGATTCCGCTTGTAGCACCTATCTGCGGCGGTATCGTAGCTTCTCTTCTTCACATGGCAATCTTTTAATGTGAATTAAGTGCTAACTAAATAGTGATAGGAGGCGAGAGGGGGATAAGCTGCGGAGAACGCAGGTTACTTTCTCTCGCCTTTTTATAGCAGAACAACTTGTTTAAGAAGGAGATTATTATGTTATACGATGTGATCGTAATCGGAGCCGGTGTTACCGGATCTGCAGTCGCAAGAGAGCTGTCCCGTTATGAGACAAACGTTTGCGTACTGGAGAAATGTGAAGATGTTTGTGAAGGAACATCTAAAGCCAATTCGGCCATCGTTCATGCCGGATTTGATGCAGCTGAAGGCTCACTTATGGCTAAGCTCAACGTCAGAGGCAATGAGATGATGGGTGATCTTGCCAAAGACCTGGATATTCCGTTTAAGAGAAACGGAGCTATGGTCGTTTGCATTCACAAGGAAGCTATTGACGGCCTTAAAGACCTCTATAACAGAGGTATTGCCAACGGAGTTAAGGAACTGAAAATCCTTAACAGAGAGGAGGCTCTTGAGATGGAGCCTAACCTTTCAGAAAACGTTGAGGGAGCACTCTGGGCTCCTACAAGCGGAATCATCTGTCCATTCGAGCTTAATATTGCAATGGCAGAGAACGCTAATATGAACGGCGTTGATTTCCGTTTTAACACAGAAGTTGAAGATATTAAAAAAGGCGAAGACGGCAACTGGCACCTGAGAACAAACAACGGTGAGTATGTAGCAAGATACGTTGTAAATGCTGCAGGTGTCTATGCTGATGTAATACATAATATGGTAAGTGCTGACAAGATCCATATTACACCTCGTAGAGGAGACTACTGCCTCCTTGATAAGACTGTAGGCGGACATGTTAAGCACACAATCTTCCCTCAGCCCACAAATCTTGGAAAGGGTGTTCTTGTATCACCTACAATCCACGGTAATCTTATCGTTGGACCGACAGCTGTGGATATTGAGAATAAGGAAGGAAACAACACAACGGCTGCAGGAATTGATGATCTTATTGCTAAGGCAGGCGATCATGTAAGAAACCTTCCTATAAGAAACGTTATAACATCATTTGCAGGACTTCGTGCTCATGAATCACATCATGAGTTCATCATCAAAGAAGTTGACGATGCACCACACTTTATCGATTGTGCAGGCATCGAGTCACCAGGACTTACCAGCAGCCCTGCTATCGGCGAGATGGTTGGTAACATGATGAAGGATATGATGGGACTTAAAGAGAAGGCTAACTGGATCAGCACACGTAAGGGCGTGAAGAAAACTGAAGGCCTTTCAGTAGAAGAGAGAAATGCTCTCATTAAAGAAAATCCTGCATACGGAACAATTATCTGCAGATGTGAATCTATCACAGAGGGCGAGATCCTCGATGCAATCCACAGACCTCTTGGCGCAAGAAGCCTTGATGGCGTAAAGCGCAGAACAAGAGCCGGTATGGGAAGATGCCAGGCTGGATTCTGCTCACCGAGAACCATGGAAATCCTTCATCGCGAACTTGGAATTCCTTATGAGAAGATTACAAAGAGCGGCGGAAGATCGAACATTGTTCTTGAGAGAACTAAAGGGGAGGTAAGCGGGTCATGAAGACATATGATATCGTAATAGTAGGCGGCGGCCCTGCCGGCCTCGCAGCAGCTGTGGCAGCCAAGGAAGCCGGCAATGACAGCATCCTTATTCTTGAGAGAGACCATGAGCTTGGAGGAATCTTAAACCAGTGTATCCACAATGGATTCGGACTTCATACATTTAAAGAAGAGCTTACAGGTCCCGAATATGCATATCGTTTTATTAAGCAGGTTCTTGATCTTGGTATAGAGTACAAGCTCAATACCATGGTTATGGATATTGCACCTGATAAGACAGTAACAGCTATGAACAGGGAAGATGGCATGTTCCAGATTCCCGCCAAGGCTGTAATCCTCGCAATGGGCTGCAGAGAAAGACCTCGTGGAGCCCTGAACATTCCCGGATATCGTCCTGCAGGTATTTTCTCGGCAGGCACTGCACAGAGACTGGTAAATATTGAAGGTTATATGCCCGGTCGTGAGGTAGTAATCCTCGGATCAGGTGATATCGGACTTATCATGGCCCGCAGAATGACCTTTGAGGGAGCCAAGGTAAAGGTAGTGGCAGAGCTTATGCCATACTCCGGCGGACTTAAGAGAAACATAGTTCAGTGTCTTGATGATTACGGAATTCCTCTTAAGCTTTCACACACCGTTGTTGATATCGAGGGAAAAGACCATGTTACAGCCGTTACAATCGCTGAGGTTGGCCCGGACAGAAAGCCTATCCCCGGAACAGAAGAGAGATATACATGTGATACACTTCTTCTTTCCTGTGGACTTATTCCTGAAAATGAGCTTTCAAGATCAGCAGGTGTTTCTATGAACCCTGTTACATCTGGTCCTGTTGTAAATGAGTCTCTCGAGACCAACATTCCCGGTGTATTTGCCTGTGGTAACGTTCTTCATGTACATGATCTTGTTGATTATGTATCGGAAGAGGCTAAGAGAGCCGGACAGAATGCTGTTAAGTACATAGCTGACGGCTGCAAGGAAGTTACAGGCGATAATGTTATCGAGCTTTGTGCTACTGACGGGGCAAGATATACAGTACCCAGCACAATCAATAAAGAGAGAATGGATGACCTCCTCACTGTAAGATTCAGAGTAGGTGATGTTTATAAGAATTCCTTCGTAAGTGTATACTTTGATGACGAGAGAGTTATGCACAATGAGAAGAGGATCCTTGCACCGGGTGAGATGGAGCAGATCATTCTTCAGAAAAAGAAACTCGATGAGCATCCAAATCTTAAGAAGATAACTGTAAAGATAGAAAAGGAGTAAGGCTTATGGAAACCAGAGAATTAACATGTATCGGATGTCCTATGGGGTGCCTTGTTACAGTTACTTTGGATAATGGAGAAGTTAAAGAGGTAACAGGTAACACATGCGCCAAGGGCGATATTTATGCCAGAAAAGAAGTGGTCAATCCCACAAGAATTGTTACCAGCACAGTGAAGATTGTTGGTGGTGACAAGGAGAGAGTTTCTGTTAAGACTGCCAATGATATTCCAAAGAGCAAGATCTTTGAAGTAATGAAAGACATTGATGCTGCAGAGGCAAAAGCACCTGCTCATATAGGAGATGTCCTTATTAAAGATGTTGCCGGAACAGGCGTTGACGTAGTTGCTACAAGAAATGTAGAAGCAATTTAAAAAATCTATTGCAATATAAGCGCGATAGTCATAGAATACAAAGTGTACTAGTTCGGATAGTACACTTTGTATTTTTTTTCGTCGGGGATCATCTTTCGGAGGGAAACAATGAAACTAATCGACTTCCAGGATAGCAGACCTATCTACGAACAAATTGTTGAAAACTTCAAAATGCAGATATACAAGGGGATACTCCGGGAGGGTGATCAGATGCCGTCAGTAAGGAGCCTTGCGGTTGAGCTCTCCACCAATCCCAACACGGTCCAGAAAGCCTATGCTGAGTTGGAACGCCAGGGATTCATCTATACGGTGAAGGGCAGGGGAAATTTTGTAAAAGGCAGGGACCTGCTGGTGGAAGGCAAGAAATCAGAACTGGTAAAAGAGATTGTCAGGCTCTTTACAGAAGCTCATGAAATAGGGCTTTCACTGGAAGAGCTTGTTGAGGAGATAAAAAAGCATTTAGATAAGCTTGGGGAGGGAAAGCATGATTGAATTACTGAATCTTGAAAAATCATTCGACGACATAAAAGCTGTCAATCGTGTTTCGCTGAATATTCTGGACGGTGAGGTGTTTGGACTGGTTGGAACAAACGGAGCCGGAAAGAGCACGATACTGAGGATCATTTCAGGTGTTATCAAGCCGGATGCGGGAATTGTCCTGGTAGATAAGAGACCTGTTTATGACAACCCCGAGGTTAAGCGGGATATCTTTTACATATCAGACGATCAGTATTTTCTTCCGAATTCTACACCTGAGGAAATGGCTACATTTTATGAAAATATATATCCGGGTTTTGACAAACTTAGATTTCACAAGCTTTGCAGCGGATTTGGACTTGACGTAAAAAGAAGGATAAACACTTTTTCAAAGGGAATGAAGAAGCAGGTGTCCATACTCCTTGGAATCTGCGCCGGAACCAAATACCTTCTGTGTGATGAGACTTTTGACGGCCTTGATCCTGTTGTGAGACAGGGGGTAAAGAGTCTTTTTGCAGGAGAGATGGCAGACAGAGGAATGACTCCGATCATTGCATCCCACAACTTAAGGGAACTTGAAGATATCTGTGATCACATAGGTCTTCTTCATCAGGGAGGAGTGATCCTGTCAGAAGATATAGAGGATATGAAGATCAAGATGCAGAAGGTACAGTGTGTATTTGCTTCTGAAGAAGATGAGAAGAAAGCGCTGGAGGGTCTTAATGTGTTGCTTCATGAGACCAGGGGAAGACTTCACACCATTACGATCCGCGGTGAGAGAGAAGAGATAGAGGCAGCCTTTGGCAGAGGCAATCCGATATTCTTCGAAGTTCTGGCACTTTCATTGGAAGAGATCTTTATAAGTGAAACGGAGGTAGTTGGGTATGACATCCGCAAATTTGTCCTTGGGTGAAAGATTAAAAAATCATAGGACCTATATAAACAGAACACTTTGGTCAAGTTACATTGCACTGCCGTTTTTGGCTGCATATTTTATCCTGGGCGTGATCATGATGATTTCAAGAACCATCAATTATGCTGCAAGATATAACCAGAGCGATGCTGTGCTATATCAGGAAAAGCTTAGGGCAGTGTCAAGAGTACTCGGTGTTGAACAGCTTGGCTTTGTGTTTGTAATAGGAATTGCAGTAATGTTTGCACTTCAGGGATTCTCATATGTCTTTAGCACAAGTAAGCTGGACTTTTATCTTAGTCAGCCTACAACCAGGTCACAGAGAATTGCAGGGAACTATTTCGATGCCATTACTACATTTCTGATCATGTATGTGGGATGTGAGGTGATTGCGCTGATCATCGCAGCCTGCATGGGTGCTGTTGGCAAGTACCTGTATCTGTCAGTACTTATAGAGACTATAAGAGCGTTTAACCTGTTTTTTGCTTTTTACAACATAACAGTACTTGCTGTTATGCTGAGCGGAACACTTCCAATAGCTATTCTTCTTACAGGATGTTTTGCATTTATTTCAATACTATTTGCAGGAGAATTGTACTTCTTTAAGAACATATTCTATGCAACCTTCAGTTCGTCGCAGCCTTTCAGGGTTTGGTTTTCTCCTATGTATGACAGATTCGGAATCTATGTATCGCTTGCTGAAGAACTGAGAGCTTCGTACGCCCTTATTGCTCCCGAGTATATCAGTAATGTTATGCCGAAAATACTTCCTCGTGAGATAGATATTCTGATAACAGGACTTATCGCATTTGTTTTCGTCATGATCTTTGCAAGAATGAGACAGTCAGAGTGGGCAGGAAAGGGCATAGTAATAAGACCTTTCAGATGGCTGGTCAAGATAGTTGTCTGTGTGGCAACAGGTCTTGGAGTCGGATATATTGTTTATCTTGTATATGAGAGTGTATGGACAACACGTTTATTTACTCAGATGTGCCTTATTATGGTGCTTGCTACAATCGTTGCAGGTTGTATTGCAGAAGTTCTTCTTGAGCGCAATATCAAAAAAGTGTTTAAGGGCAAGGCACAGACAATTATGGCTTTGGCAATTGTGCTTCTTATATTTACCATTTTTAAGGGAGATCTTCTTGGATTTGACAGCTATGTTCCCGCTGCGGATAAGATTGAGAGCTGTGCTATCGAGAATAACGGAAGGCAGTTCAATCTGTATGACAGAGTAATGTATAACGGCAGCATCAGTGATGACGGACTGATGACTATAACTAATACAGAAGATTTTGTGAAGCTGGCTAAGGCCGGTATGGAGACCCGAAAGATCCAGCAAAAGAACTATGAAGAGGATATCTATGAAAACCTCGGATATGATATTCAGATTCTCTATAGATTAAAAAGTGGAAGAAAGGTATACAGATACATTACTGTTCCTTTTAAGACAGTAGATGCAGAACTGGCTCGGATCATTGACAGTGAGGAATTTAAGAGAGGATATTTTGATATCTTTAATGATGACGCTGTAAGAAAACTTGATAATCCTGCTCTTCACAATCTCTCATATGAATCCGGCGGAAGATCAGTGGCTACCAAGAACTTCGTATATGAGGAGTTTAGTGAAGCATACAGAAAAGATATCTTGGAGAATTACAGCTTTGAGTATATGAGTACTCATATGCCGGTCGGTTCTGTGATCTATGAAGGTAACAACGACAGTTATGTTTACGGAAACCTTGATGTTTTTGATAATTATGCCAATACAATTGCATATTTGAAAAAGATTGGAATATACAAAAATAATAATCTGGATGCATCTGATGTCAGGGAAGTAAAGGTTGATAATTACTATCCGGGTTATGATCTGGAGACAATGCCGTATAGTGATGTGGACATAAACGTAGAGACAAGTCATGCATCTTATACAGATCCTGAGCAGATAAAAGAGCTCCTTTCTGTCATTGTTGAAAGCGGTTATTACAACCCATGGTATGACTACAGTCTGATAAATGATCAGTATTCTGTTCAGGTATACAGGAACGGAGAGTTCGACGAGTATTCAAGCACATATTACTCAATTCTGAAGGGGAAGGTTCCGCAGTTTGTTAAAGAAGATACCAACTAAATTTAAAAACCTTTCCGCGAACCGGAAGAGGAGCATTATATCATGGCTGTTCCTGTTGCCTTCACTTCTTGGAGTACTGCTGTTTTTTGCCGCACCATTTGTGGTGGTTATCTTTTATTCGCTTATTGATAACCCCATCCGAATGAATTTTGTGGGCTTGAAGAACTTTGTCAATGTGTGGAACAATGCAGCTTTTAAGCAGGCAGGGATAAATACACTCAAGTTCTCAATGGTGGCAGTACCTCTGGCAGTGGTGTTATCTCTTTTCCTGGCAGCGGTTATGGAATCCAGGATACCGGGAAAGAGCTACTTCAGGACATTTTTCTTAAGTCCTCTGATGGTGCCTATTGCCTCGGTAGTTCTTATCTGGCAGGTGCTGTTTAACTACAATGGACTAGTCAATGATTTCCTTGCGGGGTTTGGAATTGCCAAGACTGATTTCCTTAAGTCTGACAAGGCAATGGTTGTAATAATAGCTCTTTTCCTTTGGAAGAATCTTGGTTATAACATGATACTGTTTATGGCGGCTCTTGCCAGTATACCCAAGGATCTTCTGGAGGTTGCGGCATTGGAGCACGCCAATAAATACCAGATTTTCTGGCATATAAAGGTAAGATACATGTCATCCACAATTCTGTTTGTGGCGATCATGTCCCTGATCAATTCTTTCAAGGTTTTCAGGGAAGTGTATCTTATGACCGGAGATCATCCTTACGAAACGCTATACATGTTGCAGCATTTTATGAATAATACTTTTGCTTCACTTGATTATCAAAAGCTCTCCGCTGCAGCAATCATAATGTTTATTGTGGTATCGGCGCTGGTATTCGTGATGTTAAAGGTTGAAAACAGGTTTGGAAGGGATGTAGAAGGCTAATGGACAGGAACATGCGTCCACTACTAAGAAAATATAAACATAAAAAAAGAATAGATGATTTTAAGACGGTCATAGTAACTACGGCTGCAATAGTTTTTGCTATCATCTTTTTGATGCCAATCATACTCACTATCACAAACTCCTTCATGTCGGCATCGGAGATAGCGGCAAACTATGGAAGTATATTTGCGACAACGGAAAAGGGCGGTAAGGTATTTGTTTCTAACAAAGTAAACCTAAAACTTATCCCCGACATGATAACTTTTGCACAGTACATTGCCGTTCTTTTCAAGAGTCCACAGTATCTTTTAAAGTTTTGGAACTCAGTATTCTACACGATTCCAATCGTAGTAGTACAGCTCACTATTGCAGCGCTTTCTGCTTACGGCTTTTCAAGATACGACAGTAAGGCCAAGAAGATTATCTTTTTTTCATATATCATAATCATGCTGATGCCTTACCAGGTTACACTGGTACCGAATTTCCTGGTTTCCAAAGCACTGGGACTGTACGGTACCAAATGGGCTATCCTGCTTCCGGGGTTCTTCAGTCCGTTTGCAGTGTATCTTCTGACGAAGTTTATGAGGAGGATACCGACTGAAGTCATGGAGGCTGCAAGGGTAGACGGGGCAAATGAATGGATGATCTTTTCGAGGATCAATCTACCGCTTTGCAAGGGTGGACTTGCATCCATTGCCATTTTGTTATTTTTTGATTATTGGAACATGGTGGAACAGCCGCTGATTCTTTTACCTGACTCGGATATGCATCCGCTGTCGGTATTTCTGTCCAGGATCAATACAGGGGAGATCAGCCTGGCATTCGCAGTGGCGGTAATATATCTCATTCCACCTCTTCTGATATTTTTATACGGGGAAGATTATCTGGTAGAGGGAATCTCTTACCAGGGAGGAATCAAAGGTTAAATAAGTTTTACGGGAGAATTTTGTTATGTCTGAAGAATTAGTTCTAAGAGAGAATCTGGGCGGGTCCGGAGATGATAAGAAGGACAGTGGCAGAAACAGGAAGGATATGGTCAAGAATGTGGCCATAGCTTTTTTGTCCATCATGCTGATCCTTACTTTTTTCTCCAACACCATCATGAATTATTCGCTGCCTCAGGTAGCAACTCAGCAGATAACGAGCGGTACCATCTCTCCTCAGATCAGAGGAACAGGAACCGTATCTGCAGAGGATCCATACAATATCACGGTAAAAGAGACAAGGAAAATATCCGGTGTTGCTGTCAAGGAAGGCGCACACGTTGAGATAGGAGATGTTATCTACTATCTTGAGGACAAGGAATCACAGGAGCTTATAGATGCAAAAGATAAACTGGATGACCTTGAACTTTCTTATGAACAGTCGCTGTTTTCCGGAGATATTCCGAATGATGTCATATCCAATGTGAGAAGCGGTAGAAAGACAACCTACGACATGTTTCAGTTAGAGCTTGCCGCTGCCACAGACAGATACAACAATGCACTCAATGCAGATAATGCAGCTCAGGCAGATATAGATTATATGACTCAGAAGGATAACTATGACGCAGCCGGCAATTCCTACAATGCAGCAACTCCTTCATACACCATTGCAGAGCTCAACTATGAACTGACAAAAGCTGAAAATGATGGAAACGAAGAGAGAATACAACAGCTTCAGACACAGATCGCAGAGCTTACCAAGGACAGCTCACAGCTTGAAAACTACGGAACACAGCAGACTTTAAGTTATGATCAGAAGCTTGCTGAGCTTATGCAGATCAAAGCAAAAACCGAAGCTGAGCTCAAGGCTGCTGAACTTGAAAAGACCAAGCTCTTAAAGAGCATCAATACAGAAATAAGTCTCTGCCAGATGAGAGATAAGATCAGTGAGCAGAGAGATCATATTGCAAAGCTTGAAGAGGAGACGGTTGGAGCATCTGTTAAATCTCCCGTTGCCGGAACAGTATCCAGCTTATCCAAGGTGGCAGGCGAGTCAACTTCAGCTGATGAAACCATTGCAGTTATCCAGGTTGACGGAAAAGACATGACGACAAGCTTTTCAGTAACCAATGCCCAGGCCCAGAAGCTCAAGGTGGGTGATGGCGCCAAGCCACAGAATATCTGGCAGTTTGGGGATGATTTTAAGGCAACACTCACAGCCATCAGAAATGATAAGACCGATCCGGGCAACAAGAAGCTTTTGACTTTTAAGATTGAGAGCAAAGACGTGGCTCCCGGACAGAACATTTCTCTTGCAATCGGTGAGAGAGCTGTGGAGTATGATCTTGTAGTGCCAAACAGTGCAATTAAGACCGATAGCAATGGCAAATTCATTCTTGTAGTAACCAGTAAATCAAGCCCATTGGGCAACAGATACATGGCATCAAGAGTAGATGTCACAGTTAAAGCACAGGATGACAACAATACGGCCATTGCCGCTGCAGTTGACGGCGATGAGTATGTCATCACAACAGCTACAACACTTATTAAAGCCGGAGATCAGGTGAGGCTTGCAAACGAGTAATGAGTCTTAGAGGTATTACTGAAACAACCGTAAATTTTATAAAGAAAAGAGCGCTCACCATAATCCTGTGTGTGGCTTCGATTGCAGTTTATTTCTTTATGGGGCTCATTTCATCTCATATATTGAACAACCTTCCGGAACAGCACCTTGCAGAGCGCTGGTCCGATGATATGAATATGGCTCAGATAAGTATCTATATTACTGAAGATCAGCTGGTAAAAGAAGATGATCTCAAGAAGTTCACTTATCTACTGGAGAGTAAACTCGTTGAATCCGGAGTTGTGGCTGATGACGATGATCAGGAGCAGGATCAGAGCACAGACTCTCAGATAATCGACACTATAAGCATCGATGACATGATCAAAGAAGAGATGGAGGAGTATACCGTTCCTCAGAAGACGCCTATTCAGGAGCTCTATAGCTTTGCATACTGTGCTCAGGGCCAGGTCAGCTTAAGTTATGAGAACAAGACAGCTGAGAAAGTAAAAGCATTTGGAGTAGGCGGCGATTTCTTTTTGTTCCATCCCATGAATTTCGTGGCCGGATCTTTCTTTTCCGGAGATGACCTGATGAAGGACGGTATTGTGATTGATGAGGAACTGGCATGGCAGCTCTTTGGATCAACTGACATTATCGGACAGTGCATCTATATTGAGGGCATTCCACACTATATAGAGGGTGTTGTAAAAAGAGATACAGGCAGGATCAGAAAAGCCGCACAACAGGATACAAGCTATGTTTACATGTCCTATGATTCGCTGGCCAGATACGGAACTATCCTGAGTGGGATCACAGAATCGGTAGAAGTATCAGAGGATGGGACCGTGGCTCAAAGCGGAGGCATCACCTGCATCGAAGTTGTGTGTCCTAATCCCGTTAAAGGACTGGCCGCCAAGATATGTAAAGACAGTATCGGAATAAATGATGAGTTTATCACAGTGATTGACAATACCGAGAGGTTTTCGGCATTCTCGCTGTTTTCGGTTTTAAAAAACTTCTTTACAAGAAGTATGTGGAGCAAGGCGATATATTATCCCTACTGGGAGAACACAGCCAGAGGCTATGAGGATGTTCTTGCGCTTATTCTTCTTGTAAGAATGATCTGTCTGACAGTGCTTACGGTTACTCTTGTGATCTTTGTGGTGAATTCCTACAGGCACAAGAAGTGGACAGTAAGAGGAATAGTAAAATATCTTTCCGACAAGAAGTACGATCTGGAAGTTGAATATAAGAGAAAGAAGGAGAAGTTATGAAAAGGAAATCTATTATAACCAGGGGAATTTCCCTGATCGCATCCACAGCTCTTTTGCTGGGAACGCTAAGCGGATGCTCTCTCGGAGATAAAGGAGGATCAAGCCTTGTTGATGAGGCGGCAAAGGGATCCAAGGACTATGTGTTTAAGAGCGAGAAGCTTGATATTACTGATGCTTCAGACTACAGCAATATTTCTATCGTTGGAGACAGAATTTATGCTGCAACATATTCGGATGGGGAAAACATCACCATCTGCTCTTTTAACTCCGATGGAAGCGATATTAAGACTGTAAAAATCCCTGAGGCTGATTCAGAAAGCCACGGAGATATGACCTATGACAAGGATGGTAATATGTACTGCATCCTCTACAAATATTATTATACAGATGACCAGGGGAATATTGTTGACTTCGAGGAGCATCTGGATGAAGAGGGTATGGGAGACGGAGCAGACACTGAGGATGGCGCAGTATCCGGAGACGGAGAAGGATCGGGAGAAGAGATCATTGTGACTGAAGAGGAAACACCGGCTGATAGTGATGTTATCGTTGATAAGATGGTTGTCGGCGGTGATGAGATGGAAGAAGACTACAACTATCATGAGGAACAGTATCTTCTTAAGTTCGATGCATCCGGAAATGAGCTCCTTAATATAATGCTCTCCGACGGACAGGACGAGGATAATTATTTCTCTTTGTACGGAATGGTCTATGATGATACCCACGGACTCATCCTTAGCTCCAACAGGGGTATTCAGAAGTTTAACGATGCCGATCAGTCTTTTACCACAATAGCAGAAACCGGCGACTCAAGCGATGAATACGATGGATCATCCATTACTCTGTACAGTGGATTTGACGGACAGATATTTGCTTCCCTCTGGGGAGATCACGGAATTGAACTCAGAAGCTTTGACCCCGAAACAGGCAAGCTCTCCGACCCATCAGAACAGTTTAAGACCTACGATGACTACTCATTCTTTGGCGGAAACGGTTATGACCTGTATGTTTCAAAGACAGATGGATTCTACGGATATGATAAAGGAAAAGATACTTTGACTAAAATTCTTGATTTCGTAGATTCCGATATCAGCATTAGTTATGCGGTAAGCAGTGTTGTCGCAGTAAGCGATCAGGAATTTATTGCAAATCTTCCCGATGAATCCTATAACTACAGCCTGTGCAGGCTGACCAAGGTCCCTGCCGACCAGGTTAAAGACAAGACGATCATAACTCTTGCCGGAAGCAACATTGACTACAATGTAAGAGATATGATTTACAAGTATAATCAGACTTCAGATGATTACAAGATAAAGATTGTTGATTACTCCAAGCTTGATTCAGAGGATGACTGGCAGGCCGGAGCCACACAGTTTAATCTGGATATCGTATCAGGCAATGTTCCTGATATCATGTATTTTGTAAATGATGAGCCCATAGACAGTTATATAAATAAAGGGCTGTTCCTTGATCTTAGCAGCTACCTTGCAACTGACCCTGAGCTCAAGGATGTGGAGTTTGTAGAGAACGCTTTTGAAGCATTTAAGACAGGTGACAAGCTGTACCAGGTTGTTCCTTCGTTCTATGTTAACACTCTGGCTGCGAAGACTTCCAATATGGCAGGGCTGGATGTTCTTACACTCAAGGACTGCAAGGAAATGATACAGCAAAAGGGCGTTTCATACTCTGATTCTTTTGGTATGATTGCCAAGGATACAATCATGTATTACGGTCTTGCTTCTTCAGGAAATAAGTTTGTTGATTGGGAAAATAAGAGCTGCAACTTTAACAGTGACGGCTTTATTGAGCTTTTGGAGTTTGCAAAAGAGTTCCCGGATGAAATAACAGAAGACATGTGGATGGACTACGATGAAGCATGCTACAGAACAGGTAATGCACTATATTCAATTGTTTACCTCAACGGCTTCAGACCTTATAAAAGATATGTTGACGGAACCTTTGGAAGCGATATCTCTCTTATAGGCTTCCCGAATGAGATGGGAGTCAACTGCTCAATCCTTACGCCAAATGCAAGATTTGCTGTCAGTGCACAGACTAAGTATCCCGAGGAATGCTGGAAGTTGATCAGACAGCTTTATCTTGATGAATATCAGGACAGTATAGAGTATGATTTCCCCATCAGGAAGGACAAGTTTGACGCACTTGCCAAGAAATCTATGGAAAAGGAATCCTGGGTTGATGATGACGGAGTAAAGCATTACGAAGAAGAGTATTACTGGATTGGTGATACACAGATAGAGGTTAAGCCTCTTTCTCAGCAAGATGTTGACACGGTAAAAGATTTTGTTGAGTCCCTCACCCTTACATATTCACCAAACGAAGAGGTGAATAACATTGTAAACGAAGAAGCGGCTGCTTACTTCAAGGGACAGAAGACTGCACAGGAAGTAGCGGAGATAATACAGAGCAGAGTTTCAATATTTGTAAATGAGAATAGCTAAGAGATATAAAAATCCCGGCAAATTGTTTGCCGGGATTTTTTTAAGCAAGCGACGGGAATCGAACCCGCCTCTTCAGCTTGGGAAGCTGACATACTACCGATGTACTACGCCTGCACACTATTTAATTTTAGGCATATTGTGCTATAATTTCAAGAGTATGAAAAAATTTTGTGGAGGTAAAAGGATATGACAGAAAAGATCAAAAACGTGGCCGGCAAAGGCAAGGGCTTTGCGGCTGAATTCCGTGAGTTCATCATGCGTGGAAATGTGATGGATATGGCAGTCGGTGTTATCATCGGCGGAGCTTTCCAGAAGATCATTTCTTCACTCGTTGATGACATCATCATGCCCCTTATCAGCATCATCACAGGTGGAATTGACTTCAATAACATGTTTGTTTGTCTTGACGGTAATTCTTACGCCACTCTCGAGGCAGCCAAGGAAGCCGGTGCAGTTACTCTCAACTACGGAACTTTCATCACTGTAGTTATCAACTTCATTCTTATGGCTCTTGTAATCTTTTGTCTTGTAAAATCCATGAACAAAGTAGCAGAGAAATTTGCCAAGGAAGAAGCAGAAGCACCAGCTACAACCAAGATCTGCCCTCGCTGTAAGAGCGAGATCAACATTGAGGCAACAAGATGTCCTCATTGTACTTCAGAACTGTAAAAACGGATCAGGAGGAAAACTGAATATGAAAAGAGTAAGTGATTTTGTTGGGAAGTACATGGCAATCATTGTTTTGGTAGTTGCAGCTCTGGCACTGTTTGTGCCAAAGTCATGTCTGTGGATTCAGACATCATGGATCAACTACCTGCTCATGGTAGTAATGTTCGGAATGGGTCTTACCCTGAAATTCAGTGATTTTGCCATAGTGTTTAAACGTCCGAAAGACATTATTATCGGATGCATCGCCCAGTTTACCATTATGCCTCTTCTGGCATTTGCACTGGGGAAGATTTTCGGACTTGAGACAGGTCTTTTAGCCGGAGTTATCCTGGTTGGTACCTGCCCCGGAGGAACAGCAAGTAACGTTATGACTTATCTTAGTAAAGGTGACGTGGCACTTTCTGTCGGCATGACCAGTGTAAACACACTGCTTGCACCTTTCCTGACACCTGCGATTACATACCTCCTTTTAAAGACAAGCGTAACTGTAGATGTTATGAGCATGTTCCTTTCAATAATCAAAGTTGTTATCGTTCCGATAGCCCTTGGCTTTATCATTAACAGATTCTGGGGCAAATATACCGAGAGGGTATCGGATGTGCTTCCTCTCATTTCTGTAGTGGCAATAACACTTATTGTAGCTGCAGTTGTTTCACATAATGCTGCAAGAATCCTTGAAACAGGAGCAATCGTATTTGCAGTAGTTATCCTTCACAACATCCTCGGATATGTTGTTGGATTTGCACTTGGACTTATCCTTAAGCTTCCAATGGCCAAAAAGAAAGCTCTTTCTATTGAGATCGGAATGCAGAATTCCGGCCTTGCTACATCTCTTGCAGGTTCAGCATTCCCTGATCTTGCAATGGCAACAGTACCCGGAGCTATATTCTCAGTTTGGCACAATATATCAGGTGCGCTTCTGGCCAACATATTCAGAAGATTTGAAGACAAAAGTCAGTCAGCAGAGCCTTCATTAGAGCAGGAGAAGGGAGCCTGACTAAATTAACCTCAGATTTTGGGATCTGACCATGTTTATTGGTCAGGTCCTTTTATTAAGGCTAAAAGCAAAAGAAATAATACATAAAACAACCGGGATAAAGTAAGGTTCTTTATCCCGGTTGTTTTATGTATATATGATTTTGTTTCAGATTCTTGTGGAACCTCTCTTTATCAGTTCGCCAGAGAAGATCGTCTTCTGTGGCATTTCATTCTGGGTGAGGGTTCCAATAAGTGTCTTAACAAGCTGTATGCACATATCCTCAAGTCTGTTATCGATTGAAGAAAGCTCCGGCTCTGAGCAGTGGGAGAGGATAGAATTGTTATATCCTATTACCTGCAGTTCTGACGGAACCTTGATGTGATTGGCTCTTGCGAAGTTCATTGAACCTACAGCCAAAAAGTCATCACTTGTGACTACGGCATCAAACTTAAGTCCCTTTTTGTAAAGATTCTCAACAAAACTCTTAACGCCGTCGATATCTTCATGACTTCCCTTGAAACACTGCATGAGCTGCTTCTTGAGCGGAATATCATGAGTTAAAAGTGCATTCTGAAATCCTGCCAGTTTCTTGAGACCTGAATAGGAGTTGCTGTTGTAGAGATACAGTATGTTCTCCGCACCGCCTGTAATCAGCTGCTCTGTGGCGTCCTGAGTTGCCTTGTAATCATCGCAGAGGGTGCAGTAAACGTTGTTGCAGTCGAAGTCTGCGTTAAGAAGCATGATCGGCACAGAAGCTGCAGCATCTCTTACATACTGGTTGTCCTCAGGGCTGTTCATGATGAAGTTTGATCCTATCATGACAATTGCATCTACGTGCTGAGAGAGCAGGAGATTAGCAGATTCTTTTTTGTTCTCCACCTCGTAACCGGTACAGCACAAAACTGAGTGATAGCCGTTTTCACGGAGCTTCTGCTCAATGTAGTAGATGGCCTTGGCAAGATACAGGTCTGATGAGTCCGCACAGAGGATACCGATGGTCTTCATTGAATTAAGACCAAGGCCTCTGGCGAATGCATTAGGCTTGTAGCCGTATTGTTCAATTATATCCATGACTTTCTTGCGGGTACGGGGTTTAACGTTAGTGCTTCCGTTAAGTACGCGGGAGACGGTAGCGATTGAAACTCCGGCCTTTTTGGAAATGTCATAAATTGTCATCTGGTTGCCCATAAATTATCTCACTTCCAATGGGAATTTAAAGTATCTTACAGCATTGTTGTAAGAGATATCCTTAACGATCTCACCGAGGATATCGAGATCCTCTGATGGGTACTCGCCGTTCTCAACGAGAGATCCAAGATAATTGCAGAGGATTCTTCTGAAGTACTCATGTCTAGTGTAAGAAGTAAAGCTTCTTGAGTCTGTCAGCATTCCTACAAATCCTGAGAGGTTGCTGGATTCTGCAACACATCTGAGCTGTTCTTCCATACCGAACTTACTGTCGTTGAACCACCATGCGCTTCCCTGCTGGATCTTGGCAACTGCGGGACCTTCGTTGAAGCAATTAAGCATGGTGTTGATGATCTTGTTATCGTTAGGGTTAAGTGAGTAAAGAATTGTCTTTGGAAGGGAATTCTTAACATGAAGAGCATTAAGGAAATCTGCAAGCTCACCCATAGGATAGTAAGCATCAATTGAATCATATCCTGTGTCGGGACCGAGCTTCTCAAACATAGGAGTGTTGTTGTCACGCTTGCATCCGAAATGAAGCTGCATTACCCAATCTCTCTTTGCAATCTCTTCTCCTTCAAAGAGCATGAAAGCTGTCTGGAATTTCAGGTCTTCCTCCTTGGAAAGCTCAGCTCCTGAAAGTCTCTTTGCAAAAATGGCCTCTACCTCTTCATCGGTAGCAGGGTAGTACATTACATATTCAAGTGCGTGATCTGTAACAGTGCAGCCCTTTGAAGCAAAGTAATCAAGTCTTACCTTGAGAGCTTCCTTGAGAGACTTGAAAGAGTCAATCTTAACTCCGCTCACCTGTGAAAGTGTCTCAAGATATGATGTAAACTCTGGCTTGGTAATATTCTTAGCCTTGTCGGGTCTCCATGCAGGAAGGACCTTAACATCAAAAGTTGTATCTTCCTTGATCTTGTCATGCCACTCAAGAGTGTCAACAGGATCGTCTGTTGTGCAGATAAGTGTTACACCGGAAGCCTTGATAAGAGATCTTACGCTGGTTGCGGGATCCTGAAGGACCTTGTTGCAAAGATCATAAACTTCCTCAGCTGTCTTGGAATTAAGAACTCCCTGATATCCGAAATACTTGCGAAGCTCAAGGTGTGCCCAGTGATGAAGCGGGTGACCTACGGATTTCTCAAGGCATTTTGCAAACATAAGGAATTTATCCTTATCTGAAGCATCTCCTGTGATATATTTTTCATCAACGCCGAAAGAGCGCATCATGCGCCATTTGTAATGATCTCCTCCGAGCCATACCTGAGTGATTGTATCGAAATGGCGATCCTCGGCTATCTCCTTGGGACTGATGTGGCAATGATAGTCAAGGATAGGCATATTCTCTGAATAATCATGGTAAAGCTTCTTGGCAGATTCAGACTGCAGAAGGAAATCCTTGTCCATAAATTGTTTCATTTTGTATACCCTCCAACTCTTTCCTTTATGAAAGCATTTTCATAATTTTTTCAAAATGTATTATACAGGACTACTATGGCAAATACAATAGAAAAATTTGTTGACGTGTGACTTGCGAAAAGATATGATTTTATTGTAAACGCTTACAATTTTGTTTTCAATGATTAAGAAGGGTAGGTTACAAATGGGTAAATTTTTGCAGATTCATCCCGAGGACAATGTGGTTGTATGCCTTGAAGAACTGAAGAAGGGTGAGGATATTACTCTGGGGAACGGCACGGTTGTAGAGGCTTTGGAAGACATTCCTGCAGGTCACAAGATGGCAATTAAAGATATTTCTGAGGGAAAAGACATTGTTAAGTACGGCTATGCAATCGGCCATGCAACGGAACAGATCAGTGTAGGAAGATGGGTTCATACTCATGACATCAAGACTAACCTTGAGGGAATCCTTGATTATAAGTATCAGCCCGATCCTGAATATGTTCCAGAGAAAAAGGCTAAGATGGCCAGCAGAAAGGGCTCGTTTAAGGGCTTTGTAAGGGGCGATGGCAGAGTGGGAATCAGAAATGAAATATGGATAATCCCCACAGTAGGCTGTGTCAACAACATTGCAACCGCACTGGCCAAGCAGGCTAATTCTTATGTAAAGGGAAGCATTGATGAAGTTGTTGCTTTCACACATAACTATGGATGCTCACAGACAGGAGATGACCAGGAACATACAAGAACAATCCTCTCTGACCTTATAAAACATCCGAATGCAGGTGGGGTTCTTGTTCTCGGACTTGGCTGCGAGAACAGCAACATCGATGTTCTTATGCCTTATATAGGAGAGTATGACAAGGACAGAGTTAAGTTCCTTGTCTGCCAGAAGTCTGATGACGAGATGGAGGACGGACTTAATCTGTTAAAAGAGCTTATAGATACCGCATCTTCAGATGAGAGAACAGATGCAGATCTGTCAAAGCTTATCATCGGTCTTAAGTGCGGCGGAAGTGACGGATTTTCAGGTATCACAGCAAATCCTCTGGTCGGAAGGATCTCCGATCGCATCATAGAATACGGCGGAACAAGCATCCTCACAGAGGTACCTGAGATGTTTGGTGCAGAGACCATATTGATGAACAGATGCAAGGATGAAAAGACCTTTGAAGATACCGTTAATATGATAAACGGCTTTAAGGAATACTTTACAAAGCAGGGTGAACCTATATATGAGAATCCTTCTCCGGGAAACAAGGCAGGAGGAATCACAACCCTTGAAGATAAGTCACTTGGATGCACACAGAAATCCGGAGATTATCCGGTAATGAATGTCATGGAGTACGGTGACAGGACTGATGTTACAGGACTCAACCTCCTGTGCGCACCGGGGAATGATCTCTGTGCAGCAACAGCACTGGCAAGTGCGGGAGCTCAGATAGTGCTCTTTACAACAGGAAGAGGAACTCCTTTTGCATGTCCTGTTCCTACTATGAAAATAGCCAGCAACAATACAATTGCCAATAAGAAGAGCAACTGGATCGATTTCAGTGCAGGCAGGATATTGGATGGAGAGACCTTTGAAGAGCTGACGGATGAGCTTTTTGACAAAATTGTAAGGACAGCATCCGGTGAAAAGTTAAAAAGTGAACTGGCCGGCTTCCATGATATGGCAATTTGGAAAAGAGGAGTGACACTTTAAATAAATTTTTTGTAAATTTTAACATGTAAGCACTTTCCAAAACTGGCTTATAAATGCCACTTTCGACAAAAAATTAAGGAGATTGTTACAAATCATACAAAATTTGTACTTGCAATGCTTTCAGATACATGATAAAGTACAAACATAAGCAAATGAAAGTGCTTACATTTAATTTTCAAAAATTCTAATTGGGAGGAACAAATTAAATGAAAAAGAAAGTCTTATCATTAATTCTTTCAACAGCAATGGTAGCTTCTCTTGCAGCATGCGGATCAGAGTCTGCACCTGCAGCAACAGACGGCGGCCAGAGCACTGACACAGCAGCTCAGACAACTGATGCTACAGCTACAGAGTCAGCTGACACAGCAGAGGCTGGCAGCTATGAGCTCACAGACCTCTACATCACAGTAGACGGAACACTTACAGCTAACGTTGATAACGGACAGGATGCTTTCATTGAGCAGTGGGAAGCAGCTGTTTCAGAGAAGATTGGTCACGATATCAAGCTTCACATCAACCAGCCTGAGCACTCAGGTTACAAGGACAATGTAGCTCAGCTCCTTACAACAGGACAGCCCGGTGACGGACAGTATCCTGATGCTCTTATCATGAGCGCAACAATGTTCAAGCAGTATCAGAACACAGGTATCCTTTGGAACATGGCTGATGCTTATGCAAACGCAGAGTTCCAGTCAAGGATCACACTTCCTTCAATCAACGAGAACATGAAGACTGCAAACGGCGAGCTTTACGCTTTCGCTCCTACATACGGTAACGGATGTGTTACTTACATCAAGCAGTCATGGCTCGATGCTGCAGGACTTAAGGTTGATGACATCAAGACATTCGATGACTACTACAACATGCTCAAGGCTTTCACAAAGGATGGCCAGACAGGTGTTATCGCAGCAGGCTTCGGTAAGCTTGACGAGGCTCCTTACATCAACTACATGCCTGAGTTCTGGCAGGGTGCTTACCCGGCTATTTACCAGAAGGACGGACAGTGGGTTGACGGATTCCAGGAGCAGGCTACAATCGATGCTCTTACAAGACTTGCTCAGGGCTACGCTGATGGCGTGATCGATAAGGATACTGAGGAAGCTTCAACAAAGACAGCACGTGAGAAATGGTTCTCAAATGACCAGACAACATCAGAAGGTGTATTCACTTACTGGGCTGGTACATGGCTTAGAACTCTTACAGATAACCTTGACAAGAACGACGTTGATGCAGATCTTGGCGATGACAGACTTGTACAGCTTCCTCCTATCAAGGAGATCACAGATACATGGGGCGGTTACATCAACCGTGAGGCTCCTGTATGGGTAATCACAGATGATGGTGACGGCGACAACTCTCGTGAGCAGGCTATCTTCGATGCACTTATCGAGACAATGCTTGATGGTGACAAGGTTCAGACACTTTGGACATATGGTGCTGAGGATGTTCACTGGTCAACACACGCTGAGTCATTCACAACTAACCCTGATGATCCTGACAAGAAGAAGGATTACGAGTATGCAGAGGGTGAGTTCCACCTTAAGCAGTCTCCTAACGACCCTAACTCTGTATGGAAGAAGAATCACCTTGATCCGGTACTTGTTATTGCTCCTCTTACAAACGGTTTCGTAGATAATGACGAGCTTGTACAGGCTGGTAACAAGTTCTTCACAGAGAACTGTGTAGATGCTCCTCAGTCACCTTCATCAGAGATCCTCACAGAGGTTGAGGCTGATCTTGCAACAGATAAGACAACTCTTATGAACGAGGTTGTTGCAGGCAAGAAGAGCGCAGAGGATGCTATCGCTGAGTACCAGGCTAAGTGGGGCGATACAATCACAGAGATCCTTGACGAGCTTAATGCACAGTAATTTCTTTTTTCAAAACAGATTCTTTTAAACTATCTATAATCTGTATGGGCATCCATCCGGGTGCCCATGCAGAACCTTAAAGAAATCCTTTATTTCACCGCAATCAACAAAAGTATTTATATGAATGGGGCAGTAAAATGAGCAAAACACAAAAGGTTACATCCACAGGTCAAACTATAAACAAAAAGCCTTTGGGTATGCGTATATGGAACCACAGAGGTTTTTACCTTATGTTTCTTCCTGTAGTTATATATGTTCTTATTATCTATTATTGGCCAATGCTGGGCGTAAGATACGCTTTTTATGACTACACACTTAAGAAAATGGAACCGGTAGGCTTAAAACATTTCGAGAAGATGTTCGCTGATGCGGATTTCTGGAAAGCCTTTTTTAATACACTTCAGCTTTCAATCATAAAGCTGCTGATAACAACAGGTACTGCTGTTATTGTATCTGTCTTCATCAATGAGATGGCAAATCTGTTTGCCAAGAAAGTGCTGCAGACAGTAATCTATCTGCCACACTTTATGTCATGGACAGTTACAGCAGCTATTTTCACTCTTTTCCTTTCAACTTCTTCAACAGGTTTCGTAAATGAAACACTTAAGAGCTGGGGACTTATAAAAGAGAGTATTGACTTCATGCATGAGCTTACGCTCTGGCGACCTGTTTACTATCTGGTAAATATCTGGAAGGAGACAGGTTGGGGAACAGTTATCTTCCTTGCAACCCTTGCAGGAATCAACCCCGAGCTCTATGAAGCAGCTGATATCGATGGTGCTACAAGACTTCAGAAGATCTGGTACGTAACAGTTCCTGAGCTTCTCAACACGATCATTATCGTACTTATCCTGAATCTGGCTAAGGTTCTTAACCTCTTCGAGTCAGTATTCGTTATGTACAACAACAGAGTATTTGCTGTTTCAGATGTTATTTCAACATACATCTATCGTAAGACCTTTATGACAGCTATCCCTAACTATGGATATACTACAGCGGTAGGTCTTTTCAAGTCACTTGTTGGATGCGCACTGGTACTTATTTGTAACTGGGCCAGCAAGAAAGTCCGCGGTCGCGGTATTATTTAAGGAGGCTTACGATGGCAAAGAGAGTAGAATTTGGTGCAGGTCGTAAGAAAAAGACCGATGCATTTGATGTAGTAAATTACATAGTATTTATTTTGTTGGGACTTATAGTTCTTTTCCCAATCTGGAAGGTTGTTGTTGATTCCTTCAATGCTGTTGGTGTTTACAAATTCCAGTTTTTCCCTAATGAACCAACACTTGACGGTTATAGAACAATCCTTCATACAGCTAAGCTTTACAGACCATTCCTTAACTCAGTTATCACAACTATTTTCGGAACACTTCTCGGTCTTGTAATGTCAACCCTTGGTGGATACGTTTTGTCACAGTATGAGATGCCCGGAAGAACACTGTTTGCATACTTCCTGCTCTTCACCATGATTTTCTCAGGTGGTATGATCCCTGAGTACCTGGTAATGAAACAGCTCGGTCTTACCAATAACATGTGGGTACTTGTTGTTAAGCATGGTATGAACGTATACAACCTCGTTCTTATGCGTAACTTCTTTGAAGGTATCCCCGGATCACTGTTTGAAGCAGCTAAGATTGACGGATGCTCCCCTATGGGAATCTTCTTCAAGATCGTGCTTCCTCTTTCAAAGGCAGCTCTTGCTTCAATCGGTCTTATGTTTGCGGTAACCGTATGGAACGATTATTCAACAGTACAGATCTATATCACAAACCGTGATCAGGTTAACTTCCAGTACATTCTGAGAGTTATGGTCATGGACGGAGATACGCCTACAACAGCATATAAGGTATCACAGAGTACACTTTACTATTCAGCAATTGTATGTGCGATCCTTCCTTTCATGCTTCTTTATCCTTTCCTTCAGAAGTACTTCGTAAAGGGTGTTAACGTAGGAGCCGTAAAAGAGTAATTTAAAATAATATGTATACTTAAACAGGCCGTCCAGGTTTATAGCTTGGACGGCTGTTTTTGAAGGAGCAGAAAATGAGACACATATTTTGGGCGGGAGATTCAACGGTAGCCACCAATAAGGCATCAACCTATCCTCAGACAGGAATAGGTCAGGCTTTTGACAGGTTTACAGCAATGGATGTGGCAGTCTGCAACAGAGCGGTAAACGGACGAAGCACTAAGAGTTTTATTGACGAATCAAGACTTGCGCCTATTTATAATGAAATCACAAAGGGAGATTTTCTCTTTATCCAGTTCGGACACAATGATGAAAAGATAAATGACCCGTCACGATATACCGATCCTCACGGGGAGTTTACAGTAAATCTTGGCAAGTTTGTAAATGTCGCAAGAAACAAGGGAGCTTATCCAGTCTTTATAACATCGGTTGAGAGAAGACTGTTTGACGAAAACGGAAAGCTTAAACCCTCGGAGCATACTGAATATGTGCTTGGAATGAAGGAGACTGCCGAAAAACTGGATGTTCCGGTGATAGATCTTTTCACCATGAGCAGGGAATTTCTTGCCAAAACGGGAGATGAGGCTTCGAAGAAATATTACATGAATCTGGAGCCGGGAGAAGCAGAGTGGGCACCTGAAGGTAAAACTGACAACTCCCATCTAAAGTATGAGGGGGCTATGCTTTATGCAGGAATGATTGCAAAGGGACTTTTGGAGCTTGGCGGAGTTTATGCATCCCTCCTTGCGGATGACGGGTTTGTAAAAGACACTACAAAAATAGAGATAAACGGATGAGAAAAATATGAAAACATATTCTGATCTTGGATATACATTCAGAAATCCTGTACTTTTTGCTGATTACTCCGACCCTGATGTGATAAGAGTCGGAGATACGTTCTTTATGACTGCCAGCAGCTTTAACTACACCCCGGGGCTTCCAATTCTTGTGTCAAAAGACCTTGTGAACTGGAGCCTGGTTAACTATGCTCTGGAAAACATAGGTCAGGAGCGCTTTAAGATTCCAAGGCACTCAGAGGGTGTCTGGGCACCTTCTATAAGATTCCATGAGGGAATGTACTACATATACTACGGAATGCCGGATGAAGGCTACTACGTTGTAAGAACTGAAGATCCTTTTGGCGTGTGGTATGAGCCGCATCTGGTACTCGCAGGAAAGGGGCTGATTGATCCGTGCCCGTTCTGGGATGAAGATGGAAGGGCATATATCATCCATGGCTATGCCAAGAGCAGGATTGGATTTAAGAGCATACTCGGAATCTTTGAAATGAGTCCCGACGGTCTTGAGGCAATAAGCGAAGACCACTTTATATTTGATGGCAATGACCCAAAGAACCCCGCTGTAACCATAGAGGGGCCCAAGGTATATAAAAGAGGTGACTATTATTACATCTGGGCACCTGCAGGGGGTGTAAGAGAAGGCTATCAGGTGGTACTCAGATCAACTTGTATTTACGGCCCGTATGAGATCAAAACGGTTATGTATCAGGGCAATACTGTAATAAACGGACCTCACCAGGGCGGACTTGTTGATACGCCTGACGGAAAAGAGTATTTCCTTCACTTTCAGGACAGAGGGTTGTACGGAAGGATCTGTCATCTCCAGTATGTCACATGGGACAGTGGCTGGCCTGTTGTCGGTTCAGATCTTGATGAAGACGGAATCGGAGAACCTGCCTATGAGCTGGATAAGCCTGTGTTTACAAACGATGAACCCGTATATCTGGAGGCATCGGATGATTTTTACATGGGTAGCCTTGGAATGCAGTGGCAGTGGATGGGGGATCATGATGATAGTTTCTACGGAGAAGTGACAGATGAAGATGGATCTGTTTCGGATGGCCTAAGGCTCTTTTGCAAAAATCCATCTCGTGAGGAGAAGCCAATACTGTGGCGCAGCGCCAATGTGCTGACTCAGAAGCTCATATATCCGGCATTTGAAGAAGAAACTGTTATGGATGCATCGGGGCTGAAAGAGGGAGAGCGTGCCGGAGTCTGCATGACAGGCGGCCAATACGTTGCAGCTTTTATTGAGAGGGATGAAAACGGAGAGTACTTTGTAAAGACAATTCATTCCGAGGGCGATGATAACGCCAAGACTGAAGTGGTTGATCTCTCGTTACCTCTTAAGAAAACAGTTGAAGAAAACAATGAGTCTTTTGACTATGCACTTAAGAACATAAAATGGATCATGACCTTTACAGGAGGGGAGACATACTTTCAAAACGTAACCCCAAAACCTGACAGTGAGCAGATGAAACTGAAGGTGTATCTGTCTTTTGACCGTACGCTAATGTTTGAGCCGGGCGCAGATAATGAAAACGTCATGATAGATCTTGGAATCGATTTTACACCGTCAGATCACACCTGGGTCGGTGCCAAGCTTGGAATATTTGCTCTGTCTTCGGGAACCGGTAATGATCCGGAGGGATATGCTGATTTTAAGAGTTTTGTTGTAGAGGAAATCCTATGATTGATGCAATAAGGCAAAATGATCTGGACAAACTAAAGGATATTCTGATAAACGAGCCATCACTGGTAAGCAAAGAGGCTCTGTTTGAAGCTGCAAGGCTTGGGAATCCGGAAATTATTAAATACCTTGTTGAGTATTCACGGATAAGCCTTAATGAGTATGATGATGAGCATAGAAATGTGCTTCACTACGGAGCTGAATCGGGTGAGATTGAGGCTTTTAAATATCTTGTGGAGAGGTGTGGAATGGATCCCCTTGCGGGAGATGCAGATCTCGTGACCCCGTGGGATATGGTTCACGGACAAAGGGTAGAGATTGAGAAATATCTTGAGGAACGCTACGGCCATAAATATGAGGACTTCTACCATAATCCTGTACGGACAGGCTTTTATCCGGATCCGTCCATCGTCAGAGTGGGCTCTGATTACTATATGGTAAATTCCTCATTTATCTTTTTCCCGTGTATTCCAATATCTCATTCAAGGGACCTCATACACTGGGAGATAATAGGACATGCAATAACAAACCCTGATTGGGCGCATCTTGATGAACTTGAAGGCGGGCGCGGCTACTGGGCTCCTGACATTTCATATTATGAGGGGCGCTTTTATATCACTGCAACTTACAGACTCAATGATGTTCCGCCCACATACAGAAGGCAGATAGTGGTAAGCTCAGAGAGACCGGAAGGTCCGTATACCGAGCCTGTTTTCATCGATGAGGATGGAATTGACCCCAGTATTTTTAATGATGATGACGGCAGGAGATATATGCTGTTAAACCGTGGAGCGAGGATATTTGAGCTGGATAAGTCGGGAACCCGTAAGATATCTGATGCTCAGCTTCTTTATTACGGAGATTACAAGAGAGCTCCGGAAGGACCTCATTTATACAAGAAGGACGGCTATTATTATCTTCTGGAAGCTGAGGGAGGAACAGGTCTTGGACACAGAGTAACGGTGGCAAGGTCAAAAGAGCTGCACGGAATTTATGAACCCTGTCCATACAATCCTATAATGAGGCAGGAAGATGAAGGTGCAGCGATCCAGAGATGCGGACACGGCGATCTTGTAGAGACAGAAGACGGCAGATGGTTTATGGTCTATCTGTGCGGAAGGCAGATAGGATATGGCTACAGTATACTTGGAAGAGAGACGGCACTTGATCCCGTCACCTGGACAGCAGACGGATGGCCTGTAGTGAACGGCTTAAATGGACCTTCTGCAATGCAGGTTAAGCCATTCCCTGATATGGAAGAGACTTCCGGAAAAGAGATCGTATCCGGTCCGGAACAGATACTCTCTCCATGCGGGCTTTACATGGAATATATGACTTCCAGGCCTTTTAGAGCAGGAGATGTATACTGTGATCCTGATAAGAGTTGTTTTAGGATCCGTGGCAGCAAAGCGCCGCTTAACAGTGTGGATAGCAGGAATATAGTTCTCAGAAGGCAGACATCCTTTGCTTTTTCATATTCGGTAACCATGGATTTACCGGATATGACAGAGGGACAGAGCGCAGGAATAACCGGCTACTACGATGAAAACACCTTCTTTGAATTCGGAGTGACAAAAAAGAACGGGAGCCTTTTTGTCTATTCCAATGAACACATAGGAGATGAGGACAGATTTCTTTTGTCAAAAGACGCGTTGGCCGGTGATACAGGTTCAATAAAGCTCTATATGGATACTGACGGCCTGAAACGAAGACTTTCTTACAATATAAACGAAGGTGACTCAAGGCTTGAACATACGACTCTTGAAAATGTCTTTTACCTGTGTGACGAAGGCCTTAGCCGTGGTAAGAGATTTACCGGAGCGCTTGTTGGAATGTACGTTTATGAAGGAGATAACGAGCTTACTGTAACCTTCTCCAATGACAGGTATAATGTTATATAACACATACAAAACAAGATGATTTGAGGTTTACCAATGAAACTGGATACAGATGTCTATTTTGACAGCTACAAAAAACATAAGGGAAATCCTCTGATGACCCTGATCGGGTTTTATAAGGGGATGTACCACAACTTTTTCTGGTCCACTGTATTTTATGTGATAAAGCACTCTCCGGTATGGATACTGCCTATCGTGACAGTAAACATCATAAATGCGGTGACCGACCATAGACCAAATGTAATTACACTGATCATATTTAATATAGTTCTGATGGTATTTCTTTTGATACTTAATGTGCCGATGAACTATCTGCATATTCATTTCAGGAGCAAGTCGGTAAGAAAGGTGGAAGCGGGACTTAGAAGTGCCTTGGTGCACAAGATCCAGGTCATGTCCATTCCACATCAAAAGGATATGCTCTCGGGAAGGCTTCAGTCCAAGGTTATAAGGGATGTTGAGGCGGTTGAGACGCTTTCTGACCAGATATTCGTTTCGCTGATCAATATCATTATCAACATGTCAGTGGCACTGGCTGTAACGATAACAAAGAGCATAGTCGTATTTCTCTTTTTCCTGTTCATGGTACCTCTTGCAGCTTTGCTGGTGGTTACCTTTAAAAAGCCTATCAAGAAGCATAATCAGAAATTCAGGAAGGAAATGGAAGAGACTTCTGCCAAGGTCATGGAGATGGTACAACTGGTACCCGTGACAAGAGCTCATGCGCTGGAAGATGAGGAGATAATGAGGATGGATACTCAGGTGGACCTCATTGCCCAGGCGGGGTATAACCTTGATATCATTCAGGGCAATTTCGGAGCGGTAAGCTGGGCGTTCTTCCAGATATTTCAGGTTTTGTGCCTTGCATTTACTTCAATACTGGCCGTTAAAGGCAGAGTGCAGATCGGAGATGTTGTTCTTTATCAGAGCTACTTCACATCCATAGTAGGACAGGTATCATCTCTTTTGACACTTCTTCCTGTGATATCCAAAGGCCTTGAGTCTGTGAGCAGTATTGGGGAAATCCTTGAATTTGAGCATGTTGAGGACAGTTCGGACAAAGAGGAAGTTAGAGATATTGAGGGCAATTTCACATTTGAAAATGTCGGCTATTCATATCCGGACAGCGATGAATATACTGTTCATGATATCAATCTTCGTGTTAATAAGGGCGAGACTGTTGCGTTTGTAGGTGAATCCGGAGCAGGTAAGTCAACTATTATGAATCTTCTTGTCGGATTCGGACTGCCTACAAGCGGACGGATCCTCGTTGACGATAAGGATCTCAGTCACATAAATCTTCAGAGCTACAGAAAGAACCTTGCTGTTGTTCCACAGAATACAATTCTTTTCTCCGGAAGCATAAGAGATAATATACTCTACGGAACCAGCGACATTACTGACGCTGAGCTTGACAGAGTTATCGAGGAGTCGGGCTTAAAGAGCGTGATCGATAAGCTGCCCATGGGACTTGAAACGAAGGTGGGAGAGCACGGAGATAAGCTTTCAGGCGGACAGAAGCAGAGAATCTCAATCGCGAGAGCTTTGATCAGACACCCGAAGGTAATCCTTCTTGATGAGGCAACATCTGCTCTGGATGCTCTTTCGGAAAAAGAGGTTACCTATGCGCTGGAAAATATGTCAAATAAATGCACTACCTTTATAGTTGCCCATAAGCTTGCTACGATTGAAAAGGCTGACAAGATAGTTGTAATAGACAAAGGCACAGTGGCAGAGTGTGGCACTGCAAAAGAGCTTATGGATAAAAAAGGAATATTCTACAGAATGGAGATGACAAAATGATACAGCTTGGAATCAGATTTCACGATGTAAAAGAGCTCCCCTTCGAGGAGAGGTTACAGGAAGTAAAACGACAGGGATTTTCCTGCATCCACCTGGCACTGTCCAAGGTTCCGGGATTTACTGCGGATACAAATGCCCTTACACCGGGATATGCAATGTATTTAAGGAATGCCCTCAGAAAGGCAGATCTTGATATGGCGGTTCTGGGGTGCTATTTAAATCTGGCTAATCCCAATGCCGAGAAACTCGCTGAAATCCAGGAGAAATACTATGCTCATATCCGCTTTGCTTCTATAGCAGGATGCGGAATGGTCGGAACTGAGACCGGAGCTCCCAATGAAGGTTATACATATGACAAAGAGGCCTGCCATTCAAAGGAGGCACTTGAGATCTTTATAACAAATCTTCGCCCGGTTGTGGAATGTGCAGAGAAATTCGGAGTCATAGTTGCTATTGAGCCGGTTTACAGACATATTGTCTACGATGCAAAAAGAGCAAGAGAGGTTCTGGATCGCATTGGATCGCCTAATCTCAAGATAATATTTGATCCGGTTAATCTGTTATGGACGGACAATTATGACAGGAGGATGGAAGTCATAGATGAAGCCATCGATATAATCGGTAAGGATGTGGCTATGATCCATTTGAAAGACTGCCTTCTTGAGGGGGATAAAGTAAAGAGCGTGGGATGCGGATTCGGCGATATGGATTATACGAATATCATACGATTTGCGCTTGAAAATAAGCCCTTTATCCATGCAACCCTTGAAGATACCAAGCCTGAAACAGCTGTTGAGTCAAGAAAGTGCATAGAATCCGTGATAGAAAATTATTACAATAAATGAAACAACTTTGGTAATTTTGTTCATTGCTGAATCCTCTCATATCTGTTAAGTTATTCGATGTTGTGTTTTTAGAAGAAACAAATAGTTATGTAGAGGAGAGAATTATGAAAAGAAAACTTATTGCAATCGCAATGACAATGACAATGGTTATGGCTCTTTCAGCCTGCGGTAAGAGTGCAGAGGTTGATGAGCCTGCAGTTGAGGTCCAGGCAGAGGAGTCTGCAGAGGCTACAGCTGAGGAATCTGTTGAGGCATCTTCTGAAGATGAGAAGTCTCTTGAGGAGCAGGCTGCTGAGGTTAGTGCTGAGGGTGAGGCGCCTCAGGCAGAAATGGAAGAAGCAGGTGAGTTTTCAGTAGGTACAGTTGAGGGAAATTCCTATGTAAACGAGTACTTCGGTGTTAAGCTTAACCTTCTTGATGGTTACGCATTTGTTGATGATGAAGCTCTTGCTCAGATCACAGGTTTAACAGCAGACATGCTTTCAGACAACAAGCTTCTTGCTAAGGCTATCGAGGACGGAACAGCAACAATCATCGCTTATGCTGCTGATTCAACAGGTCTTAACAACGTTAACGTAACAGTACAGTCAAATGCATCACTTGCAAACGCAATCCTTGATGAGGAAGCTGTTCTTGTAGCAAGCGTAGGCCAGGCTAAGTCAGCTCTTGAGGCTCAGGGTATCTCAAACATCACATACGATGTTGTAGAGAAGGAAGTTGCAGGAGAAAACCACAAGGTTCTTAAGATGAACGGTGAGTTCAACGGCATTGAGTTCCACAACGAGATGGTTAACCTTCAGAAGGGTGACTACATGCTCGCATTCGCAGCAACATCATTCAACGGTGATTCAACAGATGCTATGATTGACGCTGTTGAGGCACTCAACTAATATATATAAGCAGAAAACATATTGCAAAAGAAATCCCCGGACGCCGGTATGAACGGTGCTCGGGGATGTTTTTATTTCTGAAGATGTTTGAGCTGATTTGTCACCTCCGGCGGGACATCGATTTCCTCTTTGTTCAGCTTGTGGATTATGTTTGTAATGGGCTTTATGAGATTTCCCATATGAGCCTGATAGTGATTGATCAGTTCTGTATACTGAGGGTTATCGCCGATCTTTTCACGTATTTCTTTCGAGAACGGACAGAAGGTAAACAGGATTTCTCTGGCGACCTTGTTGAGCCTTGGTGAACCGGCGGACTCAAACTTAATATAGGAGAGATAGTCTGCGATAAAGACATTTTTGTAGTTATTGCTGTATTTCTTGAGGTCTGTCTTTAACTTCTCCTTATTTTCTGCGGACAGTGAAGAGTTCTTTTTAAAGAACTGCAAATAGTCGCAGTACATCGATGTCAGTGACGGGTCTGTGACGTCGTTCCAATGCACGCCTTGAGCAGTCTTGCACATTTCCCACCTGAACTCGCCAAAGAGCTTGATCATGGCTTCTTCGGTGTTCTCGGTATTAAAGATCGAGACTATCATACGTGCCCTGGTTCTTCTGTTTTTGCCGTCTATTTCCTGCCAGAGGCTTGCGCGGCTTCCGACGTTTGGCATAAGGATCATATAAGGAGTAATGTCATCGTCGTAATACAGCTGTGTAATACCGATATCAGTATTTGAATAAACAGCCTGTCTGCAGAACACACCGTAATCGATACTGCGTATCATATCAAAGTATTCATTGACCTTGGCTGATGTCTGATATGCCATATCCAGAGGCCTTAGGACATTCTGAGAGTCAAAGACGGGAACAAAAGAGGATATACGTCCAAAGGTCATTCTGTTGCCCAGCGAAAAGAGATTGTGAATCTCAAATTCAAGCCTCTTTTGAGGATTGCCAAACATGGCTTCCATCTGAGCTTCATTTATGGCCCCGCTTGTCTTTTGGTCGCGCAGATATGTTGGCCAGTCCTGATCGAATTCATTTCTTGAAGGTTCAACCTCCAGCATGAATATCTTCTTCAGCCATTCATATATTGTAAAAACGTTTCCTTTTGGATCAGGAATATAGGCCTTGGCCATGTTGTAGAGGATAGTGGTATATTTATCGCCTGCAAGCTCCTCATCAACAAATCCGAACATGAAGAACATCTTAACTTCTGTAGGAACATTTTCATCGGTAAGGCTCTTTAAAAAGGCCGGGAGATAAATGTTATAGAAAGTAGATCCGATGCTTCTTCTGAGTGCTCTTGCTTCGTCTGATGAATCGTATCTGTTTTCGTTTGCCTTAAATGCTGTTATCTGTTCTTCAAACACAGCAGCAACTTCGCTGCTGACACCTGAATAGGAAAGTATTGTTGCCAGGGCATTCACGACAGTGACTGTAGGTTCACCTTCACCGCTTGCCGCTTTTTCCTGGTCAGAGAGCCTTGCTCTTATGACCTTCATGGCAGAAATAAAACCTGCGGCTTTCTTTTTCAGAGACCTTCTGTATTCGTTTAAAAGAACTACTTCATCGGAAATTGTGAAGTAGATATTGAAAGTGCTCATTACCATTCCGGTGGCAATATCGATGTTGAGAGGGTAGAGCGTCTTTTTCAGTACGGCTTCATTCTCTTTTAGTGAGTTAATGAAATCTATTGTCCATTGGGGAATTTTTTTGGAACGTTCAGGAGGTATCAGTTCATCGATCTCCGGGAACTGTTTTGCAATTTCACCGACCTTGATGCACAGATCAGGATAATCTGCGTAGTCAGCCATGATCTGATCGTATTCCTTGACAGCATCGTCAAACTGCTGATCATAGACAGCGCAGACAAGCGCAGCCGTATCCGTTGACTGTGAAGCCAGGATTGGAGCAATCTTAGGATTTGATTTTACAACTTTGGGAATGTCTGCAGCAGACTCATACGGATACGAATAGACGGCGGACTCCTCTAAAGCCTCTATAGTGTAGTTATAGGGCTTGCCCGGATGTTCGACGATGCCTATGAAAGTTCCGACACCGGCATTGATGGAAGAGTAGGGATTGGAAATTTTAAGACTTCCCTTGACCAGAACTTCCACAGTAGAAACTATATCTGTACCGGCTTTATGCAGGATCTGACCTTTTTCAAGTTTAATAAGACCCATGACGCCTCCGTGAATCAATCAGCAGTGTCCATACATATATATGTTATCACGATAAAAAGTTCACTTCAATTTAAATATATTAAAGAATTATCGGTTTTAAACTGTATTCCGACCCCTCGTAGGACTTAGAGACAGAATTATAGATGCTGCTGGCGGTGAGTGTTTCGTCAAAAAGTCTTTTTTGAAGGGGGCTTAAGGTCTTTTTAGCATATTTAGGCCTGTCGATGACAGGGATCACAGATGAATCGTGAATACGCGCAAGAACATCGGATGAAGCGGAATTAAGCCCCAGTACCCGTGCATAGCCGGTAAAAGAGTCCTTCTTATACTCGTTCATGTTTTCCTTGGTAATGTTCAGAAGGATATGCAAAAGAGATCTGCTTATCCTTGTGTATACGTGATTTCTGCTCTTTAGCTTCGTGCAGAAATCACTGAAATTATCAAAGCTGTCAAGATTATTGACCATGAGATTTGAGATGTCAGTGTTGACATCAAGATAATCTGTATATCCTTTATCCTTTTCCAAAGTTAGCTTGTAACGAAGGAGCTGGGACAGATCATTGGAGGATAAAAAGCTTCCGCCATATGATGCGATTTCTCTGATGGCGCCATCGGGCATAAAGCCGTTTAAAAGCTCTTTGGCATGGGCTTTGGTATAGTTTTCTGAGGCCGTAAAGATCCTGGCCCTTACGCCGGATGCACTCGGAACGCCGCCGAGATCGTCGCTGTGATAGGGCTGACCGAAGCGTTCTATGGTATAGGGTTTTATTTTGCTCTTTTGTTTTTTGAGTGCTTTCAGATATTCTATTGCAAGGATGCTGTTAGGTGATGAAAAGATCTGCCTGTAAACATCGATATTGTTATCGACAGACTGATTTTTAAGAGCAGCCATGAGTGCACTGGCACTGGCTGCAGGATAGGGCATTCCCTCTTTTAGCTCTTTTTCAAGGATCTCTTTATAGAGCCCGGGTTCGCTGTTTAAGATATCCGCGATGGTATCAAGCTTATCAAGATCGGCATGTTCGCTGCCGAAGCATAGATAATCAACACATCCAAGACCATTTAGTATTGCTACTGCACCCTGGGCAAAGTACTCGGCACTTCCGGTGCTGTAGTATACCGGAAGCTCAAGAACAAGATCTGCACCGCAACTAAGCGCCATTTTTGTTCTGGCGAATTTGTTTACGATGGCCGGTGCTCCGCGCTGGACAAAATCTCCGCTCATGACAACTATGGCTCTGTCAGCTCCGAGATTTTTTTTGCAGGTTTCGATAAGGTGCTTGTGACCTTCGTGAAATGGATTAAATTCTGCTATTATTCCGATAGTTTTCATAGGAAATTACCCGTTTTTCCAATTTTTGTACAAGTTTTACCCTTGTCCTTAAATTATAATATAAGTATATTTATTATTGGAAGTTTTTTGACTTTAAATAAAATGGGAAAAGAGGTTACTACATGAAAATACTTGTTATCAACTGTGGAAGTTCATCACTGAAGTTCCAGCTTATCGACTCTGAAACAGAGGCAGTTATCTGCAAAGGACTCTGCGAGAGAATCGGAATCGACGGAAGCCGTATTGTTTATACTCCTGCCGGCAAGGACAAGATTACCAAGGAAGAGCCGATGCCTGATCACAACAAGGCTATAGAGATGGTCATCGAAGCTCTTACAAATGCAGAGGACGGCGTTGTTAAGCTTGAGGAGATCGGAGCTGTTGGACATCGTATCGTACACGGCGGCGAGAAGTTCACTAAGTCAGTTGTTATCAACGATGAAGTTATTAAGGCAATCGAGGAGGTTTCAGATCTTGCACCTCTTCACAATCCTGCTAACCTGATTGGAATCAGAGCATGCCAGAAGGTTATGCCCGGAGTTCCTATGGTTGCAGTATTTGATACAGCTTTCCATCAGACAATGCCACAGGAAGCATACCTTTACGGTCTTCCATATTCATACTATGAGAAGTACGGTATCAGAAGATACGGCTTCCACGGTACAAGCCATTCTTATGTAAGCAAGCGCGCTGCAGAGATCATTGGCAAAGACATTAAGGATCTTAAGATAATTGTTTGCCACCTTGGAAACGGTGCATCAATTTCAGCTGTTAAGGACGGCAAGTGCATTGACACTTCAATGGGGCTTACACCTCTTGAGGGTCTTATCATGGGAACAAGAACCGGTGACATCGATCCTTCAGTTGTTGAGTTTGTAATGAAGAAAGAAAACTCTACAGTTGCAGACGTAACAAACCTTCTTAACAAAAAGTCAGGTGTTTACGGTCTTTCCAATAACCTTTCATCAGACTTCAGAGATCTTGAGGATGCATATCTTAAGGGCGATGAGGGTGCCAAGAGAGCAGTAGATGCGTTCACATACAGGGTTGCCAAGTATATCGGATCTTACACAGCAGCTATGGGTGGCGTTGATGTTATCTGTTTCACAGCAGGTGTGGGTGAGAACAGCGGATTCACAAGAGGACTTATCTGCGATAGACTTTCATTCCTCGGTGCAACGGTTGATGCTGAGGCCAATAAGGTTCGCGGCGAAGAGAAGACTATCTCTGCTGCTGACTCTAAGGTTCTTCTTATGGTGGTTCCTACTAACGAAGAGCTTGCAATCGCAAGAGATACTTACGAACTCTGCAAATAACAGAAAGGCTTTCGGATGAAAAAATACAGTATCTCAAATGGCACTTACAACCTTACAGTATCTGATCACGGGGCTGAGATTACATCGCTTTTGAAAAATGGACGGCAGCTCATGTGGCAGGCTGATCCTGCTTTTTGGGGCAGAACATCTCCTGTGTTATTCCCGCTTGTAGGTAATTATTGGCAAAAGAAGTCAAGATTTGCCGGCAGGACTTACGAAATGGGACAACATGGTTTTGCCAGAGATATGGACTTTTCCCTGCTTTCACAGACCGGTGATGAACTGGTTTTTGAACTAAGGGACAATGAAGCTACACATGAAAAATATCCGTTTTCTTTTGTGCTTCGTCTTGGATACAAGCTTGGTACTGACGGAGTGGAGGTTATATGGGAAGTGGAGAATCCTACGGATGGGGATATATTCTTTTCCATAGGTGGTCATCCGGCTTTTAACTGTGACCTTTCCGGGGATAAGCTTTTATTCATGAAAAAAGGAAAGAGGGTTTTGGGAAATATTGAGTCTAAGATTATTTCTCTTGATGGAAGCGGATGTCTTTCTGATAACTCAAAAGAACTATCTCTTAATGATGGAGAGCTTGCGCTTAAACCGGAACTCTTTGATGAAGATGCACTTATAATAGAGGATGAGCAGGCTGACATGGTCGCTGTTATAAACAGTGCGGGAGAGGAACTTGTCTCAGTCAGCTTTGATGCTCCTTTATTTGGAGTATGGTCACCTGCAGGCAAGAATGCTCCGTTTGTTTGCATAGAGCCCTGGTATGGAAGATGTGACAGAGTCGGGTTTACCGGAGATCTTTCCGAGAGGGAGTATGGCAACAGACTGGGCGCAGGAGAGAAGTTCAGAGTGTCCTATACAATAGCCTGATATTGTTTTGTATACGCAGACAGCAGTGGTTTTATATCCACTGCTGTTTTCTATTGCTTTATATTGTTGGAACAGGGATTATAGTAAATTATATGTAATTATATCAAATTATATGGAAATATATTAAATTATATGATATTATAGTTAAGGCTCGGATATTATATCGTTTTATATTAGCTGTTTACAGACGGAGGCAGGTATGACTGAAAGAAATCCATATGCCATTAGCTTTGGGAGAATCCCTACGCAGTATATCAGCAGGGATATTATTATTGATGAGATAGTAAGTGCATTCAACAGCGATATCGCTGAGGAGCAGGCATTCAAAATAACGGGAATACGAGGAACAGGTAAGACTGTTACGCTTACCGCCATAGAAAAAGAACTCTCGGAACAGGGAGAGTGGATCATCGTAAACCTTAAGCCGGGAGCTGAAATTACCAATGACCTTGTGGCCAAGCTATATACTGAAGTACCATTCATTACATCCTATGTGGATGCGAATTTAAATCTGTCAGCTTTCGGCATAGGCCTTAACTTAAAAAAGAAGAGTCCGGCAGCAAGTCTTGATCTTGTTCTGGAAGAACTGCTCGAAGTTATAAACAAGCAGAAAAAGAGAGTGCTTGTTACGATTGATGAAGTCAGAAAGACAGATGCGCTTGTTGATTTCATTCAGGAGTATCAGATTCTGATTCGAAAAGATCTTCCGGTATATCTTCTTGTGGCAGGCCTTTATGAGGATATTGAAGATATTGAGAATACTGACGGATTGACGTTTTTCCTCAGAGCTACCAAGTATGAGATGACACCGCTTAATATAGGAGTCATCAGGGAGGACTATAAGCTTACAATGGGGCTTTCTGACGATGTGGCATATGAACTTGCAGTGATGACCAAGGGGTATGCTTTCGCATATCAGGCCTTTGGTAAATATATGTGGGATTCAAAGAGCAAAGAAATTACACCTATGGTTCTTGCCAAGGTCGATGATGCCCTGGCTCAGAAGGTTTACGACAAGATATGGAGTGAGCTTCCTCCCAAGGATAAGTGGTATCTGAGTTTTATTGTGCAAAAAGATAATATGGATGCATCTGAGCTTTTGGAGCTCACCAAGAAGAGCCACAGTGACTGGAGTGAGCCGAGAAGGCGTCTCATCGAAAAGGGAGTTATAGACGGCTCAATCCGTGGCAAAATTGTCTTAAGACTTCCAAGATTTAAGGAATATGTAGACAGCAAACAGTTTTAAAAATATATAATGAAAAATTACAAATTGTCCTCGCCCCATTTTTTTAATTGCAAAAGAATGGGGATGAGGCTTTTTGATTTATCTGTAAGATTATATTCAACTCTTACAGGCATTTCATCGTATTGCTTTCTCTCAACCAGGCCGTCAGCTTCCAGCTCTTTTAACGAATTGGCAAGCATGGTATTGGTGATACCGTGTATGGCTCGGGTGAGTTCACCGTAGCGGACCACTTCCTTATTGTCGATCACACAGAGGATCATGATCTTCCACTTTCCGCCGACAATGTCTATTACCTTCTTCAGTCCGCATCCTTTTCCTGCGATATCTTCACATAATGGTTCTTTTTTCGCTATTTTACTCATAGTATCATTTTCCTTACCAGGTTCATATTAACTGCGTACTTGATATGTTTTTTATACCAGATATAATATGCTTGTTGCTTATGAAAATCAAGTATTAAAACGGCAGGAGATTATCAGGAAATGAAAAGGGCAGTTAATGATACAGGCAGATGCGTCGCTTGCGGTGTATGTGCTCTGCAGTGCCCCAGAGGCGCAATAAATATATACAGAGGGTGTTTTGCAGATGTGAATACTTCGATGTGCGTCGGCTGCGGTATTTGTGAAAAGGCGTGTCCTACGGGATCAATAACGGTAAGAGAGACGGAGGACACAGGCATATGAAAAATAATGTAAATATAAAGGCGCATTGGTATGATTATCTTTGGATATGGTCAATTCTCTATTTTGCGCTGGGATTTTTTAACATACTCTTTGCGTGGCTTGGCATGATTGATTTTATTCTTCCATTGATTTTTGCGATATTCGGTGGAAACAAGTGGTTCTGCAATCACATGTGCGGAAGGGGACAGCTCTTTTGGGTACTTGGCAGAAAACTCAAGTGTTCAAGAAGAAAGCAGGCGCCTAAATGGATATCATCAAAGTGGTTCAGATATGGATTTCTGGCCTTTTTCCTGACTATGTTTGGAACAATGGTGTTTCAGACTTATCTGGTATTTTCAGGTGCGGAATCGTTAAGGAAAGCCATTAAACTGTTTTGGACATTTAAAGTACCGTGGAAATGGGCGTATAATGGTAGTATATTCCCGGATTGGGTGGCTCAGTTTGGCTTTGGCTTCTACAGCCTGATGCTGACATCAACACTTATTGGGCTTATTGTAATGGTATTGTATAAAGAGAGAACCTGGTGTTCATTCTGTCCTATGGGAACAATGACTCAGGGTATATGTAGGATCAAGGCAAGGAAAGGAGTTTGATTATGACTATAGAAGAAAGAGCTGCTAAGGCAGTTGAAATGAAAACATCCGGCATGTATAACTGTGCACAGTCAGTGACAGTCGCACTTGCTGATGAGACCGGACTATCCGAGGAACAGCTTAAGCAGATCTCGGCAGGATTCTGTGCCGGAATGGGAAATCTTGAGGCAACTTGCGGAGCCCTCATCGGAGCCGGAATGATAGCAGGTCTTAAGACTGAAGGCAAAGGAACTCTTGGAATTACAAGACGGATCCAGGAGGAGTTTGCGGGCAGGTGCGGAGCCATCAAGTGCAAGGACCTTAAGACAGTGACAGATGGCAAGCCACTGTGCCCTTGCGAAGAATGTGTCCGCAATGCGGTTATGATCTACGGCGAAGTGCTTGGATTGAAATAATAAATTTAATGATTTATATTTTCTTTTGAAAGTAAACGATATTTAGAATATAATGATATAAGGGGATTTGTTCGTACTAAATGTCAATGAGTTGGGGGCCTTTAGGAGAGCAGACCTATGAGAAAGTGGAATACTCCAAAAATCATTCTGTTTGTGGCTATGTGCGTCTGCCTGAATCTGTGTGGTAAGTTTATTGCCGGATGGTTGGAACTACCGCTGTGGGCTGATTCATTTGGCACGGCACTTTGCGCATATGTCCTGGGACCTGTTTGTGGTGCAATGGTGGGTCTTACCGGGAATCTTGCATATTCTGTTATGAATCCTTTGTCAGCAGCATATTCTCCTACAAGCATTGCACTTGGCATTATTGTGGGTATGGCTGCTAAAAGACATTGGTTCGATCATCTGTACGGCTTTATGAAAGCCGCAACTTTAGTTGTAATCACAGCTCTTGTTGTATCAGTTCCCACTAACTTGATATTTGCCGAAGGCTTTACCGGTAATAAATGGGGAGACGGAGTGGTATATTATCTTCTGGACAGGGAATGGCCTCCGTTTATATGTGCCGTATTCGGCCAGCTTGCCCTTGAGTTTGTCGATAAAGTCCTGACTATAGCGGCAGTTTATATAGTCATTCTTTTAAAGCGTCTTCAGCACAACAAAGAAGAAAGTGATGCTATCAGAAAAGGTGCAACAACGGGACTGGCTCTTTTGCTGTGCCTGTCTGCATGTCTTTCTGTGCCTGTCAGAGCGGAGGATGGCATATCCGATGATTCCGTTGATTACAATGATTACGTCCAAAGTATCTACAGCAGCAATAACGGGCTTCCATGCGGTGAAGCCAACGATATTGCACAGACCAATGACGGCGTGCTATGGATTGGAACCTATGCTGGATTGTACAGGTATAACGGGCGTGAGTTTCGTTGGATTGATACTTATGAATCCGTAAAGAACGTGAATTGTCTCTATGTGGATGAAGAGGGAAGACTTTGGATCGGAACCAACGATAACGGTCTGTCCATAGTAATACGTGAGAAGGTAGTAAATGTCCTGGATCAGGCCGGAGGACTTCCTTCCAATTCCGTAAGAAGCATAGTTCGTGCAAGTGACGGATATTATTATGTGGGTACCAGCGGAAGTATGCAGGTACTTGTGATGAATAACGGAATGAAGGCCGCAGGTACACTTTCGGAGGTGAATTATGCCGAGAGTCTGACAGCGGATGAGAACGGATATGTCGCAGCTATTTCTTCCGATGGAACCCTTTTCCTTATGAAGGGTGGGAAGGTCATCAGTTCAACGAAGCTCCCTGAAGGAGAGGAACAGTTCAACTGCTGTACATTCGCTCCGGACGGAACGTTGATGGTAGGTACGAGTACCGGAAATATTTACAATTTTAACATTGGAAAAGAGAGCTTTAAGAAGGTTAAGGTTACTACCTGTAAAGATGTATTGCACATAAACAATATCACCTTCATAAATGATGGCACAATGTTTGTCTCATCGGACAGCGGTGTTGCATATATTGATATACACGGATATCACATACTAAATACAAATGATTTCAACAATTCTATAGACAACATGCTGTGCGATTACCAGGGAAATCTTTGGTTTACATCATCAAGGCTTGGGCTTTTGCGACTTGCCAAATCTCCGTTCAGGGATGTGTATGGAGCCATCGGAATGGACAGAAACGTGGTCAACACCATCGTTTCCTGGCAGAGATGCTATTACATCGGAACTGACAAGGGACTTGATATAGTCGATAAGGGCTGTCACAACGAGATAGAAAATGAGCTCACAGAGGAACTTGATGGTAAGCGTATCAGATGTATGTATGTCGATGACAAAAACCATCTGTGGATATGCACATACGGAAGCGGACTTCTGGAGTATCTGCCTACCGGTGAATGCTGGGAATACAATGCTGATAACGGAAGCTTTGGAAACCGCGCCCGTATTGTGACGGGATTGTCTGACGGAACCATCGTAGCAGCGGGAGATACAGGGATAAGCTACATCAGAAATCATGAGATCATAAAGACAATTAAAAACGAAGACGGGCTAATCAACTCCATGATACTCACAATTACCGAGATGAGCGATGGCACCGTTCTTGCGGGCACTGACGGCGATGGTATTGCTGTTCTTAAGGATGGGAAAGTGGAAAAAATGCTCACCCGTGATGATGGTTTAAGCAGTGGGGTAATCTTAAGAACAATTAAGGATCCGAAATCAGAAGGGGTGTTTATTGTAACCAGTAACAGCCTTTGCTATCTTGAACCGGACGGAAACATAAGGATCCTGGACAAATTCCCTTACTTTAATAACTATGATATCTGGGTAAAGGATGAGGATACACTTTTTGTTATGTCTAGCGCAGGAATCTATGTTGTTGAGAGAGATGAGCTGGTGGAAGGCGGAGAAATAGGCTGGGAGCTTCTTGATGCCAGGAGAGGACTCGGAACTTCCCTTACAGCCAATTCATGGAATTATTATAACGGAAACGGTGAACTGTTCCTGCCTTGTGATACCGGTGTATACGTCATTGATGTTGAAAAATACAACAGTGATGTCAGATCCTACAGGATGCAGCTGGCAGCTGTCAGACTTGACGGAAACCAGGTTCCGATTGATCGAAAAGGAATTATCACTATCGGTCAGGGAATAAGCAGAGTTGAACTGGATCCGGAGATATTAAACTATACGATTCAGGAACCAAATGTCGGTTATTATCTGGAAGGATACGATACTCAGTGGACTATAGTCCCTCAGAACAGCCTTAATAATATAATTTACGTAAATCTGCCTGCGGGTGATTTTACTTTCCATCTCGCTATACTGGACAGCGCCGGTGAGAGAGTTCTGGAGGAAAGAAAATTCCAGTTGATAAAAGAAGGAGAGTTTTACGAGCAATCAGGCTTTAGGGCTTACATGCTGCTTGTACTTATTGCACTCATTGTCTGGTCTACATGGCTCGTGGTTCAGAGGCAGCTGAACCAGCAGCAGATAAAGATCAATATGGCTAATGAGACAGTAATGGCCATTGCTAATTCCGTCGATGCCAAGGATGTTCGCACAAGTCAGCATTCCTCCAGAGTCGCAGAATATGCGGTGCTTATAGCCGAGGAGATGAATTGTTTCCCGTGGTGGCAGCGTGACAAGGCTCTGTCAAACCTTCGAAAAGCCGCTCAGATGCATGATATCGGCAAGATCGGTATACCTGACAGTGTCCTGAACAAAGTGGGACGTCTGACTGATGATGAATATGCCAAGATGAAATCCCACGTTGTAGGTGGAGCGGAGATATTAAAGGATTTCACACTTGTGGAGCACGTTGTTGACGGAACAAGGTATCACCATGAGAGATATGACGGAAAGGGATACCCGGATGGATTAAAGGGAGAGGAGATACCTCTTTTTGCAAGGATAATCGGTGTTGCAGATGCATTCGATGCCATGACTTCAAATCGTGTCTACAGAAATCATATGGATAACGATTATGTCATGAATGAAATGAAAAGAGGACGGGGTACACAATTCGATCCCGTAGCTCTTGATGCTTTCCTTCGCCTGGTTGACAAAGGTGTTATAGATCTGGAGGCAATTTACAAGCAGAAGCAGTCAGAGGTTCAGAAGGTGGATGAGAAAGCTCAGGAAGAACTTGCAAGACGTGAAAAAGAAGATAAACAGATTCAGGCCGCTCAGATGAAGAAGGATGAAAAAGACAGCAGTGAAGCGGAGAAAGGAGCGAAGGTATGAAAAGGACTTACTTGGCAACTTTCCTGACATGTCTTGTTATGCTCGTCTGTTTCCTTGGAATATTCAGATATCTTCATCCGGCAACGGGCAGAGATACTCTTAAGATAGGCTTTATATACGACAACGATGAGAGTACTCCTTACACTTATAATTTTTCACTGGCAAAGGACGCCCTGGAAAAAGAATACGGAGAACATGTTGAAATACTGACCTGCAGCAATGTACTTGATGAAGAGATGGAAGAACCTTTAAGAGATCTGGCGGCAAAAGGATGCAATATCATCTTTTTCAACGGATACAGTGAACTGGTAAAAGACCTTGCGCCTCAGTATCCGGACATTCAGTTTTGCCAGACATCATATATGGATATGAGTGGCCTGACGGTACCGGATAATTATCATACATTTAAGGGCGAGGCTTATCAGGGCCGATATGTCAGCGGAATAGCAGCCGGCATGAAGATTAAGCAGATGATACAGGAGGGCATTATCAGAGATGATGAGGCTATAGTCGGCTTTGTCGCAGCGTTCCCTACTTCTGAGGTGATTTCGGGATATACGGCATTTTTGCTGGGAGTAAGAAGTATTGTGCCACAGGCTGTGATGCGTGTTTCTTATACTCATACCTGGAGCAGCTATGCCCAGGAAAAGAATGCGGCACAAAAACTTATAAATGACGGCTGCGTGATAATATCCCAGCATACAGATACGATCGGGCCTGCAATCGCATGTGAGGAAATATCTCAGAAAAAAGAAGTATATTTTGTGGGTTATAACCAGAGCATGTCCGAGGTGGCACCGGGATCTTCACTGGTTACATCCAGAATCTGTTGGGAGCCGTATGTTCTTGGTGCTGTCGATGCGGTTATGAACAGCAGAGAGATTGAAAAGGTTGTCACCGGAAATATCCATGGATCTGATATTTCAGCGGGCTTTGAAAACGGATGGGTTGAGATAATAGATCTGAACCTTCAGGCTTGTGCACCGGGGACGCAGGAAGCAATGGATGCGGTTGTTGAAAGATTTAAAAAGGGTGATGTGGATTTTGTTTTTAAAGGGAATTATACCGGTACCAATCCGGAGGATCCTTCGGATACGATAGATCTAAGAACTGCCTATATAGAAAATGAGAATACATCCTATCCTCTGTTTCATTATGTTTTGGATGATGTTATAGAAGTGGTGAAATAAGTTTTGAGTCAGTGGGGATTCCCGAGAGAACCGTACCCACTGACTCAACTTTTTACTTTCCGAGAATTTCGTGAACTGCAGCTTTGATGCTCTCATCTTTGGCATTGGCATCAAAGTACTCAAGGAAATGCTCGCCTGAGAATGCACCCTTTACGAGATCCTGATCAAGGCTCTTTAAAATTGCAGGAACATCCTGAACTACAGTAACTTTTCTTACTTCGTCGAGGATCTTCTTGTTGCGCTGCTCGGGAACGGCTCTTTCTCTTGGATAGCCCTGTCCGCTTGGCTCTGAAAAGAGCTTCTCAAAGCTGTACTCAAGATTGAGCTCAGCGCCCCAGCCTGACTTAAGTGCAAAATTCATTGCGATGGCATTTCCGTCATTAACCTGTGCGAAGGTGTATGCATCAAGAGGATCTGTTACATGTCCGCAGATAACACCCGGGAAACTGTTGCATGCAAGCATAGCGCCTTCGCCTGTTCCGCAACCTGTAACAACATAATCAGCTGCGCCGGAATTAAGCAGGACACATGCAAGGATTCCGTTCTGTACGTATGTGAGCTGAGCTTCATCCTCTGCTGAGTACATACCGTAGTTAAATACCTCAAAGCCGTGCTTGTCCGCAACTTTCTTGAGAGCGCCATAGATCATTGCATTCTTGGCTGCCTGAGAATTCTCATTGATAAGAGCAATTTTCATTTTATTCCCTCCAAATAACAGTAGTTTAAATGTATGTATATATGATAATTATATTTTATTTTTGGGGTCACTGACTGTCTACGCTTTTGAAGCTACTGTGTCGTATTTTCCATATTTTTGTCAAAATAAATTACGCTTTATGTAGAGCTGTGTTTGTGCTATACTATCAAAAGTGTGTATGATTTTTGAGGAGAGAAACTGTATGTGGGGATGCATATGGCTTCTTTTGTTGTATTAATTTTTCAATTTTGAGGGGAAGTAAGGGAATTCGTTTTGAGCACGGCCAGGGTACATAGTTACAGAAATTCAGATAAAAGTTACAGTAGAAATGTAACAGTAAGAAAACCACGAAGGAAGAAGAGACGTCGCTACGACATGAGGAAAATAGCAGTTCTTTGTGCTGCTGCACTTGTTTTAGTTGTAGGCGGATACGTAGGATACAATCACCTTCCTTTTGTAAAAGTAAATAAAGCGATTGCTGCAGGAAACAGATATACCAAGGACGCCGATTACGAGGCGGCTATAGATTCATATTCGGAAGCAATCAAGATCGACAAGCATTCGGTTACGGCATACAGCAATATGGCGGGAGCATTCCTTAGCATTGATGATTCAGAATCAGCCAAGAAGATACTTTATGATGGCTGGAGGAACACAGAGAATACAGGCCTTTTGGAAAACTATCACACAGTAATCCTCAATGAGGCAGTGGATTCCATGAACACCAAAAATGCCGACATGGAAACAGTTCTTTCCATTGAATCTGTACTTAAGGATGACAATACCAACAAGGATGCGGTAGAACTTCTTGATGCAGCGTATTCGAGAGTATTTGCGGATGCGTACAGCTACAATCAGGATGCACTTTTCAGATCGGATGCTGCAACATATTCCTCGGAAGGCGGAAGCGATACGTTTACTTTTGCCGGATATGAGACTTTCGAAAAAGAGCTTTTGGCAGTTTATGCAGCTAACCCAACCGATGAACTTAAAGACGTCATTCTTGAGTATGCTACACCGGGAGTAAGCTCTTTTACCATGAATTATTCAGACGTAGAGGCTTACCTTTCACTTATAAGTGAGATACAGGCGCAGGTGGGAACAGATGAGAATCTCGAATCTTTCAAAGAGTGCCTGACCAATGCGCAGGAAGTTCAGGGCATTTTTGCCGATATTTTCACACAGCTGGATGTGGGAAATGTAGATGAACTCAGGAGCTTTGTAGTATCAGATGAGTATCTGGCTCTCAGAGATATCTTTTTAAATGATGAGTATACACCTCAGGAGAATACGACCTACGTTCCTATCAGCCGTGAGGCGATTGTTCTTAACAACAGTGAGGGCAAGTGGAGCTACAGATTCCTCGACTTTGAGGAGAATCCTGAGACAGCAGGTGTAATAACACTCTGGGCGAACTTTTTTGAGGATGACGGAGTTCAGAGAGATGCTATATCTTATGAGCCGGGTGCGATTAACGGACAGCTTTATCCACATACCAAGTATGATGTGACTTACCTTAAGAGCTACATAACAAAGGGCGGCTCAACAAGGGTAGCCAAGATGAACTACAGGCTTGAAACCACCATCACTACTGAAGACGGAAACACAATCAATTCCATCATCGGTGACTGGGGTGGAGAAAATGAATGGGAGATGGATATCGATACCATCGAATCCAGAATCAGAGCATAATTTATGAATAATATTGATAGTGAGCCAAAGTGTGTGATCATATCAGCAGGAAGCTTTCCGGAGGTCGAGATTGACCTTCGGGAGGGCGATTTTTGTATCGCAGCGGACGCGGGATTTGGTTATGCTCAAAGGCTCGGTATTTTACCGGACCTCATCGTGGGAGATTTTGATTCAGCCAAAGCCGCTCCACCTGAGGTCCTTAGTGGTATTAGAGAGATTGCAGAGCGCGATCCGGAGCGTATCGTGCAGCTTGAAGTCATGAAGGATGATACGGATACGCTAAAAGCGGTTAAGATAGGGCTTTCCAGGGGATACAGGAAGTTTTATCTGTACGGAGCACTGGGCGGAAGCCGCTTTGATCATAGCCTGGCCAATATACAGACGCTTACCTTTATTAAGCATCATGGAGGCAGAGGCTATATAATGGACAAGGATTCAATGCTGTTTATAGCTGAGAATGAGACAATTAAGTTTCACAGGGGGAACACAGGGTATCTGTCAGTTTTTTCTTTGTCTGACGTATCCCGTGGTGTGAGTCTTAAGGGGCTTATGTACAGCATGGAAGACGGAACGCTGTCGAATGATTTTCCGCTTGGAGTGAGCAATGAATTTATCATTGATGAGGAGGCGGAAGTTTCGGTTAAAGAGGGGACTTTACTGATCAGCGTTAATTGGGGATAAGTTTTTGTGAAAGAGGAGTGAAAAGAGTATGTTGTGGTTTAATAATCTAAAGGAGGATGCCAAGGGAATTTTCAAAGAGCATCCTGCTTCTATTCTTACTGTTCTGATTTTTGCAGTGTGTACTGCGCTTCTTGAAGATATTTTAAATCTAAAGAACGGAAGCGGCGCATGGCGGGTCATTACATTCATACAGACCCTGTCGCTGGGTCTTATTTTCGGCTTTGTTCTCTGCGAATCCAATTACAATTACAAAAAACAGATTGGCAGGCTTACGAGTCTTTTTGAAATCAGGAAATCTTTTGTTTACATCATTGTGATGGTGATTTCTCTTGGACTTAGCCTGGTACATGCCTACAGAGAGGGATTTATGTCATCAAAGGACGTCTCTGCTCTGAGCGAGCGGGGCTTTAGCCTTGATATATTCTATAGGTTTTTATGGGCATACATTTTGATTTGTGTGATCAGCGCATGGTTTTTTATGTACAAGAGGAGCGGTGAGTCTTTTGAAGGCTACAGTGTCAAGGCATTTCTTGGAAGCCTTAAAGCTCTTGCTGTGTATGTTGTGGTGGCAATCGGCGCACTCTGCATTTTATGGGTATTTGATGCTCTTATTGTAAGCTTCGATTATACAGGAACGGTAGAGCTGCTTATTGCTGCACTTGTGGGATATCCTGCGCTTTTAGTCGGCCTTTCCAAAATGGGAGAGAGCATGGCAAAGTTTTCCCGGATCATGGTTGGATATGTGTTCACAGGGCTGCTTGCTGTCGCAGCTGTTATTGTGTACGTCTATATCCTGAAGATAATCTTTACAATGACATTCCCTTCCAATGAAGCCTACTCTATTACGACAGCTCTTTTTGCGACAGGACTTGTGATCATAACCATGGCTCAGGGCTGCACAGAAGGCAGAATATTAAAGATACTTAAGGCCGCTCCGCTTTTCTTTGCGCCGTTTATCATCATTCAGATCATGTGCCTTGCCATGAGAATAGGCCAGTACGGCATTACAACAAGAAGATATCTCGGCATTATGTTCATTGTTTTTGAAGTGATCTACCTTATCTATTATGTTTACAGGCTTAAAAAACAGGAGGGGATTGGTGGATTTCTTTTCCCAATTGCCCTTATCCTTGTAATTGTCTATTACCTTGTGCCCGGTATCAACGTATATGCTGCTATAACCGGATCTCAGAAAGGAGTAGTACTGAGCTATATTGAGGCTGCTGTCGGCGGTGAAGCGACAACTTCTCAGGAGAAGGCCAAGGCCAGGTCTGCTTACAGGCAAATTGTAAATAACGGAAATGCTGAGGGAACACATTTTGTAAAAGAGCTTGAGGCGAAATATCCTGATTTTAAATTTGATGAAGAACTTAAAGAAAGCGATTCTTACTATTTTGAAGACACGTTCGAAAACGATAAGGAAATCTATGCATATAAAGACGTGGATGTGATCGATGTTTCAAGATATGAGCATATTGCTGTGATTAGTACACATACAGATGATAACGACGCAGAAATAGATGTCTCAAGGTTTGAGCTTAAGGCTTCAAACGGTCAGGAAGTGCAGACTGTCGGATATGCAGATCTGTCCTTTACGGTAAAAGAGCTTGAGGCGGCTTATGACAATGATGGAATAGAATATGATTATACTCACGCTATAAGCACACCTGTTGTCACACCGGACGGTGGCCTTTTATATCTTACAAGAGTATATCTGCGCATCGGAGAGGACGGAGATGTCGAGTATCTTGATATTGATGGGTACTATGCATATCACTAATTATAAAAGTATTGTTAAATGCTTGTCATAGGTATGCTCAATGAGATATACTATGCAAGGAAAAATAAGTTTTAATCTATTGTACAAATGGAGGATATAAATATGAGAGGTTCCAAACCTACAGTTCTTTTAGTTCTTGACGGATATGGTCTTAATGACAATCCTGAGTATAATGCCATTGCTATGGCAAACACACCAGTGATGGACGGTCTTATGAAGGATTATCCCTTCGTAAAGGGCTATGCATCAGGTCTTGCTGTTGGTCTTCCTGACGGACAGATGGGTAACTCCGAAGTTGGTCACATGAATATGGGTGCCGGCAGAATCGTATACCAGGAGCTCACAAGGATCACCAAGTCTATCGAGGACGGAGATTTCTTTACAAACGAAGGTCTTATGCAGGCAATTTACAACTGCAAGGAGAAGAATTCAGCTCTTCACATGTACGGTCTTGTATCAGACGGTGGTGTTCACAGCCACATTACACATATCTACGGCCTTTTAGAGCTTGCCAAGAAGAATGGCCTTGATAAGGTTTATGTACACTGCTTCCTTGATGGAAGAGATACTCCACCTGAGAGCGGAATTGATTTCGTACAGCAGCTTGAGGACAAGATGAAGGAGCTCGGTGTTGGTGCCATCGCTTCAATCTCAGGCCGTTACTACGCAATGGACAGAGATAACAACTACGACCGTGTAGAGATCGCATACAACGCACTTACAAAGGGTGAAGGCAACAAGGCTGACTCTGCTCATGAGTGCATGGTTAATTCATACAAGAACGGCAAGACAGATGAGTTCGTTATTCCTACAGTTATCATGAAGAACGGTGCACCTGTAGCTACTATCAAGGATGGAGATTCAATCATTTTCTACAACTTCCGTCCTGACAGAGCAAGAGAGATCACACACTGCTTCTGTGACGATGAGTTTGATAAGTTTAACAGAGGACCTCGTAAGGACGTAACTTATGTTTGCTTTACAGATTATGATCCTCTTATCCCTAACAAGGAAGTTGCTTTCAAGAAGGTCCAGCTCACAAACACATTTGGTGAGTGGCTTGCAAACAAAGGTCTTAAGCAGGCTCGTATCGCTGAGACAGAGAAGTATGCTCACGTAACATTCTTCTTCAACGGTGGTGTTGAGCAGCCTAACGAGGGCGAGGACAGAGTACTTGTTAACAGCCCTAAGGATGTTCCTACATATGACCTCAAGCCTCAGATGAGCGCTCCTGAAGTTTGCGACAAGATCCTTGATGCAATCAATTCTCAGAAGTATGACGTGGTTGTAGCTAACTTCGCAAACCCTGACATGGTAGGTCATACAGGAGTTATTCCTGCAGCAGTTAAGGCTATCGAAGTTGTTGATGAGTGTGTTGGCAAGATTGTTGATGCCATTAAGGCAACAAACGGAACACTCTTCATCTGCGCCGATCACGGTAATGCAGATATGATGGTTGATTATGAGACAGGAGAGCCTTGGACAGCTCATACAACCAATCCTGTTCCTTTCATCCTTGTTAACTATGATCCTGCATACACACTTGCAGAGGGTGGATGCCTTGCAGACATCGTTCCTACACTTATCGAGTGCATGGGTGAGGAGAAGCCTGCAGAGATGACAGGTAAGTCCCTGCTTATTAAGAAGTGATTTAAGAAAGAATTGACTGAACGCTGCTAATATGTTATAGTAACTGTTGCGTGTTTTTAAATGATAGTATTACCTTTGGAGGTTTGATCGTGAGTGTTTTAGGATATGTTTTCGGAGTATTATTTATCATAGTATGTGTCGCACTTTGTGTTCTTGTGCTTGCTCAGGAAGGCAAGAATCAGGGACTTGGTGCAATTCAGGGAACAGTTGAGAATACATATTGGGGCAAGAACAAGGGCCGTTCAAGAGAAGGCGTTCTCAAGAAGATAACAGTTGCTCTTTCAGTCCTTTTCATTGTTTTTGCAATCGTTCTTAATATGGGAATCCTTTAATTCCCGGTTTCATTTTGATGAATTGTTTTGAGGCACTCTAATTTAATTAGGGTGCCTTGTTTTATAGGTAGAGTTTATGAGTAAAGGAAAGCGCTTAAAGCGCATGGATGAGAGCCTTACAGGCGGTAAAAAGAATAATAAAAACTATGTGGTTGGCCAGTTTATCAGTAACGCCAGAGGCTTTGGGTTTGTGGAAGTAGAAGGGATGGAGGAAGATATCTTTATCCCCGAGGATTATGTACATGGTGCATTTCATACGGATACGGTCGAGGTCGAACTTCTTCCTGACTCACAGGGAAGGCGTCAAGAGGGACGCATCAGAAATATACTGGTAAGAGGCATTGAAGAGGTAGTGGGAACTTACCAGGCCGAGAAGAATTTCGGCTTTGTTGTTCCTGATAACGGCAAGATCACAAACGATATCTTTATTCCGATAGAGCATCACGGGGCTGCTGTGACAGGAGATAAGGTTGTAGTTACGATCACTGATTACGGCGATCCTTTAAAACGCAGAAAACCTGAGGGCAAGGTCAAAGAGGTCATTGGAAACATCAACGATCCCGGAGTTGATATACTCTCTATTGTCATGGGATACGATATTCCATATGAATTCCCTGAGAAGGTTATCAATCAGGCTAACAGATGCCCGGATCAGATCAGTGAGGCTGACATGTACGGGCGTAAGGATCTGCGTGATGTTGTTATGGTTACCATCGATGGTGAAGATGCCAAGGATCTTGATGATGCAGTAAGCCTTCATATTGATGAGGAAGGTCTTTACCACCTCGGTGTTCACATTGCGGATGTCACTAACTATGTACAGGAGAGCTCTGCTCTTGACAGGGAAGCCCTAAAGAGGGGCACCAGTGTATATCTGGTGGACAGGGTAATTCCTATGCTTCCTCACAGGCTTTCCAATGGAATCTGCTCTCTCAATCACGGAGAGGACAGACTTGCACTCAGCTGTCTAATGACCTTTGATAAGAACGGAGGTCTTGTTGATCATGAGATTGCCGAGACTGTCATCAATGTCAACGAGAGAATGAATTACTCCGACGTTGCCAAGATTATAGAGGATGAAGATTCTGAGACTATAGAGCGCTACAAAGAGCTGGTTCCAATGTTTAAGGAAATGGCTGAACTCTCGGCTATCCTTCGTAAAAAGAGAGAGAAGAAAGGAGCGATAGATTTTGATTTCCCTGAGTCCAAGATACTTCTGGATAAAGAGGGTAATCCCATCGATATCGTCCCTCATGAGAGAAACACAGCAACTAAGCTTATTGAGGACTTTATGCTTGCAGCAAACCAGACGGTGGCTGAACATTTCTTTTACCTGCAGAGTCCTTTCGTATACCGTATCCATGAACAGCCGGATCCGGAGAAAATGGCTACATTGGCAACCTTTGCCGGGCACCTTGGCCATCACATGAAGATCAGAAACGATGGAGAGGTAAGGCCAAAAGAGATACAGAAGCTCCTTAAGAATATTGAGGGCTGCAAGGAAGAGGCAGTCATCAGCAGAATGGCTCTTCGCAGCATGATGCAGGCCAAGTACAGCACAGAGTGTACGGGGCATTTTGGACTGGCTTTTGATTTTTATTGCCATTTCACATCACCTATCAGGCGTTATCCTGACCTTCAGATACACAGGATCATCAAGGATCATCTAAGGGGCAGGATGAGTGAAGCCAAGGCCCGTCACTACAGCGAGATCCTGGATGAAGTTGCTAAGCATTCGTCCGAGACTGAGAGAAGGGCTGAAGAGGCTGAGAGAGAAACTGATAAGCTAAAAAAGGCACAGTACATGGAAAATCATCTTGGAGAACGCTTTGAAGGCGTTGTTTCGGGCGTTACAGCCTGGGGACTTTTTGTGGAGCTTGAGAATTCCTGCGAAGGTATGATCAGGGCAGCTTCCATGGAAGATGATTTCTATGTTTATGATGAGAATAATATGAGACTTGTCGGAGAACGCTATCACAAGGAATATACTCTTGGTCAGAAGGTCTGGATCAAGGTGGTAGGTGCTGACAGACTCACCAAGGCTATAGATTTTAAGATCATTGACCCTGATATGGATGATGACGGAGATGATTTTGTGGAGTATTCCGAGGCCAGGAAAGTGGCTGAGTTCAGGGCAAGCAAGGTCAGAAAACTCATGGGAATCGCTCAGGAAGAGGCTGATGAAGAAGATGATGAGTCTTACGACGAGACTCCAAAGAAGAAATCAGAGCCTAAAAAGAGCAGGAAAAAGGTGAGCGTTCGCGGAGAGATGGTGGATCTCAGGGATGTGGAACCTGATCCCAGAACCGGTAAACCTAAACTTAAGAAACCTGCAGGACGCAAGGTTTACAAGGTACACAAGTACAAAAAGTCTGCAACAAGCAAGGCAGCAAGAAGCTCCCAGGGCAAGGGCAGAAAAAAGAAGAGATAACAGGTGATAAAAATGGCAGAAGATAACAAGGCAAGAAAACTTGTCGCTAACAACAAAAAAGCATATCACGACTATTTCATAGAAGAGAAGTATGAGGCAGGAATTGAACTCTTTGGAACAGAGGTTAAGTCGATAAGGCAGGGAAAGTGTTCCATCAAGGAAGCCTGGGTTACCATTGATAGAGGAGAAGCCTTCATCAACGGAATGAATATCAGTCCCTACGAGAAGGGCAATATCTTCAACAAAGATCCTCTTCGTGTAAAGAGGCTTCTTCTTCACAAGGCTGAGATCAGAAAACTTGACCAGCAGAAGATGACACAAGGCTACACTCTTGTTCCCCTGGAGGTATATTTTAAAAACGGCAGGGTAAAGGTTGAAGTCGGTCTTGCCAGAGGTAAAAAGCTCTATGACAAGAGGGCTGATATGGCCAAGAAGGACCAGCAGAGAGAAGCTCAGAGGGACTTCAGACAGAGCTTTAAGTAAACCAACAGGTTATTGATTTTATCATCAAAAGCCGATATACTTATAAAGCAAATTGAATAAGGGTTAGTAAAGGTTTCGACAGGGATTTTGAAGCTGGAGAAGCTATCCGAAGGACGGTTGCGTTAAACCTCAAATTAAAATTAAACGCTAACGATAATTTAGCACTCGCTGCCTAAGTGCGGCGCGTCGGCTCTGATGCACCTACACATCAGATAACCGGCGTCAAACTTTGTAGGAAACGACATGGGGGATGCCTCGACTTCATGGACGTATCAGGGGCTACCGATTATCTGCAGTTGCCGGTTACCGCAGGTATGAGGGAACAGGAATGCAGAATTCCGAAATAACAGGCTATGATAGTAGAAGGACAGGGGATGAATTTTTGGACGCGGGTTCGACTCCCGCCTAATCCACTAAAAAACGGCTCAGTAGAGCCGTTTTTTGTTGTTTGATGAGACACCGGGGACGTTTTATTTACTATTATAAAGCGATGGCTTTGTTTCTCCATTTTCCGAATCTGTAGAAGAGAATACTCATTACGGCGCCGATTCCCCAGGCTATTAGCAGAGAATAGTAGATCATATCCTGATTGCCCAGTGGAAGAGCCTCGGATTTAGTGAGGTATACCATAAGATAGGCAAGTGGCATACGCAGGAAAAAGGTCTCTATGATGGAAATCCACATAGGAGTTACAGTATCGCCTGCTCCACGCATGACACCTGTAAGAGCCTGAATTATGGCCATTAACAGGTAACCTGCTGCAAGGATTCTCATGATATGCATACTGAGATCAATAAGTTCTTCTGTATCAGTGAAGATTCCCATGAGGTGTCTTCCAAAGATAAGGATAACAGCAACGATCAGTACTGAGAACATAAGTGACATGAAAAGTCCCTGGCGTGAACCCTTTTCAACTCTTTCTTTATCGCCGGCGCCGATATTCTGGCCTGCAAATGTAGTAAGAGCTGAACCAAAAGAGAAGATTGGAAGAACCGCAAAACCGTCAACACGCTGGACCATGACGTTGGCAGTAATAAGCTGTTCTCCGAAAGTATTGGTAAGTGACTGTACAAGGACAATTGACATGGAGAAAATAGCCTGAGTTATTCCTGAAGGAAGGCCCAGCCTTATAATCTGTCCTGCATACTGTCCGCTCCATTTAAAGTATTTAAATCCGAAATCAAAGGTATCATTCATTCTGCGAAGTCTGTCTATGCAAAGAACTGCTGAAATGCCCTGAGCGATGATGGTTGCAAGAGCAACACCGGGTACGCCGAGCCCCAGCTTTGCTACAAATAATATATCGAGTACGATATTGATTACGCTTGCTACAATCAGGTATATAAGGGCCGACATTGCATCTCCGAGACCTCTTAAAACACCGCTAAGGATATTGTAAAATCCCAGTCCGATGCTACCGAGGAACAGAATGACAAGATAGTCTGTCGCCCAGTCCAGAATGCTATCCGGTGTCCTGAGCAGCACCAGCATCGGTCTTGCAATGGCAACACCGATGATCGTCATCAGAACTGATGCAATAAGGATAAGTGTTACACAGTTACCGATGGTGAGGGACAAAGCGTTTCTGTCCCTTGCGCCTAGGTACTGGGCAACCATGATCGTAGCACCCATACTTATTCCTATAAAGAGAACCAGAAGGAGGTTCAGAATTGGAGCAGCACTTCCTACAGCAGCAAGAGCGTTGTCGCCAACGTATCTTCCGACAACGATACTGTCTACTGTACTGTATAACTGCTGAACAACATTTCCAAGGAGCATTGGAACCGTGAACTTAAGTATCTGCTGCCAAGGTGTTCCTATTGTCATATCAATTGCTTCAAATGCTTTAGTCTTCATAATTTATCCTCATATTTCAAATCAAATCCCAAATTAAATTGCACGCAATCTAATATACTCTTTTTTTATCCCAATTTCAAGTCCTGGGAATTAAGTTCTTGATTTCTCGGACTTCAGTTATATAATAGGGATATGTGTTTTTAACAAATTAAAGTGTGAAATTATATAAGAGGAGAGCCATGACACTTAGTAAAAAGAGAATTGTGGTCAAGGTTGGTACTTCCACAATAACAAATGAAGATGGCAATGTAGACATCAGAGCACTGGACCATTTGTGCAGAGCTCTTTCGGGGGTAGAGAATCTCGGATATGATCTTGTGCTTGTTTCATCCGGAGCTATCGCGGTCGGCGCTAATAAGATGAGACTGGCCCAGAAACCCAAGGAGATCAGAATGAAGCAGGCTGCAGCTGCTGTAGGCCAGACTGAACTGATGCACCTGTATGACAAGTTCTTTTCAGAATATGGAAGAATGGTAGGTCAGATCCTTCTTGATAACGGAGATATCACTGACACAATTAGGAGCGAAAATCTGAAGAATACCTTTGATGCACTCCTCGAGAATCACATTATTCCTATAGTTAACGAGAACGACTCTGTCAGCCATGCAGAAATTGAATCTGAGAAAAAGCTCTTTTCGGATAACGATATGCTTTCTGCAGTGGTTGCAGTATTCTGCAAGGCAAGTAAACTTATTATTTTCTCTGATATTGACGGACTCTATGACGGCAATCCCAAGACTGATCCCAATGCCAAGGTCATCAGCAGGGTAGAGGAGATTACGGAAGAACTCAAGAATGTAGCATCAGGATCGGGCTCAAATCGCGGAACCGGCGGTATGATCACCAAGCTTGAAGCTGCAGAACTTGCAACCTCTCATGGAATAGATGTACTCGTTACAAATGGCAAAAACCCGGAGAAGCTCTACGATGTAATTGAGAAGAAGAAGGTTGGAACGCTGTTTGTAGCAAAAAAATGATAAAGGTCCAAAAATAAAACGCTATCGTTGTGCAAGCACAAGATAGCGTTTTGCTTTTGTCCCTATATCATCATACATTTTCGTGATATTTGTCATAAATCTCTGTAAGATAAGTCTTAACAATCTGAATGTTAGCCATTTTGCGAAGATCTGCATTGCCCATAAGTACTGAAATCTCATCGGCAAGAAGAAGCATGTTGTAGATCTCAAGCTTAAACTCATTACGTGTAAGCTGGTCTACGTTGACCTCCATAAGAGGTGATCCGAGCTTCATGGTTACATTCTCATCAGCGATTCCGGTAAGAACCATACGTGTCTCGGGGTCGAAGTTTACGTAGAGGATGAGATGCTCTTTCTCGTGCTTTTTAAGGGTGGTGGGATTCTGATGTGATGTCTCCATCCACTCGAAAAGATCAGCCTCATCGGGATGCATGAGGTACTTGGTGAGCTCCTCTTTATGCTTCTCGACGTACTGCATATATTTGCTGGCGTTAGGACCTGTATAAGCAAGTTCTACCTTTACACCGTTATCTGTCTTGACAAGACGGCATTTCTCAGCAACTTCCTTGATCTTAAGGGAAGTTTCGGTGTTGCCGATCATCTTAAATGTGCCGGTTTCCAATTCCTGTGTAAATTCCATTATGTTCTCCTTCACTATTTATCTGGACTAAACTTAAATCAGTAGTTAGTATAGCATAAAGGATTTAAAAATGGTATACTATCTAAGGTCTGTTCACGTATAATTAACAGATCGAATTTATAAAAGAAAGTTTTGTGACGGGTAGGATATAGTGGCAAATACGAGGGGAAATTCTACCAGGAGATCTACAGGAAGATCATCCGGGTCTAAAAGTACATCATCAAGGCGTAAGAATGTACGGGAGGAAGAGCTGGATTATTCTTTAAAGAGCGAACTGATCGTGATTGGTGTGATCGCTCTTACCATTTTTCTTTTTCTTTGTAATTTCGGCGTATGCGGAGCACTTGGCAGCGCAGTAAGCGGTGTCTTATTTGGATTGTTCGGCATAACCGCATATATTGCGCCTATTGTCATACTTGCAGCTGTTGTGGTGGGAATCGCCAATTTTGGGTCGATTGCATCTATTCGCAAGATAGTTGCAGGTGTTGTTTTATTCTTTGTGATCGGAATGTTGGCAGAATTGCTGACAGGCAGACCACAGTCTTCAGAATCCTATGTAATAAAAGACATTTATTCAAAAGCCAGCGAACTAAAAAACGGTGGCGGTGTTTTTGCGGGCTCAATGGCCTATGCATCTTACAAGTATCTGTCCCTGGCTGGAACAGCTCTTTTGATACTTCTTATTGGCATCGCATCTATAGTTGTGGTAACGCAGCAGTCCTTCGTCAGAGGCCTCAAGAAGGGCGGGAGAAAGCTCATTGACAAGACCAGGCAGGAAGCTGACAACTACAGGGATTATGCCGAGAAGAGACGCGAGAAGATGGAAGCAAGACGCGCCGAGATTGAGGAAGAGAGGCGACTTGCCATCGAACAGAAGGAGGACGAGAAGATCCTCCGTATGGAGAAAAAGGTCAGCGGCGTGATGATAGATACTGCACTTGATAAGCAGGATGAGGACGGCGATGACTTGGGAGAGATAAAGCTCCACAACGAGGATAAAGGGAAATCGGAGAATCTCTTTATTCCCGATGAAGATGAGTTCCACGACGATATTCATGAGATCATTTTAAAGAACAGCAGTGATGCCATAGAAGAGATAGAATCTGCCGGAAGATATGATCCTGAAGAAGATGACGAGCCGGAGACAGATTATGAGCCGGATTACAGGGATGAGGATAACTTTGAACCTGAGCATGAACCGGTCAAAGAGCTTTCGCCTTCCATGAAAAAGCTTGTGGCAAGAGCAACAGATGAATTTGATTCCGAGGAAGACATTCTTCCGGATGTTCCTGTTCATGCAGAGCATCTCGGAAACGGAATGAACGGTGATTATGTGATCCATGCTCAGGACCACATTTCAAGAAGTGCCGGAGCTGACAGTACAATTAACGGCTCAAAGCCTTCTTCTGTAAATCTTGGTCCTGGACCTCACACAACGAGCCCGGGTATGGAAAAAGAGATTGAGAAGCATAAGAGAAGCGTACCCAAGAAATACGTATTCCCGCCTCTTAATCTTCTTGAGAAGGGTGTCAGGAACAAGAACACCGATTCGGCCAGAGCTCTTAAGGAGACAGCAGTCAAGCTTCAGGAAACACTTAAAACCTTTGGTGTAAATGTAACGGTTACCGATATAAGTCAGGGACCTTCAGTAACAAGATTTGAGCTTCAGCCTGAAGCCGGAGTCAGAGTCAACAAGATCGTCGGACTTGCAGATGATATCAAGATGAATCTTGCAGCCAGTGACATAAGGATTGAGGCGCCTATCCCGGGTAAGGCAGCTGTGGGAATTGAGGTGCCAAACAAGGAGAACCAGGCAGTAGCACTCCGAGATCTCTTTGAATCCTCAGAATATCAGAACTTTTCATCCAAGCTTGCCTTTGCGGTAGGTAAAGATATTGCAGGTAAGGTTGTTGTAACCGATATTGCCAAGATGCCTCACCTTCTTATTGCGGGTGCTACAGGTTCCGGTAAATCGGTATGTATCAATACAATCATCATGTCCCTCATATATAAGGCAAAACCCGAAGAGGTGCAGATGATCATGATCGATCCTAAGATTGTTGAACTTTCTGTATATAACGGAATTCCTCATCTTATGATCCCGGTTGTAACAGACCCCAAGAAAGCTGCTGCTGCGCTCAATTGGGCCGTTGCTGAGATGACCAACAGATACAAGAAGTTTGCGGACACAGGTGTAAGGGATCTCAAGGGCTACAACAAGCTTGCAGCTGACAGTAAAGATCCGGATATGACTGTACTTCCGCAGATTGTTGTAATAGTGGATGAGCTTGCTGACCTCATGATGGTTTCTGCCAATGAGGTTGAGGATGCTATATGCAGACTTACACAGCTTGCGAGAGCTGCGGGCATCCACCTTATAATCGCAACTCAGAGACCATCCGTAGATGTTATTACAGGCCTTATCAAGGCCAATATGCCAAGCCGTGTTGCATTTGCTGTTTCAAGCGGTGTTGATTCCAGGACAATCCTTGATATCAACGGTGCCGAGAAGCTTCTGGGAAAGGGTGATATGCTCTTTTACCCTCAGGGCTACACCAAGCCCGCCAGAGTTCAGGGCGCATTCGTATCAGACAAAGAAGTGCAGGCGGTTACAGATTTCTTAAGAAATCAGGCTTCAGAGACCACATATAATGAAGAGGCTATGAATTCAATCGATAACATGGCAGTGGGCTCTGCATCCGGCGGATCATCCTCAGGTGATACGGGATCAGATAGAGACGAGTACTTTGTTCAGGCTGGGAACATTATCATAGAAAAAGAAAAAGCTTCAATCGGTATGCTTCAGCGCGTGTTCAAGATTGGATTTAACAGGGCAGCCAGGATCATGGATCAGCTCTGTGAGGCAGGCGTTGTAGGAGACGAGGAGGGCACCAAGCCTAGGAAAGTGCTAATGAGTAAGCAAGAATTTGACGCGTATGTGAATGGAGGAGATTAAATGGCTGTAAAGAGTGACATCGAAATCGCACAGGAAGCTAAAATGCTTCACATCAGAGAGGTTGCCGAGAAACTCGGAATTACCGAGGATGACCTTGAGTACTATGGCAAGTACAAGGCCAAGCTTACAGAGGAGTATCTTAAAAAGGTCGAAGGAAACAAAAAAGGCAAACTCATCCTTGTAACTGCTATTAACCCAACTCCCGCGGGAGAAGGCAAGACTACTACCAGTGTCGGCCTTGGAGATGCGCTTAACAGACTTGGCTATAAGACTGTTATCGCACTGAGGGAACCATCACTTGGACCATGCTTTGGTATCAAGGGCGGAGCAGCAGGCGGCGGATATGCCCAGGTTGTTCCAATGGAAGATTTGAACTTACACTTCACAGGCGATTTCCACGCCATCACTTCAGCAAACAATCTTCTTGCAGCACTTATAGACAACCATATTCAGCAGGGTAACGAACTTGGTATCGATACACGCCAGATAATATGGAAAAGAGCTGAGGACATGAACGACAGAGCCCTCAGAAATATAGTAGTAGGTCTCGGAGCTAAGGCAGACGGTGTTCCGAGAGAAGATCATTTTGTTATCACTGTTGCTTCCGAGATCATGGCAATCCTTTGCCTGGCAAGCGATATGGATGACCTCAAGGCAAGACTTTCAAGGATAATCGTCGCTTACACAAGAGACGGTGAGCCTGTAACTGCCGGCGATCTCAATGCAGTCGGCTCAATGGCAGCTCTTTTAAAGGATGCTATCAAGCCTAACCTTGTTCAGACCTTGGAGCACACACCGGTAATCGTACACGGCGGACCTTTCGCAAACATTGCACACGGATGTAACTCTGTAAGGGCAACCAAGACAGCACTCGGGCTCTCAGACTATACAGTTACTGAGGCGGGCTTCGGTGCTGACCTCGGTGCCGAGAAGTTCCTTGATATCAAGTGCAGGATTGCGGGTCTTAAGCCTGATGCAGTTGTTCTTGTTGCAACAATCAGAGCCCTTAAATACAATGGCGGAGTTGCCAAGAAGGATCTCGGAGAAGAGAATCTTGAGGCTCTCAAAAAGGGTATCGTAAACCTTGAAAAGCACATTGAAAATATCCAGAAATACGGTGTTCCGGTAGTTGTGACCCTCAATGCATTCCTTACAGATACCGAAGCAGAGATGGCTTATGTTAAGCAGTTCTGTGAAGAGAGAGATTGCAAGTTTGCTCTTTCAGAAGTATGGGCAAAAGGCGGAGAAGGCGGAGAAGCTCTCGCCAGGGAAGTTATAAACACAATCGAGACCAAGCCATCAAATTACGCACCTATATATGCTGATGATCTTTCTCTTACAGATAAGATCACCAAGGTCGCTACAGAGATCTACGGTGCAGACGGAGTGAACTTCCTTCCTGCAGCGTCAAGACAGCTTGCCAAGATTGAAGAGATGGGCTTTGGAAAGCTTCCTGTATGCATGGCCAAGACTCAGTATTCACTCTCTGATGACCCTAATATGTTGGGCAGACCAAGGGATTACAATATCACGGTTCGCGAAGCTTATGTATCGGCAGGAGCAGGCTTTGTAGTAGCACTTACAGGGGCTATCGTAACTATGCCCGGACTTCCCAAGAGACCTGCAGCCTTTGATATCGATGTAGATAAAGACGGCAAAATAGTCGGGCTTTTCTAAGGAGGATACATGAGCGCTAAGATTATTGACGGAAAAGCTATTTCACAACAGATTAAGGATGATCTTAAAGAGAAGACAGAAGCTCTTAAGGAAAACGGAATTGAAGTAACTCTGGCTGTAATCCTGGTCGGAGAGGATCCTGCATCTCAGGTTTATGTTCGCAACAAGAAGAGAGCCTGTGAGTATATAGGGTACAACTCACTGTCCTATGAGCTTCCGGCGGAGACCTCACAGGAAGAACTCCTAAAGCTTATTGATGAACTCAACGGAAGAAGAGATGTGGACGGAATCCTTGTCCAGATGCCGCTTCCAAAGCATATTGACGAAAAGACCGTTATAAATGCAATTGATCCTTCCAAGGACGTTGATGGTTTTCATCCGATGAATGTGGGAGCCCTGGTAGTTGGTGATAAAGGATTTGTGTCATGTACTCCCGCAGGAGTAATACAGCTTCTGAAAAGAGGCACTGACGGATACGACATTTCCGGCAAGGAATGCGTTATTATCGGAAGAAGCAATATTGTAGGCAAGCCGATGTCACTTCTGATGCTTAGAGAAAACGCTACGGTGACAATTGCTCACTCAAGAACCAAAAATCTTGAGGAAGTTTGTAAAAGAGCTGATATAATAATTGCAGCTGTCGGTAAAGCTGGCGTTATAACCGCAGATCATGTTAAGGAAGGAGCTGTGGTTATCGATGTCGGCATCAACAGAAGAGAAGACGGTAAGCTCTGCGGAGATGTTAAGTACGACGAGGTTTCGGAGATCGCAAGCTACATTACTCCGGTACCCGGAGGTGTTGGTCCGATGACTATCGCTATGCTTATGAATAACTGCTATGAGGCAGCTCTTTTGCACAATGCTTAATTATATGGAGTGCCAATGAAATGTCCCAAATGCGGGCTTGAAATTCCGGAAGGGCACATGTACTGTGACAATTGCGGTACAGAGATCAACATTGTGCCGGATTTTGAGCCGGAAGTAGAAAATGAAATAAATGCCACTCTATCCGGGGTGGCAGACGAACTTAATAGAGATGAGAAGGCCAAAGAGGAAAAGAGGCGAAAGAGAAAAGCTCTGCTTAAGGCTATTGCAAAGAGATGGAAGATAATTGTAGCAGCATTTGCAGCACTTATTCTTGTGATAGTATTTGCCTCTGTTTTCCTTGCATATCACAACAAGACTTCGCTGTATTATCTCAGTCTTGCTGAGTCTGCCAAGGCATCAGGTGATACAGCCGGTGCTATTGAGCAGCTGAAAGAAGGCAATAAACAGCATCCTGACAATTCAGACATAATTTTCAGAATGTCAGACTACTATTTGGAAGAAGGAGACTTTGAAGGTGCTGTTGATTCTCTGATGATTATTGTGGATTCGGGTCTTTTTCCGGAGGACAAGGTTAAATCTGCATATGAGAGTATTATGTCGATCTATAAGCAGACAGGAGATTTCAGCAAAGCCGGTGAGCTCTTTGCGGATAACGACTCAGAGACAGTAAAAGAATTGCGTTCCAAGTATGTTCCCAATGCTCCGGCCATTTATCCGGAATCCGGAACTTATGATATTGTAAATGTTAGTCTTAGAATGGTTGACGGATCAGGAAACGCAATTTATTATACCGTTAATGACGGTGTCCCGAGCGATGAGAGTATTCTGTATGAGAACGAGATCGTTCTGGAGAATGAAGGCGTATATAACATTAAGGCAGTTGCGGTTAATGAATACGGAATCAGTTCGGTTGTAGCAGAAAGCGAATATGTTATCGAAGCAGGAGCTGTACCCCCTCCTGAGATAATGGAACCAAGCGGTGAGTACAATCAGAATACGATGATTGTTGCTGTTACCAAGGCGGAGTATTCGATATTCTACACAACAGACGGCTCAGATCCCACCATGGAATCCAAGCAATACATATCTCCGATAACAATGCCTGTGGGTACAAGTCATTACAAATTCATTGCATATGACAATGACGGGAATTTCAGTGAGATTGTTGAAAGGGATTATCATCTTGTCTATTCAAGACTTGTTGCACCGGAACAGGCTGTTAACAGCCTTGTGAGCACACTTGTCAGACTTGATATTCTTCTGGACAATTCAGGAAAGGTCAGAGGAATTGAAGGTCACAATGAATATATTTATAACTCGATCATCGAGATAGAAGGTGCAGGTGAGTACTATGTTGTTGTTGAGAATCATGTTCTTAATGACGGAACAAGCGCACCTACTGGACTTATGTATGCCGTAAATACTCACGACGGAACCGTAAACAGACTTGGTTATGATTCCAGTGGCAAATATACACTGATAACAATATCTAATAGATAGGAGGAGAATTTTTATGTTCAAAATTTTGGAAGCCCGTGAGCTTACAACAAACATTTTTCAGATGATTGTTGAAGCTCCCCGTGTTGCAGGCTCATGTTTGCCGGGACAGTTCCTCATCATCCGCGTCAATGAGGATGGAGAGAGAATCCCGCTTACAATCTGTGACTACGACAGAGAGAAGGGGACTGTTGAAATCGTTGTTCAGGCTATCGGTGCAGAGACCTACAAACTTTCCAAGCTTAAAGCTGGGGATGAGCTTGCTGATGTTGTAGGACCACTTGGAAAACCGTCTGACCTTGTTGAGGAAGATATCGAAGAACTCAAGAAGAAAAAGATTGTTTTCATCGCGGGAGGTGTCGGAACAGCTCCTGTATATCCACAGGCTAAGTGGCTCAAGGAGCACGGCGTGGATTGTGACGTAATCATCGGTGCCAAGAATAAAGACCTTGTTATTCTTGAGGACAGATTCAAGGAAGTATGTAACCTTCACATCACAACAGATGACGGATCCTACGGCAGAAGCGGTATGGTAACGGTAGCGCTTCAGGATCTCTGGAATGAAGGTCATAAGTATGATCACTGCGTAGCAATCGGACCTATGATCATGATGAAATTCGTCTGCAAGCTCACTAAGGAGCTTGGAATTCCTACAATCGTAAGCATGAATCCAATCATGGTTGACGGAACAGGTATGTGCGGCGCCTGCAGACTCACTGTTGGCGGAGAAGTTAAATTCGCTTGTGTAGACGGTCCTGAGTTTGATGGTCACAAGGTTGACTTTGATCAGGCCATGAACAGAATGAAGCTCTATAAGACTGAGGAGGGCAGACTCATGCTCAAGGCTCAGGAGGGCGACACTCACCACGGCGGATGTGGCAATTGCGAATAATCATGAATAAGGAGGCAAACAAATGGATGGTTTTGTAAGAGTTCCTGTTCGTGAGCAGGACGCAAAAGAGAGAGCTAAGAACTTCAAGGAAGTATGCCTTGGATACAATAAAGAAGAAGCAGAGAATGAGGCTACAAGATGCCTTAACTGCCCAAATCCCAAGTGCGTTGCCGGATGTCCTGTATCTATCGATATTCCCGGATTTATCCAGAAGGTTAAGGAAGGCAATGTTGAGGAAGCTTATCAGGTTATCAGTAAATCCAGTGCACTCCCTGCAGTATGCGGACGTGTATGTCCTCAGGAGAGCCAGTGCGAAGGCAAGTGCGTAAGAGGTATCAAGGGCGATCCTGTTTCTATCGGTAAGCTTGAGAGATACGTTGCCGATACAGCACGTGAGATGGGCATTAAACCGGAAGGTGCCAAGGAGAAAAAGGGCAAGAAGGTTGCCGTTATCGGTTCAGGCCCTTCAGGTCTTACCTGTGCAGGCGATCTTGCCAAGATGGGATATGACGTAACTATTTTTGAGGCTCTTCATGAGGCCGGCGGAGTACTTGTTTACGGTATTCCTGAGTTCCGTCTTCCTAAGGATGCTGTTGTTAAGAAAGAAATCGAGAACGTTAAGTCTCTTGGCGTTAAGCTTGAGACAGACGTTGTTATCGGTAAGAGTGTTACTATAGATGAGCTCATGGAGAAGGAAGGCTTTGAGGCTGTATTCATCGGATCCGGTGCAGGACTTCCAAGATTCATGAATATCCCCGGCGAGCAGGCTATGGGTGTATTCTCAGCTAACGAGTATCTTACAAGAAGTAACCTCATGAAAGCTTTTGATGAGAACTCAACTACTCCTATCATGAGAGCTAAGAAGTGTGTTGTTGTCGGCGGCGGAAACGTTGCGATGGATGCAGCAAGAACAGCCCTTCGTCTCGGAGCTGAGGTTCACGTTGTTTACAGACGTGGTGAAGAAGAGCTTCCTGCACGTAAGGAGGAAGTACACCATGCCAAGGAAGAGGGAATCATCTTTGATCTTCTCACAAACCCTGTTGAGATCCACGCAGACGAGAACGGATGGGTAAAGAGCATTACATGTATCCGCATGGAGCTTGGCGAGCCTGATGAGTCAGGAAGAAGAAGCCCTGTTGAGATCCCCGGTTCAGAGTTTGAGATTGAGTGTGATGCAGTTATCATGTCTCTCGGAACATCACCTAACCCTCTTATCTCTTCAACAACTGAAGGTCTTGAAGTTAACAGAAGAAAGTGTATCGTTGCTGAGGAAGCAAACGGTCAGACCTCCAAGAAGGGCGTATTTGCCGGTGGAGATGCTGTTACCGGAGCTGCTACAGTTATCCTTGCCATGGGAGCAGGAAAAGCTGCTGCAAAGGGTATCGACGAGTATCTTTCAAAGTAATTTATTGAGTGCAGACTGCCACAGATTATTCTGTGGCAGTTTTTTATTGAAATAAAGTCTAATTCTTAAGAAATCTTAAGAATTTTCGACGGTAAATCTTAAGAATTACCTGATACCATGGTATAATAACAAAGTTAGTGAAACGGAGATTATATCATGAACAAAGAAGAAAAAATAAAGATTGCGATTACCGCAGGTATCGCGTCGGTAATACTGCTTATTCTTATTCTTTTCCTTGCTCTTTCAGGAAAAAACAAGGGTGATGAAGCGAAGATGAATGCAAGCATCACGGATTATGCAAACAGCCAGGCGTCATCAGATGCATCGGTGGGAACAGTCGCAGCAGATGCTGCTTCTACAGCGAGTACAGAAGAGGCAGCTTCAGACAGCTCTACAACAGCAGCCTCACAGCCGGCCACTTCAGAATACAAGGACACAGCTGAGAATTCAGTTTCTGGAAACAGCTTTTATGCAACAAATACTGCTGTTTTAAAGGATGTTTATAAGGGAGTCAAATACGATGCCAAGAGCCAGATGAAGGAGATGTATACATACTGGGCAGAGGGAAACACAGAGGCAGTAAGAGATCTTGCGCATCTTGAAAGATTTGAAGTAATGTCATACAGTTTACAGGGCAGTAATGATTTCTTTTACTACGGAGATACTACAGGAGACGGCTTTCCAAACGGTAAGGGACTTGCCATATATGCCAATAACCAGTACTACTTCGGAGACTGGTCGGAGGGTGTCAGAAGCGGACAGGGAACATGGATCTCTTTTTATCCGAATTACAGTCAGTATGTAGTAAAAGAGCATATGTATTCCGGTGAGTGGGCATCAGACCTTCCAAATGGTCAGGGCCAGGAGCACTATGACTATGTTTCTGAGAATATGAATGATAAGGATATCTATTTGCAGAATGCCATTGGCGGTTTTAAGGATGGCAACTATAATGGTGATATGTACATAATCATCGTCGATAAAAACGGCGATACTACCGAATGGGATGGCAAATGCAATGCTGGTACCTGGGAGCAGGTATTATACGCAGCTGTTGATTCCAAGGGTAAGATTCCGGTACTTAGCCTTCGAGAGGACAATGAGCGTCATATTTACATGACAGAAGAAGGCGCCAAGGGGAATGGCGTAACAGGAATCATAACCGGCGGAAGTGTACGTAAATAAGGAGTATTAGTGATTAAGATAACTCTTATTGTTGTCGGCAAAATTAAAGAGAAGTACTGGAACGATGCTATTGCAGAATATTCCAAAAGGCTTAGCAGATACTGTAAGCTCGATATAATTGAGGTTCAGGATGAGAAGACACCGGATGATGCACCGCCGGCTGTCTGTGATCAGATCAAGAAAAAAGAGGCAGAGAGAATCCTTAAGAATGTCGATGACCATGCGTTTGTATGTACTCTGGAGATAGCCGGCAAGCGCTTTTCATCTGAAGGATTCGCTGATTTTCTTGATAAAAAAGCTCTTTCGGGAGTCAGCCATATTCAGTTTGTTATCGGAGGATCTTTGGGGCTTCATGAGAGTGTTCTAAAAAGGTCAGACCAGGGGATAAGCTTTTCGGATATGACTTTCCCACATCAGATGATGAGAGTTATACTGCTGGAACAGATTTACAGGGGCTACAGGATAATAAACAATGAGCCCTATCACAAATAACGGATTTGGGGATATGTATGAGTGAGATCACAGAACTGACACTGCAGCTTACAGCTGAGGATGAGAGAAATATCTTTGGCGGTAACGACAGTTATATCAGAAAGATAGAAAAGAGCCTTTCTGTAGAAATTATAGACAGAAACGGACAGCTTCACATAATAGGAGATAAGGAAGGTGCAAACAGGGCATCTCAGATCATAAGAGAGCTTGTGACTCTCTCAAGGAGAGGCTCTCTTGTTGAAGAGCAGAGTGTAGAATACGCCATTTCGCTTAAGAATGATGATACAATAGAGAAAGAGGTCAAGGAAAAAGACAACGTCCTTGCAGGAATTGATATGGACGTTATCTGTCATACGGTTTCCGGTAAGCCTATTAAACCCAAAACTCTTGGACAAAAGAGATATATTGATGCCATAAGAAATAAGATGATCGTATTTGGCCTTGGCCCTGCCGGAACAGGTAAGACCTACCTTGCTATGGCTATGGCTATCACAGCTTTTCAGAGGGATGAGGTAAGCCGTATCATACTTACAAGACCTGCCATTGAGGCCGGAGAGAAGCTTGGATTTTTGCCCGGAGACCTCCAGAGTAAGGTTGATCCGTATTTAAGACCTCTGTACGATGCTCTTTATCAGATTATGGGTACCGAGAACTTCATCAAGAATATGGAGAAGGGACTTATTGAGGTTGCTCCGCTGGCGTATATGAGAGGAAGAACTCTTGACAACGCTTTTATCATTCTGGATGAGGCTCAGAATACAACGCCGGCTCAGATGAAGATGTTCCTGACCAGAATAGGTTTTGGTTCCAAGGTGATAATAACGGGTGATGCATCCCAGAAAGATTTAGCACCCGGAACAAAGTCGGGACTTGATGTTGCAACTTCAGTACTAAAGGGCATTGACGACATAGCCTTCTGTAATCTTACAAGTGCCGATGTAGTCAGACATCCACTTGTTCAGAAGATTGTTAAGGCATATGAGGACTATGAGAAAAAGACTGCAAATAAGCAGACCAGGAAAAGAGTTCAGAAGTTGGAGAGAAGTTCGCTAAATGGAAAGTGAGAAGGGGTCACTTAACAGGATAAAGATTCTGTATGCCATTATGTTCCTGTTTACGGGAGCGTTCGTGTTTGGCATATCATTTATATTGGGAAAAAGCCATGAAGCAATACTGCGAAATACCATTGTTTCTTTGATCGGTGCAGGAACCATTATCTTCATGCTGATGGATGCAGCAGGAAGAGGTAAGGAAGGGTTCTCCTACGACAACTTCTATAAGAGAAACAGGTATTTTGTTGTTTACATGATCATGGTGGTTTTGTCATGTTTCTTTTCCCTGGTTCCCAGCGCATTTTGGCCGTATATGTCGCTTATCGTTGTGATGGCGCTGTTCTCAAACACAGAGATAGGTATGCTGTCAGGAGTATTCTTTGTAACTCTCTCTGTAATGCTGGAGGAGAGCGGGGGCATCGATGAGCTGTTCATGTATGTTCTTGCCGGAACTGTAGCTCTGGCGCTGTTTAAAGACCTTGGAGAGAATACGCAGATAGCACTTCCGGTCTTTATTTCAATGCTGATGCAGGCGGTGCTGCTGATAGCTTTTTATGTTCTGTTCCAGAATAGGACTTTTTCCATCAACCTTTTGATACTTCCCATACTGAATCTGATGTTGAATCTGATCATTCTTCTGATCTTCCTCAACATGTTCGGTGTTTATGTCATCAGGAAATCCAATGATATGTACATGGAGATCAACGATGTTGAGTATCCGCTTCTTGTTACTCTCAAGGAGAAAGACAAGGACGAGTATTTCAGGGCGATTCATACCGGATATCTTGCGGAGAGGATTGCTCTCGGACTTGGATTTAATGCAAGGGCGGTAAAGGCTTGTGCTTATTACCACAGAATAGGTCTTTTGGATGGAAGCCTTAAGTGGCCTGATGTAGAACATTTTTATATTGAGAATGATTTCCCTGTGGAGGCGATAGAGTTCCTTCATGAGTATATCGAACCTGAGAAAGGTGCCATCAAGTCAAGAGAAGCTCTGGCGGTACAACTCAGTGAGACGGTAATTGCATCCATTATGTATCTGATAAAACAGAATAAAGATGCTAAAATAGATTATGATAAACTGATAGACAGCATCCTGGATAAGAAGGTCAGTGATGGTGATCTGAAGGACTATGCCGTTACTTTCAGGGATTTTGATAAGATGAGAGCCCTGCTCAAGAAAGAGAAATTATACTATGACTTTTTACGTTGAGAATGAAGTCCATGCTGATTTTGGTTTTGATATAGAGGAGCTTGCAAACAGTGTTGCCGATACTGTTCTTGAGATGGAAGGATGCGCTGCCGATCTGGAAGTGGGCCTTACAATAACAGACAGTGAGGGTATCCATGAGCTTAACAAGGAGTTCAGAGGAATCGATGCACCGACTGATGTACTGTCTTTCCCGAATGTAAGCTATGAGAGAGCTGGGGATTTCTCAGTGCTTTTAGGGGAACAGCTGGTGGATCTTCTTGACCCTGACACCGGCAGAATCATGTTTGGAGATATTGTAATAAACGAGGACAGAGTACGTTCTCAGGCTGAGGACTACGGTCACAGCATAAAAAGGGAGTTTGCCTTTCTGGTAGCACACAGTATGCTTCACCTGTGCGGCTATGATCACATGGAAGAGGAAGAGGCAAAGGTTATGGAAAAAAAGCAGGAGGATGTTCTGGGAGAACTTGGTATAACCAGAGACTGATACCTGTACGGGGAAATAAAATATGAAGACCTATTCAGAAGAGAAGAGAATAAGGCCTCACATCCTGACAGCCACCGTTTACCTTGCAGTAATGGTAATGATGGTCTATTGGATTGTGGCAATCAGAATATGTGGCGATAAAGGAGCTTTCTTTGCAGTCGGCCCGTTTTTTATCTACGGAATATTTTACTGTTGTTTTGTACTGGCGGTACAAAAGGCGGTTTATATAATGGTAAGGCTTCGTGCAAGAAGATCGCAGTTTCACAATGCTGAGACCAATATGCAGAGGTCAATGAGGATATTCAGTATATGCTCGCTGGTGACGGGAGGTCTTTTGATCGCACTCAGCTACACGCTTTGCAAAGCAGTACTTGATTCTGACAGAGGATTTATCCAGCTCATGCTGGCGGGAGCATCCGTAATATTCCTGGGGATTCAGGGTGTACTAAGGGGATACCTCCAGGGAATAGGATATACCAAGCCTATTATGCTTTCAGATTTGCTTATTGCAACTGTGTCCATTGTATCGGGTACCATTGCTGTGGCTATACTTTATAACTACGGCCTTAAAGTTAACGGACTTCTTCATGCCGATGAGTTCAGTGCAGTTTATGGATCGACGGGACTTATGGCGGGAATACTTCTTGGAAGTATAGTGGGATTTGTTCAGACCATTATCAGCTATCACCTGAGAAAGAGCGAGATTCAGGAGCTTGTTAAGAACGGAGCTCCAAGATATCTCGATAATAAAAATGATGTACTGGCCGGAATAAGACCTATTATGCCACTGTACGCGACACCGGCACTCGCAGTTATTGTTGATCTTTGTGTTTACTGCATCTTTACCAGAAAGGTTCATGGCGATATAGACTTTATGTCAAGCTACGGGACTTACGCGGGATACGTTATCTGCACGATAGCTCTTTTTACAACTATTTGCACTATACCTTACATTAAGCCTATGAACAGGGTAATGGCAAGGATTGAAAGAGATGAATACGAGGGCGCAAGGGACAGATACAAGCGCCTTATAAGGTTTTCCAATATGTTTTTTGTGCCGGTATCGGTTTTCGTGTTCGCAACAGCAGAGACTCTGCTTATTGCACTGTACGGAAAGAGCAATGCTCTGGCCAATTCTCTGATGAGCCTCGGTGGGATAATGATACTCTGCACATGCCATGCGCTTATGTCTTCCTGGCTTTTGAATCATATGGGTAAATCTGTAGCCATACTGGTCAATCTTGGAATAGGATGGGCAGTGCATATTCTCTGCCTGTTATTGTTTATATGGCCGCTTAATATGGGCGTGATGGGTGTTCTGCTTGCAAGCCTTTTGTCTGTGGGTGTATACGATGCTTCCTGCTATTTCATGCTTTCCAAGGTTCTGCATCATCATCACGAATGGATGAAGAGTCTGATACTTCCTGTGGCGTCTGCCGCAGCAGCCGGACTTATTGTATTTCTGGTAAACAAACTGCTTATCAATGTCATCGGAGATATACTTACACTGATCATCTGCATTGTGCTTTTTTGGGCGGTATATATGCTTGTCATGGTTGTAACAGGGGGCGTCCTGGCCCATGAGCTGGGGAAGATACCGTTTGGTAAACTTTTCTACGGCATTTCCGTTGCCATAAGGCGCGACAGATATGAAGAGGGTTGAATTTGAATAAGGAAATAATTGTTGCAGGCGGTGGGGCTGCCGGAATGTGCGCAGCTATCTACGCAGCAAGAAACGGTGCGAAAGTCTCCATTATTGAGAAAAATTCCTGTCTTGGCAAAAAGCTTTCCATGACAGGTAACGGCAGATGTAATCTGACCAATCTTGATATGAGAGAGGAATATTACAACGCTTCTGCAAGAGGGAGAATGAAAGAATGGCTCTCTACCTATGGTGTGGAGGATGTCATATCATTCTTTAAATCTCTGGGAGTTGTGATCAAAAGCGAAGACGGATACATCTATCCGGTTTCCGGACAGGCCATGAGTGTTGTCAATGCGCTTGAAAATGAGATAAAACGACTTGGTGTAACTGTGAATTTCGGTGAGCAGGTAAAAGCCGTAAAATGTCTTGATGGCGGAAGAGTAAGGCTAAGCTCCAATAAGGCGGAGTACGAAGCTGATGCTGTGATACTTTCAATGGGTGCGCTTTCCGGTGCCAAGAGTACCATGTCCACAGGAGATGGCTACTACATATGCAAGAATATTGGAATGTCTGTAAAGGACACTTATCCGGCACTTGTTGGATTTAAAGTGGCGGACGGAGAAATCATGCCTTCCGCGGGAGTGAGAGCTACTGCAGAGGTTTCTTTTATTTTGGGAACAGAAGTCATTGCGAAGGAATACGGTGAGATTCAGCTTAGTTCTGACGGAATCTCAGGAATACCTGTTATGCAGGCATCAAGAGAGGTCATAAGATTTGTAGAGGACAAAAAGCCAATCTTTGCCGTTATCGATTTCTTTCCGGACTATGACGAGAGCGACTTTAAAGCTCTGAAATCAGATATGCTGCGCCTCAAGGATGACAGAAGCCTGGAAGAATTCCTGCAGGGTTTTGCCAACAGTGGTATCACCGATATGGTTCTTGGCAGAATGAAGCTTGGCAGAAAAATGAAGATGAAAAACATATCCGTGAGCATGGCGGATTGCATTCTGGATAACTACAGAAATCTGAAAATTGCCATTGATAGCAGCTATGGCTACCAGGCGTCTCAGGTTACAACAGGAGGCGTCAGTCTCGGAGATATAGGAAGTGATTTTTCCTGCAAGGGCGCTCCCGGAGTGTACTGTGTTGGAGAACTTCTCGACGTTGATGGAAGATGTGGCGGATATAACCTTCAGTTCGCCTGGACCAGCGGAAGTATCGCCGGCTGCGCTGCATCATTGTGAAATAACAAAGAAAGTACATATATGATAAGAATCAATCAGATAAAAATACAACATGATGAGAATATGGACTATAGCACGAAGGCTATGGTTGAGTTTCTTAAGAAAAAGGCTTGTAGAATACTGAAGATTCAGGAGATAAATATTGAATCTTTGAGTATAGTTAAGCATTCCCTGGATGCCAGGAAGAAGCCGGAGTTATACCATATTTATACAATTGATCTTAAGGTGAATGGAAAACCTGAGGAGAAAATTGTTAAGGCGTGCAGGGATAAGAACGTGTCTGTTGTTTCCGAGAAGAAATATGATTTCTGGAGTCATGTCCCGGGCATAGTCCATAAGGAAAAAGACCTTTCGGATAAGCGCATCATTATCATCGGCTGCGGACCTGCAGGGCTTTTTTGCGGATATGAACTGGCAAAACAGGGATTTAAGCCGCTGATATTGGAGCGTGGAGCGGATGTGGATAAGAGGAGCGAGATTGTAGATAAGTTCTGGGCTACCGGAGAGCTGGATGAGACAACCAATGTTCAGTTTGGAGAGGGCGGAGCCGGAACATTTTCAGACGGTAAGCTCAACACCATGGTTAAAGATAAAGAGTGCAGGGGAATGGAAGCTCTTGATATCTTTACCGATCATGGTGCTCCGGAGCAGATAAAGTATGAAGCCAAACCCCACATTGGTACGGATATACTAAAGAGTGTTGTTAAGAATATAAGAGAAGATATAAAGAGCTATGGCGGCGAAGTCTATTTTGAAACTAAGGTAACGGAGCTTGTATTAAGTGAAAACGGTTCACTTAAAGGCGTAATAGCAGAAGGGGCTGATGGAAACAAGAAGCAGATAGATTGCGATGTGGCGGTTCTGGCCATCGGGCACAGTGCAAGAGACACATTCTACATGCTCAAAGACAAAAATGCTGATATGCAGCCAAAACCGTTTGCAGTGGGCTTTAGAGTTGAACATCCACAGAGCCTTATTAACATGAGCCAGTACGGATCAGAGCATGTAAAGGGACTCGGAGCAGCTCCATATAAGCTTGTTACGACTACAGAAAGCGGCAGAGGCGTTTATTCCTTCTGCATGTGTCCCGGAGGATATGTGGTCAACGCATCTTCAGAGAAGGGAAGGCTTGCGGTTAACGGAATGAGCTACAGCGGACGTGACGGTAAAAACGCCAACTCTGCAATTATCATAACCGTTGACCCGCAGGATTTCGGAGGAAGCGATGTGCTCTCCGGTGTGGAATTCCAAAGAAGGCTTGAAGAGAATGCATATAAGCTGGCCGGAGGAAGGATACCTGCAGAGTACTACGGTGACTTTAAGAAAGCCTGTGGCAACGCTGAAAAGGGGCCTGATAAGAACTACATTGATGCTGAGAGTTTTAATCCACAGACAAAGGGAGAATATGAATTTGCCGATGTACACACGATTCTTCCGGATGAACTCAACAAGGCGTTTGTAGAGGGTATGGAGAATTTTGGCAGGATGATAAGAGGCTACAACGATGACCATGCACTTGTGCTTGGAGTTGAGAGCAGGACTTCATCCCCGGTCCGCATCACAAGAAATGATAAAGGAGAATCTACCGGAATAGAGGGATTATTCCCCTGCGGAGAAGGGGCCGGCTACGCGGGCGGCATAATGTCAGCAGCTATGGATGGCATAAGAAGTGCCGAATGGGTTGCCGAAAAATTGCTGACTTGAAGGTAAGGACGATATGGATAAGAGAGAACTTAGAACAATATATATAGCAAAGAGACAGACCATCCCTACAGAGGTGAAGCAGGAAAAGAGCAGACAGATTCTGGAGAGGCTTGTTGAACTTCCTGAATATCAGAATGCTGATAATATTCTGGCATATGCTTCGAGAAAAGGAGAGGTCATCACTGATGAGATGATTCTGGATGCACTTTCTCTAGGGAAAAATGTCTTTTGCCCCAAAGTGACAGATGTAGAAAAATCAGAGATGGAATTTGTAAGGATCGACTCTCTGGAGGAGATGAGCGAGGGGGCTTTTGGCATTAGAGAGCCTGAGATTACCGAATCATCGGATATTGCAAAAGAACTTGATCCTGAAAAGACTCTTGTGATCATGCCCGGGGCTGTTTTTGACAGGCAGCTTAACAGGATTGGTTACGGCGCGGGCTTTTATGACAGATATTTAAGCGCACACCCCTATTACAGGACTGTAGCTGTTTGCTTTGCATGCCAGATATCTGACGAGATCATCGATGCGGATGTCAATGATATAAAGCCGATGATGCTTATCAATGAAAATGAAACAATAAGGTGAGGAATATCATGGAAACATTTGATTATGAGATAGTAAAAAATCCTGAGATTTTTGCTCAGAACAGGTTGCCGGCACACTCTGACCATGTGGCATATAAGTCAGTGGCTGAGCTTTCAACCGGTGAGAGCAGCTTTCGATTTAGCCTTGACGGTGTATGGCATTTCCATTATGCAAAGAATATAAAAAATGCTCCGGAAGGCTTTTTTGATGTAGATTTTGATACAACAGGATGGGATAGAATCCGTGTTCCTGCTCACATTCAGATGGAAGGATACGACAAGCCTCAGTATGTTAATGTTCAGTATCCGTGGGATGGAAGGGAAAGACTTACTCCTCCTGAAATTCCACAGGAGTTCAATCCGGTTGCGGATTATGTCAAGCTCTTTTCACTTCCGGAGGGCTTTGCTCACGATAAAGTATGCATTTCTTTCCAGGGAGTTGAAAGCGGATTTGCGCTCTGGCTCAATGGCAGATACGTAGGATATTCTGAGAACACCTTCGATCCGGCAGAATTTGATCTGACGGATTACCTTGTTGAAGGACAGAATAAACTATGCGTAAGAGTGTTCAAGTGGACAGCCGGTAGCTGGTGCGAGGATCAGGATTTCTTCAGATTCTCCGGAATATTCAGATCTGTTTACTTGTATAGTATTCCAAGTACACATATATCTGATCTTTCTGTTAAACCGGGGCTTGCTTCAAACTTAAAAAGTGCAAAGCTTGAGATCAAGGCCCTGACGCAGGGTACAGGAACTGCAGAATTTGTGCTTTCCTACAGGGGGGAGAAGATTCTTGAGGATGCAATAACAATCTCTTCAAATGGAGAGTGCGAAGGGACCTTTAAAGTAGACAAGCCTTTGCTATGGAGTGCAGAGGAGCCTAATCTATATGAACTTCTCATTACTGTTAAAAATGCCAAGGGCAAGGTATCTGAGGTTATCAGACAGTACGTGGGCTTTAGGCGTTTCGAGATGAAAGACGGGCTGATGCTTCTTAATGGCAAGCGAATTGTCTTTAAGGGCGTCAACAGGCATGAGTTCAGCAATAAAAACGGACGTGTTCCAAGCAGAGAAGAGCTGATCACTGATATCACAACCATGAAGAGGAACAATATCAATGCCATAAGGACAAGTCACTATCCTGATGACTCTGCCCTTTATGAGCTTTGCGATGAGTACGGACTTTATCTTATAGCTGAGAACAACATGGAGACTCACGGAACCTGGGAGCCCTTTGAGAGAGGCGCTCAGCCAAAGGAATATGTTGTTCCGGGAGACAACGGGATATGGGAAGGTCTTCTTTTGGACAGAGTAAACTCCTGTTATCAGAGGGATAAAAACCATCCTTCAATTCTTATCTGGTCGTGCGGCAACGAGTCTCATGGCGGAAAAGTGATCAGGAAGATGTCGGCTCTTTTCAAAAAGCTTGATGACACAAGGCTTGTACACTACGAGGGAGTCTTCCACGACAGAACATACAATGACACATCTGACATGGAGAGTCAGATGTATCCTCATGCTGCAGATATTAAGGCGTTCCTTGATAAGAACAAGGATAAGCCGTTTATCTGCTGCGAATATACACATGCCATGGGTAATTCCTGTGGAGGAATGCACTATTACACTGACCTGACAGATACTGAGCCAAGATATCAGGGAGGCTTTATCTGGGATTATATTGACCAGTCAATTACAAAGAAGGATAGATACGGAAAAGAGTTTGAAGCATACGGAGGAGATTTTGGTGACAGACCAAATGACGGCAACTTCTCAGGAAACGGAATCGCTTACGGCGACAGAACTCCTTCACCCAAGATGCAGGAGGTGAAGTTCAATTACCAGAACATATCGGTAGAGTTTGATAAGAGCGGCAAGAAGTTTAAGGTAATAAATAAGAATCTCTTCGTCAATACAGATACCTTTGATGCCTGTATCATATTAAATGTAAACGGAAAAGAGATTGCGCAGCATCCTGTGGATATAAGCCTTATGCCTCTTTCTTCAAAGAGCTTTAATGTGCCGGGAGAAATCCTGGAGAGAATGGATGAGTTTGAGAAGGCAGAGTCCATGTCGGGAAAGGACGTTGAGTTTACTCTGACTGTTTCTTTTGCTCTTAAGGAAGATACACTCTGGGCTAAGAAGGGTCACGAGGTTGCTTTCGGACAGACTACTGTCGGCCAGTACTTTAGCGAGTACAAGTGCTCACAGCCGCTTAAGGTTGTTCTTGGAAACAGTAATCTTGGAATATACGGTGATGACTTCTCAGCTCTTTTCACATACCCGTCAGCTGCGCTGGTTTCCTATGTGTACTGCGGAAAAGAGATGATAGAGAAGAGCCCTGCTCCAAACTTCTGGAGAGCACCGGTTGACAATGATAACGGCTATACCATGACCAATGACTACGCTCAGTGGAAGATTGCAAGTATGTACTCTACACTAAAGGGCTACTCTATGGCAGATATGAAGATGCCTGAAGTTGTACCGGGGCCGAATTCTATCAGCATAAGATACAAGTACTTCCTGCCAACAACACCAAGGTCAGAGTGCTTTGTAACCTACGAAGTATTCGGCGATGGAACCATCAGATGTGCGATGGACATGGATCTTGTAAAAGAGCTTGGGGATGCACCTGAGTTTGGAATGATGTTTAAGCTTAATGCTGATTACGATCAGCTGACATGGTACGGCCTTGGACCTGATGAAACTTATGCCGACAGAAAGCGCGGTGGAAAGCTTGGCATATACAAAAACGAAGTTAAAGACAATGTAGCCAAATACCTTGTTCCTCAGGAGTGCGGTAACAAGTGCGATGTCAGATACGCAAAGGTAACCGACAAGAGAGGAAGAGGAATGATGTTCTTTGGAAAACCTTTTTACTTCAGCGCATTGCCATATTCTCCTCACGAGATGGAGAATGCATCTCATCCGTTTGAGCTTCCACAGGTTCACTACACCTACGTAAGAGCGTCAATGGGGCAGATGGGTATCGCAGGCGATGACAGCTGGGGATCAAGACCACATCCTGAATACCTTCTTCCGAAGGAAGGAAAATATCAGTTTGAGTTCTTCTTTAAAGGAATTTAAGAGACACCCTCAACTACAAATGATGTAGTTGGGGGTGTTTTTTTCGTTGACGCATAATAGCCCCAGGGAGTAAAATACATAGGAAAACGTTTTCCATAAAATCAAGGGGAGGATTTGATAAGTGAAAAAAGTTGTATTTAGGCGGGGTTTAGCTCTTTTGACGGCAGTATTTATGTCTTTTGCCTTGCTGGCAGACCCCGGTTTGTCGATCACTGTAAGAGCAGACGAGGGAGTTACACTTAAGCTCCACTATCACAGGGATGATGAGAAGTACGATGGATGGGACGTCTGGATGTGGCCTGACGGAGGAGAAGGTGCAGGAATTCCGTTTGAAGATGAAGGCGGAGAGATGGTGGCAACATATAGCGTTCCTGCTGGAAAAACAAAAGTTGGATTTATTGTCAGAACGCAGGACTGGGATAAAGACGTTGATATGGACCAGTTCATTGATCTGTCTGAAGTGGTTTCAGGAACGGTTCACGCCTATGTGGAATCGGGAGTTGAAGGCGCAGTCAAGGAATACGGGGAGGATGTGATGACTGGAACTAAGCTGAAAAATGCTGTCTATGATGGAGATAAGACAATAACGATTGAACTTACAGGAGAGATTGATAAGTCACAGATTGACACTTTTTATGTCAGCGGACGTCTCGGAGATATAGAAGTGACTAAGGCTGAGCTTTCAGAAAAAGCTTCTGATACTCAGTATTTTTATGACCTGACAATCGGAGAAGTGCTCGATGCAAACAGGAACTATCGTCTTGGGTTTGACGGTCAGGAGTTTCCTGTTAATATGCCCATTGTTTATTCAACACAGGAATTCGAAGATAAGTACACCTATGAAGGTGATGACCTGGGCGCTACAGTATCTGCGGACAAGACCGTGTTCCGTGTATGGGCACCTACGGCTGAGAGCGTATCTGTAAACCTGTACGAGACAGGTGATCCATGGAAAAAAGATCTTATTGAAACAGCCCAAATGAATGCCGATGAGAAGGGCACATGGGTTTGTGAAGTTTCAAAAAATCTTGCCGGAACCTATTACACATACACAGCAGTTCTTGACGGATTGAATGTGGAAGCCTGTGATCCTTACGCAAGGACTACGGGTGTTAACGGTAAAAGAGCTATGGTCATCGATCTTGACTCAACAGATCCCGACGGCTGGGCAGACGATAAGAATCCGCATGCATCAGAAAGCATAAATGATGCAGTAATATATGAACTTCATATCCGCGATTTTTCTGTTGATGAGAACGGGAATATGGCAAATGCAGGTAAATATACTGCATTCACAGAGACAGGAACAAAGACTGCAGGAGGTAATCCGACAGGAGTTGATTATATTAAGAGTCTTGGAGTTACTCACATTCATCTGCTGCCTTTCTATGATTTCGGATCGGTTGATGAGAACGATGAGACCTCAGAACGCTTTAACTGGGGATATGATCCTGTCAATTACAATGTTCCGGAAGGATCTTATTCTACCGATGCCCATGATGGAAACGTAAGGGTAAAAGAGACAAAAGAGATGGTAAAGGCTCTTCATGACAACGGACTTTCTGTTGTTATGGATGTTGTTTACAACCATGTATACAGCGGAAAAGATTTTTGCATAAATCGTCTTGTTCCAGGATACTTCTCGAGGATAAATCCCGACGGAACCTATTCAAACGGATCCGGATGCGGTAACGATACTGCCTCAGAGAGAAGTATGGTCAGAAAGTATATTGTCGATTCAGTATGCTACTGGGCAGATGAGTATCACATCGATGGTTTCAGATTTGATCTGGTAGGACTGCTTGATGTGGATACTATAAATGAAATTGTTACTAAGGTACATGAGACTCACCCGGATGTTATTTTCTATGGTGAGGGCTGGAGCATGAGCAGTGATGTGACCAGGGATAATGTTGTTATGGCAACACAGCAGTCTTCAGAGAAGACACCGGGCTTTGCATATTTCAACGACAATATACGTGATGGCCTGAAGGGAAGCGTGTTCAGCACTTCTGAAGTTGGTTGGGCTTCAGGAGCAAGGAATGCAGAGAGAGCCATGACAAATTCTTTCCTTGCAAATGAAACCTGGTCAAAGAATCCATCTCAGATAATCCAGTATGCGTCATGCCATGACAACAATACATTATTTGACAGGATTGCAGGATCCAGGACAGATCTGGATGAAGAGTCATGGATCAAGATGAGCAACCTGGCAGCAAGCTTTTATCTCACAGCTGAAGGTGTGCCTTTCATGCAGGCTGGTGAGGAAATTCTCAGAACCAAGGTCAAAGAGGATGGCTCTTTTGACTCAAACAGCTACAGTTCGGGTGATGAAGTAAACTGCATTAAGTGGGAAAATCTTGATGATGACAAGTATCAGAAGAACCTTGAATATTACAAGGGGCTGATTGCTTTCAGGAAAGAGCATTCACTTCTAAGGCTTTCAACAGCAGAGGAGGTTTCATCAAGGGTCAGTGCTGTCGAAGGACTTGATAAGAATGTGCTGGCGTTTGTCATGGATAATTCAGACAAGTCACTTGAGGGCGAAAGTGCTGAGAAGATATTCCTTGCCTTTAACCCTAACGAGACAGAGACATCTGTTGCACTTCCCGATGGAAAATGGAATGTTTACGTTAAGGGAGATAAGGCCGGAACAGAAGTGATTGAGTCTGTTTCAGGTACTGTTACTGTAGAACCCATATCTTCTGTTGTGCTTGTTAAAGGCGGTACAGGTGGGGCAGGCGGCAGTAAAAAGGCAGTTGTGCCGATCATTGCAGGCGTCGCATGTGTGCTGGCTGTTGCAGGAGCGCTTTTGTTGAAAAATAGAAAGAAAAAATAAGAAATATTCTGAAAATGGTCCCTTGACTCCGTCCCGGGGGGCCATTTTTTCATGGACTTTTTTGTGGGTTTATGGGATAATTTAGTGGAATTTTTTCAGAAAATTGAAGTATCGGGGAGGGGAATGTATGACACTTACAGAGATTTGTCAGAAGGCTTTTGATGCCAAGTATGAAGTCCAAAATCTTTCCACTGAAATTAAGAATAAAGCGCTTTTGGCTGTTGCGGATGAGATAATCGCCGAATCAGCAGACATTATTGCAGCCAATGGCATAGACCTTGAGAATGCAAAAAAGAACGGTATGCATCCCGGAATGATAGACAGGCTTACTCTGAATGATGGGAGAATCGAAGCTATCGCTGAGGGACTCAGACAGGTAGCGGGTCTTCCTGATCCAATCGGAGAAGTTATGGAGGAGTTTACACGTCCAAACGGAATGAGGATCAAGAAGGTAAGAGTTCCCATGGGCGTAGTTGGAATCATTTATGAGTCACGTCCGAATGTAACACCTGATGCCTTTGCACTTACATTTAAGTCGGGCAATGCTGTAATCCTTAAGGGCGGAAGCGACTGCATTCACAGCAATATCGCCATAACCAAAGCTATTAAGAAGGCACTGGAAGCAAACGGAGTTACTCCTGAAGCTATCCAGCTAATCGAGGATACTGACAGAGAAGTCACAAAACAGTTCATGACCATGAAGCAGTATGTGGATGTTCTTATCCCAAGAGGAAGTGCAGGTCTCATAAGAGCTGTCACAGAGAATTCAAACATACCTGTGATCGAGACAGGAACAGGAAACTGTCACATCTACGTAGACAAGGATGCAGATCTTGATAAGGCTATTCCGATAATCATAAATGCCAAGACCCAGAGGATCGGTGTCTGCAATGCTGCAGAATCTCTTGTGGTTCATGAGGATATCAAGGACAGCTTCCTTCCTCTGTTCAGTAAGGCAATGAATGAGCACAATGTTGAAGTGCGTGCCGATGAAGAATCCAAGCCGCTTATTGAGAATGCTCTGACAGCTACTGAAGAGGATTTCGGAAAAGAGTATCTTGACTATATAATCTCTGTTAAGACAGTTAAAAACGTTGATGAAGCAATTGCTCACATCAATAAATACAATACAGGTCACTCTGAGTGCATCGTAACAGAGAACAAAGAGACTGCGCAGAGATTCCTTGACAGGGTCGATGCAGCCTGTGTTTATGTCAACGTTTCAACAAGATTTACAGATGGGTTTGAATTCGGACTTGGCGCCGAGATAGGTATCAGCACTCAGAAGCTCCATGCTAGAGGACCAATGGGACTTAAGGAGCTGACTTCCTACAAATATGAGATAACCGGAGAGGGGCAGATCAGAGGATAATCATGAATCAGAATGAACTTTTGGATGCTAAAAAGCATATTATAAGAATATCCAGAGATCTCCATGAAATCGGTCTTCTTGTAAGAACCTGGGGCAATATCAGCAGCAGAGTCGATGATGATCATATGCTTATTACCCCCAGCGGTATCAGGTATGAGGATCTTACCCCTGAAATGATAGTTCAGGTCAATATAAACGACCTTTCTTATGAAGGAGAGTATAAACCTTCAAGTGAACTGAAAGTACACGCAGCTGCCTACAAGGTACGCAAGGACTGTGGCTTTATCGTGCACACGCACCAGGTTTTTGCTACATGCGCGGGTACTCTTGGACTTAAGAAGATTTTTTCATACTACGAGGATGAGGATATCACAATTCCTGTGGCAGCTTACGCTATGCCGGGAACTGATAAACTTGCTGAAAACGTTACACGAACCCTTAAGAAGTATTCGGATTCCAACGGAATCATTATGGCCAATCATGGAACACTCTGCCTTGGCAAGAATTCCAATGAGGCTGTGTACGAAGCTGAGGTAATGGAGTCAGCCTGCAACGACTTTCTGATTGATGTCTGCAAGATGGACATGACTCACGGAGTGGAATACGGTTATAACTCTCACAGAGACGGAGACAGTATTGTTTATGACAATAGTGATACACCCGAGAGAGTAAAACGCATCCATGAACAGATCTACGATAAGAGAAAAGATGTTAATTATATAAAGCACAATAAGTCAGAGGCGGCGCTCATGGTTTCAAGACGCGCCAATCATATGAAGCCTCTTCTTGACGACTTTGCCCAGCTTATCGGAGTGGGAGTTAAGATCCCTAATAACGAAGATGAGATCTATCATAATATCAAAAATAGTGTGAATGTGGTATTTGCACCTAATGATGGTGCATATTGTGTGGGCTCATCAGAGGATGATGCAGAAGCAGTGGCTATGGTACTTGATAAGGGCTGTATTGCATACATAGCAGTGATGAGAAACGGAGAAGGTCACTATTTATCGCTGTTTGAATGTATCAAGATGAACAGACACTATCGCAAGTCATATTCAAAACTTGCCGATCTCAAGAAATAAGGAAGAACACATGATTAAAAAACCTGATCATATAAAATCCGGAGATACAATAGGTATAACAGCTCCGTCCTTTGGACCTGCGACAGAGCCTTACAGCCTGATGTATAAGATTGCAAAAGAGAATATAGAAAATCGAGGATATAAGCTTGTTGCAGGAGAGACTGTCTTTAAATGCGACGGACTTGGTATAAGCACTGACCCTGAGGTTACAGGAAAAGAGCTTATGGATTTCTATAAGAGAGAGGACCTCGATGCAATCATTTCAGCAGGCGGCGGAGAACTCATGTGTGAGACCATAAGCAACATGGACTTTTATGAGCTTAGAAATTACAAGCCAAAGTGGTTCATCGGATATTCGGATAATACGAACTTTATTTTTCCCTTGGTGACGATAACCGGAGTTCAGGGAATATACGGCCCCTGTGTTTGCGGTTATGCCAAGAAATGGGAAGAGACTGAATTTGACTCCTTTGCACTCCTTGAGGGAACAAAGAGCTCTTTTGACGGATATAAGAGATTTGTGGATCCGCAGAAAGCAGCTCCTTCGCCGGAAGAGTATACCGATGAGTATCTGCGGGCACCTTATGCCAACAATGAAGACAGAAAGCTTGTAATCTACAGGAATAAGGACGGCAAGCTGATCAGATCTGAGGATAAGACCGAAATGCAGGGAATGCTCCTTGGAGGATGTCTGGATATTCTTGTTAACATCTGCGGAACAAGATTTGACAGAATGAAGGAATTTGTCAAGGAGAACGGAAACATCATCTGGGTTCTGGAAGCCTGTGACCTCACGCCATTGTCTATCAGAAGAAGTATCTGGTGTCTTAAAGAGGCAGGTTGGTTTGATACTGCAGCAGGTTTTATCATCGGCAGACCACTGACTGCATGGAAACAGGATCAGATGGGAGTTGATCAGTACAATGCTGTGACTGATATTCTTGCATCCCTTGGAAAAGACATTATCATGGATGCGGAAATAGGACATATTGATCCGATGCTGCCGATTGTGATGGGGGCAGAAGCGAGAGTCTGCGCTGATACAGCTAACCTTAACATCACATATTTCTAAAGATTGTTTATGCTGTTTAGAAATAATTTATGTGCAATATCGATAATTTGAATCTATAATGTAATTACTTGCAATAGGGCGATATTTACTAAAAGTATAAGCGGAGGTAATTTCTGATGAATAGAATCATAAGGTGTTTGACAGCAGCTATTCTTGGTCTCGCACTGATCGCGATGATCCCGGCCGGTAAGGCTTATGCGTCCAGTGAGCAGTTCTGGCTTGATTTTGGTGAGACAACAATGTCGATTGATGCCGGATCATCAAAGACCATGTCTATGAGAAGTGATTTTAACTACACTTATTATGTGGAGGGGGCAACAAGTGATGCAACATACCTTGAGTGTTCATTTAAATCAGGGTCCCAGAATGTGACATTCCACATCGGTGATGATGAACAGAGTAAAAATGTATTTTTCCACTTCTATGCAGATGATGAAAGACTTGGAACAAAAGACGCTCATGATTGTGTTGAGGTCTATGTTCAGAATATTAAGCCTGTAAACAATTCACTTCCTGTTACTATTGCAAAAGGTAAGACCGGGTCACTGGTTCAGACCGGGAAAATTTCAATGCTCTATAACGAAACAGGTGTTCCAATGGCATCGTTCTCGCTTACAAAGGGCAACGGAATCATGGCCGGTTACAGACAGACCGGTGTTGTAAGTGACGGTGCTAACTATTTCAATGTGGCTACAGGCGATAAAAATGCTACACCTGTTATTTCCGAGTCCGACAAGGCAGTTATGATCGCCAATGGTTATGCAGGAGTCTGTATCGATGGCAAGTATGTAAACTGGCCTTGAAAATCTGATAAAATAGGGTCGCTCTTTGCTGAGCGACCTTTTTTATTTGTAATAGTTGTGATAGAATGTGATAAATAAAGCTTTTTTCAAATTATGCTTTTAGGAGGCACCACGGTGGCAGCGAAAGATAAATATGTAGCCTATGTGTCAAGCTATACATCAGGACTTGGCACCAAATACGGAATCAGAATTTATGATGTAGATCTTAAGAACGGACGTATGACCGAGAAACAGAAGGTTGAGATCACCAATTCTTCATATATCGGAATATCTCACTCCGGAAATACTCTGTATTCAATCACAGATGACGGCGTAGAGGCTTATCATATTCTTGAGGATGGAAGTCTTGAGTTCCTCAATGAAGCGTCAATTAACGGAATGCGCGGCTGTTACCTCAACGAGGATCAGAATGACAAATTCCTTGTTACTGCAGGCTATCACGATGGCAAGGTGACAATTTTAAGACTTAACGAAGACGGAAGCATCGGTGAGATAACTGATGAGAGATATCACAAGGGCCTTGGTACGGCTGCAGGACGTAACCATGTACCTCACGTTCAGTGCATCAAGGTTTCCAAGGATAACAAGTATCTGCTCGCGGCAGATCTTGGAATGGACAGAGTTAATATTTATTCGCTCAACCATGACAATGGCAAGATCAAAGAGGTTGATGTCATTCACTGTGATCAGGAATCATCACCCAGACATATGCAGTTCTCCAAGGATGGCAAGTTCCTCTATATATGCCTTGAGCAGAAGTGTGCAATAGATGTTTATGAGTATCATGAAGAGAACGGAATGCCTGAGTTCAACAAGATTCAGGAGGTTACAAACTCCGATGAATCTGATTCAATCGGTGTTGCATGCAGTGCTCTTTCATTCTCGGAGGATTACAATTACCTTGTAAGCTCGACTGCAGGCGAGAACAACGCTGTTGTTTACAAGGTAGACAAGGAGACAGGTCTTTTGACCAAGAAGATCCAGCTCCCTGTAGCGGGAGAGTATCCTAAGGATGCAGCTCTTTTCCCTGACAACAAGCACCTTGTATCACTTAACCACGAGTCGGATTCACTTACATTCTTTACTGTGGATATGGACAAGGGAACAATGGTTATGAACGGACCGGAGCTTACAGTTTCAAGACCTAACTGTATCGTATTCCACAAGCTTAGTGGCAAATAAGACATAAAACAAGAGGGTAGTCGATTTGACTGCCCTCTTTTAATTTATTTTTGTTTGTTTTTATAGAAGCTGATTATCGGGTCTACGGTGGATGTGATATTGGAGATCATAAGATCAAGTATTGTGAGTGCGCACATGCTCTCAACAACGACTACAGCTCTCGGGACAACAACAGGATCGTGTCTGCCCTTGATATTTACTGTGATATTCTCGCCGTTACTATTGATGGTCTCCTGTGTGGATGCAATGCTGGGAGTCGGTTTAAAATACGCCCTGACTACGATATCGCTGCCATCTGACATTCCGCCAAGTATTCCGCCGCTGTGATTTGTCTTTTTGGTGATGTAAGATCCGTTGTTTTCAAAGGCATCGTTGTTCTCAGAACCTTTGATTCTGGAAGCGTTGATGCCATCACCGATCTCGACGGCCTTAACTGCGCCGATGCTCATTATTGCCTGTGAAAGAAGAGCATCGAGCTTATCAAATACCGGTTCGCCTATGCCGGCAGGAACACCTGTGATCCTGCACTCGACAACACCTCCGAGGGAATCTTTTTCCTCACGGGCCTTTTCGATGAGTTCCATGGCTTTTTTATCTGCTTCGGCATCGGGCATGGCGGTAGGAGTTGTGAGCCTTACAGCCTCATCGAACTTGTTGTAATCAATTTCAACGTCGCCGATGGATCTTGTGTAAGCACAGACTTTTATGTCCATTATTTCAAGAAGCTTACTGCAGATTGCTCCGGCTGCGACTCTGCCGATGGTCTCTCTTCCGGAAGAACGACCGCCGCCGCGATAGTCCCTGAATCCATACTTCTGATCATAGCCATAATCAGCATGGCCGGGACGATAGTAGGAGGCAATCTCCTTGTAATCCGCTGAGCGCTGAGATGTGTTTTTTACTAAAAGAGATATCGGGGTACCTGTGGTCTTGCCTTCAAATATTCCGGATAGGATCTCCACAAGATCATCTTCCTTGCGGGAAGTTGTTGCAGTAGATGTTCCGGGTTTTCTGCGGTCCAGGAATTTCTGAATGTCCTCCTCGGAAATATCAAGGCCAGCGGGGAAACCGTCAATAACGCATCCCAGAGCCTTTCCGTGGGATTCACCCCAGGTTGAAATCCTTATGTTTTTACCAGTTATTGATCCTGACATAAGCTCTCCTTATTATGAAATTTAGGTTGTTAGATTGAGTATAAATGACTTTTTCAGCCCAAAATAGTGAATTTTTTGTGAATTAGTTATATAATTGTATGGTAGTTTTCTTTATATTGCAATAAATATCCGGAACAAGAGGGGATATTTCCGATATGAATGCCAGTAGCTTGGAAATGAAGCTTACCTTTAGAAATAAGGTAATCTCCAAGGCCACAAAATTCAATAGAAAGCACAAAGCATTTTCTTTTTTGGGAATTGCTTTTGCTATGGTCACTATAACAGTCTATAACTTTTTGTTCTATTTCTACAGAAATGCCAAAAGGTTTACATGTTTGGCCTGTATAATTCTTTTCTTTATTTCAAGCAGTAGCTTTTCCTATCCGGCTATGTCTTTGAATATCAGTTTTGCTGCCAATTCAGAAGCTATAGAGAGAACAGAAGAGGTACAGGAAGTACTTTCCGAAGAAGAAGTTGCCGAGTCTGATGCCGAGCTTATTACTGAAAGGGATGTGGATACTGAAGTGCTTCAGGAGGCCAGCGAGGTGGTAAATCCTGATGCTGCTGAAATTGAGAACATGGTTTCTGTTTCAGAGATTCTTGATTCAGAAATACCTGCCAGCGTAAGTGTTGAGGAATCCAGAGCTCTTTTATCCCAGGGAGCGGATGAAGTTTCCTTTAACAGTGATGATTGGAAGCTGGTACTTGTAAACAAGCAGCACCCAATCCCTGATGATTATGAGTTTGAGCTGGGGACCATCAGCGGAAGTATGCAGTGCGATGAGAGAGTTATTTCACCTCTGCTTGATATGCTCAAGGCTGCAAGAGCTGAGGGTGTTAATCTTATTGTCTGCTCACCGTACAGAGATATAGACCGACAGACTATGCTCTTTGGTAATAAGGTTGATCGTTACATGGGCGGTGGGATGTCATACATGGATGCCTACAATCTTGCTTCACAGGCAGTAACTGTTCCCGGATCATCGGAACATCAGATTGGTCTTGCAGTTGACATTATTACTGACGGATATTCATCTCTGGATGAAGGGTTTGGAGATACTGCTGCAGGTAAGTGGCTTGCGGATAACAGTGCGCAATACGGATTTATCTTAAGATACCCTTCAGGTAAAGAGGAGATCACAAGTATAGAATATGAGCCATGGCACTTCAGATATGTAGGTGTTGATGCGGCAAACGTGATCACAGACAATAACCTCTGCCTGGAAGAGTTCTGGAATTTATATGTTGATTAAATGAGTTAAGAGGAATATATGTACAAGATTTTAAAAAAAGAAGGAAATGCCAAAAGGGCAGAGTTTACTACTGTTCATGGAGTTATTCAGACTCCGGTGTTTATGAATGTTGCGACAGTTGCAGCAATAAAAGGAGGCGTTTCCACGGAGGACCTTGAGGGAATAGGTACCCAGGTGGTCCTTTCCAATACGTACCATTTGCATTTAAGACCGGGGGACGACCTCATCTATCGAATGGGCGGTTTGCACAAATTTATGAGCTGCAATAAGCCTATTCTGACAGACTCAGGCGGATTTCAGGTCTTTTCTCTTGCAAAGACAAGAAGAATTAAGGAAGAGGGAGTGTATTTCCATTCCCATATAGACGGACACAAGCTGTTCATGGGACCTGAAGAGAGCATGAGGATTCAGTCTCATCTTGGCTCGACAATTGCCATGGCGTTTGATGAGTGCCCATCAGCTAAGGCTGAGCACGAATATGTTCAGATGTCGGTAGACAGGACTACAAGATGGCTAAGGCGCTGTAAAGCAGAGATGGACAGATTAAACAGTCTTGAATACACGGTTAACCCTCATCAGATGCTGTTTGGTATCAATCAGGGAGCGATATTCGATGATATAAGGATAGAGCATGCCAAGGTTATAAGGGATCTTGATCTTGACGGATATGCAGTGGGAGGACTTGCTGTAGGCGAGAGCCACGAGGAGATGTATCATGTTTTAGAAACTGTTGTTCCTTATCTGCCTGATGATAAGCCGACTTATCTTATGGGTGTTGGAACACCTGCAAACATCCTTGAGGCTGTTGAGAGAGGTATTGATTTCTTTGATTGTGTATATCCCAGCAGAAACGGCCGCCACGGACACCTTTATACAAACAGGGGACATATCAACATTCTCAATGCAAGATACGAGATGGATGATACGCCCATAGAAGAAGGCTGTCAGTGTCCTGCCTGCAGAAGATATTCCAAGTCATATATCAGACACCTTCTTAAAGCTGGGGAGATGCTTGGAATGAGACTCTGCGTACTTCATAATCTCTATTTTTATAACCACATGATGGAAGAGATCAGGGATGCGCTTGATGCAGGTGAATTCGCTCAGTACAAGAAACGTAAGCTCGATGGAATGCAGGAGTTTGACGGTGATTCGGTAAAAGATGCTTACAATATTGCTAAAAACTGGAGAAAGGGTTAAAAAGCTTGAACTTGAATCCTCTTTTTAGTATTATTGTTTGGTGTATATTATTTTTTTAAGGTATGGAGGAAGTTATGGGTTTACTTTTAACAGGTGCAGAAGCATCAGCTAATACACAGAGTATCATTTCAATGGTTCTGGTTTATGCAGCGGTAATCGCAGTATTCTATTTTCTGTTCATGCGTCCGCAGAGCAAGGAAAAGAAGCAGAGAGCACAGATCCTTTCATCTCTGGCTATTGGGGACAGTGTCAAGACAACAGGCGGATTCATCGGTACAGTAATCGACATCAACGACGACATGGTAATCGTTGAGTTCGGTAACAACAAGAACTGCCGTATCCCAATGGTTAAGGAAGCGATTGTTGAGGTTGAAAAGCCTGAAGATGCAGTTGTTTCAACTAATGATACTTCTGATTCGAAAAAGAAGTAATATTTTTCATGTCTGTTAAAGCCTGGTTGGGACTACCCAATCGGGCTTAATTTCTATATTCAGGAGGAGAGTATGAAACTAAACATCACATGTATTCCGGGTGACGGAATAGGTCCTGAGATAGTCGCTCAGGCCAAAAAAGTACTTGATAAGGTGGCAGATGTATATGGCCATGAGATAGAGTACAAAGATGTTTTAATGGGAGGATGTTCTATTGACGCTTACGGCGTTCCTCTTACCCAGGAGACAATTGATGCTGCTAAGAGTGCAGACGCAGTCTTGATGGGATCTATCGGAGGTAATACCTCCACATCACCATGGTACAAACTTGAACCTTCCAAGAGACCTGAAGCCGGACTTCTTGGTATTCGTAAGGCACTTAATCTGTTTGCAAACCTGCGACCCGCATATCTCTATCCCCAGCTTATGAAAGCGTGTCCTCTCAAGGAGGAAGCTGCTGCCAAGGGCTTTGATATGCTCATCATGAGAGAGCTTACAGGTGGACTGTATTTCGGCGAGAGATTTACCAAGGAAGTTGACGGAGAGATCACAGCTACGGATACTCTTGTTTACAAAGAGAGCGAGATCAGACGAATTGCCATTAAGGCATTTGAAGTCGCAAGAAAGAGAAGAAAGAGTGTTATCAGCGTAGATAAGGCTAACGTCCTTGATTCCTCAAGACTTTGGAGAAAAGTTGTCGAGGAAGTTGCCAAGGACTATCCGGATGTTACTCTGGAGCACATGCTTGTTGATAACTGTGCAATGCAGCTTGTCAGAGATCCTTCTCAGTTTGATGTGGTTCTCACAGAGAATATGTTCGGCGACATCCTCTCTGATGAAGCCAGCATGATCACAGGCTCCATCGGAATGCTTCCAAGTGCTTCCCTCAATGATACAAGTTTTGGTCTTTATGAGCCCAGTCACGGAAGTGCTCCCGACATTGCCGGCAAAGATATAGCTAACCCCATCGCAACAGTTCTTTCGGCTGCGATGATGCTCAGATATTCATTTAACCTGGACAAGGAAGCAGATTCTATTGAAAATGCAGTCAGAAAAGTTTTGGAGGACGGCTACAGAACTGTTGATCTCATGTCAGCATCAGCAGGAGAGGGCTTTACTCAGGTAGGCTGTAAGCAAATGGGAGACCTTCTAGTTGAACGAATCGTTAACCTATAAAACTGAAAAAAGAATATATAATCTGCTGCCTCATGAGCCTGAGGCAATGGCAACAACTCTCTTTATAATAGCCATGTCGTCATATTATCTGTGGCGAATGTTTGCCATAACGCCTCAGTACGATGAGCTGTATACCTACTATACATTTATCAGCAGGGGAGTTATCTACTCAGCCATCCATTGGCCGCTTCCCAACAACCATGTTGGATATTCTGTTTTATCAGCATTTCTTTATTACTTAGGCAACCCTTTTATTGCTCTGCGCGGAGTGTCTTTTATCTGCGCGATATCTAATCTGATACTGGTATACAGAATATGTAAAAGATATTATTCCCATGGCCTGGCTTTCGGAGCACTTATGCTTTATTCGGCCATGCAGGTGGTTGTGGAGTACAGTATACAGGGAAGAGGATATACTCTGGCTACCACTTGTTTTTTGCTCTCTGTTTATATTGCCGGATATATCTGCAGCCTTGAGGAGACCAAGCCGGTTTACTACCTGTGCATCACATTTGCTTTTGCCATGGGATTATATACTGTTCCGAGCAGTATATACTGGGTTATCCCGGTAAGTGTCGCAATCACGGTTTATCTTCTCGTAAATGCTTATAAGAGCAGAGCGCTTCATGACAGCCTTAAGGACAACGTCTACTACAGGAAATTCGTGAAGTTCTTTAATCATGGCCTGATTGCTGCGCTTATCACGACAGCGCTGTATGCGCTTATATGGCTTGCAATAGGCTCTAACCTTTTGGTTAAAACAGAAGGGTCAGAGTATTTCGGAATGAGTCATGCAACGGTGCTCTTAAGGGCTCCGGTAAGTTCACTCCTCAGGGGAATGGATTATATGCTTTCTCAGCCGTATATACAGAGCCTTTCTTCAGCTGATTTCAGAGCAGAATGCGTTGGATGGGTTTTAAGGCTCTATAACTATATGATCCCCGGCTTTATGTATATTATTCCGGTGGTGGTTCTTGTAAGTATAGGGGTTGCAGGCTATGAGTGCATCAGACATTTTGCCTATAGCAGAACTATCATAAATGTCATGATAATTTCCAATGTTATTGTGACCGGCCTTATGCTTGTTGTTCAAAAAAAGCTTCCATATCTCAGAGTGTTCAGCTATGGAGCATTTATTCTTGCGGTGTGCTTTTGTGCATGCTTCGAGAGGCTTATAAATGTGACCATAAGAATATATAACGACATGATGCGTAAAAAGGCCGGCAGTACTGTGGAAAATGTGGCTCACAACGAGAGCGAGACAACAGTTAAAGGTGAGAAGTGGTACAACGGAAAGGGTATCTATCTGCCGCTGATTTTCTGCATAGTTCTTTTTATAGTCAGAGTAACCAGCTATGATTACAATTGTCAGCTTGGTACCAGAGAAAATAACGTGTACAATACGCTATATATAGCAGATGTCACAAGACGCAAGAATATTGCGGTTCTTGATTGCGATCAGCAGTACCTTCTCAAATTCGGATGGAACATTGATTGTGAAAAGACTGATGTAAACGGCGCAGATTGTGTTATTATAGATAAAAATCTTTTAGAGCCCGGTTACAGTGGGCCTGATTTCTGGAAATTCTATCAGACCTATGAAACTATCGATTGGGACTACATAGATTCAATGCGCAATATATATGAGAATGAAAACTTTATTTTATATATTAAGTAAGCAGGAGGAGAGAGAATTATGGCAATGAATAGCGACAGAGTTATGAAAGGGCTTCAGCAGGCTCCACACAGAAGTCTGTTCAACGCACTTGGTTTTACGGAAGAAGAGAGAAACAAACCTCTTATCGGTATTGTTAGTTCCTACAACGAGATTGTTCCGGGACATATGAACCTGGATAAGATCACAGAAGCTGTTAAGCTGGCTGTAGCAGAAGCGGGCGGAATGCCTGTAGTGGTTCCTGCAATCGCTGTATGTGACGGTATCGCTATGGGACACATCGGTATGAAGTACTCACTTGTTACAAGAGATCTTATTGCAGACAGTACAGAGTGTCTTGCCAAAGCACATGCCTTTGACGGAATGGTATGCATTCCCAACTGTGACAAGAATGTACCCGGACTTCTGATGGCTGCTGCCAGAGTAAATATTCCCACTGTATTTGTATCAGGAGGTCCTATGATGGCCGGAAGATTTGAAGGCCATAAGACTTCACTCTCATCAATGTTTGAGGCTGTTGGCTCTGTATCAGCCGGTAAGATGACTGATGAGCAGCTCTGCGAACTTGAAGAGAAGGCTTGTCCTACATGTGGATCATGTTCAGGCATGTACACAGCCAATTCCATGAACTGTCTTACAGAGGCAATCGGAATGGGACTTCCCGGTAACGGAACAATTCCTGCTGTATATTCGGCTCGTATCAGACTTGCCAAGAAGGCCGGATATGCAGTTATGAACCTTGTCGAGAAGAATATCCGTCCCAGAGACATCATGACAAAAGAGGCATTCATGAATGCAATGGCCATGGATATGGCTCTTGGATGCTCAACAAATACAATGCTTCATCTTCCTGCGATTGCACACGAGGCCGGAGTTGATATCAATATGGAGATTGCCAACGAAGTATCTGCCAAAACTCCAAATCTATGCCACCTTGCACCTGCAGGTCCCACATACATGGAAGACCTCAACGAAGCCGGCGGAGTACTTGCCGTTATGTCAGAGCTTGTTAAGAAGAATCTTATTAATACAGATCTTATTACAGCAACAGGTAAGACAATAAAAGAAAACCTTGAGGGTGTATACAACAAGAACCCTGAGGTTATAAGACCTATCGAGAATCCTTACATGCAGTCAGGCGGAATCGCTGTTCTCAAGGGCAATATCGCACCCGATACAGGTATTGTTAAGAAGAGCGCCGTTGTTCCGGAGATGATGGTTCACGAAGGACCTGCAAGAGTATTTGATTGTGAAGAGGATGCTATTGAAGCAATCCTTGGTGGCAAGATTGTTGCCGGAGACGTTGTCGTTATCAGATACGAAGGACCTAAGGGCGGCCCCGGAATGAGAGAGATGCTCAATCCTACATCAGCTATTGCAGGCCGTGGCCTTGGCTCATCCGTTGCTCTTATCACAGACGGAAGATTCTCAGGTGCAAGCCGTGGTGCTTCCATCGGACATGTTTCACCTGAGGCAGCTGTCGGTGGACCTATTGCTCTTATCGAAGAGGGCGATATCATTTCAATCGATATCCCGAACAACGCTCTTAATGTTAAGGTTTCAGATGAAGAGCTTGCAAAGAGAAGAGAGAAATGGCAGCCGAGAGAACCCAAGGTTACAACAGGTTATCTTGCAAGATACAGAGAGCTTGTAACCAGCGGAAACAGAGGAGCTGTACTTGAAATTCCAAGAGCCTGAATTGTTTCGGGCGAATAATATAGAAGCCAAAGGAGTATTGAAATGCAACTTACAGGATCACAGATTGTTCTTGAGTGTCTTAAGGAACAGGGGGTTGACACAATCTTTGGATACCCGGGAGGAACAATCCTTAACATTTACGACGAACTCTACAAGCAGAGTGATAACTTCCTTCACATCTTAACCAGCCATGAGCAGGGTGCAGCTCACGCAGCTGACGGCTATGCAAGATCTACAGGTAAGGTTGGTGTGTGCTTTGCAACAAGCGGACCGGGTTCAACAAACCTTGTAACGGGAATTGCAACAGCCTATATGGATTCTGTCCCAATGGTGGCTATTACCTGCAACGTTAACCTTCCTCTTTTGGGAAAAGACACTTTCCAGGAGGTAGATATCGCCGGTATTACAATGCCTATCACCAAGCACGGCTATATCGTCAAGGATGTTAAGAATCTTGCTGACACAATCAGAAAGGCCTTTAAGATTGCAAAAAGCGGACGTCCCGGACCTGTAATTGTCGATATTACAAAGGATGTTACAGCCAAGACCTGTGATTTCAGACCTGTTACAATATCAGAAGAGGAGCCTGTCAAGAAGTATCACACAGATGATATCAATCAGGCTGTTAAGATGATAAAGGCTTCAAAGCGCCCCTTTATCTATGTTGGCGGCGGCGCTATAATCTCCGAGGCTTCAAAAGAGCTTAAGGAATTTGCCAAAAAAGTTGATGCACCTGTTTGTGATACCCTTATGGGTAAGGGCGCTTTCGATGGAACAGACAAGCTTTATACAGGCATGATCGGAATGCACGGAACCAAGGCATCCAATCTCGGAGTAAGTGAGTGTGATCTTCTTATCACTCTGGGAGCCAGATTTTCAGACCGTGTTACCGGTAATGCCAAGACATTTGCTTCTAAGGCCAAGATATTGCAGATCGATGTTGATGCTGCTGAGATCAACAAGAACGTAAGAGTTGATTTTGCTATTGTTGGAGATCTTAAGAGAGCACTTGCTGCAATAAATGAGAAGCTGGATCAGCTTGATCATAGTGAGTGGCTTAAAAAGATAGCAGATTATAAAAAGAAGTTCCCTCTGGGCTATGATACTGATAAGCTCACATGTCCTTACATAATCGAGGAGATTGACAAGCTCACAAAGGGCGATGCCATTATCACTACAGATGTGGGACAGCACCAGATGTGGGCTGCACAGTATTACAAATATAAAAAGCCCAGGACTTTCCTTACATCAGGCGGTCTTGGAACAATGGGCTACGGACTTGGAGCATGTATCGGCGCCAAGGTTGGTAACCCCGATAAAGTCTGCATCAACATCGCAGGCGACGGATGCTTTAGAATGAACATGAACGAGATGGCTACTGCCTCCAGATACAATCTTCCGATCATTGAGGTTGTGATCAATAACCATGTACTTGGAATGGTTAGGCAGTGGCAGACACTTTTCTATCAGCAGCACTACTCACAGACTGTATTTGAAGATAAGGTTGATTATTGTAAGGTTGCTGAGGGACTTGGCTGTGAAGCTATAAGAATTACCAAGAAGAGTGAGGTTGCTCCTGCTCTTAAGAAAGCACTTAAGATGGGGAAGCCGGTTCTTCTTGACTGCATTATAGAAGAAGACGACAAGGTATTCCCTATGGTGCCTCCGGGAGCTTCAATAAGCGAAGTCTTTGATGAGAAGGACCTTAAAAACAAGAAATAATAAATTGAGGAGATTATGAAAAAGGTATTGAAGGGAGCCCTGGCAGCTACCGCGACAATAATTGTGCTTATGGCTGCGCTCTATTTTGCGCTGGGGCTCTATTACAGGGGCGGATTCCCGTGTTTTACCTGGATAAATGGTATTTACTGTACCGGAAAATCAGTAAGTGAGGTCAATGCAGAGCTTTTAGAGGACTCGCCATATGATGGCATTGCCATTATGGACAGGAGCGGAGCAAGGCTCTTTGTAAGTTCCGCCGACGCCGACCTTACTATGGATTACACCGGTGCTCTTACTGAGGTGTTTAGAAATACTGACCCGTTAAAATGGGGAATTTATGCTTTCAAAAACCTGAGTTGTGAGTATGAACCCGATGTAATGCTGAACAGGGATAAGGTGGCTGAAATGGTATCCGATTGGGAGATATTCATTGATCCATCAGATCTTAAGTGCTCAATTGAGAAGACAGAAGACGGATACGTACTTGAGAATGCATTTATAACTTTGCCTGAGAAGGAAAGAATAATTGATAAGGTTTATGAGTCAATGCTTTCAAGGCAGAGCGTTCTTGATCTTACTGAGTGTGATGACTGCTATACGCAGCTTGATGTCAGAAGTTCCGACCAGGATAAGGTCAATGTTTTTAGTAAGCTTGATGTTATTCAGAATTGTAATGTGACCTATGATCTTGAAGGTGCCAAGATAACTCTTGATAAGAATAAGGCCAGTAACTTTGTTCTGACTCAGAGAGATTACGAAGCGGCTCTTGAGGAAAAGACAAGTAAAAGCAATCCCGGACTTGGACATTTTATTATTGCAGGTGAAGAGAAGGGGCTTCCCGAAAGAGAAGACATTAAGATAGTGGAAGGCATCGTAACAGATACTGATTACAATCCGATCGTATCTGAGAGCAAGATGTATGCTTTCTTCCAAAATCTTGCAGACTCTCATGATACATCCTGGATGATGGATGAGTACAGGAAGGGTGTCAGCAATACGATAATTTTAAATTCTACCAGCAGAGGTGACGGCTCTATATTTGATATTGAGTCAGAGTTTGACCATCTTAAGGACAGGATGCTGACTGGAGCAGCAAGCGGTACTGAGGAAAGGGAAGTTAAGCTTTCAGACAGTGCAGTGGTATATGACGCCAATGAGAAGCTCGGCAAGACCTATATCGAGGTGGATATGGGCAAGCAGATGCTGTACTACTATGTTGACGGCGAGCTCAACATGGATATGCCTGTTGTGACGGGAAACGTAAACCGATCAAGAGGAACTCCCACTGGAATCTATCCTGTCTACAACAAGAGATATCACACTTACCTTCGCGGTGTTGATTATGTTTCTTACGTGAATTATTGGCTCGGAGTTAACAAGGGAGTTGGAATTCACGATGCGAACTGGCGCAGCAAATTTGGAGAAGAGATCTACAAATCAGACGGATCCCACGGATGCATTAATTGTCCTTACGATTCCGTAGAAGTGCTCTGGGATGTTGTAGATGTTGGAACTCCTGTAATTCTATATTACTGATATTTTTCCGGCAGCATTTGCTGCCGGATTTTTTTATGAATTTACGAACGATAGTCATAAAAACTTCGGGAAAAAGTGGATGAAGGTGCGCTTCTAGTGATATATTAGTAGTATGAGAATATGCGTAAAACACCATGAGTTTTATCCTAAACGGCTATTTTCTATGAGGAAAAGAGTAGTCTCCATGCTTTTTTCTTTGTTAATTGTGTGCTTTTTTGCATTAACAGTAAGCATTCCTGTCTGTGCCGATGGAGAGAGCGCAGAAACGGTAAGGATCGGATATTACGAGAATGAAGTCTTCGAAGAAGGCGCTTCTGACGAGGCAGTTAAGACAGGTTATGCGTATGAGTATTACCGAAAGCTTTCGGAATATACCGGTTGGAATTATGAGTATGTCTACGGCAGCTTTGGAGAGCTGTATGATATGCTGCTATCCGGTGATATAGATCTTCTTGCCGGTCTTGCAAAGCGAGATGACAGGCTTAGTATTATTGGGTATCCATCGGCCCCTATGGGGAACGAGGTCTATACCCTTGTCAAACATGATGATGACGAATCGGTCACATTTTCTCCAAATTCTGTTTCAGGGAAGAAAATCGGCGTACTTCAAAGCGCCATCGTTGATATCCTTGAAGACTACCTTAATGAAAACTCAATAAATGCAGAGATAGTTACTTTCGATGATTATGAATCTCTTTTTACAGCCTTTGACACCAAGGCTGTTGATGTTATGGCCGCAGAAGGTGATGGAGCTTATGGACGTAAGCATGCGGAGGTATTATGTACCTTTGGCACATCGGACTATTATCTGTGTGTGACAAAAGATCGCCTGGATATTCTTTCGGAACTGGAAGAAGCACAGAACATGCTTGCCATGGAAGAACCGAATTATGTGGCAAATCTTCAGAGTAAATACTATTCATCAAGCGTTTCGAGCCATACATTTTCTGCAGCTGAGAGACAGTGGCTTTCAGAAAACAAGACTCTGGAAATAGGTTATCTTAATGACTATCTTCCCTACAGTGCAACAGACAAAGATGGAAATGTAAACGGCATAATAAAAGACATAATCCCCAAGATGCTTGACAACATGGATATCAGGGATCTGGAAGTGTCATACATTGGATATGACAGCTATGACGAGATGGTTGCAGCGCTGCGTGATGAGAAAATCGATGCGGGATTTCCTGTGGGCGGAGGTCTTTACTACTCGGAAGTAAACGGTATTTATCAGTCGACTTCAGTTGTTTATTCGACCATGGAGCTGGTCTATAAGGATGAATACCGTGAAGAGAGCCTTTCTAAAATTGCTGTAAATGAAAACAATAGAATGCAGTATTACTATATCCGTACTTATTATCCGGATTCGGAGATCATACTCTACAACGGATTTGACGCATGTCTGCAGGCAGTTCTTAAGGGAGAAGCGGGTGTCACCACTCTTAATGGCCTTAGAGCAAACGAGATACTTAGAAACAGCAAATACAAAGGACTTTCTTCCAGAACCTTAAGCCATCTGGATGACAGGTGCTTTGGCGTCAAGATTGGAAATGAAGGCCTGTTAAAACTCCTTAATCACGGGGTAAAGGTTATAGGCACGGATTACCCGAGTGATATAGCAAACAAATATTCAAATGAGCTTTACACATATACACTTACTGACAGATTAAGAGACAATATGTGGATATTCTTTACGATGCTTCTTATCATTGCGCTTTTGGTGATTGCGCTTATCGTAAGGACTCTTATGCATGCACAGCAGGCAAATCGTATGAAAACTGACTTTGTCTCCAATATGTCTCATGAGATCAGAACGCCGATTACTGCAATCCTTGGCATGAATGAAATGATACAGATGGAGTCAAATGACAGTAATGTGCTCCACTATGCTGAAAATATAGAAAAAGCAGGTGAAAGCCTTCTTGGTATCATCAATGAAATCCTTGATTTCTCCAAGATAGAAGCCGGACGTATGGAACTGAACAAGCAGAAGTATTCACTTCTTCAGTTTTTCAGCAGTCTTCATATGATGGTTTTAAACCGGGCTGAGGAAAAGAACTTAAGCCTTATCATGGACATTGATGAAAGGCTTGTTTCTGAAGCTGTGGGCGATGTGCAAAAGCTTCGCCAGATCTGTGCAAATCTCTTGACCAATGCTGTGAAGTATACCAAAGAGGGTGAAGTGAAGTTTTCTGCAAAGCTCCTTGAGCAGACTGAAGATTCTTTTACCATGGAAGTCGCAGTCACAGATACCGGCATTGGAATCAAAGAGGAGGAGATGGATAAGCTCTTTTCCGCATTTGACAGACTCGACCTGGAAAAAACGAGAAATATTGAAGGGTCCGGGCTGGGGCTGGCCATTTCGCGCAGCTTTCTGGCATTGATGGGCAGTGAGATAAAGGTTGAGAGTGAGTATGGAAAGGGCTCTGAGTTTTCCTTTACTGTCGAACAGGAAATATCAGATAAAACACCAATAGGACCCTATAAGCCCATTTATCTTAGCGATGATGGCTCTCATAAAAAGAAGAGAACGGCAACATTTACTGCTCCGGAAGCAAAGATACTCATTGTTGATGATACTCCGATGAACCTGCAGGTAATATGCGGCCTTCTTAAGGGGAATGAAATGAACATTGAAACGGCTGAGAGCGGCGATGAGTGCATTAAGCTCTTTGCTGATAAAGACTATGACTGTGTATTTCTTGACCAGCGGATGCCGAATCTGAGTGGCAGCCAGACTTTGGAAATACTTAGGAATAAATACCCAAAAAAGACAGAAAAGACACCGATAATATGCCTTACAGCCAACGTTTTGGCCGGAGGCAGAGAGCAGATGATCGCAAGTGGTTTTACGGATTACCTGACCAAACCTGTGACGCTGTTTGAAATGGAGAATATGCTTCTTAAGTATCTGCCGGAATCCAAGATACATAAGACAGGGGCTAATCCATACAATGAAGAGGCTTCTTTTGATGAGATTCCGACACAGGTAAAAGCTATAGGGGAACTTGATATCGAGAGTGGAATAGAGTACTGCGGAGATGAAGAAGAGTATATGGAAGCTCTTAAGGTCTATGCAGCTTCAGTGGCAGATAAGGCTTCGAAGATAAGGGGATTTATTGAAAACGGAGACTTGAAGAATCTGACTCTGACTGCCCACTCTGTTAAGAGTACGTCACGTGCAATTGGTGCAAAAGAGCTGTCGGCCCTTGCAGAAGAAATAGAGAAGAAGGTCGAGGGCTTGGGTGAAGAGGAAAGAAACGTTAAGGTTTCGGAGTTCCTTATGAAGTACGAAGATTTGGGAAATAAGATAGATAATGCAATTGGCAGCATGCGATGAAGATGAGGAAAGCGCTATGCAGAAAAACAGAGTTATCAGTGATGAGATAATGACAACCATACAGTCCAGAGAAGGAATGACTGCGGTAGAATGGATTGCTGAGCAGATGCCGGGAGGTTTCTTTATATATCGTGCGGATGAAAGCATGGAGCTTTTGTACGTCAATCAGTCAACCTGCGAGATCTACGGCTGCGAAACAGTAGATGAATTCAGGAAGTTTACCGGAAACAGTTTTCGTGGCATGGTCCATCCGGATGACTTTGAGAAAATTCAAAGTTCTATTGATGAACAGATTGCACAGCCTTCAAACAGAAGAAGTATTGACTATGTTGTTTACAGGATCATACAAAAAGACGGGACAATCAGATGGGTCGATGACTATGGCCATTATGCATCGCTCCCCGGCCATGGTGCAGTTTACTATGTGTTTATTGAGGACATAACGGAGCATAAGCTGGCAGAACAGGAAAAGCAGAGGGCTCAGTCTCTTGCGACAGCGCTTGAACAGGCCGAAGCGGCAAACAACTCAAAGAGCGCATTTCTCTCCAACATGAGTCATGAGATCAGAACGCCCATAACCGCAATTCTTGGAATGAATGAGATGATCCAGAGAGAAACAGAGAATTCTACCATACTGGACTACTCTGAAAATATTCGTAAGGCCGGAGTGAGTCTTCTTGGAATCATCAGTGATATTCTTGATTTCTCGAAGATTGAAAACGGAAAACTAACCCTTGAAAATGAAGAGTATTCCCTCTCGTCCCTTGTGGTGGATCTCTATAATCTGGTGCAGTTCAGGGCCGAGGCAAAGGGACTTGAGCTTAATTTTATAGTTGATCCTAAATTACCGGTACATCTTTTTGGCGATGAGATAAGAATTAAGCAGATCATAACCAATATTCTCACCAATGCTGTCAAATACACCGAAAAGGGCGGTGTTGATTTTGAAATAAAGCTCCTTGAGAAGCTTGATGATGCAGTCAGATTTGAAGTGGCTGTAGTAGATACCGGAATCGGAATCAGAGAAGAGGATATGGAAAGGCTGTTTGAGCCCTTTGACCGACTGGATCTTAAAAAGACAAGAACCATTGAGGGGACGGGCCTGGGACTTGCGATAACAAGACAGCTCCTATCGCTTATGGGAAGCGAACTTGAAGTGGAGAGCAGATATGAGAAGGGCTCCAAATTCTCTTTTGCCCTCACTCAGAAAGTATCTGACTGGACAGAGATAGGAAATTTTGACTTAGAACCTCACGGGCATGATACCTCGACGGTAAAGAGCAAACATACGCTGTTTACTGCGCCGGGACTCGGAATCCTTGTAGTTGATGATACACCAATGAACCTTCAGGTTATTGCCGGGCTGCTTAAGCGCACCAAGATTCATATTGATGTAGCCACAAGTGGAGCTGAGTGCATCGAGAAATTCGGAAAAGAGCATTATGACCTTGTTTTTCTTGACTACAGGATGCCGCAGATGAATGGTATTGAGACTCTCGAGGCCCTCAGGGAGAAGTATCCCGAGAAGTTTGAAAGTACACCTATAATCTCTCTTACAGCAAGTGCTGTTACAGGGGATAAAGAGAAGATGATGAAGGCCGGATTTACTGACTATCTCTCAAAGCCTGTAAACATCGATGAGATGGAACGTATGATGATCAAATATCTTCCGCAGGATTCGGTCATTTTATATGACGGTAAGGAAGAAGAACCTGAAGATGATGAGTTTTCAAAACTTCCTAAGGTTATATTTGAGTATAAAGAGCTTGATCCGGAAAAAGGTATCGAATACTGCGGAGATGTTGAAGACTACATCTTTGCCATCGAGACCTATTCCATGTCCATCGACACTAAGGCGGAACAGATAGAAGAAAATCTGGAGAATAATGACCTTGATGCCCTTGCCCTCAATGTCCATTCTCTTAAGAGCACGTCGGCTGCAATCGGAGCCTGCAAGCTTTCTGACAAGGCCAAGGAAATAGAGCTCGGCGCCAAGGCGGGAGATATGGCTTTGGTGGAAGCGAATATTCCGGAGCTGCTACGCGATTACAGAGCGCTGAAAGATATTCTCGGAAAGGTTTTAAAGGACTACGAGGTAAAGGACGAGAGCAGCAGAGTCGCTCTTAAAGTAGTTGAAGAGGAGAGACAGCTCTTTCTTGCAAGAGCTCTTAAAGAAGCGGAGAAGGCTAATCTGGCCAAGACTCTGTTTTTATCTAATGTCAGTCATGAGATAAGGACACCCCTTAATGATATTGTTGGTCTTTACAATATCGCACTGCAAAAGAAGGGGCTCGATGAGGAGACCAGAGACATAATTTCTCATATTGGCGTAAGTGTAAGGCATACCATTTCGCTTATTAACGATATCCTTGAGATGAGTCTTATAGAGTCCGGCAGCATGAAGCTCAAAAATGAAGAGTTTTCATTCGGTAATATGCTGGAACAGATAAACACCATCACTGAATCAAAATGTGACGATAAGAAGATTTCTTTTGATTGCAGTGTGAACGGACCTATTGACGAGCGCTATGTGGGAGATGATCTAAAGATCAAACAGGTGCTTTTCAATATTTTGGAAAATGCCATCAATTTCACTCCGGAGGGCGGGAAAATCTCTTTTGCCGTAAAAGAAGAAAAACGCGGAGATGGAAAAGCACAGATTTGCATGGAAATCACGGATACGGGGGCAGGTATCGATAAAGAATTTATGCCACATCTGTTTGAACCATTTGCAGTGGAAGGCGAAGGTGTTCCCGGCAGAACGGGGCTGGGACTAGCCATAACAAAGAATATTGTTGAGATGATGGGAGGCACTATAAGTGCTGTTTCAGAAAAAGGAAAAGGGTCAACATTTACGGTTATAATTCCGCTGGGAATATGTAGCAATAGCGAAAATGTCAAGGATTCTTTTGATCCGGCCAGCATACGTGCTCTTATTGTTGATGATGACGTGACAGCCTGCGAGCATGCGAAGATGATACTTCACAGAGTGGGAATTGAGCCGGAGTATGTGTTAAGCGGCCGGGAAGCACTTGATATATGCAAGAATATTCCGAGACATCAGCCTGCGTTTAATCTGATGCTTGTTGACTGGAAGATGCCGGAGATGGACGGCATTGAGCTGACGAGACGCATCAGAGAGCTTTATAGTAAGGATGAAGTGGCTGTGATTCTCACAACGTACAACTGGTATGAAGTTATGGAGGAAGCTTTTTCTGCGGGTGTAAACGGCTTTTTGGCAAAGCCTATGTTTGCGGGAAATATTAAAGAGGAGCTTTCGAAGATACTCACGGAGCACAAGAAAGATCAAAAGAAATCCAGCAAGGCATCTGCACTTACAGGCAAGAAGGTCATGCTTGCGGAGGACCACGAACTAAACATAAGGATCATGGAGCAGCTCCTCAGGCTAAATGATATCGATGTGGATGTAGCACATGATGGAGAGGAGGCACTGAAACTTTTTGAGGAAAGCGAGCCGGGAACTTATGATGCGATCCTCATGGATATCAGGATGCCGAAGATGAACGGACTTGATGCGACAAAGGCAATAAGAGGGCTTTCCAGGCCTGATGCGGGAAGCATTCCTATCGTTGCACTTACTGCCAATGCACTGGCTGAGGACATAAGAAGGTCGTTTGATGCGGGAATGAATGCGCATCTTGCAAAACCGATAGAGCCGGATGAACTGTTCTCCGTGCTTAAGAGTCTTTTATAAATAAGTCACTGAAGGAGGAAAACTATGAAACGCATTTTACTTATTGATGATGATGAAGATATGCTGGCCATGACCGGAAGGTGGCTTGAAAAGGGCGGCTATGAAGTAATGAAGGCTGCATCCGGAAAAGAGGCGCTTGATAAGATTTCTTCTGACAGACCGGATCTTATACTTCTTGACTATGCGATGCCTGAGATGGATGGGCCTGCGGTACTTGCAGCTATCCGCTCAAATCCGGAGACTAAGGATATCCCCGTTGTTTACAGAACCGGCATGGATGATACCGACTGTGAGGGATCAGGAGATGTGAGACCCGATGGAATTGTGTCCAAATCTGAAGGGCGTCCTTCACTCATGAAGGCAGTTGAGGAGATCTTTGGATAGGAGGAAACTTTTATGTTTTGGGTAGTTGTTGTAGATGATGATGTAGAAAGCCTTGAGCATATTTCTTCCATTCTTACTAAGAAAGACATGAAGGTCACAAAACTCTCGTCCGGAAAAGAGCTTCTTAATTATGTCGAGGGAATGGTTCCGCTTCCCGACCTGGTTCTTTTGGATGTCTATATGGATGAGATGGACGGGTTTGAGACTTTAAAGGCATTCAGGGAAAAGCCGGAGGGGGAAATACCGGTAATCTTTTTGACGGGCGATGAGGATCTTAAGACTGAGGCAGATGGACTCCATCTCGGAGCTGTTGATTTTATAAGAAAGCCTGTGGTTCCGGACATCCTTTTTATGCGTGTTACTAAGACCATCGAATTTGAACGTCTTAAAAAAGAGCTTGCAAAGGAAGTTGAGAAAAAGACCCAGGAGAATATCAGGTTAACGCTCCATGTGGTTCAGACTATTGCTGAGGCAATTGATGCAAAGGATGCCTATACCAATGGCCATTCCGGCAGAGTTGCTGCATATTCAAAAGAAATTGCCAAGAGATACGGATATGATGACAGTCAGCAGGATGAGATCTATATGATGGGGCTTTTGCACGATGTCGGAAAGATCGGTGTCCCGGACTGGATCATCAATAAGACTTCCCGCCTTACAGATGAAGAGTTTGCTGAGATCAAAAAGCATCCGGTAACCGGAAACAATATTCTTAAAAGGATTAAGGAAATGCCGCAGCTCGCTTTTGGTGCAAGATGGCATCATGAGAGAGTGGATGGCAGAGGATATCCTGACGGACTAAGAGGTAACGAAATTCCTGAAGAAGCAAGGATCATTGCAGTTGCCGATGCGTATGATGCCATGACCAGTAACCGCAGCTACCGTGAACCCATGCCACAGGAAAGGGTCAGAGGCGAAATTGAAAAGGGAAAAGGTGCTCAGTTTGATCCGAAATTTGCGGATATAATGCTTGAAATGATCGATGAAGATACCGGATATGAGATGAGAGAAGGTACTCAGAAAGAGGCGGACTTCCGTGAAAATTCTTCTGAAGAAGCCATACTTCATATGGACAATCAGTATGTTCTTCCGGAAAAACTTTTGGAACTTGAGCAGCTGAATACCGATCTTGGAATTTATCTTTGCGGAGGAATTGAAGATTATCTTGAAGTGCTTTCTGTTTTTAAAGATTCGATAGATTCCAAGTCTGAAAAAATTGAAAATTCATGGAAAAATGAAGCCTATGACACCTACACAACCTTGGTTCATTCTCTGAAAAGTTCTGCCAGAACAGTAGGTGCGATAGAGATTTCTGATCTTGCCAAAAACCTTGAAAGTGCAGGTAAAAACGGAGAAATTGACATTATTGCAAAAGAGACTCCGTTACTTTTGAAGATGTATCGTGACTTAAAAAATCACCTCTAAAATAATAAAATAACACGCATTATGAAATGACATTATTGACAAAAATCTTTTTGCGTTTACAATGAAATTTATAGTTGCAAACGCAAAAAGATTTTTTTGATTAGGAGGAGATTTAAATTGTCACGAGTTTATAATTTTTCAGCTGGTCCGGCAGTACTTCCGGAAGAAGTGTTAAAACAGGCTGCAGCAGAAATGCTTGATTACAACGGATGTGGAATGTCCATCAACGAGATGAGCCACAGATCCAAGACCTTCGACAACGTTATTCAGACTGCCGAGCAGGACATTAGAGATCTTATGAACATTCCTGACAATTACAAGGTTCTCTTTTTACAGGGCGGAGCAAGCCAGCAGTTCGCAGCAGTTCCCCTTAACCTTATGAAGAACAAGAAGGCCGGATATATCATCACAGGACAGTGGGCTAAGAAAGCTTACCAGGAAGCTCAGAAGTATGGAGAGGCAGTAGAACTTGCATCAAGTGCAGATAAGACCTTTTCATATATTCCTGATTGTTCTGATCTTGATATTGCAGATGACCTTGACTATGTATATATTTGTGAAAACAACACAATCTACGGAACCAAGTTCAAGACTCTTCCCAACACAAAGGGCAAGATCCTTGTATCTGATGTTTCATCATGCTTCTTATCTGAGCCTGTGGATGTATCCAAGTACGGCGTTATCTACGGAGGCGTTCAGAAGAATGTAGGACCTGCCGGCCTTGTTATCAGCATCATCAGAGAAGATCTTATAACAGATGATGTACCTTCTTACACACCTACAATGCTTAAGTGGAAGACTCAGGCTGACAACGGATCTTTATACAACACTCCTAACTGCTGGAGTATCTATATGTGCGGTCTTGTATTCAAATGGCTCAAGGAACAGGGCGGCCTTGCAGAGATGAAGAAGAGAAATGAGGAGAAGGCTGCGGTTCTCTATGATTATCTTGACCAGAGCAAGATGTTCAAGGGAACAGTAAGAAAGGAAGATCGTTCTCTTATGAATGTTCCTTTCGTAACAGATTCAGACGAACTTAACGCCAAGTTTATAGCTGAGGCTACAAAGGCAGGATTCGTAAGCCTTAAGGGTCACAGAACAGTTGGCGGAATGAGAGCAAGTATCTACAACGCAATGCCTATCGAAGGTGTTAAGAAGCTCGTTGAGTTCATGGATAAGTTTGAGAAAGAAAACGCATAAGGAGGAAGAGATGTTCAAATATAAGTGCTTAAATCCAATCGCTAAGATCGGTCTTAATAATTTCAATGATAATTACAGTGCAGTAGACAATGTTGACGATGCGGACGGAATCCTTGTAAGAAGTGCCAACATGCTTGAAATGGATTTTTCCGACAATCTTCTTGCAATTGCAAGAGCGGGTGCCGGAGTTAACAATATTCCTTGTGACAAGTGCGCAGAACAGGGTATTGTTGTATTCAATACTCCCGGAGCCAACGCTAACGGCGTAAAAGAGATGGTTCTTGCTGCAATGCTCATTGCCAGCCGTGATATTATCGGTGGAACAGAGTGGGTTAAGGCCAATGCCGGAGATCCTGAGATCGCCAAGCTTACAGAGAAGTCCAAGAAGAAATTCGCCGGAACCGAAATCTTTGGCAAAAAGCTCGGTATCATCGGACTTGGAGCAATCGGTGTCCGCGTAGCTAATGCTGCAAGACAGCTCGGCATGGAAGTTTACGGATATGATCCATATCTTTCAATCGATGCAGCATGGAGACTTTCTTCAGATGTTAAGCATGTTACAAATGTAGATGATATCTACTCAAAGTGCGATATCATCACAATACATGTTCCTGCTCTTGATTCAACAAAGGGCATGATAAACAAAGATGCAATTGCGAAGATGAAGAAGGGTGTCATCCTCATCAACCTCGCAAGAGATATCCTCTGCAATGAGGCAGATGTACTTTCCGGAATCAATGCAGGCAAGATCAGAAAGTATGTAACAGACTTCCCGAACCCTGTAATTGCAGGTCATGACGGATGTATTGTTATCCCTCACCTTGGAGCATCAACAGAAGAGTCCGAAGACAACTGTGCTGTAAAGGCGGTTCTTGAGCTCAAGGATTATCTTGAGAACGGTAACATCAACAACTCGGTTAACTTCCCTAATTGCGACATGGGAATCTGCAACAAGCCTCGTGTTGCTATCTTCCACAAGAACGTAGCTAACATGATCAGCCAGTTCACAACTGTTCTTGGCGCTGCAGGCATGAATATCTCGGATATGACCAACAAGTCTAAGGGAGATTATGCTTATACACTTATTGACCTTGAAGATACGGTTACAGACGAAATAGTTAAAAAGCTTTCAAAAGTTGACGGCGTAATCAGAGTAAGAGTAGTAAGAAAAGACGTCTAAAACGCATTTTAAGTGGTATGATAACAGGAGAGATTTTGATTTATCAGGATCTCTCCTTAAATTTTATTCGGAGGACATAAAAATGGCAGATATTAAGCCCTTTAAGGCATACAGACCAAATACTGAGAAGGTGTCTGCAATTGCAGCTCTTCCCTATGATGTATATAACACCAAAGAGGCGAGAGAAATAGTTGAGAAGAACCCTGATTCTTTCCTTGCGATCGACAGGCCTGAGACTTTTTTTGAAGAGGGGCATGATATGTATGCTCCGGAAGTCTATGAGAAGGCGGGAAAAGAGCTTTGGGCCAGGATAGAAAAAGGTGATTTCATTCAGGATGAGGAGAAATGCTACTACATATATGAACTCACCATGAACGGAAGAAGCCAGACGGGAATTGTTGCTGTCGCTTCTATAGATGATTATCTGAACAATGTTATAAAGAAGCATGAGAATACCAGAGAAGAGAAGGAACAGGATAGAATTAACCATGTCTATACCTGTAAAGCCCAGACAGGACCGATTTTTCTGTGCTACAGAGAAAATCAGCTTATAAGTCAGATAATTGACAAGGTCAAAGCTATGGATGAGCCTGTATATGACTTTACTTCTGATGACGGTGTTACTCACAGAGTCTGGGTTATGGCTGATGAAGAAGAAAACAATATGATCTGCAGGATATTTACATCAATAAACGAGATTTATATAGCTGACGGACATCACAGATGTGCATCAGCTGTGAAGGTCGGCCTTAAGATGAGAGAAGAAAACGCCGGAAAGCTCAAAGGCAAGCAGCAGTCTGACTACTTCCTGTCAGTTCTTTTCCCTGATTCACAGCTCATGATAATGGATTATAACAGGGTGGTTAAGGATCTGAATGGCCTTAGCCGTGAAGAGTTCATGGCTAAGGTTGCTGAAAAATTTGATGTGAACGAAGAAAGTGAAGCGGTGCATCCTTCCTGCAAGGGCGAATTTGGAATGTATCTGGACAAGAAGTGGTACCGCCTTAAGGCCCACAAGGACATTTACAAGGATGATGCTGTTGAAGGGCTTGATGTATCCGTGCTTCAGAATGAACTTCTTTCACCTGTTCTCGGAATCGGGGATCCCAGAACCGACAAGAGAATAGATTTTGTCGGAGGAATCCGAGGACTTTCCGAGCTTGAAAGAAGAGCTGACGATGACATGTGTCTGGCATTTTCTATGTATCCTACATCAATATCAGAACTTTTTGACGTTGCGGATGCCGGTAAGCTTATGCCGCCTAAGTCCACATGGTTTGAACCAAAACTCTTAAGTGGGTTATTTATACATGAAATTAATGGTATGATTTAATTACAAATCCATAAGGGAGGCAGTGTCGTGAATAATAAACTTTACAAAATGATGAATTGGCCGGAAATAGAAGAGATTATTTACTCCGATGGTGACAACCCACACAGAATACTGGGAGCACACAAGGTGGGAAACAGTTACCTTATTCAGGCATTTTACCCGGATGCGCAATCCATCAAGGTATATATTGAGAACAGCAAAAAGAGCTATGAGATGGAACTTGCTGATGAAGCCGGTTTTTTTGCTGTCATAGTTCCGTATGTTGATAAGCTCAAATACTATTTTACAATTACCGATGCTGAGGGTGTTGAGAGCAAAGTCTTTGATCCTTATGCTTTTGGACCTCTTATGGACAGGGAGGACTTTATCAAGCTTGGAAGCGGAATTCATTTCCGTATATATGAGAAGCTTGGCGCTCACCCTATGACAAGAAACGGAATAAGCGGTACTAACTTTGCGGTTTGGGCACCTGCTGCTGCCAGAGTCAGTGTTATCGGTGACTTTAACAATTGGGACGGCCGTATATGTCAGATGCACAGACTGGATCCCATAGGCGTGTTTGAGATATTCATACCCGGAGCTCAGGAAAATGATGGATATCAGTTTGAAATTAAGACCAGAAGCGGCCTTATCCTAAAACGTCCGGATCCGTATGCAATCAAGTCCAGAGGTGAGAATGGTATTATATCTGTTATTACACCTCTTAAAGCTATCAAGTGGACAGATGACAAGTGGATGAAAGCGAGAACAAAGTTTGACGTAGCTCAGAGCCCGCTTTCAATCGCTGAGATCTGTCTGGAGTCTTTTGCCGGAAGACATGAAGGCAAGAGTACTATGGATGAGATCACAACAGACGTTCTCGAATATGTTACCAATCACGGCTTTGATACCATTGAACTCATGCCTGTAATGAAGCATGTTCCCGGACATTTTTATCATATCCTTGATTTCTTTGCTCTGGATGATGCTTACGGCGATACTGCTGATTTCATGAAATTCGTGGATGCATGTCATGGCGCCGGGATCAGGGTTATCCTTGACTGGGTTCCGACCTTCTTCCCGAAGGCTTCATGCGGCCTGAGCGATTTTGACGGAAGAACTCTTTATGAGTATGCCGATCCGAGGATAGGCGTTCATCCCAAGTCGGGAGACATGATATTTGACTATGGACGCAAGGAGGTAACGAATTTCCTTATTTCCAATGCGCTTTACTGGATTGAGAATTTCCACATTGACGGAATCAGAACATCCGATATTTCCAGGATCCTTTACCTCGACTATGACAGAAAGCCCGGAGAGTGGCTTCCTAATATTTACGGCGGCAATGAGAATCTTGAGGCACTGGAGTTCCTTAAGCAGTTCACAACCGTCATACACAAGGACAATCCGGGTACAATTCTTATAACAAAAGAGACAGCCTGCTGGCCACATGTAACAGATACTGTTGAAAACGGCGGTCTTGGCTTTGACTACAAGTGGAATAACGGATGGTCGAGAGATTTCCTGTCATATATGCAGAATGATCCGCTCTTTAGATCAGGCCACCACGATGAGCTTACGTTTAGTCTTATCTACAGCTATACAGAGAGATTTATACTTGCTTTCACACATGAAGATATGGAGAAGGGCCTCGAGGGACTTTACTATCTGATGCCCGGAGATTCTGCTCAGAAGATGGCCAATCTTAGACTGGCACTGAGCTATATGATGGTACATCCCGGAAGAAAGCACGTTTATATGGAGCCGGATGCGCTTACTGTTGACCAGGCTGTGTTTGTTGAGAACATGATCAAAAAGCTCAATGAGCTTTATGATAAAAAGCCTGCTTTCCATGTACTTGATGACAGTGACAGCGGCTTTGAATGGATCAATGTTCTGGCTGCAGACGAGTGTATGCTTGCTTTTGTCAGAAAGACAGAGAATGACGATGAAATGCAGGTAGTTGTTGCAAATATGGCGGGTATTGAGAGAACCTTTGAAATCGGTGTTCCGGCTGACGGCAGATATACAGAGGTTTACAATTCGGATGATGTAAGCTACGGCGGAAGCGGAATCCTTAATGAGGGCCGCAAGGAAGCAAGGAGAAAAGAGATCGACGGACGACTTTACTCTATCTCCGTATCCATGGCTCCCGCATCACTTTCAATCTTCAGCTACACTCCTTATACGGAACAGGAAAAGAAGATCCGTGCCATCAAGGAAGAGGAAGAGATAAAGAAGGAAAAAGAGAAAGAAGAGAGAATTGCTGCTCTCAAGCAGAAACAGAGTGAGGAAGAGGAGAGAATTCTTCAGGAACTCAAGCTCAAATATGAGAAAGAACTCCTTGAGCAGGAAAAGGCAATAGAAGAGAAATATGAGAAGATAGAGGAAGAGAGAATCTTCTCAATTGTCTCAGAGGAAGCAATAAAGAGTGTGAGCGGAAAGACTGCTGACAAGAAGACTCCGGCCAAGAAAGCACCGGCAAAGAAAACTGCCGCCAAGAAGACTTCTGCCAAAGAGAAGGCAGATAAACCTGCCACATCAAGTGCAAGAAGACCTGCACCCAAAAAGAAATAAGGCATCTATTTTTGCTTGAAAACTGACAAAGGGCACATTATAATGAGTGATGTGCCCTTTTGAATTAAACAACAGCGGTGAACCAACCATGCTGGAATAGCGCAGTCGGTAGCGCAACTGATTCGTAATCAGTAGGTCGAGGGTTCAAGTCCCTTTTCCAGCTCTTAAGATGGCGAACTTCGCCATCTTTTTTTATTGTGTATATGCTACTTGCGCATAATTGTGATATAATAAAATGTCGTATTATTGATAAAACGCACAGACAATTAAATATAATGTGCAGAGAGGGTTATAAAATGAAAGAACTTCAAGATTATGTACGTACTATACCGGATTTCCCGGAGAAAGGTATCATGTTCAGAGATATCACATCTGTGCTTCAGGATGCAGATGGATTCAAGCTTGCAATCGACAAGATGCAGGAGCTTGTAAGTGACCTCGACTTTGATGTTGTACTCGGAGCTGAGTCAAGAGGATTCATTTTCAGTGCACCTATAGCTTACAACAGAGGCAAGGCTCTTGTTCCCGTTCGTAAGAAGGGCAAGCTCCCCTGTGAGACAGTTGAGGTAACATATGATCTTGAGTATGGCTCAGCTACTCTTGAACTTCACAAGGATGCCATCAAACCGGGACAGAAGGTCCTTCTTGTAGATGATCTTATGGCTACAGGCGGAACAATCGAAGCTATGATCAAGCTCGTTGAGATGCTTGGCGGAGAAGTGGCCGGTATTTTAGTACTTATGGAGCTCAAGGGACTTAAAGGCCGCGAGAGACTCAGCAAATACAGATTAGATTCAGCACTTAGCTACGAAGGGAAGTAACTTTTAATGGCGCAAAAGTTCGATGACGGAAAAATCGAAGCCACGCCCGAGTTTCAGACCCCCGATAAACTCTATGATGAACTGATTCAGAGAGTGCGCAGATATCATCCGTCGGATGATATCACGCTGATCGAGAAGGCCTATAAACAGGCGCGTGACGCACATGAGGGACAGCTGCGTAAATCAGGTGAACCGTACATTATTCACCCGCTTTGCGTAGGTATCATCCTTGCTGATTTGGAAATGGACAAAGAGACCATAGCAGCAGGGCTTCTTCATGATGTCGTTGAAGATACTATTTGCACCAAAGAAGAAATAGAAGAGAGCTTTGGAAGTGACGTAGCACTTCTTGTAGACGGAGTTACCAAACTGACAGCTCTGCAGCTTTCAACAGATGCAGGCAGCAAGACACCTGAACAGGCTGATATGCAGGCTCAGAACCTGCGTAAGATGTTTCTTGCAATGGCCAAGGATATCAGAGTCATTCTGATCAAGCTTGCTGACCGTCTGCACAACATGCGTACTCTTACGCATATGCCTCCTGAGAAACAGCAGAGGATTGCCCAGGAAACACTGGACATCTATTCACCAATCGCCGGAAGACTTGGTATCAGCAGGATCAAGGTAGAATTGGACGATCTTTCTCTTAAATACCTTAAGCCTGACGTATACAAGGATCTGGCAGAGAAGGTAGCTGTAAGAAAGAGCGAGCGTGAGAGGTATGTTGAAGAGATCTGCGAGAATGTTCGAAAGAGCATTTCAGACGCAGGCATAAAGGGCGAAGTAAACGGAAGGGTTAAGCATTTCTTCAGTATTTACAAGAAGATGCGCAACCAGAACAAGACTCTGGATCAGATATACGATCTCTTCGCCATCAGGATTATCGTCGATACGGTAAAAGACTGTTATGCTGCTCTGGGCGTCATCCATGAGATGTACAAGCCCATTCCCGGCAGATTCAAAGATTACATAGCAATGCCCAAGCCCAATATGTATCAGTCGCTTCATACGACACTTATTGGGCCGACCGGACAGCCGTTTGAGATCCAGATCAGAACCTATGACATGCATAGGGCTGCTGAGTACGGTATCGCTGCTCATTGGAAGTATAAAGAGGCTTCCGACGGCAAGAAGGCTGAAAACGGTGAGGAAGAGAAGCTCATATGGCTTCGTCAGATTCTTGAATGGCAACAGGATCTTTCTGACAACCAGGAATTCATGAGCCTTCTTAAGAGTGACCTTAACCTGTTCTCTGAGGATGTTTACTGCTTTACACCTACCGGTGAAGTCAAGAACCTCCCGGCTGGATCAACACCTATTGATTTTGCTTACAGCATTCATAGTGCTGTCGGTAACAAGATGATTGGTGCCAAGGTCAACGGCAAACTTGTTCCAATTGATTACAAGATTCAAAACGGCGACAGAATCGAGGTTGTAACCAGCCAGAATTCCAAGGGACCGAGCCGTGACTGGCTTTCAATTGCCAAGTCTACTTCTACCAAGAACAAGATCAATCAGTGGTTCAGACATGAACTGAAAGAAGAGAACATCAGCAAGGGCAAGGAACTTCTTATAGAGTACTGTAAGAGTAAGGGACTTGATTATTTCATTATTGCCAAGCCTGAATTTCAGGCTATTGTTACCAGGAAATATGGCTTCCATGAATGGGATGCCGTGCTTGCAGCAGTAGGTCACGGCGGACTCAAGGAAGGCCAGATTATAAACAAGATACTCGAGCTTTCAGAGACAGAGCACAAGCGCAACATTACCGATGAAGAAGTGCTTGCAGCAGTTGCTGAATCCAATGTGACACCTCAGGTTTCGGGAACAGATAACGCCATCATCGTAAAAGGTGTTCACGATGTGGCAGTAAGATTCTCCAAGTGCTGTAATCCTGTACCCGGTGATGATATCTGCGGATTTGTCACAAGAGGAAGAGGAGTATCCATTCACAGAAGAGACTGCGTCAATGTCATCAAGATGCAGGAAGAAGACAGAACAAGACTTATCGAAGCCAAATGGCAGGCTGAGAGCTCAGAGTCAGGCGGTAAATATGCTGCTACCATCAAGATATTCGCCAATAACAGAAGCGGACTTCTTGCTGATGTTTCAAGGGCTCTCACCGAAAAGGGCATAGATATCATTTCCATGAATACCAGAACCAGCAAACAGGGATTGGCAACCATGGAGACATCTTTCCAGGTTTCATCAAGAGACCAGCTTCGTGAGATTGTAGATAAGATCAGACAGATCGACAGCGTAATTGATATCGAAAGGACTACGGGCTGATGGCAGATAAACAAACTCAGGTTGGAATGTTTACCCTTGGAATGGTGGGCACAAACTGCTACTTTGTCTTTGACGATACTATCACAGACGATAACGGCAAAAGGCATTGTATCTTTTTTGATCCTGCCGATAAGGGTGCTAAGATTTATGAAGCCCTCACTGAGAAAGATTTTGTTGTTGATCTGATTCTTTTAACCCATGGTCACTTTGATCATATAGGAGGAGCTGAGCAGCTCAGGGAACTTACAGGAGCCCAGATCGGGTGTTACATCAAGGAACAGGCCATGTGTAAGGACATGTACCTTAATCTGTCCAACGATTACGGCCTGAGATTCTCTGTTACTCCGGACATACTATATGAAGATAATGCAGAAATAGAAGCAGCAGGTCTGAAGTGCAGACTTATTGCGACTCCGGGACACACTTCCGGAGGATGCTGCTATTATTTTGAAAAAGATGGTATCCTTATAGCCGGCGATACTCTTTTTGAAGAGTCTGTAGGAAGAACGGATTTTCCGACAAGTTCCACATCAGAGCTCATACGTAGTGTCAAGGAAAGGCTTTTTGTTCTGCCTGAGGATACAATAGTTTATCCCGGACATGGTGATATAACCACGATCGGGCATGAGAAGCTGTACAATCCATTTATTATTTGAGATGCAAGGATGCAAGTAGTTTATATTAAAGAAGATAAATTTCAATATGATATACATTCACTTTACAAGGCCTTTTATCCCGATGAGGATGTAAGGGTGATTGTAGGTGAGAAGGGCAGCGTACCTGAAAAGGAAACGGATATTTCACCTGATGATGAGATATCCTTTATTGATGTAAACAGAGATAAAAATGAGCTGAAGAGAAGTATTTACAAAGACCTTTCTGCCAAAACAGGAAAGCTGCTTCCCTGGGGCGATCTGACAGGCATCAGACCCACAAGGATTGCCATGAATCTCATTGATGAGGGGATGAGCAATAAAGAAATCCATGACTATATGAGAGAAACGTACCTTGTAAGCGAGGAGAAGACCGACCTTGCGATTGATATCGCCAGAAGGGAAAAGAGAATTCTCTCAGATATAGACTATGAGAACGGATACAGTCTTTATATCGGAATTCCCTTTTGTCCGACTACATGTCTCTACTGCTCATTTACATCCTACCCTATAGGCGCATTTAAGGGAATTGTAGACGATTACATCACCTGCCTTGAGAAAGAGATAGATTATGTGGCAGATGCTTTTGCGGATAAGACCCTTGATACTGTCTATATAGGCGGAGGTACGCCGACAACTCTTTTACCTGATCAGATAAGAAGACTTATAGGCTACCTGAGGGACAAACTGGATATGTCCCATGTAAAAGAATTCACGGTAGAATCCGGAAGACCCGATTCAATAACAAGGGACAAGCTCATTGCCATGAAAGAGATGGGAGTGACGAGGATTTCTGTAAATCCCCAGACCATGAGTGATGATACCTTAAGACTCATAGGCAGGCAACATACCGTAGCGCAGCTCATCGACTCATTTAAGATGGCCAGAGAAGAGGGCTTTGATAATATCAATATGGATATTATCCTGGGGCTCCCGGGCGAGACGGAGAAGGATGTTCAGCATACCATCGATGAGATAGTAAAGCTTGCTCCTGATGATCTGACGGTTCATTCCCTTGCCATAAAAAGGGGATCAAGGCTCTTTGAGACCATTAGGGAAAAAGAGCTAAAGGGAGAGCTTAAGGTTTCTTTGCAATATTCAATGAGCAATACCGGAGAAATGATGGAAATAGCCCGCATGGGAGCTAAGACTCTGGGGCTTGAGCCATATTATCTGTACAGACAAAAGAATATAAGCGGGAACTTAGAAAATACCGGATATGCAAAAGAGGGAAAAGCCGGTATTTATAACATCCTTATAAATGAAGAAGTCCAGTCGATTGTAGCTCTCGGTGCCGGAACTGTGACAAAGAGAGTGTTCGGAGAGGGCGGACGAATCGAAAGATGTGATAACATCAAGGATGTCAAGTTGTATATGGACAATATAGAGGAAATGATCAGGAGAAAGAGGGAACTTTTTGAAAGGCTTTAAAGAGATAAAAAACTGCATAATATACATGGCCTTGCCGATGTTAATGCTTACTGCATGCTCGGGAACTGAAGCGGCTTCTCTCTATGACTCTGATCATAATCAGACAATATCAATTAATGAGAGTTTTGTACCTGAAGCTGATGAAGCTGTCGTGGATGATAGCAGCTCCAATGAGGCTACAACAGAGGAAGAAGTAAAAGAAATAGATACGGAAGAGCTCTTTAAACTGGGAGCTGGTGTATTCTCCTGGGATCATCTGCCTAATATAAAAGACATACAGTGTATTAAGGATAACCGGATAACAGAGATCTATCAATACCTGAGACCGGAGTATACGGATCAGGAGATGTTGGACTTCCTGAGATCAATGAACGAGGTAGAGATTGAGGTTTATATTCTGGACGGTGAACCTGAGTGGTCGTATGAATCAGAGTATCAGGGGATGAGGCGTGTACTTGAGAGAGTCAGAAACCTGAACAGCCAGACGGATCCGGAGGCAAGAATAAAGGGAATTGTCTACGATGTAGAGCCTTATGTTCTCGACAAGTGGCACAATACACCGGATCAGCTCTTGGAGGAATACACAAACAACATTATGAATATAAGACAGGAATGTGCATCCGATGAGGATCATCTGGATATATGTATTTGTATTCCTTATTCCTATGATAATATGGGGCATGACAAAGCAATGAGAAAACTACTCAAGGAGTCGGATCAGGTCTTTGTGCTCAATTATCTTAAGGGGATGGAGATAGAAAACATTAAAAGAGAAGCAGCCCTTGCAAGATATTACGGCAAGCGCATGGTTAATGTCTATGAACTTCAACCGGGGCTGCTCTCACAGACAAATAATACCATAACCTATTACAAAGATGGGCTGGAGGCAGTTACAGAGAACTATGCTGAGCTTATGGAAGCCTATCCGAATCACAATATTGCAATTGCATATCATACATTAGAATATTTGAGAGTATTAAGCATGGAAGAATAAACAGGACCCGAAAGAGAAATTTTAATTCTCTTCCGGGTCTTTTTGATTGAAACTTTATTATTATATGGGTAAGATTTTAACTTTTTTTAATAGATTTAAACCTGTGTATTGATTATCATAAAATTGTAAAATACTGTGCATATCTTGACGAAAGGCAAAACTCATGCAGGTTATAGAAGAAAAAAGGTATAAGCTAAAACGGTTTATTGCAATCCAGCATAGTTATGACGGCAATACAGAAAACCTTCATGCTCATACCATTGCCATTAACTGCAGTATCAGGACAGAGACTGAGGATGTTATCGATTACCGAAAGGTAGAAGATATAATCCAGAGATGCCTTGATAAGTACGAGAACAAATACCTCAATGACCTCCCGGAGTTTAAGGAAAATGCAACAATTGAGAGACTCGGAGAAGTTCTTTGCTTTGAGATTGATGAAGCACTGAAAGAAATAAACTACGAGATGGATCGCTTTGAAATAGGTGAAACACCTCTTCGCGTATATGTGATAACGAATGAACTTCGTGATTGATGAGTATGAGGAGATTTAAGATGAGAAACAAATTCTATCGAATCGTAGCAATCTTTATAGCAATGAATATGATGAGCGCAACCGTATTTGCTGCAGAAGATGCGACTCTTGGCAATGAAAATGCGTCAGAGCCACAGGTTTTGACACAGGATGCATCTGAAAGCAGCCAGAGCACCGAGGCTCAGCAGGGCGGATCTCAGGAATCCGGTAGCCAGAGTGGTTCTGAGCAGGGAACCGGTAGCGGCGATTCAGGCTCCGAACTGCAGCCGATAGCCCCTATTGAGCCGATTGTTCCTGAAGAGAATAATGCCGGAACAGAAACACCTGCAAATAATGAGAATATTACGCCCCCACCTGTAGCCGGTGGAGATGATAATTCTCAGGAACCTGCAAGTAATGCTGAAGCTACAACACAGGAAAATACAAATCCTGAGGCTTCAAATAATGAAAATGCTGAAGAAGAAACCAGGAGAACAGCGCAGAAACAACAGGAACAGCAGGCACAGCAGGAACAACAGGCACAGCAGGAACAACAGGCACAGCAGGAACAGAGCCAGCAGTCTCAGGAGGCTGCTTCAAGTACATCTTCGGAAGAATCTTCAGGTTCTTCGAGCTCATCAGGTGAGTCCGGAATGTGGTCAAATGATGCACAGATCAAGGATGTTATGGGACTTAAGGTCTCAAATAACGGGGAGAGCGTTGTTATTTCTTACAAGACCAAGCACTCAAATCCTTGGGATTATTCCTATCAGGGCAATCCGATCACTATAACTTATGCAGACGGTACCACAAGAACAATCCAGTTTGACTGGGATGGAAACGGAGTACATGGTGATAACTGGGCCAATATCGGCGGAGCCACCGTATCAAAATCTACAGACCAGAATGATACAGAGATAGCTACTATTACAATTCCTGCGTCATATTTTGACTCTATGGATTTCACACTCTCGAGCGGAGAATACAAGGCAGAGATTGACGGAGCACCTATTGCTCAGGATAACAGCGGAGCAGTTTACACAGGAATCTCTCTGGACGGTACTTTCAACGACTGGAATGCGGTTCAGAAGTCTACTCTCAACGAACCTAACGGAGATCAGTGCGTAGAAGAAGTTGCCTGGGTAATTGAGAGCGATTATGTGTTTATTTATATAAAAGATGATGGATCGAATTCAGCAACCTGGGCAGGTCCCAATCACAACGGTAAGTATGCGATCACAACAGATCTCGGAAGAACACTTGTATTCCAGCTTACAGAGGATGGAGCTGTTGTAGGTGCACAGGGAGCAGTGGCAAACCATACAGGAAGCCAGTGGGAGATAGCTATCCCTACAAGCTCACTTCCGAATAACAACGGCGGGCTCAGCTTTGGACTTTATCTGTCTGACACAACACTTGATGGATACGGTGATACTCTCGCGCATGAGAGTACAACGGACATAAAGTATGATGGACTCTACGGAGATTGGGATAACTATCCTCACAAGGAGATCCAGTACGCAACAGCAGGAACTCATGAAAACGTTCCTGACGGAGAGGCTGCTATTTATGTAGACAACAATGTTTACGGACATTGCGAGACAAGAATGCAGTCTCACCTTGATGAGAAAGGCGGAGAATACACTCAGGGTGTTTCGATTATCGTAAATGATGATTGGAGCCATGCTCTTCAGATGAGGCTTGCAACTGTTGACTCTGCAGGAAACATAAACTGGAATCCTGCAAAACAGAATCTTGAAAACGGATCTTACGAATACTACATCTTTGATGTTGGCTGCTGGGGAACTTCAAAGAATATAAACAACCTTGCAGATGCTGATGTATGTTACGGAAAGGCTACTATCACTCTTACAGAGGGAAGACATGATATGGAGTGGTATGTGGATTCCAATAAACTTGCTGCAAGATATGGCCTTGTTGAATCGGATCTTAAGAAGGTATCATCGCAGTATGTAAGGATAGGTCCGGAGGTTGTTACATCAGCCGGAACATCGACGGGACCTGTTGCAAGTGCCGGAATGTGTGTGCTTTCTGCGTTGGTTCCCTTTGTGGCAAAAAAGAGATTTACCTTTGGAAAAAACTAAAATTATTGATATAGCGAATATTAAATATCTATAAAATGGACAAAAATGCTTAATTTAACGCCTCCCTGGTGATATCATTTATTACAAGGGAGGCTGTTTTTATGCAAAGATTGACTACCTTTTTTTCGACTATCAATTTTTCGACAACCACTATGATAATCATTTTTGTGGTGCTGACAGCAATCTGGCTTATTAACCTAAGGATCTTTTACAGAGTTAATAACCAGGCGGCATTTATTACTGTCGGCATGCTCGGAATGTTTGTACTTATGATGGTGTTTGTCAGGCCTTGGGCGACTCAGCCTCTGGCAAGGATAGTTGCAGCTCTTGCCGGTTTTGTAGGAAGACTCACCGGCACATTTACTCCCTTCTTTAAATACGGAATTTTGTTTGTCGCAACAAAATCCGGATCGATAACTCTTCAGATAGACTTTGAATGTTCGGGCATCATCGAAATAATGGTCTACCTGTCTATACTGACTTTCTACAGAGTTTACTCGGTATCGGAAAGGGCAATCCTTTCAGCCGTTGGATTTATCTATATCATCGTAGCCAATGCACTCAGAATTATCATTATCGCCACAATGATACACTTCGGAGGCGAGGATATGTATTATATTGCGCATACTTACGTGGGCAGAATTTTCTTTTACGCAGCAACCATAATTCTTTACTTCTATGTATTTACCAAATCTCAGGTAGTGAGGATGAAGGTTGGAAGCTTCTCTTATGACAAAGAGAAGGCTGCAGAAACAAAGGATACTTCTGAAGAAAAAGCAGAGGAAAAAGAGGATGAGAATAAATAATCTACTAAACTCCTTTATATTCTGGGGCGCGTGGATAATCATCCCTTTTATGATGGAGATTATCCCCTCTATCGGCAGTGCCATAGTCCTTATAAAAAAGAGGATCAGAAACTATCATCCGCCAAAGCCTCAGGCCTATCCGGAGATATCACTGATCATACCGGTATATAACTCCAGTGAATCCCTTCATGACTGCATCAAGTCAATTCACGAGTCGACTTATGACGACAGCAAGATAAGAGTTTATCTTGTAAACAACAGAACAAAAGATGATTCGTTTCATGTATATACTGAAGCTCAGAAGGAATTTCCCACCATCAGGATGCAGTGGCTTAACGCCAGACAGGGAAAATCCAGGGCTTTGAACATGGCGCTCTATAACAGTACAGGAAAATATATCATAAACATTGATTCCGACGGAGTGCTGGAGAAACATGCACTTCAGAACATGGTGGATGAGTTTGAATCTGATCACACCATAGGCTGTATGACAGGGGCAATACTTACAATTCCTGAACAGATCGAGGAGTACAGGCATTTTTTCTCAAGACTTCTTAGACAGATCGAATTTGTTGAGTATGTCGAGGCGTTTCTGGCAGGACGAAGCTATGCATCTGAGAATAACAACGTGTACACATTATCAGGTGCTTTCTCGGCTTTCAGAAAATCGACAGTGCTCAAGTCGCGAATGTACAACACTAACACCATTGCAGAAGATACTCAGATCACATTCCAGATGAGATATCTCATGGGGCAGAAGGTTAAGCTCTGTGATAACGCCATATATTTTGTGGGTCCGATAGAGGGCATGAATAAACTCTATACTCAGAGGCAGAGATGGCAAAGAGGTTCTTTGGAAGTTGCCAAGCTTTTTGATTCAAGAAGCTTTAGACCTATAAGGATTCTCAGAGATGTAAATGTAAGGACTCTTATTTACGATCACACCTTTGCGTTTCCGAGAGTAATCTGGTGCGTTGCTCTGTTATGTCTTTTCCTGATGGGCTTTTCGACCACCATGATCGTTTATTCAACCATACTTGTAATGATCTGCTATATCATCATCGCCTATTTATATTTCATTTCAATTAATCTTTTTTTGGAGGAGTTTCCTGACATAAAGAAGTACTACAGGACTCTTTGGTGGGTGGTTCCGATCCTTCCGCTTTTTAATGTCCTGACATTCTTTATCAGACTTACCGGAATCTTCAACAGTATGAATACCACCAGTGCATGGAAGACCAAGACACTGACCGAAGAGATAGAGGAGTACAAACAGGAAGTTAAGGCGGAAGCCATGAAACTTACGAGCATCAGCAAGAGACTTTATTCTTTCCTGAATGAGCCATGAGTAAGAAGAAAAAGAACAAGAAAAAGTATATAAGCGTTACACTGGTGCTGATTCTGATGGCAGTTGTTGTAGCAGGCCTTGCCGGGCTCACATTCTTTGAAATGCAAAGATATGAGGACGGTCTTATTGACGTGTGCGCAACCCAGCAGGATTCGTATGTTCAGCTGGTTATTGACCAGATTAACCTGAAAGAAAACAGGACCGATCAGGAGATTATAGAGAATATCCTTAGTACTCTGGATTCTTCATCAAACCGCTATTGGACATTTTCAAAAGAACAGACAATGCTCTATGTTAAGGATGCTCTTGAAACCAACAGATATCAGTCGCTGACGGCAAATTCATATTACAGATCCGACTCGGCTACGAACTTTATCGATAACCTGATAGTTAATAAAGTTAATCACGAGAGAATAGAACTTGACGGAAAAGATTATATAGCAAGTGGCGCTCTTTTTGAGTACGGTGGTGAGGAATACAGGATATGTCTTTTAACAAATACCACAGTACTTCTTGATAACAATAAATTCCTGGGCTCCAAGATGGAGATGATCATCATCTTTATCGTTGTTTATTCACTGATATTTATCATGCCTATCATTCTTACGATCATGCACAATATCATGCAGAAGAAGATATTTGAGACAGGGCAGGAACTGAAGGAAGTTAACAGTGCGGTAGAAAAATTAAATGAGAAACTGACGACGGATGAAATCTATGATAACAGGAAGAATCTCTTTTCACTTCCCACAGTCAGGCTGTTTATGGAAGAGTACAAGGATAAAAGAGCTGCCTTCCCGATTTCGTTTATCGCTTTTAGGTACGGTGACAAGGAGACTGTATCAAGATTCTTTGGAAGAAACTGTGTAACTCTTGGCAAGCATGATATCAGATTCTATGATGGCAGACTTCATCTTGCACTGATTTTAAGCGTTAAATGCAATGCAACCAAGGCAAAAGAGCTTTCCAAGGCAGTAAAGGGAGACTGTGAGTTCTTGGGAAGTGAGACAGCGGCCACTGCAACTGCCATGGAAGAGAAGTTTAACAAGATAATGGAACGTATGGGAAATCCTCCACTGACCGGTGTTGAGACAGGAAAGGTCATGAGACCTGACAGCAGGACAGAGTCAAGATACAGAACAAAGAGCGAAAACACAGAGGACAAGAAGAATGCGTAATGATGCGCTGCGAGAGTATAAGTTCAAATTGTATTTAAACGCCAATCACTTCGTTATATTCAATGGGAAAAAAGGTGAGAGTCACCCACACACCTGGGAATTTGTAATTGAGGTGCTTGTAGATAAGGACAAATTCATCAAGTTTCTTGACTTTGAGAAGGCTGTTGATGAATATCTTGAGCCCTATCAGGACAAGCTCATCAATGATATCCCTCCTTTTGATCACGTGATACCGACGCTTGAGAATATGATGGACTACTTTGCGCCTCATTTTTACGAGGAAGTAAAAAGAATAGGCGGACTTCTTATCAAGGTTGAAGCAAGCGAGACTCCGTCGAGAACATATATATATTCCTTCAGAGGAAGAGATGAATACTTAAATGATCTTCAGGAGCATACAAGAAATGCTCTTGGAAATATCATACATTCAATAGTCGAAGAGAGCATAAATGAAGAATAAGGTTACAAATTTCATTGTTATAGTATTTATGTTCATATTCGGGGCAGTAATCTCCGTGGTTTTGATGGATTTTCTGGCGGCCGGAGGTCTCTACCCTTCTGGTTCTGATACTATGTACCATATTTTCAGGGGAGATGTTATCTACAAATCCCTTAACAGGCAGATGAGCATTCCTCTATATTCAAGGCTCATGTACAACGGTATTGAGTTGTTCAGATACCAGACTCCGCTTTCCCCTATACTGTTTGCGGTATGCGAATTTGCAGCCGGGGGCAACGTTTTTAGTGCATATCTTTATTATGTGTCATGCATCTTCTGTTTGGGACTTGCTGCCTGGACAATTATCGGGATGCTTCGGAAAAGACCTGTTACCGGCCTGTTATTCGGAATAATATGGTTCTTTCTGCCGAACAATATATACACGTTGTTTGTTGAAGGAAATATCGCGAAGTCATTGGCATATGTCTTTTTGCCATTACTGTTTTATTCGGTATATCAGTTTCTGGAAAATGGATATTGGGTACATATTCTGGGGGTGGTACTGGCTCTTTTCCTGATGATCCAAAGCAACTATGAATTTGCAAAGATGACAACGGTCGGGACAGTTGTCTTTCTTGTTATCTTCAGAATCTTTCAGAAAAAGAGAAGACGTATCGCAAAGATTATTGCGGGCATTGTTGTTTCGTTTTTGCTGAGCGGAATGTTTCTTGTTCCGTACATAAAGGGAAATATTGCCGCGGAAGGTGAAGAGTATGCAGCCGTATTCTTTCAGAGTATTCTTGTGACCTTGAATCCTGTGCTTAGAATGACCAAGTCACCGGAACTGGCGTATTTTGGATTGTCATTGTTTATAATTGCGATCCTTGGAGCTCTTGCCAGCAATAAATCATCTGCTCCGGGATTTATTACAGCTATCATAATAGTTCTGCTTACTGCAGCATCGGCATATGTGGTTATCAGTATCGTTCCGGGATCGGAACTGCTTTTAATGCTGAGATTTTTGTCTATTGCGCTGGCTCTTGTTCTGATTGGAGTACTGTACTGGGACAAGCTCAGGAAGTGGGTACTGATACTGTTTATCGTTCTTATATGCGCTGACTGCGTTCCTTCATTCTATTGGATAATCGGACAGCAGAACAACAGGGCTCCTCAGTCAAGGTATATCAAGGAGAGCGAGGATACACTGATCAAGGAGGCAAAAGAGCTCTGCGTACAGCGAATAGCTCTTTTTGACCTTTCAAGCCTTGGAGCTGAAGGCGCTTTTCTGATAAGCGATTTTGGCGGAGAGAATATGAGTGTATTCGGAAGCGGATGGCAATATTCGGCCACTTCCGGTAATACAAAGCGCCTTAACAGTGCCATGAGTGATGAGTATTTTGCTTATCTGTTTGACAGATGCATCGAACTTGGGGCAGATACCATAATTATTCAGAAAGCACAGGCAACATATGGCGAGAGGACTCTTGTAAAACTCGATAAAGCGGCAGAGAGTCTCGGCTATGACATTATTGATGAAAATGAAGGTTATATGCTGTATCACTTAAATGTTGACGGAACCTACGGCACGAAAGCCAAATATGATGCTATAGGAATCGGATACAGTGCATACAGTCTCTCGCTGGCATTTCCCAATATCAAAGAGACCGGTGACTACTATATAGACCACTATTCATATGAGTATCTGTCACAGTTTAAAACGGTTTACCTCAGTGGATTCTTCTATGAGGACAGAGCCAGGGCTGAGGATATGGTTAAAACTCTTTCGGAGAACGGTGTAAGGATAGTGATCCTCGCAGATGGAATGCCGGAAGACCGTGAGACCAGATCCAAGACGTTCCTTGGCGTTACCTGTAACGTTGTTCAGTTTGAGAACGGATATCCTATTCTGTATACCAGGGATTTTGGAGAAATGGACTGTGATCTGTTCCCCAGGGGATACTCAAAGTGGGTAACTTACTATCTGAACGGACTGCAGAATGTTGGAGGAACCATTTCGGATAATAATGTTGAACTGGCATTTTTCGGTACAGGACTCAACGATAATATCTGCTACATTGGACTCAATATTCCGTTTTATTACTATCTTACTCAGGATACCAATGCAGAGAAACTAATGCAGTGGGTAATGGGAATGGAGCCGGGGATACTTCCGGAAAGAGAGATATATCCGATATCAATAAACTATGGGACCAATGAGATCACTGTTGATTCCAATGTCGATTATATAAATACGGGGCTTGCATATCATGACTGCTTTAATTCCGAGCAGAGCATATTTGTTGATAACGGACTTCTTATAACAAGAAGCGGAATGACAAAGATAAGGATTGTTTATCCGTATCTTGTTGAGAGTATTATTGTGACGGCACTGGGACTTTTGATGCTGATAATACTTCTCTGGTATGTAAGAAGATCTGACCTTGTGGACAGAGGACTTATCAAGGTAAAAGCGAAGAAGGAAGAGCAAAAGGAGACAGAGGAAAAAGAGTATTACTATCCTGAATTGAAGGAAATTGAACAGGAAGAAAAGGTAGAAGATAAAGAAGATAAAGAAGATAAAGAAGAAGTAGAAGAAAAGACAGAAGAGGCTGAAGAAAAACTGACAGAAAAAATAATTGAAAAGGAAACTGAGCAGATTATTCATGAAGAAGAGCCTGAAAATGAATCCGAAATAATTTCGGAAAAAGAGCCTCGGAAGTTAGCAGAGTCTAAATCTGAAAAGGGCACCGCTACAGACTTTGATATTCCGATTAAAGCAGGAGATGATTTCGATATTCCATTTGGAAACTGAAGGATTAAAACGTTTTTGCGGAAACTGATATTACAAAAAACAGTGCCCCACTTTAGACAAATAAAGCGTTAAAACCTTGTATATTATTGTGCAATATGCTACAATAACATAATGTAGTGATATTGCGCAAAAATATAAATATGCAATGTCAAAGGAGGATTTTGTTATGTTATTCCAACTCTATAGCGATGCTGCTTCTATGCAGCTCATAGGCTGGGTACTGGTGTTTGTGGGTCTTATTCTCATGAACGAGATCGGTCGTAGAACAAAGGCCGGCGGAATGTTAGTTTTTGTTATCATTCCTACAATTTTAACTATTTATTTTATTCTTGCACATGTTGGTATGTTTGGTGGCAAGGCAAACCCAACAGTTGCATACATGGACGGATGGTTCCATTATTTCAAGCTTTACGCTGCTGATATCGGTTGCGTAGGCTTCATGATGATCAAGTACAAATGGGGCATCGGCAAGGAAAAATGGTTCAAGTGGTTCCCATGGTTCATCGTTGCTGCCAACATCATGATCGCTAATGTATCTGATATGGAGTCAGCTATCGCATCTTACAAGATCGCCGGCAACCTTTCAGGTGCTTGGTGGGCATCCAACGAAGGTGTATTCATCTACGGCGGATGGTGGAACGTTGTTAACGCCATTGCAGGTCTTATCAACATCTTCTGTATGACAGGATGTATTCACCTTTATTCATCCAAGGACAAGAATCATGCTGATATGCTTTGGCCTGATATGACAGTATGGTTCATTCTTGCATACGATGTATGGAATTTTGAGTACACATACCTCAACCTTCCTACACACTCATGGTACTGTGGTGTTGCACTTCTTCTTGCTCCTACATTTGCTAACGCATTCTGGAACAAGGGCGCATGGATCCAGAACCGTGCTAATACACTTGCTATCTGGTGCATGTGGGCACAGGTTGTTCCTACATTCCAGCTTGTTGGAAGATTCCAGGCAGCACTTCCTTCAATTTACGGCGGAGCAACAGAGGCCGGTGTAAACACAGCAATGCTTTACGAGAAAGCTATTTCCCTGTATAATTCAGGTGCAGGTAAAACTGCAGCAGCCGGAGAGGCTATCTCAGCACTCGGCATCACAGCTAATCCTACAGCACAGGGCGTTGTAGCTATTCTTGCAATTGCCATTAACGTGATCTGCATGGCTGAGATCATTAAGAGATCAATCAAGATGGGCAAGAACCCTTACTCCAACAACGTATTCGTTGGTACTAAGGACTTTGATCTTGCCATGGAAAGGGCAGAAATTTAATGGATAACATCAGAGTTATTGAAGTAAAAAGAAGTGTTTTTGAGAGTAACGACCAGGATGCAGAGAGACTACGAGGAGAACTTAAGGAATCTAAGACATTTCTTTTGAACCTGATGTCATCCCCGGGGTCAGGTAAGACAACAACTCTTACCAGGACTATTGAGGCCCTTAAGGATAAATACAGAATTGGTGTAATGGAAGCGGACATCGATTCAGACGTTGATGCCAAGACTATAGCAGCTACAGGAGTTAAGTCAATTCAGCTTCATACCGGTGGAATGTGCCACCTGGATGCTGATATGACAAGACAGGGACTTAAAGAGCTGGGTCTTGAGGATGTTGATTTTGCAATCCTTGAAAACGTTGGAAATCTTGTATGTCCTGCTGAATTTGATACCGGCAGCACCAAGAATGCCATGATACTCTCAGTTCCTGAGGGACATGACAAGCCCCTGAAGTATCCGCTTATGTTCTCTATCTGTGATGTTGTACTTATCAACAAGATAGACGTAATGCCATACTTCGACTTCGATCTTGAGAAGTGCAAGGAGTACATCCATATGCGCAATCCCAAGGCTAAGGTTATTCCTATCTGTGCCAAGACAGGCGAGGGAATAGAGGAATGGGCTAAGTGGCTTTCAGAGAATATCGATGAGAGTATCAAGTAAATAATCATTGGCAAAGAGACTATAGAGATGCCGGGCGATAAACAGGGGAAGTTTATGCGTTATCGCTCGGCATTTTTTTCGAAAAAATTAAAAGGCAGACAGGTAAAAACATGCATGAATTAGGAGTTGTTTTTCGCATAATAGACGATCTTACGGAACTTGGAAAAGAGAACGAACTTGAGAAAATTCATTCGGTTACTCTGCAGCTGGGAGAGGTGTCCGGCGTTGTTCCATCGCTTCTTACAGACGCATGGAAATGGGCTGCAAACAGGACAGAGCTTATGAAAGACTCAGAGCTTATCATAGAAACCCTTCCTGCTGTGACCTATTGTGAGGACTGTAAGAGCGAATACGAAACTGTGACATATGGCAAGATATGTCCCAATTGCGGAAGCGAGCACACCTATCTCTTGAAGGGAAACGAATTCATGATAAAAGAGATAGCGGCTACATAAACTATTTGTCAAATCAAGAAAGATGAGGGTAAGAGATGAATAAAGAGCAATTTGATATGAAGGATTTAATGACCCCCTATTCCTTAGATCCTAATAGAAACAAGGTAGATCCGAGAGCAGGAGTCATTCCTGAGACAGTTGATATGGATGCTCCTTTCAGAGAGCCACTGGCAAGGCTTGTGACACATATTACCGACAGAAAAGAAATCAAACTCGGAATCAAGAAGATAACAAAAGAGAGCCCTGAGTATTGGGGCGTATATAATCTTATTACAGATGAGCAGTGCGAGATAGCGCTTAAGATGGAAAAGCGTAAACCCAAGACTTTTGAGCAGATCGCAGCTCTTTGTCCTGAGTACTCCAAGGAGGAACTTCAGAAGCACCTGGATGAAATGTCATATAACGGCATCATAGAGTGGAACTATGAGAATCCGAAGCATGAGAAGCAGTATGTGCTTCCTATGTTTGTTCCCGGATCTGCAGAGTTCTCAAACATGAACGGCAAGGTACTTGCAGCGCATCCTGAAGGCGGTCCTTTCTTTGAGAGAATGACACGTATTCCTCTTGAGGGACTTACACATATGGTTCCTCAGGGCGGCGCAGGTGTAGGAATGCATGTAATCCCTGTTGAGAAGGCTATTGAAATGCAGGGCAGCGCTATAGGTCTTGAGAAGATCTCATACTGGCTTGATTACTATGAGGGCAAGTATGCAGCTTCTCCTTGTTCCTGCAGAAGATCAAGAAAGACCTATGATCAGGGTTGTGCGGATGATCCTGAAGGATGGTGCATCGCAGTTGGCGATATGGCTGACTACGTCGTTGAGACTCAGAAGGATGGACGTTACATTACCAAGGAAGAAGCCCTTGAGATTTTCAAGCAGGCTGAAGATAACGGATTTGTACATCAGATCACAAACATCGATGGATCAGAGAAGATTTTCGCTATTTGTAACTGTAATGTAAACGTATGCTATGCGCTTCGTACATCACAGCTCTTTAATACACCTAATATGTCACGTTCAGCATATGTTGCTCACGTTGACAAGAATAACTGCGTAGCTTGCGGACGCTGCGTTGAGGTTTGTCCTGCCGGTGCTGCGACTCTTGGTCAGAAGCTCTGCAAGAAGGACGGCAGCGAGGTTATTTATCCTAAGATGCCTCTTCCTACAGAGAAGAAGTGGTCTACGGATATGTGGACTGAGGATTATCGTGACATAAACCGCATCAACACTCACAAAACAGGTACAGCTCCTTGTAAGACTGCATGTCCTGCACATCTTCCCGTACAGGGATATATTAAGATGGCTTCACAGGGCAGATACGATGAGGCTCTTGCCCTTATCAAGAAGTACAATCCGCTTCCGGCTGTTTGCGGACATGTTTGTAACAGACGTTGTGAGGATGCATGTACCAGAGGAACAATTGATGAGGCTCTTGCAATCGATGAGATCAAGAAGTTCGTTGCTATGCGCGATCTTAAGTCTGAGACACGCTTTGTACCGGATAAGGTAATTCCTAAGATCGGCGGAGGCTTTGATGAGAAAGTAGCTATCGTCGGTGCGGGCCCTGCAGGTATTTCCTGCGCTTATTACCTGGCTCTTAAGGGCTATAAGCCAACTCTTTTTGATAAGAATAAGAAAGCCGGCGGAATGGTTACATACGGAATTCCTTCCTTTGTAATGGAGAAGGATGTTATCGAGGCTGAAGTAGACGTTTTAAGAGACCTTGGAGTAGATATCCGTCTTGGAGTAGAAGTCGGAAAAGACATTACTCTTAAGCAGCTCAGAGATGAAGGCTACAAGGCATTTTATATCGCTATCGGATGTCAGGGCGGCAGAGGAATTAATGTACCCGGAGAGGACGCAGAGGGCGTTATCAAGGGCGTGGACATCCTCCATGATGTAATTGACGATGAGAATTACAAACTTAGTGGTGACACTGTAGTAATCGGTGGCGGAAATGTTGCTATAGACGTAAGCCGTACTGCTATTCGCTGCGGTTCATCCAAGGTTACTCAGGTATCTCTTGAAACAAGAGACATTATGCCGGCTCTTCCTGAGGAAATCGAAGTTGCAGAGTCCGAAGGAATTATTCTTCAGGGCGGATGGGGACCAAAGGAGATCCTCAAAGAGAACGGTAAAGTTAAGGGCATCGTATTCAAGAAGTGCACACAGGTTAAGAATGCAGAGGGACGATTCGATCCACAGTACGATGAGAGCCAGACTATGGAGATTGCATGCTCCAATGTTATTCTTGCAGTAGGTCAGGCAACCGTTTGGGGAGACCTTCTTAAGGATGAGAACGTAGAGTTCAGAGGACCGGCTCCTGTTGCAGACAGTGTAACATTCCAGACTTCCGTAAAAGACATATTTGTTGGCGGAGACATGTTCTATGGACCTAGATTTGCCATTGATGCCATTGCATGCGGAAAAGAAGGAGCAGAGTCTATTCACAGATTTGTACAGCCTCATTCCTCACTTACAATAGGTCGTGATCCTAACTTCTTCATTGAGTTGGATAAGGATGATATATCAATTAAAGATTATGACCATGTTGGACGCCAGCACCCCGGTGTTGGTAAGACTGAAGACGGCAAGCTGACATTCAGAGATACCAGACAGCTCCTTACAGAGGAACAGATTAAGAAAGAGACATCCAGATGTCTTGGCTGCGGAGCTTCAATCGTTGATCCTAACAAGTGTGTGGGCTGCGGACTTTGCACAACTAGATGCGAGTTTGACGCTATCAAACTCACCAGGGATAACCCAGGAGCTTCAACAATGAGAAAGGCAGAGGACAAGCTTAAATACATCCTTCCAAACGGCCTTAAACAGGCTGTTGCAAGGCCATTCATTAAAAAGACTCCAAAAGAGACAGCATGGCTGCCTGAGAGTGATAAATAATCGATATTTCATTTAAGATTAAGTCAAGTGAACAAAAATGTACACTTGACTTAATCTTTAAAAATGTTTATTAATAAGAAGCGAGCTTTCGGGCTAAATAAAAAAAGGGGCATTATTATAGCTAATGGCGACTAAGAAAACTAATACTACTAAAAAGAATTCATTACTTATTGTTGAGTCACCTACAAAGGTAAAGGCTATTAAGAAATTTTTGGGCAGCGGCTATGAAGTGGCAGCCAGTAACGGACATGTAAGGGATCTTCCCAGAAGTACCATGGGAATTGATATCGAGCATGGCTATGAGCCCAAGTATATAACTATCAGAGGAAAGGGAGATGTTCTTGCTGAACTCAGAAGACAGGTCAAGAAGGCTGACAAAGTTTATCTCGCAACCGACCCGGATCGTGAGGGAGAAGCTATCAGTTGGCACCTGTGCTCTGCACTTAAGCTTGATGAAGCCGATGCCAAGGTTCAGAGAGTGACCTTTAACGAGATCACTAAGAATGCTGTCAAGGAAGCTATGAAGCATCCAAGAGACATAGACATGAATCTTGTTGATGCACAGCAGGCAAGACGTGTTCTTGACAGAATGGTGGGTTATGAGATTTCTCCGCTTCTCTGGTCCAAAATAAAGCGCGGACTTTCAGCAGGTCGTGTTCAGTCTGTGGCACTTAGGATAATTGCCGACAGAGAGGAAGAGATAGATTCCTTTATTCCTACAGAATATTGGACACTGGATGCCAAGCTTATGGCTGAAGGCGAGAAGAAGCCGCTTGTTGCACACTATTACGGTATCGGGAACGACAAGAAAGAGATTTCATCAAAGAAGGAACTTGATGAGATATGTAAGGCAATTGAGGGCAAGAAGTTTGTTGTAAGTGATGTCAAGAAAGGTGAGAGAACCAAGAAGGCTCCGCTTCCTTTTACAACATCAACACTTCAGCAGGAAGCTTCCAAGGCTCTTAACTTCTCAACTCAGAAGACAATGAGAGTAGCTCAGCAGCTTTATGAAGGAATTGAACTCGGAAAAGAGGGAACAGTAGGTCTTATAACTTATCTTCGTACCGATTCAACCCGTGTATCCGATGAAGCTGTTGCGGCAGCCAATGATTATATAGTCAAGAATTTTGGCGATAAATACCTTGCTGACGGAGCAGGAGCCAAGAAGACGGAAGGTAAGATACAGGATGCTCATGAGGCGATCCGTCCCACATACATTGATCACACTCCCGTGATGGTCAAGGATTATCTCTCCAGAGATCAGTTCAGGCTTTATCAGCTTATCTGGAGAAGATTTATGGCAAGCAGAATGGCTGCTGCCAAGTATGAGACCACTTCTGTCAAGATTGATGCAGGAGAGCACAGATTTACCGTGGCTGCATCCAAGACTGTTTTTGACGGTTTCCTTAATGTCTATACTGATGATGAGGATCAGATTGAGAAGAATGCTCTCATGAAGAACCTTGATACAAATACCAAACTTAAATTTGATTCATTTGAGTCAGCACAGCACTTTACACAGCCGGCTCCTCATTATACAGAAGCTTCTCTGGTTCACGACCTTGAAGCTCTCGGAATTGGCAGACCAAGTACTTATGCGCCTACAATTTCAACTATCATGGCAAGGCACTACATTACGAAAGAAAACAAATCTCTTTTCATTACAGAGCTTGGCCAGGCTGTAAACAAGATGATGATGGATGCCTTCCCTCAGATTGTGGACGTAAACTTTACATCCAATATGGAAGCACTTCTTGATGGAATTGCTGAAGGTGATGTTAAGTGGAAGACTGTTATAGAGAATTTCTATCCTGATCTCGACAAGGCTGTGAAGGCTGCCGAGGAAGAACTTGAGAAGGTTCAGGTTCAGGATGAGGCAACAGATGAAATTTGTGAACTTTGCGGCAGAAATCTGGTTATCAAGTATGGCCCTCACGGTAAATTCCTGGCATGTCCGGGATTCCCTGAGTGCAAAAACACCAAGCCTTACTTTGAGAAGATCGGAGCAAGCTGTCCTAAGTGCGGCAAAGACATTGTTCTTAAGAGAACCAAGAAGGGCAGAATATTCTACGGATGTATCGATAACCCTAACTGCGACTTCATGTCATGGCAGAGACCTGTATCCAAGAAGTGTCCTAAGTGCGGCGGCGTAATGTATGCCAAGAACAATAAGCTTGCTTGTGGCAATCCGGAATGCGGATGGGTCGAGGACAAAGAGAATAAAGAAAACAACTAAACATAAAAAAATCATAAAGACTCGGACTGATTAAGGTCCGGGTCTTTTTTTGGTTTATAATAATATTTATATACGAAATGGAGGTAAAGACATCATGGATAACAACTCTGTAAATGGAAAAAGTGGCATTTCCGAGAAAATGCGATGGGGAATCATTGCTCAAACCGTTTTTGTGGTGGCTGCGCTTATTTTATCGGGCTATGCCTGTTTTAGAAGCCACGAGATCAGAAGAATCATAATTTATGCCGGACAAGCACTGGTTTGTCTTTTGATCATCGGATTCGGAACATTCAAGTCTAAGGATGAAAACAGAAAATATCTGGTATTTATCATCAATTGTTATGCGCTTTTGGAGATACTAAGAGCAGTTCTTATCATAACAACGGGAATAGAACCTGTTGTATCCGGCATAACAAGGCTCATTATGGCTGTCATTGCATGTAACTGTGTGATCCTTGCAGACAGAATAGATAAAAAGGATTCAGAGATAATTTCAATTGGAATCGTGGTTTTGGAAGTCATTCTGTATCTGGTTTTCATCTTTGGATTCCCCGGAGTAATGTACGGAAGGATCAACAAATTTATCCCTCTGGCGGGAGTACTTATCGCAGGAAGTATAGCTCTTTTTACAAAAGCTAAAAATCAGCAGCTTGGAACAGATGAAAGCGCTGAGACCACTTTTCCGAAGTGGACACAGGCAGTGGGAGTTTTACTTGCTGCTATCCTTGTTGTTGTATCTCTTGGAAACGTCGGAAGTAAGGGACAGCCGGGTACACCGGGAAGCTATGAAGAACTGTCTTCCTGGACGGATTCAGCACCTCTTAAGGCAGAACTTACTTCATATATGGCGGATATTACCGATATAAACAGTCCGAATTATATACCTGTTGACAGACGAATTGCAGTCTTTGATATGGATGGAACACTTATATCAGAGACCAATCCTTATTACTTTGATCATTGTCTTTTGATATACAGAGTTCTTGAGGATCCTGATTATAAGGACAAAGCTTCTGACTTTGAAAAAGAGACAGCATACGCAATACTTAAGGGAATACAGACCGGAGAATTTCCTGAGGATATGATGAATATGCACGGACAGGCTGTTGCCTCTGCATTTAAAGGGATGACGATGGATGAATTCATGGACTATGTTCTTAAGTTCAGAGAAGAAGCGGCTCCGGGATATGACGGAATGACAAGAAAAGAGTCTTTTTATCAGCCTATGGTTGAGGTTGTGGATTATCTGCAGGAAAACGGATTTACAGTATATGTTGTCAGCGGAACAGACAGAATTATATCCAGAGGAATAGTAAAAGATAAGCTCAATATTCCAATGAGCCAGGTTATAGGTTCAGATGAGAATATTATCTCAAGCAGCCAGGGAGATGCTGATGGGCTTGAAGTTCAAATGCAGCCGGGTGATAAGATCATTACCGGCGGAAAGTTCCTGACAAAAGATCTTCAGATGAACAAAGTATCCGTTATAGCGCAGGAGATTGGAGTACAGCCGGTACTGGCTTTTGGTAACAGCACCGGAGATTCCAGTATGTGCGATTATGTGGTTAACAATAATCCGTATAAGAGTTTGGCGTTTATGCTTTGTTGTGACGATCTTGAAAGAGAATACGGCAATGAAGCTAAGGCCAAGAAGATGCACGATTTGAGCATAGAGCATAATTGGGTTCCTGTTTCAATGAAAAATGACTGGACAACAATCTATGGCGAGGACGTAACCAAGAATCCTGATTTCGGCCTTGATTACTATTATGATTACGATATTCCGAACTAATCCATATATATTTATTTTCTGAAAACTTTAACGTTTTTTCATAATTGTAGGCGCTTTATTGTTTGAAGCGCCTATTTATTTATGCTATGATACAAATAGCGTAGTGAGTTTATATACGGTTTAACGTCTATGTTGAATCGTCACTATGAAAGGTGGGGAAATACCTGGTAAAGGAGAAATCTGATGAGTAGTGTACAGCTACTGGATAAGACCCGAAAGATTGGCAAGCTTTTGCACAACAGTAATTCCGGGAAGGTTGTCTTTAACGACATATGCAGAGTGCTATGTGACATCTTAGCCTCCAACATGTTTGTTATAAGTAAAAAGGGCAAAGTTCTCGGTATAGGCGAAAGTGAAAATGTTGATTCACTCAGCGATCTTTTGGTAGATAACGTTGGTTCGTTTATTGATCCGATGTTGAATGAAAGATTACTAACAATACTTTCGACAAAAGAAAACGTCAATCTTGAGACTCTTGGATTTGAAGGAATAGATGCATCCAAATTCCAGGCGATAATAACACCAATCGAAATAGCCGGAGAGAGGCTGGGCACTCTTTTTATATACAAGACCGACAAGCCTTACGACATCGATGATATTATTCTCTGCGAATACGGCACCACTGTTGTAGGACTTGAAATGCTCAGGGCAGTCAATGAGGAGAATGCAGAAGAAAGCAGAAAACTTGCAGTTGTAAAATCGGCAATAGGAACTCTTTCCTTCTCCGAGATGCAGGCCATCATTCATATATTTGATGAGCTGGACGGAATGGAAGGTGTGCTGGTAGCCAGCAAGATTGCTGACAGAGTTGGGATCACAAGAAGTGTTATCGTAAATGCCCTCAGGAAGTTTGAGAGCGCTGGGGTTATTGAATCGAGATCTTCAGGAATGAAGGGCACATACATTAAGGTTACCAACGATGTTGTCTTTGGCGAGATAAAAAAGCTAAAGCAGGAAATCTAAATTGCCGATGAATATTGTGAAAAACAGTATCAGCGACATGGATGGAAATTATGATGAAAGGATTTATCAAATGCGATAAATCCTTTTTTGTTTATTTCATACATTTTGTAGCAAAATATATACCGATATACAATATAAAGTATATTTTACTTGTATTTTACACAAAAAAATTTTATTATTAAATAGAGTAAAAAGGAGGAGTGGCTTTTGATAAACAGTAATGTCTTTGATTACATTAATGTCATGGATAAAGCGGCCGATGCATCATGGACCAGGAATGAGATAATTGCTAACAATATTGCAAATATCGATACTCCCGGATACAAGAGGCAGGACCTTAACTTTGAGAGCGAGCTGGAGAGGGCTTTGGGGCACTCCAGATATAAGACCATGGACAAAAAAGTTGCCGATATTAAGGATAAGCACCTTGAGGCAAGAGTGGTCAATGATTATTCCGGCTTCTCCTACAGAACAGATAAAAACAACGTTGACGTTGATACCGAAAACGTTCTATTGGCAGCCAATCAGCTCAAGTACCAGGGACTGATGGCAGGACTCAAGCATGAGTTCCAGACCATTAGTGCCGTAACAAGGTCTTCATGATAAGGAGGACAGAGCATGAATATATTTGATTCATTCAATATCAATTCATCGGGTATGACGGCTCAGAGATTCAGGATGGATATCATCTCTGAGAATATTGCCAATGCCAACACCACAAGAACAGCGGAAGGGACTCCTTATGTCAGGAAGGTTGTGAGATTTGCCGAGAAGGGCACTCAGACTCCTTTCTCAAGAATTTTAAATGAGAGACTTGACCACTATTCAGGCAGGGGAGTTAAGGTTGTAAGCGTTGAGGATGACAGCTGGACACAGATGAATATTGTCTACGATCCGTCACATCCGGATTCTGATGAGAACGGATATGTAACATATCCCAACGTCAACACAGTCACAGAGATGACCAACCTTATTGACGCCAGCAGATCATATGAGGCCAATGTAACAGCCTTTAATGCAAGTAAGAACATAGCTTCCAAGGGACTTGAACTTGGCAACAGTTAATGGGAGGGAGATAAATGGCATCTCTTGATATTTCGCAACTTAGAAATGTTACATCAGATGTTATACGACATGCTGAGAAGACTAACAGCAGAGTTTACAATGTGCTTGGGGATTCAACAGGAAACGATGAATCCTTTAAAAGCATTTTCTCGGCAGCTGTAGATAATATATCTACTACTAATGCTTATCTTTCTGACGCAGAGAACGAAGAAATCAAATGGGCTCTGGGTCAGACAGAGAATACACACGATCTTTCGATTGCTCTTCAGAAAGCGCAGATGGCGCTTCAATACACAGTGGCCATCAGAGATCGTGCGATGTCTGCGTATAGGGAGTTGACGCAGATGCAGATTTGAGCGATATAGGGATTCAAGGGCGTATATCGCGATAGCTTCATTTATAGAGGGGAGGGAGAATAAATGCCTGAAAGAGTAAGAGCTATTTGGCAGAAAATTCTCGACTGGTGGAACCAATTTACAGCCAGGCAGAAAACCTTGATCATAGGTGCCAGCACGGTTGTATTATTGACCATCATTATTTTGGTGTCTGTACTTAACCAACCGCAATATGTTTTATTGGCTACTGCCCAATCTACCAAGGAGGCTTCTGAGATAAGAGACCTTCTTGATTCTGATTCTATAAATTATAAAATGTCAGACGATGGACTTGAGTTTAGAGTTCTAAAGAAGGATCAGGCGTCAGCAAGTCTGCTGCTGGGAGCAAACGACATTCAGTCCTATGCTTACAGTATCGATAATGTCACCAACGGAAGCTTTTCAACAACTGAATCAGACAAACAAAAGAAATACGTACTCTATCTGGAATCAAGACTTGAGCAGGATTTTCTGTCAAAGTTTGATGCTGTGGAGAGAGCAAATGTACAGCTGAACATTCCTGATAACGACGGTACCCTTATTGGCAATAAAGAGCAGGCTCATGCGTGGATTCTTTTGACTATGAAAGAGGACGGCAAGTTTGATGAGGATAATGCAGCATATCTTGCAAGAGCGGTGGCTTCTGCCATAGGTAACGAGAACACCGATAACATTGTCATAATGGATTCGGCGGGCAACATGCTCTTTTCCGGAGGAGAAGATACGACAACTGCAGGCCTTGCAACAACTCAGCTTTCTGCCAAGGCCAAGGCTGAACAGATTGTAAAAGGTGAGGTTAAAAAGGTTCTTCTCGGAACCAAGCTCTATGACAATATAGAAGTTGCCAGCAATCTGGTAATGGATTTCAGCAATAAAGAAACTACAGAGCATACATACACTCCTGCGGAGGATCAGACTCAGGGTGTTCTCAGCCATGAAGATACATACAACGCTGAGAATGTCAGTGGAATAAGCGGAATTCCCGGAACTGATACGAATGCAGAGGATGAGACTACATACGTAACACAGGATAATACCAATTCAACTTCTTCAATTACCGAGGAGTCAAGGGATTACCTTCCGAATGAGAAGATAACTACAGAGACCAACGTCCCGGGGCGTATCAAATATGACGAGTCTTCAATTTCTGTCACGGCTATCAATTATGCCATTATGAAAGAAGAGGATTACAAAGCCGAAGAACATGAAAACATGACCTGGAATGACTTTAAGGTAAATAATACAGAACCTATAGTCATGGAAGTTCCGCCGGAGATGATAAATGTAGTATCCAAGGCCACCGGAATAACGTCTGAAAATGTCGCAATGGCAGCATATACGGAGTATGTATTTTTCGACAGAACAGCCAATGCTGTTACTGTAACCGATGTCCTTCAGATTGTACTCATTCTTGTAATCCTTGCACTTCTGGCATTCATCATCATCAGAAGCATGTGGACCAGCAAGAAGACAGAGGAAGTTCCGGAGCAGCCGGAAGAGCTTTCTGTTGAACAGCTTCTTGAGTCACAGCCGGAAGAGATTCTCAGTGATATCGAGATGGATCAGGGATCGGAGACCAAGAGACTTATCGAGAAGTTTGTTGACGAGAATCCGGAAGCAGCGGCTACACTTCTCAGGAACTGGCTCAATGAGGACTTCGTTTAATTAGAAATTTTAAAGGGGAGTAATGAAACTATGATGGACATGGAAGAAACCGGTGGAAATGCCTTAACCGCCGATTTTACGGGGACACAAAAAGCGGCGATTCTTCTGATCGCACTGGGACCGGAAAAATCCTCCGCCATATTTAAGCATCTCAAGGAAGAAGAAATAGAGGAGCTTACTCTGGAGATTGCCAATACGAGAAGTGTAACTTCTCAGATAAAAGAGGCAGTTCTTGAAGAGTTCTACGGAGTTTGCCTTGCACAGCAGTATATTGCAGAAGGTGGTATCACCTATGCCAAAGAGCTTCTTGAAAAAGCTCTCGGTGAGGATAAGGCTCTGGATGTTATCAGTAAGCTCACTGCTTCACTTCAGGTTAAGCCTTTTGAGTTTATCAGAAAGACTGAACCTTCGCAGATCCTTACATTCATTCAGGATGAGCATCCGCAGACAATTGCCCTTATTTTGTCATATATGTCTCCGGCTCAGAGCGCTATGATCCTTTCTGCTCTTGCGCCTGACAGACAGGCTGATGTTGCAAAGCGTATAGCAGCAATGGACAGAACAAGTCCGGATACGATAAAAGAGGTAGAGAAGGTATTGGAATCAAAGCTGTCATCACTTGTAAACCAGGATTACACAATCATCGGTGGTGTGGACGCTGTAGTAGAAATCCTCAACACCGTAGACCGAGCAACAGAGAAACACATTATGGAGACTCTGGAAATCGAAGAGCCGGAGCTTGCCGACGAGATCAGAAAGAAGATGTTCGTATTCGAGGATGTTCTTCTTCTGGACGACAGATCCATTCAGAGAGTGCTGCGTGAGGTTGAGAACTCTGATCTTGCTCTTGCATGTAAGAGTGCTACCGAGCAGGTACAGACAGCTATCTTCAACAACCTCTCCAAGCGTCTGGCTGCTATGATCAAGGAAGATATGGACTTCATGGGCCCTGTGCGTATGAAGGATGTTGAGGAAGCTCAGCAGAAGATTGTAAATGTAATCAGAAAGCTCGAGGATTCCGGTGAGATCGTAATCTCCAGAGGTGGAGGTGATGAACTAGTTGTCTAATCTTTTTAAAGCTGGCTTCGTAAGCTATGATCAGTCTGAAGCAAGGATCATAGACAGTAACGAGCTGGCTAATCAAAAAATAGAAGCTTTTCAGGAGCTTGAACTAAAGAAACAAAGGGCTCAGATGGCCGCGGATGAGCCCTCCTATGACGGTGGTGAAGGGGATGATTTTATCCCCGGCATCGATATGGAGCAGTTATCGCAGCTAACAGAGGATCAGAGCATGCTGGAATCAGTTCCTGATCCTCAATTTGATATGGAAGCAATGCAGGCTGAGATTGATCTTAAGCTCCAGCAGGCTCAGGAACAGGCTGATATGATAATAAACAATGCTCATCAACAGGCTCAGGAGATTATGGCTTCCGCTCAGCAGCAAGGACATCAGGAAGGTTATGATGCAGGATATCAGGAAGGTGTTGCAGCTGCCCAGGCGCTCCAGGCAGACTATGAACAGCAGCGCGAAGATCTGGAAAAAGAGTATCAGCAGATAGTCGACGAGCTCGAGCCTGAAATGGTGGATGTACTCACACAGATCTATGAGCATGTTTTTAATATTGAACTTAGAGAAGATAAGGGAATAATCCTTCATCTTTTGAAGACAACTCTTTCCAGGATCGAAACCGGCAACGATCTCATTGTCCATATTTCATCTGATGATTACGATGATGTCATGGATCAGAAGGACGAGCTGGATGCCTGCATCACATCGCCCAATACTAGCATGGAGATAATTGAGGATCCGCTCCTTAAGGAAAATGAGTGCATGATAGAATCAGACAGCGGTGTATTTGACTGCAGCCTGGGCGTTGAACTTTCAGAAATCACAAGGAAACTTAAGCTCCTTTCTTTTGACAGAAAACGAAGATAAAGGCGGATAAATATGCTTATAAGTTCGGTTGATTTGTCAAAATACAAAAAGATGCAAAATGCACCGTTTTACCGCACAAGAGGTAAGGTGGTCAATGTTATCGGTCTTACCATCGAGTCTGCCGGACCGGATGCCAAGCTTGGAGATATATGCCTTATTTATCCCAAGAAAAAGACAGACGATCCTATAACAGACCGTGTTGTAAAACCTTCTATGGCGGAGGTTGTAGGCTTTAAGGACGGTCATGTCCAATTGATGCCTTATGAGAATACCAGCGGTATCGGTAACGGAAGCATTGTAGAAAATACGGATTCACCGCTTCGAGTAAATGTTGGTGAAGGACTTTTGGGGAAGACTCTGGACGGCCTTGGCAGGATAGACGGAACAAACTATGGCCAGGGTGTACAGCTTGAAGGAGGCGTGGCATACTCTGTCGAGAATCAGCCACCGGATCCCATGACCAGAGACCCTATTTCAGAGGTGCTTCCTCTTGGCGTAAAAGCGGTAGATGGTCTTCTTACTGTGGGTAAAGGACAGCGTATCGGTATATTTGCCGGATCCGGTGTCGGAAAATCCACACTTCTTGGTATGTTTGCAAGAAATACTCAGGCCGATATAAATGTTATAGCCCTTATCGGGGAGCGTGGAAGAGAGGTGCGCGAATTCATCGAGCGAGATATGGGCGAGGAAGGTATGAAGAGATCCATAGTGGTCTGTGCTACTTCTGACAAGCCTGCGCTTGAGAGACTTAAGGCCGCCAAAACTGCCACTTCGATTGCTGAGTATTTCAGAGATAAAGGTAAGGATGTCCTTCTGATGATGGATTCGCTTACCCGTTTTTCAATGGCTCAGAGAGAGATTGGTCTTGCCAGCGGAGAACCTCCGGTTTCAAGAGGATATCCTCCGTCTGTATATGCCGAAATGCCCAAGCTCCTTGAAAGAGCAGGAAGATCCCGAAAGGGGTCAATCACAGGTCTTTATACTGTCCTTGTAGACGGCGATGATATGAATGAGCCGATCACGGATACTGCACGTGGTATCCTTGACGGGCATATTGTTCTTAACAGAAAGCTTGCTCAAAAGAATCATTATCCGGCCATAGATGTACTGGCCAGCATTTCAAGATGTATGTCTGCCATAGCTGATCCGGAACACAAAAAAGCTGCAGGTAAGCTCAAGACTGTTCTTGCAACCTACAATGATGCGGAAGATCTGATAAATATCGGAGCATACAGAAGCGGCGCCAACAAAAACATTGATTATGCGATATCGAAGATAGATCAGGTAAATGCTTTCCTGACACAGGAGACGGACGAGAAATTCACATTTGAGGATATCAGAAATCAGCTGCTTGGTATATTCAGAGATTAAGAGGCTTGATTTATGGCAAGGTTTGTCTACAAAATGCAAAGTGTCCTCAATATCAAGCAGCAGACAGAAAACCAGACCAAGATGGAGTTCGCTGTAGCACAGGCAGAGCTCAACAAGCAGCTTGATATTCTTGAGGAATACATAACAAGAAAAGAGAATTATCTTAGAGAAGCAGAAGAGCTAAGAAATGATGACAGCTTAAAACTCCAGGAGATTCTGGATAATCAGTATGCGACTGCGCAGATGGATGTAATGATCAAACATCAGGCGGGAGTGATCAAACAGTATGAAGACCGCGTCGAACAGGTGAGGATCAAACTGACCAGGAACATCCAGGAGCGAAAGATGCAGGAGACTCTTAGAGACAGAGCATTTTCAGAGTACCTTGAGGAGCAGAAGCAGGAAGAAGCAAAAGAAAACGATCAGCGAACAAGCTTTACTTACGGACAAAAACAAAAGGAAGAGGAATAAATGGCTGATACTAATTTATTAAATACACCTGAAGACCCTAAAGCGGCCAAGGCCAAGCTAAAAGCTGACAAAAAAGAATACAGAAAAAAGCTTAAAGAACAGGTTAAGGCACAAAAGGAGCAGGAAAGAGAGTTTGCCGACAGAGCTGCGGAGATTAACGGAGATAATGCCGGAGGGCTTGCAACACTGGTAATTACATTCCTGATAATTCTCATATGGCTGGCAATCATGGTGCTTCTTGTAAAGCTTGATGTTGGCGGCTTTGGCTCGGATGTACTTGCTCCGATTCTTAAGGATGTTCCGTATGTTAATTGGATCCTTCCTGAGGGTTCTTATGAGAAGAAGTCTTCAAGCAGTACTGACACTCAGGATATAACAGTAACAGATGTCTCCGGTGATGGAACAACTTCAGGCTCTTTAGAAACTATGGAGGATGCTCTTGCATATATTAAGAGACTGGAACAGGCCCTTCAGTCAGAGATGGAGCAAAACAGTGCTCTTTCTACAGAAAACGAGAAATTAAAAGCTGAAGTTACAAGACTTGCCCCTTTTGAACTTCAGCAAAAAGAGTTTTATGAGGAGCGAGAGAAATTTTACAACGAAGTGGTATACGGTGAAAATGCTCCTGACGCAGCAAATTACAGGCAGTACTATGAGGAGATTGATCCCGATACAGCTGCTGAGATTTACAGAAGTGTTGTTCAGGGCGGCGTAGATGATGCGGCTATAAAGGCTTTCGCAACTACTTATTCGGGAATGAAGGCAAAGAGTGCGGCCAAGATCTTTGACGAAATGGTAACAGAGAACCAGATAGAGCTTGTTGCAAGAATCCTGGCACAGATGTCTGTTGAAAACAGAGGCGATATCCTGGCTGCTATGGAAGAACCCAATGCTGCCAAGCTGACACAACTTCTTGAACCTAATGCGCTTGAGCAGAAGACGACTAAGGTTACAGGTTAAATTGTATAAATTGATATATCCACCATCAGCTTTGATGGTGGATTTTTTTGTACATAGTGAATTTGTTTATGAAATTTTCATACATAGTTTAATGTAATATTGACTATTAACAGATATACTTAATAAAGGAAAACTTTATTTCAAAAAAGGAGAAAAGCCTCATGAAAATGTTCTATGGAAAAAGCGCATCATGTAATGTGAAAGAAGCGGTATCCGGGCTTAGTAAGCCTAAACTGATTGTCTTTACCTGTAGTGCAGACAGCTTTGAAAAAGCGGTTGCAGATGTTGAACAGTTATTCCCCGGCGTTCCGAGCATCGGCTGTGTCGGTATGGGATATGATGCATCAATTCTGGAAAATGGCGTTTCCGTAATGGCATTTTCTGAGGGCGTAACGGTCGCATCAGGTATTCTTGAGAGTGTTTCTACAATGCCTGCAAGATATATCGGCAGACTTGAAGAAGATATAAAAAAGGTAAAACCGGGAAGCGAAAATACAGCTATTATCGACTTCTGTACTGGAAATGATGCTGCGGTTCTTACAACTCTACGTGGACTTGTTGATAAATACAATCTTCAGATCATGGGAGCAACAGGTGATGCCGGAAAAGTTTCCTGTAATGGTAAGATTTATCAGGATGCAATGACTTATGCCGTAATCCGCAACGAAGGCGGAAGAGTTAAGACATATAAGGAAAATATCTATGTTCCAAGAGATAACACACAGCTTATCGCATCCAAGACGGATAAAGCAAAATACTATCTTGGCGAACTCAATGGCCGTTCAGCTAAGCAGGTATATATGGATCTTACACATACTTCTACAGATAAGGAAATCGTAAATCAGACCTTTAAGAATCCTCTTGGAAAGATGATCGGAAATGATGTATGTATCGTTTCTATCAAGGACGTGGCAGGCTCCGGACTTATCTGTTACAGACAGATCAATGACTCCGATATCTTAACAATCCTTGAGATGCGTGATCCTATGGAAGTTGCGCAGGCTACAATCGATAAGATAAAGAATGACTTTAATAAGATTTCCGGTGTATATTCGGTTAACTGTATATTCCGCTATCTGGTTCTGAAGGAAAGAGGTGAACTTAATTCCTATCTGGGCAAAATAGCTACCCTTGGCACCTCCTGTGGGCTCATTGGATTCGGTGAGCATTACAATTCGCAATTTGTTAATCAGACAATGACCTGTGTTGTATTCGAATAATAAGGAGAGAATGGATATGCTTACAGATATTTTTAAGAAAAAGAATGAAACTGTGGAAAATCAGCCCAAGGTAGAGGTTAAAGATGATAGTGAGAGATTGCAATCTCTTATCTATATTGCTGATTCAATAGAAGTTTTTCAGAAAGAGCTCGTTCAGAACGAACTGAATTCTCTGACTGAAATACATGATATGGGAGAAGCGGTTGGAGCGGTTATTGAAAGCAATGCGCAGCTTAGAGAGCAGATGGATGCTTTCAATGAAATGTTTGATGCTGTTAATCAAAGTGCTTCCAAATTCGAGGACGTTAAAGTCAACATTCTTAACAGTGTTGAAAATGCCCAGAATAAGGTTGAAGAACTCAAGTCAAGCTCAAATGAGGTAAGAGCGAGCTTTGATGAAATGGCACAGGGCTTTGAAAACTTCAAGAGTGCTGTTGATCAGATTTCGGATTACATGAAAAAGATCATCGGAATTGCAACTCAGACAAATCTTCTTGCGCTTAATGCTTCAATTGAAGCTGCAAGAGCAGGAGCTGCAGGAAAAGGCTTTGCTGTAGTTGCAACTGAGGTAAGGGAACTTGCCGATGAGATCAAAGTGATGATCAGTCAGGTAAATGCTTCAATTGATGCAGCCGGACAGGAAAGTGAGAAGCTTTCAGTCAGCATGGAGAACTCAATAAATGCTATGGACAGAAGCCTTAAAGAAGTAGACGAGACCAAAGATACGTTTATTGAGATCATCGAGAGTGCCAATGGTGCCAATGCAGTACAGCAGGAGATTTCAGATACAGCAGATACTGCATCCGATGAACTCTCCAGGATTGGAAACAGCTTCAATGATATAAACAACAAATACGACGCACTTGTTAACCAGCTCGACAGAGTAAATGCACTGGGAACCACAAAGAGCAGTGTGTTCGAACATATCGATAATCTTGTATCACAGATTCCTCCGATTGTTAAAAACAAGTGATCAGAGTGTTAAAAGGCGCCGTTTAAGGCGCCTTTTTGTTAAAAGAAATTTTGGCGTAAAGCTAAAGTTATTTCTGTATGTTCCGATATATTTAACGAAAGATTATGGGCGGAGTATGTATGCCCATAAAAAATAGAATATGGAAGGAGGGTTTTGATGAGCAGTGCAAATAATATGGTGAGCACAATGGCAGCTTACCTGGTACAGGGCACTGCAGCCACAAGCGTTTCAAATGTCACAACAGTCAGAGATGCATCAAGAGCAGTAAACAGCAGTTTTGACATGGTTCTGAACAAGGTATCAGATACAATGATCCAGAATAAGACAACGGATGTATCGAAACAGGCAAATCAGTCTTTGGATAACGCAAAACAGGTTAAGGCAAATACTTCTACTACAAAGATTGATGAAAACAGACAGACAGAAATCACAAAAGCTGATTTACAGGAAACAAACAGCGTTGAAGATAACAATACAAATACTGTGATAGATGAAACGGAAGGCGCAAAAGCTGACACAAAGCTGCAGGAAGCCATAAATGAGGCAGGAAAAGAGCTTGTAGCTCAATTCGCAGAAGAACTAAACATCTCAGAGGATGATGTAGTAAATGCGATGCAGATACTTGGCCTCATGGCAGTAGATCTTTTGAATCCGGCTAACATAGCTCAGATGCTCACTCAGATAAGCGGCCAGGAGGAGACAATCGATCTTATAACAGACACTGACATATATACTTCATTGCAGGACCTCATGGAGGGTGCAGAAAGTATGAAGGACGAACTTATGAATGAGTTCGATCTGTCAGAGGAAGAACTTCAGGCAGGCATATCAGATGCTAAAGAGGACTTTGGAAAAGTCATTGAAGGAAATCTTAATGCAAAAGTCGAAGCAGAGCCTGAAGATGAAATTAACGAAAACGTAAAGACCGCAACCGGTGAAGAAGCTTTCGTTAATACAGACAAGAACACAAAGACCGGTGCACCACAGTCAGAGGCGTTCACAGACCGGCCAATGGTTGAAGAGAAGAAAGTCGAGATTACCACAAATGGTTCAAAGGAAGGCGGTAACAAAAATTCTCTTAACAATGGCGCAGAGTCATCAAATCTTTTCAATCAGGTAATGAATAATATCGCAGATGCTGCTGTCAAAGTGGACGGAACGGATATGGTTTCCTACACGGACAGAGCACAGATGGAAAACATTATTAGACAGATCACTGAAAAGATAACCATTTCAGCAAAAGCAGAAGAGACATCAATGGAACTTCAGCTCCATCCCGCAAGTCTCGGTAATGTAAATATTCTTTTAACCAGTGGTAAAGACGGAATAGTAGCTAAGTTTACAGCACAGAATACATTGGTAAAAGAGGCTGTTGAAGCACAGATGGTACAGCTTCAGCAGAAGTTTGATGAGCAGGGTATAAAGGTTACTTCAATCGAAGTTACAATCGCAAGCCACGGTTTCGAGCAGAATCTTGAACAGGGTAATGAAAGACAGAGCGGTGAAGCGGGTGCAGAGAGAAAGGTTAAGCCCCTCAGAAGGATAAACCTTGGAGAGCTTGATGAAGATGAGACTATCGAAGCTCAGAGCGATGCTGAAAGAATAGCGCTTCAAATGATGGCAGCAAATGGTAATATGGTTGACTTCAGTGCGTAACTGAAGCTCAGGAAAAAGAGGTCATTATGGCAGATATTAATTCAGTAGAAGCAATTATAAAGAATGGTGAAGTAATAAATTCAGGGATAAAGACTAAAGAGCAGGAAGCAGCGTCTAAGACTGCCCCTAGTGGCTATGACAAAGATGCCTTCATGCAGATCCTTGTAGCGCAGATGAAATATCAGGATCCTTTGGAGCCGACATCCAACACTGAATACATTTCACAGTATGCAACGTTTACACAGGTTGAGCAGCTTTCCAATATGGCCAATGCGATGTCGCTTTCCAGAGCATCTGAGATGGTCGGAAAGACGGTTGTTGTCAGCCAGACCAATCCGGATACCGGAACGACAACTGAGGTTGAAGGTGTTGTTGATTTTGTCACTTACAGCGGAAACAAAGCTTACCTGAACATTAACGGAACAAACTACGACATCGACGATGTGGCTCAGGTTCTTGACCCTAACTATACTTCAGCTGTTGAAGCGGTAAAAGACTTCCAGAAGGCAATTGACAAGCTTCCAAACAGCCTTGACCTGGTAACAGAAGAGGATCATGGACTTACAATCGATACCATGTATCAGTACTACACTGAGAACATGGAGGAGAGAGCTAAGGGCATGATGGATAAGAATTATGTTACAGCACTTCTTCAGTATGTAAACCGTATCGATGACATCAGAGGTGACACTCACAGGACCTTTGCAGAAAAGGCATAACCAAAGCTACCGGAGGACAGAAAAATGATAATGGATGATCGTCAGTATATGTCAATAGGACAGGTCCAGGATCAGTTTTTGAATCCTAAAACTCCTAAAGTAGGCAAAGAAAACAATTCTTTGCCTACAGGAGAAAATTCTTTTGCATCTGTTCTAAATAAAATCAAAGATGGTGCCGATAATATTAACAGTGAAGGAGCTGTTAAGTTTTCTAAGCATGCCATGAACAGATTGAGCATGAGAAACATAGAGCTTACACAGGATCAGATGCAAAGACTTTCGCATGGAAGAGAAGAAGCCATGGAAAAGGGCATTAAGGATTCACTTATCCTGGTTGATCAGCTGGCATTTATAGTAAATGTACCCAGCAGCACAGTAGTGACAGCAATGGATCAGACAGAAAACAAAAGCAACGTATTCACAAATATCGACGGAGCAGTTATTGCATGATTGGACCGAAGCAGGTCAAAATGGGTGGACGTGCCCTGACCTGCCAGGAAATCTTTTAAATCCGGACAGACTGCCGGGTTTATCCGCAAAAGCTTCGTCCGAAGTCGCAGTTTTAATTTGATGGAGGACAATGCCTTATGATGAGATCACTTTATTCTGGTGTAGCGGGACTCCGCACACATCAGACCAAGATGGACGTACTTGGTAACAACATTGCTAACGTAAATACAACTTCTTTTAAATCCCAGTCAATCACATTTTCAGATCTTATGTATCAGACAACACAGACAGCATCCGGCGCAACAGCTACAAAGGGTGGTGTTAATGCTCGTCAGATCGGTCTTGGTGCAAAGAGTGGCGCGATTGCAACAGCAATTGAGTCTCAGGGTGCTACTCAGACAACAAACAACCCATTTGATATCATGATCACAGGAAAATCTTTCTTCGTTGTTAACAACGGAAAAGAGAATCTCTACACAAGAGACGGCTCCTTCTATGTAGACGGTGCCGGAAACCTTGCTATGCAGTCAAACGGATATTTGGTTCAGGGATGGGTTGCTCAGGAAGATAAAGAGACCGGTGAGATTAAGATTAACAGAAACGGTGGACTTTCATCGCTTCAGATCATGAGTGCAGGAAACTCTACATATTCACCTGCATCTACAACACAGGCTCTTTACAGTGGAAATATCGATGACAACGACACAAACGTAACATCTGATGATGGTAAGACAATAACTCTTGAGTTCTATGACAACAAGGGATATCTCTACACCGGTAAGTTTACACTTAAGGATACAGGAACAGATCACCTCTTCTCAATTCAGCTTACTGATATCATTGATTCTGACGGAAATTCCATCGGCGCAGAGAGAATGGCCGGTGTTAAGTTTGGTACAACAGAGCCTTCCGAAGCTACTGTTGATCCAGCATATGAGGTAGTTGTAGGAGCAACAACATCAACTGTAAATCTCCTTGCAGGCGCTACAGAGTATTCAGGTGTACCTGCATCCGGAACACTTGCTGATCTTATGACTTCCAGCAGGTCTTCATATGCCGGACTTCTTCAGAAAGTTTATAACATTTCTGATAAAGACGTAAATGACGGAACATTGGGATATTCCAAGACATCGCCTTATACAATTGATGCCACAAGCGGAACACTTACAATTACTTATGATCAGGAAGTTGACGGCGGATCAGCTAAGCCCAACGGATACACATATAACACAAGTAATAGTATGAACTATTACGTTGATAAAAACGGTACCGGCAAAGCTTATCTCATGCCTACAAATACAAGTGACAGTGTATCTAAACTCAGCACAGCGCTTAAGACTACTCTCAAAAATGTATACAGAGATCAGGGCGCAACAACAACTGTTACTGATGCTGATTTAACAAAATATACCAATGCCAATTATGACTATGTATTTACAAGCAACGGAAGTGGCGACGACAGTTTCACAATTTATGCTGCTCCAAACATTGAGACAACAGCTACTGCAAAAGAGACTTCAAAATCTGATCTGTCAAAGTATTACACAGATTTTACCGATCTTGAGGCAACACAGGCTTATGCAGACTATGATGAGGAAATCTTCTTCACATATTCAGGTCTTGATAAGAGCAAGCTTACAACAGACAGACAGCTTACAGTATATGGATCAAAGCTTTCCGATGCGACAACGACAGAGGCTGTTAGTGCTGCGCAGATTGGTACAATTACAGGAATTGAAAAAGATGTTGTACTTTCATACAGCAGCCTTGATGATACTCAGAAGCTCCGGATGGCAGAGGCTCTTAAAGCAGCAGGTGCAATTTCATATGCTGATGGTGCTGCTGACGATGTAAAAGTTGCTCAGTTGAACAACTACATGACTGATGGCGGATATACTTACTTCAGAATAAATACATTAACCGGAACTGACGGCATCGGTTTCTACAAAACTATGCCTGAGAAAGTAGCAGATACTTCAAATGTTTTATATACAGGACAGGCATTTACAAGAAGACTTACAGCCAATGAGACAGCTTTCCCTGCAAGAGCAGCATCAGAACTCGGCGCAGTTTATACAAACTCTGAAGACTATTCAGCATATGTTCTTAAGGGCACAGAGAAGACAGTTGGAGATTATAATGCTCAGTTCCTGAATGATGTTTATGGACTTGATGCTTCAAAATTCAGAGCAAATTATCAGGTTTCCATAGCGTCAAACGGACAGATCTCAATCTATCAGACAATGGAAGCTCAGCCTCAGATCAATGCGAATTATGGAACACAGCAGGCTTCAGACGGTTCTGTTACATATGTAACAAAAACTGATACTGTAGCATGGACAGATCTTCCAAATTCCGGCAATATCAGTGATCTGCTTGCAACAGCTGAGGGAAAATATAAGGGACTTCTCAGTAAAGTTTATAAGGTAACTGATGAAGATGCTGATGCTTACGGTACAGACGGAACATATTCAATAAACGCAGACGGAAGTATTACACTTACTACAGGAACACAGACAGTACAGCTTAAGTTCAATCCTGCTACAGGTGCTCTTACAACAGCTAACGGAAAATCCACAGGTCTTGTTGATCTGGTATTTGATCAGTCAATCCCCGGAAATGAGGCATTTGGTTATCAGAAGCAGTCCAATGACGGTGAAGAAGCAATCCCCGGAAGACTGACAGTAGATTTCTCAACAGTTACTAACTACAATACACAGGGTGCATCTACAATCAAGGCTGTAAAGGGTGACAAGAAGTCCCTTAACACAGGTCGTGCGGTTGGTGAGATGAACGGTGTTAACGTAAGTACTGACGGACAGATCTTCGCAACATATTCAAACGGCCAGACGAAGCTCCTTGGACAGATTGCATCAGCAGAGTTTGCCAATGCATCAGGTCTTTCAAAAGAGGGCGATAACCTCTATGCATCAACACTTAACTCAGGTGAGGCAACTATTCAGGATATCACAACAGATGGTGGCTACATGAATACCGGTGTTCTGGAAATGTCAAACGTAGATCTCTCAAGAGAGTTCACAGAGATGATCACAACACAGCGTGGTTTCCAGGCAAACAGCCGTATCATCACAGTATCAGATACACTTCTTGAGGAGCTTACAAACCTTAAGAGATAATATTAAAAGGCACAATCCATCAATAAATCATTCCCCTTGGAATACGTCCGTTCCAAGGGGATTATTTTTTTTATTTTGGACACAAAATATTCGCTTGCAGGTAACAATAATACATGGTAGTCTAATCACTGTGACATTTTTTTACAAATTATTAAGGAGGAGAGTATGGACGCTAAAACAACAAGCATTGTGGCTTATCTTTCACTGATCGGCCTTATTATTGCTTTTGCAGCAGGTGACAAAGAGGGTGCTAAGTTCCACCTTAACCAGGCACTGGTTATCACTCTTTTTTCACTTCTCGGAGTTATTCCTATCGTAGGAACAATCTGGAGCCTCTTTATGGTAGTTTGCTGGATTCTTGGACTTATCGCAGCAATCAACCAGGAAGAGAAGCCTGTACCACTTATCGGTGGCATTAAGATCATTAAATAATTAAATGATTATGTAAGACTTGGAGTCGGGAATTCCGTAAACGGAGTTTCCGGCTCTTTTTCTTATATTTATTAAAGAAAAATTTTACCAAATTAATACTGTTTTCTACATGGAAAAGTGGTACAATGTTTTTAATACCACAATATCTAGTACTATGCCTAAGTATATGTTGTGGTATGTCACGGATGAGTTGGTGGGGGATAAGGATGTCTTAGAATAATATTTCATTATTCGATCCCGAACGTGAAATTATGTTACAAATATGTCCAAATTGTGAACAAAAATAGCTGATTTTGCGCAAAATGAGTGGTAAAATTAATATAGGCGGAAATAAAATTTCATTTTGTGGTGAAATTTTTCTAAAAGCGTGAAATTATGAGTAGGATTATTGAACTTACCAAACTGGACACAAGGAAAATATTGATCAATCCAGACATGATCGAGACTGTTGAAGGAAATCCGGATACAGTCTTGGTTTTGCAGTCTGGAAGGAAGGTTCTGGTAAAAGAAGATATAGGTGAGATATACAAGCTGATCAATTCATAATACATACAATAAATTCTCAAAGGAGGAAATGTTGTGGATATTGCTACATTGCTTGGTGTAGGACTATGTTTCGTTTTCATGATCCTGAGTATTGTGTTCTCGGCAGGAATTGCGGGTGTTCAGTACTTCCTGGATGCTCCGTCTGCGATGATCACCTTCGGTGGTGCTTTCATGGCGGTTCTTGGTTCGAGAAGTATGCCCAGCTTTATCAGCGGACTCAAATCTTATACGCTTATCTTCAAAATGCCGAAAGATGATACCAAGTCTGTTATAAAGAGCATTATTGATCTTTCCAATACGGCGAGAAAAGAAGGACTTCTTGCTCTTGAAGAAGCAGCCGGCAACCTGGAAGATGCCTTCATGAAAAAAGGCGTTATGCTGATAGTTGACGGTACTGAGCCTGAGCTTGTTAAGAGTATTCTTGAAGCTGAGATCGATGCTATGGCTGAGCGACATAAAGAGAACTATTCTTTCTTTGGCGATGTTGCAGGTATGGGTCCTTCCTGGGGTATGATCGGTACCCTTCTCGGACTGGTTCTGATGCTTCAGAACATGTCGGATCCGTCGTCTATCGGACCGTCCATGGCGGTTGCCCTCATTACAACATTCTATGGCTCGGTTCTTGCGAACTGGTTCTGTTATCCTGCAGAGAATAAGCTTAAAGCTCGTAGCAACGCAGAATATATGGTTAAGAGCATCATTATAGAAGGACTTCTTTCTATTCAGGCAGGTGAAAACCCGCGTGTTACTGAAGAGAAGCTTAAATCCTTCCTGTCACCTGCAGACAGATCTGCTTATGAAGCCGAGAACGGCAGTGGCGATGGAGGCGGAGAATAATGGCAAAAAAGCAAGAAGAAATAAAACCCGGCTTGCCGGCGTGGCAGGGTACCTTTGGAGACCTGATGAACCTTCTGCTTTGCTTCTTCGTATTGCTTTTCTCCATGGCCAATATGGACGCGGCTAAATTCGAAGAGGTAGCAGCATCCTTCAGCCAGGCTTTTAGCGTATTCTCAGGTGGTGAAATGGCTATAGGTCAAGGCGCACTGATAGGAGACGGCGTTTCACAGCTCAATCAGTTATCCGCATATGTAACTTCCATGGGACTTGCGCAATCCGGTGAGGATTCCGACGAGAATGAAAAGGCTGTCGGGGATATGGACCAGGAAGAACTTATGGATGCCGCTGAGGCAGAGCAGCTTGAAGCATCCGCAGAGCTCGCCGAGAAGATAGAGAAAGCTCTTGATGAAGGCGAGATAGATGATATGGTATCGCTGAATTATACAAGCCAGTATGTTGAACTTACTATACAGGGTTCAATTCTGTTTGACTCAGGTAAGACAGAGATCAAGGAAGATGCAATCCCTGTAATTGACAAAGTGGGACAGATACTGGAGGCATATGCCGGAGGCACCATTGATATTGAGGGACATACGGATAACATACCGATGTCTGGCGGCGGCAAATATGCCAACAATGATGAGCTCAGTTCCGGAAGAGCGCTTTCGGTCTTTTACTATCTGACTGAGCATACAAACCTTGATCCTTCCAAGATTGTTCATACAGGAAGAGGCCAGTACGATCCTATTGCTGACAATTCCACTGATGAGGGAAGAGCTCGTAACAGAAGAGTTGAGATAAAGATATACAATCCTTTAAGCGGTTCATACTAAACAAGGAGACTAACACTTATGAAAAAGAATTTGTTATCAATCATTATCCTTGCACTTCTAGTAGTTAACCTCGGCATGACAGGTTTTATGATGCTTAGTGTCATGACCACCAATTCACAGACAGCCAAGCTTATCTCTGATATAGCTGCTGCCCTTGAACTTGAGGCAAACGGCGGCAATACCGGAGGATTCTCAGGTTCGGCATCAGGAGTTGTTGCTGTAACAGATATGGCAACATGGGGATTTACCGGCGATGAGAAGCTGACAATTGCGCTTAAGCCCGGCGAAGACGGCAAAGCGCACTACATGGTAGTTGAAGTGGTGTTCTCGATGAACAAGGCAAGTGCAGATTATGCGACTCTCGGAACAGAAGAGAATCTTGCTAACGTCAAAGAGGTTGTTAAGTCAGAGATAACCAATACGCTTGCAAGTTATACGATGGAAGAACTTCAGGGCGGAATGGATGCAGTTGCAAGAGAAACTATCCTTGAGAATGTTCAGGCGATGTTCAATTCAAACTTTATTTATGACATCAGCTTCTCAAGCGTTCTTTATTCTTGATATAGGTTTTATGAAAAGAGATTTTGTTAAGGAGACTAAACATTGAGTGAAGTACTGTCACAAAGCGAAATAGATAGCCTGTTGTCAGCACTCAGTACCGGTGAGCTTGATGTGGACCAGATGCAGGCCTCGGACGAAAAGAAGGTCAAGGATTATGACTTTAAACGTCCGGCCAAGTTCTCAAAAGAGCATCTTCGTACTCTGGAGATGATCTACGAACACTATGGGCGTCTTTTGTCCACAACATTGCCGCTTTACCTGCGTAAGAACGTTACTGTATCGGTTGCTAACTCTGAGACGGTTACATATTCTGAGTTTTCAAATGCGCTGAGTAACCCGGTTATTCTCGGAGTAATCAGCTTCTTGCCATTGCAGGGAACAATTATTCTGGAGCTTCAGGCCAATATTGGATTTTCCTTCATAGATAGAATGCTTGGGGGTGAAGGAAACGGACTTGATAAGCCAAGGCCCTTTACAGACATTGAGATGCCACTGATTGAGAAGCTGGTAACCATCTGTATGCAGCTGATGGTTGAACCGTGGCAGAACGTTGTTGCCATCAATCCGGTAATGGAGAGAATTGAGACCAATCCTCAGTTTGCTCAGGTTATATCACCGACTGATATGATCGCCATCGTAACACTTAATATAAAGATTGGCGATACAGAAGGTCTAATGAATGTCTGCCTTCCGTATTTCACTTTAGAGAGTGTTATGGACAAGCTGAACACCAAGTTCTGGTTCTCAACAATGCAAAAGAATGCAGAAGAGGACTACGAGGAACACCTGGAGACTATGGTGCGGCATGTGGATGTTCCTGTAAAAGCAGTTCTTGGAAGATGCAATGTTTCGGTAAATGATTTTGTTCATCTGCAAGCCGGAGACATCATAAGGCTTGATAACAGAGTTAATACAGATATGCAGGTATATGTGGGCAATATCTACAAATTCACGGCGTTGCCCGGTACCGCAAAAGACAAATATGCCGTACGTATTACGTCGGTTGTAAGAGAGGAGGAAGAGTAGGAGCATGGATGGAATGTTATCTCAGGACGAAATTAATGCTTTGCTGGCCGGTATGGATACATCCGGTGGGGGCGACGCTGCACCTGCAGATGCTCCTGTTGATTCGGGGATGGAGGCTCCTGCTGAGGCTGCTGCCGCTACGGCGCCGGCAGGTGGAAGTGGAATTGATGAGTCTCTTTTGAATGATGCTGAAAAAGATGCAATTGGTGAGGTTGCCAACATCAGTATGGGATCTTCAGCTACGACGCTGTATTCCCTTGTTAACCAGAAGGTTAATATCACAACACCTCAGGTAGAACTTGCCAATTGGGAGAACGTCATCAATAACTATGAGAGGCCTTGTGTATTTATTCAGATCAAGTACACGGTTGGTCTTGATGGCACCAATATCCTTATTTTGAAGGAACATGACGTTATGGTTATCACCGACCTCATGATGGGCGGTGACGGAACCAATACGGACGGTGAAATCGGTGAGCTGCAGTTATCAGCTATTTCCGAGGCAATGAACCAGATGATGGGTGCTGCTGCCACATCACTTTCCACCATGATCAATCAGAAGGTTGATATCAGCCCGCCACAGGCTACTCTTCTTGATATGATTAATGATGATCCTTCAGATATCGCTGAATTCCTGACGGGAACTTTCGTTAAGATTTCCTTCAAGATGCAGGTTGGAGATCTTGTGGATTCAACTCTTATGCAGTTGTATCCTATTGATTTTGCCAAGACTCTTAAAGATACGGTTATTACCGGTGATGCCGGTTCTTCAGAACCTGAGCCCGCTCCGGCACCTGCTCCTGCACCGGCACCTGAACCGATGCCCGCTGCTGCACCACAGCCTATGCCGGGAATGGATCCGTCAATGATGGCTGCGGGACCTATGCCTCAGATGGCAATGCCACAGATGCAGATGGCGATGCCGCAGATGCAGATGGCGCCTCAGATGATGAATATGAATATTCAACCTGCTCAGTTCCAGACCTTTGCCGGCGGAACAACCATTATGGCAGGCGGTGAGAACATAGGCATCATCAAGGATGTTCCGCTTGAAGTTACAGTTGAGCTGGGAAGAACAGCCAAGCCTATTGCGGATATCCTGGACTTTGCACCCGGTACTATCATAGAGCTTGATAAAGTTGCAGGTGAGCCTGTAGATGTTCTGGTTAACGGCAAGTTCGTAGCAAAGGGCGAAGTAGTAGTAATCGAAGAAAGTTTTGGCGTTCGTGTGACCGAGATTGTTCAGTAAGATAGGAGCATAGACTATGGATTCTTATTTACAGCTTATATCTATGCTCGTTATATTCGTGATTGTTCTGGCTGTCACATATTTTTTTACAAAATGGATGGCAGGATACCAGAAGGAAAAGACAGCTTCAGGTAACATTGAAGTTATCGAAACTGCGAGAATCTCAACCACCAAGTATATTCAGATAGTTCGTATCGGTGGGAAGTACGTAGCTATCGGTGTTGGCAAGGATGAGATCACAAACTTAGGAGAATTATCCAAGGAGGACCTGATTATCAAGGAAGATGATCCTGAAAACAATATGAGTTTCAAGGAGATCCTTGAAAAGATTAAGGGTGATAAAAAGAAGTAAATGGGTAAGAACAGGGGAGCTGGGATTTTTAACAAAGAGATAATGTATCTTTTGAGGAGAGGGCTGGTGTCAGCCCTTGCCTGTCTTGCCATGTTTTCCTTTTTAGCATTTTCTATTCCCCTTACGTCTCATGCGACAGAGAACATAATAAGTGATACAACGCCCACTGATCCTACCGTCGACCGAGATTCCAATCTTACAGGCACGCAGGATGAGAGGACAAACATTACAGATCCGGGGTCGGCAGAAACACCGGATGATCTTAAAAAGCTTAATATAGCCAATACTGTGACTATTACCTATGACAACGGAAACGGTATGTTGAATGGATCCTTGAGGATCCTCATTACACTGACGCTTATTTCGCTCGCGCCCACACTTGTTGTAATGATGACGTCCTTTACCAGGATCATCGTCGCACTTCATTTTACCCGTACAGCCATAGGTACACAGACATCGCCTCCCAATATGGTATTGATTGGGATTGCTTTGTTTATGACACTTTTTATCATGCAGCCCACTTTGACAGAGGCTTATAACACAGCTGTGATTCCTTTTGAAAACGGCGATATGGAGCAACAGGAGTTTTTCACAGAGGTTATGAAGCCCTTCAGACAGTTTATGTATGGCCAGACCCAGATTAAAGACGTAAAACTCTTTATGCAGATTGATGGCTTGGATTGGGATGGAGAACTGGAGAGCATTCCCAATGTGGTGCTGGTTCCAAGTTTTATAGTCAGCGAACTCAGGACAGCCTTTATTATAGGCTTCCTTATATATATTCCGTTTATCGTAATCGACATGGTTGTTGCATCGGTACTTATGAGTATGGGTATGATGATGCTGCCGCCTACCACCATATCGCTTCCGTTCAAGATACTTCTTTTTGTTCTTGCGGACGGATGGAGCTTGATTATCGGTAACCTTGTCAAATCGTTCTATTAGTGAACAGAAGGGAGCGCATAATGATCTCACTGGCGGATATTAATCGAATAGTTTCGGAAGCCTTGATGCTCATAATACGAATGTCGCTTCCGGTGCTTCTTACTTCAATGATAATAGGTCTGGTTGTATCTATTTTTCAGACCGTTACATCTATTCAGGAACAGACACTTACATTTGTGCCAAAGGTTATCGGAGTGTTTTTGATGATCATGCTCCTGGGAAACTGGATGATGACAGAGCTTTCCGGTTATATCACAAATCTTTGGTCGGATTTTTCAAAATATGTACGCTAGGAGTGCAGGATGATCAATCATACCTTTAGCTACGGCGATTTTGAAGTATATCTTCTTATCGTCATGAGGATAATGAGTTTCATCTTTGTATGCCCATTTTTCGGAGGAAGGCAGACGCCCAATTTGGTCAAGATTGGCTATGGGCTGCTTCTATCGGTGCTTTTATACGGAGCTGTTCCTTTTTATCCTCCGAATTACAACACTGTTGCAGGATATACGGTCATTGTCTTAAAAGAAGTAATGGTTGGCCTTTTGATCGGCTTTGCAGTTACGCTATGCCAACAGATTGCTTCTTTTGCAGGAAGCGTTGTGGATATGCAAATCGGTCTGTCGATGGTTTCAATGATGGACCCGGCTACAAGCCAGCAGGTTACAATTACCGGCTCGCTTTATTCTCAGTATCTTACCATCGCTTTGATAATAACCGGAATGTATCAGTATATTTTAAGGGCGCTGGTTGACTCTTTTACCCTTATACCCATAAACGGTGCTGTAATAAATACTGACCGTATGCTTAATACGATGCTGAATTTTATGAAGGATTATATAGTCATAGGATTCAGAATTTGTCTTCCGATATTTATTATTACCTTTATAACCAATGTTATTCTTGGAGTTCTGGCCAAGGTTTCTCCACAGATGAACATGTTCTCTGTGGGTATTCAGATAAAAATAGTTGTTGGTCTTGCAATAATGTTTATTACTGTGACAATGCTATCTGATGCTTCGAACTTTATTTATATCAACATGAAGGAGATGATACAGCAGTTTGTATACAGCATGCAGAGCGGCTGATACTGATGGCCTTTTAATTAAATATAATCTGCAGTTTTTTGCTGAGGATGCAAACGGTGCTGAAAAGACCGAGCAACCAACCGCTAAAAAGCTTGACGACGCAAGAAAAGAAGGGCAGGTGGCAAAGAGTCAGGAAATTGCCACTGCGTTTACTTTACTTGCGCTGTTTGTCATTATCAGAGTAATTTATCCCTTTATGGGAGAGAATTTCCAGACACTTTTTGAAAGGGTCTACAACAATATTCCGAATGTAGCGAGAACTTACGACGGAATGCTCCCTATTGCTTATATAAGGAGTATCCTCACAAATGCGATCATCACTATGTTACTGATCGCTGCTCCGTTTTTTATAGTTGCATTTATAATTGCTTTTGTTTCTGACCTGGTACAGGTCGGGTTTAAGCCTACTTCGAAACCGCTCCAGCCCAAGCTTAGTAAGCTCAATCCCATAAGCGGTATGAAAAAGATCTTTTCCGCAAGAAAGCTCTTTGATCTGGGCAAGTCAATACTTAAGCTCGTTGTTATGGGTGCGGTGATTTTTTCGTTTTTCACAGGCAGAACGGAATCTCTTTTCCTGTTATATGATATGCCCCTTAAGCAGGCAATCGGACTTATGGGAAATCTTATAATTGATCTGGGATTCAGGATTGCTGCTGCTTATATGGTTATAGCATTCATTGACCTCATCTATCAGAGAAGAAAGTTTAACAAGGATATGATGATGACCAAGAAAGAGGTCAAGGATGAGTACAAGAACTCTGAAGGAGATCCTCAGGTCAAAGGCGCTCAGAAACGTAGGATGATGGAGGCGTCAAGGCGAAGAATGATGCAGCAGCTCCCTCAGGCAGACGTTGTCATCACGAACCCTACTCATTATGCTGTGGCTATTAAGTATGACGCCGATGAAGCAGATGCACCTATAGTTGTTGCCAAGGGTGCTGATTATCTGGCACAGAAGATAAAAGAGATCGCGAAGGATAACAAGGTTGAAATTGTAGAGAACAAACCTCTTGCCCGTATGCTTTATGCAAATGTCGAGGTTGGCGAAATGGTTCCGCCTGAACTCTATAAGGCTGTAGCTGAAGTTCTGGCTTACGTTTATCACTTACAGGGTAAGGTATGAAGAAGAAACAATTAATCTGACGGAAGGAGGATAATGATGGATCTTAGTAAAATCAAGAATCGTGTATTTGATTATGGTCTGGCGCTTTATATCGTTGCGGCTATTGTCATGCTCATTATTCCGCTTCCGGATTGGCTGTTGGATATCCTGCTGGCCTTTGATATGTCGCTTTCATTTGTGATCATGTTTACGGCCATGTTTGCAACGGATGTGCTGGAGATGTCATTCTTCCCGACAATCCTGTTGTTCACGACAATTTTCCGTATTGCGCTTAACGTATCGTCCACAAGACTTATTCTGACCCAGGGAAGCGCAGGTGAAGTTATTGAAGTATTCGGCTCCTTCGTTGGCGGCGGCGATCTTATCGTAGGAGCTATCGTATATATCATTTTGATCATCGTACAGCTCATGGTAATCAACAAAGGTTCCGAGCGTGTAGCTGAAGTATCGGCACGTTTTACATTGGATGCCATGCCCGGTAAACAGATGGCTATTGATGCGGATCTTAATACCGGTGCAATAACTGATGCGGAGGCCAAGAAAAGACGTGACAAGATTCAGGAAGAAGCAAGCTTCTTCGGAGCCATGGACGGTGCTACCAAGTATGTAAAGGGAGATGCTACCGCCGGTCTTATCATCACCGCTACAAACCTTATTGGCGGAATAGCAATGGGTATGCTAAGAAAGGGCATGGATGCGAATACGGCCATCAACACCTATTCAATCCTGACCATGGGTGACGGACTTGTAAGCTCGATACCTTCGCTGATGATTTCCATGTCAACAGGTATTCTGGTAACTAAGGGATCCAAAGAGGCAGATTTTGGACATCTTCTTATCGGACAGCTTTTTGGAACGGCCAAAACATTGTATTTGGTTGGAGCGGTTGTGGCAGGCCTCGGTATCTTTTCACCGCTGCCTACGGTCCTCTATGTTACATTCGGTGCTTCATTTATTCTTCTCGGAAGAGTTGCCGGCCAGACCATGGAAGAGGTGGCAGTTGAGGGAGAAGTTGCAACGGAGGAAGAACAGAAGGCTGAGGAGATAAGGCAGCCCGAGAACGTTACAAGTCTTCTTCAGGTTGACCCTATTGAACTTGAGTTTGGATACGGAATCATTCCTCTGGCAGATGTAAACCAGGGCGGAGACCTTCTTGACCGTGTTGTAATGATCAGAAGACAGATAGCGTTAGAGCTCGGAACAGTGGTTCCGATTATCCGTTTGAGGGATAATATTCAGTTGAATCCCAACCAATATATCATTAAAATTAAAGGTATACAGGTCAGTGACGGCGAGATCTTGTTTGACCACTATATGGCCATGAATCCCGGACATGTTGAGGAAGAGATCACCGGAATTCCTACAGTTGAACCTTCCTTCCATCTTCCTGCTACCTGGATCACAGAAGGACAGAGGGAAAGAGCTGAGAGCTTCGGCTATACCGTTGTTGACCCGCCTTCTATCATTGCTACACACCTTACAGAGATCATAAGAGAACATATTGCCGAGCTTATGACGAGGCAGGATGTACAGAATCTTGTGGACAACCTCAGAGAGAACAATCCGGCTCTGGTGGACGAGCTTGTGCCTAAGCTCATGAGTCTTGGTGAAATCGAGAAGGTACTTCAGAACCTGCTCAGCGAGGGAGTTTCCATACGTGATCTCGTAACGATATTTGAAACACTTGCAGATTTTGCACCTTCAACTCATGATCCTGACATTCTTACGGAATATGTAAGGCAGAGCCTGAAGAGAGCAATATCCAGTAAGTATTTTGCAACGGGAGAGACGACCAGTGTACTCACCCTCGATCCAAAACTTGAACAGGAGATAATGAGCAGCGTCAAACAGACAGAAACAGGCGCGTTCCTTACTCTTGATCCTGCACGAACCAAGTCAATTCTTACTGCAGTTGGGGAGAATATAAAAAGACTTGAAGATGCCGGTAAGATGGCGATCATCATGGCATCTCCTATAGTCAGGATGTACTTTAAGAAAATGACTCAGGATTATTACAAGGATCTGATTGTAATTTCTTACAACGAAGTTGAACCGACAATCGAACTACAATCTGTGGGGATGGTAACGGCATAAGATGATTATTAAAAAGTATGTTGGAAAAACTGAAAGTGAGGCTACAGAAGAAGCCAGGAGAGAACTTGGACCGGGTATTGTTGTAATGACGGTCAAACCGTTAAGAAAAACCGGATTTTTCTCATTCTTTTCGCCTCAAAAAATCGAGGTGACTGTGGGACTTGAGGAAGAAGCCGAGAGGCCCCAGAGGACTTTTTCGCCTCAGAAGGATATTCGTCCGGCGACCAGAAAGACTGCTCCGTCAGAGGATATCGCACAGAGAGATACTATTCTTGCTTCGTCAAATATGACAGCTGCCAAAGCTCCTGATATTAAGGATGAAAACAGTGCCATTGAGGAGAAGCTTGATAATCTCAGCAATCTTCTTGAAAAGAACTTTCTCAAATCCGAGAAAGCAGAAGCTGAGCAGAGAAGTGTATCTCCTGAAAAGGCTGAGGAGCCTGAAAAGAGCAATAAGAACGAGGACATTTCCGAAGAGACAATGTCTTTTATCAAATTGCTGTATAACACGCTGATTGAGAATGAAGTTGATGAGATTTACGTTAATCAGTTGACGGACGAGGTAGAAAAACTTGCCAAGCCCGGAATGCCTTTTGATTATGCACTCTCAAATGTATATCAGAAAATGGTCCTTAAGTTCGGCAAGTCTGAGCCTATCAAGATGGATCATGACGGACTTATGGCTGAGATTTTCATAGGACCTACAGGAGTCGGTAAGACAACAACTATAGCTAAGCTTGCTTCAGAACTTAGTGTGACTCAGCACAAGAAAGTAGCTCTGCTTACAGTTGATACATACAGAATTGCAGCTGCCGAGCAGCTTAGGACCTACGCCTCAATCCTTGAAATACCGTTCAGGGTTATATACTCAGTTGAGGAGATGAAGCAGGCGGCAGAGGACTTCAGGGACTACGATTATCTGATGGTTGATACCGCGGGTCATTCACTTCATAACGATGAACTTAAGGCCGGCGTAGAGAGCTTCATCAGAGTTCTGGAAGAAGAGATGGACTGCGAAAACTATCTTGTTCTTTCTGCAACCACAAAATATCGCGATCTTATTGAAATCGCTGATGCTTATTCTGAGATGGTTGCTTACAAGCTGATATTTACCAAGATGGATGAGACCGGTGCAAAGGGGAATCTCTACAATATCAGAATGCACACCGGATCTCCGATTGCTTATATTACAAACGGTCAGAACGTACCGGATGACATCGCTGTTTTTGATGCTCAGAGAATCGTTAAAAATCTATTGGGTGGAAAGAGCTGAATTTGTTGGGTGTTAATATATGGATCAAGCGCAACAGTTAAGAAATATTATTAAAAATCAGAGTAAGCCTCAAAGACCTCTGGCAAGGATCATAACCGTTACCAGCGGAAAGGGAGGAGTCGGAAAGAGTAATGTAGCTATAAATCTTGCCGTTCAGTTCAGGAAGATGGGTAAAAGAGTTATCATTCTCGATGCCGACTTTGGACTTGCCAATATAGAGATAATGTTTGGCACAATTCCCAAACACAATCTGAGTGATCTTATTTATCAGGGCAAAAATATAAAAGACATAATTACCTGGGGACCGGAAGGCGTAGGATTTATATCCGGAGGCTCCGGTATATCGGGTATGTATAATTTAAGCCGTGATTATCTTGTTTATATAATTGTCAATCTGGCTCAGCTCGATGCAATTGCTGATGTCATAATAATTGATACCGGCGCCGGAATTTCAAGTGCGGTTATGGAATTCCTCGTGGCCAGTGGTGAGATTATTCTTGTAACCACTCCTGAGCCGACATCTATAACAGATTCGTATTCTCTTTTGAAGGCACTTAATCAATCACCGAGGTTCTCTAGAGAAAATACAAAGGTAAAGGTGGTATCCAACAGAGTATCATCAGATGATGAGGGACAACAGCTCTTTAACAAGTTAAACGCTGTTGTTGCAAGGTATCTCAAGCTTCCTTTGACATATCTTGGCGCCATCCCGCAGGATCAGATGCTTGCAAGAAGCGTAATGCAGCAGTCACCTGTTTCTCTTCAGTATCCGAATGCTAAGTCTGTTAAGGCATTCGAGAACATCGCAGGGACTTTAATGAATCCGGGAGAAGCAACAGAGGTCAAACAGAGAGGAATGGCAGCATTCTTTTCGCATATTATTACCGGCAGGAAACTGTCAAGCACGCAGATCTCCGCAAATGCTACATCCGGAGCACCGGTTTCACCAAATTAACATCTATCGTGTTATAATATAATTATCAAAATAATGGAGACAAATAAATGCTCACTGACTACATTTCACCGGGCAACAGGGTGGAGCTAAAAGCCACAGGCAAGATTTGGATGGACGATGATTCCCGTACCAAACACATCTACATGAGCAAGATAATGGACGTTACCTCAGATGATCGCATTGAGGTGCTGATGCCTTTTGAGAGAGGCAAGATCGTTTTGTTACCTGTAGATGGCGAATACAGCATGTGCTTTTATTCTACAAGAGGCCTGTTCCAATGCTTTGCCAAAATCGTTGACAGATACCGCAGCGATAATATGTATATTCTCGTAATGGATCTGACAAGCGAACTTCAAAAGCTTCAGCGAAGGGAATACTACAGATTCAGCTGTGCGCTTGAACTTAAATCGAGACTGTGTTCCAAAGAGGAACTTGAAGCCTTTGAGATGAACAGGAAGTATCTGGTTGACCCCGGAGAAGATCTTCAAAAGAGCGTCGTTGTTGATATTAGCGGTGGAGGACTCAGATTTGTAGCCAATTTCCGTTATGAGGAAGGAAGCACGATATACTGCGCATATTCTCTGCCGGGGAATGTAAACAACAAAGAGTATGAAATGATCTGTAACGTGTTAAAGGTACAGGAACTGGAATCAAGACCGGGGCTTTTTGAACACCGCATCCAGTACGTGTATATTGACGAGACTTCCAGAGAAGATATCATTCATTTTATCTTTGAGGAAGAACGAAAAATCAGAAAGAAGCAGACTTAATTATGAAAAAAATTCTACTAATTGATGACTCTGCACTTATGAGAACCGTCCTCAGTGATATTATTAATGCAGATTCAAGATTCCAGGTTGTTGACAAGGCCAAGGACGGAGTAGAAGGCCTTGAATTTTTGAAAAAGAATACTTATGATGCTGTAGTTCTTGACATCAATATGCCTCGTATGGACGGTATTACGATGCTTAAGGAACTTCAGAAGAATAAGATCAAAGCCAGAATCATGATGGCCAGCACCGATACCAAAGAAGGTGCAAAGGTTACCATGGACTGTCTGGATCTGGGCGCTCAGGATTTCGTACATAAGCCTGACAGAGCTTCGGAGTGTAGAGGAGAAGAATTCGGTAAACTGTTTATCAACACTCTTGCAGCTGTGGCAAACAGTAGACTTCCTGTAGCAACCAAGGCGTTCTCTTTCGAAGAAGCCAAGGAATCCCGCAAAGTAGTTGAGCTTGTAACAAAATCTGCAAGTAAGATCACCGGTAACAGGATTGTTGCCATAGCGAGTTCAACCGGAGGGCCGAGAGCACTTCAGTCGGTTATTCCGAAGCTTCCCAAGAATCTTAAAACACCGGTTGTACTTGTCCAGCATATGCCTGAAGGCTTTACTGCATCACTTGCAGAGAGACTTGATTCTCTTTCAGAGATCAAAGTCAAGGAAGCTGCCGAAGGCGATCAGCTTCAAGCAGGAACGGTTTATATTTCCCGAGGCGGTAAGCATATGCACATAGTCAAAAGCGGTGGTAAGAGTACCATTCATTATGTGGACGGGCCGACAAGAGAAGGCGTAAGGCCGTGTGCAAACTTCATGTATGAATCCCTGATGGACTCAGATTACGACGAGGTATGTTGTGTTGTTATGACCGGAATGGGAGCGGATGGTACAGAAGGAATCAAGAATCTAAAGAGCAAGAAAAAAGTACATGTAATCGGACAGGAAGAGAGTACCTGTACCGTTTATGGAATGCCCAAAGCTGTAGCAACGGCTGGGCTTGTGGATCAGGTTGTTAAACTTGATAACATTGCCCAGGAAATAATAATGCATGTCGGTGTGAATTGAGGGGTTTCATTACTTTTTTATAATTCTTTAATCTAAATTTCTTAAATTCCTCCATTCAGAAAGCCGATATAATGTTCAAAAGTATGCGATAATAAGTGTACAGTGTTGAACATCAATCATTTCTCATGGAGGTAAATAGGTTATGGATGTTTCCCAGTATCTAAGTGTCTTTCTCGATGAAGCAAAGGAGCACCTTCAGTCTCTAAATGACAATATCATGGTTCTCGAGCAGGATCCTGAGAATGAAGATTGTATTAATGAGATCTTCAGATCGGCGCATTCTATGAAAGGTATGGCCGGAACAATGGGCTATACCAGAATGCAGAATCTTACTCATGACATGGAGGATGTATTCTCAGACGTACGTGGCGGCAAGATTAAGATCAAATCTGCTGATATTGACGTTCTTTTGCAGTGTCTTGATGCTATTCAGGGCTATGTAGACAATATCACAGAGAATCAGGACGAGGGTACTGAGGAGCACCAGAATATTATCAAAGCTCTGGCAGATATTAGAAACGGCACAAGCGGCGGTGGTGATGCAGCGCCTGCAGCTGAAGCTGCGCCCGCAGCAGAAGCAAGTGCAGGTGGTGATGCACCGGCAGCCGGAGCTGATGGATCTTCGGATTACAGAGCAATCAAGCTCGATCCGTCTGTAAAGTCTACATTGGAAGAAGCTGTAGCACAGGGTAAAAAGATTTACGGTGTTACGGTTCATATTCAGGAATCCTGTATTTTGAAAGCAGCAAGAGGCTTCCTTGTATTTAAGGGCCTTGAAGAAATCGGTGAAATTGCTGTTTCCGATCCTACAACACAGGATATCGAAGATGAGAAATTTGATTTCACATTCAGTTTAATTGTTATCACAGATGAATCAAAAGAAAAGGTTGAGGAAATAGTTAAGGCTGTTTCTGAGGTTGAAGGCTGCGAATGTGGCGAATTTGACCTTAATGGCGCAAAGAACGCCGAGGAGAAGGAAGAGGCACCTGTGGCTGCAGCACCTGCAGCAGAGGCTCCCAAACCAGCAGCAGCTCCTGCTGCTCAGACTCCTGCAGCAGCACCTGCGGCAGGCGGCGCCGGTGGCAAGAAACCGGTAGGAAAGCCTGTTGTTAACAGAACAGTCCGTGTTGATATTGAAAAACTTGACGTTCTCATGAATCTGGTAAGTGAGCTTATTATCGCCAAGAACTCACTTATTTCAGCAGCTAACACATCAGGTGTAAGTAACGGTAATGTAAACGAGCAGATTGAGTACCTTGAAAGTGTAACCACAAACCTTCATGAATCAGTTATGAAAGTTCGAATGGTTCCTATCGAGAGCGTACTTCAGAAATTCCCTCGTATGATCCGTGATCTTAATAAGACACTTAATAAGAAGATGGAACTGACCATGACCGGTGAAGATACAGAAATGGATCGTACCGTTGTTGATGAGATCGGTGATCCTCTTATGCATCTTATCAGAAACAGTGCCGATCATGGTATTGAGTCTGCAGAACTTCGTGCACAGCGCGGTAAACCTGAAGTTGGACAGATTTTCCTTCATGCTTTCCAGGATGGTAACAGCGTAGTTATCGAAGTAGGTGATGACGGTAACGGTATCGATGCGGAAGCAGTTAAAAATAAAGCTATTGAGAAGGGAGTTGTAACTCCTGAACAGGCAGCTCTTTTAACAGAGAAGCAGTGTGTTGAGCTTCTGTTCCATCCGGGATTCTCAACCGCCAAGCAGGTATCTGAAATTTCAGGTAGAGGCGTAGGTCTTGACGTTGTTAAGTCAAAGGTTGAGTCCCTTTCAGGTGAAGTAACCGTCAGAACAAAGCTTGGCGAGGGATCGACATGGGTTATCAGACTTCCTCTTACACTTGCTATTATTCAGGCTCTGATGGTTATCATCGGCGAGGAGAAATATGCTATTCCTCTTGATTCCATCCAGAGTATAGAAGATGTAACTCCTTCAGATATCAAGCTTGTTGAGAATAAGGAAGTTATCAATCTTCGTGGAAGCGTTACTCCTATTATCAGACTTAATGAAGTTCTTGATACAGAGTCTACAAAGTCCACTGATGAGGACATGGTAGTTGTAATTACCAGAAAGGGCGATCAGTCCTACGGACTTGTTATCGATGAACTCATGGGCCAGCAGGAAATCGTTATTAAACCTCTTGGCAAGTATACAGCTAAGTGCAAGCTCATAAGCGGCGCTACTATCCTTGGTGATGGTGAGATAGCACTTATCCTTGATACAAACTCAGTTATCTAAGAGTTTTGGCTGCATATTGTTGATATGAAAAAGAAAGGAAGATTATCGATATGAATGAACTTAGAGATAATAGCGAGACCGGCGAACTTATTCAGTACATTATTATCAAGATTGATGATGAGCAATACGGAATCAACATCAAATACATAGATAACATCGTTAGGATGCAGCAGATCACCAGAGTACCAAAGGTTGATGACTATCTTAAGGGCGTTATCAATATCCGAGGCGAGATTGTTCCCGTAATGAGCGTGAGAATGAAAATGGGACTCTCTGAAGATGAGATTACCGGCAAGACCAGGATCATTATCCTTAAGTCCGGAGAAGGAGATCTTGTAGGAATAATAGTTGACCAGGTTAACCAGGTTCTTACACTTGATTCCAAAAATGTCGAAAAGGTTCGCTATGACGACAAGAAAGACAAAACGAACGGATCATTTGTTAATGGTGTAGGACACTATGACGGAGGTCTTGTATCTATACTTGATCTCGATGCAGTGATATCTGAGAAGGATTCAAAAGAGAAAGCATCTAATGCCGGCTGATCGGAGGATAATATATGGGTGAGATGAGTCTTGACAATCTTTCAAGTCAGTATTTTGACATTTTGAAAGAACTAGGAAACATTGGTGCCGGAAATGCGACAACAGCTCTAGCACAGATGATCGGGACCAAGGTTGATATGGCTGTACCTCAGGTTAGGCTCCTTGATTTCAAGGATGTCGGTGATATGATGGGCGGCGCTGAGCAGATCATGGCAGGTATTTACCTTGCGGTAGAGGGCGATATTGATGGAAGCATTATGTTCCTTCTCAACAAGGTTGCTGCGAGACATCTGGTAGACAAGCTTATGGGAACAGGACCCAAATCAGAGGATGAGGAGTTTGATGAGGTTGAAATGTCAGCCCTTAAGGAAGTAGGAAATATCATCACAGGATCCTATCTGAACTCCTTATCTATGATGACAAACCTGAAAATGATTCCATCAATTCCGTACGTTGCCATCGATATGGCTGCTGCTATCCTTAGTGTTCCGGCTATCCAATTCGGTATGATGGGCGATAAGATTCTTTTGATCGAGACACAGTTTTTCGATGAATTAAAGTTAAGCGGATACTTTATTCTTCTGCCAGATATGGATGGATACAGTAAGATTCTTTCTTCACTTGGAATGGGAGAAGTGCAGCTTTAAACGAAAGGGCGACATATGAGTCAAATAATTAAGGTTGGTATGGCCGATCTGAATATTTGTGTCAGCCCTGACGGAATAACCACTTTGGGACTGGGATCCTGTGTTGGAATTGCAGTAAGGGACCCGGTCACCAAGATTGGTGGTCTGGCACATATAATGCTACCGGATTCAACTGAGATTAAGAATAATTCGAATATTCCCAAGTTTGCTGATACGGGAATCGAAGAGCTGATCAAGCAGATTGTGGCAAAAGGCGCAAGCAGGCAGAGACTCGTTGCCAAGATCGCGGGAGGCGCCCAGATGTTTGCATTCCAAAGCAGCAACGCACAAATGCGTGTTGGTGACAGGAATGTACAGGCTACACTCAAGAAGCTCAAGGAGATGAATATTCCGGTTCTTGCTCAGGATACCGGTGATTCCTATGGTAGAACGGTCATTTTTTATCCGGAGAACGGAAACTTTGTGATAAGGGCTGTTGGAAAGCCTGAGAAAATAATATGAATACCGATATTGATCAGATTAAAAAAGTCAATACAAAGGTTGTCACACCGCTGATAGTGCTTAGCTGTACTGCGATCATCGCGATCTTTACGTACTTTAAGCACTATCCGGCAGGAGATTTTTTTATCATTGTTTTTGCTTCAGTTGTTATCTTTCTTGTTATTGGACTGATCATTGAAAAAATGCTCAACAGATTTCTTGAGATCAACTATGAGAAGGCTTTGGCGGAAAGACTTGAAGCAGAACGTCTCGAGGAAGAGGCAAGGGCCGCCATGGAGGCGGAAGGTGGCGAAGATATAGGAACTGGAGATGACCAGGAGCAGCCACCTCAATTCTAAAAAACTGGGGATAATGTTGCATGGATGAGGCAGGCAGAAATAAATTATGGACTGAATATCATAAGACAAAATCAGCTGATATACGTGAGCAGCTGATTTTGGAGTATGCGCCTTTAGTAAAACTGGTTGCAGGGAGACTTTCCATGTACCTGGGCTTTAACGTAGAGTACGATGATCTTGTCGGATACGGCATCTTTGGTCTTATAGATGCTATCGACAAGTTTGATCTGATGAAAGACGTAAAATTCGAAACTTATGCAAGTCTTCGTATTCGCGGTGCAATTCTTGATCAGATCAGAAAAATGGACTGGATTCCGCGTACCATAAGACAGAGGCAAAAGAAAATCGAGGCCGCCATCAGAGAAATCGAAAAAGATGGAGGTCATGTTGCTACGGATGCAGAAATCGCTGCCAAGATGGAGATAAGTGAAGACGAGTATCAGAACTGGCAGAACCAGATGAAGGTCACAGGTGTTGTATCCCTTAACGAGTTTATGGAACAGGGATCTGACATACCGGAGGACAATAACAACAGAAGCTCTTCGTTTGTAAAGCCTGAAGAGGCAATGGAAAAAGAAGAACTCAAAAAGATGTTGGCCGAGTCACTTGAAAAGCTGACAGACAAGGAAAAGAAAGTTATTCTTCTTTATTACTACGAAGAACTTACACTAAAAGAAATTGCGGAAGTGCTGGAAGTTTCAGAGTCGAGAGTATCTCAATTACACACCAGGGCACTTCAGAAAATGAGAGAAAAATTAGGAGATTATCTGGGGATTGTGACTAATTCAAGATAATACAGAGGTGGATTATGAATGGGTATTTTCAGCTTGTTATAACACCAAAAGGCACCGGAATCAAGGTGTATGCACCTACTGATGGGGGGCAGCCCTTAAACGTCAACGACGTGAGGGACTATCTTGATGATAGGAAAATTCAATATGATGTAGTTATTATAAACGATGCTGTGACTAAGGCCGAAGAAAATGTTGTTATTTTTACAGATGCTCAGCTTCTTCCTGAGCGTGAAGGCTGTAAATTCGACATTTCCAAGGATCGTATGACTGTCACGGCATTTTTTTACCCTCCCAGTGAAGGCGCAGAGCTAATGACAGAAAAAGAAGTCATGGATTCTTTGGCGTACAGAAAAGTTACATATGGTATACAGACTGATGCTATTCATGATTTCTTTGAGCACAGAAAGTACTGCACTGAGATTGTTGTCGCACAGGGTAAGCCTGTGAAAGAAGGACACGATGCAAAGGTGGAGCTTCATTTTAGTGCAAACTTAAGAGCCAAACCGACATTAAGAGAGGATGGCAGTGTTGACTACTTCCACTTAAACCTCATCAATAATGTTGAAGCAGGGCAGCTTCTGGCAACGCTTCATCCTGAAGAACTCGGAGAACCGGGCATAAATATTTACGGCGAGAATATTAAACCGCATGCAGTTAAGTCAACATATATTAAGTACGGCAAGAATACAGTTCTTTCTGAAGACAAACTCACTCTGACTGCTGAGAAGTCCGGACATGTTACTGTTAAGGAAGGAAAAATCACTGTTTCTGATGTTCTTACACTTGAAAATGTGGATGTTGCTACAGGAAATATCGAATATGAAGGCAGTGTCCAGGTAAAGGGCGTAGTTGCCAGCAACTTCAGCGTCAAAGCAGGCGGAAACATAGTTGTAAAAGGCATTGTTGAAGGTGCGGTACTTGATGCGGGAGCCGATGTAATCCTTGAATGCGGTGTTAAGGCTGGCGGAAATATAAAAGCCGGTGGAAATGTAGTTACAAAATTCATAGAAAATGCTAATATATCAGCAAGAGGAGGAATCACCAGCGAGTGTATCCTCCATTCAACGGTTTCATCGGGAACAGAGATTAATGTTACAGGTAAAAGAGGCTTTATTGCAGGTGGCAAGGTTTCTGCCGCAGACAAGATACAAGCCAAGATCCTGGGTTCCGAGATGGGAGCCAATACAGTTATAGAAGTAGGTGCAGATCCACAACTTAAGTTAAGGTTAAAAGAGCTTCAGAAAAGTATTGCTGCTGCAAGCAAAAATATAGAGGGAATCAAACCCACTATAGAGGGCTTTACCAAGATGCTGAAGGCAGGAGCCAAATTCACACCGGATCAGGTTGCCAATGCCAAGAAGCTGATTGAACTTAACAAAACTCTGACTATGCAAATAGAAAAAGATTCAGAGGAATACTCGGAACTTATGGAAAAACTTGCTGAGTCCAAGGAAGCTGAAGTAATAGTTGAGGGGACAGCTTATCCCGGGACAACAGTAAACATAGGTGAGCTTTCCATGATTGTAAAAAAGCCTGTTCAATACAGCAGGTTTGTTGTTAAGGAAGGGGATGTGAGACTGGCACCAATCTGATGAGGAGAGAGGAGGTGTATGACCCATGTCTATTAATCATATTGATTTTGGGGTGATGGCGACATCTACGGATGTTACATCAATGAGAGCTGCGGAAGAGGCAAGACCTGTTGCCGATCAGCAGAATTTTCAGGCACAGTTCAGAGAGGAAGTTCAAAACAGAGAACATTCCGTAAATGCTAAAAATGATATTGATCAGGGTGCGCTGAATTCCGATGCACAGGACAAAGGCTCAAATGAGTACATGGGAGACGGTGGAAGAAACAGAAGAGGTTCAGGCGGAAATGGGGACAATCAGCCGCCGGAGAGACAGCTGTCAGTTGAACAGATGGAAAAGATGGCAGGCAATATGCTGGACAGAAACGGTAAGCCTGTTGATCTGCGTATCTCTTCAGGTTTCGATTTGAAGATTTAAGTTTTCTATATTATAATTAATAGACGTATTTTTTCGTACGTTTAATTTTTGTGGGGTAATTGGGCGGAGATGATAAGTATTACGGAAATTGTTCTCATAGTCGCGGGATTTGCCGCGATCATATTGGGATACCTTCTTCCAGCCGGTAAGGAACTTGACGAAGAAGACAAGATGCTCATGGAACGTGAAATTCGTGAGCTTGTTAGGCGTGAGGTTGAGGATCAGAAGGAAACCATCGAAGACATGGTGGATGACACCGTCGAGAATTCTCTGGACAGAACAGAGAGAGCCATGGAGCGTATATCCAATGAGAAGCTTTCAGCTATTGGCGAATACTCTGATACTGTTATCAATGATATCCACAAAAATCACGATGAAGTAATGTTCATGTACGACATGCTCAATGACAAACACAAGAATCTTACAAATGTTGTCAGTGAGGTTACCAAAAAGGCTGATGAAGCCAAACAGGTAGTAAGAGATGCCGAAGCAACCGCAAGAGAAGCTCAGGAGGCATCAAGTTCTTTAAAGGCTGCTACCCCGGACAATGTACGTGCAATTCTTTTAGATGAAACAGATGACAGATTGAGCGGAATTAAGATTCCCGTCAAGCCAAAAGAGCCTGAGCCCCAAATGGCTGCTCCGGAGACAGAGGTTGTACAGCCCATACAGCAGCAGGAACCTGTAAGAGTTGTGAGACCTGAACCTGAACAGATAGCTCCTCAAAGCGGATATGTTGATGAAAAGAATCTTAAGGAACTTGATGTTCTTAAAGAGATTCCGGCTGAGGTACTCACTTCAGAACAGATATCGGGACTTCATGTTATCGGCGGAAAAGACCATGAGCAGACATCATCCAAGGTTGTGCAGATAACAGAGGCGGTTAGAGTTGAAGGAAGATCCAAAAATCCTGATAAAAACATGAGAGAACTTACTGCCAATGATCCTGTTTCTCAGAACAAACAGATCATAGAAATGCACAAGGCCGGTAAATCAAACATGGTCATTGCAAGAGAACTGGGGCTTGGAATCGGAGAAGTCAAGCTGGTTATCGATCTTTCAAACAAGCACAGAAAAGTCAGATAAGAGGATGTGTATTTAAATGAAGTTAAAGTATTATCTTCGCGGAATGGGAATAGGTATTATTCTCACTGCGATTGTTATGGGCTTTGCCCTTGGGGGAAGAAAAGCAACACTAAGTGATGCCGAAGTCATAAAGAGAGCCAAGGCTTTGGGAATGACAGAAGCTACTGCGGAAGTTCTCACCCAGACACAAAGTGAAGACAGTGAGGTGGAAGGCAATGATGCATCTTCATCCAATCAGACACTGGATCAAATCGGAGAAGAAATACCTGAAGAAATCAACCAGGAACTCGCTCTATCAGATCCGTCAGTTCCGGAAGTGGTTACTGAGAAGGAAGAAACAGAAAGCGATGTCACAGAAGTTGACAGCAGCTCTGACGCATCGACAAAAGAAAGCTCAGATGCAACAAGCGCCTCTTCAAAAGCAGAAGAAATAAAAGAACCTGTCAAGGACGTTAAAACAGAAACCGAGTCAGAAGCTGACAGCGCTGCTTCAGCAACGACATCTTCTGCTGAAACAGAGAGCGTAACCGAAGCTCCGTCAACAGGAATTACAGATTCGACGACAACTCTTAATTCATCCAGCAAGGTTGTTACAATCCCTGGCGGAATGGGAAGCGATGGTGTCGCTTCACTTCTTGCAAGAGAGGGAATAATTGATGATGCGGTAGCATTTAATAAATACCTTGTTGAGAGAAGAGTCGACAGGATAATAAGATCCGGAACAAAGACAATTCCTGCCAATGCAACATATGAAGAGATTGCAAGGATAATAACTACAGGATAAATTTTAAAGAAGTGGAAAATTCCACTTCTTTTTTGTTGATTTATCGAGGCTCATGTGATAATATTGAAGAGCTGTGGACATTTATAGGCTATTTATGCCCATTTAAAGGTGCATGGCGGAAACAATTAAACACGCATATCTTATTTCTTGGCCGGTGTCAGTTTTACTGATCAGCCGGGAGCCCACCACATAGGATAACGCCCCTTGTGGACTCATGGGTAAGGGATGTGCGGAAGATTAAACCAAACGGAGGTATTAAAATGAGCGTTGTATCAATGAAACAGTTACTTGAGGCAGGTGTTCACTTCGGACACCAGACAAGAAGATGGAACCCTAAAATGGCTCCTTACATCTTCACAGAGAGAAACGGTATCCACATCATCGACCTTCAGAAGTCAGTTGTTAAGGTTGACGAGGCTTACAAGGCAGTATTCGAGATTGCACAGCAGGGTGGAACAATTCTTTTCGTTGGAACCAAGAAGCAGGCTCAGGATGCAGTTAAGACAGAGGCTGAGCGTTGCGGAATGTACTATGTAAATGAGAGATGGCTCGGTGGAATGCTTACAAACTTCAAGACAATTCAGAGCAGAATTGCACGTATGAAGGCTATCGAGAAGATGCAGGAAGACGGAACATTCGATGTTCTTCCTAAGAAGGAAGTTGCTCAGCTTAAGAAGGAGCTTTCAAAGCTTCAGGCTAACCTTGGCGGAATCAGAGATATGAAGAGAATTCCTGATGCTATCTTTGTTGTAGATCCTAAGAAGGAGAGAATCTGCATTCAGGAGGCTGAGTCTCTTGGAATCACACTTATCGGTATCGGTGATACAAACTGTGATCCTGAAGAGCTTGACTTCATCATCCCCGGTAACGATGATGCTATCAGAGCAGTAAAGCTTATCGTTGGTAAGATGGCAGACGCTGTTATCGAGGCTAACCAGGGTGCAGAGTCTGATGCAGCTGCAAACTATGACGCAGAGGGCGCAGAGGAAGCTACAGAAGAGACAGTAGAGGCTTAATCAAAAATCAAATAAACCTTACGGAGGATATATAAATGGCTATTACAGCAGCAATGGTTAAAGAGTTACGTGAGTCTACAGGCGCCGGAATGATGGAGTGCAAGAAGGCTCTTACAGAGACTAACGGAGATATGGATGCAGCCGTTGAGTACCTTAGAAAGAACGGTATCATGAAGGCTGAGAAGAAGGCCAGCAGAATCGCAGCTGAAGGTCTTACAAGAATCGCTGTTAAGGATGACAAGACAGCAGCTGTTGTTGAGGTTAACTCAGAGACTGACTTCGTTGCACAGAACGAGAAGTTCCAGTCATTCGTAGAGGCAGTAGCTACACAGGCTGTTAATTCAGATTCTAAGGATCTTGAGTCATTCATGGCTGAGAAGTGGAACCTTGACGAGTCCAAGACTGTTAACGATGCTCTTGTCGAGATCACAGCAGTTATTTCTGAGAAGCTCAGCATCAGAAGATTTGAGAAGGTTGTTGCAGAGAACGGTATTGTAGTTCCTTACGTACACGGCGGCGGAAGAATTTCTGTTCTTGTTGAGGCAGATACTGATGTTGTTAACGATGACATCAAGGATGCTGTTAAGAACGTAGCTATGCAGGTTGCAGCTCTTAATCCTAAGTTCATTTCTTCTGAGGATATTTCAGAGGAGTACAGAAACCACGAGAAGGAGATCCTTCTTGCTCAGGCTATGAAGGAGAACGAGGAGCTTCCTGAAGGAAAGAGAAAGCCTCAGGAGATCATCGAGAAGATGCTTATCGGACGTCTTAACAAGGAGTTCAAGGAAATCTGCCTTAATGAGCAGGTTTACGTTAAGGCTGAGGATGGCAAGCAGACTGTTGCTCAGTACCTTGCACAGGTTGGCAAGAACAACAGCGCAAACATTAAGATCAAGAAGATCGTTCGTTTCGAGACCGGTGAGGGTATCGAGAAGAAGAACGAGAACTTCGCTGAGGAAGTTGCTAAGCAGGCCGGAACACTTGGCTAATTTATAATTGACTTACTTTATAGGGGCTTTGGTTGATCCAAGGCCCCTATTTTTTGTGCACTTTATAGGTGGAATTTTCGGGGCGAATGTCATATACTAGTCATAGTGTGTTTTGGGGAAGAAAGACGCACATATTGTATGAAGAAGGTTGGGTGATTTCATTTTGGATGCTGCAGTTACTATCAAGGGAACAAAGTCAGGGATTATTCTGGTTTTGGATCCGTCTTTACCTTTTGAGGATCTTTGCCTGTCTGTTAAGGACAAGTTCAAAGAGGCGTCATCATTTCTGGGCAAGAATAATATGGGACTCCTTATAAGAGGAAGAGAGCTGACAGATGAAGAGAAGGACCTTGTTGTATCTTTAATTCAGGAGAATTCCGAGCTTACCATCACCTGTATCATTGACGATGAATCTGTGTTTGAAAAGGAATTCAAGCACGCAAAAACAGCAGAACCGGTCATTGAAGAGGCGGTTCAGGAAACTGTTATAAATGATATGTTCGATGATTCTGCTGTGATCTACAGGGGGAATCTGCGCTCGGGCCAGGATATCTCCAGTGAGAAGAGTATTGTTGTTTTAGGTGATGTTAAACCGGGTGCAAATGTTACTTCTTACGGCAGTATCTATATTCTGGGAGAGCTTCGCGGAAATGCTTTTGCAGGAGCAAGCGGAGATCAGAGTGCTATTATTATGGCACTGGATTTGAGACCTATACAGGTGAGGATTGCAGATGCAATTGCCATCTCTCCGGATGCTGAAAAAGGTGCCAAGATAAAGGTCAGAAAAAAGAAAATACTTGGAGGCGGTGAAGGAGATCCTGAGGTCGCCTACATAGAAAACGGTCATATAGTTAAGACCGGTTACGGTGCGTCATTTTTAAGACAGTTTTACAAGATTTAATTTATGTGTTTTAGGAGGATAACATGGGAGAAGTAATAGTTATTACATCAGGAAAAGGCGGAGTTGGTAAGACAACAACAACTGCCAATCTTGGAACAGGACTTGCCAAGCTTAACAAGAAAGTTGTTCTTGTTGATACGGATATAGGACTTCGTAATCTTGATGTCGTTTTAGGACTTGAGAACAGAATAGTATACACTTTGGTGGATGTTGTTGAAGGAAATTGTAAATTAAAGCAGGCTCTTATCAAGGACAAAAAATATGAGAATCTCTTTCTTTTACCTGCTGCACAGACAAGAGACAAGACAAGCGTAACACCTGAGCAGATGAAGAAGCTTACAGAGGAACTTAAGACAGAGTTTGATTATGTCATCCTTGATTGTCCTGCAGGTATAGAGCAGGGATTCAAGAATGCCATTGCCGGAGCAGACAGGGCTCTTGTTGTAACAACACCTGAAGTTTCTGCGGTAAGAGATGCAGACAGGATAATCGGACTTCTTGAAGCCAATGAGATCAAGAATCCTCAGCTTGTAGTAAACAGACTTCGTCCTGATATGATCAAGAGGGGCGATATGATGTCTGCAGATGATGTTGTTGATATTCTTGCGGTTGAACTTATCGGCCAGGTTCCGGACGATGAGAACATCGTAGTTGCAACCAATAACGGAGAACCGCTTGTTGGAGATAATTCACTGGCCGGACAGGCATATATGAATATCTGCAGAAGAGTGACAGGTGAGGCTGTTCCTTTCCTTGACCTTGATGCAAGAAAGGGTCTCTTTTCCTGGTTTAAGAAAAAGTGATAGGAGGTAAGAGCAATGAAGATTACAGATATTTTTAAAAAGAAATCATCAAGTGATGTTGCCAAGGACCGCTTAAAACTCGTTCTTGTATCTGACAGAGCCAGTTGCTCTCCTGAAATCATGCAGAAGATCAGAAGTGACATTATAGAAGTCCTTTCAAAGTATGCTGAGATTGATATGGATGGAATCGATATCAATTTCACACAGATGGATACTGAAGAAGGCAGTGGTAAGACTGTACCGGCTCTTTATGCAAACATCCCTATCAAGAATATGAATCATAATGTCAAAAAATAATTAGCTTATGGATAATACTAGTACGGGCCTTTCAAGTGTAAGAGCTGCAGAGCTCTTACAGCAGGGGAAAGGCAACACTCAAATTGAAAGCATTGGAAAGACCAACAGAGAGATAATCAGAGAGAATATTTTTACATATTTCAACCTGATATTCTTTATTATGGCCATTTTGCTGGTAATTTCGGGAGCATGGAATTCACTTACCTTCCTTCCGGTAATTGTCTGCAATGCGCTTATTGGTATTTTTCAGGGAATCAAGGCCAAGAACATACTGGACAGGCTTAAGGTTCTTCATCAGACAACCGTGACGGCTGTGAGAGATGGAGAAGAGACGATTGTTCACGTTGATAAGCTTGTTCTGGGTGATGTAATTGTTCTTACTGCAGGAAGTCAGATATGCGCTGATGCTGTAGTCGTTGAGGGTGAGATTTCCGTTAATGAGGCACTTCTTACCGGAGAAGCGGATGAGATAAACAAAAAGCCGGGTGATGAGCTTATGTCCGGAAGCTTTGTGGTTTCCGGAAGGTGTCTTGCACAGCTTACCAGAGTCGGGCAGGATTCATACATTTCCAAGCTTATGCTCAAGGCTAAGAAAATGCCTTCATCAGAGCAGTCTGAAATGGTTAAGTCCATTAACAAGATTGTTGCATTTGCGGGTCTTATCATTATTCCAGTCGGAATACTTCTTTTTGTACAGAGCTTTTATATTCAGGGGAACTCATTTGCTGAGAGTGTTCCTTCAATGGTGGCAGCGCTTATCGGTATGATACCTGAAGGATTATATTTGCTTCTTAGTATCACTCTTGGACTTAGTACAATCAGACTTGCCAAGCAGAAAGTCATGCTTCACGATATGAGAAGTATAGAGACGTTGGCAAGGGTTGATACAATATGCGTGGACAAAACCGGCACAATAACAGACAACAGTATGCTTGTTGCGGATGCGGTTCTTTCTGACGGTTCAAAAGAGCCTGAGGCTCTTGATTATTATGTTAATCTGATTGCGGACTATATAGGTTGTGTTCCGGATGACAACATTACCATGCATGCACTAGAGGATTACTTCCCCATAAGAAACAGCAGAACATGTTTGTCGTTCCATCCGTTTTCATCGAAGTATAAATACAGCGGTGTGCAGTTCAAGGACGGAACATATCTGATGGGGGCGCCTGAATTTATTATTCAGGACGAGTACGCTAATTACAAAGAACTTATCGACAGCTATGCTCAAATTGGATTAAGAGTACTTTGCTTTGCAAGCTATTTTGGCGGAGCGGACGGCTCAGAAGTTGTTGATGAGAATGCTGAAAATCTGTCAATTGAGCTTCCGAACGGAGTTCTGAATGGGGCTAAGACAAGACCTCTTGTGTTTATTCTGCTCCAGAATCCGATCAGGGAAAATGCTCCGGCAACCTTTGCTTATTTCAAGAAACAGGGAGTGGATGTCAAGGTCATATCCGGTGATAATCCAATGACTGTCTCAAATGTTGCATTTAATGCCGGAATAGAAAACAGCGATAAGTATGTGGATGCCAGCACTCTTGATGATGCTGACATTCCGGATGCCGTAAGGACATATACGGTATTCGGACGTGTTTCACCTGAACAAAAACAGAAGATTGTAAAGGCGCTTAAGAAGGATGGACATACTGTAGCCATGACCGGAGATGGTGTTAATGATATTCTGGCTATGAAGGATGCGGACTGTTCAGTGGCAATGGCCGCCGGTTCTGATGCGGCTGTTCAGGCAGCGCAGGTTGTCCTTATGGACAGCGACTTTGCCAATATGCCCAAGATTGTGGCAGAGGGTCGTAGAAATATCAATAATATTGAGAGAACAGCGACACTTTTCCTTGTAAAGAATATATTCTCACTGTTCCTTGCACTATTCTCAATTATTAATGTGCTTACATATCCGTTGCAGCCATCTCAGATCACCATGGTAAGTCTTTTCAATATAGGTATACCCGGATTCTTCCTTGCAATGGAGCCCAATAACAGAAGGATAGAGGGACACTTCCTTATTAAGGTTTTACTGAAAGCAATGCCTGCGGCTTTGACAGACTTTTTAGCAATTGCAGCACTTGTGGTATTTGGTAATACCTTTGGTGTTGACCAGACGGATGTATCGGTTGCATCAACATTCCTTCTTGCGATAGTCGGATTTATAATCCTGGCCAATATCTGTTATCCGCTTAATGCATACAGACTCCGCGTTATCGGGGGATGTATTCTCGGAATGATAGTGGCAGCTATTGTATTTAATGATCTTTTTTCAATTAGTCACGTTTCAATGAAGTGCGCAATGCTCTTTGTGCTTTTCGCAATTGCAACTGAGCCGTTTATGCGCTATCTGACGATGTTCTTTACCTTTGTAGAGAGCAAAGTTCAGACAAATTTTACCGGCGGAAAAAAGATAACAAGTCATAAACGAAATTTTGTGGTATAATTTAATAGTACAAAATTTGATTTTAATGGAGATTATTATGGGTACCAACGAAGAAAAGTATGAGTCACTTAAACTTGGAAAGCAGCTTTGTTTTCCTCTTTATGCCTGCTCTAAAGAAATAATAAGGAAGTATAAGCCATATCTTGATGATATTGATCTTACCTATACTCAGTACATAACAATGATGGTTCTCTGGGAGAAGCACACTGTTAATGTTAAGACTCTCGGAGAATGTCTTTATCTTGATTCCGGTACACTTACACCGGTACTTAAAAAACTCGAATCCAAGGGGTACATTACAAGAGTAAGATCCTCTGAGGATGAGAGAAATCTTGTAGTATCCATCACAGATGAGGGAGTAGCTTTAAGAGACAAAGCGCTCTCTATTCCTGATGCCATGGGCTCATGTGTTCAGCTCACTGCAGAGGAAGCGGGAATACTCTATAAGCTTTTATACAAGATTATTGGAAATGTTAGATAATCTTTATTGATTTTTTATGCCTAACAAAATATAATGTTATTCGGTCAGTTGTGCGTTTATTGGGGATTAAATTTTTTTGAAGTCGAAAGTCAAAAAATTAACATAAACGCACATTCTTTATGGAGGTTTATATGAAAGCTCACTCTCATGATCATCATGATCACCATGAGCATCATCATGACCCTGAACATATGAAAGCCATCGTCAATAGGCTTTCAAAGGCAATTGGCCACCTCGAGTCTGTAAAGACCATGGTGGAGAATGATCGCGACTGTACCGAGGTTCTCATCCAGTTGGCAGCTGTGAGATCCGCAATCAATAACTGCGGAAAAGAGATCCTGAAAGAACACATGAGTCATTGCATTGTCCACGCAGTTCAGGACGGAGATGAACAGGCCATCATCGAATTAAATGAGGCCGTCGACAAATTTATGAAAAACTCCTAAGCAAACGCTTGGAGAATTGTATGTGAAAGGGGCGAAAATCCTTGACTATTCCAATTATTGACGTAGTAAACTTTCTAATTCTATTCCCATTTATCATGGCAGTAATAATAGGTCTTCTTAAGCAGACAAGCCGTCTCAGAAGTGCTGTTATTATGATTGGTGGGTTTACTATCATGGCAGCTGCTATTTATGTAGCGGTTTCTGTTATTGCATCCGGAGATACATCACAGTTTGTGTATCTTACTGAGACTCATCTGCCTGATAAGTTTGTGATCGCAGGAGAAATCTTCCTCATGTGCCTTGTATGCTTCCTTAGCATCAAGTACAAGAAGTACTATGCGATCCTGTTTTCACTTGCAGGAACCATTCCTGTTCTTTGGATGGACCTTACCGGCAGAGTAGTGGAAGGCAATACTCATATCAGAATCGATACCTTTGCTGCAGTAATGTATCTTATTGTAGGTATCGTAGGTATTCTTATCTGTATCTATGCATCAGGTTACATGAAGGACTATCACAATCATCATACTGATGTACAGGACAGATCAAATTATTTCCTTGCTCTTATGTTTGTTTTCCTTGGAGCAATGTTCGGACTTATTTCTTCAGACAGCCTCGGATGGATCTATTTCTTCTGGGAGATCACATCTGTTTGTTCATTCCTTATGATCGGTTATACAAGAACACAGGAAGCAGTAGATAACTCATTCAGAGCACTTTGGATGAACCTTCTCGGTGGATGCGGTTTTGCAGCCGGACTTATGATCTGCAACATGGCATTTGGTATTTCTAATCTCAGCCAGGTGACAGATATGGGCGAGGCAGCTCTTATAGTTCCCGCAACACTGTTTGCATTTGCTGCACTTACAAAGAGTGCGCAGTTCCCATTCTCAAGATGGCTTCTTGGCGCCATGGTTGCACCTACACCGTCAAGTGCACTTCTTCACTCAGCTACAATGGTTAAGATCGGTGTATATATGCTTATCAGACTTTCACCTCTTATGAAGGGAACTCTGACAGGTGTTATGATCACTGTCATCGGTGGATTTACATTCTTTGCAGCATCACTTCTTGCAATTACAGTTAGTGACGGCAAGAAGGTACTTGCTTATTCTACAATTTCAAACCTCGGACTTATCACAGCCTGTGCAGGCACAGGAACTCAGGAGGGTGTATGGGCAGCTGTAATGCTTGTTCTTTTTCACGCTGTTTCCAAGTCACTTCTGTTCCAGACTGTCGGAGATATCGAGAACTGCATGCACAGCCGTGACATTGAGGATATGCACGGACTTATCATTAAGCTTCCAAGACTTGCATTTATCATGATCATCGGTATCTGCGGTATGTTCATGGCACCTTTCGGAATGCTTGTATCAAAGTGGGCAGCGCTTAAATCCTTCGTTGATTCAGGTTCTGTATGGCTTGTTCTTTTCCTTGTATTTGGTTCAGGAAGTACTCTTTTCTACTGGGCTAAGTGGCTTGGCAAGATCTGTACTGTTATCCACCAGTCATTTGAGCTGGAAGATATAACACCAAGAAGTGAGCTGGTTTCAATTTTCCCTCTTACTTCACTTATAATCATCATGTGCTTTGCATTCCCATGGATGTCAGGACATATGGTACAGCCGATCCTTGATGAGGCTTATCACGCAAACATTCCTGATGTTATCGGCGGAAGTGATGTCATCATCATGATGATCATGGTAGCTATGGTATTCATGATCCCTATCGGATCAAGAATCCTCTCAATCGGTAAGAACTCCAAGATGACAATGTCTTACGTTGCAGGTGTTAACGCCGGTGATGACAGACATTATATAGATTCATTCGGTAAGGAGAGAGCTCTTTACATGTCTAACTGGTACATGGAAGAATATTTCGGTGAAAAGAAACTTCTCTGGCCTTGTATCTGGGTAGCAGCTGTCCTGGTGGCAGTAATGCTGATCATCGTTGTTGGAGGTGCTATCTGATGGAAATTAACTTTATAATAAAAGCTGTACTATATTTAATACTTGCTCCGCTTATCGGAGGACTTCTCTCCGGTACAGACAGACTTTTCGCTGCACGTATGCAGGGAAGACAGGGCCCGCCTATTATTCAGCCCTTCTATGATGTAAATAAGCTCCTTCATAAGCAGACCACCGTTGTTAACAGCATCCAGGTTCTGTTTGTGACAGGATATCTTATCATGACTGTATTTACAGGTTGCCTATTCTTTGCAGGCGGAGATATGCTTCTTGTTTTCTTCGCGCTGTCAATGTCAGAGGTACTTATGGTTATGGCTGCTTTTTCTACCAACGGACCATACAGTATTATGGGTGCTCAGCGTGAGCTTCTTCAGATGATGTGCTATGAGCCTATGACACTTCTTGTTGCCATCGGATTCTATTATGCACAGGGAAGCTTCATGGTAAACGACCTTGTTAAGGCAAGCTCACCTGCTATTTTACAGATTCCCGGTTTCTTTATCGGATTTGTATTCATTCTGATAATCAAGCTTCGCAAGTCACCATTTGACCTGAGCACATCACATCATATGCATCAGGAAATGGTAAAAGGTCTTACAACAGACCTTTCCGGTTCTAACCTTGCTCTTGTTGAGATTGCGGAGTGGTATGACACAGTCCTGATGATGGGTATTGTTGGAATGTTCTTTATTACGCAGAGTCCTATCAGCAGAATCTGGGCAATTATCGCCTGTGTGGTTGTATTCTTCATTGAGACACTTATTGATAATGTGTTCCCACGAGTTAAATACATCACAATGCTGAAGGTTACATGGACAGTTATCCTGGTATTCGCAGGAACAAATCTGCTGATCCTTAACGTACTGAAATAAGAATAGAAGGGAAGTAAATCAATGAACATTGCAAAATCACCATGGGTGTTACATTATGACGGCTCCAGCTGTAACGGCTGTGATATAGAAGTTCTTGCTACCATGACACCTCTCTACGACGTTGAGAGATTTGGTATCATCAATACCGGAAATCCCAAGCATGCAGACGTGCTGCTTCTTACAGGAGGTATCAATGCACAGACAGCACCTGTTGTAAGACAGCTTTACAACATGATGCCTGATCCAAAGGTTGTTGTAGCCTGCGGTATATGCGCATGTGACGGAGGTATTTTCAAGGAGTGCTACAACATTTTGGGAGGCGCCGACAAGGTTGTTCCTGTAGACGTATATGTTCCGGGATGTGCTGTAAGACCTGAAGCTCTTATTGAGGGTGTGGTTAAGGCTGTAGGCATTCTTGAAGAGAAGAGACAGAAGTTAAAAGCATCTATGAAGCAGGGATACTGCACAGTAGATTATTCAAAGATGGCTATTCATATGACTGCCGACGATTACGATCCAAGCACACAGTATGATGCCGTACTTACAGAGGAAGCACTTAGACAGCAGGCCGAAGAGAAGATCAAAGCTACTGCTAAGCCGGCTCCCAAGCCTGCAGCTCCTGCAGCTGCAGCACCTAAGCCAGCACCGGCTCCGGCCCCTGCGGCAAATAATTCTGAGAAAGGAGAGAATTAAACAGTGAATACAGAGTTTATAACTGTTAATCCAGAAAGCATTATCGATGAATCTCAGAAGCTTAAATTTGCCGGATATCATCTAATTCAGCAGTGCGCAACAAGAGTTCCTGATGCATATGAGCTTATCTATACTTTCGGAAAAGACCTCGAGATGAAGAATATTAAGATGGTACTCCCGGAGGATCAGGAAATTTCAAGTATCACAAGTATTTTTCCTTGCGCATTCATTTATGAGAATGAAATGCACGATCTCTTCGGAGTTCAGATTAAGATGATCAATATTGATTTTGAAGGCAAGCTCTATCGCACAGCGATCGAGACACCATTTAAATAATTGGAGGAACCAAAATGTCTACTAGAAGTGTAATTCCATTTGGACCCCAGCATCCGGTTCTTCCGGAACCCATTCATCTTGACCTTGTAATGGAGGATGAGAAAGTTGTTGAAGCTATCCCTTCAATCGGATTCATCCACAGAGGTCTTGAAAAGCTGGTTGATAAAAAAGATTTTAATGAGATGGTCTATGTTGCTGAGCGTATCTGCGGTATCTGCTCACTTGGACACGGACTTGGATACAGTGAAGCTGTAGAGCACATTATGGATATTGATGTGCCTTCAAGAGCTAAATATCTCCGTACAATCTGGTCTGAGCTTTCAAGAGTTCATTCACATCTGCTTTGGCTTGGACTTCTTGCCGATGCTTTTGGATTTGAGTCACTCTACATGGAATGCTGGAGACTCAGAGAAGAAGCTCTTGATATGTTTGAAGCTTCAACAGGCGGACGTGTAATCTTCTCAGTAATGAAGGTTGGCGGAATCAGAAGAGATGTATCCGATGAGATGCTGAAGGACTTCTACCAGAGAATCAACAAGATGGAAGAAGATCTTAAGGTTATTGCCAAGCCTTTCCTTAACGATATGGCAGTTCAGACAAGACTTCGCGGAGTTGGAATCCTTGCTGCTGAGCAGGCTGATGCACTTGGATGCGCAGGACCTTTCCTTAGAGCAAGCGGCATTGCAAGAGATATCAGAACTACAGGATACTGCGCTTACGGTGATGTTGATTTTGAACCAATTGTATCTAATGAAGGCGATTCATATGCTCGTACAGAATGCCGTATCAAGGAGATTTTCCAGGCGTTTGACATTATCCGTCAGCTCATTGACCACATGCCTGCAGGAGATATTGATGTTCCTGTTAAGGGAATGCCCAATGGCGAATATGTAATGAGAATAGAGCAGCCTCGTGGAGAAGCTATCTATTACGTTAAGGCTAACGGTACTAAGTTCATAGACAGAATGAGAGTCCGCACCCCCACTTTTGCAAATCTTTCAGGACTTGTTGAGACACTTAAGGGATGCGACCTTGCTGATGTGCCTATTCTTGTTCTTACAATTGATCCATGTATCAGCTGTACAGAGAGATAATCATTTGTTAAAAGAGATGTTTTTCACTTAAAGGAGACCACAATGGCAATTGTAAGCTTTAATAAAACAGTATTACATAATCTCTTTTCAAAGCCCAAGACAAGAAAGGCTGAAAAAGAGTATCCCGAGGGAACAAGAGGACATGTTGAGAATGATATGGATCTCTGCATCCTTTGCGGATTATGTTCAATTAAATGCCCAACCCATGCAATAACCGTGGATAAGGCTGAGAAGACTTGGTCAATCAGACCTATGAGCTGCATTCAGTGCAGATGCTGTGTTGATAACTGTCCTAAGAAGTCACTTTCTATGGGACTCAGATTCCAGGAGCCCGGTTCAGAGAAAGTTACCAAGACCTTCAAGATGTCTGAGAAAGCTATTGCTGCTCAGGAAGCACTCATGAAGGCAGCCAAGGAAAAAGCAGCCGCTGCAGCTGCGGCTAAGGCAGCACAGGCAGCACAAGCCGGCGGAGCAGCACCGGCAAAGCCTGCAGCTCCAGCACAGGCACCTAAGCAGGAAGCACCTGTAGAAAACAAAGAATGATAAAAATCATAACAGTTAAAGGGGCGGTACAAGGTGTTGGTTATCGCCCCTTTATTGCAGAAAAGGCAACTGAATACGGCTTTAAAGGCTATGTTAAGAATATAGGGGCAGCTGTCGAGATACTCATTTCCGGTAAGGAAGCAGATATTGCCTCTTTTATTTGTTTGCTTGAAAAAGAGATGCCACAAGGAGCTTATATTATTTCCGTTAATGCCTTTGATGCACCTTCAGATACTGAGGTTCCGGAGAGCTTTTTGATCATTGAAAGCTCTGAGATAAATCTTAATGATGAAATCCCTGTATTTCTTCCGGACATAGGTATCTGCAATGATTGCATGAACGAGCTTCTTGATAAGGGAAACAGAAGGTATCGTCATCCGCTGATAAGCTGCGCAGTTTGCGGCCCAAGGTTCAGCATCTTAAACAGTCTTCCCTATGACAGGGATACGACTACAATGATCGACTTTGATATGTGTCATAACTGCCTTAATGAATACGGAAAGGGCAGAAGACATTATGCACAGACTATTTCATGCCATGATTGTGGACCACAGATGAAATATGTGCAGATAGATGAAAATGATTATGAGCTTGAATTTGAAAAAGAAGACGCGGTAGGAGAGGCAATTAATGATCTTAAAGCCGGTAAGATCATCGGACTTAAGGGAGTATCGGGATATCAGCTTGTCTGCGTTCCGACATCCGAAGCAGCTGCGTTATTAAGGAAAGTAAAGGGCAGAGAGAATAAACCCTTTGCTGTTATGTTTTCATCTGTAGAGGCTGCATCAGAGGCAGCTTATATAAGCGAAAAGGAAAAAGAACTTTTGGAATCTTCCGAAAGGCCCATAGTTCTTATAAAAAAGAAAACAGAATTTCCGTTTGAAGTTGACAAGGGAAGCAGTTATATAGGCGCTTTTTTGCCATCGGCAGGAATACACAGGATTCTCTGCGATGCTGTGGGACCTCTTATTGTCAGCAGTGGTAACAGATCGGGAAATCCGATCATATTTGATGATGAATTATTCCGTGAGACTTTTCTTGATAAGATCGGTGGAATTCTTTATCATGACAGAAAAATAAATATTGCTCAGGACGATTCTGTAGTATTTACAATAAACATCGGCTCCGGAGAATCTACCCAGTTTATCAGAAGGGCCAGAGGTTATGCGCCTTTGCCGTTTGTTATAGAAGGAAAAGAGTCTTTTGCCGAAAATAAAGACTGTGTTCTTGCAGTCGGAGGAGACCTTAAGAACACTATATCCTATGCCAAAAAAGACAGAGTTCTGACAACTCATTATATTTCAGACCTCAGTAATGATATTGATATTATGGAGTTTTGGAATCATGTAAAGGAGCATTACGAAAAGCTCTTTTCACTGAAACCTACAGTAGTTGTAAGTGATCTGCATCCGCTTTATGCATCATCATATATGGCATCGAAGATGGACTTAAAACAGTTAAGGCTTCAGCATCATTTTGCCCATATATATTCCGTTATGGCTGAAAATGGATTAAGTTCTGCACTTGGAGCGGCTTTTGACGGAACCGGCTACGGGGAAGATGCAGCTATATGGGGTGGGGAGTTTGTCTTTATAGATGAATGCAACCCATCAAGAAAAGGGCATCTCTCTTATGTGAATCTTGTAGGCGGAGATGAAGCCGCCAAGAACGCTGTTCAGACGATGAATTGCTACATAGGGCAATGTATCGGTGAAGGAATGTTGGATGAAGCTCTTTTCCCGGATAATAAGGATCTCAAAATGATGATGGCTGCTCAGAAGGTCGGAGCAGGGGCTTTCAGATCATCAAGTATGGGAAGGTTATTTGATGCAGTATCTGCGCTTCTTGATGTCTGCAGCTATAACACCTATGAGGGTGAATGTGCAGTAAATCTCGAGAAATGTGCCCAGAGCTTTATAACGGGCGGCGTTAGAGACTATCCGAAATTTGAGTTTATAATGAGAAAGACTGATGAAGGACTTGTCTTTGATCAGGTCTCCTTATTTAAAGATATATACATGTGTTATAATACTAAGGCCGCAGATAGAAATGCTATAGCATATGGCTTTCATATGGCGGTGGTAGACATGATCATAAGGGCCTTTACGGCTTTAAAAAAAGAAACAGGATTAAATACTGTATGCCTTTCCGGCGGAGTTTTTAACAACAGGATCATCCTTGGCAGAGCTGCAGAGGAACTTAAGCGCTGTGGCTTTGAAGTTTACTGGAACAGAAAGGTTCCGCTGGGAGACGGAGGTATTTCACTCGGCCAGGCATACTATGCGATGCTGACCGAAAGCACAGACAGGAGAAATTTATGTGTGTAGCATTACCCGGAAAAGTAATAGGACTTGAAGGAACTAAAGCCACTGTTGACTTTAGCGGAAATATTGTAACTGCAGAGGCTGGACTTGTTAAAGTGAATATCGGAGACAGAGTTCTCGTTCATGCAGGTTGCATCATTCAGACCATGGATGATTCCATGGCGGATGAACTTGAAGAGATGTTCAGAGAGATTGAGGATATAAGCGTTGGCGGCTGATAATTTTTTGCAGACAGTAATTGAAGAGCTGAAAAACTATGACGGTGATGAAGTGCGGATCATGGAGGTCTGCGGAACACATACAGCTGCGATTTCTGAAAATGGGATTCCTGCGATGTTATCGCCCAAGATAAGACTTATCTCAGGACCCGGATGTCCCGTATGTGTCACAGTGACTGCGGTTATAGATAAACTTGTAGAGCTTTCTCTTACCGAGAATACCTGTGTTTTGACATTCGGTGATCTCATCAGGGTCAAGGGAAGCAAGATGTCACTTGCCGATGCCAAGGCAGAGGGAGCAAATGTAAGGATGCTTTACTCGCCGATGGAATCAATAGCTTTGGCAAAAGAAAATCCGGCTATAAATTATGTTTTTGCAGCAATTGGATTTGAGACTACAACACCTGTATACGCAATGGTGATTGAGAAAGCTATAGAGGAGAATATAAATAATCTTAAGCTTCTTACATCACTCAAGACGATGCCTGAGGTTATCAGATGGGTAGTAAATAACGCAGGCGGAATTGATGGCTTCATCGCTCCGGGACATGTGGCTGCTGTGACCGGCGAGGGAGTTTTTAAAGACCTTGCAAAAGAACTTGGAATTCCCTTTGTGGTTTCGGGATTTGAAGGAGAGCAGCTTCTTTTAACAATCTATGCTCTTGTTAAGATGAAGGGCAAGGGTGGATTTAAGAATCTGTATAAAAAGGCAGTTACTCCAAATGGCAATGAAACAGCTCAGAAATGCGTTGATAAGTACTTTGAGTGCTCTGATTCATCATGGCGCGGAATGGGCAAAATTTCAGGATCAGGAATGATTTTGAGGCAGGAGTACAAACAATATGATGCCGGAAGTGCAGGACTTGATGAGGATCATATGCCGCCCGGATGTTCATGTGAAAAGGTCCTTGTGGGCAAGATAAGCCCGAATCAGTGTCCTTTATTCGGAAAGAGCTGTACTCCGGACAATGCACACGGAGCATGTATGGTTTCAACCGAGGGAAGCTGTTATAACTACTATATTTCGGGGAGGCATTAACTTGAGAATAACTATGGCTCACGGAAGTGGCGGAGAGTCGACTTCCAAACTTATTTCAGAGGTATTTGCCAAACATTTTAATAATGAGTATTTATCTAAACTCGAGGACTCGGCTGTGGTTCCGGGTGCAGGAAAGCTTGCTGTTACCACAGACTCCTTTGTGGTTACACCTCTTGAGTTTCCCGGAGGAGATATAGGAAGGCTTTGCGTATGCGGAACTGTTAACGATCTACTTATGAGCGGAGCTGTTCCGAAATATATAACCTGCGGATGTATTCTTGAGGAGGGGCTTGATATCGACCTTCTGGACAGGGTTATAGCTTCGATGGCTGAGACAGCCAAAGAGGCAGGCGTTGTTGTAGTAACGGGTGATACCAAGGTTATAGAGAACAGAGGCGGAGAAGGCGGTCTTATTATCAATACTTCGGGAGTTGGATTCATCCCGGATGATCTTGATGTTCCCGGTCCTTTTAAGCTCATGGATGGTGATAAGATCATTATTTCGGGTAATCTCGGAGATCATCATGCAGCCATACTGGGTAAACGCATGGGAATCGAATCAAATATTCTCTCTGACAATGCGCCTCTTTCTGAGATGGTAAAAAAGCTTATGGACGGCGGAGTACGTGTTCATGCCATGAGAGATGTAACCAGAGGAGGCCTCGGAACTGTTCTTAATGAGTTCAGCGAAGCTTCAAAGTGCAGTATTGAACTTGTTGAAACAGAACTTCCCGTATCTGCAGCAGTTAAGGATTTCTGCGGAATTTTGGGCCTTGATCCTATGTATATGGGAAATGAGGGCAAAATGGTACTCTCTGTACATAAGGATGATGCAGAAAAAGCTCTTTTGCTTATAAAACAATCCAGATACGGAGAAAATGCAAAGGTTATCGGATCGGTTTCAAAAGCCGATATAGATGGTGGAGACCGTGGAGTTTTCGTCAGGACAAAAATAGGCGGAAAGCGCGTGGTTGGGCCAATGTACGGCGAAGGACTTCCAAGAATTTGCTAGATGTGGTATTATACAATTCATAAGTTTTTTAAACAGTAATTTGTTTTTGATATGTTTTGATCAGGGTAAATTATGGAATTTAAGAGAATAAATAAAGATACAGTTACATGCATCATCACTGAAGATGATATGTTTGAACAGGGAATCAAGCTTGAGGACCTTTTTGAAAAGAAAAAGGAAGCCATGGACTTTTTGCATGAAGTCATGAAGAAGGCTGAGGAAGAGGTTGATTATAAGCCTACAGGTGCATTTATGCCAATGCAGATAACAGTCCTTCCGGATCATTCAATTTCCCTTACACTTTCAGAGAATGCTTCCGCATCCTTCAGCGAGATACTCAAGAATCTCACTGAGAAGGCCGGAATTCAGATCCCCAAGAATGTCCTTGAGGATATTGGTGACAGTGCATCAGAAGATCGCATAAACAGACTTAATGAGTATTTAAAGAGTCTTAAACAGCTCACCAATTCAGTTAAGGATATTATGGGCGATGCTGACAATACCCAGGACAATCCGGGCAAACTTACTGTAAACAAAGGCGCTACAGTAGAGAACACTAAGAATAAAGCTGATAAGATATCAACGGGTGCAAGCAGGAAAAAAGAGCATGCTGAAGAAGACAAGAACGAGCGCAGGCTCAAATTCCACGAGTATATCTTTGAATTTAATGATCTGAATACGGTCATCAAGTTCTGCAAGAAGGCGCCGAAGGGATTGAAGATATCCAGCAGCTTGTACAAGAATCCTGTAAACGGCAGATATTACCTCGACCTGATGAGAGAGGATGAAGAGGCCAAGATATTTGCATCACTGTTTACAATGGCATATGAATTTGGACATTTTCAAGCTAGTAACCTTCATGTAATTGCACACATTAAAGAGAATTATGATTGCATTATTAAGTGCAATGCAATCTATGAGATAGCATCACTTGATATGTGACGGAGATTATAGAGGAACGGCAATGAAAATTGCCGTTCTTTTTATTGATTAATGACGAGGGACTATGAGACTCAACAAGTATATTTCTTCCTGCGGAGTTTGCTCCAGAAGAGAAGCTGACAAGTTAATAGCTGACGGAAGAATTACAGTAAACGGGTCTGCCCCTTCACCCGGACAGGATGTGTCAGACTCTGACAGTGTATTTCTTGATGGCCGGGAGATTAAAGCAAAGAGTGAGCATAATTATCTTGTATATTACAAGCCTGTGGGCGTAGTATGTACCACAAGAGATGCACACGCCAAAAAGACTGTCATTGATGATCTTGGCTTTTCTGAAAGAGTGACCTACGCCGGAAGGCTCGATCGTGATTCAGAAGGACTTCTTATAATGACCGATGACGGCGACCTCATTCAGGCTATGATGAAGGGTTCCAATAAACATGAGAAGGAATATGAAGTCACTGTTGATAAGGATATAAACGGCGACTTTCTGAAACACATGTCTCTTGGGGTATATTTAAGAGAACTCGACAGAACTACAAGGCCATGCAAAGTTACAAGGACAGGAAAAAGGTCTTTTGACATTATACTTACACAGGGGCTCAACAGGCAGATCAGGCGCATGTGTCATGAACTTGGCTTTGAGGTGGTAAGCCTCAAGAGAACAAGAGTCATGTGTGTGGAACTCAAAAACCACAAGATTAAAGCAGGAGAGTATGAACGCCTCACAGCGGAAGAAATAGCTACACTATACAGAGATACGAAATTGGGGGAGAAAAATGGCAACAGAAGAGATAAAAAGGGAATATGAAGAGCTTTCAAAAACAATAAAGTATCATATGGACCTTTACTATAATCAGGATACTCCTGAGATATCGGATTATGAATATGATCAGCTTATGCAGAAGCTTAAAGCTATGGAAAGGGAGAATCCTGAGCTGATCACCAAAGATTCTCCCAGTCAGATTGTCGGTGGAACAGCCAAGAGAGAAGCCGGCGTCAAGATCACTCACAATGTTCCTATGCTTTCAATTGAAGATGTTTTTAATACCGATGACGTGACAGCTTTTGTAAATAAGGTGCACGGAAGGCATCCCGGAGCTCTTTTTTCGGTTGAACAGAAGATTGACGGACTCAGTATGTCTCTGAGATATAGCAGAGATGAGGCTGATGGCAAGCTTCATCTTACTTTGGCAGAGACAAGAGGAGACGGACTTATAGGAGAGGATGTAACAGCCAATGCGCTGGTAATTCCCGATGTACAAAAGATACTTGACCTTCCTTATGAGTATCTTGAACTCAGGGGCGAGGTTTACATGTCTCACGATGATTTTGAGGCTTTTAATGAGGAACAGGAAAAGGCCGGGAAAAAGCTTGCTGCGAATCCGAGAAATCTGGCAGCCGGAACGCTGAGACAGCTTGACCCAACCATTACAAGGAAACGTGGCCTTAAGATGTTTGTTTTCAATGTTCAGGACGGTCCTGATGAAATAAAGGCATCTCATGTCAAAGGAATGGAAATCCTGGAAAAGGCGGGAGTAAGATGCGTTTATCACAAGGCATGTGAGAATGCGGAGCAGGTCATAGAGGCAATTAATGCAATCGGGGAGATGAGAAATGACCTTGATTTTGACCTGGACGGAGCTGTCGTTAAGGTTGACAATACGGCCTGGAGAGATGATTTCCCTGCAGGAAGCAAGTATTCAAGCGGACATATTGCCTATAAGTATCCGCCCGAAGAGCGTGTGATCGAAATGGATGAGATACTCGTTGACGTGGGACGAACAGGAAAACTTACATTTACCGGAAGCTTCCATGATGCAGAGACAGGAAAGCCAGCAAGACTCTGCGGAACCAGTGTTTCAAGGGCAACTCTTCACAACCAGGACTATATTACAGATATGAAGATTGGAATAGGGGGCCATTACAAGCTATTTAAGAGCGGAGAGATAATACCCAAACTCAATGGATGTGTAAAAGAGCCGCCGGTAGTATTCGAAGCACCGAAAACATGTCCTGTATGCGGAAGTCATCTTGTAAGAGAGGAAGATACAGCGGATATAAGATGCATCAATCCGAACTGTCCCGCTCAGGTAACAAGGACAATAGCATATTTTGTCTCAAGAGATGCCATGAATATCATGGGCCTTGGAGATACACTTATAGATGCGCTTGTAAGCGAAGGATATCTTAAGAGTTACGCTGACATTTACCATCTCAGAGATCACAGAGATGTACTGATAGAAAAAGGCCTCATAGGCAAAGAAAAGAATACTGATAAACTTCTTGCAGAGATTGAAAAGTCCAAGGAAAACGATCCTGTAAGGCTTCTGACAGGCCTTGCCATCAGAAATGTCGGAAAATCCACCGCAAGAGAGATAATGAAGCATTTTGACAACCTGACTGAGCTTGAAAAGGTTACAGTTGACGGCTTCATGAGTCTCCCCGATATAGGACAGACAACTGCACAGGATCTGTATGATTTCTTCCATGATGACAAGAATACGGCTATAATTGAGGAAATGAAAAACCTGGGACTAAATATGCAGGCTGTGAAAGATGCGGATGCATCCGATAAACTGGCCGGAATGACAATTGTTGTGACCGGTACACTTCCTACCCTTGGCAGGAAAGAAGCAGAGGAACTCATTGTTAAAAACGGAGGAAAAGCTTCCGGAAGTGTTTCCAAAAAAACTTCTCTTGTGCTTGCGGGAGAAGCGGCGGGAAGTAAGCTCACAAAAGCCGGTGAGCTTGGTATTAAAGTTATAGATGAAGCGGAATTCTTAGATATGCTAAAATAAAAAACGGACATAAGCAGACATATCTGCACATGTACCGACAAGGAGATAAGCAAAATGCCAATCAAAGTAAAAAATGACCTGCCCGTAAGAGATATACTTGAAAAGGAGAATATATTCGTAGTAGATGAGAACAGGGCTATGCATCAGGATATCCGTTCGCTGCAGATATGTATCCTGAACCTGATGCCGCTCAAAGAAGATACTGAGCTTCAGCTTCTAAGGTCTCTGTCCAATACTCCTCTTCAGATCGATGTATCTTTTATGCAGATGAGTTCACATCACTCAACAAATACGTCACCTAACCATCTGAACAGGTTTTATCATACCTTTGATGAGCTGAAGGAGAATACTTACGACGGACTTATAATAACCGGTGCTCCGGTTGAACAGATGCCATTTGAAGAAGTGGATTACTGGGATGAGCTCTGTAGGGTTTTTGAGTGGTCCAAAGTCAATGTAACCAGTACTTTCCATATCTGTTGGGGAGCTCAGGCAGGAATTTATTATCACTACGGAATAGATAAAGTTGCTCTTCCGGAAAAGAGATTCGGAATATATCAGCACAGAGTAATGAACAGAAAGGTTCCGCTTGTAAGAGGCTTTGATGATGTCTTTTACATGCCTCATTCAAGGCATACAGAGACTCCCGCGGACAAGATTCATGAGTGTGATGATCTGGTAGTTCTTGCTGAATCACCTATAGCCGGTGTGTTCCTGTGCATGAACAAAGCAGGAAGTCAGATATTTGCCATGGGACATGCAGAGTATGACAGGCTTACACTGGATACTGAGTACAAAAGGGATCTATCCAAGAATCTTCCCATACAGCCGCCGGTAAACTATTATCCGGATGATAACCCGGACAATAAACCCGATCTTGTCTGGAGAGGACATGCCAACAATCTTTATACCAACTGGCTTAACTACTATGTATATCAGAATACTCCGTATAAATGGGGGCAGATTCTTGATGAGGAAAAGAGAAGTCTTGCCAAGCATGGTCTTACACAAAAGATTAACAAATAAGGAGAGACGTTTATGTCAGCATCCGTGAGGTTCAGAAATATATATACTCAGTTTCCGGGAGGAAAGCACAAAGTCCTTACACTAAGCTATGATGACGGCAAGATACCGGACAGAAGGCTTGTTTCAATCCTCAATGAGCATGGGATCAGAGGAACTTTCAACTTGAATTCGGGACTTGAGAACAATTCATTTGATGTTGCTTATAATGAGCGAATACCTATGGCTGAATTTACTGATCTGTATAAAGGCCATGAGGTTGCGTGCCACACAGCAACTCATCCAACCATAGCAAGAACACCCAGGGAACAGATGATTCTTCAGGTGATTGAGGATAGAAGAGCTCTTGAGAGGATCATGGGATATACAGTAAGAGGGCTTGCATATCCCAACGGCTCTGTTGATGACAATGTTGTGGATGCTCTTAAGGCATGTGGAATCAGATACGGAAGAACTGTTAATTCAACGCATGGCTTTGGAATGCCGGGGGATTTCTTAAGATGGGATCCGACATGCCATCACGCTGATCCGGCTCTTTTTGATCTGGCAGATCAGTTCATAGATAATCATAAAACCCAGTATTTGTATATGTTTTATTTATGGGGACACAGCTATGAATTCGAGCGTGATAATAATTGGAATATTATCGAAAAGTTTTCTAAAAAAATAGAAAACAAATCGGACATATGGTATGCAACCAACATAGAAATTGTTGATTATCTGGATGCGGCAAGCCGCGTACAAGTCTCTGTTGACGCGGATTTCGCCTATAATCCAAATTCTCAGAGTGTATGGATTGAGGTTGATAAAAAGACGATTGAGCTCAAGGGAGGAGAGACCACAGAGTTGTAATTTGTATTTAAATAAGTTAAAATAAATATGTTAAGTCGATAATTTTTCTTCAAGGAGAACGCATATGCCTCTAAATCTTGAAAACGAAGACGCAAACGTAAATGCTACAGATCTCAAGAAAAAACCTACTAAGAAAACCAAGGAAATGCTTGAGGAGAATGCAAAACAGATTGAGGAACTCACGGCTTCTCAGACCGAACTGGACTCCGAACTTGCTGCTCTTGAGAAAGAGGAGAAAGCTCTTGGGGAGAAATCTGCTCTGAAGATGAAGGTTTCTCACAAGAAGTTTGGTGAGGGTGTGATCACTAAACAGGATGGAAAATATATCGAAGTAAAATTCGCTGATGTGGTCAAGAAATTTGTTCTTCCCGGATGCATTGCCAACAAATTCCTGGAAGTAGAAGATGAATCCATTCTTGATTATTATCAGAAATGCAATGACATCCATGAAAAGAAGATGTCTACAGAGCTGAAGATTAAATCTGCTACCTATGCCATCCAGAGACATGAGGATGCAATTGAGAGATTGAAATCAAAGCTTAAATAATCATGTAATAACAATGCCACGGCAAAAGCCGTGGCATTTTTTAATTTATTTGCTTATCAAACTACCTTTTTCTGCTCTTCCTGAACCTTTTTCTGCGCAGTTGAGAGCATTAGCTTGATTCTGTTGAGCTGGTTAACTTCAGATGCTCCGGGATCATAGTCTATGGCTACGATGTTACATCCGGGATACAGATGACGCATCTGTTTAATAACACCTTTACCTACTACGTGATTAGGAAGACATCCAAAAGGCTGTGTGCAGACTATATTGGTTGCTCCCTCGTGAATCAGCTCAACCATTTCACCGGTTAAGAACCATCCTTCACCGGTCTGATTACCGATAGATACTATGGGCTCTGCGTACTTAACAAGCTCATAGATGCTTGTATGCGGATCAAAGTGTATGCTTTCTCTGAATGCTTTTGCAGCTCCCGCTCTGAGCTTTTCGATAAGCCAGATTGCACCGCGCATAAGAACAGCGGCTTTCTTGGAAGTACCGAGCTCTTTGGCTTTGTAGATCTGATTGTAGAAGCAGTAAAGCATAAAGTCGATAAGATCGGGAACAACCGCTTCAGCGCCTTCGGCTTCTAAAAGCTCCACAAGGTGGTTGTTGGCAGCCGGAGCGAATTTAACAAGGATCTCGCCGACTACACCTACTCTTGGCTTAACCTCGTCTGTAAGTTCAATCTTATCAAAATCCTCTACAATGTCGCGGCAGATTTTCTGGAACTTAAAGTAGCTCATATGCTTGGAAGTTACAAAGTCAGTAGCAACTTTCTTCCATTTCTCATGGCATGCATTGACTGAACCCTTGACCTTCTCGTAAGGGCGCATGCGATATACACATCTCATGAATACGTCGCCGAATATAGCGCCGTAAGCAGCTCTCTGAAGCATCTCGGCGTTGATATGGAAGCCCGGGTTTGCTTCAAGCTTGGAGAGGTTTAAGGAAACTACAGGAATCTGCTCCATACCGGCCTTTTTCAAAGCTCTTCTGATAAAGCCTACATAGTTGGTGGCTCTGCATCCGCCACCTGTCTGAGACATGATGACAGCTGTCCTGTTAAGGTCATACTTGCCTGAGTGAAGCTCATCCATAATCTGTCCTACAACCCAAAGTGAAGGGTAGCAGGCATCATTGTTTACATACTTAAGACCCATATCGATCGCATGTCTGTTATCGTTCTGCATAACAACAAAGTTGTAGCCGCAGGCAGCAAAAGCGGGCTCTAAGATATCAAAGTGTATAGGTGACATCTGAGGGCAGAGAATAGTATAGTTCTTTCTCATATCCTCAGTGAAAAGTACTCTGTTATTGGCAGTGGATCTGATGGTCCTCTGCTGGTTCTTTTGCTTTCTTACACGGATAGCGGCAAGAAGTGAACGTACACGTATTCTTGCGCTGCCAAGGCTGTTTACCTCATCGATCTTAAGGCAGGTGTATATCTTGTCAGAACCTGAGAGAATATCGTTAACCTGATCCGTTGTTACAGCATCCAGTCCGCATCCGAAGGAGTTGAGCTGAATAAGATCAAGATCATCACGTTCTCTTACAAAACTTGCTGCAGCATAGAGTCTTGAGTGATACATCCACTGGTCCGATACGATAAGAGGTCTCTCTGGCTTGCCCAGGTGAGATACGCTATCCTCAGTAAGTACAGCAACTCCGTAAGAACAGATCATATCAGGAATACCGTGATTGATCTCGGGGTCAACATGGTAAGGACGTCCGGCAAGAACGATACCATGTCTGCCGTTTTCTTCCATCCATTTAAGGGTTTCTTCGCCCTTTATCTGTATGTCTCTTCTTGCTACGGCCATCTCTTCCCAGCCGTCTTTGGCAGCATTTATGACAAGCTCTGCAGGAATCTCAGAAAACTCTTTTACAAGAGCATCGGTTACGGTCTCAATACTTGTAAATGCCATAAATGGGTTGCGGAGTTTGACCTCGCCTCCTGTAATGGCTTCAACGTTATTCTTAATGTTCTCCGAATATGATGTAACAATAGGGCAGTTGTAGTGGTTGGTTGCACCTTCTACCTCTTCGCGCTCATAGAAAAGACCGGGATAGAAGATAAAGTCAACCTTCTGTCTGATGAGCCACTCAACATGTCCGTGAGATATCTTGGCAGGATAGCACTCTGATTCACTGGGAATTGACTCAATACCAAGTTCATAAATCTGGTGAGTAGATCTTGGCGAGAGAACAACTCTGTAGCCCAGCTTTGTAAAGAAGGTGAACCAGAATGGATAATTCTCATAGAAATTAAGAACTCTGGGTATACCTACAGTTCCTCTCGGAGCTTTGTCAGCATCTAGAGGTTCATAACCAAATATTCTCTTATATTTGTAGTCAAAGAGGTTAGGAATACCCTCTGCATTTTTGACCTTACCGATACCACGCTCACACCTGTTACCGGAAATGTGCTGACGTCCGCCTGTAAACTTGTTGATTGTAAGTCTGCAGTGGTTGGTGCATCCCTGGCATGTTGTCATGCTGGTTGAGTACTGAAGAGCATTGATCTGATCAATAGAGAGCATAGTGGTCTTATAATCCTCAGTCTCACTGTATCTGTCTCTTGCAATAAGTGCGGCTCCGAAAGCACCCATGATTCCGGCAATATCGGGCCTTATAGCCTCTGCACCTGAAATTATCTCGAAGGCACGCAGAACTGCGTCATTGTAGAAAGTACCACCCTGAACAACGATGTGCTCGCCGAGGTCCTTGGCATCCGATACCTTGATAACCTTAAAGAGCGCATTCTTGATAACAGAGTATGCAAGACCTGAGGAGATATCAGCTACATCAGCGCCTTCCTTCTGAGCCTGCTTTACTCTGGAGTTCATGAATACCGTACATCTTGTTCCGAGATCTACAGGTGATTTAGCATAAAGAGCTACCTTGGCAAAATCCTGTACGCTGTAATCCAGGGATTTGGCGAAGGTTTCAATAAAGGATCCGCAGCCTGAGGAACATGCTTCGTTAAGCTGTACGGAATCAACTGAATTATTCTTGATGTGGATACATTTCATGTCCTGACCGCCGATATCAAGTATGCAGTCAACCTTGGGATCAAAGAATGCAGCAGCGTTGTAATGTGCAATAGTCTCTACTTCACCGTCATCAAGAAGAAGAGCAGACTTAAGAAGAGCTTCGCCATAACCTGTAGAGCATGCTCTTGCAATCCTTACGCCTTCGGGCATAAGCTTATAAATCTCCTGAATTGAGGAAATTGCAGTCTTTAAAGGACTTCCGTTGTTGCTTGAATAGAAAGAGTAGAGAAGATCTCCATCCTCACTGATAAGCGCACACTTTGTGGTGGTTGAACCGGCATCGATTCCGAGGAAAGCATTCCCCTTATAATCATCAAGTTTTCTGGTCTTGACACGATATTTATCCTGACGATCCTTGAATACCTTGTAATCCTCCTCGTTTTCAAAGAGGGGATCAAGCCTTGATACTTCAGCTTCCATCACAATCTTGCCTGAGAGCTTGCCAACCATCTCATCCATTGTGTAATGGGTGTTCTCTTCGGCATTCATGGCTGAACCTATAGCGGCAAAAAGATGAGAGTTGTCGAGGTTGATGGCATGTTCGTCATCGAGATTTAAAGTGCGGATAAAAGCAGCGCGAAGCTGATCAAGGAAGTGTAGAGGTCCACCCAAAAACGCTACATGGCCTCTTATGGGTTTACCACAGGCAAGACCTGAAATAGTCTGGTTGACAACAGCCTGGAAAATTGAAGCTGAAAGGTCTTCCTTGGTAGCACCTTCATTGATAAGCGGCTGGATATCAGATTTGGCAAATACGCCGCATCTGGCTGCTATTGTATATAATGAATTGTAGTTTCTGGCGTAATCATTAAGTCCTGTGGCGTCTGTCTGAAGAAGGGATGCCATCTGGTCGATGAAGGATCCTGTACCGCCTGCACAGATGCCGTTCATCCTCTGTTCAACATTTCCGTCCTCGAAGTAAATGATCTTGGCGTCCTCACCACCAAGCTCAATTGCAACGTCGGTCTTAGGTGCAATGGCCTTAAGGGAAGTAGATACAGCTACAACCTCCTGAACGAACGGAACCTCTAAATGTTTGGCAAGTGTAAGTCCGCCTGAACCGGTGATGACGGGATGAAGAGTGATGTTACCGCACTTGGCCTGTGCCTCCTTTAAAAGGTCAGCAAGAGTTTCCTGAATGTTGGCGAAATGCCTTTTATAATCGGAGAATACAATATTGTTTGTATTGTCCAAAAGAGCGATCTTAACGGTTGTAGAACCGATATCAATACCTAATGTGTAATCCTTGGAAATCATAGTATACCTCTTTTTCTTCTTATTATATGTTGCAGAAGACAATCCCTATGATTATAATGCACTGGTAAGTAAAAATCAACGAAACAAATTGTATAAAATATGTTAATATATAAAAGTCTAAATTTTTAAGAAGAGGTCTTTTACATGAATAAATTCTTGAGCAATATGGAAAGAAAATTCGGCAGATATGCAATAAACAACCTTACATTGTATATCATTGTCCTGTATGTTATAGGCTATGTGATAAAGCTTATGCCTAACGGTGCTATGATCCAGTATTACCTTACACTAAATCCTTATCTGATCCTTCACGGACAGATATGGCGACTGGTTTCCTGGGTTCTTATTCCTCCGACGGCGCTTAGCATCTGGCTGCTCATTACTTTGTATCTGTATTACTTTATCGGAACGACAATGGAGAGAACAGTCGGCACCTTCAGATATAATGTTTTCATTTTTGGCGGAATGCTGCTTATGATAGTTGCTGCGTTTATCTCTTATGGATGGGTTGTATTAACCTATGGAGCAGAAGGAGAGATGGCCGTTGCCGGTAAGATGATGTACTATTCAGGCTATTTCAGTACATATTACGTACAGGAGATGGTATTTTTGTCATTTGCTATCAGCTATCCGGAAATCCAGCTTCTGCTTATGTTTATAATACCTGTTAAGGTCAAGTATCTGGGAATACTCTATGCGGCATATATGGCAATAGAGGCTATATTTACCGGCATTATTGGAGGAGACATTCCGGTTCTGTTTGTTATTCTTTTCCAGTTTATAAACCTTGGACTGTTCTACATTTCAACGGGTAGGGCATATCACTTTAAGCCCAGTGAGAGCCACAGGAGAAAAGAGTTCCAGCAGAATGTTAAGATGGCGCCTAAGGGAATAACAAGGCACAAGTGCGCTGTTTGTGGCAGAAGTGAGACCGATGATCCCAATCTTGAGTTCAGATTCTGTTCTAAGTGCAATGGCAACTATGAATATTGTCAGGATCATCTCTTTACACATCAGCATATTAAATAACTTATAACGGGAGTAATATGGGAAACATAGATAACAAGGAAAAAGAATTTGCGGAGACCCTCAAGTACGTAACAAGACTTGCAAGGGAGAATAAAAACGTCATTGTCAGGGAGCAGGTGGATGATGCTTTTGCTGAACTTGATCTCGATGAGAAGCAGCTTCAGATGGTTTATGATTATCTGAAACAGCACAATATCGGCATAGATGAAGCTATTGATACATCCGATAACCTTACAACTGAGGAGACCAACTATCTTCAGGATTATCTCGAGAGTCTTGAAGGACTTAACAGGCTCTCTGACGGAGAGAGAGAAGCAGTTTCTATGGCTGCCATCGCAGGAGATAAGGCTGCACAGGATAAGCTTATAGAAAATTATCTGCCTATGGTAGTTGATGTAGCCAGGATGTACGCGGAGCAGGGAGTGTTTTTGGAAGATCTGATAGGAGAGGGCAACGTAGCGCTTACAAAAGGGGTTACAATGCTTGATGCTGTAGGAGAACCTTCGGAAGTCGAGAGTTTTTTATATAAGCTTATGCTTGATGCCATGGAGAAGATCATTGAGGAGAACCTGGCAGAAGATACCGGAATGCAGAAGGTCCTTAATCTTGTTAACGAGGTCAATGACAAGGCAAAAGAGCTTTCAGAGGACCTCAGACGTAAAGTAACCGTTGAAGAGCTGATGGAAGAGACAGGATGGGACGAAGACAAGATCCGCACAGCCATCAAGTTCAGCGGAGATAACATTGAAGATATCGAGATGGGCAAAAACGATAAGGCATGAATAACATAGTAAACGAAGATGATTTTAAATATTATATGCAGGACATTGAAAGGCATTATTTCGGAGGAAGGTATAACTACAAAGAGATACTGGACAATGAAATGACTCCTTTCAAGTTCAAGACCATTATCACCAAGTATCTTAAGGACGAAGTGGATTACGATACGACAATCGAGTCACATTTATATCATCTGAATAAAGAGGGATTTGATTACAAGATATTTAAACAACTCAGAGCCAGGATAAGAGTATGTCAGTACAAGAATCCCGAAAAAAGAGAAAAGGGCTTTAAGGAAAAGATATATACAGTAGAACAACTGGTTAAGATCGACCCTTCGGAAAAAGAGAGAATGGGTATGATCATCAGCGAGCTTATAATATCAAAGCTTGCTCTGTTTGGATTCTCGATATGATTTCTCAATAATAAAAATAATAAAAGAAAAGAAGAGCATAAAAAAATCACCCGGATTACTCCGAGTGATTTTTGTTTTTGAAATTAAGCTCTTTCAACTTTGTTTGATCTAAGGCAACTTGAACATACATTCATTCTCTGTGTAGCTCCATTGATTTTAACTGCTACGTGCTGAACGTTTGACTTCCAAACTCTGTTAGATCTTCTATGAGAATGGCTTACGTTGTTTCCGAAATGAACGCCCTTGCCACAAATTTCACATTTAGCCATTTTGACACCTCCTTATAAGCCATGTAAAAGTTCATATAGCAAATTTATGCGGAAATTTCCGCAACATTGATATATTAGCAAATATCAAAAAGGATTGCAAGTAAAATCTGAAAAATTTATAGTTTATTTTTTTTCAAAGTACGTTATAATAAAACATGTATGCGAATTTGAAGGTTACGCATTAAGGAGGATAAATATGAAGGCTTCAGTGGTAAACACTCACATGGGAAATATTTCTATTGATAATGAAGTTATTGCCCAGTATGCCGGTGCGGTTGCAATGGAGTGCTTTGGAATCGTAGGAATGGCTAACGTAAATGTTAAGGATGGTCTTGTTAGTCTTTTAAAGCTTGATTCCATGACAAGAGGTATCAATGTTACCCTTGACCAGAACAACAAACTTAAACTGGATTTTCATGTTATTGTTTCATACGGCGTAAGTATTTCTGCTGTATCAGAAAACCTTATAGATACTGTTAAATATAAAGTTGAGGAATTTACGGGGCTTGAAATCGAAAAGATAAACATCTATGTCGAAGGCGTCCGTGTCATTGATTAAATCGATTTTAAGTTCAGGAGGAATTTGTTTTGAGTAATAATTCTATTGACGCTAAGATGATGGCCAAAATGTTTCTTAGCGGTGCCAAGAACCTTGATGCCAAAAAGGAATGGATCAACGAACTGAATGTTTTCCCTGTACCTGACGGAGATACAGGAACAAACATGACAATGACTATCATGTCAGCAGCCAAGGAAGTTCAGAACCTGGGTGATTCTGCAGATCTTGAAGCTATCTGCAAGGCTATTTCATCAGGGTCACTGAGAGGAGCAAGAGGTAACTCGGGTGTTATCTTATCACAGCTTCTTCGTGGTTTCACCAAGGTTGTTAAACAGCATGATGTTATTACGGTCAATGTTCTTTCAGAGTCTTTTGATAAGGCTGTTGAGACTGCATACAAGGCTGTTATGAAGCCCAAGGAAGGTACAATCCTTACCGTTGCCAAGGGTGCAAGTGAGAAAGCTCATGAGCTGGCAATGGAGGGATGCGATGATATCGAGACCTTCTGCAATGAAGTAATTGATTATGCGGAGGAGGTTCTTTCCAAAACTCCCGATATGCTTCCTGTTCTTAAACAGGCAGGCGTTGTTGATTCCGGCGGACAGGGTCTTGTTCAGGTACTCAAGGGTGCACGTGACGGATTCCTTGGCAAGGAGATAGATCTTTCAATCAGTGAGGATGCAGGTACACCTGGCGCCAAAGCGGTTCCCGGTGCAGAGACCAAGCAGGAAGACATCAAGTTTGGCTATTGTACAGAGTTTATCGTTCTTCTCAATAAGCCTCTTAATGTTAAACAGGAAATAGATTTCAAGGGATTTCTTGAGTCAATCGGAGACAGCATAGTAATGGTTGCCGACGATGAGATCTGCAAAGTCCATGTTCACAGTAATGATCCGGGACTTGCTATCCAGAGAGCTCTTATGTACGGTCAGCTCTCCAATATGAAGATTGACAACATGTGGATGGAGCATAGAGAGAAGCTCTTCCATGAGAACTCGGACGGATCATGGTCAGAGATCCAGACTGAGATAAACGGAGCTGCAGAGCTCACACCTACTTACAGTGCCGGTGATGATATTCCTCTTGGCGACAAGGTGGATATGTCTTCAGAGCCCGAGGAAGATCTCGGACCTCGTAAGGATGTAGGATTTGTAACTGTTTGTGCAGGCTCAGGACTTGCTGAGATATTTAGAGGACTCGGCGTCGATTATGTAATTGAGGGCGGACAGACAATGAACCCCAGTACTGCAGATATTCTTGATGCAGTTGCCAAGGTAAATGCAGATACTGTAGTTGTTCTTCCAAACAATAAGAACATTATCCTTGCAGCCAATCAGGCGGCCATTATGTCAGAGGATTCCGATGATGGCAAGAAGATTGTAGTCGTTCCTTCCAAGACAGTACCTCAGGGAATAACAGCTATCATCAACTTTGTACCGGACGTTGCAATTGATGACAATATTGCTGCAATGACAGAGTCACTTTCTACCGTCAAGACCGGTGAAGTTACTTATGCGGTAAGAGATACGGTAATCGATGATGTTACCATCAAGCAGGGTGACTACATGGGAATCGGAGACAAGGGAATCCTTGATGTCGGCTCCGATATTGCGGATGTAACCTTTGGTATGCTTGAGAAGATGATGAGTGATGAGCTTGAGCTTATCAGTGTATATTACGGAGACGAAGTAGACGAGAAGGATGCAGAAGCTCTCAGAGACAGAATTTCAGCACAGTATCCTCAGTGTGATGTTGAGCTTCAGTTTGGCGGTCAGCCAATTTACTACTACGTTGTCTCTGCTGAATAAAGCTTTTAAAGCCGGGCTGTTTTAGTCCGGCTTTTTTTGTCCATAAGATACGGGGGTAATGCTTTGGGGAAAAGAGAATTACAGGAAAGCGTAATTGAACTTAAGGGAATAGGCGAAAAGACCGGTAAGCTCTTTAATAAGATCGGCGTCAATACACTGGGAGATCTTCTCTATTATTTCCCCAGAGGATATGATCTGTTTGAGGAACCCAGAAGGGCCTGCGACCTTAAAGAAAATATTATATGCGCTTGTAAGCTAACAATAATCGGATCTGTAACAAGGCGTCATGTAAGGAACCTGTCTATAGTTGCTTTTGAAGCAGCTGATGAAACGGGTCGTGTAAAGATGACTTTCTTTAATGCGCCTTATCTTGTGAATTCCATTAAATCGGGAAGTACATATATTTTCAGAGGAGTAGTAAGGCGTAAGGGAAATTTCTTTTCAATGGATCACCCCAAAATGTACAAGGTGGAAGAGTATGCGCCTCTCATTGGGAGCCTTCAGCCAAGATACCCCCTTACTAAGGGGTTGTCCAATAATACTGTTATGAAGGCTGTGGATAAGGCCTTTATAAGTGCGGGCGGACTTGAGGAGTTTATGCCTTATGAAATTCTTGAAAGGCTTCATCTTATTGGATATCTTGAAGCACTCAGGAAGATTCATTTTCCTAAAAATGCGGATGAGCTTGAAAATGCGAGAAGGAGACTTGCGTATAACGAATTTCTTGTATTTGTTTTAAAACTCAGACTTCTTAAGCAGAATTCAGAGGAAATAAAAAACAATTATCCCATGATAGAAGTGGCTGATACCACAAGGCTTCTTGAACAGCTTCCTTACAGACTTACCGGAGCACAGCTCAGGGCATGGGAAGATATCAAAAGAGATCTTGAGAGCGACCATGTTATGAACCGTCTTATTCAGGGAGATGTTGGTTCGGGTAAGACTGTTTTGGCACTTCTTTCGCTCATAACAGCTGCAGCAAACGGATATCAGGGTGCGCTTATGGCGCCTACTGAGGTTTTGGCTGCACAGCACTTTGAGAGCTTTAAAAGCCTTATAAAGAAATATGACATTAAATGCCTGAAGGTAGCTCTTTTGACAGGAGCTTTATCTGCCAAGGATAAGAAAGAAGTACAAAGGCAGATTTCAGAGGGTGAAGTTAACTGTATCATAGGCACAAATGCTCTGATACAGGATAAGGTAATCTACAAGAATCTTGCACTTGTTATCACTGACGAACAGCATCGATTCGGTGTCAGACAGCGCGGAACGTTTGCCGGGAAAGGTGAGGGGACTCATGTGCTTGCAATGAGTGCAACGCCCATTCCGAGAACACTTGCAATCATACTATACGGAGACCTTAGTATCTCAATAGTTGACGAACTTCCGGGAGGAAGAAAACCAATCAAGAATTGTGTCGTTGGCACGGGATACAGACCTACAGCATATAAATTTATTGCAGATCAGGTTGCTTCAGGCAGCCAGGTCTATGTTATATGCCCGATGATCGAGGAGGGAGAGCTTGACGGTGTTGAGAATGTAGTAAGCTACACTCAGATGCTGCGAGCAACTCTGCCGGAATCCGTTAATATTGAAATGTTGCATGGCAAGATGAAGCCTGCTCAGAAAGATGCCATAATGGAGGCTTTTGCGAGAAAAGATATCGATGTTTTGGTGTCTACAACTGTAATTGAGGTAGGTATCAATGTTCCGAATGCCACCGTTATGATGATTGAAAACTCAGAGAGATTCGGACTTTCACAGCTTCATCAGCTACGAGGCAGAGTTGGAAGAGGCGAGAAACAGTCATACTGTATCTTTATCAATTCTTCAGACGATGAAGATGCTGCAAAGAGGCTTGATATCATGAACAGATCGAATGACGGATTTGTTATCGCAGAAGTAGACCTCAAACAAAGAGGTCCGGGAGATCTTTTCGGTGTGAGACAGTCAGGTGAGCTTTGCTTTAAAGTCGGCGATATTTATCATGACAGTGATCTTGTACGGGAATCTGCTATGGATGCTGACAGAATTTTGTCTACAGATCCTGATTTGCTTCTTCCACAACATAATGTACTTAAGGAGCTGGTAAGCACAAAATCTGCAAATTTTGTTGACTTTACCACTTTATAAAAGTAAGATATTTTTAGTAAATAAGGTAGAAAATAGGAGGAGTGTTGGCATTTGCCAGCCAATCATATGTCTAAGATTGCTATTATTACTGACAGTAACAGTGGTATTACCCAAAAAGAGGCTGATAAACTCGGTATTTTCGTTGTGCCTATGCCATTTATGATAAATGGTGAAGACTTCTTTGAGGATATCAACTTAACCCAGGGCCAGTTCTATGAGAAGCTTGCTGAGGATGCGACGGTTTCAACCAGTCAGCCTACGCCTGAATCTCTTTTAACACTGTGGGACAAAGTTCTTAAGGATTATGATCAGATAATCTACATTCCGATGAGCAGCGGACTTTCGGGTTCATGTCAGAGTGCGTATATGCTTGCTCAGGAGGAATATGAGGGCAAGGTCTTTGTAATAGACAACCAGAGGATTTCCGTAACTCAGAGGCAATCTGCACTTGATGCCAAGGCTATGGCAGATGCTGGTTACACTGCAGAGCAGATCAAGGATAAACTTATTGAGACAAAGATGGATGCCAGTATCTATATTATGCTGGACACTCTTTATTATCTCAAAAAGGGAGGAAGAATAACTCCTGCAGCAGCTGCTCTGGGAACACTTTTAAGATTAAAACCCGTACTTCAGATCCAGGGTGAGAAGCTTGATGCTTTTGCCAAAGCAAGAACTACTGCTCAGGGAAAGAGCATCATGATAAATGCCATCAAGGCGGATATTGAGAACAGATTCGGAGGTATGGAGGCCGGAGACTTTATCATTGCCGGAGCTTATACCAACAATCTTGAAGCTGCCATGGAATGGAAAAAAGAGGTAGAAGCTGCCTTTCCGGGACATGAGATGCACATGGATCCGCTGTCACTGTCTGTCGGATGCCACATCGGACCGGGAGCACTGGCTGTTACAGTGTCCAAAAAGCTTCACGTATGAAAAAGTAATTTATTGAATTAAAGGGGTTATTTTTAATGACTATGCAAGATTATGGAGCTTCCAGCATTACAGTCCTTGAGGGACTTGAGGCGGTGCGTAAGCGCCCCGGAATGTATATCGGAAGCGTAACAACCAGGGGACTTAATCATCTTGTATATGAGATTGTCGACAATGCTGTCGACGAGCATCTCGCAGGGTATTGTTCCAGAATAACGGTGACTTTGGAAGCGGACGGCAGCGCGACTGTAGAAGATAACGGTCGAGGAATTCCTGTGGGAATGCATGCCAAGGGCTTTACCGCAGAGCGTGTTGTTCTCACGATGCTTCATGCAGGTGGTAAATTCGATAACAATTCTTATAAGACCAGCGGAGGCTTACACGGTGTAGGTTCCTCCGTTGTTAACGCGCTTTCCACATGGCTTAAAGTCAGAGTAAAGAGGGAAGGCTATATCTATGAGGATGCCTATGAGAGAGGCATTCCTACAGTCAAGCTGGAGAACGGTCTTTTACCTACCGTAGGTACGACCAAAGAAACGGGAACGACCATCAGCTTTCTTCCGGATGATACCATATTTGAAAAGACAAGATTCAGAGAGGACGATATCAAGTCAAGGCTTCATGAGACTGCATATCTTAACCCTGAGCTTACTATTGTCTTTGTGGATAAAAGACCCGGAGTCGAGGAGTATATTGAATTCCATGAACCCGACGGAATAACCGGCTTTATCAAGGACATGAACAAGTCCAAGGAAGCTGTCTGTGATGTTATCTCTTTTAACGGAGAGAGCGAAGGCGTTGAGGTTGAGGTTGCATTCCAGTATGTCAACGAATTCCATGAAGAAGTACTGGGCTTTTGCAACAACATCTACAATGCTGAAGGCGGTACTCATCTTACCGGCTTCAAGACAATGTTTACAAATATCATAAATCAGTATGCGAGAGAGCTTGGAATCCTCAAAGATAAAGATGTCAACTTTACCGGTACGGATGTCAGAAACGGAATGACAGCCGTTGTTTCAATCAAGCATCCGGATCCTAGATTTGAGGGACAGACTAAGACTAAGCTCGATAACCAGGATGCTGCCAAAATCGTATCAAAGATAACGGGTGATGAAGTAACAAGGTTCTTTGACAGAAATATTGAAACTCTGAAGTCAATTATCGGATGTGCCGAGAAGGCAGCCAAGATCAGAAAAACTGAAGAGAAAGCCAAGACCAACATGCTTACCAAGCAGAAGTATTCATTTGATTCAAACGGTAAGCTTGCAAACTGCATAAGCAAGGACTCATCCAAGTGCGAGATATTTATCGTAGAGGGAGATTCTGCCGGCGGTAGTGCCAAGATGGCCAGAGATCGTAATTATCAGGCAATACTTCCGATCAGAGGTAAGATCCTCAATGTTGAGAAGGCCAGTATCGACAAAGTCCTTGCCAATGCCGAGATCAAGACCATGATCAATGCTTTCGGTTGTGGATTCTCTGAAGGATATGGCAATGACTTTGATATAAACAAGCTTCGCTATGACAAGATCATTATCATGGCTGATGCCGACGTTGACGGTGAGCATATTTCAACGCTGCTTCTTACTCTTTTCTACAGATTTATGCCTGAGCTTATATATCAGGGACATGTGTATCTTGCAATGCCTCCTCTTTATAAGGCACTTCCGAGTAAGGGCAAGGAAGAGTATCTCTATGACGATGTGGCTCTTGCCAAATACAGGAATGCACACAAGGGTAAATCCTTTACTTTGCAGAGATACAAGGGTCTCGGAGAAATGGATCCCGAACAGCTCTGGGAGACAACACTTGATCCCGAGAGAAGGCTTCTCAAGCTTGTTGAGATCGAGGATGCCAAGATGGCTTCACAGATGACCGAGCTGCTCATGGGCGTTGATGTTCCGCCTAGAAGAGAATTTATACATCTGCATGCAACTGATGCGGAGCTTGATATTTAAGGATGGATATAAATGGAAGACAGAATTATCAGAACTGAATATTCCGAGGTCATGCAAAAGTCTTTTATCGACTATGCAATGAGCGTTATTGTAGCCCGTGCACTTCCGGATATCAGAGACGGACTTAAACCCGTTCAGAGAAGAACTCTCTACGATATGTATGAACTGGGTATCAGATATGACAGACCATACAGAAAGAGCGCAAGAATAGTCGGCGATACAATGGGTAAATATCATCCGCACGGCGACAGCTCAATCTATGATTGTCTTGTTGTTATGACGCAGGATTTTAAAAAGGCCATTCCTCTTGTTGACGGTCACGGAAACTTCGGAAACATAGAAGGCGATGGCGCTGCTGCCATGCGTTACACAGAAGCACGACTTGCAAAGGTTACCCAGGAGAATTTCCTTGAGGACTTAAACCTTAATGTCGTTGATTTTCTTCCAAATTTTGATGAGACAGAGAAAGAGCCATCGGTCCTTCCTGTCAAGATTCCCAATTTCCTTATAAACGGAAGTGAAGGTATCGCAGTAGGTATGGCTACCAGCACACCTCCTCATAACCTTGCGGAAGTAATCGATGCTGAGATCGCTTATATTCAGAATGACTCTCTTACAACCAAAGAGCTGATGAAGTATATAAAGGGTCCTGATTTCCCTACAGGCGGTATTGTCATCAATAAAGATGAACTTGCTGAGATTTATGAGACAGGAACAGGTAAGATCAGGATCAGAGGTAAGGTTGAGACTGAGAAGGGCAAAAACGGACATATTAATCTTGTAATCACTGAGATTCCTTATACAATGATCGGAGCCGGCATTGGCAAGTTTATGGCTGATGTGGCGGAGCTTGCTGAGAAGAAGATCACAAACGATATTGTTGATATTTCAAACCAGTCCTCCAAAGAGGGAATCAGAATTGTAATAGAGCTCAAAAAGGATACTGATGTAGAGAACTTTACAAACCTTCTCTACAAAAAGACCAAGCTTGAGGACACGTTTGGCGTTAACATGCTTGCAATTGATAACGGTCGTCCCGAGACAATGTCATTAAAGGAGATCATGCGTGCCTGTGCGGATTTCCAGTTTGAGATAGCAACAAGAAAATATCAGACACTTCTTAAAAAGGAGCAGGACAAGAAAGAGATTCAGGAAGGTCTTATAAAGGCCTGCAACGTTATTGATCTTGTTATTGAGATACTCAGAGGCTCTAAGGACAGAGCAATGGCCAAGGACTGCCTTGTTAACGGCAATACAGAAGGAATCAATTTTAAATCAAGAGAATCCAAGGCTATGGCAGCCCAGCTTCTTTTCACAGAAGCACAGGCTGATGCCATCCTTGAGATGAGACTGTATAAGCTCATCGGTCTTGAACTCGAAGCTCTTATCAAAGAACACGAGGAGACAGTTGCCAATATTTACAGATATGAGGACATTCTTGAAAGTCACGAGTCAATGTCAATGGTGATCCAGAATGAGCTTGTTGCGATCAAGAAGGAGTATCATAAGGCTAGAAAGACTGTCATTGACAACAGAGAGAGCGCAGTTTACGAAGAAAAGCCTGTAGAAGAAATGGATGTGGCATTTATCATGGACAGATTCGGATATGCCAAAACCATCGATGCTTCTACATATGAGAAAAATAAGGAGACAATACAGGCTGAGTTTAAGTATTCATTCATCATGAAGAATACCGGCAAGATCTGTTTCTTTACAAATACAGGAAACCTTCATACCGTCAAGGCTATGGATCTTCCTCAGGGCAAGATGAGAGATAAAGGTATTCCTATCGACAATGTAAGCAATTTTGATACATCCAAGGAAACCATAATCATGGCGTCAAGTCAGTCTGATCTCAATCTCTACAGACTGCTCTTTACAACCAAGAATGCCATGATGAAGGTTGTCGACGGCGGAGAGTTTGATGTATCAAAGAGAACAGTTGCTGCCACTAAGCTTATGGATAACGATGAAGTGGTCAGCGTAGAAGTGATCAGGACGCAGAAGACTCTTGTACTTCGCACCAATGACGGATATTTCCTCAGGTTCCTGATTGATACCGTACCTGAGAAAAAGAAAGCAGCTGTCGGTGTAAGGGGTATGAGACTTACCAAGAATGACTATATTAGAGATGTATTCTTCTTAAATGACATGGAAGAGAGAAGTATAGAACACAACGGCAAGGAGCTTCATCTCGGACACCTAAAGATCACAAGCAGAGATACAAAAGGAACAAAGGTAAGATTATGAGAGTAATTGCAGGATCTGCCAGGAGACTTAGACTTGTAACTCCTGAAGGAAATGACACAAGACCAACGCAGGACAGGATAAAAGAGACTCTTTTTAACATGATCCAGAATCAGGTTCCGGGATCTGTATTTGTTGACCTGTTCGCCGGAAGCGGAGGAATCGGAATAGAGGCACTCTCAAGAGGTGCAAGCAGAGCTTATTTTGTAGAGAATGCAATGAGTGCATACAAATGCATTCTGCAGAATTTAAAGACAACACATTTTGAGGAGAGTGCAACTGTGCTCAAACAGGATGTTGTCCTGGCACTGCGCAGCATCAAGGAAAGTGAAGTTGATATTATCTTCATAGACCCTCCGTATCAGGGTGAGCTGTATGAGAGAACACTCTCTCAGCTTTCGCAGATGAGCTATGTAACCGAGAACACAATGATCATTGTCGAGAGCGACAAAAACTATGATTTCTCTTTTGCGGACGACTATGGATTTGAAGTCAGAAGAGAAAAAGAATATAAGACCAATAAACATGTATTCCTTTACAGAAAGGCTAAGTGTGTATGAAGACTGCTGTATATCCCGGAAGTTTTGATCCGGTGACACTTGGACATTTGGATATTATCAAGCGCGCATCGGCCATGTTTGATGAAGTGATCGTTGCTGTAATGACCAATTCGACCAAATCTCCATTGTTTACCCTTGATGAACGTGTTAAAATGTTAAAAGAATCTGTGAAAGACCTGCCAAATGTGAAAATCGAGTCTTTTGACGGACTTCTTATAGATTATTGCAAACAGAATCAGATACATATTATTATACGTGGTCTTCGTGCTGTAACTGATTTTGAGTATGAACTTCAGATTTCACAGATCAACAGAGAATTATCACATCATGAGGTGGATACCGTATTTCTTACAACGAGCCTTGAATACTCATATCTGAGCAGTTCTGTTGTAAAAGAGATCGCAAGCTATAATGGGGATATTACACCTTGCGTTTCAGATTTTGTTGGCGAAGAGCTGTACAAAAAATACGGATATAAATAAAGTCGGGGGTATTTATCATGACAAGCAGAATAGAACAGCTTATTGATGAGATCGAGACATATATTGATAATTGCAAACCACAGCCTTTATCTCAGACTAAGATCATTGTCAATAAAGAGGAGATCGACGAGCTTTTAAGAGAGCTTAGAAGCAAGACTCCTGAAGAGATCAAGAGATATCAGAAGATAATCAGCAACAAGGAAGCTATTTTAAATGATGCCCGTAAGAAAGCTCAGGAGCTTATTGACGAGGCAACAGCACACACCAACGAGCTTATCAACGAGCATGAGATCATGCAGCAGGCGTATGCTCAGGCCAATGAAGTTATTTCACAGGCTGCTGCCCAGGCCAAGGATATCCTTGACAAAGCAACAATAGAAGCCAACGAAATGAAGGCAGCTGCTGTGCAGTACACAGATCAGCTTCTTGAGAATGTGGATTCCATTATCAATCAGTCTATTGATGCTACAAGCAAAAACAACGACGAGATCATCGAGTCAGTCAAGCAGAACAGCATCAACATTGTAAAAGAGGTAACTCAGAGCAATGACAGCATTCTCTCAGCACTTACACAGTACAGTGAGATAATCAAGTCTAACAGAGCAGACCTTCGTCCTCCTGTTAGCGGTTCTTCCGGTGCAAATGCTGCTACAACAGAGGATCAGGTTGGCGGAGCTTCAAATGATGGAAGTTTAAATCTTGATATGCTTAATTAAGTAGCGATTACTAAGAGCTGCCGCATTTTTGCGACAGCTTTTTATCTTTATACGACTCGGGGGTATTTGGATGAAAAGAAGTATTGCGTATGTATTTACCTTTATCATGGTATTTTTGACAGTGCTTGGAGCTGCTTCCACAAAGTCTTTTGCTGCACCTAAAAATGTAGTTGTAGTGATAGATCCCGGACATGGCGGCGAGGGGGACAGAAATCTGGGAGCACAGTACAACGGACTGTCAGAAAAAGAGCTGACTCTGAGAGTGGCAAATGCTCTAAAGGCTGAACTTGAGAAATACGACGGGATTACTGTTTATACCACAAGGACTACAGATACTGCAATATCGCTGGAGGACAGAGCTGCTTACGCCAAGAGTGTCGGTGCTGATTTCGTGTTCAGTATTCACTTTAATGCATCCGGTGACCATGCATTCTACGGTTCAGAAGTATGGACCTCAACCTTCGGCAATTATTATGTGGCAGGCTCTGAGTTTGGCAATATTGTACAGTCACAGTGGAATGAACTTGGCCTTTATCAGAAAGGCGTTAAAACAAGAATAGGATCATCCGGAAAAGATTATTACGGAATAATAAGAGCCTGCGTAGCCAGGAATATGCCCTGCGTAATAATGGAGCATGCATACCTTGACCACGGATATGACGTTTCCAAGATCAAAGAAGGAGATTTTATCAATAAACTTGCTGTAGCAGATGCTACGGCGATTGCCAAGTACTTCAAGCTTAAGTCATCTATTACGGGAGCTGATTATTCAGGATTTAAGTACGCATCTGTCAAAAAGCCGGGAAGAGTTCTTTATCAGGATGAGACAGGACCTGAGAAATGTGAGATAAAGGTCCTTAATTATGATATTTCCAGTGGAAATGTTCTTGTGGAGATGTCTACCAGGGATTCACAGAGCCCTGTAATATACTTTACGTACAGCTATGACGGAGGCAAGAGCTTTAACATATTGCAGATGTGGGACAGAACCAAAGAAACACAATCCTTTAATGTTAAAGTCCCGAGTGGAACTGTAAATCCAACTATTGTTTGCGCTTCGTATAACAACTATGAAAAGGGAAGCCTTAGCAATCCTGTTCAGGTAGCGGCAACATTTAATTATTAAAGGTGAGAAGTTGAGATTAGATAAGTTTCTTTCAGAACTCAATATAGGCACAAGAAAGCAGATAAAAGAGTATGTCAAGAACGGACGGTGTACTGTAAACGGTGTTCCGGCAGCTAAAGCTGATGTTCACATTGATGAGAACAATGATGAGATAGCATTTGACGGGGTACCTCTTAGATACAGTAAGTTCCATTACTATCTCCTGAATAAGCCTGCAGGCGTCGTATCAGCAACAAGAGATGGAAGAAATGAGACAGTTCTGGATCTTCTGGCAGGAGAAAACATAAAAGGGCTTTCTCCCTGCGGAAGGCTTGATATTGATACAGAGGGACTGCTTCTTTTAACCGATGATGGGGATCTGATCCATAAGCTGTTATCTCCCAAGAAGCATGTGGACAAGGTATATGAAGTACATATCAGTAAGCCTTTGAAAGAAACAGACATAGAGAAACTGGAAAACGGTGTCAATATCGGAGATAAAAATGACGACGGAAGTGTTGATTTAACTCTCCCTGCTAAGGTACAGGTGGCAGAAGAGGAAGACGCTGAAGGGAATCCTGTAATTTTCCTTACTATTCATGAAGGACGATTCCATCAGGTGAAGAGGATGCTGGAAGCAGTTGACAATGAGGTTGTTTTCCTTAGGCGTCTTTCCATGGGGAGCCTTAAGCTGGATGATGATCTTAAACCGGGAGACTACAGAGAACTTACCGATCAGGAAATAAACGAATTAAAGAAATAGGATTTTGTATGAAAGATATTAATTTAAACGATTTTGAGGCAGTGATCTTTGATCTTGACGGATCACTTGTTGATTCCATGTGGATGTGGAAGGCTATAGATATAGAGTATCTGGCAGGACATGGAATAGAAGCGCCCAAGACCCTGCAGAAGGATATAGGCGGAAGAAGTTTTGTTGAGACTGCAAGGTATTTTAAGGACAGGTTCAACCTTTCCGATTCTATCGAGAAAATCGGAGACGACTGGAATAAGATGGCTTGGGATAAATATACCAATGAAGTACCTTTAAAAGAAGGTGTTTCGAAGTTTTTGGACCGATGCATGCAAAATGGGATAAAGCTTGGCATTGCATCCAGTAACTCGACAGAACTGATAAATCAGGTCCTTTCTTCTCATGGTATAAAAGACAAGTTCCAGAGCGTCAAATCAGGGACACAGGTAGTCAAGGGTAAGCCTGCACCGGATATTTATCTAACCGTTGCAGAGGAGCTTGGAGCAGAGCCTTCAAGGTGTCTTGTATTTGAAGATCTGGTTGATGGAATTAAAGCTGCCAAAAACGCAGGTATGACCGTTGTTGCTGTCAGTGATGATTACTCAAGGCACAGCGACGATGTGAAGAAGGAACTGGCAGATGACTATATTGAAGATTATTGGGGATATACAGAATAATGAAAAAGTATAAAGGCGACTTTGGTTATATAGCTTACAGAAAGAAGATCACAACCGTAAGGACTGTCATTTGTCTTGCGGCTTCTGTAGGAATATTTTTAATAGGTCTTGCTATCAATGGCACACAGAAAAATGTCTTTTCCATAATAGCAGCGCTGGGATGTCTTCCTACAGGCTGGAGCGCAGTCAATATGATAATGTTTCTCAAGGCCAAGGCCTGCAGTGATGATGCTCACAGGGAAATTGAGGCGCACCGAGGCGGACTTTTAATAAATTACGATCATGTGATCACAAGCTATGACAAGAACTTTAATGTAGCTGCTTCTACAGTACTTGATAAGAATATCTGCTGCTTATGCTCTGATGATGCTGCTGATACAGATGACATAGAGAAACACATCAAAAAAATGATGGCACAGGGCGGATATTCAAATTACAGCATAAAGGTGTTTGACAAGCTCGACAGCTTCTGTTCAAGGCTTGATCAGCTGGAAAAGCTCAGAAGCGACAAGAATATCGATCCACAGGCAATAGAGGATTCATGGGTCCCCGGAACGGCTCAGACAGCTGCGGGAATACTTTTATCTATATCTTTATAGGCGGATGAATGAAAGAGATCATAGTTGGAGAAAACGAACAGGATAAACGCTTTGACAGCTTTCTTAAGGGGTACTTAAAAGAAGCATCCGGTGGCTTTATTTATAAGATGCTGAGAAAAAAGAACATAACCCTTAACGACAAAAAGTCTGATGGCTCGGAGAAGCTAAAAAAAGGAGATGTAATAAAGATCTTCTTTACTGATGATACTTTAAATAAATTCAGAGGTAAGGGCACTTTAAAGGATTCTTTAGAGCCTGAGCTTAAGGCTTATGAGAAGCTTGGAAAGCTTACTGTAATCTACGAGGATGACAATATAGTTCTTGTAGATAAACCGGCGGGAGTTCTGTCACAGAAGGCGCAAAAAGAAGATTACAGCCTGAATGAATGGCTTATCGGCTATCTCCTTGATAAAGGCGATATAACTGTGGATAGCCTTGAAACCTACAGACCATCCATATGCAACAGGCTGGACAGAAACACCAGTGGGATTGTAATATGCGCAAAATCCCTCACAGGAGCCCGTAAGATGAATGAGCTCATCAAGGACAGAAACGTTGGTAAGTTTTACAGAACTCTTGTAAAAGGAAAGATAGATAAGGATTTTTCGCTAAAAGGTTATCTGTCCAAGGATGAGAAAAAGAATAAAGTTGTCATTCTTGATAAGGATCCTCATAATCCGGATTTTTCTTACATCGAAACTGAGTTTCATGTTGTGGGGTATAACAGTGAAAGCTCGCTTACAATGCTAGAAGTTAAGCTTATAACAGGAAAACCGCATCAGATAAGGGCTCATCTTTCAAGTATCGGGCATCCTATCATCGGCGATATTAAATATGGTGGAAGTGCATATAAAAAAATAAACTATCAGCTTCTTCACAGCTACAGACTACAGTTCCCACAAGGCCTTGATGAGCCGTTTTCATCACTTTCGGGAAAAGAGTTTATTGCACCGCTTCCAAAAGAATTCGATATTTTTGAATAAGAGGTATATATGCCTACATGGAAATCTCGTGGACTCAGGGGATCCACGCTTGAAGACATGGTCAACAGAACAAATGAGAGGTACCTTGAACTTGGACTTTGTCTTATTCAGAAAATTCCCACTCCAATTACACCTATAAACATTGAGAAAGAGACAAGACATATAACTCTTGCCTACTTTGATCAGAAATCAACCGTGGACTACATCGGTGCGGTCCAGGGTATTCCTGTATGCTTTGATGCGAAGGAATGTGCCACAACATCTTTTGCGCTGCAAAATATTCATCAGCACCAGGTTAACTTCATGCAAAGCTTTGAGGAGCAGAATGGAGTTGCTTTTTTTCTTATTTATTTTACGTCTCTGGACGAATTCTATTATCTTCCCTACAGAAAACTTCGTATATTCTGGGACAGAGCTCAGGCCGGTGGCAGAAAGAGCTTCAGACATGATGAGCTGGACCTTAAATATGTAATAAAGCCCCACAGGGATCCGGGGCTTCTGATTCCTTTTCTTGACGCCATGCAGATTGACCTTGAAGAGAGGGAATAATTGTTTGACATATTGTTTGATATAATGTAAACTCTTTTCTATGGTAGCGAATTATCGAAGTAGCACTGCGCATTACTAAAGTGAGGTTGACATGAACAAAGTACTATTACATACTCCCGACGGAGTGAGAGATATTTACGGATCTGAATGCAGCGACAGACTCATAATCAGGGACAAAATCCATGAAAAGATGAAGCTTTACGGATATGAAGATATCGATACACCTACATTTGAATTCTTTGACGTATTTGCTCAGGAGATAAATGCAGGTGATGCAAGAGAGCTTTATAAGTTCTTTGACAAGGACGGAAATACAATGGTTCTTCGTCCTGACTTTACTCCATCAATAGCAAGATGCGCATCCAAGGTGATGCTTGAAGATAAGAAGCCTGTAAGAGTTGTTTACCAGGGCAGTACTTTTATGAATACATCCAGTCTGCAGGGGAAGCTCAAGGAGAACTATAATATCGGTGTTGAGTTTTTCCAGGATGATTCTGTATATGCTGATGCTGAGATGATAGCTCTTTTAATAGAATCTCTCTTGAGCTCAGGCCTTAAGGATTTCCAAGTTAGCATCGGAGATGCTGAGTACTACAAGGGAATCTGTGAGGAAGCCGGAATTGATGCTGAAACTGAAGTTATGATAAGAGAGCAGATCGTTCAGAAGAACTATTTTGCTGCTGAGAACATAATGGTTGAACGCAACATCCCTGAAAAGTACAAGAACCTGATCGTAAAGGTGGCAGAATTCATCGGCTCTGACGATGCATTGGATAAGGCTCAGGAACAGGTTTCAAATGAGAGATCTCTAAATGCGATAAAGCGTCTTAAAAGACTTTATCAGGTATTGAAAGAGTATGATGTTACACAGTATGTGTCTTTTGACCTTGGAATGCTGAGTAAATTCAATTATTACACAGGTGTCATTTTTAGTGCGTATACCTATGGTGTAGGCGATGCCATTGCAAAAGGAGGCAGATACAATACACTACTTGGCAAATACGGCCAGGATGCACCGGCAATTGGCTTCGTGATCCTGTTAGATGATCTTATGTCAGCTCTTTACAGGCAGAATGTAGAAATGGAGCATGAGAAGCAGACTGTAATCATGGAGTTTGATGAAGAGAATTTTGGACCGCAGCTTTCAGAGGCTATAAAGATGAGAAAAGATGGCCGGAAGGTTGCACTGGATTACAGAAAGGCATAATGGGTGACAATATGAGATATCTTACATTTGCCCTCGGAAAAGGGCGTCTCGTAAACTCTACCATGGAAATTCTTAATAAATGTGGCATAGAGTGCGAAGAGATTCTGGATAAAAAGACAAGGAAGCTTATTTTTACAAATGAAGAGCTTAAGCTGAAGTTCTTCCTGGCAAAAGGACCGGATGTTCCGACATATGTTGAATACGGCGCTGCTGATATAGGCATTGTTGGAGCTGATACCATTCTTGAAGAGAACAGAAGGGTATATGAGGTTTTGGATCTTGGTTTTGGAAAGTGCAGAATGTGTGTCTGCGGTCCTCATGAGGCAAAAGAGCTTTTGGAACATCGTGAGATGATAAGAGTTGCCAGCAAGTATCCCAACATTGCCAAGGATTATTTCTACAACAAGAAACATCAGACTGTTGATATAATCAAACTTAACGGATCTGTTGAACTGGGACCTATTGTTAATCTGTCAGATGTTATAGTTGATATCGTAGAGACCGGTTCAACGCTTCGTGAGAACGGCCTCGAAGTACTTGAGGAAATCTGTCCTCTTTCTGCAAGGATGATAGTTAATCAGGTAAGTATGCAGATGGAGACTGAACGCATCAGAAAGCTTATAAATGATATTAAGGAGAATCTGGAATAAATGAGAACACTTAAACTTACTGAAGAGACCAAGAAAGAGCTTTTGGGCAACCTTCTTAACAGAAACCCCGGAAGTTACGGAGAGTATGAAGATACAGTTAACGGAATAATAAATGATATTCGTAAAAACGGCGACAAGGCTCTTTTTGAATATACTGAAAAGTTTGACAAATGTGTGATTGATGCTACGAGCATCAGAATAACAAAACAGGAGATTGAAGAGGCGTACAAAGCGCTTGATCCTGAGTTTGTTGAAGTTATGAAGAGAAGCGCTGAGAATATAAGGGCATTCCACGAGAAACAAAAAAGAAACACATGGATAGATACCAAAGAAGATGGAAGCATTCTTGGCCAGAGAATTCTTCCTATAGAGATTTCAGGTGTATATGTTCCGGGCGGAAAGGCTGCCTATCCTTCGAGCGTTCTAATGAATGTAGTTCCTGCAAAGGTGGCAGGTGTTGAGAAAATTGTAATGTGCACACCTCCCGGAAAAGACGGTAAGGTTAATCCCGGAACTTTGGTTGCAGCTGACATAGCAGGTGTTACGGAAGGCTATAAAGTAGGCGGAGCACAGGCGATAGCAGCTATGGCATTCGGAACAGAATCTGTGCCGAAGGTTGATAAGATTACAGGTCCTGGCAATATCTTCGTTGCATTGGCCAAGAAAGCATGTTTTGGACATGTTTCAATTGATTCCATAGCAGGTCCCAGCGAGATACTTGTTCTTGCAGATGAGACGGCCAATGCAAGATATGTGGCTGCGGATCTTTTATCACAGGCTGAACATGATGAAATGGCAAGTGCTATTTTAATAACAACATCCCAGCAGCTTGCAGATAAAGTATCCGAGGAAATAGATGGATTTTTGCAGACTCTTTCAAGAGCGGATATAATAAAGAAGTCATTAGATAACTATGGATATATTTTTGTTGCAGACAATATGGATGATGCGATAGAAGCTGCCAATGCTGTTGCTTCTGAACACCTTGAAATTATAACCGCTAATCCGTATGAGACTATGACAAAAATTAAGAATGCAGGTGCTATTTTCCTTGGGGATTATTCGTCAGAGCCTCTTGGTGATTATTACGCAGGACCGAATCATATTCTTCCTACAAACAGGACAGCAAGGTTCTTTTCACCGCTTTCTGTGGATGATTTTGTTAAGAAAACAAGTATTATCTCATATTCAAGAACTGCTCTTGAAAAGGTACACGGTGATATTGAATTATTCGCCAAGCAGGAAGGACTTACGGCACATGCGAATTCAATCGCTGTGAGATTCGAGTAGGATTATCCGGAATGGTCAATACGACTCGACTGGTCAATGGTATAAAATTACACATGTAATCGTTCCATATGGCATTAAAATTGCAAGTTTACTTTCTAAAACGTATATAAAATGCAAGTTTACATATTGTTTATAATTGAAATTCACAATATTTTGTAAGCTGCATATAAGGAGACACAAGCTATGGAAAAAAGAGTTGCAGAAGTGACACGAAAAACGCAAGAAACTGACATAAAGGTTTCTTTGAATCTTGACGGGTCCGGCACTTCAAACATCACAACCGGTATAGGATTCTTCGATCATATGCTTCAGGGATTTACAAAACATGGCTTTTATGACATGGATGTCACAGTAAATGGCGATCTTCATGTTGATGGTCATCACACTGTTGAAGACACCGGAATCGTGCTTGGACAGGCTATTTCAAAAGCTTTAGGCGATAAAAAGGGGATCAAGCGCTATGGAAGCATGATACTCCCGATGGATGAAACTCTTGTTATGTGTGCTATAGATCTTTGCGGAAGACCATATTTTGTTATGGATGCAGAGTTTAGCGCACCAATGGTCGGGGATTTTGATACACAGCTTGTTAAAGAGTTTTTCTATGCAGTATCTTACTCGGCAGCTATGAACCTTCACATAAAAGTATTAAACGGATCCAACGATCATCACAAGATTGAAGCGATCTTCAAAGCCTTTGCAAAAGCCCTTGATGAAGCATCTATGATCGATCCTAGGATTGAAGGCGTACTCAGTACAAAAGGAGCACTTTGATTATGGGAAATAACGTTAAAAAGATAGTCGGAGCAATTTACCTGAAAAACGGAAGAGCCATGGAAGGTTTTGGGAGTGACAGCGTATGTGATTTTGATGCGGTAAGTGAAGCTGAGCGCCTTTCAAATTCAAATGCTGACGAAATTATAGTCTTTGATCTTTCTCCTGCCGGTGATGACAAAGCTCATGAAGAATCTCTTGATGTGATCAAGGACATCTGTAAGACTGTGGATGTTCCTGTAATCGGTGCAGGCAATGTAAAGAGAATGGAGGACATCAAAAAGCTCCTATACGCCGGTTGTAAAAGAGCTGCTCTGAACTTCTCAAAAGAGGGCAATATTGAGATCCTGAAGGAAGTCTCCGATAAATTTGGAAAAGAAAAAATAGTAGTCTGCTATGAAAACGCAGATACTGTGATTACAAACAAAGATGATGTTTTGAGCTACGCTTCAGAGCTGGTTCTGGTTACAAAAGATCAGGACAAAATTACAGATCCCGGCTTGGGACTTCCTGTAATGGTTGTGTTTGATGCTAAGGAACTGCCTTACAAAGATCATCCGGAAGAGATGTTTTTTAAGTATGGCTTTATTGATGCGGTTTCCGGAACAAACGTCAATGCTAATGCAGAACGTATCAATCAGATAAAAGATCTTTTAACATCAAAGGGGCTTAAGATAAGCGCGTTAGAGCCTGCATTTACCTGGGAACAGCTCAAGAAGAATTCAGACGGTATGGTTCCGGTTATTGTACAGGATTACAGAACAGATCAGGTTCTCATGCTTGCTTATATGAATGAGGAAGCATATAACAATACTCTTCTTACAGGCAAGATGACCTATTACAGCAGAAGCAGGAATGAGCTCTGGGTAAAGGGTGAGACAAGTTCTCATTTCCAGTATGTAAAATCGCTTACTGCAGATTGTGATCTGGATACGATTCTTGCAAAAGTTAAGCAAATCGGAGCTGCATGTCACACCGGAAGCTACTCATGTTTCTTTAATGAGATAGCCAAAAAGGATTATTCCGAGAAGAATCCTCAGAAGGTGCTTGATGCTGTATATGAGGTTATTAAGGACAGAAAGGATAATCCAAGAGAAGGTTCATACACGAACTACCTATACGAAAAAGGTATCGATAAGATCCTGAAGAAGATCGGAGAAGAGGCAACCGAGATGGTTATAGCCGCCAAAAACCCGAACGAAAATGAAGTTATTTACGAAATGAGTGATTTCCTGTATCATATGATGGTCCTCATGGCTGTTAAAAATGTCAGCTGGGAGGATATAACCGACGAACTGTCAAGACGATAAGGAAAGCAATATGAATCATAATTTAGCATTAACAGATGAGGCATTATTGACCATTGAAAAGCCTGAAAGATATATAGGCAACGAGGTCAACAGTGTAATTAAGGATAAGGGGCAGATCGATATTAGATTTGCCTTCTGTTTTCCTGATGTATATGAGATAGGTATGTCTCATCTCGGAATTCAAATTCTTTACGGAATGTTCAACTCCTACAGCGATGTCTGGTGTGAGCGTGTGTATTCACCATGGATGGATATGGATGCTCTCATGAGGGATAAGAACATTCCTCTTTTTGCGCTTGAATCTCAGGATCCTGTCAAGGATTTCGATTTTCTTGGCTTCACAATCCAATATGAGATGTGTTATACAAACATACTCCAGGTACTTGATCTTTCCGGGATTCCGTTAAAGAGCGACGACAGAACATGGGATGATCCCATTGTAATAGGCGGAGGACCATGTACTTACAATCCTGAACCTATAGCTGATTTCTTTGATATTTTCTATATAGGCGAAGGTGAAACGAGGTACAGAGAGCTCTTTGACCTTTATAAGGATACAAAAAAGAAAGGGATAAGCAGAGAGGATTTTCTTCATGAAGCTGCCAAAATCCCGGGTATATATGTTCCTTCGTTCTATGAAGTCAGGTACAAGGGAGATGGGACGATTGATAGCATGAATCCGGTCTTTGATGATATACCAAGGACTATCAAAAAAGAGATGTGCACAGATTTATCTCATGAGTTTTATCCTACAAAACCTGTTGTACCTTACATCAAGATCACACAGGACAGAGTTGTACTTGAGATCATGAGAGGATGCATAAGAGGGTGCAGATTCTGTCAGGCAGGTCAGCTCTATAAGCCGCTGAGAGAAAAGGATGTAGAATATCTTAAGAAGATCGCTATTGAAGCACTTGAGAACACAGGCTATGAGGAAATCTCATTAAGCTCCTTAAGTTCAAGTGATTATTCCAAACTTCCTGAACTTATCGACTTTCTCATAAAGAGCTGCAATGAAAAGAAGATCAATATTTCTCTGCCTTCACTTCGAATTGACGCCTTTTCGCTGGATGTAATGAGCAAGGTTCAGGATGTCAAGAAGAGCTCTCTTACTTTTGCGCCTGAAGCCGGAACTCAGAGGATGAGAGATGTCATCAATAAAGGACTTACTGAGGAAGATATTCTTCGCGGCTCACATGAGGCATTTCTTGGCGGTTGGAATAAGGTTAAGCTTTATTTCATGCTGGGACTTCCAACAGAAACGGATGAGGATATTTACGGAATCGGTGATATCGCAAACAAGGTTGCTGTAGAGTATTTTGAGACTGTACCCAAGGAAAAAAGAGGCGGAAGAACAATAGATATTGTTGCAAGTACATCATTCTTTGTTCCCAAGCCGTTTACACCTTTTCAGTGGGCTCCTATGAATACCAAAGAAGAGTTCCTTGATAAAGCCAACAAGACCAGAAAAGGTATCATGTCACAGCTCAACCAGAAGCATATCAAGTATAACTGGCATGAAGCTGATGCGAGCATGATGGAAGGAATATTTGCAAGAGGTGACAGAAAGCTCTGTGACGTTATTTTAAAGGCGTATGAGAAGGGCTGCGTTTTTGATGCCTGGAGTGAATACTTCAACTTCGAAAAATGGATGGATACATTTAAGGAATGTGGCGTTGATCCGTTCTTTTATACAACAAGACAAAGAGCTGATGATGAGATATTCCCCTGGGATCTCATCGATTGCGGCGTGACCAAGGCGTTTTTGCTTAGAGAATGGAAAAATGCCCTGGCAGGCAAGAAATCAATGAATTGCAGACAAGGATGTTTAGGATGCGGCGCGGCTTCCTATGGAGTCGGAGTTTGCACGGAGAGTAAAGTTAATGCATAAATTACGTTTGAAATTTTCAAAGAACGGCCCGATAAAGTTCATAGGACATTTGGATGTCATGCGTTATTTTCAAAAAGCTATCAGAAGGGCCGGAGTTGATATTAAGTATTCTGAAGGCTTCAGTCCGCATCAGGTGTTATCTTTTGCGCAACCGCTCAGTGTCGGGGCTACAAGTGATGGCGAATATCTCGATATGACTGTTAATTCCATGAACAGCATTCAGGAAGTAATGAACAGCCTTAATTCAGTGATGAATGAAGGCATAAAGATTGTTGCAATTGCTGAACTTGACGAACGCGAAGAAAAAGCTATGACCACTTCCTATGCTGCAAAGTACCATCTGAAATTCAGAGAGAACTCAAAGCCTGATTTTGACTGGGTAAGTGCGATGAAGTCATATCTTGCAAAAGACAATCTTCCCGCGATCAAAAAGACCAAAAGCGGTGAAAAAGATATAGACATGAAGCCTATGATTTTGAAATATGAGTTTGGAGAAGATTGTCTTGATATACTTCTTATGATGAGCAGTAAAGTGACATTAAAGCCAACCTTGCTCTTTGAATACTTCTTCAGATCAATGGGCAGAGAGTTTAACACTGTTTGGCTTGATATACACAGAGTTGATATTTACCGTGATTTTCAAGACGGCGAAAAGACATATATTGAGCCCTTTATACCGGGCGATACTGATGAGAGAATATATTTAAATGACTGATATATTTGTTTCAAACTATGATAAATATCCGATTGTATCCGCGTATATCGATGATAAACTGGAGTTTGTTTCTGTTGTAAGGGATTCGGTTTTAAACGATGTTTATCTGTGCAGAGTAGAGAATATCCTGAAGAATATAAACTCAGCTTTTGTAAGATACGGCGAAGATGAGCATGGATATGTTGCCTTGAAAAATGTTCTTGGGATTACTGTGGTAAACAGACACATTGATTCTCCAAATGAACTCAGGCAGGGTGATGAGATTGTACTACAGGTAGAAGCTGAGCCTGTCAAGCTTAAAAAGGCCAAGCTTTCATCACGTCTGTCGACATCGGGCAAGTTTTGTGCTGTAACTCTTGGCAGAAAAGGAGTTGGAGCATCTCTTAAACTTTCGGAAGATTGCAGAAACAGACTGATCAGCACTTCTAAAAAGTATTATAAAGAGCTGGTTGATGAATACAGAAATACGCTTAATGGCACGGAATTTGGCGTGATAATCAGGACGGATGCGGCAAAGCTTTCCGAAGACGAGTTTGATAACTGCATTAAATCTGATATACAGGACTGCCTTGATCAGCTTATAGGCATTCTGAAAACTGCCGGTACGCGTAAGGTCTTTTCCTGTCTGCACAAGAATGACAGTGCGGATGAAACATATCATACAGATAAGGCCAGAGCCTTTATCAGTACAAGAACGGATGATGAACCGAGACTGATAAGAGAATCAGTGGTTCACAATCTCAAAAAAGACATTGATAAGCTCCTTATGAACAGGGTATGGCTTAAGTCAGGAGCTTTTTTGGTGATCGAACAACTTGAGAGCTTCAATGCAATTGATGTTAATACCGGAAAAGCAATTTCAGGCAAGAATGATGTGACTTTCAAGGTGAATATGGAAGCTGCCGATGAAATATTCAGGCAGATCAGGCTCAGAAACCTGACAGGCATGATACTTATAGATTTTATTAACATGAAGGACAAGGAAGCTGTTCAAAATCTTTGCAATCATGTTAAGGAACTTGCCAGAAAAGAGACTGTACATACAGAATTTGTTGATATAACGGGACTTGGCATAATTGAGCTCACAAGAAACAAAAACGATAAATCATTAAAAGAAATATTACAAAATAATAATCAAACTGTTGACAACATGGAAAATGAATGATAATATATCATGGTATGCCGCTTAACTAGGCCTAAGTGGGTCTATCCCCGCCGAAGTTAGCGAGTTTTTTGAAGAAGGAGGTAACTTATGTACGCAATTATTGTAACTGGTGGTAAGCAGTACAAAGTTTCCGAGGGCGACGAGATCAAGGTAGAGAAGCTTGATGTAGAGCCCGGAAAAGAAGTAACATTTGATAATGTTATTGCAGTAAGCGACGACAAGACACTTAAGGTTGCTGGCGATGTAAGCGGAGCTAAGGTTAGCGCTACAGTTGTTGAGCAGGGACGTGCCAAGAAGGTTGTTGTTTACAAGTACAAGAGAAAGACTGGCTATCACAAGAAGAACGGTCACAGACAGCCATTCACAACTGTTAAGATCGACAAGATCACAATGTAATTTAAGCTGACAGTATACAGATGACGACTATTACAATTTCTAAAGCTTCAGATGGCAGTTATAAATGGATTGAATGCAACGGACATGCAGGATTTGCTGAATACGGTGAAGATATTGTATGTGCTGCAATTTCGGTCCTGACTATCAATACTATCAATTCTGTGGAGAGATTCACAGAAGATAAGATTGTTACGAGCCAGAATGAAGAAAAAGGTATATTGAGATTGGAGTTTGAAGGAGTTCCTTCCAAGGAAGCAGATCTTTTACTGCAGTCCTTTGAACTTGGAGTCACAAGTATATACGAACAGTATGGTAAGAAATTTTTGAACATTAAATTTAGGAGGGAATAAGTCATGATGAATATGAACCTTCAATTTTTTGCTCATAAGAAGGGTGTTGGATCAACCAAGAACGGTAGAGATTCAGAATCCAAGAGACTTGGAGCAAAAAGAGCTGATGGACAATTCGTGAAGGCCGGAAATATTTTATACAGACAGCGTGGAACACACATTCATCCTGGTGTTAATGTAGGAATCGGTAGCGATGACACATTATTTGCACTTGTTGATGGTGTTCTTAGATTTGAGCGCAAGGGCAGAGATAAGAAACAGGCTAGCGTTCATCCTGTAGAGAATAAGTAATTTTTGTTAAGACAGGCTTCAAACTTTTTGTTTGAAGCCTATTTTTAACTTATACTTCTTGAGGTAATAATATGCCAGTATTTGTAGATAAAGCAAAAATCTTTATACAGAGCGGTAAAGGCGGAGACGGACATGTTTCTTTCAGAAGAGAAAAATATGTTCCAAACGGCGGACCTGACGGTGGAGACGGCGGAAAAGGCGGAGATATCATCTTTAAAGTAGATGAGGGTATCAACACACTTTCTGATTTCCATTACGGCGGCAAGTATAAAGCAGAAAATGGTGAAAACGGAAATAAAAGGCGCTGCCATGGAAAAAATGGCGCAGACCTTATCATAAAGGTTCCTGAAGGAACCGTAATAAAAGAAGCAAACAGCGGCAAAGTTATCGCAGACATGAGCGGAGATAATAAAGAGGCTGTCATCTTAAAGGGAGGACGAGGCGGAAACGGCAATATGCATTATGCCACATCAACTATGCAGGCTCCCAAGTATGCACAGCCGGGTCAGTCTGCAATGGAGCTTGAAGTTCTTCTTGAGCTCAAGGTGATTGCCGATGTAGGACTGGTTGGCTTTCCAAATGTGGGCAAATCTACATTCCTTTCAAAGGTATCCAATGCAAAGCCGAAGATTGCCAACTATCATTTCACAACACTTACTCCAATGCTTGGTGTTGTTGATCTTGATGGTGCTAAGGGCTTTGTTGTTGCAGATATCCCAGGCCTTATAGAGGGAGCATCAGACGGAGCAGGCCTTGGCCACGAGTTCTTGAGACATATTGAACGTACACGCATGATGATCCATGTTGTTGATGCTGCTTCAACTGAAGGAAGAGATCCTCTTGAAGACCTGGAAGCGATCAATAAAGAGCTTGCTAATTACAACGCTGATATATCCAAAAAGGTTCAGGTAATTGCGGCGAACAAAGTTGATATGCTTCCTGACGGAGAAGATTCAGAGATAATTCAGAAAATTAAAGATAAGTATGAACCACTTGGAGTGAAAGTGTTTGCAACCTCCACTCTAACTGGAAAAGGCATCAAGGAACTGTTATACTATGTAAGTAGGACCCTTTCTGAAATCGAAGAAAAACCTATTACATTTGAACAGGAATTCTTCCCTGAAGAAATGTCCAGAGAAGCCGATGAAGCATTTTCTGTATACTACGATCAGGATGAAGCCGAATATGTTGTTGAAGGTCCTAAGATTGAGAAAATGCTGGGTTATACAAATCTTGATTCTGAAAAAGGATTTGCATTCTTCCAGAAATTCCTGGCGGACAACGGAATTCTTGACGAACTTGAGAAGCTGCATATAGGTGAAGGTGATACTGTAAGGATGTACGGATTCAGCTTTGAGTATTACAGAAACGCAGATACAGCAGTTCCCGAGAGCGATGACGAAATAGATGAGGATGAAGAATAATGACACTTACAAGTAAACAGAGAGCTTTTTTAAAAGGACTTGCTGCCGATCTTGAGCCTGTATTTCAGATAGGAAAATCCAGTGTTACACCTGAGGTTACAAGCGCGATCACAGAAGCTTTTAATACACATGAGCTCATTAAGATTACAGTTCTTAAGAACTGCCTTGATGATGTCAAGGAAGTTGCCGGTACAGTTGCAGAGAGAACAAGATCCGATCTTGTTCAGGTAATCGGCAGAAAGTTTGTATTATACAAGCCTTTCAAGGATGAACCCAAGATAATCCTTCCTAGGAACAAAAAGTCTGAGTAAAAATATACCATATTGGAGGCTCATTTATGGAATGCAGAAAGATTGGTATACTGGGTGGAACTTTTGATCCAATTCACAATGGACACCTGCTATTAGGAGAATCAGCCAGAGAACAGTTTTCTCTGGACAGAGTAATTTTCATGCCCAACAATCTGGCTCATTTAAAGAACAGATCCGAGATATCAAACGGAGATACCCGTTATCAAATGGTCAAGATGGCTATTGCGGATAATCCGTATTTTACTTGCTCGAGACTTGAAATAGATAAGCCTGAAGGTGTTTATACTATAGACACTATCAATGAACTTAAACTGATGTACCCCGGTGATGAGCTTTATTTGATCTTGGGCGGAGATTCAATAATAGGAATTGATACCTGGTATAAATCTGATGAACTCCTGAAATCATGTATTATTCTTGCAGCTGTCAGAGAGGAAGATGATCTTCCGGCTCTCGACAGAAAGAGAAGGGAACTCAATACAAGATTTGGCGCAGATATAAGGATAATGACCTTTAACAGAATTGATATTTCATCCACAGATATAAGACAGCGCGTCAAGACCGGAAGATCTGTAAGATATCTTTTACCTGATGAATGTATTGAATTTATTTGCATAAAGGGATTATACAGATGAAGATAATTGAGATATCACAGAAATTACGCAAACAGCTTGAGAGTGAATTAAAACCGGACAGATTTGACCATACATTGGGAGTGGCTTATACAGCTGCAAATATGGCTTTCTTGTACGGTGCTGATACAGAAAAAGCGCTTATAGCCGGATATCTGCATGATTGTGCCAAGTGCATGTCTCATGATGAGCAGATAAAGATCTGTGAAAAAAACAATATTGAGATCACAGAAGTAGAGAGAAAGAATCATTCTCTTTTACACGCAAAAGTCGGCATGTATCTTGCAAGAACAAAATACGATATTTATGATACAGAGATTCTCGGAGCCATAAGATGGCATACAACAGGAAGAGAAGATATGACTCTTCTCGAGAAGATCGTGTATATAGCTGATTTTATAGAGCCTAACAGGAAACCTCTTGAGAATATGGCTGAGATCAGAAAAGAGGCATTTACTGATATTGACAGATGCCTTGCGCATATACTTCATGATTCGGTTATTTATCTTAAAACAATAGGCAAGGAAGTTGATGAGGCGACTATGAACGCCTATGAATTCTACAAAAAATTTTACAAATAAAGAAAGAGGTATACATGTCAGATATTGAAGTTTCAAAGAAAATGGCTGCTATGGCGGTTGATGCCCTTGAAGACAGAAAGGGTGAAGATATTCGCGTAATTGATATAAGTGAGATATCTACTCTTGGCGATTTCTTTATCATAGCTGCCGGAACTAACAGAAATCAGGTTCAGGCTCTGGCTGATAATGTTCAGGAAAAGCTTGGAAGAGCCGGATATATGACAAAAAATGTCGAAGGATATGAGGGAGCCAACTGGATACTTCTTGATTTCGGAGATATTGTGGTTCATGTCTTTGATAGTGAGAACAGACTTTTCTATGATCTTGAGAGAATCTGGAGAGACGGTAAGCAGATTGATACTGCAGATTTAAAATAATCAAATAGTTAAAAATAAAGGGTCAGACTTTTATAAAGTCTGACCCTATTTTTATGCCTATCAATAAAATCTCATTACTCCGAATACCTTACCAAGGATCTGACAGTCATTAACTATGATTGGATCCATTGTGTCGTTCTCGGGCTGTAGTCTGATGTGGTCTTTTTCCTTGTAATAAGTCTTAACGGTTGCTGAATCATCGATAAGAGCAACTACCTTATCGCCGTTCTTGGCAGTGTTACAAACCTGTACAAAAAGCTTGTCTCCGTTGTAAATTCCTGCATTTATCATTGAATCGCCCTTAACATTAAGAATAAAGGCATCTGCTCCCTTAGGGCACATTTCAGCAGGAATGGGTATATAGGAATCTATATTTTCCTCGGCCAGAATAGGAGTTCCGGCTGCGACTTGTCCTACTACGGGTATGCTGACAATCTCGGTTCTGACCATATTAAAGCCATCATCACAGATCTCGATTGCACGGGGCTTGGTAGGATCTCTTCTGATATATCCGTTCTTCTCAAGTGTTTCAAGATGGGAGTGTACGGAAGATGTAGATTTAAGATTAACTGCCTTACATATATCACGTACAGCAGGTGGAAAACCTCTTGAAAGAGTTTGCTCTTTGATATACTCAAGAATTTCCTGCTGCTTGGGCGAAATTTTTCCTTTTGGCATAGTGGCTCCTCCTGACTTGTTTTCTGAAATAAGTATAGCACAGCTTTCATGGCAAAGCAAATGTTTGTTCGGAAAATATGTTCGAAAAACTATTGACAACAGAAAGTATGTTCGATATATTTATATCAGAACAGTTGTTCGCAACATTTGTTTGGTTTCTTTAAGAGGTGGAGATATGAGCGAGGCAATGAGAGCAGCAGCAAGTCTTTATAACAATCCCAGATATAACAGCGAAAGCGAGATCAGAATTCAGAAGAATAAGATAAGACGTCAGAGAATTGTAAGAAGACAGTTTATTTTACTGGGACTTACAGTAGCTCTCTTTGTATTCCTTTTCATTCTTATGGGTACATCTATAAGAACATCAGCTCAGTCAGATGATTATGAGCCGGAATTTAAATATTATAAGACTGTTACAGTACACAGCAATGAAACTCTTTGGAACATTGCAGATGAGAATTTCTCATCAGACAATTATGATAATATGAATTCATATATGGGCGAGATTTGTAAGATAAACTCAATTTCTGACCCTGATTCAATAAAAGCCGGAGAAGCAATCATAATTCCGTATTTTTCTACAGAATTCAAATAATATTCATAGCTTTATATTCCGTCTTGATATAATATAGTATCAAGGGGAAAACGATGAAACTATCAAGCTTGTTGAATTACAATTCGATTGTCATACAATGTCATGACAATCCTGATGCTGATGCAATCTGTTCGGGGTATGTTCTGTACAGGTATTTTAAATCGTATCATAAAAAGGTACGGTTTATTTATTCCGGAAATTTTGAAATCAGTAAAAGTAATCTTGTATATCTTATTAAAAAACTTCAGATTCCAATCGAATATGTACAGAAACTAAAATCCAAGCCGGATCTTCTTTTGATGACTGACTGTCAGTACGGAGAAGGCAATGTAAGGAAATTCTGTGCCAAGGAAATAGCAGTTATTGATCATCATCAGGTTTCCGGTAATCTTCCGAAGCTCAATGAAGTAAGAAGTAATCTCGGAAGTTCATGCACTGTAATTTGGAACCTGCTGAAAATAGATGATGAGGATAAGCTCCTTGACAAGAAGGTCTCTACAGCCTTATTTTACGGACTTTATTCTGATACAAATGCGTTTTCAGAGATGGCGCATCCTTTGGACCTGGATATGCGAGATTCACTAAGATATGATAAAGATCTTATCTTAAGGCTCAAGAATATGAATCTGACTCTGAAGGAAGCCAGAATAGCCGGAGTCGCCATGCTTGGCGTCGAGTATCACAAGGATAATCATTATGCGATACTCAGAAGTGAACCATGTGATCCAAATATTCTTGGTCTTATAGGTGACTTTATTGTTGCTGTAGATACTATAGATGTATGTCTTGTATATACAGTGCTTCCGTTTGGAACTAAATTCTCAATCAGAAGCTGTGTTTCAGAGACAAGAGCAGATGAACTTGCTTCATTTATTGCGGAGAAGATCGGCTCCGGTGGTGGACATACCGAGAAGGCCGGAGGGCTTCTCAAGAATGAACTTATAAAAAAGGTCTATCCTGACTTTGTCGAAATTGATGATGATTCAGCGAAATTCTCTATTTCGAACATTATCAGAGAGCGACTTAATGATTATTTTGAGAATTCTGAAATCATATATGCTAAGAGAGCTAAATTAGATGCCGGAACAATGACCAAATATGTTAAGAGTCCGATCGTCGTCGGTTTCGTGCATCCTCAGAAGCATATTCCTTCAGGTAACATGGCTATCGTTCGTACATTGAAAGGTGATAACAATGTTGAGATCAGGGACAATACAGTCCTGATTATTGGTATCAACGGAGATGTTACAGCAATTTCAGAGGAGAAGTTTGCAAGTGCCTATACAACTACCGGTAAGAGATTTAAGCTGAATCTTGATTACACACCTACGATCAAGAACGCTGACAATGGTCAGATATATCCGCTTATGCCTGATGCAAAGGGATGTATATCTACCGGAGAGATGAATATATATGCCCGAAAGCTAAATAAAACCACCAAGCTGTTTCCGTATTGGGACAGTGAAACATACATGGTGGGTAAAAAAGGCGATTATATAGCAGTAAGTGTGGATGATCCACATGATATTTTCATTGTTGAGAAATCTATTTTTAAAAAGACATATACACCGGCATGAGGGTCAGTTTTGACCCTCATTGTTATTTTCACGGAGTTTTATCATCCTTGCAGCTTTGCGCCTGTTTTCATCTTCCTGGGCTGCGTAATGCTTTCTTGTAGTATTTACGTCTTTATGGCCGAGAACATCGGCTACAAGATAAATATCACCGGATTCTCTGTATAGATTAGTACCAAATGTGCTCCTCAGTTTATGAGGAGTTATTTTTTTGATAGTAGTAACGTTCTTGGCATATTTCTTTACCAGATTTTCAACGGCTCTTACAGTGATGCGCTTATTCTGAAGAGATAAGAAAAATGCATTTTCAGAGCCTTCACACGGAGCTATCTGTTTTCTCTGCTCATGGTAGTCAAGAAGAGCTGCCTTAACTTCGTCGGGGAAATAGATCGTTGTATTGTATCCGCCCTTTCTATGAATGCTAAGGCCGTTATTTTCATAATCTATATCATCGATATCTATTCCGACACATTCTGACACACGTATTCCTGTTCCGAGCAGGAGAGTAAGCATGGCAAGATCTCTTAGTTTGGTTTTTTCATGATATTTAAGCTGAGATTTGGTGAGCTTTTCACCTGCTTCAACCTGATCGAGCAAGACTGCAACTTCATTAGGCTCAAGCCTGATGATCTCGTGTTCGTGAAGCTTGGGCATATCAATGAGTTCTGCTGTATTTCTCTCAATCATTTCCGATTTGTAAAAATATGTATACATGGAACGGAGAGCAGACATTTTGCGCTTTTTACCCTGTTCGGCATTGGAAAGCTCTTTTTCATTCTTCTCATAGAGCGAGAGGTATTCCAAATACTCCTCGATGTCTTCACGACCGATCTGATCCAAAAGATCTACGGAAAAGTCCTTGATATCCGTATTTTTCATAGAAGGATTGTTGTTTTTAATGAACTCAAAAAAGATGCGAAGGTCATAGGCGTATCCGAGCCTGGTCCTTGCAGAAGTTCTGGGTTCAATTCCCCTGAAATACTGTCTGCAGAACCTTGGAAGAGTATCAAGGACTTCTCGCATCTTAAGAGTGTTAAGTTTATCCTGTTCGGTATAGTATTTTTCGTCTTTTCTCTTGCTTTGCATAGGATAATTATACCACTAATTGATTCTTGCTAAAACAAGCCACCAAATATTGTGGCATTTTCATATTGATGGATATAGTGCATAAATGTTAAGATATAGCCTGTACTATTCTTTGTTGGGTGGATTTAAATATTGGGAAATACAAGAGTAAATTACAGACGAAAAGACGGTCGAAGACTGACAGCCTCTGAATATAGAAAAAGACGTCAAAAAGAAATCATTCTTCATCTTACTATGCTGGCATCACTGATTATCTTATTTGTCGCAACATCAATCTTTTTGATTCATAAAGTAACACATAAGAAATCAGAACCTGTTCCGGCTGAAATCGTCGAAAATACAGCTACGCAGGAGATGACAATAATAGACACGGTAGTAGATGATGTTGAAATAGAAGAGGAGAATGAATATCTTCTTAAGTCCGAGGATTCTGAAAACTTTTTTGATGGTTATGTTATCGAGCAGGATGAGAATACTGCTTATATTGCCAGCGAAGAGGTTCAGAGTTCCTATGGCCTTTTGATCAACCTTGATACAGGTAAGGTTGTTGCGTCCAAGGATGGTAACGTAAGAATTAATCCTGCATCAATGACCAAGATTCTAACTCTTCTTGTCGCCGTTGAGCATTTAGATGATATAAACAATACATTTACAATGACACAGGCAATAGGTGATTTCGTTTACAGACATGATTGCAGCGCTGTTGGATTTGAAGTTGGAGAAGTGGTTACGGTAAAAGATCTTTTGTACGGAACCATACTTCCTTCAGGAGGCGATGCAGCGATGTGCCTTGCTGAGTATATTGCCGGCAGTCAGGAAGCTTTTGTTGATATGATGAATGAAAAGCTTGAAGAACTTGGACTTTCTGATACAGCTCATTTTACAAACTGCGTAGGTGTATTTGATGAAAATCATTACTGTACGCTGATGGATATGGCTATGATTCTTAAGGCCGCTGAGGAAAACAGCCTATGCCATGAAATATTGAATGCTAGAACTTATCTGACAACACCTACAACCCAGCATCCCGAAGGGCTTCAGATATCAAACTGGTTTCTTCGCCGTATTGAGGACAAGGACACAAACGGTGCTGTAGTCGGGGCCAAGACAGGCTTTGTAAACCAGTCCGGCTGTTGCGGAGCAAGTTATCAGATATCCAATGACGGAAGTCATTATATCTGTGTTACAGCTGATGCATGGAGTTCATGGCGCTGTATCTATGATCAGGTAGACATTTACAAGACTTATACTAGTTGAATAAATAGATTGAGTTATGGGCAAGCGAAAAGCTTGCCCGTTTTTATTGGGCTAAACGCAAAACAATACACAATTTATCAATTTTTTATTGGAGTTCACATCCGGATTGGCTCATAATTTATATATGAGAGCTTGTACCTCACAATAAAGGGAAAGTATCAGGTCCCTGATCAGGAGGTGATTCATGAAAAAGAAATTATACAATCCGCTATGGACAGTATTAGTATTGACCATCTGGTGGAGTATTCTTTTAACATCATGCGGAACATTATCCGGAGACACCCTTAATGAAATGGAGATTCCTTTATATTTTCATTCTGTCGATAATGAGGAAAGTATCAAGCTCTGTTTCGCTGATGAAAGCAAAGATATTCCCTACCTTGACATTGATACTGCCGTCGCCCTGATTGAGAGAGTCAATCACGAGATTATTGAAGATAAAAACTATGCACTGACCACTTCTATCCAAGGCTCAGTGGTAACAATTACTCGTGAAAACCAGTATCCTATGCAGATAGATTGTGATAAAGATACGATAAGTTTTTATGATTTTGATGCCTTTTTTGTACCGTCCTGGACAAGCACGGTTATAGATGTATTGCAGCCTGATACAGTCTTTGATGGCCTGATACTCTCAGAGGAAAACTCTTACAGCCGCTTTGGCTCGGAGGTGGTTTTTGATCTGAAAAAATATGGGATAGATCTGATTGAAGAGAATGGTAAATGCTATATTCCCATGCAGACCTTAAGTGATATTATGTTGTCCCTTCCGAGTTATGTATGTCTTTTGTACAACAATGAAGGAGTATTTGTGTATGAATATGGTTCGGAACCCGGAAGAGAACTCTTGAGAAAATGTTATGAAGCACAGCCAAAAGAGAGCAAAAGCGATGAGCTTGCGGAGTTTACTTATAACGAGCTGTGTATGGTAATGGATTACTATTATGGTCTGAAAGAAAGTCATGGAATTGAGAATTTTGACGATTTCTTTGCTGAAACAGCTCTTCGTGATTCTCTAATGAGTACTGATCCCGGGATGTCTGCAAGGGCGATGAGAGTTTTGATGGAACTTTTCATTGATGACATACATAGCGGGTATTTGCTCAATTCGTGGCGAATTGGCATGGATACAAACGTTGAGGGGAAGATTGGCAAGTCAATTCAGGATATGAACAGTTCAGCAATGAAGTATTACGCTGCCAGAGAAAAGTTTTACCCTGATGGAGTTCCGGGCTATGAAGAAGTCGGAAACACTGCATATATCACCTTTGACAGTTTCAGGACAAAAGATAAGGATGCTGATTATTATGAAAATGCACCTACTGCCGATACTCAGGATACAGTTGGTCTTCTTCTGTATTCTTATGCTCAGATTACAAGAAGGGGTAGCCCTGTAAAGAATGTAGTCATGGATCTTAGTATGAATTCCGGTGGCGATACCGTTACTGCAAGCTTTATAATCAGCCTGTTTTTGGGAGAGGGGGCAGTATGTATCAAGGATACACTGACAGGCGCTTATGCCAACGAGTGTTTTCGCGCAGATGCCAATCTTGATGGCAAATACGATGAAAAGGATTCGCTTCTTGATTACAATCTCTATTGCCTAACTTCGCCTATCAGTTTTTCCTGCGGAAATCTGGTTCCGAGCGTATTAAAATCGTCGGGACAGGTCACAATATTAGGTCAGCAAAGCGGAGGCGGCGCATGCACGGTAATGCCATTTGTTACTGCAGATGGAACTATTCTTCAGATGTCTAGCAAAAATCGCCTGAGCTACATGAAAAACGGGGCTGTGTATGACATCGATCAGGGAGTTGAACCGGATTATGTGATTCAGCAGCCGGAGCATTTCTATGACAGGCAGGCATTGACTGAGTATATAAATAATCTGTACTAAAACTTAAGGGACACTTTTTTAAGCAACTAATAGGAAAGGAAATTATTATGGACGTAAAAACAACTATAATTTCGATTATTGCTTCGTTATTTGCTTTGGTTATTTGTGGGTTACTCTATATGAGAATGATCAAAAGAGAAGTTCCTGAGCCTATAGGGAAACTACAGGCAATCCTGCCGGCGATTTTAGGTGGTATTTGCGTTCCAATTTCCGGCGGTTCCGGAATTGGTTTATTATTTGTTTTAAAAAGCATTGGAGTATCGACTGATTCAATGAAGAGCTTTCCGGCATCTTTTTATACAGCATTTTTTATGGCAGGTGGAGTAGAGGAATTGTTTAAGTTTCTTGCCATCATCTTAACGCTCATTATCCTTAAAAATAAAGTGAGCAATATTTATGAGTATATTCTTCTTGGAGCGGCAGTTGGTCTTGGTTTTACGGTTGTGGAGGACTTTACTTTTGGAGATTCGCTTATTGTTTTACTGATCAGAACTCCTTTAATGTTCACTCATATGACACTTAACATGATCATGGGAGAATTTATTGGCAGGGCTAAGTATAACAAACAAAAAGGCGAAGGACAGACTGTATTATACTGGATTTTGGCACTCATTATTCCAATGGCTTTACATACTCTGTACGATGCAGGAACAGTTTTTAACTTTGTAGTTATTAAGGATGGTGATTATATTGGAGGCGGCATACTTGGCCTCATAGCAATCATCACAAATACTGTAGTTTTAATCAAAGTGCTGTTAAGAGCCAAGAAGAACGCAGGGAATTTTTCTGCTCTAACAATCGAAACTGGGGCTTAAGCAATAAAATCAGAAGAGGATAAGATGAACTATGCTTAAAAAGTATATTGAATTCATGAAAAGATCTCCACTGATAACAGCCGCGCTCTGCATAGTATATGTGATTGTGTGTTTCAAAACAGTACATACAGAGACGAATTTTCAGTTCTTTATAGTAAGAACCATGCTTTGCGGAGCTGTATGCTTTTTCCTGTACCAGATATCAGGAGATAAAACCCTGTCATCGTGTTACATTTCCACAGGATATGTAATCAAGAATTCCATAGGGTTTCTTATAATGTCCCTTATCATGGGGACATTATTGATGCTCTCAAATATAGAAGAGCAGGTCCCCTTGAATGATAAACCGTTATTGGGATTAATCATCATATTTCTTATGTTCATTTCCGTTGGCCTTTTTGAGGAGCTGGCTTTCAGGGCAGTTATAAACGATGCAATAATCTATAAGTTCAGGGAAAAGAAATATGTTTTTGTTCTTAGTGCAGTAGTATCTTCTGTAGTATTCGGAGCAGCACATATTGTGGGAGAATTTGATGCAACGTCCGCTATTGCATGGGGACAGGCGATAGCTAAAACTTTGGAATCAGGTGTTTTTGGACTAGCTCTTCTTATACTGTATTGGAAGACCAGAAATATTTGGGCCTGCGGTGTGACACATGGATTGTTTGACTTTTTTGCCGGTTATACAGAAGGACTGTTTGTTCCGGTGAAAAACTCTGGTTCGTCTTATATTAATACCGGTCCGGATGGGATGCGTATCCTTATTACATACTTTGCAATTGCAGCAATAAATGCAGTCCTGACGTTTATTGTATGGAAGAAGGTTGGGAAGACTATCGATTTTGAAAAGATAAGAAGAGATTGGTAGGGATTTTACTCTAAGTATGATTGCTAAGGAAGTTTTTAGAAAATTTCTTCATATGCTGGCTTTTGCAGCGCTGATACTGTGGCTTTATGCCCTGGAGGACTGGAGGCAATCCGTTCTGATCACAGCCTGTGCTTTTGTTGTGATCACTCCATGCCTGATACTGCTATCAAGAATTCCCGGAATAAGTGAGGCAGTTGTAGCCAGAAGAAGAGGCGAATTCGCATACAGCTTTACTGCATATGCCTTGGCGTATATTGTAACTGCCACTGTTCTTTGGGGATATTTTGGAAAAAGAGGACTAGTGGTGGCGTGTTTTTTTGCATGGGCACCGGGAGATGCTGCTGCAGCGCTGATAGGTAAGATTTTTGGCAGGTACAAGATAGGCATATCCGGGAAAAAGTCTATGGAAGGATCAGGAGCCATGGCTTGTTGCAGCTTTGTGGGTGTTCTGTCCGTACTGCTGTACTTTAATCTATACAGTAACTTATGGACTATAGTGATTTCTCTGGTTACCGCTATCTGTCCAGCTGTGGCAGAGCTTTTGGATGAAAAGGGACTGGACACATTCTTTTGCCCGGTGACTGCTATGGTGATACTGTCAGTATTTGAGCTGATACTCAGATAATAAAGTAAGGATTGGAAGTGAATGAATAAGGAAAAGAAGAGTGGATACAAAACCTTGCTGCTTTCGGTTGTTTTAAGCTCTCCCGGACCACTGATCCTGGGCTATGGACTGACACTTGGGAGAAGCTCAACACAGATTTCTGATTTCACCAGAAGAACAGCTGAATTACTGGCTTTGATCGCGGCTTTTGTGGTATACACTATCACAAACAAAGAAGAGGGGCGTGATTCTGCCTGGAAATCAAATATCGAGCGAAAGAGCAATGTTTTTGTGGGATTTATAATGTGCATCAGTGGTATCAGTATGCTGATACTTACCTTTGCATCTGATACGCAGGAAAAAGGCAATGTACTTCCCGCGTTCTTTATAGCGTTATTTGGCGCAATCGCAAATACGCTTTTTTATCTGAAATACCGTTCTTTATATAAGTCGGAGCATAATGCCATACTTGGTATCCAGGCAAGGCTCTACGGTGCCAAATCCATTGTGGATGTATGCGTTACGTTGACACTTTTGACAGTAGTTCTTATGCCTTCATCCAAATTTTCATTTTATCTGGATATTGTCGGCTCCATACTGGTTTCTGCATATATGCTGAGGTGCGGAATAATGACTATCCGCGAAAATTGGCAGGTTTTGGGGTTTTGGGGTAAGTTCCATATCTAACTATTCATAAAACCTGTGTTTTGCGAATAGTTAAGTATAACACTCTACCTGCGCTATCTGCGCTATCCCTGCGCTATCTGTAAAATGCCATTTTTATCGCAATTATAGACCTTTAATCTCCTCAAAAAGGTTGCGTTAACCTTGTCACTGTTCGTGATATAGGTTGCGATCTATAATTTATCTATGGATAAATTATCTAAGGATCAGATTTCAATTCAAAAAGCAAACAGAATGATTGATGACCATATGCCGGAGTTTGCCAGAAGGTTCTTCAATGAAAAAAAGAATACCCTTATGGCAAGCTAACAAATGCAATCACTAATATTGCACTTACAATGTTGCATACCATAGGTGTCTTGCGGAAGGGCCGTTTGGTACATTCATGCCACTTTCCCATGCTTGTACAGTCTTTTTTTAGACCCCCAGCCATTTAGCCAGGAATCCTTGCTAGGTTCCTGTTTTTTTACGGATATTTTTAATGTCTTCAGCAGTATATTCTTTGACCGGTTTTACCTGGCAAGCAGAAATTATACAAATTGTTAATGTATCCTCAAGCAAGATATGCTGGAATTCAAAGTTCCATAATTTCTAAATCGTCCGGAACAAAAAGCTTTCCATTATCCAAAGAAAGGGCATCTTTCTTTGATACACTGCTGGTTCTGCGATGAGAACTCACAGTGTTGCTTCTCATATTCAATCTGCACACCGTAGTGCTGTCTTACGTACTCTATTCCATGCTTGAACGCAATCATAGCATCTCTTTTACAACATCTTGGGCCATTTATCTTGCCAAGCTCTCCTATGGCGCTTGATGTAAATGCCATGTGATAACCCCATGTGCCATCCTCAGAAAGTGGTCCTGTACCATCAATAATAGAAAGAGCTGCTCCTATAGATGTTATCGCTCCGCATATTCCCCACAGTCCGCACATTGCTCCCGGCATCCGAAGTCCTTCTTTCAAAAGCTTCTCCAAGGCATAGTCTATATCTATTTTGCCACCAGCATTATGATAAGCCATTAAAAGACATGCCCCATCTAATATATGATGCTCTGGCCCATGTATGCTTATATACGCTTTCTTTGCCATTGACTTAAACATCTTGATAGGATTTACGCCTTTTTCATTACGTATATCTTCAATAATCCTGTTTGCTTTTTCTTCAATAGTCATAAGTAGCTTCTCCTATAAACTAATTATGAAGCTCTGTACTCCATAAGAGTTGTGTCCTGCCATTTTCCAAATCGATCTTTAGCTATTCTTTCCCTATAGCCAATTTCCCTGAAACCACATTTTTTGTGTAAAGCTATACTTGCTTTATTAATTGAAAATATTGCAGAATATATGCTCCAATATCCACATTGCTCAGCCTCTCGGATAATCGTATTTACCAAAGCTGTTCCTATCCCATGACCTCTATAGTTTCTATCAACATATACACTCATTTCAACGCAGCCTTTATATGCGCACCTACTTGAAGAAGGACTTAGCGCTATCCAGCCTACAACCTTTCCTTCTTCCTCAAAAACAAACCTGCAATTCTTTATGTGGCCTGCATTCCACTCAGTAAAACTAGGACACTCTGTATTAAAAGTTGATGTTCCCTCTTCTAATCCCTGCTTGTAAATCTCTGCTACTGTCCCCCAGTCTTCATCTCTCATTTCTCTAATCACAGCATTCCACCTCCGATTTTTTTATCGCATCGTTATAGATATTTAATGCCTCTAAAACCTGACTCTGTTTTTCCTTTGGAATCATAGAAAAAACTCTCTTAAACTTCATATTCATATCTTTTTCTATTGTACTGAATCTTGCCATTCCTTCATCAGTCAGATTAAGCACTACGCACCTGCGATCCCTTGTTGAAGGTTTTCGCAAAACATATCCTTTTTGAACAAGTTCTTCTACAGATCTGCTTACAGCACTTTTATCCATCTTAAGAAGTTCAGCAAGTTCCTTTACACATATTCCGGGGTTTCTGCCTATCTCAACAACCAGAAAGCATTGAGATGTATTGACGTTACATTGACAGCAATCAGAACTGTTTAGCTTCTCAAAATTACGTTCTAATTCTCTGGTACTTTCTCGAAATAGTTTTACCTTATCCATCGAATGCCCTCCTATGGATTTAAATGATAAAATCATTAGTTGTATTTGTCAACTAATTTATAATATAAAAAAGCCACATAGCCGTTATAAACAACTACATGGCAATTACGTGGGCATATTCATTTATCCTGCTTCCCCTTTTTCAAAAATAGGACAGCCGATTATTTCAAAGGCAAAAAAACTTGATCAATTGCTCTTTCTTGTACTTTATTTAAGACTTATTGTGTATTCTTCTGCATACTTTCCATCATGGGAGGGATCATCGTATTTGAGCAAAAACTCATCTTCTGAAATCCACTCTACATAGAAATACGCCTCTTCATTAAACCCAGGCTTTTCATAATCAAAGATTTTCTGTCCGTTGTAGTAAACACTAGGCCTGCTAACGAAATCATATTGCACAATTACCGTATTGGTTCCTTCGGGCGATGTGAAATTCTCATCCCTTTCACCTCTGCAACCACTAAGCAGTAGAATGGGGATTAAGATCATCATGATAGTCTTTCTCATTTCCTATTGTCCTTCTATTTATCTGAATAATGAATTGCCCTGAAATGTTATAACTCTTACTCTAGATTTAGGTTGATTTTAGGCTTCTTATATATCATCAGATTATGATCATTATATCAAAAGAGAGGGTTAATAATGAACAGGATTGCTCTGATTCCCGCATACATGCCAGATGAAAAAATGATTGATGTTTCTAAGGGCCTATATCAGGAAGGCTTTGAAATCATAATAGTAAATGACAGAAGCCCGGAGTTCTTGTTGATTACGGACTGTTTTGCGTGATATCTGCGATATCCGGTTCACTCATCGTGGCAAATACCCTTGCTCGTATAATCGTGGAACTCTGAATTTTTGTACTCAGTTACTTTATACAACACAGTTATATTTTTAAGAAAGGCAGGCAAGATCATATGAAAAAACACCTCTGGGCTATATGTTCAGCTTTTGTCCTGATAGCATTTACGACTTATATTTCACTCGATACCTTTATTATAAGCGAGAGCTACAACTCCAATGCCACAGAAATAAATACGTCCTTGTTCGATGGTCAGACTGACAGCGATACTCAATTAACCGAATCTATAGATAATACGCAATCAGAAAGTCACAAATCTCGTTCCGGCAGGAAGCATTCCAGAACAAGTGCATCTGAAGGTGCAACAGTGACTTCTTCAGAAACCACAGAAAGTTCATCCGGTATTAATGCCTCAGAGCCCTATACAGGCGAAAATACTGTAAGTTCAGATAACTATAGCATTACATTAACTGAATATTATCAGAACGACACCAAAATCTATGTGGCAGACGTTATTCTTTCCTCCGCTCAGTACTTAAAGACAGCATTTGCAAATGATACTTACGGCAAAAATGTCACTGCCACAACCTCTACGATTGCAGAAAATAACAATGCTGTACTGGCCATAAACGGCGATTACTACGGTGTTCAGGAAAATGGATATGTTATACGTAACGGAATTGTCTACCGCGACAGCGCAAACGGATCAGATGTTTTATGTATTTATGCTGATGGAACAATGGAAGTTTTAAATGACAGTGAGTATTCAGCCGAAGAACTTGTTTCAATGGGAGTATGGCAGGCATTTTCCTTTGGCCCGGCTCTTGTAGAAGACAGCTCTGTTACCGTTGATGAAAATGCCGAAGTTGCCAAGGCAAAGGCAAGCAATCCAAGAACTGCCATAGGTGTCATAGATGCAAATCACTTTGTTTTTGTGGTGTCTGATGGAAGAACTTCTGAGAGCGAAGGCCTTAGTCTCTATGAACTTGCAACCTTCATGAAGGGACTGGGCGTTGAAACAGCCTATAACCTTGATGGCGGAGGATCTTCCACAATGTACTTTAATGGATACGTTGTCAACAATCCCACTACTGGAGGAAGCATCAAGGAACGAAGTGTCAGCGACATTGTATATATCTAAAAAATTTCAACAGGAGGAACACTAAAATGGAAAAACAATTAAAGCTGCATTTGCTATTTAATATCATCGGAACAGTCTTCCTTGCACTGTTTGGAGCAATATATGAAATCTTCAGTCACGAAGTATACTCCTACTTCATGCTGTATGCATTTGCAATACCTCTTGCGATGGGCGTACTGCCCTATTCTATCCTTATGCTTAAGGAAAAATATCCTGACAGAAAATTTCTATACCTCTGGAATACAGCCATTGCGATATTTAGCACTGGAAGCATATTTGCTGGTGTACTGGCAATCTATGGCACGACCAATTCACTTATTATTGTCTACCCAATAGCAGGTGCAGTCATGGTTTTGCTAAGTTTACTATCATGCCTACAGAGTCATCATCGTAGTTCTGTATAAGAAAATTTTACCTCGACTCTCCACTTCTTTTCCCAAATTATATTGGTTTCTGTAAATCTGTTTTTGCTGATCAGATAGAGTGCAATTATTCCTATGATCATAACTACAATGAACTCATACAACAGCTGTCCCGTACTATACTGCTGCGTAAGTATTCCATTTCCGGAAAGTGATGGGTCCGTTGAAAAACAGATAAAATCATATATAGCATGTGCAAATATCGGGAATATCACGCTGCCCGTCCCTAAATATAAAGCGGTTAGCAAAAATGCCATGAATGTTGTATGGAATATCTGTGATGCAGTCATGACTATATCTGCACCCTGTGAAATATTTCCTGCATGAGAAAGCCCAAATATTACAGCCAGGATAATTATCGCAGCCAATCTTCTTTCTTTTCGGACATATTTCATGACTATGGCCAGTGATAATATTCTGAACATTGTCTCTTCTCCAAATCCGGCTGCAATTCCCATAATAACTGCACTAAGAGAAGGATTAAAATAATACGAATGTTGAAAAAATAATGGCTCTATCAGCGTACAGAGCAAAAGAATCCCTAAGGGGATCATTACAATACATATATTCTTGGCCGGAACTTCAGGCTTAACAAATCCTTTAAATTCCGGAGAGAACCAACGCCAAAAAACAAGCATCGATATTATAGCAAAAATGCATATACATATATTTCCTGCATTTTTTGAAATTGAATCACCTATAGAACCGCCTATTCCGATTAAAAGCGAAGGAATGATTATGCTGAGTATAACGGCGATATATGGCATCTTTTCACATATAGAATGCTTTCTTGTTTTTTGATCCATTCGTTACCTCCGGATGATTCTTCATTTAGTTTTGCCCAACAATCCGCCTCTTGATTTACTTCTTAAATAAACTGGTTACTGTATTCATTATTTGCTTGTTTTCCAATATAGAATCAAGTATGCCGCTAAGTTGTGACTTCTCACCTTTCAAAAGAGCTATTGCAGCCTTTTTGGTATCAGAATCAGCAGCTCTGTATAGCTCAAGCAGTTTCTTCTCGGTTGCAGTAACCTTTACGGAAGTACCTGTTCCCGTTGTCTTTTTTGCTGTTGTAGTCTTCTTAGCTGTAGTACCTGTCTTCTTTGCAGTTGTAGTCTTTTTTGATGTTGTTTTCTTGGTTGTAGTGGTTTTTGCAGCTGCCATTATTTCTCCTCCAATAAAGCCGGAAAGCAGGGATATCCTACTCTCCGGCTTAATATATTATTTTATATTATTGTATCATATTATGCCTGAACAAATGCTGGTGTATCTGCAGGAGCATCAAGGAGTTTCTTGAGCTCATCATCAACCTTGAGAAGTGTGATTGAGAAGCCTTCCATATCAAGTGATGTCATGTAGTTACCTACAAGAGTCTTATAAACTTTGATATTCTTCTTGGCAAGCTCATCTGCAAGGTGCTTATTTGCTACAAAGAGCTCCATTAGAGGTGTTCCGCCCATGCCGTTAACCATAACAGCTACTTCGTCGCCTGCATTATAGATGCCTTCTGCAAGGATCTTAGCAAGGAGTTTATCTACGATATCATTAACAGGACTGATCTTCTCACGGTTTACACCGGGCTCACCATGGATACCGATACCGATCTCAACCTCATCCTCTGCAAGATCAAAGCTTGGCTTTCCTGCTGCTGGAACTGTGCAGGCATCAACAGCCATACCCATTGAGCGAACATTAGCAATAACTTTTTCAGCAACTGCTTTAACATCAGCAAGGCTTCCACCGGCCTCTGCGCATGCGCCCGCCAGCTTGTGAACAAAGATAGTTCCTGCGATTCCTCTTCTTCCTGTAGTCCAGGTAGAATTCTCAACAGCAACGTCGTCGGCTGTAATAACCTGATCAACCTCAATGCCTTCATCTCGTGCCATATCAGCAGCCATCTCGAAGTTCATAACATCACCGGTATAGTTCTTGATAACAAGAAGAACACCCTTACCACCATTAGCTGCCTTGATAGCTTCAAAAATCTGGTCAGGAGTAGGTGATGTGAAAACAGCGCCTGCAATAGCGCCATCAAGCATTCCCTTACCAACGTAGCCACCGTGTGCCGGCTCATGTCCGCTTCCGCCACCGGATACAAGAGCAACCTTACCATCTGAGCCACCGGCTCTTACAACAACATCAAAGCCATCGAGCCTTTTCAGATACTGAGGATAAGCTGCAATCATACCATCCAGCATCTCGTCAACAACGTTGTCAACCCCATTGATTAGTTTCTTCATGTCCTGCCTCCTTGTTTTATGAATTTATTTTTTTGACAGCACGCGTCTGCTCAGCGGCTGCAATAACTGCCTCCATATTCTGACCGCAAACTGCTGTTACAGCTGCAGCGATGGCACCTTCTACAATTGGTGCATCTGCAAGTTTTACATTGATATCTTCACCGTCCAGAAGCTCTATTGCTGTTTCTGCGCTCATAATTCCGCTTCCGAGATCGGCAAGAACAACAACTCCGTCTCCATCGTTGGCTTTTTTAATGGCCTCAGATATTCTTACGGCGTCGGTACCTATTTCTCCGTCTTCCATACCGCCTGCTGCAATAATACCTTTATGAGCGGCTGCAATCTGAGCTGTTAAGTCTGTTATTCCATCAGCAATCTTACTGCTGTGAGATACGATTACTAATCCTACCATGGCTCACCCCTTAAGAAAGTCTCTGATTACTTCAAGTGTCATTGTTGCAGATGTTGCACCGGGATCCTGATGACCGATACTTCTGTCACCCAGATAGCTTGCACGGCCCTTGGTTGCAGCGATAGTCTTTGTGAATTCAATACCTTCCTCAGCTGCTTCACAAGCCTTTTCAAGGCCGTCTACAAGGCTTCCGCCTTCTGCTATCTTAGCTGAATATGCATCAAGAGCAGGAATCAGAGAATCAAGCATTGTTTTTTCACCCTTCTCAGCTTTTCCTCTTTTTTGAATACCGGCAATTGCAGCTTCAAGAGCAGCTTTGAAATCCTCGGCCGATAAAGTATCTTTTCCTGCAAGTACTTTTGCAGCTTCCATATATGCTGTTCCATATAAAGGACCTGAAGCACCGCCTACAGTAGATAAAAGAGTCATTCCGGTCTTTTTAAGAACCGCGCCGATATCCGGATCATCCGGAGATGTCTTTTCAATAACGGCTGTAAAACCTCTCGCCATGTTTACACCGTGGTCAGCATCACCGATTTCTCTGTCAAGATCGGTAAGAAAATCCTTGTTTTCGATAATCTTTTCACCGATACACTTTAGGCAATCATAAATTCTCGTAGACATATGCAATTTGTCCTCCCATTTTGTTATTGTAAAAGCCTTACTTAGTATATTATACCAAATACATATATAATTACCATACATTTTGTGTGTATATTGGCTAATTGTTTGAACAATTCCGAAATATAATTTGTGTTATATTTACAATAATTATATACAAGTGTTTTAGTGGAGAATGCACTTTGCATGCTATACAATTAAGATATAAAAAAGAAGTTCGCCAGATATGCTGACGAACTTCTTTTATCATTATGCTTTTGATGCTGCAAAACTCTTGATTAAATTGTCGATGGAATCAGCTTTAAATGAATTTCCGTTTATATCCGCAAAGAAATTCATCTTTCCGTTTTTGTCCATCTTAATACCAAAATTGGATATATCATCCGATTCATCGGTATTACCGCCAATCTTCTCACTCATGTCAGAGATGGTCTTCATAGCATCATCAATCTGCCCCATGAGTTTATCTTTGGCTTCCTTGTCCTTTGGATCATCCGATGCAAGAAGTTTCATTTCGTCTTCTGAAAGGATGATGCTGTACTCAAGATCTCCTCCGATCTGAGAAAGATCTTCTCCCGGACCTGCCACGAATACATCGGCGTTGTCGTATTTCTTTTGCAAAAGATCTACTACCTTACCGTACATTTCGACTTCAGGTGATAATTCTACCTTAGCACTTGCACCAAATAGATTATCGCTCTTCTGCAACTTACCATCGTCTTTAACTTTTGATGGCAATTTAGCCTTGGCATCAGGCTTTCCGGCTTTGCTTACATTTCCCGGTGAATTACCGCGAAACAGCTGGTTGATACTACCTCCTATGTTGTTAGCCATATTCTTCCTCCTTGAAAGATACACGCAGATTCCATTCTGCGGATGGAGTAATTAAGTTTCGCTCTCAAGCTGGGTACAATTACCCTTATTCTGTGTTGCGCTCAGTATAGCATCACATGATTGAAATTATTATTAAATATGTATTAAAATTGCTCCTAAATGAAAAAAACTTCCGGAAAACACAGGGCTTTCCGGAAGTAAAATTTCAATAATTCATAATTATGCTTTTTTTGAGTTTTCAAAGTCTTCAATGTACTGAATTATGAACTTAACAGTGCCATCTATACCAAGAATACTTGAATTGATGCAAAGATCATAGCTGTCTGCTCTGCCCCACTTCTTGGATGAATAGTAGTTATAGTAGCTCTGACGCTGCTTGTCCTTCTTGCTCATCATCTCTCTTGCTTTGTCATCAGTTGTGATGTCATCAAAGCGCTCTTTTAATCTCTTGATCTTGCATTCTTCATTGCCGTGAATAAAGAGATTAAGGACGTTGTCATAGTCGGCAAGAGCATAATCCGCACATCTTCCAACGATTACACATGGACCTTCATCCGCAATCTTTTTGATTGTATCAAACTGCGCAAGGAAAACTTTGTGGCTGATAGGCATGTCAACAAAGCTTGATGCATTGTAACCAAAGGAATAGGTATCCATGACAAGATTATATAAAAATGAATTTGTAGGCCTTTCGTCATGATTCTGGATCATCTCTTCACAGAAGCCGCTTTCCTTGGCAGCTCTGCTAAGAAGCTCCTTGTCATAGCATTTAATACCGAAATGCTCTGCAAGCTTCTCTCCGATTTCTCTTCCCCCTGAACCGAACTGACGGCCGATTGTTATTATTGTATTCATACGCCGGTACTCCTTCGCATTTTTATAATTTAATTTTATACTATTTGAGTATCTCTAGCAAATGGGAAAAATATTCAGGAAGAGGTGCATCAACTTCCACATATTCTCCTGTTGTCGGATGGATAAATCCAAGGGTCTTGGCATGGAGACATTGACCGTTAAGTTTAAATTTACTCTTTCGAGATGGTGCATATACTTCATCTCCTAAAAGAGGATGACCTATATGAGCCATATGAACGCGAATCTGGTGTGTTCTTCCGGTTTTTAGTCTGCATTCTATATAAGTCATTTTATCTTCAGGAAAGCGCTTTAAAACCTTATAATGAGTGAATGCTTCTTTTCCGCCGCTTTTTACAACTGCCATTTTTTTCCTGTCTGTCTGGCTTCTGCCAATCGGGGCATCAACATCACCTTCGTCATGATCTATGACTCCATAGCATATTGCATGATAGACCCTGTTTATCGAATGCTCCTTGAGCTGATCGGCAATCTTGATATGGGCATTGTCATTCTTGCAGATTATTACTGAGCCGGTGGTGTCTTTGTCAATTCTGTGTACTATACCGGGTCTCATAACACCGTTAATTCCCGAAAGATTATCTCTGCAATGATACATTACCGCATTTACAATCGTTCCGGTGTAATGGCCTGCTGCAGGATGAACAACCATATCCTTGGGCTTATTAACAATGAGAACATCATTGTCTTCATAGAGAATATCAAGCGGAATATCTTCGGGAACAATTTCAGGAATCTGAAGAGGTGGTATCTCCAGCTCAATTCTGTCTCCTTCCGATACCTGATAGCTGGCTTTTACCTTTTTGCCGTTACAGATAACCTTATCATCGTCTATAAGCTTTTTGATAAATGAACGCGAAAGAGAATCCACAAGCTCACTGATAAGCTTATCGATCCTAAGGCCCTCATATTCGTCTGTAACAATAAACTCAAGCTTCTCGCTGTTTTCGTCCATTATTTGATTTCCCTGTATTTTTTCTGCTGTTTAAAGCTGAGGAAACTGAAATCATTTTCTTTGTAATAGAAAAGGAAAAGAATTACAAAGAGGAAGGTCGATACTGTTACGTAAATATCTGCAACATTAAATATCGGGAAATTTATGATGACAAAGTATATAAAGTCTACAACGTAATCCTGTCTTATTCTGTCTATCATATTGCCGGCTGCACCACTTGCAATCATGACAAGAAGTATATGCATAATGTTGTATTTCTTGTCATCAGGCATTCTGAATAGAACGTATGCGATGATAAAGAGGATGAGTACAGCTACAAGTATAAAGAAGACTTTCTGGTTCTGCAGCATTCCGAAAGCTGCTCCGCTGTTCTTCAAAAAGTTTAGTTCAAGAATTCCCTTAATAAGAGGAATTGCAGGTTTATCCTGAAGGTATTCGCACGCAAGATATTTAGTGAACTGATCAAGTGCCACAAGCAATATGATCATTATGATATCCACTGCGAGAAATATTTTTTTCTTTTTAGACATTTTTGTATTCATAGCTTAAAACCTTTAATCATTATTTTCGATATAGATTATCTCATCAAGAGCTTTTGACATCTCGTCTCGTGTAACTGTTTCATCGATGAAAGCTTTGCCGATTTTCTTTAAAAGAATGAATTTGATCTTATCTGAGTCGGATTTTTTATCTGACTTTGTGAGATCGAGAACAGCCTCTTTATCTACATCCTCGATTGAAATAGGAAGATTGAACGGAACAAACATATCCCTTATCTCATAATACTCTTCCATTGAGATAAGTTCTCTTTTCCAGGAGATAAAAGCTGCTGCGATTGCTCCAAGTGCAACGCATTCACCGTGTGTAAGCTCGAAATTCTTGTGCTTTTCGATGGCATGACCAAGAGTGTGGCCATAGTTTAAAAGAGCTCTGTCTCCCTTTTCGGTTGGATCTTTTTCTACAACTGCTCTCTTGATGTCACAGCTTCTCTTTACCATTTCCATTACAACTTCAGGGTCTTTATCATTGATCTCGTACATGTTCTCAATAAGGAACTCATAGAAATTCTGATCCTTGATAAGACCATGCTTCATGACCTCGGCAAAACCTGATGCATACTGTCTGCCATCCAAAGTTTTGAGTGTAGAAACATTGATATAAACAAGTCTCGGCATATAGAATGCACCAACCATGTTCTTGACGCCCTTGAGATCGACCCCGGTCTTACCACCAACGCTGCTGTCGGTCTGAGCAAGCAGAGTTGTGGGAACCTGAACAAAAGAGATACCTCTGAGATAAGTTGCTGCACAAAAGCCACCCATATCTCCTACAACGCCTCCGCCAAGAGCAACGATCAGATCATGCCTGTCGAAGTGTCTTTCCATAAGAAATTCATATATTTTTGCGATTTCTGAGAGCTGTTTATTGCTCTCGCCTGCAGGAATTTCATAAATGACAACCGTGTCTGAAATCTCATCAAGCTTCTTTTTTACTTCATCGCCATATATTTTTCCAACATTAGTATCTGTAATTACCGCTATTTTCCTTTTTTCAAATCCAAGAGAAGAAATCTCTTTTGACAGATCAGAAAATGAATCGGTAAAAACTATATCATAGCAGGGTTTACCCTCATAGTTTACTGTCAGTCTGTTTTCCATACCTTTTCTCCGTTTATTTTATTCAAAATAAAAAGCTGTTGACTGTAAAGCTACATGTCAACAGCCTGATATTTAATCTATTTGCTGTGGTCCTTCTGTAATACCACCGCCAAATGTTCCGCTCAAGATATTCTGGAAATCTCCGGAAATATCAACTGATGCAGGTGTAATGATGAAAATATATCTTGATATCTTCTGAAGATTACCTGCAATAGCAAAACACGAACCTGATGTGAAATCAATTATCCTCTGAGCAATGTCAACATCGAGACCTTCGAGGTTAAGTACAACAGTACGATTAGCCAGAAGTGTTTCTGTGATTTCTCTTGCATCCTCAACCGAAGTAGGTTTGATTACACATACTTCCATGCCTGAAGCAGATAAAGATTTCTTGGATCTGCTCGGAGAAACCTTAGGAGCAGTCTTCTTGGTCTTCTCCTCAGCGATTTCTATGCTCGGATCATCCTTTCCAATAGGTGTCTGGTTGTTAATGGAATCTACCTTGGAAGTGAAGCCCTCGTCAGGTTCATCGTAATAACCATCTTCTTCCCCATTAAGTTGAATTGCATTCAAAAACTTATCCATGAAACTCATATCACTATACTCCTCACATTTAGTCCCAACAAACCTCTATAATTTTAACGTAAAATGACATATTCTGTCAAATATTGTTAAGAAATTTATCCGCCATTTTCGGGCTTTTGCTCGTTTGTGACTCCTGTGTCAGAAATATCCTCAACAGATTCTTCTGCTTCCTCTTCAGTCGATTCCTCTGTCATTTCTTCAGTTGCTTCTTGTGAAGCATTTTCATCAACTGTGGATGCATCTAACACTATGTAGTCGTAGACATTGAGTCCATATGTTGTATTTGATCTTACGATTGAGTATTCATCATTCTGATAAAGAATACTGATCTGTCTGAAGTCAGCATACCCCTTATTTATGTTATACACGCCTATAAGAGAGTCCGTTCTGCTGATGGTATATCTCTGGTTTGAATCAGTAAGTATAAGACTATCACCGCTTCTTAATGTATCCATACCAAGATAATACATAGTATCTGATTCATTATAGATTACAACGTTAATGAATTCAGAAGTTTCATTGCCCTGTTCATCGTATTTGACTTTGAGAACGCCGGTGTTGTTTTCGTTATTCTTTATAATGTAACTCTTGGGAACAAGATAAAAGCTCTTGGTTACTATTGATGAGTTGGGAATTTTTAGGCCTTTCTCATCTTCGGTTATTAGCTCTATGTTTATAAATCTGTCTCTGCAGAAGGTTATCATTGAATTTGTAAATGTCAGTTTTACAAATGTTTCACCTTCAGGATTAGTATAGGTTGATACCTTGCCCCAGGATTCATGCTGATTTTTGATGAATCTCACTTTAACATATTCCAGATCGACAAGTTCCTGTACCTTTTCAGGATCATCTTCCTTGATCACTACTGACCACTCTTCATTGGTACAGAGCTTGTATACGGGATCTCCGGACTTAACAAGAGTATTGTTGACAAGCTGGGTCTTAGTGTAATTTGATTCATCAAAGACTGCAGAAGTCATTTTTTCAAGAGTAAGGTCTTCGTAGCCGTCTATTGAGTAGATTACAATACCTGTATCCTGCGCATTTTTATAATTAATAGACTGAAGTGTTGCACTGTTCGCGTTAAGAGACTGGATATTTGAAAGAATACTGTTGTTGGAAAGCTTTTGTACCGTACCGTCAAGGCTGACTTTAAAATCATATACTGTGTGGAAATTCTGAGGATCAAATGATGAGTCAAAGTTTACTATCTGCGTACGAAGTTCAGAGAGATCGCCGTCACTTAAGGAAACCTCCTCACTTCCCTGAGACTTGAGATACTCAAGGAGCTGACCCGACTCGTCAACTGTGTAGACAAGATTGCCTACAGCCACTCTTCCGCCTTCTGTTGCGAAATAATTGACATAACCTGCCGTATCACTTTCTACAATCTTCTCGGTACGAAGAGCAACCGCGTCATAGATATTGTTGGTTGAAAGAGCTCCCTCTTTTACCTCATATCCAACCATATGATCCCTGCGAAAATATGTGATAACACTTATAATGATATAGATTGCCATTACAGCAAAGAATATCATTCCAATATTTATATTGTTTATATTTCTGGGATATTTGGTAACCTTTCGATTATGACCTTTCGCCATCTGTTACCTGTCCTTAAAGTATAATTTCAGAATATAAGCCGCGGATAGCCGCGGCTTATAAGAATAATCCTATTTAAAACTATCAAAGTGAAATAACTACTTTAGATTTAACTGACTCTGGAAGTTCAGACTCGTCTAATGAGAGACTAAGTACAAAATCTACCCCAAATTTCTCACTGAGCTTGTCTAATTTCTCAATAACTTCTGAGATGTCTTTCCCCTCAAGACAAGAGATTTTCAAAAAACTGTCAAAATACATTTGCTGGAGATCGTGGTCCTGTGAAATGATACCACTGACAAATCCAATGAATTCATCAGAATTGGTGATACTGAAATCCGGTACTACAATTAAACGGATTTTGTTGTTAAGCTCATACATGTGCTTGGTGTTCTTGTCAAGAAATACGACACTTCCAAGAACGTTCTTTACCTCGGTGTTAACCTTGTCTAATAGGCATTTTGTCTTTCCTTTTCCCTTTTTCCCAACAATTAACTGAACCATCGGCATACCCTCCTGCAAGTAGAAATTTTTATAAAAATATTATAAGTCTTTAGTACCTAAAAGACAACCTCAATTAACGATTTCGTTCAGTAATGAAGTCATATCGGTATATAGCTGTCCACTGTCTGTATCCCGCATGATTACTGCAATATAGGGATTTGATGCAGTATCTCTGGCCAAAAGTATTAGACAATGTCCGGCAGCCTGAGTTGTACCGGTTTTGCCTCCGATGACAGTTACTCCGGATGGCTGTTGTTTGTCACCTTTTAAATAACCGTTTGTGGTACTGACCGTTATTTCTTTGGATGTTCCGCTTGATTCAAGATAAGTCGTTGAATACTCGGTGGTATTGATAATCTCACTGAAAGTGTCATATTGCATGGCAGCATTAAAAATGAGATACATATCATAAGCCGTCACATAATGCTCATCAGCAGTAAGACCATGTGGATTTGCAAAATGAGAATTAGTCGCACCGATAGCCTGAGCCTCTTTATTCATCAGGCCTACGAAATCTTCGATGGAGCTTCCGAAATTTGATGCTATTAAGTTGGCAACGTCATTGGCTGAATATATCAGAAGAATGCGAAGAGCCTGATCAAGGGTCATTCTGTCGCCCTCTTTTAGATTGATCTTCTGTGCTCCGCTCTCAGTGACATAAACATCAGAATGTGCTTCAAGAACCTGATCCAGTTTGCCGTATTTCAGCGCCACGAGAGCTGTCATTACCTTGGTAAGGCTGGCCGGCTGAACCTGCATGTTTACATTTTTTGCAAAAAGAGTTTCTTTTTTATTTAAGTCAAAAAGACCTGCACTTGCCACTTCTGCTATTTCTACGTCGTTTTCGTTCATGTTATCTTCTGCGACGCACAGCTCCGAAGCAAATGTAGGATAATAAAGAGTATTTCTGTTATCGCTTTGTGATGAGGTAACTGAGTACTTGGATGAATATGAAAGTCCGGAGCAACCTGTTACACAAATAGTCCCCAATAAAACAATACTTAAAGCTCTAAGCAGCTTATTTGTACATCTCACGCCACTCAAGGTCTCCTCTGTCAAGTGATTTGATCAGTAGTTCCGCTGATGCAAGGTTGGTAGCAACAGGTATGTTATGCATGTCACAAAGAGTCATAACATTGTTGATATCAGGCTCATGTGATTTAACAGTAAGCGGATCTCTCAAAAAGATTACAAGATCGATCTCATTGTGTTCGATAGCTGCACCAAGTTGCTGGGATCCCCCAAGATGTCCGGCAAGATATTTGTGCACAGTCAGATTTGTAACCTCTTCTATCAAGCGTCCGGTTGTACCTGTCGCGAAAAGATCATTTTTACTTAGTATGCCTCTATATGCTATACAGAAGTTCTGCATAAGTCTCTTTTTTGCGTCATGTGCTATAAGTGCGATATTCATTAACTTATACCCTCCCTGTAATATATTTGTTGCCTTGTAGTCGTACATTGAGTACAAAGCCTATACCCGCATAAACACTTATAAGTGAAGTCAGTCCATAACTGACAAAAGGAAGTGGGATACCTGTATTTGGCATGATTCCTGTAGCAACCCCCATATTTAAGAAGCCCTGAAATCCTATCCAGGCACCTACACCTGCTGCAATCACTTCTCCTGCCTTGGTCTTGGCACGAAGTGATATCATAAAGCATCTTATTGCTATCATCATTATAAGTGCAACAACAAGACATGCGCCTACAAATCCGAATTCTTCACCTATAACTGTGAAAATAAAGTCTGTTTGTGATTCTGATATGAAACCGCCATTGAGAACCGAACTGATCTCATTGGTGTTGTAACCCTTGCCGTAAAGCTGTCCTGAGCCTATTGCCATCATTGAATTCAGTGTCTGATATGCATCGGAATTGGCATAATCTTCGGGATGAAGCCATGCAAGAATACGCCTCTGCTGATAATCATGAAGCAAACTGCTCTCACCCTGAACAGCATTGTATATGACAAAAAGAGCTGTCGGAATCGTGATTCCAAGTACTGTCCATACAATCTTCCTGTTTATACCGGCAACATAGAGAATGGATGCAAAAATGACCATGACCATGATACAGGTAGAAAGGTCAGGCTGAGAAGCTATAAGACCTAAAGGAGCAGCCAATAACAACAGGCAAATAACGATAAATCCGAGGTTTTTGACTTTATCCTTATATTTCATAATAAACTGAGCATAAAATAAAATCAATAAAATTTTGGCTGTTTCAGATGGCTGAAAAGTGATGCCAAAAAGGTTTATCCATCTCTGCGCACCGTTAGTACTGCTTCCGAGGGGTGACAGTACAAGCCCCAGTAAAACAAGGTTTGCAGCATAAGCAATCAGGTAAAGCCTTGTAAACCAAAGGTAATCAAGCAAAGATATAAAAACCATGGCAAATATGCCCGCCACCATTCCTGCAATCTGTTTTTTCTGAGATGAAGGATCTGCCGAGCTAATTGCCATTATTCCGATTATTGTCAGTAACACGACCATAAGAGCAAGAAAAAAGTCGTAATCAACCAACCTGTACTTCTTAAAGTAATCCATATTGTTCCTTAGTCAGCGTTTGTTGCTCCGTCCTGCAGAGTCTGCGCCGTACCTGATATAATTTCGTCTTCGTCCCTGAGGTCGAAGTAATAAGCAAGGGCTTCTTTGGTTATCTGTGCCGCATAGCTTGATGTATAACCGTAGGCTATTCGCGTTGCAATAGCTATCTCAGGCTTCTCATAAGGCGCATAGCATACAAATAGTGAATGGTTTGGCCTGTTCTTGGATTCCTGGGCAGTACCTGTCTTACCTGCTACTGCTACACCGAGGTTTGCATAATAGGACTTGTCCTGGACAACCTGTCTCATACCGGTATGAATAGCATTCCAGTATGCAGGTGACATATCTATTGTGTTGCGAACTTTTGCACTGTAATCCTCAAGCAGATTACCGTTTGGATCAGTTGTTTTGTCGATAAGAGTAAGTTCATAGCAGGTTCCGCTGTTAGCAACAGTTGTTACATATCTTGCAAGACCTACTGTTGTATAAGAATGTGTACCCTGACCGATTGCGGAACGTACAGCGTCCTGATCCGATACATTGGGCTCGGATTCTGCAATCTCAATTCCTGATTTCTCGGTAAGTCCGTACATATCTGCATATCCTGCAAGTTTTTGAAGACCGGTTTCAGGCGAATAAGTTCCGCCGACAAGACCAAGTCTGTATCCGACTTCGTAAAAGAATACGTTGCAGGAATTTCTGATTCCTCCTGTAACATTGAGCCCTCCGTGTCCTCCCGGATGGATCCAGCATCGAGGAGCAGGATTGAGCTTATCAAACTGTCCTCCGCAATATATAACGGAATCAGTGGTTATCACACCTTCGTTAAGCCCGGCTGTTGCAGATACCATCTTAAAGGTTGAACCCGGAGCTGTCTTCTGCTGAGTCGCATAATTGTAAAGAGGATTTGAATTATCACTCCTTAGCTTGGCGTAATATGCTGCATCAACGCCGTTGGCCATAAGGTTATTGTTGTATCCCGGATATGAAACAAGCGCAAGAACATCTCCGTTATTAACATCAGTTACGACCATTGAACCTGTACAGGGATCCAACGCAAGCTGGGCAGGCGTGATATCAAGGCTTGATATCCTGTTGATCATGAATGTATAAGGAGACTCTCCGCCTCTCTCCCAAACAGCCTGCTCTTCGGGATCCATGGTTATAGCTTCCTGTTCAAGCAGAAGGTTGCATACCTGGGTTCCTGTTATGTGACCGTCCAGAAGAAGGTATTTATAGAGCCTTGTCTGGAAATCATAATCTTCTTCAAGCTCTTTTTCTATATAATTTACAATGTGCTTAAATATCTCTTCCGAATCCGCATACTGGTTATCCAGACTAAGCTTGGATACATCGACCCAGTTCACGGCAATAGTGTATTTAAGGTATTCAGCAAGTGATATTGTCTCATCTTTGGTCCATGCAACATAAACGCTGTCATCCCTGTCGACTTTGGAAGAGTCGAGTATGCCGTTTGAATAAAGCATAGAGGCAATATGGCTCATATACCACTGATATTCTTTTGACAGATTGGTATATGGAGTCTGGGTTTCGGTAAGTTCCAGTCTTATCTGGTCAAGAACAGTTGCGTTTTTATTTACAAACTGCTCATAAACAGCTCTCTCATTCTCTTTTGCATTGGCTGCACTGAAATGGCTGATATCAACAACATCGTTATCAAATATCGCATAGTAAACATCATATATAGGAATTACAATGTTACTGGAGCTTGATGTTGAGGTGAAATGGTATTCTTTTACATTTTGTATCTTGGAGACAAGAATTCCGGCAAGTGACTGTTCAATAATGTTGTAACATGCCTCTGTGAGGTCCTTGTCGATTGTCAGATACACGTCATTGCCTGCAACAGAATCAACATAGTTGCTGGTCTCAATTACCTGTCCGGTATTATCTACATAAACGGTCTCTGAACCCTTAGTACCCTGAAGAACACTTTCCATAGCCTGTTCGATACCGGATTTTCCGACTGTATCATTGAGGCCGTAGCTCGGATTGGTTGGTGCAAGTGCAGCAAGCTCATCTTCAGATATTTTACCGGTATATCCAAGCAGCTGTGAGAAATACTCAGAATCTACGTATTTTCTGGCAGTGCTCTCTTCTATGGAAACACCTTCCAAAGTATCGGCATTTTCGAGCACATCTGCTACGGTCTTATCGCTGACATCAGAAGCTACGGTTGTATCGATGTATTTCTGATAACTGTTCTGGCTCATGTTATATCTTATGTTGAGGATCTTGAGCGACTTGGACTTTGAATAGCCCTTCATGGGAACAAAGTCACCGGTAGTCTCATCGGTATCACCAACCCTGAAGCTCTTACACATATCATTAACAACTTCATCGGCGGTCTTTGTCTTTTCCTCGTATTTGAGGTCGTTAATTGAACTGTGCCCATAGACATCTGCAAGAAATCTAAGAAGCTGGTTGCCTTCAACAGTGAACTCAAAATCATTGGCATCATTTAAGATGATATTAAAGTCCTGATCAATGCTGTCACCGTTTTTCTCTATAATGTCAATAAGTCTGTCGAGCGTATCATTGATGGCTTTACTCTTGCCTGAACCGGATTTATATACGTCTTCGATTGTTACGGCATTGGCAAGTTCATTATATGCAAGCAGATTACCGTTTCTGTCATAGATATTGCCTCTGGCAGCTGCAATTGTCTTTTCCTTTTTGATCTTGAGCTTGAAGGTATCAAGATAATACTCTCCATTTATTACCTGCAGGGAAAAGAGCCTGTAGACCAAAAGACAGGAAAGTACAACAAGAACAGTGGAAATTATCACAGCTCTGGATGTTATGAACTTTTTGAATTCTTCCCAAAAATTATCAAACAAATTTTTTAGCGCTCCTCTGTTCTTTCTCGTCGATCGAGTTATTTATCCATAGGATAAACGGATAATAGAAAATTGCGATAAGTGCGGTATATACAAGCTCAGGGATAATAATGCTTGTCATATAGTAGCCTATGTTGAACTTGGTTCTGAACAAAAACATAAGTATATAGCAGACAAAACCGAAAACAAAGTCTGCAAGGCTGATTATTACAATAGGAATGGCAAGATTCTGGGTGAAGAATATCACATGAAGCTTACCTACAACGAAACCGATGTACATATAGATAAGCGCGAAGAATCCAATATAGTTACCAAAAAAGATATCCACTAAAAGTCCGCTGAAAAATCCAACTAAAAGGCCGGGCTTATCGCCCTTGATAAATGCCGTTGAAGCTGTGAGGATAATAAGCAGATTGGGTGTGATACCACCGAAGTCCACTACTCTGAAAACAGTTGTCTGTAGTATAAAAGAGGCGATAACCAGTATGAAATTGTATAATGGACGCCTAAAATTCATATTATTTATTCACCGTATTGTTTCTTTTGGTCCAGTAAAACCAAAACTTCATTCATGTGTTCAAAATCTACCGCAGGCGTGATCCTGCCTGATTTGGTAAGATTGTTGGAGTCATCGTCAATTGTTGATATATAGCCGATCAGAATTCCGGGAAGGTATTTGTCACTGATATTGGAAGTGACTACCTTATCTCCGATACTTACTTTATCGGCTTCGTCTACAAGCTTGGAGAAGCTGACATAACCTTGTTTGTAGAGTTCAAGATCACCGGAAACAATAAGATTGTCTGATGATGAAAGAACCATTCCGCTCACTGCAGCATTATCGGCAATGATGGATTGAACCTTGGCCCAGTCGGGACCAACGTCAATTACTCTTCCCACAAGGCCTCCGCCGGCTATAACATTCATATCGATCATGATGCCGTCATCCGAGCCTTTATCAATAACAAAGGCGTGGTACCAGTTTCCTGCGTCTTTGGCAATGATCCTGGCGCCTGTCTTCTGGTAATTCTCATAAAGAGCATCGAGTTCATAGAGATTACGAAGCTCGGTAAGTTCGTACTTTTCCTGTTCAAGATTTGTATTGGCAACAGTAAGTTCGTCAATCTGTTTTTTGAGTTCCTGGTTCTCGTCAAGGAGCTTAGTAATAGATTCAAGCCTGTCAGTCGTATCTCTCAGGAACGTTCCTACAGTTGTCATACCCTTCTGAAAGGGCACAACAAAAACACCAGCGAAGGAGTTAAGCGGTCCGGTGAATAAGCTGGTGTTAAAGGTGATTATGATCGTTACTACACATAAGATTGTTAAAATAAAGAGGAGATATTTACTTGGCAGGGTAAATTCTTCTCCTCTTCTCTTGACAATGGGACTCATTTATTTATCCTCTTCAATTCCATATGCAAGAGCTTTATACTGGTCGTCCTGAATAATCTTGGCAAGACCCATAGCAACAGAACCAATTGGATTTTCTGCTATATTAACATTAAGACCAACACCGTTGCTCAATCTCTGCGCAAGGTGGCAAACCTGTGATGCACCACCTGTAAGGTAAAGACCGTGCTTGAAAATATCAGCTGCAAGCTCCGGAGGAGTCTTCTCAAGAGCAGCCTTGATGTTATCAAGGATTGCATCAAAGTTCTCGATAAGCGACTGATTGATAAGATCTGTCGGGATCATTCTCTCTACAGGAAGACCTGTTACGATATCACGACCGTATACAACAGCATCCTTACCTTCTTTTTCAAGATCCTTGAGGGATATCTTGACATTTTCTGAAGTCTTCTCTCCGATCAGTAGACCGAATTCCTTACGGATCACGTTTCTGATGGATTCATCAAATTTCTTGCCGCCAACTTTGATAAGCTTGCTGACAACAATACCTCTGAGTGAAAGGATTGAAATCTCTGTTGTATCATAACCTACATTTACAACGAGAACACCCTGTGAATTCATAACGTCTACATTCATTCCAAGGCCGTCTGCAAGAGGCTTTTTGACCATCATGATCTTCTTGGCCTTGATACCTGCATCGTTTATAAGGTCATGAAAAGCTCTTCTCTCAACTTCAGTAACATCCTTGGGTACTGCAATGTAAACTTCACATGGTTTAACACTGCCCTTCATCTGATCTGTGATAAAGAGTTTAACAAGGGTCTCCATATGCTCGATATCAGCAATAACACCGCTGTTGAGGGGATAAGATATCTTAATCTTATCGGGAGCCTTCTCATACATTTCATATGCTGAATTACCATATGCGAAAACATTTGTCTTGTTTTCGATGGCAATCATGTTCTTTTCTACGGTAAGTCCGTCGTCGTCTCTGTTGTAGATCTTGATATTGCTGGTTCCAAGATCGATTCCAAATATATTAGCCAAAACAGCCTCCTTGAATGTTTATATTTACATTTATATACTCCGTGATAATACGGATTGCTCCGCTTGCCTTTTAAAATGCCTATCACTCATTGTAACACAACAATCCCTTTATCCACAAGCCTTTGCAAGGTCTTTAGGATGCCAAGCTTGGCGTGTGGCCATGTAAGACCGCCCTGGAAGAAAACAGAATACGGTTCCTTGATGGGGCCGTCAGCAGAAAGCTCAATTGAAGAGCCGGAAATAAAGGCGCCTGCAGCCATAATGACCTGAGCGTCGTATCCCGGCATATCCCATGGCTCAGGTGTAACGAAACTGTCAACGGGTGCTGCAGCCTGAACACCTTCACAAAATGCTATTACTCCCTCAGGTTTTCCAAAGGTAACAGCCTGAATAATGTCATAACGCTCTTCTGTGGCATTTGGAACAACATCAAATCCAAGCTTCTCATAAATGTTTGCAGCAAAGATTGCACCCTTAAGGGCTGAAGCTGTAACGGTAGGCGCCAAAAAGAATCCCTGATAAAACTGAGGAAGTATTCCAAGAGAAGCTCCAACCTCTTTGCCAAGACCAGGTGAAGTGAGTCTGAAAGCAGCATTTTCAACACATTCTTTTTTACCTGCAATATAACCGCCTATTGGCGCAAGTCCGCCGCCGGGGTTCTTGATAAGAGAACCTACAACCATATCCGCACCTACATCTGTCGGCTCAATGGTCTCAACAAACTCACCATAGCAGTTATCAACCATGCAGATAACTTCAGGCTTGATCTCTTTGATAAAGCTGATGAGCTCACCGATTCTTTCGACTGAAAGCGTAGGCCTTGTCTGATATCCCTTGGATCTCTGGATTGTTACAAGCTTAATGTTTTTATTTGTCAAAAGAGCTTTTTTAATGTTTTCAAAATCAAAACTTCCGTCAGGAAGAAGATCAACCTGAGTATAGTCAATACCGTATTCTTTAAGTGAACCCTTTGAAGGCCTGATTCCTATGACCTCTTCAAGAGTGTCATAGGGTTTACCTACAGGGGAAAAGAGCATGTCGCCGGGTCGAAGGTTACTCATAAGAGCAAGTGCAAGTGCGTGAGTTCCGCATGTTATCTGAGGTCTTACAAGTGCATCTTCTGTATGAAAAACAGAGGCATAAACTGCTTCAAGCTTCTCTCTTCCGATATCGTTATAACCATATCCTGTTGTTCCAAGAAGGCAGGCTTCGCTTACTTTGTTCTCCTGCATGGCCTTGATGACTTTAAGCTGGTTGTACTCAGCTGTCTCATCGATTTTTTCAAACCGCTCTTTAAGACCATCAAGAATATCCTGGCCAAATTTAACTACTTTTTCTGAAATTCCAAGTTCTTCGTAAATCTTATTGTTCATAAATCCTTATCATCTCTTTCAAAATCTTTTCATCGTCTCTGTCAAATTCCTGTTTATCGATCCATATAACATCTCTCTCCCGCTTGAACCAGGTGAGCTGGCGCTTGGCAAAATGTCTAGTATTTCTTTTTATAAGATAAACAGCTCTTTCAAGGTCGTATTCACCTTCAAGATAGCCTATCATCTCACGATATCCAAGTCCCTGCATTGAAGTTGCATCCCTTGGAATATTCATAGTAAGAAGGTCTTTGACTTCTCTCTCTAGGCCTTCTTCTATCATCTGATCAACACGTTTTTCTATTCTTGAATACAGAACAGATCTGTCGTCAGTCAGGACAAAATACTTAAAATCATACGGAGATGTTCTTCCATGCTGTTCAGTATTGTGCTGAGAGATCTTTTTACCGGTCTTTTTGTAATATTCAAGCGCACGTATTACACGCTTGGAATTGTTCTCATGGATAGCCTCGGCAGATTCGGGATCAACAGCCTTCAGTTCTTCATGCAAAACATGAACTCCCTCTGTTCTGGCTCTTTCTTCCAACTCATGCCTGTAGCTCTCATCTTCATCAGTCTCAGTAAAATCAATGTCATAAAGTACAGCCTGGATATAGAAGCCTGTACCTCCGACAATGATCGGCACCTTGCCTCTTTTGGAAATATCTGCAATGGCTTCTTTTACAAGCTTCTGGAAGATAAATACATTGAAGTCATCGTGCGGATCAAGAAAATCGATCAGATGATGATGAACACCTCCCATCTTATCAGGGGAAATCTTGTCAGTTCCGATGTTCATGTACTTATATACCTGCATAGAATCAGCGGAGATTATCTCTCCGCCAATTTTTTTTGCAAGTTCAATAGACAGTTTTGTTTTACCTACTGCTGTAGGACCTGTTATTACAACAAGTTTCTGTTTATCCATTACTCAACTACTCTCTTAAACTTCTTGTCAATCTCATACTTGCTCATGGAAATAATCGTTGGCCTTCCATGAGGGCAATTGTATGGATTATCAAGGGTGAGAAGCTCGTCCAAAAGAGCTTCCATCTCGGCTCTGCTCATCTTGGTATTACCTTTGACAGATGCCTTGCATGCCATACTGGCTATCTTATAGTTGATAACATCCGGAGTTCTGTCCAGACCGGTCTCATGTGAGAGTTCATCCAGAATCTGAATGAACATGTCTTTCTCGTTATCACATCCGAACAGATCGATTGGAATAGCTCTCATAGCATACTCTCGTCCGCCGAAGTTTTCAATATTAAATCCAAGCTTTTCAAAATATTGCCTGTAATTTAAGAAAAGCTCTTCCTCCGCACTGGTAAGAGCAACTATAACAGGCGGATTTACCATCTGGGAAAGCATTTCACCATTCTTGTATCTCTTGAGCATTCGCTCATAGTTGACTTTTTCATGGGCAGCATGCTGATCGACAATAAACATCTTGTCCTTAAAGCCTATGATCCAGTAGGTTCCGAAAATCTGCCCCAGAATGTCATATTCTTTTACATTTTCTTTGGTAAGGACCTTTTCATCAAACAGATCGAGCTGGGTTACCTTTTCAACAACTATTGCGTTGTCTGATTTGATTATCGGAGAAAGATGCTCGTTCTTCTCAGCGATGCTTCCGTCTGAATCACCAAATATTCTGGTCCATACTGCTGATTTATTGCTGTCTTCAATCTTGATGGGCTCAGCTTTGACGCCCTTGGCAAAAACAGGAGTATCTTCGCTTATCTTATGCTTTTCGAAACGAAGTGCTTCAAAAGGCTGAGGTGCTGCTTTTTTCTCTGATTTTTCTTCTGAATCATGTATTTCTGCCTGCTTTGGTATCTCTTTGGGCTCGTCGTCACATTCTCCAAGAAGTGCATCCGGGATCATTTCTCTCTGACTGAGAGCTCTCTCTACGTTAGAACTGATGAAATCATAAAGCTGTTGCTGATTGTTAAATCTGACTTCCATCTTGGCGGGATGAACATTTACATCCACACAGGAAGGATCAAGGCGCAAATGAAGAATGGCAAAGGGAAATTTGTGCATCATAAGATACTGCTTATATCCCTCTTCAAGAGCTTTGCTCATAACTTTGTCCTTGATATATCTGCCGTTTACAAAGAATATCTCAAAGTTTCTGTTGGAACGGTTTATGGACGGCTCTCCGAGGTACCCTTCAAGTATCATTCCGCCTTCTTCTGCCTTAAAAGGAATAACGCTTACAGAGATGTCTCTTCCGTATATCCTGTAGATGATTTCCTTAAGATCGCCGTTTCCCGATGTTGAGAATTTGTCGTCTTTGTTGTTGATGTAGTGAAAAGAGATCGTGGGATTATCAAGAGCCATATGCTCCATCACATCACCGATATAGCTTCCCTCTGTCTGAGGTGTCTTAAGGAATTTCTTTCTGGCAGGAGTATTGTAAAAGAGATTACGGATTATAAGCGTTGATCCGTCAGGTGCGCCGATTTCTTCAAATGCAGCTTCCTCTCCGCCGTTTATACAGTATCTGGTTCCTACAAGTTCGTCTTTGGTCTTGGTGATGAGATCAACCTGTGCAACTGAGGCGATACTGGAAAGAGCCTCGCCCCTGAAGCCCAGAGAATGAATGGAAAAGAGATCTTCAATACTCTTAAGCTTACTGGTTGCATGTCTTTTGAAGGCTTTTCTGATCTGACTCTTCTCGATTCCCGAACCGTTGTCGGTTACTCTTATCATGTCGATACCGCCGCCTTTTATCTCAACGGTAATAGCAGTTGCACCGGAGTCTATTGCGTTTTCCACGAGTTCCTTTACAACGCTTGCCGGCCTTTCAACAACTTCGCCTGCCGCAATCTGATCTATTGTGTTTTTATCAAGTTCATTGATAAATGCCATTAGCTTTTCCACCTGTTCTTAAGATCGCTCTGGAGTTTATAGAGGGTATTCAGCGCATCCATGGGAGTAAGAGTAGTTATATCAATCTCCTGAAGACGCCTTAATACTTCCTCATCGGTTACTGTATCAAACAGTGACATCTGGTTGGTATCAACATCGTCGTAGTGCTTGACTTTGACCTTTCTGTCACTCTTATTTTCTTTTGCTATTGCCTGAACTTTGTCGGTAATGTCATTGTCGGTTAGCTCAGAGACAATCTCTTTTGCCCTGTCAATTACCATGTCAGGCACTCCTGCAAGCTTGGCTACCTGGATACCGTAGCTCTTATCGGCTCCGCCTTTGATGATCTTACGCAAGAAGACAATATCGTCGCCGTTTTCTTTTACTGCTATGCAGTAGTTGTTGACGTTGTCCATCTTACCTTCAAGCTCTGTCAGCTCGTGATAGTGGGTCGCAAACAAGGTCTTGGCGCCAAGTATTTTTCTGTTTGAAATATGCTCTGTTACTGCCCATGCAATTGCAAGGCCGTCATAGGTTGATGTTCCGCGTCCAATCTCATCAAGAATGAGAAGCGAGTCGGGCGTTGCGTTTCTTAGGATATTGGCAACTTCGTTCATCTCAACCATGAAAGTTGACTGTCCGCTTCCAAGGTCATCGGAAGCACCGACTCTTGTAAATATCCTGTCGACGACACACATATCCGCTTTGTCGGCCGGAACAAAGCTTCCAATCTGGCACATAAGGACAATAAGAGCTGTCTGCCTCATGTATGTTGACTTACCGGCCATGTTGGGACCGGTAATAATGTTAATGCAATGCTTCTTGTTATCAAGATAAGTATCATTTGCAATGAACATATCTGATGTATCAAGCATCCTCTCGACAACAGGGTGACGACCGTTCTTTATATTGATCTGCCCTTTATCGTTGAGGTCAGGTTTGATATAGTGATTTCTCTCTGCTACATATGCAAGAGATGCATATACATCCAAAAGAGCTATCGCCTTAGCTGTCGTCTGTATTCTGTCAATCTCAAGAGCAATGGAATCTCTGATCTTACAGAACATCTCATATTCAAGGTTATTGAGCTTGTCCTGCGCGTTTAAAATTGTATCCTCGAGCTCTTTTAACTGAGGCGTCGTATATCTCTCACAATTAGTAAGAGTCTGTTTTCTTATAAAATAATCCGGAACTTTGTCTTTAAACGAATTGGTGACTTCGAAAGAATAACCGAAAACATTACTGTATTTAATCCTGAGGTTTTTGATGCCTGTCTTTTCTTTTTCTTCCTCTTCCATCTGAGCGAGCCACTGCTTACCGTTTGTGCCTGCTTCTCTGAAGTGGTCGATGTCGGCATCAAATCCATCTTTTATAATTCCGCTTTCCTTGATGGCAAGTGGTGGCTCTTCTACGATTGCTTTGTCTATAAGGTCGTAAATATCAATAAGCGGATCAAGATCTCCTGCTACATTATCAATCCCTGTATCGCCTGAAATATCAGAAAGCGCTGTAATAATTGCAGGGATCATCTTGATGGAATTTCTGAAGGCCAGAAGATCCCTTGGGTTTGCTGTCTTAAATACTATCTTGGACATGAGTCTCTCAAGGTCGTAGATCGGTCCAAGATATTCTCTTATCTCTTCTCTGGTAACTACATTTTTAACAAGTTTTTCAACTGCATTCTGCCTGAGAAGAATCTCATCCTTATCGATAAGAGGCTGCTCAATAAAGCTTCTTAAGGTTCTGGCTCCCATGGCAGTTTTGGTCTTATCAAGGACCCAGAGAAGTGTTCCTCTTTTCTGCTTGTCTCGCATGGTCTCAACAAGCTCAAGGTTTCTTCTTGTAGAGCCGTCAAGCAGCATGTATTTGCTGGTGAGATAAGGATAGATATGAGTAATATTGCTGATATCGGACTTCTGCATATCGATCAGATACTGCAGAAGTGCACCGGAAGCGACAATTCCGTTTGGGAAATCATCGACGCCGAGGCCTATCAGTGAAGATACCTTAAAGTGCTTCATAAGAAGTCGTTTGCAGGAATCTTCATCGAAATATCTGTTATCAACAGGATTTATGAATATATTTAATCTATTTCTGATCTCTTCAAGGTCTGCTCCGGAGAATTCAAAGGCGTTATTACAGATTATCTCGCTGGGCGAATACTTGCCGATCTCATCCATTGTTGCCCTGAGGGAATCAACTTCTGTAAGAAAATAATCACCTGTTGTAACGTCAGCGACGGAAATTCCTATACTGTCCGGTGAGTAAAAGATACTCATCAGATAGTTATTCTTGGTCTCCTCAAGAGACTGCATATTAAGGTTTGTTCCCGGTGTTACTATCCTTGTGACTTCTCTTTTGACAATTCCCTTGGCAAGCTTAGGGTCCTCCATCTGTTCACAGATGGCAACTTTATATCCTCTTGAAACGAGTTTGTTCAGGTAAGAATCCACAGCATGAAAAGGAACTCCGCACATGGGAGCCCTCTCTTCTAGGCCGCAGGCCTTACCTGTAAGTGTCAGCTCAAGCTCTTTTGAAGCAACAAGAGCATCATCAAAAAAGATCTCGTAGAAGTCTCCCAGTCTGTAGAACAGAATGCAGTCACTATATTCTTTTTTGGTAGATATATAGTGCTGCATCATGGGAGATACTTTTGTGATATCAATACTTTCAATCATTTAACTAACTTCCCCAAATAGTAAAATCCATGACATTCGTCAAGGCTTACCTGTACAAATTCTCCTATAAGTTCCTCTCCCCCGGGGAAATGTACAAGCGTATTATTAGACATTCTTCCTGTTAAAAGAGATGAGTCATGCTCATTAACGCCTTCTACAAGCACGGATTCAATTCTTCCCTGTAACCTGGCTGTTTGCTCCTTGGCTGTTTCCTGAACAACTTTAAGCAGCATGTCAAAATTCTCCTTAACAACTTCTTCCGGTACCTGATCCTCAAAATTAGCCGCTGGAGTACCCGGCCTTTTGGAGTAGATAAAGGTAAAGGCATTGTCAAACTTAACCTTGTTAATAACATCTATGGTGTCCAGGACAGCTTCTTTCGTCTCTCCCGGGAATCCGACAATTATATCTGTTGTGATGGCTACATCAGGGAGCTTGTTTCTGATTTTGTCCGCAAGCTTAAGGTAGTCATCTTTGGTATATTTTCTGTTCATTCTGCGAAGAATCTCGGTGTTACCTGCCTGAAGCGGAAGGTGAATATGTCTGGCAATCTTGGGATTGGCAGCAATGACATCAAGAAGTTCATCCGAGAAATCCTTGGGATGAGGAGTCATGAACCTTACCCTCTCAATTCCTTCAACTTCGCATACAAGCTCAAGTAGCTTTGCAAAAGAGATCTTATCCGGATTATCATCACTAAAATCAAGGCCATAGGAATTAACGTTCTGGCCAAGGAGCATTACTTCTTTTACTCCGTCAGCTGCGAGCTTCTCACACTCACGGATGATCTCCTTGGGTGATCTGCTTCTCTCGCGTCCTCTTACATAAGGCACGATACAATATGTGCAGAAGTTGTTGCAGCCAAACATGATATTTACGCCGGACTTGAACGGATACTTACGAAATACCGGAAGATCTTCAACAATTTTGTTGGTGTCCTTCCAGATATCAATTATCATTCTGTCTGATTCAAGAACAGTATTTAAAAGTTCAGCAAACTTGAAAATATTGTGAGTTCCGAAAATCAGATCAACGAATCTGTAGCTTTTTTGAATCTTTTCTACAGCACCTGCTTCCTGCATCATGCATCCGCAGATTGCTACCTTCATATGAGGATTCTTTTTCTTGAAATTACTGGTCTGTCCAAGTCTTCCGAGAACTCTCTGATCAGCATTATCACGAACAGAGCAGGTATTGTATATGACAAAGTCTGCATCCTCACTCTCGCTCTCCTCATAACCTGCAAGCTTAAGAGTTGCCAGGAGCTTCTCTGAATCTCTGGCATTCATCTGGCATCCAAAAGTTACAACGCAGGCTGTAAGTTTCCTTCCGAGTTCCTTTTCAAGGGCTGAGACTTTCTCTTTTGCCTGTTCTATAAATTCAAGCTGCCTTATGCTCTCGCTATCGTGTACATCATTTTTGTTGCTGTTTAAAATATTTATTTCCATTAACCAAAACTCTTTCTAATTCAAAATTACTTGTATGCATCAACAATTCCAAGGAGTATCTTAACTACCTGTTTCATTTCCTGAACTGATGCATATTCATATTTACCGTGATAATTGTATCCGCCTGTGCATAGATTTGGACAAGGAAGTCCTTTATATGAAAGGGCTGCTCCGTCTGTGCCACCTCTTATAGGATTGTCTATGGGTGTGATGCCAAGATCTTTCATGACCTTTTTGGCATTGTCTATGAGGTGCATATGAGGCTGAATCTTCTCAATCATGTTGTAGTACTGATCTCTTACAGTAACTTCAACCGTGCCCTCACCATATTTCTTATTGAGATATTCAGCAGCATCCTTAAAGAGCTGTTTTTTCTGCTCAAAGAGCTTCTCATCGTGGTCTCTGATGATGTATGAAGCGGTTGCGCTTTCGCATCCGCCGTTTACTTCAGTAAGATGGAAGAATCCTTCTCTGCCTTCGGTATACATGGGATTCTGGAATGCAGGAAGAAGTGAATGGAATTCATAACAGATAAGAGCAGCATTTATCATCTTGTTCTTGGCATCACCGGGATGAACGCTTCTGCCATTTACCTTGATGACTCCTTCTGCTGCATTAAAGTTCTCATATTCCAGTTCTCCGAGTTTGCCTCCGTCTACGGTATAAGCATATTTGGCACCAAATCTCTCGATATCAAAATAAGCTGTTCCCTGTCCGATTTCCTCGTCAGGAGTAAAAGCTATCTTGATGTCTCCGTGTTTGATCGAAGGGTCAGACAAAAGAGTCTTAGCCATAGTCATGATCTCTGCAATACCGGCTTTATCATCAGCACCCAGAAGTGTGGTTCCGTCTGTAACGATGAGGTCTTCTCCTACGTGGTTTTTAAGCTCAGGGAAATCAGCAGGTGATAAAACAATACTGCCGTCCGCAGAAAGGACAATGTCTTCTCCGTCGTATTTCTCAACAATCCTTGGATTTACATTTTTGCCGCTTACTTCATCAGAAGTATCCATGTGGGATACAAAGCCGATGGCAGGAGCATCACTACCAGTGTTTGAAGGAATTGAAGCATATACGTAGCAATGCTCTTTGTCATAGTAAACATTACTTGCTCCTATTTCCGTAAGCTCTTTTGCAAGAAGAGATGCCAGATCGTGCTGCTTGGCAGTAGAAGGAGAAGCTCCTGTTGTGTCATCTGACTGGGTATCGATTTTTACATATCTTAAAAAATCTTCAATCACATCAATATTACTCATTTTTTCTTTTTAACCGTCACTTTCTTTTTGGTTGATTTCTTGTTCTGCTCACTCATGTAGATACGTACGGATCTGTCTGCAAGAAGTTCTGTAAACATTTCTGATTCAGGTAAAGAACTCTTACCGGCGGTCTTAGAGGTTTTGGATTTAACAGCCGGCTTCATGCCTCTGTCATCAGTATCCATTACAAGCTTCCAGTTATAGCCCTCCGGCAGCCCGGGCAGTGCCATTTCCTGTGGTGTCCAGTTCATGTTAAAAGACACATAGATAAATGGCTTGTCTGCTGATTCATTATCGTATAGACCACAGAACAGCATTCCGAGCATATGGCTGTGACCTGACAGATCAGGTCTCCAGGCCTCTCTTCCGTGACACGAAAGATCAGGGTATCCGCAGGAAATATAATCCATAAGCTTAAAAGGCATCCTGCTGTGAAGAATTCTGTGACCAAAACGAAGATTTGAAAGGTACTTCACAAAATCCAGGATGTCACTGTTTTTCTCCATTGCCTTCCAGTCAACCCAGCCTGTTTCATTATCCTGACAGTATGGATTATTGTTGCCGCTCTGGGAATTTCCAAACTCATCGCCGCTGAAGATCATCGGCGTTCCCTGAGCAAAGAAAAGCATTGTAAGAATATTCTTTATCTGCTTCTTACGCAAGTTAAGAATATCATGTTTTCTGGTTCTGCCCTCTATTCCGCAGTTCCAGCTGAGGTTATTGTCGGTACCGTCCTTGTTATTCTCGCCGTTTTCCTCATTGTGCTTGTGCTCGTAGGCTACAAGATCAGCAAGTCTGAAGCCTTCATAATCGCAGATATAATTGATGATTCCATGGTCATTACTTCCGGCGATCATGGCCTTCATAAAGTCTGAGACCGCATTGTCATCACTCTTTAAGAATCTTCTGCTGTTGTAGAGGAATGCGTTGTTGTAATCGGCAAGAAGGCGCTGTGATGGTGTATTTCCTTCATATATCTCGCCGTAATTAAAGTACTCGTTCCATATCTTGATATCTGTAAAGAGCGGGTCATTTATAATGATCCTGAGCGGTATCCTGCTTCCTTTTAAGTGGAAACCGTCCACATGATATGTGCATCTCCAGAATCTGAGCGCGTCAATAATAAGAGTTCCGCTCTCATGCTCATCAAAATAGAATTGCATGATGACTTCAAGGCCGTTCTGGTGCATGGTTTTAACGAAATTCTTGAATTCGTTTTCTGCATCCTGAGGATTCTCACAATACGCTGTCCTTGGAGCAAAGTAATATCCTTTTTTATACCCCCAGAAGTTTGGCTTAAGCTCAAGCATGTTCTTGCTGGAGATATTTCCGTTATTGGAATACAGGGTTGAACGCCTTTTGTCTGATCTCTTATTGGTATAATCTATCTCATTCATCTCATAAGCAGGCATCAGCTCTACAGCTGTCACGCCAAGTGATTTGAGATATGGGATTTTTTCTATGATTCCCGAGAATGTACCTCTTTTTGAATGCTCGACATTACTGCTGGAGGATTTGGTAAATCCCCTCACATGAAGCAGATAGACAAAGCTGTCCTCGTATGGAATAAAGCTGTGATCATCCCCCTTCCAGTCGAAGGTATCATGCGATGTGTTAAATCCTGCTTTATTGTCCAGTTTAGCTCTGATATCTGCATCAGGTACAAACTGTCCGAACTTCTCCAGGCCATAAAACTGCTTTGCATAAGGATCGCAGAAAAACTCATCATCACAGAAGTAATTGTAGCTCTGATAGTCTTCTATATTATCTATTCCGGTTATTCTGGCTGAATAGATAGCTCCTCTTTTCAGAGTCTTGGGAAGTTCTATTTTTAGAGGTTTGCTGTTCTTGTTGTTTCCGGCCGGATAAAGAACTATTCCGCAGCTGACGTTATCTTCAAAAACGCTTCTGACAACTAGGCTTTTGTCATAGTCGATGTAGCATCCCAGCGGATACGGTTTTTCCCTTGAAATCCTTATCTTTGATGTCATTTTGCACCTGATTCCCCATTTTTTTAAATACGCCGTATTATTTTATCACATTTGCCCCTATTATGCACACAATCCGCCTAAGTTTATGCTATACTAAGGCTATAAACAGTAATTTTTATCAATAGCAAGGGAGGCTGATATGGAATTTTCAAAAAATGCCATCGAAATGAACACACGAATCGAAAATGGAGACCAGGGCACTGTTGATATAGAGATAAATGACGGTTCAGTTGTTACCTGTGCTCCTATGCTGGTTCTTACAGTTGAGTCCAAGGACTATATAGTACTTCTTCCACTGGATGAAAAGGGACAGAATACAGATGGCGTTGTATGGATCTATGAATTTATCTGGGAGAGCTTTGATAAGGACCCTGAACTTGGAAACATTGAAGACGATGAAGAATATGCAAAGGTAGAGGAAGCATTTGACCTTTATCTTGATGACGCAGAATTTGATGAACTAATAGATCTTCCCGAGGAAGGTTCAGAGGATGTCTGATTTTCTTTATAGGTCTTTTCCCACAGTTTTCTGATGGGACGTATAAAACGAGACGGAAGCATCTGATTTTCCTTGTTTCCGGTTATATATGACATTATGAGCGCCTTTTTTGCCCTGGTCATTGCGACATAGAGCATACGGCGCTCTTCTTCTATCTGCTCGCAGGTGACAGCGCTTCGTGTCGGTATAATTCCTTCATTCAGATCCGGCAGCCATACGGTGTCGAATTCAAGACCTTTAGAGCCGTGCATAGTCATAATATTCACGCGATTTCCTGTTACTGAATCGGATTGTTTTTTATTTCTGTTATCTGATTCAGCGGATTGCCTCATAAGAAGATAAGTAAGGAACTTTCTACTGTCGTTATATTCCGAGGATATTCTCTCAAACTCATCAAGAACACTTTTGCTTCCGGGATATAATTCATCGATCCCTATTGTTTTCCTTAGATACCTTATCATCAGGGACGGCCTGAGATGATTTATCATGGATATCTGAGAAAAGAATTCTCTGGCGCTCTTTAATCTGGTGCTGTTTCCTCTGTAGTATCTGCATACATCAATTTCTTTAACTGCTTCAGAAGGCGCACAGTCTCTGGATATATACCTCATAGGCTTATTAATGATCTTATAGAAATCGCTTCTTTTCTGACCGTTATAGGCAAAAGATATATAGGAAATACAAAGCTCAACTGCCTTGTCAGTGAACAGGCTTTTATTTTGGTTATCAAGACTTGTAGGAATTCCATACTCGTGAAGCAGCATTGCAAGCTGCATGGCTTCAGAATTAGTTCTGTACAGGATTGCAATTTCGTTTAGATTCTCAATATGTTTTTTCAGGAAAAGAGCTATTGTTTCATTCTGAATCTTTTTGTTCACATATCTGCGGGTTACAACAGCACCCTTTCCGTTACCTTCGAAGGCAGAAAGTTTTTTTGCATATCTGACATTGTTTTCTTCGATTATTTTGAGTGCATTTTCAAGAATTTCTCTTCCGCATCTGTAGTTAATACTTAAGTTAATGAATTTAGGTGAAAACTCTTCAAAGCTTTTACGAAAATCAAGCATTATCTTCGGATCAGATCCCCTGAAGCCATATATTGACTGGTCATCATCTCCTACCGCAAAGATATTGTTTGAATCGCCTAAAAGAAGTCTTACAACACTGTACTGAACCGGATTTATATCCTGATATTCATCAATGAGGATATATTTAAACCTTTCCTGCCATGTCTTTAGTATGCTTTTGTTCTCACTCAGCATCTTCATACATCTGACGATCATATCATCAAAATCTATCATGCCAAACTCAACAAGCCTGTTGTTATAATAATCAAAAATCTCTGTGAATACAGGACTTATTGATAATGTTTCGATTGCTTTATCCGGTGTTATTCCAAGGTTCTTTATCCTTGAAATTTCAGAGATAATATCAGGCAGTTCTATACCTGCGTCTTCATAAGTCTTGTCATCAATTTTACCCTTGCTCCTAAGCATAGACAGACTATCCCTTAGAATCTCATATTTAATTTTTTCATTTGCTATTTCTAATTTACTCTCGTTTTTGGATTTACTGTTTCGAATGATCTTGTAAAAGACAGAATGAAATGTTCCAAAGACAACTTCCGGATAAGAACTATCCGTGATTTTTAAGAATCTGTACTGCATCTCGATCGCTGCAGCCTTGGTAAATGTAATTACCAGAATGGCAGATGGCGGTATATGGTGTTCTTCTATCATATACCTCAGTCTTTCAACAATTACCTTGGTCTTGCCACTTCCGGGCCCTGCAAGTACGATTGCAGGGCCGTTTTTGTGGCGAACAGCTTGGAGCTGAGCATCATTTAATGTATTAAGCTTCAAGTAATTCTATTCCTTTTTTAATTCTCTTAAGAGTCTCTTCCTTGCCGATTACTTCCATGAGTTCAGTTGCTCCGCATGGTGTCATCTCTTTGCCGGATACGGCAATTCTTACAGGCCAGAGTACATAACCGTTCTTGTACTCGTTCTTTTTGATATAGTCTGAAAGAAGTGCATAAAGAGCATCATTTGTGTAATCATCATGAGCTTCAAGAAGAGGAAGTACCTCTTTGAGAACCTTAAGTGACGACTCCTTATCAGTTTTCATCTTCTTGTGAGCATAGATTGCTGTGTCATACTCAGGAAGCTCGTCAAAGAAGTCAACCATAGCCTCGATATCTGGCCAGATCTCAATTCTGGTCTTGACCATATTTGAAATCTTCTTAAGATCAAGCGGTTTTTTGATTGCTTTCTCAAGATATGGCTTGGCCTGAGCAAAGAACTCATCTTCATCCATTTTCTTGAGATACTCTCCGTTCATCCATTTGAGCTTAGTATAGTCAAATACTGCAGGTGACTTGTTGATTCTTCTGTAATCGAACTTCTCAACAAGCTCTTTAAGGCTCATGATCTCACTGTTATCATCAGGAGACCATCCGAGAAGAGCTACAAAATTAACTACAGCTTCAGGTACAAAGCCCTGTTCGATAAGATCTTCAAATGATGAATGTCCGGATCTCTTAGAGAGCTTGTGATGTTCTTCATCTGTTATAAGCGGACAATGAATATACTTTGGCACTTCCCATCCGAAAGCATCATAAAGTCTGTTGTATTTGGGGGAAGATGAAATGTACTCATTACCTCTTACAACGTGAGTGATTCCCATGAGATGGTCGTCTACAACATTAGCAAAATTATATGTAGGATAGCCGTCCGATTTGATAAGGATCATATCGTCAAGTTCTTTATTCTCAACACTTACATCTCCGTAGAGCTCGTCATGGAAGGTAGTTGTTCCTTCGGTAGGGTTATTCTGTCTGATGACAAACTTTTTGCCCTCTGCGAGGTTTTTCTCAATCTCTTCCTTGGACAGATGCAGGCAGTGCTTGTCATAAACACTGATTTCTTTTACTTCTCCGTCTACTTCGATCTTCTGAACAAGAGTCTTAAGTCTCTCTTCATCGCAGAAACAGTAATATGCCTCGCCCTTATCTATAAGCTCTTTTGCATACTGCATGTAAATACCGGCCTTCTGACGCTCACTCTGAACGTATGGGCCTACGGGTCCGCCGATATCGGGACCTTCATCATGAATAAGACCTGTGTCCTTAAGAGTTTTGTAGATGATCTCGGTCGCGCCTTCTACAAACCTCTCCTGGTCTGTATCCTCAATACGAAGAATATAGTCTCCGCCCTCATGCTTTGAAATAAGATAAGCATAAAGAGCTGTTCTCAAATTGCCCACATGCATACGTCCTGTTGGGCTCGGGGCGTACCTTGTACGAATCTTAGTCATTTTAACTCCTCTTTGTGATGATTATTTTGTTCCTGTAGAACCAAAACCGCCTCTGTCTGCGCCTTCTAAGTGATCACACTCCTCGAAGACGATTGTTGGCTGGTTCTCCATGATCCTGAACTGACAAATACGGTCATTAAAGCCAATGTGAGTATCTCGCATTGCTATAACGGGCATGAACCACTGATCATTATCTCCACAATATGAATGATCGACAATCCCCATGTGGTTGGCCTGGATTATACCGAAATTCTTGAAAGTAGAACTCCTTGGAACTATATGTGCTTCATATCCGGCAGGTATCTCCATGGCTACTCCCAGGGGAATAAGATGAAATTCTCCCTCTTTAAGATCAACATCTTCAGCGCTTCTAAGGTCTATCCAGTCTGACTTGCCGTCAATGTACTGAAGCTTTTCAATCTTGTCGTTGAAATACTTAATCTTAATCTTTTTTTCCATACTTCTCCCCTTCCCCATTATTTTAGGCCGTCTAAATATAATACCACAAAAATCAATTAATGGAAGTAACTTTATAGTCTTTGTCTTCTACAGCCTTCTTGAGTACATCATCAGCGACTTCTGCATCAAAAGAAACTACAGCAGTTCCTTTCTCATGGCTTACTTCAGCTCCGGTAACACCATCAAGGGCTTCAAGCGCCTTCTTGACAGCCATCTCACAGTGCCCGCACATCATTCCTTCAATGTTGATTGTCTTTGTCATAATTTCTTTATCCTTTCTTTTTACTGTAGTTTTATCCGTTTGTTTCTTGATATCATCAAGCACCTCTGTGGTGAGGATTTCAGATTTTATAGCATTTTTCATGACCTTATCCTTTGAAGGATCATGAATCTTAAGAAGATTAAGCCTTAGAGCATTGGTGACGACAAAGAAACTCGAAAGGCTCATGGCTGCTGCACCGAACATAGGGCTGAGCTCCCAGCCAAAGGCCTTAATATAGGCTCCGGCTGCAAGCGGTATTCCGATGACATTGTAAAAGAATGCCCAGAAAAGATTCTGATATATGTTCCTAAGTGTCGCCCTGGAAAGCCTGATCGCTCCGGATACATCTGAAAGGCTGCTCTTCATTAGTACTACATCTGCAGCATCAATCGCAACATCTGTGCCTGCGCCGATAGCTATTCCTGTATCTGCTCTTGTAAGAGCCGGTGCATCATTTATTCCATCACCAACCATAGCAACTTTTCCGTATTCAGAAAGCTTTCTGACTATAGCTTCCTTTCCTTCGGGAAGGATTTCTGCTGCTATTTCATCAACTCCTGCCTGATCTCCGATTGCCATTGCGGTTCGCTCATTGTCACCTGTAATCATTACAACGTGCACGCCCATATTCTTGAGCTCTTTTATTGCCTTGGCCGAATCTTCTTTTATTGTATCAGCAACGGCTATAATGCCAATGAGCTTACCATCTTTGGCGAAGCAAAGCGGAGTTTTGCCCTGAGATGCAAGTCCGGTTGCCTTTTCTCTGACTTCCGGCAAAATTTTGCATATGCTGCTTATGTATTTAAAGGAAGCTCCAATCACTTCAGAACCCCTGTAAATGCCTCGCAGGCCGTGTCCGGGAAGAACTTCAAAATCTGTTATATCATCAGATTCATCCTCTTCATCAAGATCATCTATATAAGCACCGGGATTACCGACATAAGAAACAACGGCTTTTGCAAGAGGATGTTCACTCTTTTTCTCCAAGAGACCTGCTATCTTAAGGAGCTCGTTTTCTGAGTTGTTAATAAGTGAATAGCCGCTTCTGGAAATGGAATCAACGGTAAATACGTCTGTTACAATGGGTTCGCCCTTGGTGATTGTACCTGTTTTATCAAGGGCAACAATCTGGGTTTTTCCGGCATTTTCCAAAGAAGTTGCTGTCTTAAACATGATACCGTTTTTGGCACCAATACCATTGCCGACCATGATTGCTACAGGTGTAGCAAGTCCAAGAGCACATGGGCAGCTGATCACAAGAACAGCTATTGCTCTGGATAATGAAAATCCAAATTCTGCTCCTACCAGTTTCCAGATAATGAATGTTATGGCTGCTATGCCAATCACGACAGGGACAAACACAGCTGATACCCTGTCAGCAATTTTGGCAATCGGAGCCTTGGTGGCTGAAGCATCACTTACCATCTGTATTATCTGTGAAAGAGTTGTGTCACGTCCGACACGCGTCGCTCTGCATTTGATATACCCGGAAGTATTGATTGTAGCAGCACTTACTTCGCTGCCGATGTATTTATCAACCGGTATACTTTCACCGGTGAGGGCTGACTCATTAACTGAGCTGTTTCCCTCTACTACGATTCCGTCTACAGGAATATTTTCACCGGGTTTAACGATAAAAATATCGCCAACATTTATTGCTTCAATCGGAATCTCTCTTTCCTTGCCGTCTTGGCCCACTATGACAGCAGTTTTTGGAGCGAGTTTCATAAGACTCTTTATGGCATCTGTAGTTCTTCCTTTGCTCTTTGCTTCAAGCATTTTGCCGACTGTAATAAGTGTTACTATCATGGCGGCGGATTCAAAATACAGATCGGTTCCCGGGATAATGGAAAAGACACTGTAGATGAAAGATGCTGAACTGCCCAGCGCAACAAGCGTGTCCATATTTGGAGAGCCATGTATAAGGCTCTTAAATCCGCTTGTAAAGAACTTCTTGTTGATGATCATGACAATAAGAGCCAGGATCATCTGAGTAAGACCGAAAAGAATATGGTTTTCCATGAGCATATGCGGAAGTGGTAATCCAAACATATGGTGCCCCATTGAAATGTACATAAGCACAATAAGGAAAACCAGAGAAGTGAACAGTCTCTTTTTAAGAACAGGTGTCTCTTTGTCTCTCAGAGCTTCTTCTTCCTCGGAAAAGTCATAAGCCGAGGTGTTTCCTGAATCAGAAACGTCTTTTTCACCCATGACCTTTGCGCCGTATCCGGCATTTTCTACGGCTTTTATGATGGCTTCTTTGGAAGCATTTCCCTCTACGCCCATTGAATTGGTGAGCAGATTGACATTACAGGAATCTACTCCCTCTACACTATTTACTGCTTTTTCAACTCTTGCCTGGCATGCAGCACAGCTCATGCCTGTAATCATATATTTATCCATGTGTATATTGTATCACAAATTTTCCATAAATAAATTGTAAACAATTTATATATTTGATTAGTTATTTGAGAGGAAAATAGCAAAAATTAACCACATGAAATGGATAAATTGTGTTAGTATGTTTTTTGGTAATATAAACTACAGCTTAAAAAGGAGTGAGAAAAATGAAGTTATTCTTAGACACTGCCAATATTGAGGAGATCAAGAAGGCAAATGATATGGGAGTTATCTGTGGCGTAACAACAAACCCTTCTCTTATCGCCAAGGAAGGTCGTGACGTTTACGAGGTTGTTCAGGAGATCGCTTCTATTGTTGATGGACCTATCAGTGGGGAAGTTAAGGCTACAACAACTGATGCAGAAGGCATGATCGCTGAGGGACGTGAGATTGCCAAGCTTCACAAGAACATGGTTGTTAAGATTCCTATGACAATCGAAGGCCTTAAGGCTTGTAAGGTTCTTTCAAGCGAAGGAATCAAGGTTAACATGACTCTTATCTTCACAGCAAATCAGGCACTTCTCTGTGCAAGAGCAGGCGCTGCATTTGTAAGCCCATTCCTTGGAAGACTTGATGATATAAGTGTTCGTGGAACAGATCTTATCTCAGAGGTTGCTGAGATCTTCAACATCCACAACATCCAGACAGAGATCATCGCAGCAAGCGTTCGTCATCCTATCCACGTAACAGACTGTGCTCTTGCAGGCGCTGATATCGCAACAATTCCTTACAAGGTAATTGAGCAGATGACACATCACCCTCTTACAGACGCAGGTATCGAGAAGTTCCAGAAGGATTATCTAGCAGTTTTTGGTGAGTAATATAAGTTATTGTCTTGAACAAGAAAATGCAGGTGCTTATGCACCTGCATTTTTTGATGTGCGCCTGGTGGCTCACGTCTTTACATTATTTTTCTTTTACAAAATACTTTGTACCACATACAACTAAAGCTCCAAGTGAAGCAAAAAGAATGATCATCACTCTTATCGGTGAATTAGCTGTATCTTCTGTGCTTCCTCTTCTTGCACCAAGAACTGCTGCTCCTTCAGGAGCGGGAGCGGGTGCCGGAGCAGGTGCTGTAGCACCGGCTACTAAAGGAACCAATACAGGTTCCGGATTTGAAACCGGCGCAGGAGCAGGCTGTGACTCTTCGATAATTACTACTGTAGGTTCATTATTTGGCTCATCCTGAGGCTGATCAATAGGATCTTCCTGAGGATCATCAGGATCATCTACCGGATCATCTATCGGATCTTCTATTATGTCATCTTCAATAGCTTTCTTGAGTGCTTTAATATTGATTCCACCAAGTTCACTGTTTAATGTAATCTTGTAAACACCATCAGATATCTTTTCAACGGTTGCAATTGTCTTTAAATAATCCTCATTCTCAAGCTCATAGCCTTCCTGGAATTTAATACTAAGAACCTCTCCGATTCTCATAGTTTCAAGGCCTTCATATTTTCTTACTTCTTCACCATCATTTAAAGAATCCAGTGAAACTTCATCATCGTGTTTTATAATGTAATTGATCAATCCCTTAACAGTATCAATAACTTCTGCTTCAAGTTCCTCGATCTCTTCTGAATACTCGTCATCAATAGGAGTAACACCCGTCGTAATTTCTCCATCGGTTGCAGCAAGTGAAAGTGCCATCGGCCTTATTTCCGCTTCACTTGGTGTTTTATAATGTTCATAACCAACAAGTTCTCCAGAATTACCAAGGTCAAATTCATATACAACTATATCCGGAGTTGCTGCGATAATTTCCGCTGCTGTTTCATATCCTCTATTTCCCAGAAGTACACCATACGCTCCATTTTCGTAGTCTCCGACTTTTACTGTTCCCTCTACTATTACAATGCCCTTAACAGATTCTGATTTCGGGTTTTCTTCTTTGGGTTCTTCACCTGCATCCGGATCAGCATCATCATCAGGTATTGCAAATGCTAGACGTCTGGATTCAAACCGCTCACTGAAATCCTCATTTTCGACCTCTATCGTAATAGCAGCTATAGGGTATTTGGGTTCGATTTCATCTGGGAATTCTATCTCGAATTCAATTGCTTCTCTATCTTCCTGCTCATCTTCTTTAATTTCTCCACTTGCTGTGACATCACCTTTTACATGAACAGTACTACTTTGATCTAATGTAACACCATTTAATCCAGCGGTTACATTGCCACCAACATAAACTTTTGAAGGAATCACTTCAGGCTTCAATATTTCACTAATTGGTCTGGCTGTTACAAAGTCAGAATTAGATGATATATGTGCCCATTCTTCAAATCCTTCTAAGAACTCAAAACTATAATCTTTTTTTGAAAATGCACCAATTCCTGATATATTCGCTTCTACATCTTTTCCTACTGTAATTTCTGATCCTCTCGAATATATGCCATTTCCTATAGTTGAGTTGACACTTTCTCCTACAGATATGGTTGATTTGGTTGATTCTATGCTAATTTCTTTACTTGTAACACTTCCTTCTACAGATATTGTTGAATTAGATGAGTCTATACCATATTCTTTACTTGTAACATTTCCTCCAACTTTTATATTACTTTTATCATCTGCAGAAACGCCATACCATTCTCCTGTTATGTCACCGGAAACATCGACTATTCCTTTATCAATATATAATCCATAACTTCCTGAAGTAACATTTCCATTCACAGTTACATTTCCACTAATCCCATCACTATAACCACCAGCATGGCCGATTTGAATTCCATCATCTTTTAATGCTTTAACATCACCAGTAACAGTTACTTCCCCTCCTGATGTTATATGTATACCATCAACATTTCCTGTAACATTACCAATTACAGTTACAGTTGCATTACTACCATCTATATCATTATAATCTCTGCCAATTTGTATTCCATTATAATCTGATCCGGTAACATCACCGGTTACAGTTACAGTTGCAGTTTCTGCTTCTTCAGTAACTACATGTATACCATTTTCGTTTCCTGCCACATTACCGTCAACTTTAGTGGTTCCCTCTCCGTTAACAAAAATACCATTAGTCCCACTACTTCCTGCACTAGCAGAATCTACATTTCCTTCTACCAGTACTGTACCGCCTGAATTTTGTATCCCAACGCCACTATCAACAGTAACATTACCATGAGCTGTAACTTCGCCACCATTATCCACAATTATTCCATCACAATAAGAAGTAATACTTCCAACTTCCTTTGGGCCTTGATATTCCGGTTCTTCAGCATCCGGATCAGAAATAACTGGCCCTGAAACATCCTCGAACTCATCCTCGGCAAAAGCAGTAAATCCTGCTCCAACTGACGCAGTTGCAACCAGTATTGCAGATGTGGCAACTGCTAACGACTTGTGCATAACCTTTCTTAGTCTCTTACTAGCCATACTATTTTTCCCCTCTCTTAAAGAAATAAATTGTTGTTTTGATGCAACTTATTTTCTGTTTCCTCGTCCATCATAACAATTTAAAATCAAAATAAAAGTGTCATTTTGTTACCTCTTTTACGAAAATCAATTTTCGTGATTTTGCATAAAAAAAGAGCCTGACCATCAAAAGTCAGACCCTTCAAAATACTTTTTTATTAAATTCAGACTGTAACTTTCTTAAAGGATTTCTTTCCTTTTCTTACCATAATTCCATCGGCGAAAGTTTCTTTTGTATAAGTGGTTTTAACATCTGTAACCTTCTCATCATTAAATAAAACTCCGCCCTGTTCTACGGCTCTTCTTGCTTCGCTACGTGTAGCGCAAAGGCCTGCTGATACGAGAACCTGAAGAATATCTACTACGCCGTCTCTGAAGTCTTCTTCCTTAAGTGATACTGAAGGAACATTGGCCATGTCTCCGCCACCTGCAAAGAGTGCTCTTGCAGCGTCCTGTGCTTTCTGAGCTTCCTCTTTTCCGTGTACAAGACTTGTAAGCTCAAAGGCAAGGATTTCTTTCTTTTCATTGATCCTGCTTGGATCCCACTTCTCCATCTCCTGGATCTCTTCGATCGGAATGAATGTGAGCATCTTGATGCACTTATCAACATCTGCATCACCGACATTTCTCCAGTACTGATAGAAATCGAATGGTGATGTCTTGTTAGGATCAAGCCATACAGCGTTTCCGGCTGTCTTACCCATCTTGTTTCCGTTTGAATCTGTAAGAAGTGTGATTGTCATGGCATGAGCGTCCTTGCCGAGCTTTCTTCTGATAAGCTCTGTTCCGCCCAGCATATTGCTCCACTGATCATCTCCGCCAAACTCAAGGTTACAATCGTACTTCTGGAACATGTAGTAGAAGTCGTATGACTGCATGATCATGTAATTGAACTCAAGAAAGGAAAGACCCTTTTCCATTCTCTGCTTGTAACACTCAGCCCTGAGCATGTTATTTACTGAGAAGCAAGCTCCAACCTCACGAAGAAGCTCAATGTAGTTGAGGTTCATGAGCCAGTCAGCATTGTTGACCATCATTGCCTTGCCTTCTCCGAAGTCGATGAACTTCTCCATCTGCTTCTTAAAGCACTCAGCATTGTGATCGATATCTTCTCTTGTGAGCATCTTTCTCATATCGGTTCTTCCTGAAGGATCACCGATCATTGTTGTACCGCCACCGATAAGAGCGATTGGCTTGTTTCCTGCCTCCTGAAGTCTCTTCATAAGTGTAAGTGCCATGAAGTGTCCGGCTGTAAGTGAATCAGCTGTGCAGTCAAAACCAATGTAGAAGGTTGCCTTACCGTTATTAACAAGGTCTCTGATCTGCTCTTCATCTGTAACCTGAGCAATAAGACCTCTTGCCTTAAGTTCCTCAAAAATTTTCATTTCTTTCCTCCTTAACCGTATATCTTCTTGTATTTTTCTTTAAAGTATTTGATCAGTGGCTGTGCTGAAAGCTCTTTATGACATACGGCTTCCAGTACTTCTTTGGATGTTCTTGTTGCTCCGTACTGATGAATATTTTCATTAAGCCATTTGGTGATCTTTTTAATATCACCGGCTGCAAGAATATCATCGATGCTTCCGAGGTCTCTCTCAATGGCCTCAAGGAACATTCCGTCATATATGCTTCCCAAAAGATATGATGGGAAATAGCCAAAGCTAGCATCTGACCAGTGCATATCCTGGAGTATTCCTTCCGCATCATTTTTCGGTGTTACATGCAGATACTCCTGCATCTTATCATTCCACATCTTAGGGAGATCTTTTACATCTGCTCCGCCTACAAAAATTGCTCTCTCAATATCATATCTTAAAATAACGTGAAGGCAATAGGTAAGTTCATCGGCCTCAGTTCTTATGAAACTGTTCTCAACATGGTTGATCTCCCTGACAAAGTCTTCAAGGGTAATATCTTTAAACTCAGGAATGATCTCCAGAACCTTAGGCCAGATGGGCTTCCAGAAATTGATGTTTCTGCCAAGGATGTTCTCATAGAATCTGCTCTGAGACTCATGAAGGCCCATCATATTGACCTGAGAACCTGCTGTATCATCGTATTTACGGTCGATATTCTGGTCAAAGAGAGCATGTCCGCCCTCATGTATCGCAGAGAATATTGGCTGCAGGATGTCATTCTCGTGATAGTGATTTGTGATACGAACATCACCCGGAGCAATCCCTGTTGTGAAAGGATGCTCTGTTTCAGCCTGGGCAAAGCCGTTCATGTCCATGCCCATATATTCTACAAGCATCTTACAAAGCTCAGCCTGCTTATAAGCCGGAATAAACATAGTGAACTTACTGTGATCAGGCTGTGGCTTTTTAAGGATTTCATCAAGAAGCGGTATAAGCTCCTCTCTAAGTTCTCCGAAGACTCTGTCGATTGTCTTAGTATCCATTCCCTCTTCGAACTGATCGATAAGAGAATCATATACCTCCATATCGGGGCGTTTATATTTCTGATACTTTTTAACTGCTTCTATTGTATTCTTTAAAGGTTCCTCATAAAGTGAATAATCACTTGTCTGTTTGGCCTTGGGCCATATCATGCTTGAGGCTGTTGTAGTCTTTACATACTCTTCATAGAAATCAGCAGGGATCCTTCTCATTTCGTCCAGATCTTTTTTAGTCTTTTTTACATCAAATTTCATTACGTCATCAAGCTTATCAAACTCTTCGGGCTCGGAAAGATCACATACAAGCTTATAATATTCATCACTGGTAGATTTCTTAAACATTTCAGTAGAAAAATATGTGATACTGTCGGATAACCTTTCTTTGCCACCTTCAGGGGCTATTGTCTGCATATCCCAGTACATGAGATTGATTGCATGGGCCATGAAGCCAAGCTCTTTATTTATCTTCTTGTATTCTTCAAGTTTAGTCATTCAATATTGCTCCTTAATAAGTTAAATAACACCATGAACAATTTTACCAAAATTGTATTGTATTACAAGTAAAAATGAAGTATTATAAGCACGAAAATAATATGTTACGCAGAGTAGACGTTAAAGCGTTAAGTGCCTTTTGAACAGGGAGTTGTCATCAGGACGAAGGATTTATCCGCGGTTTTAATGTCGCATCCCGCTGCTGCATCGATAGCGAAGTGCGCCTCCGATGTGGTTAAAGGAAACTGCAAAGGAGGTGTTTTTATGTCTGAAAAAGATAACGAATTAACTCTCAAAAACAGCGAAAGGCTCAGTTTTAATTCAGTTAATGAACTGAAAAAGATCCAGGTACTGTGCTTTTGCGGTGTAATGGGCGCTGTTGCCATAGTTCTTGGCACTGTTGCTACCATCAAAGTCGGCGATTTCTTAAGAATCGGCTTTTCAAGTATTCCCAACCAGATAATTGCATATCTCTTTGGCCCATGGGTAGGTGCAATATTCGGCGGAGCCATGGATATCATTAAGTTCTTCATCAATCCGACAGGTGAATTTTTCCCCGGTTATACTCTTACTGCTATTGTAGCCGGTATAATCTACGGCCTGTTTCTCTACAAAAGACCTGTAAAGCTTTGGAGAGTTATTGCTGCAGAAGCTTGTGTCAAGGTTTTCTGCAATCTCGGGCTTAATACTCTCTGGGTTATGATGACTACAGGAAATGCTTTTAAGGCAATCATGGTTCCGAGAATAGCGGCAAATGCAGGTAAACTTCCCGCTGATGTCATCATCCTTATGATATTATTACCGGTTGTCAATAAGGTTATCAAGCCTGCTCTTAGTATAAATTTAAAGTCATTTAATAAAAAGAAAGCATGATGATCAAAAAGCCGAAGTCATTACTTTAAGGTAATGATTTCGGCTTTTATTTATTACCAGTCCAGAGATGAATTCTCAATTCTGCGCTCTCTTATCATGAGTTCTGTAATGCCCTCTTCAACGGATTTACCCTCAAAGAGTATTTCGTTAACTCCCTGAACAATGGGCATATCCACGTTATATTGTCTTGCGAGTGTAACCGCTGCCTTGGCACTGTATACACCTTCGACCACCATTTTTACTTCATCCATGGCTTCCTGCATGGATTTGCCTTGTCCGATAAGGATTCCGGCTCTTCTGTTTCTCGAATGCATTGATGCACACGTAACAACCAGATCTCCGATACCGGAAAGCCCTGCGAAGGTTTCAAATTTACCGCCCATAGCCATTCCAAGTCTTGAAATTTCCGCAATTCCTCTTGTTATGAGAGCAGCTTTGGCATTATCGCCAAGACCATAACCATCGGCCATTCCGGCAGCGAGAGCAATTACGTTCTTAAGAGCTGCTCCAATCTCTATTCCAAGCATATCCGGACTTATATAAACTCTGAACACATCGTTCATAAAGATGTTCTGGACTTCTTTGGCTGTTTCCTTATCAAATGCACCGACAACAATAGTCGTGGGAAGCTTTTTACCCACTTCCTCCGCATGAGACGGACCTGAAAGGACACAAACTCTTGATCCCGGTAATTCATCCAAAATCACATCGCTCATGACCATTAGTGTAGATTCCTCAATACCTTTGGTACAGTTAACGATAATAGGCTGCTCATCTGGTTCTGAACTAATAAACGGAGCAATCAGCTTAACTGTTTCTCTCATATGTGCAGAAGGAACAACAAGAACCAAAATGTCTTTTCCCGAAACTGCCTGCTGTATACTGCTTGTAAATTTAACACTGTCATCTAAGATTACGCCGGGAAGTTTATCCTCATTGCCGTGATACTCACGGAGTTTGGCTACAGAAGCTTCACTTCTTGACCAAACAGTCACATCATGACCATTGTTTGAGAGCAGAAATGCAAGGGCAATGCCAAAACTTCCGGCGCCTATGACGCCAATCTGTGTACTCAAATATTTCCTCCCAATGTTTAGTCTATTTTATTCTTTTTGAAAATATATGTCTTTCTCTCGTTACCGGCAAGGAGCTTTTTGATATTGCCTCTGTGCTGGTAATAAGCAAGAGCCGTTAAGAGAGCTAATATAATGTAAACTTCAATAAGAGCCCCTTGAGGAACCGCACCGAATTTATCAAGGAATATGCCATTTTGTCCGCATACGATCACCATTATCAGAAGGCATGTGTAATAGCAAAGACTGCAGACAGAAACAATATGACAGATGTTAAGAGGCAGGAAAAACGCAATAACGCCCATGAGAATAAAGCTCCAATGGAACACTATTCCGAGATGTATAGTGTATCCTGCAGTGCAGGCAATACCTTTTCCGCCTTTAAATTTTAGATGAAGAGGAAAATCATGTCCGAGTACAGCACCTGCTGCGGTATATGTCATGTAAAGGATCTGAAGGTTTGGATTACTTCTTCCAAAAAGGAAATATGTTATCAGAATTGCAGCCATGCATTTAAGCATATCTCCGAGAAGTACTATAAGTCCGGCTTTTGCGCCCATTACTCTGAGTGTATTGGTGGTTCCTGCGTTTCCACTTCCTACCTTCCTGATATCGATACCTTTAAGTTTGCCATACATTACCGCGGTCTGAATATGACCGAAAGCGTAGCCAACAAGTAAACAGATTATTCTCTCCAACATACTATTTATCCTCTTTTCTCTCCCTTATTATGAATCTGAGCGGTGTTCCCTTAAATCCAAAGGCTTCACGTATCTGATTCTCGATATATCTTGTATAGCTAAAGTGCATCAAATTCTTGTCGTTGACGAATATTACAAATGTCGGCGGTTTAACGGATGCCTGAGTAATGTAAAAGAGCTTTAAGATCTTGCCCTTGTCACTCGGAGGCTGCTGCATTACAACTGCCTGAGTCATGATCTCGTTAAGAACACCTGTTGAAACTCTGAGAGCATGATTCTCGCTTACCATGTCGATCATGTCATAAAGCTTTATAAGTCGCTGTCCTGTCTCTGCAGAAATAAACATTATTTCTGCATAGTTCATGAAAGCAAGCGTATTTCTGATGTTCTTGGTAAACTCCTTAACGGAATGATTGTCTTTTTCGATAAGATCCCATTTATTGACGGCTATAATAACAGCTTTGCCGCTCTCATGAGCTATTCCGGCTATCTTGGCATCCTGTTCTGTCACCCCGTCTTCTGCATTTATTACAAGAACAGCTATATCAGCGCGCTCAACTGCCCCGACAGTTCTCACTATCATGTAGTGTTCGAGAGCATCCTTGACCTTGTTCTTACGCCTCAGACCGGCGGTATCGATAAATACGTATTTCTTGCCGTTATGTTTGACTTCTGTATCTATGGCATCTCTGGTTGTACCTGCAATATCTGATACAATTAGCCTGTTTTCACCGATTAGCTTATTGATTATTGAGCTTTTACCTACATTGGGCTTACCGATGATGGCAACTTTGATGGAATCATCCTCTTCTTCAGCAGTTGAATCCTTCTTAAAGTGGCTTACAACCTCCTCAAGAAGATCACCGATGCCCTGCTTGCCTGCAGCTGAAATTGGGAAAGGCTCTCCAATTCCGAGATTATAGAACTCATAGATGTCCATCTCATCTCGTTTAAAATTATCAACCTTGTTAACACATAACACAATAGGCTTACCTGAGCGCCTGAGCATATCGGCAACCTTGGCATCAGCATCAACCAGGCCTTGCTTGACATCTACCATAAAGATAATGACATCCGCTGTATCTATTGCTATCTGCGCCTGCTCTCTCATCTGGGACAGGATAATGTCTTTTGAATCAGGCTCAATACCACCGGTATCGATCAGAGTAAAGCTATGATTAAGCCACTCCACATCCTGATAGATCCTGTCTCTTGTAACACCGGGCGTATCCTGGACAATCGCAATCCTGCTACCTGCCAGTGCGTTAAAAAGTGTTGATTTTCCTACATTCGGTCGTCCTACAACCGCTACTATGTTTTTCTTACTCATTCTGTTTCCTTTATCCAGTCTTAAATTTCAAATCCAAAGAGCTCACTTACGAGATCTCTTCCGCCACACTTGGCGATTCCCACAGAAATTCCAAGTTCTCTTTCTATATCTGATACGGTAATATCATCGAGAAGATAGTCTTCTCCGCTTCTGAGAAGGTTTTCAGGAAGATACAGCATTGACCCCAGATCCTTGCCCTTTAGCTGTTTTATTATATCCTGTCCTGTCAAAAGACCTGATACCGTAATCCTCTCACCAAAGAATTCATTCACTATCTCATATACCTTAACATCAAGTCCCGGGCATATGTCCATAGCTCTTTTGGCCATATCACGAATGCATGGATATACAAGTCTTCCTGTTGCGAGAGATATTGATCTGTTTATGCTCTGCAATTCTTCAGAGTGATGCTCAAGAACATCTTCAAAGGCTTCATCAAATTCATCTATGAGAAGTCTCATCATTCCAACGCCGTTTTCAAGCTGAAGATAACCATCATATCTATCGGCTTCGGGAAAATCTCTTCCTGCAAGGAAATACCATTCGTCGCTTGCATGGATGAAATGCATACCATACTCATTATAGACTTTTTTCTGCCAGGTCTCTATGGTATCTATAACTTTTTCTGCATCCGCTGAATCAAAAGGCTCAAGAGGATAAAGACCTTCTCTGTATTTGGACAGTCCGACAGGTACTACAGATACGCTCTGAAGATTAGGCAGATACTTGGTAAGGTCACTGATTGACCTTTCAAGCTCATCACCGTCATTAACTCCCTTACAGAGCACAATCTGACCGTTAAGCTCTATTCCTGAACCTTCTGCACAGAGTCTGTCCACTTTTTTCAATGCTTCACCTGCAAACCTGTTTCCCAGCATTTTGCAGCGAAGCTCAGGATTTGTAGTCTGAAAAGATACGTTTATGGGAGAAAGATGATATTTAAGAATCCTGTCTATATCAGCATCAGACATATTTGTCAGAGTGACGTAGTTTCCTTGTAAAAAAGAAAGCCTTGAATCATCGTCCTTAAAATAAAGAGTTGGTCTCATACCCTTTGGCATCTGATCGATAAAGCAAAAGATACACTTATTGCTGCAGGATCTGTAGTCGTCCATGAGTCCGTTCTCAAACTCTATACCTAGATCCTCGTCAAAATCCTTGTCGATATCAAGCAGCCACTCTTCACCATCAGCTTTTTTGATAAGGATATCAAGATGATCGTCCTGTACAAGATACTGATAGTCAAAAATATCCTCGATATCGTTGTCGTTAATCTTAAGAAGCTGATCTCCTGCTTCGATGCCCATTTCCTCGGCGATACTGCCGGGAATTATTGATTTAATTATATGTATACTGTGTTTTTTCATAGTTTTCCTTTATCAACATATTATACCCGAATTTCCTTGACGTGTCAGTAATATGGATGGTAAAACAAATATGTAGCATCACACAAGATACAAGGAAGGATAAAACATGCCAGATTTTCAGCAGCTAGAATCTCTCATTCCGGTAGCACCACTTAATCTCATAGTAATGGAATCAGCCAGAGAACTGGGTGAGAGCGTTGACAAGTATATCGCAGAATTCAGAAGAAATCTACATCAAATGCCGGAAGGAGATCCTGCTTTCCACGGATATGCCAAGGACAGCTATCAGATTGCTTACACTTTAGACAGATTCGGAAGCGGCGAAGCCAAGGCAACAATCAATGAGTCTGTACGTGGCCACGATGTTTACATTCTTACCGATGTATGCAACTACAGCATCACATATAAGATGTACAACTACGAGAACCACAAATCTCCCGATGATCATTATCAGGATTTAAAAAGAGTAATCGGCGCCATAACCGGTAAGGCCAAAAGAATAAATGTTATCATGCCCTTCCTCTATGAAGGACGTCAGCACAAGAGATCCGGAATGGAATCCCTTGACGCGGCTCAGATGTTTAAAGAGCTCCATGACATGGGTATTTCAAACTTCATAACTTTTGATGCACATGACCCGAGGATTTCAAACGCTAAGCCTCTTGGAGGTTTTGATAATTTCCTTGCTTCATATCAGTTTATGAAAGCTCTTCTTTCTCATATCAGCGATCTTACAGTTGATAAGGACCATCTTACAGTTATAAGCCCGGATGAAGGAGCTTTGGACAGAGCTGTGTACTTTGCAAATGTTATCGGTGCAGACACCGGTATGTTCTACAAGAGACGTGACTATGCACACATCGTAAACGGTTCTAATCCTATTGTTGCACATGAGTTTTTGGGTTCAGATATTAAGGGACGAGATGTTATCATCATCGATGATATGATATCTTCTGGATCCAGCATGATAGACACAGCGCGCCAGCTTAAGAGCATGGGTGCCAAGAGGGTGTTCATCTGTACTACCTTTGGTCTTTTCACTGACGGAATGAAGAAATTCGACGAGGGTTATAAAGATGGCTACTTTGATGCAGTCATCACTACTAACCTGACTTATATGAACGATGATGTGAAATCAAGAGAATACATATTTATCGCAGATATGGGCAAGTTCCTTGCTACTATCATTGATTTCTTAAATCACGACGCATCAATGTCTACTGTTAATATGCCAACTGACAAGATTCATGAGATTGTTGATAAATACAATAAAGGTCTCATAGCACCTGAGCTTTACGAGTAAAATAAAAGCTTCCGGATTTGAAAATTCCGGAAGCTTTTTTATTTTGCTTATTCGCATGCATTAAAGCTGATAATTACTTTGAACAGATCACCGTCCAGCCTTATATCGAAGGTTCCGCCCTGAGCAATTGTCAGGTTCTTGGCAATTGAAAGGCCTAGGCCGCTTCCTTCTGTCGTTCTGGACTCATCTCCTCTTATAAATCTCTCTGCCAGTTCAGATGCATCAATATTTAGCTCTTTTGCAGAGATATTCTTAATTGAGAAAATGACTTTTTGTACGTTCTCTATCATTTCGTAATGCATATCAAGATATACTCTGGTGCCTGAAAGAGCATATTTGCATACGTTGTTAAGAAGATTCTCGATTACCCTCCAAAGGTGCCTTGAATCAGCCATTATAGACATGTTCTGATCCTGTGGCTTGAATATAACCTGAAGGCTTCCTGCTTCCAGTTTCTCGTAGAATTCTCCGATGGTCTGATTTACCAGTTCCACGAAATTGATCTTTGATAGCTGAATGCTGATATTTCCTGAACTTATCTTGGAAGCTTCTACCAGGTCTTCTGTAAGCTGTTTGAGCTTCTGCGATTTCTGGTCAAGCACTTCAACATATTCTCGTATTCTCTCATTATCAATATCTTCTCGCTTGATAAGATCTACATAGTTAATTATCGATGTCAGAGGCGTTTTTATATCATGAGATACGTTGGTTATGAGATCAGCTTTTAGCTTCTCATCCTTCATGCTTGTATTTACCGCTTCATCAATACCCTCACCGATTGAGTTCACTGCTTCAGCAAGTGCTATATTGTCTGAATGAAGCTCTTTTATATCAACCTTTGATTTGACATTACCATCCTTAATAGCGTTAATAACGGCTATTATCTTATCTCTGTCGAGATTTTGTCTGTAGAGGTAAATACCTACAAGAATATCAAGAAGAATGGCAATTACTATTCCTGCAATCCCTATACGTGTCAAAAGGATATTCATTGCTACAAAGAACAGAAATGGAATCCAGGTTCTTATGATTACATTGGCATTATCAGTCGTATTGGTGATCAGATTCTTGGTGGCAAGGATAAGAGCTTTTAAGAAACTGTCCCTGTAAGCAACTTTACTCTTTCCCTTTCTGATAAGACCATATACTGCAAAAAGAAATCCTATACTGATAACAAATCCTGCAAAAGCGCAGATATAAGGGAATGAAACCATTCTTATAAGATTCCACAGATCTCCGTTTAATAACCTATAGATTAAATATCCAAGAATTGGAATTGCCATGATCAAAAGGCCGATCAGGAAATAACCTTCAGTATAAATACCATGTCTTTCTGTGGACTCACCCGTATTATCTGTTAACAAAAGCTGTCTGTTCATGATTGCGATATAAAGGACAAACAGGATGATATAGATTATTGCTGCAACTACTCCGAGAATATACAACTGGGACTTGTATGGCATAAATCTGCTAAAGCTGTCCTTGCCTGAAGTAAATGAATCTGAAGCCGGGTAGTTTTCTGTGTCTACAGCAATATACATCTTGATTTGATCAGGATATGCATAGCTGAAAGATTTAACGATATTTCTAAGAACGCTTTCCTTTATCAATGTATTGGTTTCATAGCTGAGCTCATACGGACAATAATAAATGTATTTTCCATAATCCTGGAATATGGACTTGATATTCTTGCCTGTAGTCTCACCCTTTAATTCCGAAATATTTGTATATACATCGGTTTTACCGTCTATGGTTCTGACAATATAATATCTCAGATTTGTATTTGAATAGTCGTAGTAATCTTCTGCTCTGGTATATTCCTCATAATTAGTCAGAAGGTCGTTGGCAGCATCTTCAACATATGTGCTTACAAGGTTATACTCTTCCCATGTAGAAACAATGTTCTCAATATTCTTACCGTCAACAGTCTGATAGCGCGGAATCAGGTAAGTGTGTTCTCCGCCCTCTTTGGGAGTGGAATTACCTGATAGAGTAAAGGTTATACTGTTTCCTTCTATCTGAGAATTCAGGTAAGCATTCATTCCGCCTGAATAACCGTTGCTTTTAAGATGTGTATATGTAGTAGTGGGACTAAGGAACCCGGCGCTCTCTTCCTCGGTAAAATTCCTTGTCTCATACTTAAAACCGTACTGTGCCCACTTCAAAAGGTCTGAGAGGTAATATACAGCTGTTACATAATCGGTTGAAAGGCTGGCCCCCCTGTTTACATAAGCAGTAACATCAACTTTTTTCTGGCTGTCATATTGTCCGTTCGTTTCCATCTGGGTTTTAACGGCAACATGTCTGAGTACATCAGAAATGTTGTTTCCTAAGATATTATTGAAAAGATATGAATCCTCATAATTTCTGTTTTTATCTGATTCATACAAATTGTAGGAATATGATCCGTTTATTCCCTTGATCATAATATTACTTCCTGCAACCGAATATGCGATCACAAAGGCAATAAAAGCAGCAATAAAATGCTGACCCCATCTGATCAAACGTAGTTTACCTGTAGCACTTTTCATCTTCTGTCATCCTCAATCTTGTAGCCTACGCCCCATACAACCTTAAGGAATTTGGGTTCGCGAGGGTCTACTTCTATTTTTTCTCTAATGTGTCTAATGTGAACTGCTATGGTATTATCGGTCCTGACGGAGATGTCACCCCAGATATTCTCATAAATCTGGTCAATGGAATATACCTTTCCTTTGTTTTTGGCAAGGAAAGCAAGAATCTTGTATTCGATGGGGGTAAGACGGATATCTTCGCCGTAAACAGTTACCTTTTTGGCATTATCATCAACCACAAGTCCACCTGAGGTATATACATTGGCTCTTTCTATTACTTTTCCGAGGGATGTATACCTTCTTACGTTTGATTTGACCCTTGCAACAAGTTCAAGTGGATTAAAAGGCTTGGTTACATAATCATCAGCCCCGATATTAAGACCAAGTATCTTGTCTGAATCTTCGGATTTGGCAGACAGGAATATAACCGGAATCGTACTGAATTCTCTCAGCTCCTTGACCAGATGTATACCGTCAAGCTTCGGCATCATGATATCAATGATGGCAAGATGTATCTCTTCATGCCTAAGAACATTCAATCCCTCTTCTCCGTCGTAGGCTTTGTAAACCTTGAAGCCTTCCTGTTCAAGATAGATCTCAATGGCATCAACTATTTCTCTGTCATCATCACAAACTAAAATATTCTCCATAGCATCCTCACATTTTTTACTTAATATCTATTAAATCATTAAATTCTTAAGATTTACCGTCGAAATTTCTTAAGATTTCTTAAGAAATAGACGAATATACGACAATTAATTTTTTATTGATAGAAACGCACATAAATTACCTCTGTTTTCATGGTGTATTCTGTGCGAAAACAGAAGATCAGGATTACATCTTGTACATATATCTGTTACAAGAATATTCTCTTCACTTACACCGCTTTGCATAAGCGTCAGCTTTATCGCGTTCCATAGATACAGGCGGTACTTGCCTTCAGGATATGGAATAAGTATTCCGTAATCTTCAAGTTCTTTTTCGGAGAAAGAACCTGAAAACTCTTCTGCCACATCGCTTCCTATCTCATAACACGGTCCGCAGATTGAGGGGCCGATAGCACAGATAAGGTCTTTTGCATCTGAGCCGTAGTTTTCCTTCATTTTCTCAATAGCTCCGGCTGATATTTTGCCTTTTGTGCCTTTCCAACCGGAGTGGACAAGGCCGATAGCTCTTTTAACAGGATCAATTATATATACCGGCGGACAATCGGCGTGAAAGCTTCCAAGTATTATACCCGGAACGTTGGTTATCAGACCGTCTATATCCGTGTAGTCACGAAGTCTTGCAGGGCCTTTTCCTCTGTCCTCTTCTGTTACTATCCGGATATTTGTTGTATGAGTCTGGAATGTACATACAAAGTCATCCAGAGTCTTCCCATGGCCAAGAGCATCTGCAACACGTCTGTAGTTTTCATCTACCGCTTCTTTGTCATCGCCTCTTGTATAGCTTAAATTGCATTCTGAATAGTATCCTTTGGAAACTCCGCCAAGTCTGGTGCTAAAGAGATGGTCTACCATCCCAAGCTCTTCTATTCTTGGAAATACAAGATATTTTAAACCGTTGTGATCCCTTAGCTCTAAAGTTTTCAGGCCTCCACAGCGCTTTATTTTAATATTTTTATTCATAGATATTCCTCTCTGTCTCGTATGTCAAATATGATAAAAGGCATTCTTTATCCATTTGAATGTAAATATATTGTCTTTCTGGGAAATTGCTACTACATCGTATCTGACCGGAAGGTCAAAAGACTTATACTTAGAATATAAATAGAAATCTGAGACTTTGCAAATATGCTTTTGTTTTCTGAAATTAACTGCTTCCTGCGGCTCACCGAAAAAATCGTCCGACCTGTATTTGACTTCAATAAAGCACAGGTATTTACCGTCTTTTGCGATAATATCGATCTCGCCTGTTCTGCATCTGAAATTCCTCTCAAGTATCTTGACGCCTTGCTGCGAAAGATAGTTGCAGGCCAGAAGCTCTTTTGTATCACCTACTACTCTTTTATTCAATTTGTGCCTTTCTTTTAATGTCTGGTTTTATCTTTTGCTTTGATCTTGTCCATCGCATCAACGAAAACAAGGATTTCAGCTACAACTTCATACAGTTCAGGAGGAATCATTTCCCCTATTTCAAGGCGCGATAATGTCTCTGCCAGTTTATCATCTTCGTGAACAGGAATCTTATTATCTTTTGCCTGTTCGATGATCTTTTCTGCCAGCGCACCCTTACCGGAAGCTATGACCTTGGGGGCTCCGTCTTCGTTGGGATCGTAAGCAAGAGCTACCGCGGTTTTTACTTTTTGCTTTTCTTTTTCATCCGGCATTTTTTATCCTTACGCCCTTGCATCAAAAGAGGCTGTGGACAGAATCGGGGTCTTCATGACATCCAGCATCTCGTCTACTGCCGCGTCCTGACCGTCCATTTCATCGTGGAGCATCATTTTGACACTCATTGTATAGCCTCGTTTTTCAAGCCTTTCATTAAGAATATGAATATTATCATTTATGAGATCCAGAATACTGTCATCTGCCACATAAAAGTTAGTAGCAACTTTGTTGTCTTTCATCTTTACATATACATCAAGGGGGCCAAGGTGCTCCATGTCCAGGTGAAGAACAGCGCTGACCGATCCGTCATCGGTCATCTTTTTATGCTTGTTACGATATACATAGAGATCGCCATGTACATTTTGACCTGTCATCTGAAGCGGAAGCTGAACATACTGGAACATGTGATTTAACTGATCCATGAAGTTTAAGTTGTTTTGAAGGTTATTTGCTGTTTGTCCAAGCTTTGATTCAGCTCCAAGATTTTGTTCAATAGCTGATGTCAGACCTTTAACCTGATTTCCCAGCCTTTGATACAGATTCTCAATATTCTCTTTTTTCTCAACTTCACCAGGCTTTATATGCCATTGTGAAGATATATTGTCTTTGAGAAGCTTGGTAAACTCATCTTTGGAAAAGACACTCTTCCATGCATCAGCAGAAGTCTGAGTGCTAGTGTCGGAGCTCTCAAATGCGGATGACAGCTCTTTTAACAGTTCTTTTTGCGCTGTTTCAAGGCGAGCTGTCGCTTCTGAGGTAGCGCCTTCCGGATTCTTGCTTACTTCCTTTAAGGCATTTTCGTAGTTTTTGATTGTTTCTTCAGGAATTCCAAGTTTTTTCAGGTCATTTACAAAACTGTCCGATAAAATGTTTTTTCCCTGAAGCGCTGCGTCATTTTGAGCCTTAGCATCTTCATTTTGTATGGTAGATCCATTTTGAACAGGTGAATTTCCTTCTGAAGATTCTTTTGCTATTTCTTCGGTTATTTCAGGATTAATCAGACTTTCTTCCGTTGCTTCTGCCAAGGCGTTGGTGTTTTGAGCGCCGGCAGCTTCCTGTGTTACGGACACTGTTTCCTGGCCAGAAGTAATCTCTTCGCCTGAAAAGAGCTTTAGGACTGACCCGTAAAGATCAAGAGCCGCCTTGTCATTACCTGAAGCAGTAAGCTCTGAAAATGCATCGGGAAGCTCGTTCATTATATCTTCCATAGCTGAAGTAACCTGATGCTCGTAATTTTTATAGCTCTCAAACTGTACTATATTGTTTTCATTAATCGGAATTCCAAGACTCTTCATCTCAACCATTGTCGAAATTGAAGTATTTGGATTGGCAGAAAGGTTTTTGTTCATTTCAAGAAGAGCATCCTTCCCAATGGGAAGTCCTGCTTCCATCATGTCCTTAACCATTTGAACGGTATCATTATTTATTTCAATACCGGCAGCTGTAAGCGCTTTAAGCGTACTCTGATCAATTGATGTGTTTTCATATAACGGAGTAATTGTCACTCCGCTTGCGCCATTTGATCTTACAGAAAAATTAAGAGTCTGGCCCTCTCTAAGGCCCATTTCATCAGAAAGCTTAGCATTTATAACATTGTTGCCAACGCTGATTGTCGCAAGTCTCTCACCGCCTTCACCTTGTGAAACAGACACAACGGTACCCTGGATGGTAGATCCGGTTCTCAGATCTAAGGGCTTCTCAGCTGCTTTTTGATCTGTAAACCTGCTACCATCTATAATGACGGTATTTTGTTGAGATACATTACTTATGACATTCATACGAAGTTTCCTATAAATGACCTTCTATGTATTTCACAGGGACCGAACTCTTTTAGAGCTGCAATATGAGCAGCCGTACCATAACCTTTGTTTGATTCAAAGGCATACTGAGGATATTTTAAAGCCATTTCCTTCATGACTCTGTCCCTTGTTACCTTTGCAATTATGCTGGCAGCTGCAATTGAAACGCTTTTAGCATCACCCTTAATAATAGAAATCTGCTTGTAATCTTCAAGCTGCGGTATATGCACAGCATCTATCAGAAGAGCTCCGGGTTTAACCTTGAGAGAGTTAACAGCCTTGGTCATAGCCTCAAATGTTGCCTGAAGGATATTTATCTCGTCAATTCTCTCGGGAGATGAACATCCTATGCCTACAGCTAAGGCCTTCTCCATGATAACATCATAAAGGGCCTCTCTCTTTTTTTCGGATAATTTCTTGGAATCATTAAGATATAAGATTTCTTCATTCGGATCAAGGATTACGGCAGCTGCATAGACAGGTCCTGCCAGAGGGCCTCTGCCAACTTCATCTATACCGCATAAAAGACCGTACTGAGCATTTTCTCTTTCATACTTGCTAAGCTCATATGTACGTGCTCTCTCCTTGTTTAGTGCGTCTATTTTCTTCTGTTCTGAGGCTGATGGCATTATTCTACACCCCCAAAACTTGAGAATGGATAGATTCTGATAAAGGCTTTACCAAGGAAATCTTTCTTTTTAATACTGCCAACAGTAATATCACGGCTGTCCATACTGTGATTTCTGTTATCTCCCATGACAAAGTACTCATCCGGTCCGAGCTTGACGCCATCAATCGCCCTTCCGGGGTCAAGAATTACTTCAGCTCCGTAGGTTTCTACAAGCTGTGTGTCATTTATATAGATATTACCATCGGTATCTATTCTTACGGTTTCACCAGGGAGTCCGATTATACGTTTTATAAAATACTGTCTGTTTCCATACTGATAAGGGAAAATAACTATATCGTATCGTTTTGGATCTGAGAATCTGTATGTAACCTTATCTACCAGAAGCGAGTCTCTGTCATGAAGAGTAGGCTCCATCGACTGTCCGCTTACTTCTGTTCTCTGAGCAATAAAAGTTATAAATAGAAATGTAAGAGCAAAAATTACAAGCAGGTATAGTACTGTACTAAGAATTTCCTTTAGAACTTTATTCATGTCTTATCTCTTTTCTGTGCTGTGCACTTTTTATGGTCTTTCTATTGATAATCTTCCCAATCTTCCATTTCTGAAATCATCAAGAATAAGCGCGGATGCTCTCTCTATATCCGGCAAAGCTCCCTGTTTGATAAGCTTTCTGCTTTCAGCAATTGCTGATAAAACAGCACTTAAAGGTGTCGCGTATTGTTCTTCTTCAAACTTTGCTATCTGTTCGTCTGTAATATTGTATTTCGATTTGATTACATCCGGATAAAGCTCTTTTAAAATCTTTATCAGCTCACAGGCAAGCTCTGTAGTATCAAGGTTCTCATCGTTCATTGAACCTATGAGTGCGAGATGGAGACCAACGGTTTCATCTTCAAACTTGGGCCAGAGAATACCGGGGGTATCAAGAAGCTGCATATTCTTGCCAAGAGATATCCACTGTTTACCTTTTGTAACACCGGGTTTATTTCCTGTTTTGGCAGAAGATCTACCGGATAGTTTATTTATGAATGTGGATTTACCTACATTGGGAATACCTGCAACCATTGCTCTTATAGGTCTTCCCACAATGCCTCTTTTCTTGTCTCGCTCTATCTTTTCAGCACAAGCCTTCAGGATAAGATCTTTTACTTTGCCGGCTTCGTTGCCTGTCTTGGAATTCATTTCAAGAACATACATGCCCTGTGACTGATAAAGATCCCGCCACTTTGCTGTAACTTCCGGGTCAGCAAGATCTGCTTTGTTAAGGATCACAAGCCTGAATTTATTCTTGCCCAGTTCATCTATATCCGGGTTTCTGCCTGAAGCAGGTATCCGGGCGTCAGTAAGTTCAATTATTATATCGATCAGTTTGATGTTTTCCTGCATCATTCTGATCGCTTTTGTCATATGACCGGGATACCACTGATAATTCATAAATCTACCCTTCCTTAATAGTGATTTAATATCGGTCCGCCACGATAATCTTCAAACTTCAGTTTGAACCATGCCTTTCCGACAATCATGCCGGACTTGACGATACCGATATTTGCACTTCTTGAATCCTCAGAGCTGTTTCGGTTATCTCCAAGAACGAAATATTCGCCGCTTTGCAGTTTGATCGGATTAGCAGCTATCCCTGCATCTTCCATTTTATCATACAAATCGCTATCTTCCATCTTTAACTCGTCATTGACGTATAAGCTTCCGTCAATGATCTGTACCTTATCTCCGGGAGTAGCCACTATTCTCTTTACATAATAATGGGAATTTACATTGCCGTTTGGCAAAAATACGATTATATCACCTGTTTTGGGGCTTATAATCTTAGAAAGCGCTCTGTCTATAAGTACTGCCTGTCCGTTTTTCAGCGTAGGCTGCATTGAATCACCTATCACCTTGACCTGCATACCGAAGGCAAATACAAGCGCTGTTGCAATGACAATTGCAAGAAGTGTAACAAAGATCCATGAAAAGATCTCACGTATAAGCTTTGAGGTTATTCTTTTTTTCTTCTGGTGAAATGTAAAAGTATTCCGTCTTGATCTCATATTTACCTCTAAATAAACTTATAACGTAAAAGGGCAATTACTAAATAGTAACTGCCCTTCAAAAAACATATTATCTGGTAACAAGCTCCTTAACCTTAGCCTTCTTACCTGTAAGTCCCTTAAGGTAGTTCAGCTTAGCTCTTCTTACCTTACCTCTTCTAACAACCTCTACCTTCTCAACGATAGGTGAGTGAAGTGGCCATGTCTTCTCTACGCCAACACCGTAAGACTCTTTTCTTACTGTGAAGGTTGTACGGTTGCTACCGCCCTGGATCTTCTTGACAGTTCCTTCGAAAACCTGAACTCTTTCACGGTTTCCTTCCTTGATCTTAGCGTGTACTCTTACAGTATCACCTGTGTGGAACTGAGGCGCGTTAGCGTTCAGCTGCTCTTTCTCGAGCTCTTCGATAATAGTACTCATATCTTTTCTCCTATTCAATGGACGTTCTTAAATGTATCTTATGTACATCAGAGGACCGTCTGATTGTCACAACGCATTTTAATATAACATATTATACGTGCATCCGTCAACCCAAAAGATTATCGGGTGTGAATCTTTCAGGAACAAGATCTGTAAGAGTATATTCTTTATATTCAGTTGATGATTTTACAAGGATGATTTTAAAATCATCTTTGCAGAATTCGCTCATAACCTGTCTGCACACTCCACACGGAGGACAGTAATCCAGCTCTTTGGCATCTTCTTTGCCACCGGCAATGGCGATTGCTTTGAATTCCCTCATTCCTTCGCTTATTGCCTTAAAAAACGCTGTTCTCTCTGCACAGTTAGTTGGTGTATAAGATGCATTCTCAATGTTGCAGCCGGTATATATCTTGCCGTCTGCTCCAAGAAGAGCTGCTCCGACATTAAAATGAGAGTATGGAGTGTAGCTCATCTTGCGCATAGAAAGAGCTGTATCTATTAATTCCTGTAATTGTGTATCCATAATTGTTTCTTTATTACCTCGATCCCTTGTCGTAAGGAATTCCTTCTGCCTTAGGCGCTCTTGAATTGGATGATGTAAATGCAAGAACGATAAGTGAAATGATATAAGGCATCATGTTGTATACCGAGCCCGGAATATTAAGAGCTGCAAGGAAGTCGAAGCCTGAATATACGTTTGAAAGAGCTCTGAAGAAACCGAATAACAGAGCTGCAAGGCCGATATTTATAGGCTTCCACTGTCCGAAGATCATAACAGCAAGTGCAAGGAAACCAAATCCGGCAACACCCACCTCAAACTTCCATTCGCTGACACCGGCGGTGATATAAACAATACCGCCGATTCCTGCGAGCATACCTGAAATAAGTACACCTGCCCAGCGCATCTTATAAACATTGATACCAACTGAATCAGCAGCCTGAGGATGCTCACCGCAAGCCATAAGTCTAAGACCGAATCTTGTCTTGTAGAGAATGATATATGCAAGAATAAGCATGATCAGAGCTACAAGCATGAACCAGTTGAACTGGAATGATCCGATATTCTTAACTAGAGCCTTCTTAGTTGCCATGTACTGAACGGTTGATGAAACGTTATCAGGGTTCTCTGCCATATTGATTGACTTAACAATAACTGTTGCTGCAGCTGCTGCGAGCATATTAAGAGCAGTTCCGACAAGTGTCTGGTCAGCTTTTAAGTTTATGCAGGCAACGGCAAGAAGAACCGAATACAATACACCACAAACTATTGATGCCGCTAAAACAGCAAGCAAAATGAGTGCCTTGGGAGTACTGGGGTCAATATACTTAAGAGTAAGCGCACCACCAAGAGCTCCGATTACCATGATACCTTCAAGTCCGAGGTTAATAACACCTGAATGTTCTGAGAAACATCCTCCAAGTGCTACCAGAATAAGAACCGATGCAAATAAAAGTGTGTATTGAAGAAGCAGTACCATTAGTTCTTACCTCCTTCCTCTTTATTTGCTTTTGCAATTGGCTTTTGTTTCTCTCTCTCATTTCTTGCTCTCAAATAGCTGTTGAGATGAAGCTTGAAGAAAAGAACAAAACCGCAAAGGTAGATAATGATTGCAGAAATAAAGTCTGAAATCTGTGAAGGATATACGTTCTTATCAAGGTATGAACCTCCACTTGTAATATGCTGAATAAAGTATGATGCAAAAATTGTTCCTATAGGGTCAAGTCCGCCGAGGAATGTAGCAGCGATTCCGTTAAAGCCCATGCTCGGTACCGAGGACTGAGTTACTGACCACTGCTCATATCCTGAAAGGAATAAGAACGCTGCACCAAGTCCTGCAAGAGCACCACCAATGAAAAGTGTTATGATGACGTTCTTTTTCTCTTTCATTCCGCTGTATCTTGCAGCATCTTTGGCAATACCGGTTGCACGGATCTCATATCCGAATACGGTTTTGCTGAGGATCACCTTAAGTACAATTGCAATGATAACAGCAAGCGGAATAGCTATTGTTACATACTTATTGTTTGAAAAGAGCTTTTCCATTCCAAGTGAAGGAAGAAGCGCACCCGGATTGGTGCTTGCAAGCTGTACTGTATAAGGGCTCGCTGTCTCTTTTACACCTGAAAGAAGCATATTTACGGAATAAAGGCCAATCCAGTTGAGCATGATGCCTGAAATAACCTCGTTAACATTAAGGTAAGACTTAAGAAGTCCTACAATGATTCCGAATACACCACCGGCTACAAATGCTGCAATAAGACAGATAGGCCATGGAAGGTTAAGGGCGAGCGCACAGTAAAGAGCTGCTCCTGCACCTGCTACATACTGGCCTGCTGCACCGATATTGAACAGACCTGCCTGATAACAGAACTGAATTGAAAGTGCACACATAAGAAGAGGTGCAGCTTTTACAAGTGTGTTACCAAGGTACTTCATTGCAGCCTTGGGCGATGGATATGTAAAATAGTTCTTAAGAATTGTAATTATGGCTTCTGTCGCACCCTTGGGATTGATAATAAGAAGTGCAACGTAACCAACAAGCAGTCCGATAACAATACATAAAAGCGCAGCCAGTGTGGACTGAACAGCAGGCTTTGAAAGGAAGCTTTGTTTTTCCTTGTTATTCATTATGCTCCCACCTCCTGTCTCTTAGCACCGGCCATGTAAAGTCCGAGTTCTTCCGGTGTTGTCTTTTTAGGGTCAAATTCTCCTACAATCTCACCCTCATACATTACAAGTATTCTGTCTGATACACTCATAACTTCTTCAAGCTCCAGAGAAACAAGAAGTACCGCATGTCCTTCATCTCTCTGCTTGATAAGCTGTTTATGAATATACTCAATAGCTCCTACATCTAGACCTCTTGTAGGCTGAACAGCAATAAGAAGATCGGGATTCTTGTCTATTTCTCTTGCGATAATAGCTTTCTGCTGGTTACCGCCTGACATTGAACGGGCAATTGTGGGTGCACCCTGTCCGGATCTGATATCGTACTGTTCAATGAGTTTTTCGGCGTATTTATTGATTTCAGCCTTTTTAAGGAAACCTGCCTTGGTTGAGAATTCAGGCTCAAAGTATCTCTGAAGCACAAGATTGTATGCCAGAGAGTAATCCATTACAAGACCGTGTTTGTGTCTGTCTTCAGGAATATGGCTCATTCCGTGAGTTGATCTCTCCCTGATTGAAGCATGAGTAATATCTCTTCCGGAAAGAGTTATCTTGCCGCTTGTGCAATTCTCAAGGCCCGAAAGTCCGTAAACAAGCTCAGTCTGACCGTTACCATCGATACCTGCGATGCATACAATCTCCCCGGCTCTTACATCAAAGGACACGTTCTTAACAGCATTGTTGTGGTGAAGCTTGCTGGGAACAGTCATGTTCTCAACGTGAAGAATTACTTCTCCGGGTTCTTTATCTTCCTTGGTTGCAACAAGCTGAACATCACGACCAACCATCATTCTTGAAAGTTCGTCCTGATTTGTATCTGCTATATTTACAGTACCGATGTACTTACCTCTTCTGAGAACGCTGCATCTGTCAGCAACTGCCATGATCTCAGCAAGTTTATGAGAAATAAACAGTATAGACTTACCTTCCTTGGAGAGGTTTCTCATGATCTCCATGAGCTCATCGATCTCTGCAGGTGTAAGAACAGCTGTAGGCTCATCAAAAATAAGAATCTCATTATCTCTGTAGAGCATCTTTAGAATCTCGGTTCTCTGCTGCATTCCTACTGTTATATCTTCAATCTTGGCATCCGGATCTACCTTAAGGCCATACTTATCAGAGAGTTCAAGGACCTTTTTCCTTGCCTCTTCCTTCTGTAAAAAGCCATATTTGGTCGTCTCGTCTCCAAGAATGATGTTGTCAAGTACTGTAAAGCACTGGACAAGTTTGAAATGCTGATGCACCATTCCGATTCCGAGGTCGTTGGCGTCATTTGGATTATTGATCTTAACCTCGACACCATCCTTTTTGATAATACCTTCTTCTGCCTGGTACAAACCAAACAGAACGCTCATAAGGGTAGACTTTCCTGCTCCGTTTTCCCCAAGCAGTGCATGAATCTCGCCTTTTTTGAGCTGTACTGTAACATTATCATTAGCTATGATTCCGGGGAATCTCTTGGTAATGTTCAGCATCTCGATAGCATATTCGCTGTTTCCTGCCACCTGTTTTTCCTCCACACATTAATAGTTTTGCTTTTGTCGAAAAAAGGCCGGAAGACTATGAATCCACCGGCCCTTATTAACTTAGGGAATAATTACTTAATGTTACCCTGGAAGTTGATCTTAGCTGTTGTAGCTGAAGGCTGCTCAGCTGAAGAATCGTTAGATACTGTAACTTTGCCGTTTACCATATCAGCAACGAGCTGCTTGTAATCAGCCTCAGTAAATCCGTCAGTCCAGATTGTGCTGTCAGCAAGACCTACATAGTTAAGGCTCATGTCGTCAGCAGATACAAGACCAAGGTTAAGGATCTTACCAGCGTAAGAATCCCAGCTGCCATCCTTGATTGCTGTAAGAAGTGTGTTAACTGTTGCCTGAAGGCCCTTCATAGCTGAAGTTACAGTCATACCACTCTCGAACATTCCATCAATTGTCTTAGCCTGGTCAACGTCAACACCGATAACCTTGCCACCAACCTTAGCAGCTGCCTCACCTGCAGATGTGAAGATACCACCGCCGCAAGCAAATACAACTTCTGTGCCGCCCTGGTACCATGTATCCATAGCTGCTGTGATATCAGCATCGCCGTAGAACTGGTTACCATAAGCATAGTTGATCTCTACATCAGCACCGAGCTCAGCTGCAGCTGCGTCAGCACCCTGTACGAAACCATAACCGTAACGGATAACAGCAGGAACTGCCATTCCGCCAAGGAAACCGAGCTTTGTGTAGCCCATCTTAACTGCTGCGTATCCAGCCATGTATCCAGGAAGCTCTTCCTGATATACTGCTGAGAATACGTTAGCGAATGTCTCGTTGTTGAAGTCTGAAGAATCACCTTCAAGATCATACTCTGAAACATCAAGAGCAACGAACTTAACATCAGGATAAGTATCAGCTGTATCCTTGATTGCGCCTGCGAAAGCATAACCTGGCATTACGATTACGTTGTAGCCATCAGCTACAGCCTTATCGATCATAGCCTCTCTCTCAGCGTCTGAATCGCCTTCAGGCTTGTAGTATGTGAAGTCAACACCGTTAGCCTCACCAAAAGCCTTACAAGCTTCGTAAGTTGACTGGTTGAATGACTGGTCTGTGATATCGCCGTAGTCAGTAACCATAGCAACTCTCATGTCAGTTGCTTCTGCAGCAGGTGCCTCAGCAGCTGTGTCAGCAGCGGGCTCTGCAGCAGGCTCTGCTGTCTGCTCTGTCTGTGTCTCTGCAGTATCTGTTGTAGTAGCAGGAGCTGTGTCACCACAAGCTACTAATGAAGATACCATTGTTGCAGCCATAAGAACTGCGAAAAGTTTCTTTTTCATAATTTCCCTCCGTTTGTAATGAAATAATAGAAACATTTATAATAAAACCTTTTCAGGCTTTATCCAAAGCTATGAGGTTCTTGATGCCCTCGATTGTGGTCTTATAGACCGCATCCATATCATGAACCTGAGGATTTGAAAGACCTTTTTTGGCTCTTTCCTGATTGGCAACAACCAATAATACTGCGCCTGTACGAAGTCTTAAGTAACTTCCGACAATGAAAAGAGTTGAACTCTCCATTTCGGAACACAGGCATCCGCACTTGATCCAAGCATCCCATTTATAAAGAAGCTCAGGACCTACCGGCTTGGTCTCCGGCTCATGCTGTCCAAAAAATGAATCCTTGCACTGAGCAACGCCTACGTGGTACTTGGCTCCTACTGTCTTGGCTCCGTTAACAAGGGCATTTACAACTTCAAAATCTGCAACTGCAGGATATTCAATCGGAGCATACTCTTTGGATGTACCTTCTGCCCTGATTGCACCGTTGGCGATCACAATATCTCCGCCGATGACATCTTCCTGCATTCCGCCTGATGTACCCATACGGATAAATGTATCAGCTCCGCACTTGGCAAGCTCCTCAACACAGATTGCTGTTGAAGCTCCACCGATTCCATGCGAAATAACACTTACCTTTTCACCGCAGAGTGTACCTGTGTAAGTGGTATATTCTCTATTCTGAGCTACAAAAACGGGATTATCGAAGAGTTTTGAAATAGATTCACATCTACCCGGGTCACCTGTCAAAAGTACATATCTTCCTACATCTCCGGGTTTTACATGTGTATGGTACTGATAACCGGCACCTTCTGTATAATCTACCATAATAATTACCCCAACATCTTGTATGCGCATAGTTACACACACTAAATATATTTATCTAATATTATAATCCAAATAATAACATTTAACAACTTTTTGGAATATTAATTTTAGTTCAGTCTAAAAGTCCATCCATTACATGGATCACTATCTTTCCGCCATCTACATCTATTTCTTTTACACAGTCCTTGATAGCCGGAATATAAACCTTATCATCCGATTCGATCCTTGTCATCTCGTAGACATCATTGGCACCGGTCTGAAGAATTTCAGAAAGAGTCCCCAGCTCTTTGTCCTCTTCATCAACAATCTTAAGCCCAATAAGATCAGCGCAGTAATATTCGCCTTTGTTGAGTTTGATTGCATCTTTTCTGTCGATGGTAAGTTCACAACCTCTGAACTTCTCTACTTCATTGATGTTATTAAATTGCTTGAATTTTACGATTACAAATTTCTTAAAAAATCTCGCACTTACGACATCAAGTAAGATTTCTTCACCTTTCTGTGTATGGAGCGTTACTTTTTTAAGCTTTTTGAACCTGTCAGGATCCTGGGTCGTAGGAAAAACGTTAACCTCTCCCTGAAGACCATGTGTCGATGCAATTACTCCAACCTGAAATGATTCTGTCATTTATTCTCCCTCCGGTTCTGCCTTTGGTTTTCTTCTTCTCTTCTTTTTCTCGGGTTTTGGCGGATTGTCTATCATATACTGCTCGTACAGATCCGGCCTTCTCTCCCTTGTTCTTATTATAGACTGCTCAAGTCTCCATTCATCTACTTTTTTGTGGTCTCCCGACAAAAGAATCGGCGGTACCTTCTTGCCCATCCATTCCTCGGGTCTTGAATACTGAGGATACTCTAAAAGTCCGTTTCCAAAGCTCTCTGTAAGAGCTGATTCGTCGTTATTAAGGACTCCGGGAACAAGTCTTGATATCGCATCGATCATTACCATTGCAGGAAGTTCTCCTCCTGTAAGGACATAATCACCGATTGAAACATAGTCTGTAACAATTTCCTCCAGAACTCTTTCATCTATACCCTCATAATGTCCGCACAAGAAAACAAGGTCTTCTTCCTTTGCAAAATCTGCAGCCATTTTCTGATCAAATACAGATCCCTGGGGTGTTACATATATTACACGCGGCTTTTGACCGGATATTTTCTCTTCAATTGCTTTATAACAGTCATATATTGGCTGAGCCTGCATGAGCATACCGGCTCCGCCTCCATAGGTATAATCATCCACCTTGTGGTGTTTAAGATCACCTGAATAGTCTCTTATATTGACAGCTTCAAAGGAGATGAAGCCTTTATCTATTGCTCTGCCGATTATACTTGCAGATAGCCCCTGCTCTATCATCTCAGGGAAAAGAGTCATCACATGATAATTCATTGTTCTCCTTGTAAAAAATAGCCGAATAAGAAAATTCTCTTATTCGGCTACATTTAATTAAACAATTTCTACTTCAACCTTGATGTTCTCTCTGGTTGAGGCTGCCTTAACAACGGCACGGATTGCCTTGGCAATACGGCCCTGTTTACCAATTACCTTGCCCATGTCTGAAGGTGCAACATGAAGCTCGATCATTATATTACGCCCGTCCTTTTTCTCGGTTACTACTACTTCATCCGGGTTATCAACAAGCGCCTTTGCGATAACTTCAACTAACTCTTTCATTGATTAACCTCCGGCATATTTTAATTTAGAAAATTATTTCTGAATGCCGGCCTGTCTGAATAACTTAGCTACAGACTCTGTAGGCTGAGCACCGTTTGAAAGCCACTTCTTAGCGAGCTCCTCGTTTACCTTAACTGTGCTGGGATCTGTGTTAGGATCGTATGTTCCGATCTCCTCGATGAACTTACCCTGTACAGGAGCCTTTGAATCTGAAACGATGATTCTGTAGAAAGGAACCTTCTTCTTACCAATTCTCTTTAATCTGATCTTTACTGCCATTTTAAATTTCCTCCATTAAATATAAATGAATAATTGTTATCTATATGCATAATCAATACATATCATTAGTTAGTGAGCATCAAGTGCTCTGCTCAAAAGAACTTACCGCCTCCGAAAGGATTACCGAACTTACCGAATCTTCCGAAGCCTTTTTTGCCTCCCATAAGTCCCGGCATCTGCTTCATCATCTTGTTCATCTGCTCGAACTGCTTGATGAATCTGTTTACTGCTGCAATATCATTACCTGAACCTTTGGCAATTCTATATTTTCTCTGAGGACTCATAAGCTTGGGATTCTTGCGTTCCTGGGGAGTCATTGAAAGAACAATGGCTTCAAGCCTTGCAAGCTCTTTTTCATCGGGGAGCTGGTCATCACCGATCTTGCCCATTCCGGGAAGCATTCCCATAATGGCGCCAAGTCCGCCCATGTTCCTCATCTGTTTCATGCTCTCAAGATACATCTCGAAATCGAGCTTGCCCTTTTTCATCTTCTGGGCCATCTCTTTTTCTTTTTCGGCATCCATCTGAGCATTGGCTTCTACAGCCTTGTCAATAAGACTGAGAACATCGCCCATTCCGAGGATTCTGCTGGCCATTCTGTCGGGATAGAACTGCTCAAGATCTGAGAGCTTCTCACCCATACCAACATAAAGAATAGGCTTACCTGTTACTGCCTTGGTTGAAAGAGCCGCACCACCTCTTGAATCGCCATCCATCTTAGAGAGGATTATTCCATCAACGCCAACCTTCTCATTGAACTCTGACGCTACATTGACAGCATCCTGACCGGTCATTGCGTCTACAACAAGAAGTGTCTGATGAACAGTAACCGCTTCCTTGATATCAATAAGCTCTTTCATCATTACTTCATCTATCTGGAGTCGACCTGCCGTATCGATGATAACAACATTATTGTTATTCTTTTTGGCATAATCGATTGAAGCCTTAGCTATCTCAACAGGGTTTACATCGGTTCCCATTGAGAAGAAATCAACCTGCTGTTTATCAGCATTTATCTTGAGCTGATCTATAGCAGCGGGTCTGTAAACGTCGCAGGCAACAAGCAGAGGTTTTCTGCCCTTTAGCTTGATCTTACCCGCTATCTTGGCTGCGGTTGTTGTCTTACCTGCACCCTGAAGACCGCACATCATAAGGACTGTGATCTCATTTATAGGCCTAAATTGTATCTCAGTTGTTTCAGAGCCCATGAGACTGGTCATCTCTTCATTAACTATCTTGATAACCATCTGTCCGGGATTGAGTCCGTTTAAAACGCCCTCGCCGACAGCTCTTTCCTGTACTGAGTTTACAAACTGCTTAACTACCTTAAAGCTTACATCTGCTTCAAGAAGAGCCATCTTAACTTCTTTCAGCGCAGCCTTAACATCATCCTCAGTGAGGACTCCCTTATTCCTAAGGCCTTTAAATACATTTTGAAGTTTGTCAGTCAGACTTTCAAAAGCCATTAACCAAGCTCCTCTAAAATTTTATCTGATATGCTGATCAGCTCAGCATTCCCGTTAGAAACATTTTTAAGCTTCTCAGCCTGGACTCTGATTGCCTCAGACCTTTTTATCATATGAAGCTTGTCCTCATATTCCTGCAGGGATTTGGTACATCTCTTGATAAGGTCATGTACGCCCTGTTTGCTGATGCCATGTTCATCGGCAATCTCTGTAAGGGACATATCGTTGTAAACTGCCGCCTCATATATCTGCTTTTGATGTTCCGTCAGCAGTTCACCGTAGAAATCGTACAGCAAACCCTGTTCAACGATTTTCTCCATAGTTAACCTCATCCTCAAATATGCACAATGAGTATAATATACAAAAAAGAAATAGGTGTCAAGTATTTTTTCTTGACACCTACATTTTTACATCCGACGGCATGATTCCAAGCTGATTTTTGAATGCTCGGCTAAAAGATGAATAATCCCGAAATCCGCATTCAATGCAGGCATTTGTCGCAGGCATGCCTCCCATTATATAGCTTCTGGCAAGCAGAATTCTTTTTTCGGAAATATATTGATGAATCGAATATCCGGTTTCATTCTTGAATGTTCTCATCATATGGTACTTGCTCATATAAAAATGATCGGCAAGAAGGTCAATTGAGAGATCTTTACTTAAATTATTTCCGATGTATTCTATTATTTCGATAATCTTACGATTATATCTTGCTTCAGGTTTAAAGCCAAAGTCTTCGGAAATACATGCTTTGTTAAAAGCGATTAGTGCTTTCATGAGATCGAGTCTTGTAGTAAGCCTTCCGGCGTATTCACTGTCCTGCTTCTTTTCATCGGCCTCAACAGTCTCAAACATGTTAAAGATCTCGGCACTTACATTTGCAGGGAATCTTACAACATAGCTCTTTAGCTCTTTTGCCTTATCAAATGAATCAAGAAGTCCATATTGCCTTAGAAAATCATCGGACAGATAAAGTATTATCCTGTCATATCCTTTTGAAGTCTTACCTTCAACTATCTCGGGTTTATGTATCAAAAACCTGTTAACAAGCACAAAATCGAAGGGCATGAGGTCATACTCCAGCCCTTCGATATAATATTTTACGTTGCCATCAAGTATTAAGATAAGCTTATGAAAATCGTGATAATGAAAAGGAATGTCGAAGGATTCGCTGCTCTTAATATGAAAGAAGCGAAAATCCTCGTTCAAATACCCTTTCTGTTCATAGGCTTCATATGATAATGAAGCATCATATCCATTTTTCATATCAATAATCCGTTATACAGATATTAAGGTCTACGTCTCCGTCAATTCCGTCAACTCTTCCGGATGAGGTGTACTGCCAAATATTGAAGTGATAAGGATAATAAAGCGGTGTTCCGTAATATGCGATCCAGATATCGTAGTCATCTACATCAATGGCATCCATAAGAAGTGTATAGCTCTTAACATTACCGTATATCATTGGCTTGTAACCTGCCTTTGATACCATATCACAGAAAGTTTTAACAACTAGTTCATAGTCATCTGTTGTCAGATCAACTGTTCTTGCCGAATCGGATTCAGCAGATTCAACATCAATTACTACAGGGTATGTAACCTTGTAAGGCTCAATAAGATCCAGTATAAGCTGAACTTCTTCTTCCGCTTCTTCTTTGTTGACAGCCTGAGAATAGAAATATACACCAACGTCAATGCCGTTTTCAGTAGCACCTTCTATGTTGTCCTCAAAGAAATCATCTGTGAGAAGCTTGCCTTCTGTTGTTCCTCGAAGGCCGGCTCTGATAATAGCAAAATCAATACCGGCTGCCTTTACTTTCTCCCAGTTTATCTTACCCTGAAACCTTGAAACATCGATGCCGTTCTTGACTTCTACTGTTGAATCATCGCCTACATACTTGAGGAATCCGTCATCTCCCATTTCGAAATCTTCCTCACCGAAACCATGATGCTCGATATCATCGGAAATCGGGAAGAAATAGTATCTTCCTGAACTTGCCACTACAATCTGATCAGGGAAAAGAGATCTGATCGTACTTGTAGCCCCATCCCCATTTTCCAGCTTCTGCTGTATCATAGTTTTGATGGAATTCCTGGTCTCCTCAGCTGCTTCCTCTTTTGCATCCTGAACAAGCTTGGTAGCTTCTGCTTCTGTATAATAGCCCTCCTGATTAAGAGCATCCAGTTCACTTCTTATTGCATCTTCCTGTCGCTGTAAATTGGCATTTCTTATAAGAAGCACAATACTGAAAGTGAGCGCCATCAAAGCCACCAGGCTCAGGAAAATGATGGATATAATATTCTGCGTATTTCTAACGCCTTTGCGTAATCTGTAATCCCCTGAATTTGCCATACCTTACATTCTCTCATCAAAATAACTTTTGTATCCCTCACCGAAAATCTCACTTGCACTTGTAATGATCATAAATGCGTTTGGATCCTCTTCTCTTACTATATCTTCTGCAAGAGGTGAGAGTCTCTTTTTGATAGCGCACATTATTACCTTCTTTTTCTCCCCACTGTAGGCGCCCTGAGCAAATACATGTGTTGCACCAATATCCAGCTCATCAAGCAGCCTTGCGGTAATAATGTCCGGTCTGTCTGAAATGATATAAATAAGCTTGGCTCCGTCTCTTCCGTACAGTACAAAGTCCACAACGGCACTTACAACAAGTACTGACAAAAATGAATACATCGCAGCAGCAAGATCATGAAATACAAAGGCTGCGATGACCAGAACAACCATATCTGTCATAATATACAGAATTCCGGTCTTAAGATGCGGATAACGAAGTCTCAACAGCTTAATTATAACATCAGTGCCTCCGCTTGTAGCATGGCATTTAAAGATAAGTCCTATTGCTACGGCGGTCATTGCACTTCCTATAGTTACAGCCAGTATCATATCGTGAATTATATACTGACCAAAATACTTGGTACAAAGATCTGTAAACACAGAGATCATTGTTGTGGCATAGATTGTTGATATCGTAAATCTGATGCCGAACTTCATAATGGCTATAAGAAGGATCGGTATGTTAAGTATAAGAAACCACATACCGGTTCCTATCCCGACAAGCCTGTTTAAAACAATCGCAAGTCCTGTCATACCTCCCGGAGCAAGATTATTAGGGTCTACCAAAAGACTTGTTCCAACTCCGTAGATCAGTGCTGCGAAAGTAATTATCAGATACTCCTTGAGTCTCTTCTTTGGAGATATTTTTTTTGAATTCATTAAATATTGGTCCTTACTATCCTTGGCTTGTAGCCGTGTTCATTGAGCGCATTTATGATCTGCTCTTTGTGCTCGGTTCCAAAAGCCTCTAAAGTTATTCTAAGCTCAACTGCAGCATTTCTGTTGATTGAAACGAACTGGTTATGCTCTAATTTTATTACATTTCCCTTTACATCGGCAATAATTCCGGATACTCTTGATAATTCACCCGGCTTGTCAGGTAAAAGAACTGATACAGTGAATATACGGTCTCTCATGATAAGACCCTGCTGAACTACTGAGGACATCGTTATGATATCCATGTTTCCACCTGAAAGAACACAGGCAACCTTTTTATCCTTAAGGTCAAGCTGCTTGAGCGCAGCAACTGATAAAAGGCCGGAATTCTCGACAACCATCTTGTGATTCTCAACCATATCGAGGAAAGAAACAACAAGATCCTCGTCAGGTACAGTTATTATCTCATCAATATTTTTCCGGAGGTATGGGAAAATATGCTCTCCCGGAGTCTTAACCGCAGTACCGTCGGCGATTGTATTAACTGTCGGAAGAGTTACAACGTGTCCTGCCTTGAAAGACTCCTGCATGCAGTTAGCACCAGCAGGTTCAACACCGATTACCTTTATCTTGGGATTTAGGAGTTTAGCAAGGGTTGAAACACCTGTTGCAAGTCCGCCTCCTCCGATTGGAACGAGAATAACATCAACAGTAGGAAGCTCTTTAATGATCTCCATGGCAATTGTGCCCTGTCCTGTAGCAACATCAAGATCATCGAAAGGATGAACCAGTGTATATCCGTTTTCTTCAGCAAGCTCTAAAGCTTTCTGGTAAGCTTCATCGTAAACATCTCCGTAAAGCACAACTTCTGCTCCCAGAGCTTTGGTCCTGTTTACTTTTATAAGAGGTGTTGACGTAGGCATGCAGATTACAGCCTTAACTCCATACTGCTTTGCAGCATAAGCAACACCCTGCGCATGGTTTCCGGCAGATGCTGTTATAAGTCCTTTACTGCGTTCTTCATCTGTAAGAGTCGTGATCTTGTAATAAGCTCCGCGCACCTTGTATGCGCCGGTTCTCTGCAGGTTCTCAGGTTTAAGATAAACCTTGCCGCCTGTCATACTGCTCCAGTAATCAGAGTAAATAAGCTTAGTCTCAAGAGTTACTTTCTTGACGTCCTCATAAGCTTCTTCAAATTTGTCCAGGGTCATTTTCTTTTCGTCAGCCATCACTGTTCTCCTGTTCTTCATCTTGTTCTATGTCATCTCTTCTTATATCAAAGAGAGCATCTACAAACTCATCTGAATTAAATCTTTCAAGGTCATCAATACCTTCACCCACACCGACATATTTAACCGGTATATTGAGCTCTGATACAATGGCGACAGCAATTCCTCCCTTGGCGGTTCCGTCAAGCTTGGTAAGAACTATTCCGGTAAGATCTGCAGCTTCACCGAATTCTCTTGCCTGATTTATCGCATTCTGACCTGTTGTTCCATCCAATACGATAAAGTTTTCTCTGCAAATACCAGGAAGCTCCTTATCAATTATCCTGTTCATCTTGGCAAGCTCTTCCATAAGATTTTTCTTGTTATGCAGTCTGCCTGCGGTATCAACTATAAGAATATCGCAATCTCTTGCCTTAAAAGCAGAAGTGGCATCATAGATTACACTGGCGGGATCGCCTCCCTCTCTACCGGTTATAATTGGAGTCTGAGCCCTCTCAGCCCATGTTGCAAGCTGCTCTGTCGCAGCCGCTCTGTATGTGTCTGCCGCAGCGATTATAACCTTTTTGCCTTTGTTTCTAAATATTGAAGCAAGCTTACCGACAGTAGTTGTCTTGCCTACTCCGTTTACTCCAATAATGAAAATAATGGTTTTCTTATCCTCGAAGGCATAATCGTCTCCGTCAGTTTTCATCTGCTCTCTGATATCTTCTATCAAAAGCTGCTTGCACTCTTTACGGTGGATGATTCCCTTCTCTTTTACCTGCTCACGCAGTTTGTCCAGAATTCTGCTGGTGGCATTGATGCCGATATCCGCCATGATAAGGACTTCTTCCAGTTCTTCGTAGAAATCCTCATCTATAAATGCATCATCGTAAAAGACATTGTCCATTCCCCAAAGGAATTTATCTCTGGTCTTAGCAAGTCCTATCTGTAGTTTCGCAAAAAAGCCCTTTGCCATTAATTTGTAAGCTCCTTATCAATCAGGTTAACGCTGACAAGGGTTGACACACCCTTCTCCTGCATGGTGATTCCGTACAGTCTGTCCGCACTTTCCATTGTACCTCTTCTGTGCGTGATAACAATGAACTGAGTGCTTGAAAGCTTGTGGAGATATTTCGCAAAGCGGACAACATTGTTCTCATCGAGGGCAGCCTCGATCTCATCAAGAAGACAGAATGGTGAAGGCTTCAGGTTCTGGATAGCGAACAAAAGAGCTATTGCAGTAAGAGCCTTTTCTCCTCCGGACATCTGCATCATGTTGACCAGCTTTTTGCCCGGTGGCTGTGCATTGATCCTGATACCTGCTTCTAGTACATCTTCCCCTTCAGCAAGCTCAAGTGCTCCGTGACCACCGCCAAACATTTCCTTGAATACCTTATCGAACTCTTTGTTGATGAGCTCAAACTGCTCAATGAACTGCTTGCGCATAGATTCATCAAGGTCTTTAATGATCTCCTTAAGCTGCTGCTCAGCTTCGATGAGATCATCGTGCTGTGTCTTCATGAAAGTATATCTCTCCATGAGGTTTTTATAATCCTCAATGGCATTTACGTTAACATCGCCAAGCTTTTTGATTGAATCCTTAAGAGAATGAGTCTCCTTTCTCATCGAAGGTATATCAGTCATCTCTTCATCTCTCATTGCAGCTGCGTCAGCAAGAGTGATCTCGTACTCATTCCACATGTAGTTGATCTGAGATTCAATTGCTTCCTGGCATTTTTCCTTCTTGCCGACAAGTCTGATAACTTCTTTTTCAAGATCAGACATCTGCTTGTTGAGCTCCTGGGTCTTCTCAAAGAAATCCTTCTGAGAGAGAGAAAGAGCATTCTTGGCTTCCTTTTTCTCCTCAAGTTCCTTGGTTGCATCTGTCTGGACATCGGTTGAAGCTTCAATTGTAAGCCTTATTTCTTCAATATCCTTTTTGGACTGTTCAAGGGTTTCATTATTTTTCTTGATGGTTTCAAGGATCTCCTCAAGAGATTCCTCTTCGCTCTCAATATCACTGTTTATACGATCGAGAGTCTGTTTCTGGAAGTCCTGCTTCTGAACAATCTTCTCGAATTCAATGTCCCACTTGGCAACATTCTCGTTCTTAAGTTCTTCCTCATTATGCAGCGTTTCAAGCTGTCCCTGGAAGGATTCAACCTTCTCTGAGCACTTTTTCTCAAGTTCTTCGGATTCTGCAAGCTGAGTAAGCGCTTCTTCCTTCTCAGCCGCTATCTCAGCAAGCTTGCTTTCTATCTCTGCATTTTCGGTCTTAAGGTCAGAATATGATCCCTTTTGCTCTTCCTGCTTCTTTTCTTCGTTTTCTACATTTATTCTTGCAGTATTCTGAGCAATGAATTTGCCCTGAAGCTCTGTTCGGAGCTCTTCGGCAAGGGCACGAAGTTCGTTTCTCTTTGCCTTGGAATCATCGATTTCCTTCTGGATATCTTCTACCTTTTGTTTATACTTTTTCACGTTCTTTTCAAGGTCTTCCATCTCTCTTCGTCTTCCAAGGAGATTGGAATTGTTTTTGAACGCACCACCACTGATAGCTCCGCCGGGAACAAGAAGTTCTCCCTCAAGAGTTACCATTCTTACTGTGTAATTGTATTTACGGGCAATCTTAACCGCGTTGTCTACATTATCGACAGCAACGATCCTGCCAAGCATAGCTTTCGCAACTTTTTGGTACTTGGGATCGGTATTAACAAGTTCATCAGCCATTCCCAGAACACCGGGTTCATTAAGTGCTTCTTTGGCCTTGAGTTCCGGAGGATTATCAAGAGATGTAAGAGGAAGGAATGTTGCTCTTCCTGCTTTTGACTGCTTGAGGTAAGCGATCATCTCTTTGGCTGTCTCTTCATTGTCTGTTACAATGTTCTGAATATTACCACCGAGAGCAACTTCAATAGCTGTCTCGTATTTGGGCTCAGTCTTGATAATATCGGCAACAACACCGATAATTCCCTTTGTGTCTTCCTTGCGCTCCATGACTTTCTTGACACTACCGCCATAGCCTTCATATCTCTCTGTGAGATTTGCAAGTGCCTCTAGTCTGGATTTTTCCTGCTGATAGAGTTCCTGAGTCTTGCGAAGCTCCGTATCCTTGATGCTCATGTTTTCACGAATGCTCAGAACTTCTTTCTCGGTTTCTTTCTGCTTCTTGTTCATCTCAGAGATTTCAGCCGTAATGCTGTCAAACTCATCTCTGAGCCTTTTAAGAGTCTCTTCCTGTCTGGACTCATCAGAACGTGCTCTTACAAGCTTACCTGTAAGTTCAGCCTTTCTGATGTTCACCTGTTCCTTCATGGTATCAAGTGAACTCAGCTTGGACTTAATGTTAGCTCTTGTACTGAGCGTATTTATGATTGTGCTCTTGCACTCCTCAATCTCATTGTTGATGTTTTCTATCTGTGAAAGAGTAGCTTCAAGCTCTTTTCTTGCCTTATCCCTGTCAGCCTGCAGACTTCCGGCTTCCTTGTCTATTGTCTCTTTTTCTTCAAGATATTTATCTCTTTCTGCATATCTGACTTCCAGCTTTTCACGCTCATCTTTTTCTCTTTTCTTGAAATGAGCATCATTATCAGAGGCAGACTTGATCTTCTCGTTAAGGATTCCGATCTGACCTTCAAGCTTTTCTCTCTTGACGGATGAATCAGTGATCCTGGCTCTTGCCTCATCTATTTCTTTGTCTATTTCTTCCAGCTGTTTCTGGATATTTTCGTATTCTTCTTTGGTTTTCTCGTAGCTCTCTTTTGCCTCATCAAGAGCATGAGTAGCTATTTCATGATTCTTCTCAGCTTCTTCAAATTGCTGCTTTTGCGCCTTGTTTTCTACAAGGAACATATTTACATCCAGAGTTTTAAGTCTTTCACGAAGTCGCAGGAACTCTTTGGCTACTTCAGACTGCTTCTCAAGTGGGCCAACCTGCTTCTCGAGCTCTGAAAGAATGTCGGAAAGTCTGGTAAGGTTGATCTTTTCCTCTTCGAGCTTCTTGATAGCTGTTTCCTTGCGGGTCTTAAATTTAACGATACCGGCAGCTTCATCAAATAGATTTCTTCTGTCTTCCGGCTTGCTTGAGAGTATCTGGTCAATCTGGCCCTGTCCAATAATGGAATATCCCTCTTTACCGATACCTGTATCCATAAAGAGCTCATTGACATCCTTAAGCCTGCAGGATGAGCCATTAATCATATATTCACTCTCTCCCGAGCGGTAAAGACGCCTGGAGACAGTTACTTCATCATAATCGATTGCAAGGGAATGGTCAGAATTATCCAATGTGATGGCAACATAAGCATAGCCAAGAGGCTTACGAAGCTCTGTGCCTGAGAAAATAACATCCTGCATGGATCCGCCACGCAGCTGTTTTATACGCTGTTCACCTAAAACCCATCTGACAGCATCAGCAACATTACTCTTTCCTGAGCCGTTGGGTCCTACGATTCCGGTTATACCGTTATGAAAATCGAATTTAATCTTATTCGCAAAAGACTTAAAGCCATGGATCTCAATACTTTTTAAGTACATTACTGCTTATTCTTCAATACAAGAAGAGCCCGGTAGGCCGCTTTCTGCTCTGCAGCCTTCTTGGTCTTTCCTGTCCCCTCTCCCAAATTCTTGTCGCCGACATAAACGCGGACCTCAAATATTTTATCATGTTCAGGTCCACTTTCGCCACATATTTCATACCTTACTTCGCCCAAATTTTCTCCCTGGGCTTTTTCCTGAAGTAATGACTTACTGTCTCCAAACATCTCCACAGCATCAGTATTTGTAAGTACATAGCTATCGATAAAACGCTTGGATTCTTCTATTCCGCCATCAAGGAAAAGAGCTCCTATAACAGCTTCCATAACATCGGCAATGATGGATTCTTTATTTCTTCCACCAGTAGCCTCTTCTCCCTTGCCAAGCAAAATATATTCCTTGAGACTAAGCTGCTGCGCGTCATATGCAAGAGCGCCTTCACAAACAAGAGAAGCTCTCATCTTTGACATCTGTCCCTCTTTTTTATCAGGGAATTTTCTGAACAGATAGGCACTTGAAATCATCTCCAAAACAGCATCTCCAAGAAATTCAAGCCTCTCATAGTCAGGTCTTTTATTGATCTTCTGTTCGTTTACAAAAGAGCTGTGAGTAAATGCCTGTATAAGAAGCTCCTTATCACGGAATGTGTAGCCTATCATCTGTTCAAATCTGCTTATATCTGCATCTTTTAACATAATTTCTCCATAATATAAATAATGAGGCAGCTTTCAAAGCCGCCTCAGACAAAACTTATTTACTTGCGATTGCGCTCTTGAGGAGTTCTACGGCCTCTCCTACAGTAGTGATATTCTCTGTCTTCTCTGGATCGATCTGTACATCAAATTCATCCTCAAGCCCCATTATGATCTGGAAAAGATCAAGTGAATCTGCTCCAAGATCCTCTGTAAATGTTGTCTCTGGCTTAATCTCATCAGGATCAACATTAAGTACGTTTGCAATAACTTCTTTCATCTTCTCGAATTCCATTTTAAATCTCCGTTCCTTTTATAAAATATTTCAGCACGTTTTATCACTCTGATATCTTTGCGCTAATCTTCTCACTAATTTTCTGTTCTGTAAAGGTTACACACTGCAAAATAGAGTTTTTAACCTCTATTTCATTGGCGCTTCCGTGAGTCTTGACTACAAGGCCTTTCAGTCCAAGCATAGGAGCTCCGCCATACTGATCAAGACTGTAATTTGAAAGTGACTTCTTGAGGTCGTCTTTTATAAGAAGTGCTCCGATCTTGGTCTTAAGACTGCTCATGAGGCTGCCCTTTATGATATGCATCATTGACTTGGCAACGCCTTCATACATCTTAAGGATTACATTTCCTGTAAACGCCTCACAGACAATGATATCCGCTCCACCTGCAGGGATATCTCTCGCCTCAACACTTCCGATGAAGTTGATATCAGGACAGTTCTTAAGAAGCGGGAATGTCTCTTTTACAAGAGCATTACCTTTCTCTTCCTCGGCACCGATATTAACAATGCCGACAGTCGGATTCTTGATTCCCATGATGTTCTCCATATAAACGGTTCCCATCTTGGCAAACTGAACAAGGTGTGATGATCTTGCATCAACGTTGGCCCCACAGTCAATAAGAAGTGATGTGCCCTTCTCAGTAGGAATAAGCGGTGCAAGCGGCGCTCTGTCTACTCCCTTGAGCCTTCCGACTATTACCTGTCCGCCTACAAGAGTAGCTCCTGTACTTCCGGCAGATACATATGCATCAGCTTCTCCGTGTGCAACCATATACATGGCCTTTACTATAGAAGAATCCTTCTTCTTACGGATTGCCATTACAGGTGGCTCAGCCATTTCAATGACTTCGGTAGCATTAACTACCTCGATCTTGTCCTTGGGATAGTCATATTTGGAAAGTTCTGCATTTACAACTTCCTCCTGACCTACAAGGAATACCTTGAGATTACTATTCTCCTTAACAGCATCGACACTGCCTTTAACTGTTACGAAAGGAGCATTATCTCCGCCCATGGCATCAACTGCAACTCTGACAAGTTCAGACATCTTAAGTCCATCCTCAAATTATTTTGCGTGTGAAAAGAAAATCCGCAATCTTTAAACATTCTACTAAAGTGCTATACAAAAATCAAGGCTTTCCGGATAGTTCCGGAAAGCCTTTATTCTTTGTAAAAATGAGGTTTTACTAAAAATTAATCCTCAACTTCAACAATGCTCTTCTTATTGTAATAGCCGCACTTCTTGCATGCGCAATGTGGCTGCATAAGAGCTCCACAGTGACTGCACTTAACCAGTGTAGGAGCTGTCATTTTCCAGTTAGCTCTTCTCTGATCTCTGTGGCCTTTTGATGACTTATTCTTAGGGCAGATTGACATTTCAGTAACACCTCCTTACTGTATCCGTATAAGAAACTGCCTTATTTACAGGCAATTATTTACGTTTTTCATTTGCATACTTTGATATTGTACTAACAGCGCTTATTTTTGTCAACAGTTTTTTCATAAAATTGAATCAGCATGATTTACATCTCATATTGCATGACAAAACAATAACAATTTATTCTGTTTATTTTACTCATCGAATTAAAAACTTGCAAATAATGAAGTTAAATTGTAAAATGTGGGTATTAAAAAGAAAGGGCTTACATCTATCTAATCATTATGAAAGAGCTGAATTCCTGTAAAGAGGCAATGGCTAAGAGCATCGAAAACAAGTATTTTGCCGTTGCACATCTGTATAAAGACGAAAAAGCCATGGAGATGCATATCCATGACTGTTATGAAGTATACTTCTCCATTTCAGGAGGCAAACAGTTCCTTATAGATAATCAGGTTTATGATATTGCTCCTGGAGATCTTTTCCTTATCAATCAATATGATTCTCATTATCTTACTCAAATTGACAAAGAGCTTCACGAGAGAATTGTAATAATGATAGATCCGGAATATATGAGAAGCATTTCCACTGAGGAAACAAACCTCGATGCATGCTTTCAGAACAGATCAGAGCACTTCTCTCACAAGCTAAGCCTTACCCAGGAACAGCAAGGAAGATTCCTTTATTTCATTAACAAACTTGTTACCAGCAACGGCTACGGACACGATCTTTTAGAGCGCGCAACCTTCACAGAACTCTTTGTCATGATCAATAAGATCGTCGCTGATAGAGAAAACAATACAGAGGCAGAGAAACCTTCAACCTACAACGAACAGGTTGATTCGATCCTCTCCTATTTAAATAACAACCTTCAATACCCGGTGAGCATTGGCGACCTCTCCAGACACTTTTATATCAGTGAATCCTACATCTGCAGAATTTTCAAAGCCGCAACCGGAACCACAATAAACAAATACATGACCGCTCGCAGAATCTCCATTGCCAAGTCCCTCCTTGCAGAAGGCATTGGCGTCAGTGAAGTCTGCGAACGCTGCGGCTTTTCGGATTACAGTAATTTCTTAAAAGCATTCACCAAGTCCGTTGGAATCTCACCCAAGAAGTACTCTCAATACTGCAACAAATAAAAAGTGCTCCGGATAAATTCTCCGGAGCGCTTCATTATTTTAATATAATCACATTTTGATCTCGTGGATCCATCCTTCAGGTGCTTCTACAGTTCCCATCTGGATACCTGTGAGTGTGTCGTAAAGCTTCTTGATTACAGGACCCATCTCTTCGCATCCGTTCTTGAAAACGATCTCTTTGCCGTGGTCATTGATCTTGCCAACCGGGCTGATAACAGCTGCTGTTCCGCAAAGTCCCATCTCAACAAATTCAGGAACTTCTGAAATCTTAACAGGTCTTTCTTCTACATTCATGCCAAGAATCTCTTTTGCAACATAAACAATTGATCTTCTTGTGATTGAAGGAAGAATTGAATCTGTGTGAGACTTAGGTACAACAAGTCCTCCGTCCTTAGTTACGAAGATGATGTTAGCTCCACCGGTCTCCTCGATGTAAGTTCTTGATTCAGCATCAAGATATACATTTTCTGCAAATCCCTCTTCATGAGCTGTTACAATAGCATGAAGGCTCATAGCATAGTTAAGTCCGGCCTTGATATTACCTGTACCGTGAGGTGCTGCTCTGTCGAAATCACTTATCTTAACAACGATTGGCTTAGCGCCTCCCTTGAAGTAAGGTCCTACAGGTGTTACGAAAATTCTGAACTGATACTCATCGGCAGGTTTAACACCGATAACATTTCCTGTTGCAAACATAACAGGTCTGATGTAAAGAGTTGCGCCGCTTCCGTAAGGTGGTACCCAGTCTGCATTTGCTGCAACAACTTCTTCAACAGCCTTGATAAATCTATCTTCCGGGAAAGAAGGCATCTCAAGTCTCTTAGCGGAATCTACCATTCTCTTTGCGTTAAGGTCAGGTCTGAAGGTTACAATTCTTCCGTCTTCTGTCTCGTAAGCCTTAAGGCCTTCAAAGCACTCCTGTGCGTAGTGAAGAACACCTGCGTCCTCACTGAGAGTGATTGTGGAATCTTCTGTGATCACACCATCATCCCATTTTCCATCCTTGTAATTGGATACGAATCTCTTGTCGGCAACATGATATGCGAATCCAATATTTGCCCAATCTAAATTTTTCTTAGCCATAATAACAGCTTCCCCTTCCCGTACTTTAACACGTCAAAGCACTAATTAGTAACAATTATAATTCAAAAAAAATCCACGTCAAGAGTCCACATCTGAAAAAATCCTAAAATGTAAAAGTTAATTCTTGTTTGTAAGGTTAAATTCTATGTAGCTGAATTTACTCTTACATGATAACCTAGTCAGGCAGTGGATTCCTCCATCCATAAATAGGAGGTTTACATAATGTCTGACGATAATAAATATGACCAGAAACACCTTACTACCAGCCAGAGAATAAAAGTTGAAAAGGGGCTGAATGATGGTAAATCCTTTGCTGAGATAGGAAGGATTGTAGGAAAACATCCTACAACCATCAGCAAAGAAGTTAAAAAGTATCGCACCTTCCAACCACGAGAAAAGAATGACGATCCGCAAAGGTGTGCATTATATAAGGAATGCTCACTTCGCTTCCTAT
>NZ_ATVT01000002.1 GCF_000420865.1 Butyrivibrio sp. XPD2006
ATAAATACTGAATGAATGGGATTTTTATGAGAGTGACAGGATCCATGCTGGGCCTGCCCATGTCGGATGAATACTTATCTTCAACAAGGTCATATATAAATGACCAGTCAATGGCTTTATCGATAAGACGTAGCATGTGGTCCTGGGGAACCAGGTCATCCATGCTCACAAACTGCATCTGTTCGCGTTTTCTTTCGGTATTAGAAGTCATCATAAAGGCAATCCCCATTCCCAACTTTGATACTTCTATTATACCAGAAAAAGTGCCTCAATCCCAGATAAATACTGGGTTCATGACACTTTTACAAAGAAAAATCCACGGCGAATGCCGTGGACTTTGTCTACAGTCTGAAAAGGCTGAACCCTACCGGATTCAGCCTTTTATCATTCTTTAAAACCATCTGAATATTCTACTGATAACCTTAGCTACTGTTGAAAGTGTCCTGGTAACAGATTTTATAACCGCGGTTATGATCTTGACCGTGGGAATCACCACAATGTGACCACTGTCATTGCCGTTTGGTTCATCACCGCCTGGTTCACCGGTACCCGGGTCATCAGGTGTGTCGGGAGTTTCCGGATTGTCAGGAGTATTTGGATTATCAATCTCTCCCGAATTTCCCGGGTCATCGGGATTTCCAGGTTCTTCCGGATTTCCAGGTTCTTCCGGATTTCCAGGTTCCTCAGGATTCTCAGGATTTCCCGGTTCTTCCGGATTCTCAGGGTCTTCCGGCTCAATTGCCGTAGTATCTCCTGTCCTGTATAAGTAGAAGTCATCCCATGCTCCCCAGGCACCGGCTGAAGCCTTTACACTGACTCCGACAACAACCTTTGTGTCGTCCTTAGTTACAGTAATATCCGCAACTTCAGGATTAGCCCAGTTCTGCCAACCTGTGACGCCGGTCTCAGTAGAGTATTGCTCTCCGCCTGAAACTTTGGCATAAAGCAGAAACTCAGGAGCATCACCTGCATCTCCACCTTCAATATATGTTCCAAGCTTGTAAATACCTGCATCAAGAGTAACTGTCTGCTCTGCAGTATAATCAATATCTGCGTCATCCCAGAACTTGAGGCAATATGAACCGGTGCGGACATTGCTTGAATCAGCTTGTCGTCCAACGCAGGAATTAGCATCCGTTATGGTCCACATGGTCATATCGTCATCTTCAAATCCGGGGTTTTTCAGATTATTTACAGGGTTAATCGTAAGTGTACACTTTACATCTGCAGTCTCATCTTCATTTACAGAAACACTTCCGCCGATCTCATAAGAACCGATTCCTGCAGAAACCGCATTTGCCAGTTCTTCTTCATTCCAGGTAACCGTAAGCTCTTTTGACGTACCATCAGAATAAGTAACGGTTGCCACATCCGGAAGATTCACGTCCTGTCCCACTTCTACTGTAACTGCATCTGCCTTTACGGATGTAACCACTATAGGTGCTGTAGCTCCGGTTCTTATATAGTTGTAGATCCTCGCAGAATCAAGCGGATGTCCCGAGAAGTCAAACCAAGCTTCATTATCAACTGCGGATCCGCCGTACCAATCCCCTGCATCCTTGTCATATGCTCCTGCAAAAGAGCTTGCCCAGCCGCTTCCGTATGTCTCCCATATCTGCTTGTTCTGAGCAAGAATCTCTGCTGCGTTCTCTGCATCCTTGTCATAAACCTGAACAGGGATCCATGCAGGCTCCCAGTAAAATACACCGATACCGTTCTTGGTATTTGCAACAGTATTAACTACCGCTCTTACTGAGTTTGCCTGTCCCTGAACTGAGATATCATAGTTGTAGGCATCTCCCGATTTGCCTTCGTACTCTGTATTTCCATGGCCGTCGCCATCTTCCCAGGTGTGAAGGTATGACGTCTCAGCCACCATTACCATCTTGTCATAGGTGTTTGCAATATTTGACAGAACAGAACTTAAATTATCCAGAGTTCCATGCCAGTATGGATAATATGAAGAAGCGAACACATCGTAATCAACTTCATACTTATCAAGGTTAGCTGCATATCCTGCATACCTTCCGCTAGTCTCAGGGTTTGTGAAGTGAACAGCTACAAGGATCTGCTTATCTTTCGCAGAAGCAACAGTCCTTACAGCCTTGCTTCCTGCCGAGAAGATTTTGGCCATATTTGCCCAACTGCTCTCTCCCGCAACGCCGTTGTTGGTCTCGTTGCCAATCTGAACCATACCGACATTCACGCCGCTGTCTATAAGGCTTTCAAGGCTCTCTTTCGTAAATGTCTCTATCGCCTCTGCCTTTTCATCAATACTCATGGACGCCATGGACTTCGGAGCTGTCTGTTTGCCGGGATCTGCCCAGAAATCAGAGTAATGGAAGTCTATAAGAACTTTCATTCCTGCATTTGATGCCCATACGCCTATCTTTCTCGCAACTTCCAGATCACAATTTCCGCCGCCGTAGGAATTGCCGTTTCCGTCAGTCGGATCATTCCATACACGGATCCTTACATAGTTGACGCCACAATCAGAGAGGAAATCAAAGAATCCCTGATCCGATAATTCATTGCCATCAAAGTCATAGAACTTAACACCGCTGTTCTTCTCTGAAACATATGAACTTACATCAACACCGGTAATAAAGTCCACGTCTGCTGCTGTCACCTTCTCAACATAGATGGGAGCTTCCACAGAAGTATCCTCTTCCTTGGCAGAAAGAGTAAGGAGACTTACATTATCAATATCTCCCCAGTATGATCCGGGAACATCTCCTGAAATTGTCACTGTCACATCGCTTTCTTCGGAAAGCTTAAACTCATCACTCTCAAGGCTGTACCAATTGTTCCATCCCTTGGTTGCGCCAAGTTCAAGTTTTACAAGCTCCTGTCCCTGACTGTCTTCAGCCTTCAGGATAAGACCGGTCTCTGCATCAGCACCTTCAAGATCAATTGAAAGCTTGTAGGTTCCTGCAGGAACAGAGGTAAGAGCCTGACTCAGTAAAAGAGCTTTACTCTCAGAACCGTTATTCCAGTAATTTAAGAAATTGGTGGCATTTCCTGTTGCCCACTGATCGGTCTTGACCAGTGTTCCGACACTGTCACCATCAGCATCTGCCATCTCCACATTCCATGAAGAAGCATCGCCGCTCTCAAAATCTCCGTTGGAAACAAGAGTGGTTGCTTTCCATTCTGTCTCACCGGAATTTACATCACCGGTGTTTGCATTTTCTGTGTTCTCATCATCAGTTTTTTCATCACTACTACTCTCTTCATCTGATGAATCTTCGATCTTTTTAACAAGCCTGACGTTGTTAAGATATCCCCAACCATCTTTGGCAACATCAAACACGGCCTTTATTGTAACGTTCTTAGTATTCTCCTCCACGCTAAAATCAAGACTTCCTGTAAGCCAGTTGTTATATCCCGTCAGAGATGTCTTTTCACCATCTGTGTCGGCAGCACTTACATAAAAGTCTGCACCTTCGCCCATAGCCTCAGCAGAAAGTGTATAGTCACCTGCCTCCAGCTCTGCATCCTGTGAAAAAGTAAGAACTCCGTCTCCGTTTCCAAACCAGAAGTTCACTCCGTTATCTGATTCATCGGACGGCTTGTTCATCCACTCATCCGAAGAGTAAGTGAAAGACTTGATGCTGGCGCCTGTACTGTCCCAGTCATCAACATCAACCTTCCATCCGGCATCGTCTCCCCATATGTCAAAAGACATATCTGAGTTGGCCAGAGTTATTTCTTCATTTTGAACAGTTTTTACTTCGCTGTCTTCTCCGGTCTCTGCATATGCAGTCATACCTGAAGAATTCCCCAGTACCATAGCCATCATCAGCACTGCTGACAACGACCTTTTGAACGTTTTCCCCTTCATAGTTTTCCTCCCGACTAATGATTGTATAGTTCTCTGCCACACCCTATTGCGCAACTTTTTTGCGCAAACCTAAAACCATGAGCAACCGTTGGTAATAGCATAAAAAAGAGAACCCATAGACTATCCTAGTCCATGGGTTCCCTTAATTCAATTCACACCTAAGTACAATTTAAGGCACAAAAAATTGTAAATTTCTCATAAAATCCGCATGTTTACTGATGCGCAACAAAGCGCAATTTTTGGCTATTTTATTGGTGATTTTGACGATTTTTACAGCAGCTGCATTTTCACCGGCCGTTTTCTGTATTCTTAAACTCTTTTTCTTACGAAAAATGTATATGCTGCTGCGCCACCTACTACAGCAACACCAAGTACTCCAAGGAGCACATATTTGAGAACATCGGAAATACCGCCGCTTGCTGGCTTATCTGAAATAGCTGTCTTGTTCTCTTCTATAGTTTTGGTGTTATCAGTAACTGTCTCTGTAGTCTGTGTATTATCCGTGTTATCTGTTACAGCTTCTTCTACAGCAGGTGTCTCCTTTGTATCTTCTGCAGGTGCAGTCTCTACTGTACCAACTGTCTCAGGCTCTGTAGTAGTTGTCTCAGAGTTATTTGAAGACTTTGAAGAGCTGTTTGATTTACTGCTCTTTGAAGCTGATGCAGATGCTGCTTTACCGGCTGATGCCACTGTAGTACCGCTCTGGCTTGCTGCCGGTGCTGTTTCATTTGCTCTTCCTGCTCCAAGAACAGATCCTCCACCGTTTGCAGGCTGAGAAGATGTGCTGCCGGAATCTGATGAACTGCTTCCCGATCCGGATGAGCTGCTGCCTGAATCAGATGATGAGCTTCCACCTGATGTGTTTCCACCTGAAGGCTGTCCCGATCCTGAACCACCCGGTGTTGTTCCCTGCTCAGATCCGTTGCCGCTGCCTGAATGTCCTTCATTTCCCGATCCGGTCTCTGTGCCTTCTCCGGGCTCGTTATTATTTTCGTTATCGCCTGTTTCGCCGCCATTTACCGGCTCAGTTACAGGCTCAGTTACAGGCTCTTTTCCCGGCTCTTTTCCTGTATCTACGTCAAAGTTATCATCATCGACATCTTCAGCATCATTAGATCCTGTTCCGCCATCAGAGCCTTTAACAAGATCAATCCTTGCATTCTTGAAGCTGAATGCGAGATCTCCTGCTGCTGCACTGTTACCAAATCCGAAGTTAAGGTGAACACCGTCGATTGTTGTGTCTGCAGTAAATACTCTCTCGTAGCTGTTGAACTCGCCGTTTGCCGGATCATATGTTACTGTCTTTTCACTGCCGTCATATACATGCCAGCTTCCGCCGTTTTCCTGGATGATGTACTGGAATGTATTATTTGAATTTCCTGTAAGCTTATAGTCAAAGCTGAGTTTATATGTCTGTCCTGCTACAAGCTTGAAGTCACTGCTTGCAAGCTGAGGTGTGTACCATGTTCCACCGCTTACGATACCTGCCATGGTCACAACGCCGTCTGCAGTTTCAAGTGCGATCTCACCGCCGCTACCATTGTCTCCTCTGTAGCCGGATTCATTATTGAGCGGATACTCATCAACTGCTGATGCCTGATTCTCACCCTTCATGAATACATTGTCGAGTTGAACACCTGCACCTTTACCAAATGTAAGAACCAGTGCTGCATTTTCAGCATCTTCCTTAGTAGCAAATGTAAGTGTATATGTTCTTACACCGCTGTCTTTGCTATAAGAAGCTGCGGCTGATCCAAGCTCTTTTCCAAGAGCAACTGCATCGCCGTTCATCTCAAGTGAATAAACAGATGCCTTAACAACTGTATCCTCTGCGCTGAACATATCGAATTTTACAGTGTAGTTATCAGCCTTAAGATTGAGTCCCGGCTGATATACAGCAGGTGACTTGCCGTTCTCTGAGCTGATCTGCGCACGTCTCTCATAGAACTTAACGCCGCCATCGATGTTCTCATAGTTTGTCTTTGAAGCAACATCTACTACAGACTTATCGCCATCCTTAAGAGCCTGTGTTGTGAATCTTGGAACAACCACTGTTGTGCCGTTTGTAGCATTCCAGAATCCCAGATGGAGGTCACCCTGATCAAAGGATCCGTTGTAAATAATGTTACCGTTTGCAAGAGGCTCTCTTGGTCCTTCGCTGCTGCTTCCGATTTCCTCAGGATCAACGATCTCAACCTTTACATTTGATACGTAAACATCTCCTGATCCTCTTGCACCGAGGTTAAACTCAATTCTGCATCTGTCAAAATCTTCTGTCTGCTGGAATACATAAGAATACTTTGAAGGTGTGTTTGTCAGCTTAAAGGTCTGGATACCGTATGCACTCCATCCCTTCCATTCCTTAGCATCACAGTTAACTTCCTTGCCAAGGATAGAACCTGTTCCGTATGCATCGAAGGATACCTTGTAGACATATCCCTTCTTTGCATTGTAGTGACCGATCAGCTGAACTGAGTAGTCATTGCTACCCGGCGTATTAACTGTAACCTTAGCCCAGTCTTTGCCGTCTGCATCCTTGTAAGGAGCAATCTTTGCATCAGTTGCATCATTCTGATATGAGAGATACCACTTATCCATCTCAGCTGCTGCATCATCCATTCCGCCGCCGACACAAGTCTCGATATTGTCAGACTTGATCTCTGTGATCTGGTTGATTCCTGCAAGGTCAGCCCAGTTCTCATTGCCTGCACCTGATGCTGCTCTGGTTACGCTGTCAGCATAGCCGTCAGATCTCTGATAAACACGTACGTAATCGACGTACATATTGATATCATCATGGAAAGCAGCAGCATTAACACCGCCGCCAAACTGTCCGCTATCTACAGCAAGGTTAAGGAGCATATGGAAAGGCATATCAAATGGTGCATCAAATCCAAGAGATGAAGATGCTCCTGAGATTGCGCTCTCCCATGTGCTGAGTGTATTTATTGCAACGCCATCATAGTACCATGTGATCTCGCCGGGCTTCCAGTCAATAGCATAGGTGTGGAAGTATGTATAAGGTGAAAAGAGATCTACATATCCGCTTCCTTTATAGGTGTGGCTTGGAACGCCCCAGTGAAGTGTTCCACATGCGATATTGTCTTTCTCATTCTTAAATGCACCACAGGTTTCCATGATATCGATCTCACCTGATACAGGCCAGTTTCCGTAGATATCGTTGCTCTGTGGAAGCATCCAGAATGCAGGCCATGCTCCTGCTGTCTGAGGAAGTGACATTCTTGCCTCTACGTATCCGTAGGTTGTGCTAAAGAGTGCTTCAGTTCCTTTTGTTGTGCGAAGTCTTGCAGATGTGTAATTCTTGGCACTCTCACCCGCATAAACATATCCGGGTTCATATGCTGCTGTGATCCTGAGAACGCCGTCGCCAACTCCGTCACCTGAAAGGTCTTCGTTTACACCGATGTTCTTGCTGTTTCCTGTGTAGCACTGAAGCTCTCTGTTACCCCATCCGGTATTGCCACAGTCTGTTGAACCGTCGCCCCACTGAGGATACCAGTTATCCAGGTTAAGACCTGTGCTCTCGTCTACATTTCCTCCCTCATAATTACCGTCAAACTCATCTGCCCAGATCAGGTCATATCCGTCTTTTGATGTGCCGGGATCTGCGTAGTTGTATGTATCGTTTTCAGGATTGTTAAAGTCATATTCGTTTCCTTTTTCGGCAGATCCGCCTGATGGAACCTTGCCATCTGCCTTAAGGCTCATATTTGTAACTGTGATGGTCTTGCCGGCATTGCCTGAACCGTTTCCAAACATAAGTGCAAGCTTTCCATCAGTTACAAAATTAGCTGTTGCAGCTGCTGTATGAAGCTCAAGATGAGTAGTCTCTCCACCCTTGATATCCAGTGTATAAGGACTTGGATCAAGAATTGAGGCCCAACTGAGACTCTCCTGAAGATTTACAAATACCTTCGCATCATCTTCACAGTAGAAATCACCTTCAAGAGTATAGGTTTCACCCTCAGCCAGATTCAGAAGATGTGTGTACTGAACAGCATATACCTGTCCGCCTTCTGCATCCACCTTTACATCAGCATCGCCGTTACCCTTATCTGTAATACTTCCTGCACCACCTTCTCCGGTCCAGAAATCCCATCCGTCTGCTGTAAGGAGGTTGTCACCTGAAACCTCTCCGCCATTACCTACTTCTGCAGCATCAGTATCAATCAGGGCCAGATTTGCGATCGTAACAGTCTTGCCTGCATTGCCTGTTCCGTTTCCGAACATGAGCGCAATCTTACCTGCTGACTCAAAATTAGCTGTAGCTGCTGAAGTAGTAACGTTCAGATGAGTTACTTCTCCGCCTTTAAGCTCAAGCCTGTATGGATTGCCTTCTATGATTGAATACCATCCAAGTGTCTCCTGAATGTTTATGAGTACTACAGCGTCTTCTTCACTGTAGAAATCCCCGCTGAGCTTGTAGGTCTTTCCTTCTGTAAGATTTAAAGCCTGTGGAAGCTGAACTGCCCATTGCTGGCCTCCCTCGGCATCAATCTTAACAACACCTGCACCGTCATCGTTAGTGCTGAAAGTACCTGCTCCGCCTTCTCCGGTCCAGAAATCCCAGGCATTCTTTGTAAGCTCGTTGTTCACATTATCAAGAGTAAACGCTGCTTCCATGGAACCCGGAAGTTCAGGAGTTTCTGCTTCTCCTTCGCTGCCTTCGCCGCCTTCGTTTGTTTCAGGTTCTACATAAGCACCATAAAGGCCTATGTTGGAAACTGTGATTGTCTTACCCGCATTCCCGGTTCCATCACCGAACATAAAAGCAAGCTTGCCGTTTTCTGCAAAGTTTGCGCCGGCTGCATTTGTTGTGATGTCAAGGTGAGCCACTTCCCCTGCTTTGATCTCAAGTCTGTACGGACTCTCACTGAGTATGGAACTCCAGCCCACACTTTCCTGTACGTTGATGAATACAACCGCATCCTCATCGCAGTAAAAATCGCCGGTAAGATGATAGGTCTCACCCTCTACGAGATTCAGCGCATGTGTGTACTGAACAGCGAAGTTCTGCCATCCGGTTGCATCAACTCTGACGTCAACATCGCCATTCCCTTTGTCTGTAAGCTCTCCGGCTCCGCCTTCACCTGTCCAGAAATCCCAATTTCCCTTTTCGAGAACATTTATCCCCTGAACCTGCTCTCCTTCGCCGGTTTCGCTTTCGCCAGTTCCGCCTTCAACGGGTTCTTCCTGTCCTGATCCGTCTGAAGCTGCATCACCTGCAACAGTTACTGTAGCTGTGCATGAATTTGACAACTCATCGCCTTGCTTTCCCTGGATCTCAATGAGATATTCCCCTGCAGCATAGCTGTCAGGATACCAGTGATATCCCAAGGTCTGATCAGCATATACCTGTTCATAGCCATTTGCTTCACATGAGATTGTCACAGTATACAGCTCGTATCCGGCATCTCCCCATACGACCCCTATGCCCTGCTCTGCATCGTACTCCGCCATCTGGCCGAAGGGTATAGCCAATTCTTCATTGACCGGTACTTGTGCTGCATAAGCCGCAATCCCTGTCAGCGTAGGAGACGAAAGCGACAAAGTGAGTGCAAATGCCAGTGCCATGGCCATCCTTGTCTTATAATTCCGTTTCCTTGTGGACAACAATTTTTTCTTCATTAAAACACCTCCCTAAAAATGTCCCCAAATGTTATCAACATTATCTCATTTTCCCCGATAACGTTTAAGGTCTCATTTTTTAGAGAGGTGCAAAATTTTTATACTGTTTTTCGACAGGTTGCTCAGTTGTCCGATCCCATGTTTTTCCTGTATTCACTGGGTGAAACACCGACGATTGCCTTAAAGCTCTTCATGAAATGTTTCTCGTTGTCATACCCGACTCTTGCGGAAATTTCGTTCACCTTAAGCGGTGTTGTCGCAAGCAGTTTTTTGGCTTCACCGATTCTTAAATCTCTTACAAATCCCACAAAGTTTGTTCCGGTATAGTTTTTGAAGGCCGATGAAAAAAGCGAGTAGTTCATTGATACTTCATTTGAAACCACTGCCATGTTGATATCAGTCTTATAGTTATCATTGATATATCTGATCGCTTCCTGTATCTTCTGCCTGGTCTGATCGGCACTATCAGGCTGCTGTTGCTCTCTGGACGCTCTCAGCGCAAAATCCATGAAGCACTGCCTGTAATCATCTATTGTCAGGAATGATAGTGGCATTAAAAGCTCACCGTCTGCTTCCTTCTGATATACCTTCAGATATTCAGCAGCAAACTCCTGCATGGCCCTTCTGAAATCCTCAGCCGTAATATGACCTCTCTCAGCAGCTGTAAAAAATCCGTTCCACTCCTTTTCAAGGTCGTCTCTTCTGCTGGTTCCGATAAGCTGAACTCTTGCAGATACAGCTTCTTTTTCACAGAGTCTTTTCCCGTTCTCCAAAAATGACTCCGCTACCGGACTCACCCTGTCATCAGAGAACAATGACACTTTGCGGGTAAATGCTCTCTCTCTTCTTGCCAGCGCTTCTTTATAGGCCCTCTTTAGCTCTTTTGAATCAGTGCAGATATCACTTAATCCGGCAAAAGAGCTGATTTCCTCCTCTGACTTAAGTTCCTCAATCTTCTCTTTTCCAAGTATGAAGATCTCCATGCCGTCAGGACCAGATATCGCACTCTGATCATCAAGGATGGGCATCAGCGGGTCACTTCCTGCGGCGATGAGGCAGTAAAAAGAATCCCCGGCCGTATCCCTGATATTCTTGCTGATAAGCTCAAGCTCGCTGTCAGAAGCTTCATCATCCATAAGCAGATACTTTATGAGATGTCTGGCTGCGTTCTCAGTTTTTTTTTCATCCTCCAGCTTCTGACTGATCTCAGCATCGAGCTTCTCCATGATAGCCCTGAGCTTATCCCTTTCGACAGGCTTAAGGATGTATTCCCTTACGCCCTGCCTCATCATCTCCACTGCATAGGTGAAATCATCATATCCGCTGACAGCAACAGACAGTGGCGGATTGTTAAACTGTTTCATTGCCTGCACCAGCTCGATACCGTTCATCTTGGGCATTCTGATGTCTGTAAACATTACATCGATTGTCTGCTCCTTAAGGACATCCAGCGCCTGCAGTCCATTGGCACATTCTATTACTTCCTCCACCGGAACTCCGCACCTTTTTATCATGGTGGCAATTCCCTGTCTTATGAGTTTTTCATCTTCAACTACCAAAACCTTACGCATAAAAAGACTCCCTTACTCTGTCTTTAAACTTACTCTCTTCATGGGTATGCTTACACATACCTTGGTGTAGCACCCTTCCATGGCTGCCACTTCAATTCCGTACTGCTCACCGAATTCCATATGGATCCTGTCCTGAACGTTCTTAAGGCCGATACCGTTACTTGATCCGCCCTTAGTCTCAATTTCGCCGGATATCTTTTTCCTGAGCGCCTCAAGTTCCTCGTCGTTCATGCCCCTGCCGTTATCGGTGATCTCAATGATGCATCGGTCGCCCTCGGGAATTCCCTTGACATAGATTGTTGTATCGTCGGCAAGTTCCTCAACGCCATGAATAATTGCATTTTCAATAATAGGCTGCAGACTCATCTTGGGGATGCTCTGCTTCATAATCTCTTCAGGCACATTGAGCGAGAGATAAATCTCGTAATCAAACCTCAGGTTAATAAGAGCCATATAGTCCTTGATGTATTCCAGTTCCTCTGAAACCAGAACTGTCTTGGAAGTCCATCTCATACTGTAGCGTAGGAGCTTGCCAAGGCTTGTAATGGCATCGGAAATATCATATTCCTCCTGCATCTCTGCCATCATCTTGATGGATTCAAGTACATTGTAGATAAAGTGTGCATTGATCTGGTTCTGCAGAGCGCGAAGCTGTGAGTCTTTTACCAGGACCTCTCTCTGAATGTTCTCATTCATAAGATTCTGGATATTGTCCAGCATTCGGTTGACCTGATGCGCCAGCTCTCCCATCTCATCATTCCTGCCGTCCTCTGCCGTCCTTATATCCAGATTACCTTTTCTGACAGCTCTGATGGTTGCAAGTACTTCATAGAATTTCTTGAGTACATGATTGACCAGAAGGTTTATTATAAATGCCATCATCAGAAGGATCAGTATCATTCCGATGATATAGTTGTTCCTGAGCTGATATACCTGTGAGAGACTTCCTGATATGTCATTGACCGACACCAGTGTTCCTCCAAGCTCGGATATGTACATTCCGGAGATAACGCTCTTTATGCCCTTGTCATAAAAGGTCGTTATACCGGGAGTTTCGCCTTCCCTGACTGTGTCCATCATCTGCTGCGAAATCGATGTAGCTATCTGTGACACGGAAGTATCTTCATTACTTCCGAATATGATATTGCCTGTATCCGTCACAAAGCAGCTGGTCTCGCCCGGAACATTCTCATACATGGAAGGAAACATGGTCTTCATAGCCATGGCTGCTTCTATGGTTCCGATTTGCCCATACTGTCTGTTCACAATAGGTGTTATCAGCGCCAGCATCGGTGTGGTGTCGGAGTTTTCAAAGAGTTTGTCGGTGTAATTAAATATCCATCCACCACTCTCATCCATCACAGCCCATTCCTGCCTTAAAAGCCTGTCATGGTTATAAAGAACAGGCATCATCTCCTGCACATTATCCGTGACTGCATAGTATCTCACGCCGCCCAGTACAGGGTTTGTGTTGATAAGTCTCTCAAGAGCAGCAACGTCACTCTTATAGATCTCCAGCCACTCTCTGGTACTGTGCTTATTGCCCACTCTTGCATCGATCAGTACCGAATTCATCTTCTCATTGGACAAAAAGAACTGGGTAGACATATTGATGGAGTCAACGTTGTTTTTGATGGAATCACGACGTCTCTCCATGGTTGCCTGTGTGAAGCTTACATTCTCCCTTATGGTCGACTGCTCCATATTGTAAAAGACAATTCCGCCCAGGATAGCTACCGGAATAATTACAAACAAAAGCACAATTCCGGTAAGTCTTATATTAAGTTTTTGGCTATTAATAAAGCCCCAGCTTTTCCTTGGCTTCAATGACATACCTGTACTTTTTCTCCATTAGTTCCCTGTAGCCCAGGGCGTCTCTTTTTAGTTTGAACTTCGCCAAAGCAGCGTTAAATTCATCATCACTTTCGGCAAGAAGCAGTTCTTTTAACGTGCTGCCCCATAACCTGTCTATTGCTTCATCCGTATATTCTTCGTCGCTTCCGGCCGGGAAGCTGACATCGTACTGGCCTGTGTATGCCGAGTATTTGTAGGTCCACTCCTCAAGCTGTGCCGTGGGTCCTTCGTTCTTCTGGCGCCACTTCTGCTGCATGACGTTGTCCTGGAACATCCAGTAGGCATCATCGGCACCGTAGAGTTCGTCATAAGCGCCTCTGTCTGTGTTAAGCAGTTCCAAGACATCAGGCCTTACCACCTCTTTGCCGTCAACGACATCGTAGGTCACACCCTCTATTCCGAGATATACCATCTTCTGGCCCTCCTCGGATATGAGGTAATCAATGAACTGTATTGCCCTGTCGGGATTCTCACAGTTCTTGGATACCATGGTTATGGTCCAGCCGTTTACGGTATTGGTCGGCAGTACATGGTCATCGCCGTTTTCATTCTTAGGACCGTCAACTGCTATATAAATACTGTTCGGATCCTTTGAATAAAGAGTCTTTTGCTGGGCTGACATATCGGTGTACTGATACAGCATGCAGAAATATCTGCCCTGAGCTATCTTTTCCTCCATCTGGGTTCTCTGATCTATAAAGACATCTGTGGAGAGATACCCTTCTCTTGAAAGACGGTTGAACATCTTAAGCCACTCTATGTATTCGGGATCGGTATCCCTGTCGTAGATCATCCCGTCCTTCTCATATGGAACAGCAAGGAAGTTCTGCAGATACTGGTCAAAAGACACATTTCCTATATCATCAAAATAATGAGCACCGATAGGAATAAGTGGCTTGCCGTCAATTACAGGAAACTCCTCAGCCGCCTTTTTAACTGCGTTTTCAAAGCCTTCAATGGTAGTCATGTCAGGACTTCCTATGGCTTCATAAATGTCTTTTCTCACAAGGAAAGTCTGATTGGAACCGATGTTGTTGTCAGAGTTAACATCATCGGGAGTTACTGACGAACATGGATATCCGTAGATATTTCCATCATCCTGGGTATACCAGCTCACCGCCTGATCATCTGTCACTGTCCAGAAGTACGGATCATATTTATCAGCCAGTTCGTTGAGGGCATAGACCATGTCCTTCTGGATTACCTCGTTGACCTGAGGCTCCCACCATCCGAGAGTGATAAGGTCAGGAAGTGATCCCGAAGCAATGAGGGCATTTAACTTCTCCTCTTCATTACCCTGGGGAGTGATGAAATTTATATTTACACCTGTCTTCTCTGTAATGGCCTTGGATACTGCATTCTGACCCCACTTGGTGGTAAACCATGAATAGTTTATATACCAGTCAAAGGTCACAGGCTCTTTTGCCGGGGCAGTATTGTCAGCGGTAAGAACCGGCGCCTGATCACCGGAGTTTACACCACCGGACTGTGCGCAGCCTGAAAGCGCCATACTTGCAAGAAGCACCGATATTAGGTTTGTTTTCAATAGTTTCGTAAGTTTCATAGTCCATATTATACAGCATGATAAAGACTGACGCATTATTACAATGCGTCAGTCCGGGGGTAAAGTTATTCTTTTACACTTCCTGCGGAAATACTGCTGATAATGTATTTCGAGAAGAAGCAGAAAGCAATGATTATGGGTACAACTGAAATTGCAACTCCCAGGTATATAGCACCCTGATTCTTTTGAAGATCTGTTGCTGCATTAAGTGTCGAGATCATAACCGGGAGGGTCATTTTCTTCGGTGTGTTTAAAAGAATCAAAGGTAAGAGGTAGGAATTCCAGTTTCCTATAAATGTTCCGATTGACATGGTTGCTATACCGGGTGCCATGATGGGAAGTACTATCCTGTGGAATATATGGATCTCACTTGCTCCGTCGATCCTGGCTGCTTCCATAAGGGATTTTGAAAGCGTTGCCTTGGTATACTGCCTTAAGAAAAATACGATTCCCGGTGATGCAATTGCCGGTATGATAAGCGGAATGTACGAATCGATCAGGTGCAGCTTCTGACACAGGTTATAAAAACCAATCAGTGAGAGCTGCGCCGGAATCATCATAAATATTACTATTACTCTAAAAAGAACGTTATTCCCTTTCCAATTGTACATAGCCATTCCAAAAGCTGTGATAGCTGAGAAATAGGCTGTTAGGAGAGTTGCCGGAACAGCAACCTTGAAGCTGTTGAAAAGTCCCAAAAAGAGGTTTACATAGTCAAAGAGAACCGTCCAGTTGTCTCTTAGGCTGTGCCCCGGCAGAAATGAAAAGGAATGCGTTATTTCAACGCCTGACCTTGTTGAATTTACCATCATCAGCCAGAAGGGGAGAAGGCACATCAGACCAAGTATTATGAGCGCTATGTAGAGAATCGCTCTCTTTATTTTGGTTGCCATGTCTTAGTCCTCCTTTCCACCGATAAATTTAAATTCCATTATTGAAACAAATAAAATGATAAAGAACAATGTGTATGCTATTGCCGAAGCAAAGCCCACCTGATGAGTTTCAAAACCAAACTTGTACAGATACATAACAACTGTCTGCAGTGTTCCACCGGGCTCTCCCGCTGTTGAAGGTCCGCCTGTTCCGTTCATAAGGAACGGCAGGTCAAAGAGCTGAAGTCCACCGATCAGTGATGTGACTGCAACATACAGAAGGATTGGACGAAGGAGCGGCAGTGTTATACTACCGAATACCTTCCATCTTCCGGCGCCGTCAATTGCTGCTGCCTCAAAATAATCAGTAGGTATGCCCTGCACTCCGGCCATCAGGATGATGAAGGAATTACCAAACCACATCCAGGCCTGTATCACACCGATAACTGCCCAGGCTGTCGTCCTCTGTCCAAGCCAGTTTATCTGCTGATCCACAATACCTGTAGCCAGAAGAATCTGGTTAAAGGTTCCGTACTTCCAGTCAAGAAGTGTCTTGAACAGGAATGCTACAGATGTTGCAGCGATAAGGTTTGGCAGATAGTATACTGCCCTGAATATTGCAAGGCCGCGAAGCTTGTACTTGATATCACTGAATATGATAGTCAGTAAAAACGCCATGCCAAGCTGAAGGACGATGTTGAGTGACCACATCTTGACAGTGTTTCTAAGGGACCTCCAGAAGAACTTATCCTTAAGCACTCTGGTGTAATTGGCAAGCCCGTTAAAAACGGGCTCGCCATATCCTTTGTATTCTGTAAAGCTCAGGTACAATGTCCTGAAAACGGGATAAACACTGAATATTAAAAATACAATTACAAACGGCAGTACAAATAGATAAGCAGCGTTTTCCCTATTCTTTTTTTTCATTGAAACCGGTTTTGTCATAACAAGTTATCTCTTCATTATCTGTTTATTGTGATTTCAGGATATGTTGACTCAACAACATCGTAGAACTCATTGATAGCTGCTTCTTTGTCCATCTCACCTGTCTTAACTGCTGTGCAAGCTGCACCCCATGCATCGTTGATGATCTTGTCAAAACGTGTAACCTTTGAGTAGTCGATGCCTGCTGCCTGCTCCTGCCAGAATGAGTAGAGGTGCTCACCGCCGTATACTTCGTTAGCATCATCTTTGTGCTTCTCAAGAACAGATACAAGTGAAACTGTGTCACCTTCTGACTTCTCAATCCACCACTCTGCTGTGTTTTCATCAAGTGTTACCCACTTAAGGAAATCCCATGCAAGATCTTTGTGCTCTGACATAGCTGAGATACCGATGAATGTTCCGCCACCGAATCCATATGAAGGGCCTGAGCAAACGCCCCAGCTTCCTGATGTCTCGCCTACGTTATCTCTGAGTGTAAGAACACCCCAGCTTGGAAGACCGAATGCGAATACCTGTGTCTTATCAAGATCCTTGGTTGCCTCAGCAAAGCCCTCAGCATCCCATACGTTGATAGAATCATCAGCGTAGCTCTGAACTGCTGCTGTAAGGATCGGAACCTCGCCTGCCATAGCCTGGTACCAAGGTGTTGACCACTGGTTTGCATAAGCTGTAAGGTCTTTCTGATAAAGATCTGTAACAAGATCCATGTAGTCAAGTCTTGCCTGATCTACGTTAAGTGTATCGTTTACTACCCATGCTGAATCTCCTGAGAAGTAGCCAATCTCAGCGTCAGATGCAAAGATACGGTATCCTGCACTCTTAAGTTTTTCTGCTGTATCAAGAATTGTTGGATAATCTTTGAAAAGTTTGCCGATCTCATCGGGATCATCTGATCCGAATACTTCCTTGGCAATGTCTCTTCTGTAGTAGATGCCTGCAGGTGTGATCTGATAAGAGATTGCTCTCTGGATTCCATCAGCGTCCTGACCAACTTCCCATACGTAATCAACGATCTGTCCCTTGTAGTCCTGAGCGTTGTATGGAGCCTGGTTGAGGCCCTCGAAGTAACCTGCATCATAGAAATCCTCCAGCATCTGTGGCTCACCCACGATGATGTCAGGAGTTGTCTGTCCGCCGTTAAGAGCTGTCTGAACCTTTGTTACGTAGTCAGCAGGCTCGATAACTACGGTCTCGATCTGAACGTTGTGATCTTCAACATACTTCTCTGCGAAGGTCTGAAGGTCTTTTGCAAGTGTCCAGATAACGAGTTTCTCGCCGTCTGTTCCGGCTGTCTCTGTGTTTGTGTTGTCTGCTGCTTCTGCTGCAGGAGCCTCTTCAGTAGTAGCTGAATCAGTTGAAGCTGATTCTGAGCCAGTACCTGACTGTCCGCAAGCTGCAAGTGAGAGTGTCATAACTCCTGCAAGCAAAGTAGCCATTATCTTCCTGAATTTCATACTCTTTCCTCCCAATAGTGAAATTAGATTTATGATGGTTTTGATTATAGAGAGGAAAAGGGCAACAAAAAATCACACTTTTTTTATTTAAGTGTGATTTTTTTTAAAACGTTTTTATATAGTTTGACCTGCGTATTATTTCTTAGGCCCTTTAGTCTTATTGTTACAGTATATAGTACCTGTGTTGGTATTATATTTTTTATTGATTTCCTTTTTGTCTATCACTGCCGGCTTTATCCCCATTGCCACTGCCAGTGAATTTATCGTCTCCGCTCTGTCCATATTACCACTCTCCTTTCATGCACAATTACTAATTCTACCAAAAAGCAGAAACCAGTAAAGGAACGCCCTATGTATAAATGTGAAAAGAGTGTGTCTTTTGAAATAAAAAAACGACCGGCTCTGAAACAGTGATCAAAAGTTTCATCCGGTCGTTTGTTGTCAATAAAGGTCAAACCTTGAAGCAGCTTCCGCCCACAAATTCTCTGCAGATGGAGTTCCTCGGAAGGAATGAACTGTCTACGCTCACAAAGTAGTCCAGGAACTTAAGAAGTCTTTTGGCCTCGTAATACTCAGGCTCATCCTTGCCGATGTTGAAAAGAAGCGGTTCTGCGTATTGCTTGATGATGGCCAGCTCATATATCTGAGCTGAGTTGAACATCTCATCCGCCTCCTCCTGGAACGGGAAGATATTGGCTTCCTCACCTGCCCTTACCGAAGCCCACATACTGATGGTCTTCTTGGCAGATGCGCCACGGGTTCTTGCATCCCTGACCATTCTTCGAAGGAGTCTTCCGTCCGTAGTTGCAATACGGTTATGGTTGTCAATGTTGAGTGTTGTTAATGCGCTGATGTAGATTTTAAACTTGGACTCTGCGGGAAGTGCATAGCTCATCTTCTCATTAAGTCCGTGTATTCCCTCAATTACAAGGACATCGTTCTTGCCAAGCTGGAGGAAATCACCGTTCATCTCGCGCTTGCCCGTTACAAAATTAAACTCAGGCATCTCGACTCTCTCGCCCTTAAGCAGTCTTGTCATGTCCTGATTGAAGCGCTCCACATCAAGAGCTTCAAGGCACTCAAAATTATAGCTTCCGTCTTCGTTAAGAGGTGTATCCTCCCTGTTTACGAAGTAGTTATCAAGGCTGATGGGGTGCGGAGTAAGTCCGTAGGTCCGAAGCTGAATTGAAAGCCTGTTGGCAAAGCTTGTCTTACCTGAAGAACTGGGCCCTGCTATCATTACGAACTTGACATCGACTCTCTGGAATATCTTCCTGGCGATATCTGCGATCCTGCTCTCCTGAAGGGCTTCGTTAACCAGGATCATCTCGTTTATCCTGCCCTCGCAGATCATGTTGTTCAGGTCACCGACATTCTCAATTCCCATCATAGCTCCCCAGTCAGTTGAGAGAGACATGGTATTAAAGAGCTTCTCTCTGGGCTCTGAAAGTACGAGTTTCTCAGGCGCAGCCTTGGTAGGAAGAGTCAGCATCATTCCGTCGTGATATTTATCAAGCTGGAACAGCTCAACATATGAAGTGTTGGGCAGCATGTATCCGTAATAATAATCATAGAAGTCACCGAGTCTGTAGATATTGATCTCAGAACTTCTTCTGTATTTAAGTAGGGAAACCTTGTCATCCATGCCCTGCTTTTTAAACAGCTCTATGGCATCATCAAGGGGATATACCTTCTTAACTACAGGCAATGCTTCTGCAGCTATCTCTTTCATTCTGTCAGAAACTTTTTTTACAAATTCATCTGTAACAGGAATACCTCTCAAGGTGCAGTAGATACCGTTGCCAAGCGCAAACTCAACCTTGGTTGGAGATTTCTTCTTGGTGCCGGCCACATCATTTATTGCCTTTAAGAGCATCATTACCGCAGTTCGTCTCATGGTCTTAAAGCCGATTGTGTCCGCAAACGTCACAAAAGTCAGATCGCCGTCTTTTTTCAGAGTCTTCATAAGCTCACGGATCTTGCCGTTAAATATGACACAGGCTATCCTGTGATCATAATCCTTCTGAAAATCCTTGGCGATCTCCTCAAAGGTAGTTCCTTTATCGTATTCTTTTTGAATTCCGTTAACAGTAATAATAGGCATATTCTCACCTCTCAGTTTTGAATTTTAGTCAAAAAGTGTAAGAACAGCACTTATTATATCCAGGCTGTTTTTAACCTCCAGATATCTCTCCGGGTGTTCTTTTTCACTCAGTCCCTGAAGGATGGCGAGATCAACTTCCTGTCCGTGAAGAAGGAAGTCTCTTAGCAGAGGATCTCTTCTTAAAATATTGTGCTCTCCGTAGAGATTGCAGGCTTTAAGCGCCATTTCGCGGTCGCACACTCCGGTCAAAAGAGCTATCGCTTCCTCAAGATCAGAAAATGAACCGCTGACTCCGTCCCTAGGGACCACTTTCATTGGGAAGTAGTATTTGCCCTCGTCCAGGATGATGCGTTCATCAATTATGACAAAGCCCTTGTCCCTTAAGTACTCTCTGAACAGACATATATCGGACTGGGGTTGAAGTACTGCTGTCCTGATTCCAAGAGCAGCAATATCCTTCTTATCAAGGATGCTTATCATGAGCTTGCCGCCCATGCCTGCGATCACAAGTGAGTCCGCTTCGCCTTCAGAAAGCTCTGTCAGTCCGTCCGAGAGCCTTACCTTGATCTCCCCGGTCAGAGCATAATCTTTTATATTATTCTCCGCCATGGCAAGGGGTCCCTTGCGGACATCCATAGCAATGGCGGAATCAGATATCCCATTTTGAACAAGATAGATTGATACGTAGCCGTGGTCGCATCCCACATCGGCAGTGCATTTATGGGAAGTATCTCCCTTTAACATGTCTGCCACTGTCCGAAGACGCAGGGACATCCTTGATGCTACATCATCAAAAGTTCTCTCATCATTCATATCAGTCAAGATAATCCTTGAGCTTGCGGCTTCTGCTCGGATGACGGAGCTTTCTCAGAGCCTTGGCCTCAATCTGACGGATACGCTCACGGGTTACGTTGAACTCTTTTCCTACCTCTTCAAGAGTTCTTGCTCTTCCGTCATCAAGACCGAATCTGAGTCTTAATACCTTCTGCTCACGCTCTGTAAGAGTATCCAGGACCTCAACAAGCTGCTCCTTGAGAAGTGTAAATGCTGCTGCATCTGCAGGTACAGGAACATTGTCGTCCTGAATGAAATCACCGAGATGTGAATCTTCCTCTTCACCGATAGGTGTCTCTAAGGATACAGGCTCCTGAGAGATCTTAAGGATCTCACGAACACGCTCTACAGGAAGGTTCATCTCTTTTGCAACCTCCTCGGGAAGCGGCTCACGGCCGAGCTCCTGAAGGAGCTGTCTGCTTACACGGATGAGCTTATTAATGGTCTCAACCATGTGAACAGGAATACGGATAGTTCTGGCCTGATCGGCAATAGCTCTTGTGATGGCCTGTCTGATCCACCATGTAGCATATGTTGAGAACTTGAATCCCTTTCTGAAGTCGAACTTCTCAACAGCCTTGATAAGACCAAGGTTACCTTCCTGGATAAGATCAAGGAAGAGCATTCCTCTTCCGACATATCTCTTGGCAATACTTACAACAAGTCTGAGGTTGGCCTCTGCAAGACGCTTCTTGGCCTCATCTCCCTCGTAAATAATCTGGTTAAGCTCTTTTTTCTTGGCATCTGAAAGCTTGTTCTTGCCCTCATCCTCTGCAAGAGTCTTCTCAGCTTCAAGACCTGCCTCCATAGCTTTGGCAAGATCAATCTCCTGCTCTGCTGTAAGAAGCGGAACCTTACCAATCTCCTTGAGGTACATTCTTACAGGATCCTCGATGCTGATTCCGTCAGGAACAGAGAGATCGATATTCTCCATATCAACCTCATCCTCTTCTGAGATGATCATGTCATCGTCATCGGGAAGGTCATCTACATCATCAGACACACGAAGAACGTCGATTCCGGAATTCTCCAGAACCTCAAGCACGTTATCAAGCTGCTCCTCGTTAAGTCCCATGTCTGCGAAGAAGTCACTGATCTCTGCATACTCAAGAACATTTTTCTTTTTCTTGGCAAGAGCAAGGATTTCTTTTATCTTCTGGGAAAAGAGCTCCTTGGTAGCTTCATCAAGTTCGCCGTCAGCAGATGCATTGACTTCAGGCTCAGCAGCCTTAGCTGCCTTCTTGCTCACCTTGGTCTCCTTGACGGCTTCCTCTGCTGCTGCCTTTTTAGAAGTCTTCTTAGCAGGTGCTTCCTTGGGAGAAGCTTCCTTTTTGGCCTTTGTTTCCTTCTTGGCAGGAGCTTCTTTTGCAGCTGCCACTTTCTTGGCAGGTGCTTCCTTTGCAGCTGTCTCCTTCTTGGCAGGTGTCTCTTTCTTAGCAGCCTCCTTCTTGGCAGGTGCTTCCTTTTTGGCAGGAGCTTCCTTCTTGGCAATCTTGGTTGCTGCTGCCTTAGTCTTCTTCTCTGTTTCCTTAGCGGTCTCTTTCTTAGTTGCCATTTTATTCATCCTTTTCTATAGATTTTTTCATTTCAGTCATCCGGGGAAATGTCGGCGTGTGCCAGCTTCTCCAGATCTTTTTTGCCCTGGATGGTCTTCATAAGATATTGCGGATCATCCGGTGACAAAAGCTTTTTTTGTCTCTCGTATCCCGCCTGTTTGACGGCGTAGATAATGTCGTGAAAAGCTTTGCGTCTCTGATCAGGTGTCTCAATATCCACAAGATTGGTGTTGAACATTTCGGCTACCTGCCGGTGTTGTTCTTCGTCTGTAAACCTGTCAATGACTGCTGCCGGTGAAAAGTTTCCGCTCTCCATACCGGCGAAAAGCTCTTTTGCAACGCTTCTGTATAGATCATCTGAGAAATCCTCAGGCGTTACCCATTTGGTTATCTTGGGGAGAATCCCCGGTTCATCTGTAAGCCAGGTAAGAAGGAGTCTCTGGTTCTTCCTTGCTCCGTCTTCGGGAGTCTTCTTGACAGCGGTTCCGGATTTAGGTTTACCCTCTGCTCTTACCGTCACTCCCTTGGCAGCAGTTGCTGTCACAAGCCTCCTGAGATCATCCACTGCTATGCCGTATCTGGCAGCTGTTGCCTCGATATAATTCTCTCTCTCAACAGCTTCTTCAAACTCACAGAGCATCCCGGCAAGCTTCCTGTGGAACTCGGTCTTGGAAACCGGGTCTGACATGTCATGTCGCGCCTCTTCCACTCTTGCCTCAAAGAAGAAGGGATTCTCTGCCTTCCTGATCCTCTCTTCGAAAGCCTCTTTTCCAAGATTCTTGATGAACTCATCCGGATCCTTGTAGGGACGAAGGTCAAGAACCTTGCCCTTTAGTCCGACTTCCTTGAGAATACCGATTCCTCGGAGAGCCGCCTTGGTTCCGGCCTCATCACTATCGTATGAGAGCACCACCGTGTCGGTGTACCTCTTCAGTATCATGGCCTGTCCCATGGTAAATGCGGTTCCCAGGGATGCAACTGCCATATCAAAGCCAGCCTGATGCATGGCTATGACATCCATATATCCTTCGCAGATTATCATGTAACCTGCTCTTGAACTCTTGGCATAATTAAGGCCAAAGAGGTTACGGCTCTTATCAAATATGGCTGTCTCCGGAGAGTTTAAGTACTTGGGTTTGCCATCTCCCATAACTCTTCCGCCAAAGCCTATTACCTTGCCCTGAGCATCGGATATCGGAAACATCACTCTGTTCCAGAATTTATCATGTGTTCCGCGCTGCTCATCAAAGGAAGCAAGTCCCGCCTCAATTATCAAAGAATCCTCAAATCCCATCTGGCGAAGGTACTTAACCAGATCGTCAGAGGTTACATTGGCGTAACCCAGGCCAAAGTGCTTCATGGTGTCATCTGAAAGCTCTCTTCCTCTGAAGTACTCCATGCCCTTCTCACCGCTCTTAGACCTCAGATTCCTGTAATAATACTTGGCAGCTTCTCTGTTGATATCAAGGAGCATCTGCCTCTTATCTCTCATAGCCCTTGCCTGAGGAGAATTGTCCTCCTCCGGGAGCTTGACTCCTGCTCTTTCAGCAAGCTGCGTCAGGGCTTCCGTAAATGTTAAATTGTCATATTTCATCAAAAAGCTGATCACGTTGCCACCGGCTCCGCAGCCAAAGCAGTGAAATATCTGCTTGCTCTGTGATACGGAAAAAGAACCGGATTTCTCATTGTGGAAGGGGCAGAGACCAAAATAATTGGCGCCCTTCTTTTGAAGATGGACGTACTGTCCAACCACATCCACTATGTCATTGCGCGATCTGACTTCCTCAATGATCTCGTCTGAATATCGCAATTTGTTTTCCCCACTTTATGCTGTAACTAAAGAATGCCTGTTGTAACGAAGTTACAATACTGCCCAGGACTTAGGAACGAATACCTCCTCAAAGATTGAAACCGCATATCTGTCAGTCATAGAACTCACATAATCGCAGACAATCCTCTCTCCCGTAGCTTCTCCCTTGTCCCTGATATTCCTGAGGTATTCCGGCAAAAGATCCTGATGACCAATGTAATACTCGTAGAGGAATTTGATCATATCCTCAACCTTACCTTCCTGGCCCTTGGCTACAGGATTGGTATAAACCCTGTCAAACATGAATCTGCGGAGCTTGTGAAAAGCATCATATACCTCATCAGACATTCTGATGTCATCTTTGTCCATACTGGTGGCTATTATGTCGTGTATAAAGGTATCCAGCCACTCACCGTTGGTATGGCCTATTACTCTGGCCAGTTCCTCAGGCACATCACTCTCAGTGATGATACCTCCTCGTATAGCATCGTCCATATCGTGATGCATGTATGCAATCTTATCCGAAAGACGTACTACCTTGCCCTCTAATGTACCGGGAGTAAGTTCCATCTCATGGTTTATGATGCCGTCTCTGACTTCCCATGTAAGATTAAGTCCCTTGCCATAGTTTTCAAGCTTCTCAACTATGCGAAGGCTCTGCTCATTGTGTTTAAAGCCTTCAGAGCACACAGCATTAAGCGCCCTCTCGCCGGCATGTCCAAAGGGGGTATGTCCGAGATCATGTCCCAGAGCTATGGCCTCTGCCAGATCCTCATTGAGCATAAGAGCCTTGGCAATGGTCCTCGCATTCTGAGATACCTCAAGAGTATGAGTCATTCTCGTCCTGTAGTGATCTCCGTCAGGCGACAAAAATACCTGGGTCTTGTCCTTGAGCCTTCTGAACGACTTGGAATAAAGTATCCTGTCACGGTCTCTCTGGAAGCAAGGCCTTATGTCGCAATCCTTTTCTTCTTTTTCACGTCCCTTGGAATTCATGCTGAGAGTAGCATGCTTACTTAAGATCCTGGTCTCTCTGTCTTCAAGTTTTTCGCGAATTTTCAATGCTGTTCTTCTTTCCGGATTTTTGATTTATGAGGTCCGTCACGAAAAAAAGACCCCACATCAGTAATATTCGACGTGGGATCTCAAAATCCTTTTTTCTAAAATTAAATTTTTTAAAATTTAGTGCTTATTATCTGTTCCACTCGCCAAGGCGGCCGGTATACTGGTCATTTATCCATTTCACAGCCTCCTCCAGTCCCTCCTGTGAAACCTCAAAGTTCTCACTGGTCATAAGAGACGGGTCAGTCTTGCCATAGGCGTTCGGCTCAGGCCATACGGTAGCCATAAGGGTTGCAGGACCTCTCTGGTCAACCGGGGTAAACTTGACATTTTCAAGAGGTTCCCTGGCCAGACGGTATCTCATGCCCTTGTGGCTTCCAAAATATGCCTCTCCGTATTCATAATGGCTCAGATTAAAAAATGATGATAATTCTATTTCCATTTTATGTATCAGACCTCAAGCTTGCCTGTATCGATGTTGTTGACAACGTAGTATGCAGCATTATCAGCAGGCTTGATATAGACCTGAATCTCCTTTATATCCTTCTGGCTGTGGCCTTTTGAGATGTAATCAGCTTTGGCTCTGTCCACAATATCTCTGGTCCTTACTTCGTAGTTGCCGTACTGAACAAAAATCTCTTCCTTGCAGGTAAAACGTGCAGCCACATTTGCAGCAGCATCTGTTGCCTTTTTGGATTGTTTTCTGGCCTGATCAATTATGGGCTCTGCCTTCTGTGAAACTTCTCTCGCCAGCTCTTTTATCTTATCTTCCGCTTTCCTATTGGCCATATTGGTGCCTCCCGGTCTTTTATCTGAATCTGCTAAAGAAATTAGCCATCGGTCCCACTGTATCCTGAAGATCCTTGATCGCAGCGTTGAGACCGTCAAAATCAACACTTGAAAGATTAGTGACAGCCTCGGTAAGCTTCTCATCATTGTCATCCACAAGCTTGTTCAGATTCTTGCTTGCAGAAGTGATCTCGGAAACCATGACTTCAACATCTCCGATAGCAGCCTCTGCGTCAACAGCAACCTTGTTGATACTATTGAGCGTATTTAAGACCTGCGGAACTACCGTGAGCGCAGTCACCAGCACAACCAGGAACATCGCAACCACGGCCATGGCTGATATTCTCTGCCAGAAGAGGTGCTTCTTGTCAACTTTCAGCATCTCAGCATTCCCGTTTACGGTAATCTCTGCGTTTGGTGTCGCTACATTAGCGTTTACATTAGTTTCTTCCATAACCCCTCCTTGTTAAAAGAAATCTAAACTAAGTATACACCTTTTTAGCCCCTTATCAGTCAAGGGATTTGTGATATTCCTGCAGTGAACTGATATTGCCGGCACCGTTCTCTTTTACCTGACGAACGCCCTCAGCTGCGGCTTTGGCAGCGGCAACCGTGGTGATATAAGGAATCCTTGCCTTGATGGCAGCTCTTCTAAGGTATCCGTCGTCATGCTGAGTGTACTTGCCGATAGGAGAGTTGATGACGAGCTGAACATCGCCGTTTTTGATGATGTCCTCTACGTTTGGTCTTCCGCCTTCATAGTTCTTGTTTATCCTTGTAGCCTCAATTCCGGCTTCTATGATTGTCTCGTAAGTCTTGCCTGTTGCGTAGATCTTAAAGCCTTCCTCTGCAAAGCTCTTTGCGATGCTTGCTGCCTCAGGTTTATCCTCTCTGTTCAGTGAGATAAGTACTGCGCCGCTAAGAGGAAGTGCTCCGCCTGCTGCCTCATATGCCTTAAAGAAAGCTTCTCCGGGTGTCTTGGCAAGACCAAGTACCTCACCTGTTGACCTCATCTCAGGTCCGAGAACAGGATCAACCTCAGGGAACATATTGAACGGGAAAACAGCCTCTTTTACTCCGTAGTAAGGAGGCTCATCCTTCTTCTTGCTGTCGATAAGTCCCTGTACAGGTGAAGGTCTGCCTGTGAGCTGTGATGTGATGATATCTGTAGCAACAGGAACCATCTTGATTCCGCAAACCTTGGATACCAGCGGAACTGTACGTGATGCTCTCGGGTTGGCCTCAAGAACGTATACAGTGTCATCCTCGATGGCGTACTGCATGTTCATAAGACCTACAACGTTCATCTCAACAGCGATCTTTCTGGTGTATTCTTCAATGGTCTTAAGGTTCTTTTCCGAAATGTGCTTGGAAGGTATGATGCAGGCTGAATCACCTGAGTGAATTCCCGCAAGCTCAATGTGCTCCATAACCGCAGGAACAAAGGCTGCCTTGCCATCGCTTATAGCATCTGCCTCGCACTCAAGTGCATTGTGAAGGAATCTGTCTATGAGGATAGGTCTGTCAGGTGTAACACCTACAGCGGCCTTCATGTAGCCTTCCATAGAATCCTCATCCCTTACGATCTCCATTCCGCGTCCGCCAAGGACGAAGGAAGGACGAACCATAACGGGATATCCAATCCTTGCTGCAATCTCTTTGGCCTCATCTACGTTTGAAGCCATTCCGGACTCTGCCATAGGGATTCCGAGCTTGTCCATCATCATACGGAACTGGTCTCTGTCCTCAGCAAGATCGATTACTTCAGGTGTTGTTCCGAGGATATTTACGCCCTCTTCCTTGAGCTTGGCTGCAAGGTTAAGAGGTGTCTGTCCGCCAAACTGAGCGATTACGCCAAGAGGCTTTTCCTTGCGGTAGATCTGAAGTACATCCTCAAGAGTAAGTGGCTCAAAGTAGAGCTTATCTGATGTATCGTAGTCAGTTGATACTGTCTCAGGGTTGCAGTTTACGATTATCGTCTCAAAGCCGAGCTTCTTGAGCGCAAGAGATGCATGTACGCAGCAGTAATCGAACTCGATACCCTGACCGATCCTGTTAGGGCCTCCGCCCAGGATCATGATCTTCTTATTATCAGCGCCGTCTGAGAGCTTCATAGGATTCTCAAGTGCGCTTTCTTTCTGATAGGTTGAGTAGTAATAAGCACTTCCGTCGGTGCCGTATACGTGAACGCCGTCCCAGTTCTCTGTGAGGCCTGCGCCTTCTCTTCCTGCTCTGATGTCATCCTCGGATACAGAGAGAACCTTAGCCAGGTACTTATCTGAGAAGCCGTCTTCCTTGGCTTTAATAAGGTCTGCACTTTCCGGAACCTTACCGTTATATTTGGTCAAAAGAGCTGTCTCCTCATCCACAAGCTCTTTCATCTGGCTTACGAAGTACTCTTTAACTTTTGTAATGTCGCAGAGTTCCTCTACTGTAACGCCCTTCTTCATAGCTTCATACATAAGGAAGTATCTCTCTGAGGAAGCATCCTTAAGGCGTCTTAAAAGCTCTTTTACAGGCATCTCCTCAAACTTCAGTATGCAGCCAAGACCGAAGCGGTCCTTCTCAAGGGATCTGATGGCCTTCTGGAAGGCTTCCTTGAAGTTCTTACCGATGCTCATAACTTCTCCAACGGCTCTCATCTGGGTTCCCAGTTTATCCTCTACGCCGTGGAATTTCTCAAATGCCCAGCGGGCGAACTTAACAACCACATAATCGCCGTTCGGCACGTATTTATCAAGGGTTCCGAACTTGGAATCCGGAAGTTCCGAAAGAGTAAGACCTGTCGCAAGCTTGGCTGATACAAGAGCAATCGGGAAGCCTGTAGCTTTGCTGGCAAGAGCTGAAGAACGGGAAGTTCTGGGGTTGATCTCAATAACAACGATACGTCCTGTCTTGGGATCATGGGCAAACTGAACATTGGTACCACCGATAACTCCGATGTGCTCTACAATCTTATATGCCTGTCTCTGAAGCTCTTTCTGAAGATCCTCAGAAATTGTAAGCATCGGAGCTGTACAGAAGGAATCACCTGTGTGAACACCGACAGGGTCAACGTTTTCAATAAAGCATACTGTGATCATGTTGTTGTCCTTGTCACGGACAACCTCAAGCTCAAGTTCTTCCCATCCGAGGATTGACTCCTCAACAAGTACCTGATGGATGATGGATGCCTGAAGGCCACGTGAGCAGACTGTCTGAAGCTCTTCTTTATTATAGACAAGTCCGCCGCCTGCTCCGCCCATGGTATACGCAGGACGAAGTACAACCGGATATCCAAGCTCATCGGCTTCTGCGAGAGCTTCTTCTATGCTATAGCATGCCTTGGATCTTGCCATCTCAATACCAAGCATGTCCATTGTCTTTTTAAATTCTGTTCTGTCTTCGCCACGCTCAATAGCGTCAACCTGAACACCTATAACTTTTACGTTGAATTTGTCGAGAATACCGGCCTTATATAACTCAGAACATAGATTAAGGCCTGACTGACCACCAAGATTAGGTAGAAGAGCATCCGGCCTTTCTTTTTCAATAACTGCTGCAACACGGTCCACATTAAGAGGCTCAATATAAGTCTTATCAGCCATCTCCGGATCCGTCATGATAGTTGCGGGATTTGAATTAACGAGGACTATTTCATACCCCAGGCTCCTAAGTGCCTTGCATGCCTGCGTTCCGGAATAGTCAAACTCACACGCCTGTCCAATGACAATCGGTCCCGAGCCGATTATCAGTACCTTGTGTATATCAGTTCTCTGTGCCATGATCTTCCTCCCCTATTCGATTTCATTCTTATACATTCTATATTCCAAAGGGGATTAGCACAAGATGTAAATTTAAGGAATTTTTTAACGGGGACGCTCCCCCCTGTGAAACAAAAAAGCCCCAAGGCTTAATGCCTTGGGGTTTTCATTTCAAATGCGGAAGAAGGGACTTGAACCCTCATGTTGTTGCCAACACATGGACCTGAACCATGCGCGTCTGCCATTCCGCCACTTCCGCAAGCGACAAAAATAATGATACCTATTTTGGCGCTCCATGTCAAGAGTCAATGGGGAGTGTTCTCTTTGACTGTCCTGTCGTTACCGGATCGGCGATCGATACCGCTTTTTGCATAATACTCGGCCTTTGATTTATACATCAGATCATCAGCCTTCTTCTCAAGTCCTGTGATATCCAGATCTTGAAATTCAGCATGTGACGCGAAGCCAATGGATATCGACAGCGAATCTGAATACTCTCCGCGCCATTTACTTACATAGCTCTCAATATCCGCTTTAACAGCCCCGGGATCGGTCGTGTGCAGGATCGCTGCAAATTCATCACCACCAATTCGGTATACCTTGCCCTTGCTTGCAATGCCCAGCAAAAGACATTCTGCCGCGCCCTTTATCAGTTCATCGCCGCCAATATGTCCCTTGGTATCGTTAACTCTCTTAAGACCGTTTACATCGGCAGACAGAATAACAAAATCCTTCTCAAGCTCTTTTCCATAATATTCAGCAAGATCTTCCTCATAACTGCGGCGGTTAAAGAGCCTTGTAAGTTCATCTGTCATAGCTATTCTGACAAGGCGCTCTTCACGCTTTTTCTCTTCATCAACATTTCGCGTGGTAAAGACAACCTGAGTGGGAACGCCGTTTTCATCTACTTCCACAGGAATGTACTGAGCTCTGAACCAGCCGGCTACCACATCAATGAAATCATCACTGAGAAGTCTTTTGCCGATAAGCCTCTCCCTGACGGTACTGATATCAGTGAATTCAATAAAACTCGGAAGCTGGTCCGGCATCACTCTCTCCCTGATCTTCGTGCTCATCATGGTATGAGTCTGGTTCTCTTCTATTCTGTGCTTAATATGTTCCTTGTCCCTGACGGACATCTCTGTACGGTCTGTAAAATCGATCAGGTTAACCTTGTCGTAAATATCAGCGATAGACTGAAGGATATTGATCTTATCCTGAATCTCAGAATCCTTGGATTTTGCAAGTCTTATGGTAGCCTCAGAAGTTCTCCTCAGATAATGATAGCGCATGCCCATACCGATAACCGAGACCAGTACAAGTATATGGAAGTTAATAATATTTATCCCGGCTCCTTTATCAATGTTATAAAGAAGCACATACAGTATTCCATATGAAGTAATGGTCAGAATCGTGCTGATCCATGGCTTTACAATGATAAAGCACACAAGCATGATCTCAACCGCATAGAAAGTCAGTATCTGCTCTCCCTCTGCATATTTCCGGTTTGAAGACCATATTGACCATAAGGACATAAGCATAAAGTAAAACATATTGAAAAGCACAACCTGAAGATGATTCAGTGGTGGCTTTTTCAGCATATGTTTTGAAAGCAAATACGCACACAGACATGTGCCAACGCAAAATGATACGCTGGCTACACTGGTCCATTCATTCTCCCCAAAGCTTTTTCTGGACAGAATAAAGATGAGCAATGTTATAGACTCAAAAATGGCCACAATAAGAGAGATGCGTTTAAGAGTTCTAACGCAGCTTTCATCCATCAGGTCTCTTACCTCGTTATCAACAACCGGAAAAAAATATCTCTTTATCGCATTTAACATTTCGCCACCTTTTTGGGAAGTCAATGGGTGTCAAGGTCCAAAAGGGTTATATCCCGATTCTTTTCTCTCTCTCTTGTTTTCATACATGAGCTTATCTGCTCGTTGCAGCACTTCGTTGACTGTATTGTCTTTGTCCGGATCAAAAACTGCAAAGCCCTTTGATACGCATACATATTCCCACGGCTCTGTGGCGGCGGATGCATTGGTTGTCTCAGCAGCTATATCGAACTGCTTACTAAGAATTTCCATGTTAAGATAATCATCCTTCCTCAAAATTACAGCGAATTCATCTCCGCCGATTCTGAACACAGGGCTGTGTTTGAACACATTACTGATGGTATTGCATGCTGTATTAAGATATACATCCCCTTTGTCATGTCCGTACTTGTCATTGATTATTTTCAGGCTGTCACAATCAAAGGCTCCAATGGCAAACTCAGGTTTTTCGGATCCGTAATCTATCTGTTCCTGCAGCTCTTTTGCCATCTTCTCGAAGGCTCCCTTGTTTCTTACATGAGTCAGTGCATCAACAAACACCTGCTCATTCAGGTCGCTGATGTGAGCCTCCATGTTATCCGAAAGCTTTTTAAAAGACCTTGTAAGTCTGCCAAGCTCATCGTCCCCGTCATAAGGAAGATCTGCGTCATAGTTTCCCTTCTCTATTCTCTCGGTTGCCTCAGTCAGCTGCTCAAGTGGTCTTGTTATGCGCTTGGTATATAGCATAAGAAACAGGCTCGCCATCACCAGCACAAGCACAGCACCTAAAGAAATGTTCTGCACAAGTCCGACCCATTCCCCCTTCGTCTCCGATTCAGGAACGGAAACAATAAGACGCATACCGTTACTCAGTGGAAGCCAGACTGCCTCTTTTTTCTCACCGTTATAATCATACCTGACAAAAGAGTTCTCTCCTTCCATGCTGAAAGGTATCTCATATTCATTGCCCGAAGAGGTATCCGTCACGTCTATATGCGGATGGTAAAAGAGCTTTCCATCAGCGCCGCTAAGGAAAGCATATCCGTTATCGTAAAACTGTATGCTGTCAACTTCCTCAGCCATTGTAGTGTAGTCAACCTCAATGCCTACAACACCGATAAACTCTCCCTTATAATACACAGGAGCATCATAGGATATAACGCGCACATCCAGATTGTCAGTGATATATGGAGGAAGCCAGATGGATTTCCCTTCATGCTTGGGAACAGTAAACCACACCAGCTTTGATGTATCGTTTACGTCGTATTGTGTGATATCGGTAACTTCGTGCTCTTCAAAACCGTCTCCTGTAAGGTTTATGTACCAGAAACCTTTCTCTTTTGTGGAGATGGTCGGATCTATACGATAATAATATGTAAGAACGCCTTTGGTCTCGGATGCCATCATGCCAAAATAATTTCTGGCACGCTCCATATGGTTTCTCAACTGCTCATCACTTGTACCTTCCAGGTCCTCCTCAACAAAGGCAGCAACTCTTTCTACCGAATTCTGAACACTGTCAAAATAATAATCAAGGCTCTGCTCGCCATTCTTGCACAACATAAGAAGAAGCTGATCAGTCTTACGACTCTCAGTCCTTCTTATAAAGATCGCACTGAGCAGCGTAGTAAACAAAAGAGCCACAAAAATTACGCAGAGCATTGTAACAGTTATTCTTGTTCTTAACGAACGCATTGATCCATCTCCTGAGCTGTCGCCCGCTTAGAATAGCCAAATATGTATAATATGCTAGATTAATTGTACAACACATAGACGGTTTTGCGTTCATTTTAGAAAAATATAACATTTAGAAGAAAAAAGGACCAACTCTTTCGAGTTGATCCTTTTGAGTCACCGGGGACGTTTCACTTTGACTCATATTTAAAGTTTCTTGACCGGTACAAGCTCTATGTACCCGCGCTCTCCGATAGGCTCAAGCTGAATTCTTGGGTTCATATCATCCCATTCATATCCGATAAACTCAGGATTATATTTCTTCTCAGCGTCCCATATTTCTCCGATAGCCTCCACATAATTATCCGGATCAAACGGTTCGCCTCTGAAAAGAAGATACGTTGAATCAGGTAGATCAATAGTCTCAAACCCTTCAGGAACTATGCCGGAGTAATCAGGCTCCACTTCTACTCCCTGAACGTATTCATTCGTTACCGGCTTTCTTAAGTGCTTTGGAAGCCACAAACATACCGGTTCTCCACTGATAGACTTGATGCTTGTTAACAATCCCCAAACATCGCATCCTACTTCTTCGCAATAAGACCAATATTCATCGGCCTTTATTCCACGCTTGATGATCACTTTTCTTGCAGGCTTTTCAATCACCTGGATAAAGACATTTCTGGTTTCGCTCATAGTATCTCTCTTCCTTTCTTTGACTTCCACAAGATAAGGAGTGAAAAGCCAGATCGGTACAGGGCTGGTCGAATACTCTTTGGGATTACAGCCAAATTCACGTCTGAAAGCCCTCTGATATCCATCCACACTTCCAAAGCCCATTTCCATCGCCACATCCAGAATCTGACAATTCTCATCACGCAGCTTGAGCGCTGACTTTGACAGTTTAAGGCGCCTTATATAAACTGCCGGTGTCATACCAAGGTGCTTTATGAAAATTTTTCTGGCATATGATGCTGAATACGAAATCTCTTTTGCGATAGTATCAATTGAAATGTCTTCATTGATATGGTCTTTGATGTAATCCTGCATCATGCGTACAACTTGTATTTGATGATCCATCGGCTTAACTCCTTATAAGTAAATAATAGCCGTGTTGCCTGAAACAATTCTCGACTATTTTTACCCTTTGCTACAAAGATTTCAAATTGAGTCACTGGGGAGTCACAAAATCTTCAATGTAAAAGAAAAAGGACCAACTCTTTTGAGTTGATCCTCTTCTTTCGTGCGGAAGATGGGACTTTATCCTACACCTTGCATGTTCACTGAGTTTCAATGCTCCTGTCATCATATTCGTCATCATTTTGCCCCATACATCATAAGCATTTATTATATATCTCTTAAAATACGATAAACCGAATCACATTTCACCGTCAACTGATATACTTTAATATGTAACCAAATAGTATTTATTCTATGCGAGGTCGTTATGAAATTTATTAGGTTTTCACTATTAACTTTGGTCGGCTTATTATTAGTTGGTTGTGGTTCAAATGTCAAAGAAAAAGAGCGAATCGATGCCTATTCTTATGCATCTTACGATGGTTATACCGCTTCGTCATCTGCTGATTATTCAGATACAGGAAAAAGAATATACATTGAAGGTACATTGTCTAAGTTTGATTTCTATACATTCGATAATATAGATTATTTAGTAGCCATCATTGATGAAGGTAATAATAAAAAATGGATGTGGAAGATAGGTCAAGCTGGTATTACTAGTGATGAAGCACTTACTAAATATATTGGAACAAAAGTAAGATGTTTTGGCACATATATGAAAAAGTATGACGATATACCAACAATAGAGATTGAAAAATATTCAAGCGACTATCTAATACAAGATTATAAGACAAGTGAAGCCATTTGCTCGAAAGCTGATTTGAAGCCATCAATAAAATATGTTCAAAATTGGTTTGCTGATAATGCTGATGAAGTAATCATGACTCAAGTTATCGATACCGACAAAACTCCCGGCGCATATTATAGTATCGGAATAATTGACAGCTCTGAATTTACAGATACAAAAGCAAGTTGTTATTTGTATCAAAAAGACAATAATTCATTCGAAAGGACATTTGTTCATAGTTCAAACGATGACGATTACCTAATAATTCCATACTCAGATTTTAAAGATTTAAAAGATGGAGATTCTATTAAACTTTACTTTATAGTTAATGAAAAGGGAATCGATCACTTGGTATATTGTGAGAAGTGTAAGATTGATTACAAACTAGATTTAGAAGAAACTCAATCTGAACAAATCTATCAAAATGATTTTGATTATGATGGAATTGGTACTGTAACATTTGAAGTAAATTACACCAAAGCTACCGATTCATATCAATTCACTTGTAATGTGAAAACAGGAAGCAGGAATCAGTTAACTGCTTCAGCGTTATATCTATATACCTTGTTTTCAAGTGAGCCTCGCATTGATACATACATCATTGCGGTAGAAAGCTCTGAAACCAATGAGCAATTTGGATTTATGCAACTTGATTCATTTGCTCAAAAGTATTGGAAAGATGCTAATGGTAATCTTGTGACGGATGCCCCTGATTGGTTTAATATAGACAATGTACCTGAATCAGAAGGAGGTCCAATAATATTGGGACTTGATGAAATATATAATCAAGTTGTTGCAGATTGCTTCAGATAATTTCTAAAAAAGGACAATAGCTTATTTGCTATTGTCCCTTTTCTTACAATGCAATATTCAACTTATTCATTGCCTTTTCTTTGGTATCATCGATAACGTGTCCGTACAGATTCATCGTCAGCCCAAAATCAGAATGCCCTAAAAGCTCTTGAAGTGTTCTAGGTTCAACGCCCTGTTCAATACAACGTGTGGCGAAAGTATCACGGAAAGCGTGAGCGGTAAACTTCTCAATTCCTGTGCGCTTACAGATTCTTCCAATCTCCCTATCTGCCGGAGTTGCCATAAGTAAACCTCTTTCAGGTGCTTTAAAAATCAAATCGTCAAAACCGCTTATATTTCCATCTAAAATATGGTTTACCTTGCGTTGATTCTCGATTATTTCAGAGATAGCACTATTTAACGGAATAGTCCTCTTTCCATGCCAAGTTTTAGTTTCTGTACCGATACAGTAAGAGCCATCTTCTTTTCTTGTGATAGTTCTTTGAATGTGAATAGCACCATCGTAGATATCACTATTCTTTAAAGCTCCAATTTCACCGATTCTCATTCCTGTTTGAATAGCCATCCTGAACACGTTGTAGTAAAAACTGTTCTGAGCGTTTTCAAAGAACAACCTTGTTTCATCAGGTGTTAAAGCTCTGTGAATCGTTTCCCTAGCTGCTACCTCTGTTTTCTTCAATGGTCTAACAGGACTACAAGGATTATAGCTGATATATTGTTCTCTTAACGCATCATGGAAGATATGCGATAGAAAACTAATCTTATCGTTAATCGTCTGTGATCTGATTTTTCTTTCCGCTAAAGCTCTTTGTATTGTTCTAATATCCTCTGCCTTTACTTCTGAAAGCCTATAATCCTTAAAAGCCTTTCCGTTTACCTGAATCATAGAAATTGTATTGTAGTGGCATTGCTGAGAACGTAGTGTAGCTTGTGTAACACTTCCTCTCCTGTTCTCCATCCATCTTTCAAAGAATTTTTCAATAGTTGGATTATCGTGATTTTCCTTGTTCTCTGCCAGTTCTAACTTCTTTTCGTATACCTTCTTCTCAAGTTCCTCTCTATCCCTAGCACGTACAAAGATTCTCTTTCCGTTAAACATGAATGATTTTTGAAGTCGTCCATCAGCACATAAATTCTTTTTCTTGTTCTTCTTTGCCATATTATCACTTCCTCTCATTCAGGAATTTAGCTTGTTCACTCAATGCCAATCCCATACTAAAGCCATAGATAAAGCCCTGTTTTTCACACATAATTCCAAAATCAAGTATTTTAGCTCTTATTTCATCCTTTACAGTTCCATCACATGTATTTATGTGAGAAAGGATTAAATCCTCTAAAACGGATGATTCTATATCAATTTCTTCAAAATCTGTCTTATCACTCTTAGCATTTAAGAAAGCATTGTATAGAGCGGTAATAACGCTTACATCATCAAATCTCATTGTTATAATTCCTTTCTTGAAATCAGCATGACAACCGCTATAATAAAATCAGATTGTGGTTATCATACTTGCTTGTGTGGTTAATCATTCATCTTGGGCGTAGGTGGTGCGAACACTTGCGCCCTTCTCTATGTTCTCCTTTCAATACCATTATACATTGTACAATGTATAATACAATGTACAATGTTTACAAATACACTGTACAGTGTTAGTATGTTTTTGTAAGTATCAATGAATACCTTGAAGGGAGCTATTTAGATGACATATAACGAAAAGAAAAAGGCATATAATCAGGAATATACAAAGAATCACTATAAGCGAATACCTCTTGATGTTCAGCTTAGTAAATACGAACAAATAAAGGCTGCTGCCGATTCATGCAATGAAAAGGTTAACGAGTTCATCAAGAAAGCTATTGATACCAGATTAGATAGTATGCCAAAGCATATTACAGTAGTAACCGAATCTGTAGAAACAAAGCCTATTGAAATTTCTGTCGTAAATGCTGATTCTAAGAAGTCAAAAAAGAAAAAGTGATTATCCCCCACGTAGGGCAGCACATCTTTGATAAATCATCAGGATGGAGATTTATACGTCCTAACACATGAACGTTGAAAAAACATTAGCTACGTGGGGAGTAATCTTCAAAAAACGGTATTACATTGAATCTGTACCCTGTAGCGAATCCATTTTAGGTCTACGCCCCATTCTATACTCCCACAAAGGGCATTTTGTTATATGGCATTCCCTAATTTCTATATTCTGTCCGTTTGTACAATCAATGCACTTTGCTCTAATTGCTTTTATTGGTGTTCTTAAAGCCATCTTATTTATTCCCCCCTTAGTAAAACCGCTATTGATAAGAGTCCAATAATGATTACTTCTGCAATACAACATTTTCTATAAAACTCTGCTCTACGATACTCAATATTCCATTCATATTGTGCCTGAATCGTAGTTATAACAGGATGAACATTTCCATCATCATCAATTGCTCTGAGATTCGGAATGCAGTATTTTTTTACATCCTCATATCTTAACCTCTTGCTCATATACAACCTCACATTTCCGTACCATCTTCCCATTCTCCTGAATCCTCATTGAAAATCGGTAAATCACGCACATTCAGAGAATGAGAGTTATCTTCTGGCTCAATAGTCATATTATTGCTATCTGAATAATTCGCCCAATTCTTTAACAGAAATATGGACGTTGCCGGATTCAGTTTTCCGCTCAATCCCGCGCTTTCAAGAAAAGCTACAATCACTTGCCGAGCAAGTAAACATTGATGTTGCCACTCTCTAGATTTACCGCCTTCACCACCGCACCACTTCCAAAAGCTCTGTCTTGTGGTACTAAGAGATAAACAAAGAGATTCAATCCCTGGTCTTGAATTGTTTTGAATACAATGCTCAAAGTATTCCGTTATTCGTTGCTCCAATTCTAGATCATTTTTAGGAATACCCAATTTTGATAATTCAACCAAACTCCGAACAGTAGAGCCGACAAATTCAGAGCCATTTAGGTCTTTTAACTGATTAGATGGGTAATTACTGTTTTTGTTACTCATGTGTTGCTCCAATCTTTTTAAACGTCAATCATCAGCGTGATACTTAGCATTTCACCTATAATATCCGCGTTTCATAGCTTCCCTGTGTGCTTGTTCTTCATAGAAAGCCTTGATACTATCACAGATTTTCCAATAATCATGAATCATGTTGTGGCAGTTATCGCACAGAATCATTAAACATTCAGGATGATTTTCCTCATGAAATCTATATCTTCCGTGGATATGGTGACAATGTAAATGTTCTTTACTTCCGCACAATCTGCATTGGAAATTATCTCGACAAAGAATCCGCTCACGAATCTGCTGCCACTTGGAAGATTGTAAGTATTCTCTGTATTCTTGGCTGATATTGGCGTTATTGTATTTTTCATAATACATACGCTACCTTTCAGCTTTCCATCTAGAAAGCCATTGTTTATACTGTTCAGGTTCAAAGGTTTCTAGCATGTGAAGTCGCTTAACGCACTCATCATAGTGGGTACGATAAAGCGTGTTGTAAAAGTTAGAGTGAGTAACTACTTCCATGCAACCCTTGAAGGATTTATAAGTCCTGATTCTCATTTTTTCCTTAGTTCCTCAAAAGTCATATCAGGGTACTTATTATTTGAATTCTCTAGGATGGTTTTTTCCGTAAACAACTTTCCGCCATCCAACTTGGCACAATGTAGATTGTTGGCTCTAAGAATCCTGTCATAAGCCATATCAAACTCTGCATTGTAAGCATTAAACTCATCAGGATTCTCACGTTTCAGTTTGCTTAGTTCCAAAAGGTTTCCTGATTTATCAGAAGTTTTCATTCTTACGAATTGTCTATATGAAATACTTTTCATTGTTACTTGTCCTTTCTTTTGCTTGGATGTGATAATGTTTTGAAATACCAGATTACAGAAGAAATAAGGGTTTTAGATTTAGTGTGTTACAAAGTCACACATACATATACTCTTTTCTTTAATTCTTAAATTCTTTATCTATACCTCTACTCTTATACTTCTTATACTTCTTTACTTCTGTTTGATTAGGTTAGCTATACTAACCAATACTAACCAATTCTAACCAATGGTTTTTTTGTTTTATTGAAATATATCATTTGTGCTATCATTGGAATTGCTTTTAGGTCTACCACCTTTAGCACCATTTTTAACACGCATATCATAATCTCGATATGATTGGTCTATATCACGCTTAAGAGCATTCCATAAAATACGCCCATCTCTTGTTCTTGGTTTATATTCGCTCCATTTGCCCTCATCATGCCCCATAAAATAAAACAGGCTATTTATGAATACCTTTCCTATTTCCTCAAACAACTTATTTTTTTCCGTGGGGCTAAGATCACTATCGAGATTTTCAATGTCCAATGCAGTAGCATATTTCTCAACCCATAACTTATACCATTGTGGACGACCATTCGCCATATCGCCTGATTCGGCTATATTGTATTCATATAATTCTTCAATACTCATTCATCCTCTCCGTTATCAGTTCGGCTATGAAATCAGCAAATTCCCTAATTCACCTTTTAAGAATTGCTCTTGTTCATGTGGCATATCGAACATACCGCTCATAGTTCCAACAATTTCATCAATCTCATGATTGGTAATAGCTTTAAGATTCTCAGGCATTTTCTTTTACCTCACCTTTCAATTCTGATTAGCTATGTATTCAAGAAACTTTAATCTGTCTATGCGGTAACATCTTCCAATGTGCACAACCGCATTTGCTTGTTCTGCGTACTTCTTTGCGGTGGCAATGCCGATATTTGCTGATTCTGCTGCCTGTGTTGCGGTTATAAAATCACCTGATGGATTAACTGCTTTAGATTTATTCATAATCTTTCCTTTCTTTTGAAATTTGTGTGCGCACGTCATTTGTTATTTATAGTGTATCGTGGTATATTGGTATAGTAAAAACCATTTATTCACCATTATTGCAATATTTTATCTTGCAATGGTATATATCGTACTAATAAAGAGGAAAATCAATGCCTAGAAGTAGAAAAGATGGTGCTGAAGATTCAGTTTTCCAAAGCAGAATCAAGAAACTCATAAAAGAATCTGAGGAATATGATAAATTCACATTTTGCCAAAAGCTCAACATTGCTCCTGATACGTATGATAAATATATGAAAACCGGAGCAAAATTGCCTAGCCTAGATAAAATACGTGATATGGCTACATTGTTAAACGTAGATGTTGGGTATTTACTAGGAGATTACAATTATCCAAGAATGTCAGAACTATCAATACCCATTTTATCCACCCTCACAAAGAAATCTTATGATGTGTTAATGGAAGTATCGGAAAAAGAGTCGACAAGAGAAATCTTTGAGAAAATAATCCAAGATGAAAACTTTATAAGTCTATTGCTCCAATCGTACAAGTATAGCCACTCTCATAACTTCGAAACAACTATAAAAGATAAATCAGAAGTCTTTCCAAACGAAACTGTCACTGATCCAGTTAGAAATAAAGAAATGCTGAAATTCAGCGCATCTGATTTATTCAATCAAATTCTTGATTCGCTATACAAATCAAATGCAAAAACCTCACAGGATTTACTATATTATCACCATGTTAAACAGCTTCTCACTAGCATACAAGAATTGAAATCTTTATCAGAAACGAAGCAAGGAAAGAAACAACTGCTAAAATATATCGAAAGTGAATTAACACATATTAGAAAGTACGTAAAAAGTGATGCTCTTATTCTCAAATATTCTCCACAACATATTTTAGAAAATGTAGACACTATATATGAATCAATAGCTGAAAATGATTGATAATCAATATCCAGAAATAAAAGGAGCGATTAACTCCCCCTAAACAGAATGCGTTGTTCCTAGTAAGAGCTTAATTCTTAACTATTAATCCTGTTCTTTCACTCTCATAAATCACCATCCTTTTTATATGCCTTTTGTGGTAAGTGTTTGCACCACCCCATTCTCTTTTTATTGGTGTAACAAAACCTCTATGGGTAAACCTTTTTTATATTTTCAGTATTCGGAGTGCTTACCCACGCCGATGTAAACACCTAAAATAAACCCCTACACCACGGGTAAAAGCGCATTGATACTGAGGTTTACTGTCATCAAAGCCGTCATCATTTCTGTCATCATTTTGCTCAAATTCAGGGGATTTTAGAAGATATTAGATATCACTCCATAAACAATGTGTAGGTTCTGAAATGCAGATAAAATCAAAGAAAAAAGGTTGTCTATGTATCTACATAAACAACCTTAATCATCAGTGCGGAAGATGGGACTTGAACCCACACGATGTAAGCATCACAAGATCCTTAGTCTTGCTCGTCTGCCAATTCCGACACTTCCGCGAACCGTTCGTCTGAAGCGTTAACCGCTCGCGACGACTTTTATATAATAACAAGTTCTGGCCATTACGTCAACAAAAATTTATAAACTTTTTTACGATTATTCTAAATCGCCACAAGCCCAGTATTTATGCGGGTTTGTTATACCAGCTCCAATATCTCAAGTGGATCATTTACAAAAAAATTATCTTTTACGCCCGCAGAAATTAATTCATCTTTTGTTCTAAATCCCCACAAGCAGGATATACATTTCAGTCCCGTATTTACCGCCGTCTTAAAATCCACGTCCGAATCGCCGACATAAATACACTCTTCCTTTTTAACGCCAAGCTCGTCCATTGCAAAAAGACACTCATCCGGATATGGCTTTCTGCGGAGCTTGTCGGTTACTCCGATTGCAACCGGCACATATTCTCCGAAGTAAACCTTGTTGAGTTCCTGAACTGCGCCCATGGGCTTATTCGAAACTATCGCCAGCTTGTGCCCACGCTCCGAGAGCTCTTTTAACAATTCAGGTATATGCCTGTAAGGCCCGGTCTTGATATTACAGTGCTCCTCATAATAAGCCTCGTACTCTGCCAGAATCTGATCAAACAATGGATGCGCCTCTCCTTCAGGAACCGCCTTATCCATCAGTACCCTTGCACCGTTCCCGACAAAGTGCCTCACCTCGTCCACGCTGCGCACAGGCAGGTCATACTTCTTCAGTATATAATTGACGGAATCTGTTATGTCCTCAATGGTATTGAGTACCGTTCCGTCCATATCAAAAATCACAGCTTTATACTTCATTTAAAAGTCCTCTACTTCCAATTATTCCCCCACACTCTGTTGCACAGATCAACACACTGCTGCATGGTAAAAGAGCTATCCTGCTCCCTGATGGCATTTGATGCCGCCAGTTCTTCAGTATAGTCCGCCAGAGGATAAACCGCAACTCCCTCATGTCCGTGCGTCACATGGCAGACAAGCGCCTTGACACCGCTATCAGCAACGACGACCTCTCCGGAAGGATCCCTTACAAGCGTTATCTGTGCCATTCCTCCAACCATGCGATTGGTAGTGCCTGCCCCTGTCCCGGAAGTCCAGTTCACAAAATTCCCAAGCGAATAATAAACAAGCACATCTCCGCCGCCATGGTTATTGCCGTGTCCCGGAATATCGTCTTCAATAAACTCAATGGGCTCAATCACATGGGGATGCGTTCCTATAACAAGATCTGCCCCACCGGCCCTGAAAATTTCAGTCCATTTCTTCTGACTTCCATCGATGCCAAGATTATACTCTGTCCCCCAGTGCGGACAGACAATAGTAAAATCCGCATTATTTTCAGCATATTCGAGATCTCTTTTCACCTTGCTCTCATCCAGCATATCCACAGCATAGGGCATGTCTGAAGGCGCCGAAATCCCGTTGGTCCCATAGGTGTAATTGAGAATTGCTATCCTGATGCCGTTCTTTTCAACTATATCTACCGCATCTTTTTGCTCCTGCGATCCGTTTAACCCCACCACTGTCATCTCCGGGTGCGAATCTTCCCAGTATTTCAGCGTATTTACAACACCTCTCTTACCCTTATCAAGAGCATGGTTGGTTGCATGACATACCACGTCAAAGCCCGCGCCATATAGCGCATCCCCTATTTCATAGGGCGCATTAAAAGCCGGGTATCCTGAGATGCCCAGCTCCTTACCGCCGATTATCACCTCCTGATTTACAAGGGCAAGGTCGGCGTCACTTATACTGTCTTTTGTTTGGGAAAAGATAAAGTCGAAGTTGTAGTTTCCATCGGCGTCCACGGCAGCCTCCTCCACGGGAGTGTGCAGAAGGATGTCGCCAACCATCACTACAGAAATACTTTCCGGCACCGAAGCGCCGGATGCAAGTGCAAAAGATGCAATTAGTGAAACTATCAGATTGATACCGTTCATATCATCTCACAGTAAGCTTGTCGATATATATGCAGAGCTGTTTAACCACCTTGGCAAGGTTCTTGTACTGCAGTCCCAGATAAGCACATGCAAGTGCCATAACAGCCGCTCCGATAAAGCTTCCGACAAAGAAATTCACAAAAGCTACAGCCAGGAATATGCAGGCGCAGATGAGAAACGTCATCATAGGAATAAGAATCCTCATCATCTCCTGATGGATCTCCGTGAGCTTAAGTTCAAGCCCTTCGCGCTCTTCCCATATTTCCTCTTCTGAGATAACGTCAAAATCAAGTTTTTCAAGATGCCTTAAGTAATCTCTGAATCTTTTTTCCATATCCCCTCCAACATATAGTTTATAGTAAAAGACATTTTTATAATATCACATGCATCGCAATTCCGTCACCAAATTCCCTATATGTTGTACCATCTTCAGATTGAAACGGTCGTTGCCCAAAATCGCCTCATCGACATTACATTCCTCCTGTTCAGGTGTGCATTCTCCACAGATATCCACACCGATTATATCTCGCCCGAAGTTCTTTTTCTCTGTAATAAAAAGCGCCCTGACAAAATCCATTAGCCTCTCTGTTGTCATATCGCCCTGGTCCCAGTTAGTGATGATCTCATCCCTCTTAAGCACGTCTTTATCAACAGACAGATAAACGGGATTTTCTGTATCCGGAAGCCTTATTGTGCCGTTATCATAAAAGACATCCTCCAGATCGTAAAATATTGCCCTTTTTTTGTCCTTTTCATCAAGCTCGTCTATTAGTCCCCTGTCAGCTCCTATTATGTGAATATCCCTCACAAACGGATTATTTTTGATAACGTCCAGCACCCATCCTCCGCAGGACAAAATATCAAACATCGGAGCCTGCATGTCGGGATGGTGATCCAGGACAACAAGTGAGAACGGCTCTTTTATCATTCCGGTATACAGTGCTGAAATGTAGTGATAGTTGCCATTATCAATGAAATGCACACCACGGGCAAAAGACATTTCATCGTCCCCATAGTCCTCCGAAATCCTGCTCAAAATCTCTTTTTTGGCCTCATCGTCGCAATAACAGTTGGTTCCCGAAATGTCCTTCATGTCAACAAAACGAGAGCTTTTATCCTGAAGATAAAAGCTCTCATGATCATAGATTCCTGAAAAATTTAGTATCGTCACATTAGTATTCATATCACTTCGCAAGATCGGCCAGATGGATAATGGCATCATCTCTGATTATGCAATCTCCGTGCTCCTCAATGTACATAGCCTCCGGTGCATTGACCGTCAGCATCTCAGAATACTCTACTCCCGCTCTTCTCATGTCGTAGATCGTGCTGTCATCAGAAGACATAAGACCTGCAATGAGATAGAACCTGTCTTTGTGTTTGTAGAGGGTTGAATCGACGATAGGGAGCTTCTGTACAACCTTGGAGAATCGTATTGCATCCTCAAAATCATCAAACTCCATCATATATTTAGCATATTCGGAAAGAGGCTGGTAGCTGTAATCGCTCTCCTGGGGCTGCTGGCTGGGCACACCTTCATAGTCTCTTCCGTAAATTCTGTTAATCGTATCGGTGACATTGGTGATCACTTCATTAAGTGCAACACCCTTGTCTCTTCCGGTTTTCTTTTTGACTTCATCCACTCTTTCCTGGGTAAGTGTCTTAAGGATTGTCTCAGCTGCGCCGCGGATCCTGTCAGCTGCTCTCTGGATGTCGTCATTGCTCATCTTAACGGCGAAGATACGGACACTTCCATCCATCATCATATTCTTGCTCATCATCATGACCTCGGTCTCAGGGTCATAATCGAGCTGAGCTCCAACTTCCTTGTTGAGCTGGGCAAAGAAAGATGTGGTATTCTCTGCGCCATTAACAACCGCTTCCGGAGTCAGGCCAATCTCATGGAGTTCTGATGCTGCGATACTGCATTCTACTGTTGTTTCATTCATTTTTACTATGATCACTTGCATCATCTCCTTTCTGTAAATGTGGCTTCTTCCTCAAGTTAATTATATTACTCTGCCCAGATGCAGTCCACAATAGAGGACTAAAATTTCTATTAAGATTTTATACAATACATATCGGCTCCCAAATGCAAAAAAATAGCATCTGCCACGGCCTTTTTACCAATAGCAGATGCTTTACTTCTTAATTCTGTTTTCTTATGTGCTTACTCTCTTCAGCAGCCTTTATGACATCAGGCTCGCTCCCTGTCTCACTGATCTCGCCCGTTGCCTCGCAACGCACAGTCACGCGGTTTGAACCTCCGATGGTACAGGTAAACATGGTAAAATCCCACTCTCCTGCTTCCATCTCTTCAACATCATAAGCTCCAAGAGTTTCAATATTGGCAACCACATAGTGGAAGCTTATACCGTTCATGTCTGTTACAATGACTTCTTCGCCGGTCTGAAGCTCGTTAAGAGTTCCAAAATGCTCCACATAGTTGTGTCCGCAGACGATAAGATCGTTGTCATAAGCCGATCCCTTATATCTGCACACAGAGACCTTGGCATTGTCATTGCTCCACTCATCCTGTATAGGAAGCAAAAGACCCAGTGACGGTATCTGTACTGTTCCAATAAAACTTCTGCCCTCCACATCAACAATGGGCATCGGTCCTTTAAAATCTCCGGGAAGAACCTTGTTAGGCATCTGCTGTATAACGCCATCAAGGAGTGCATCAGATGAAGCTCCGGCCTTGGCATTCTCGTCAAAATTGTGCTTAACGATGTATGCAGCAGTAAATATTAAAATAACTCCAATTACTATATAAATATAACCTTGAATTTTTTTCATGCGTTCTTACTGTTCTTCTTGATGCCTTTGACGATCATAAATACGCCGGCAATAACAAGAATTGGAAGCGGCCACCAAAGCTGGCCAGTCTGAGGAAGTCTTCTTGCACCAAGTACCTGTGGAAGGTCTCTTATGGCACCAAGTACCTCAGGAAGATCAGGAAATCCCGGAGTGTCCGGTGTGTCAGGTGTTCCCGGATTACCGGGTGTATCAGGTGGTGTTGATGGTGGATTATAGCTGTTGGTAACCACAAACTGGAAATGATGTCCGTCCTGGACGATCTCCATATTGCTGCTATAACCTGCAGGTACGTCAATCTCTTCTACTGAGAAGGTATGATCTCCTTCCTTGCTCCACTCAAAGAACCAGTCATTGTCTGATGAAAGTGTTACGTCTTCCATGAACTCGCCATCACAGTAAATTCTGAAAGTAACTGATGACGGACGGTTTTCTGTATAACCCGAATCATTCCATCTCTTACGGATGTTGCAATGTACGTTTCCTACCTTGGACTTCTTGGGTGAAACCGAAGGGTTGTAGTTGATGTTTATATTTCCCGATGATGTCATCTCCAGGATTGGTACCGGATAAAGGAAGTTAACAAATGAATGAGTATAACCATCCGCATCTACCCTGTCGCTTAAAACATAATATACTCCAAGAGTAAGATCGGTATAATGTGTCTTGCCATCTGCATCTGACACCTTCTCTGCCACCGGAGAAATATTGTTATCTCTGACATAGGTGAGCAGGTTATCGGAATCGCTTGCCTGTTCATATGACACATAGTTCTTCCAGGCGTCGTAATTATATCCGTTGTTAAAGCAGTCAGGGTCCGAGAAGAAACCTCTGAACTGATCCGTTATTGTATACTGCCCGTTATCGTCTATGGTTGCCACCAGATAAAGATGTGAAGGGACACTGCCCATCAGTTCTTCATCCACCGATAAATGTGTCACGGTCAGACTTCCCTTTTGGGACATGTCTATTTTTGCCATAGACACAGGAGAAGCAAAAACCATCTCTCCGGGCAACATCAACGCCATAAATACTGCGGTGATAATTGCGGCTATTCGAATATAAATATTCTTTCCTAGCATCTTCATAACTATCCTCTTAACTCTTTGCTGCCTTTTTCTTCTTTTTTCCTCTGTTTGAGGTGAGCACCATAAATATAATAAATGCTATAAGAAGCAGCGGTGCTCCGATAAATGGAGCAACTACCAAATTTCCGTATCTGATCGCATCCGCAGGAACGATCAGTCTTGTTTCTTCATTATAATCAACACGCTTTGCTCTCACCAGAAGCCTATGTGTATTTACACCGTAAGGCGTACAGGTAACCAGCGTGACGTATTCTTTTCCGGGTTGGATTGCCAGATCACTTGTCTCTTCAGGAAGAACGATGTTTATCTGATCCACCTGATAAGCAAAGGTCTGATCCAATATATGCAGTAAAAATGTGTCTCCCACGATCATCTGATCAAGATCAGAAAAAAGCTTGGAGGACGGAAGTCCTCGGTGTCCGGAAAGCACTGCGTGGGTGCTTGTGGTTCCCGTAGGGAATGATGTTCCCTCCAAGTGTCCTATACCAACCTGAAGAACAGATTCATCTGTTCCGTGATAGATAGGCAGGTTGACTCCTATGTTCTCTATCTCTATATAACCGATAATTCCGGTTTCTGTAGCATCAAGGATGCTGTTGTATTCTTTGAGCTCATCATCACTGAGTTCAAAGTTCATTCTCTTATCTACCAGAGCTTCATTATAAGCATAAGCTGCATCCCACAGCTTTGAATAATCTTCCTCGGTAAAAGAGCTCAAGGCTTCCTGATAGGAAGAAATAGCACGGCTCTGGTTCTTACTGTTAATATAATTACTCACCGATGGGTATAAAAAAACCGCAAGTCCTACAAGAAAGATAATTCCGAATATTATATTGGGAATCTGTTTTTTTAATTTCTTACTCATCTATATACTTTTGTTCTCGCTTGTTGTTGAATCAGCACTGTATTTCCGGGAGCCCGGAGGCTTCCCGGATAATACAGTCAGTTTCATTTATCGAAACAAGATTCAATTTATTTAGAACTTTTTCATACCCTAAAACTATAATACCAAATATCGTAAATTACTGTGCGTTAGCTTTTCTGCGAACGATAAAGTAAGCGATTCCTGCAACGATCAGAACACCACCAACGATGTAGAAGATAGTTGTTCCGATTCCACCTGTTGAAGGAAGTACAAGACCAGTGTTGTTAAGGATCTTAACAGGCTGGTACTCTGTGAGGTCTCTGTCCATAACTACTTCAAATCTTTCATCAAGCATTGTGTATCCTGCAGGAGCTACTTCCTCCTGGAGGTAGTAATTAGCATCGTCATCAAGACCTGCTACAAAAGCTTCACCGTTCTCATCAACTACGATTGATGTAGCTGCTGTTTCGCCTGCCTTAGCGGGACGATATCCAACCTTGCCGTCTGCAAGTGTCTCCTGTACAAGTGCAATCTGGTTTCCGCCCTCAAGAGCATCCCAAAGTGTGAACTCAGCACCTGTAAGTCTCTTCTCTTCATTACCGTTCATTGTGTACTTAATGATCTTGATACCAAGTGTCTTAACTGTTACAGGTACAGTCTCAGCAGACTTGTTGTTGTCATATACGATGTAAGCTGTGTTCTGCTCAGGAACATAAACAACTGCATTCTTGTTAACCTCTGCCTTGTATGTAAGAACGATATTCTCACCTGCATTTGCAACTACTGTATCTTTAGGAATTGTAAGCTTGTACTCAAATGCAGCCTTGTTATCCTTAGTTGTAGCTACGCCGTCGCTCCATACTGACCAGTCATAAGCCTCTCCGTTTACAAGTACGTTCTTGTCAAGTGTAAGACCTGCTGTTGCAGTATCAACAACCTCGATGTCCTTCTCTGCAGGAGACTCAGGAACCTTGATTGTAATTGTGTACTCAACTTCCTTGTCGAACATAGCATCAACATCAATGTTATCATCCTTGGTAACAGTTGTATCCTCGTTCTTCTCCTTGATTGTTACATCCTCAAGTGTCTGAAGAGCTGCCTTTGTTCCAAGACTTGAAAGAACAAGGTAGTAACCGGGCTCAAGACCTGAAGCTGTAGCTGTTCTGTCAGCGCCTGATGAGAAGGTGCCTGTTGAAATAGCAAGTGGCTTCATATCATCTGTGTTAAGTGCATTAACAATTGCCTGTGCATCCTGTGTTGTTGCTTCGATGTAGTAACGCTCTGTGTTTGATGCAGCCTTTGTGTACTTGAATACTCCTGTGTTCTGAAGAGCTTCAGCAAGTGCTTCTGACTCTACATAATAAACTGCGCTGCCACTCTGTGATGCACCGTTCTGATCAAGACTGATAACCTCAGCCTTTAAGAACTGGTAGTAGGTGTAGTCGATAGTCTTAACACCATCAGCACCCTCTTTGAGTTCGTTCTCGATTGTGATGCTTACTGTGTCCTCTGCTGCAAATGCTGTTAAGCTAGCACCCATGATCATGGTGGCAGCAAGAATTCCTGTGAGTAGTTTCTTAATTCCTTTCATGTTTCCTCTCCTTTGAATCTTGTTTTTTGCTTTTTGTTGCTTTGTTACTTTTGTTTCTATATCAGAATGACTTTCTCTTTCTAAAGAGCATCATTCCCGCAAAGGCTATCGCTATCAAAAGCGCGCCGATTGCTACATAACATGTAGTTCCTACTCCTCCGGTTGAAGGAATAACGTTTGTCACAACATTTCTGTTGCTGACAACAACATCGCCGTAGCTTGCTGTTTGTTCATTGAAGGTCATATGGTATCCGGTATCTTTGGTTTCAACACCGCCAACCTTGATCTTGTTCTGACCTTCAGCGAAGTACTCCTGCCCATTGTACTTATATACAACTGCGTAAGTAGCAAGGTAGGAATCGGACTCTTTTACGCAGTACTCATATGCATTACCTGCATCATCATAAAGCGGAAGTCCTGTAACTGTCTGCTTCCAATCATTATCGGATGACAGCACCACTGTTGTTCCTGTATATAGCTTCCATTCGCTGCTTCCTGCAGATCTCTGCCAGATATCAAGCGGCAGAGCTGAATGTCCGTTATTATTAACATTACCTGACATATCAATCCACTCTTTGCTTACAGTAAGACTACCTGTAAGAGTGTTATTGAAAGCAACATCGTGAACGCCGTTTGTATTTGACCATGTCATATCAAAATTGTAATCAGCGTTCATAAACGTTTTCAGGTTTTCGGGAAGTGTCAGTTTGCAAACAGCCAATGTGTTTCCTTCACTATCCCTATAATAAATATCAGCTCCAAGATAGAAGAAATCCTCGGTTTCATTGTAAAGATCAACATTAGTGTCGTAGTTCTCAGGATTAGACATGTTCTCGCCGGTATATTCCTTCTTGAACTGTGTATATTTCTTACGAACCTGAATTTCTACATAATAAACAGTTTTATCATACTTAACGCCGGGAGTATTACCCTCAACCTCAGTTATCTTGTAGTTGTAATCACCCTCATATCTGAAAGGTACTGCCCCAAAGCTTGCTACCTGAGTATTATTTACTCCATCACCTGTAATTGTTACCTGCGTCTTCTCAGGCATAGGCTGACTAGCGAGATTAACAGTACTGTTAGAGCTATCCCATGCTCTGTAGCCCTTTTCTGTATCTGCCTCAATCTGGAAGGTGAAGGACTTGTCAGTTCCCCAAGTACCACCAATGAAGTTCTTACTGATTTCAATAGGTCCTACAGGAATACTGTAATAGTTACATACCTGGACTGTCTGAACTTCTCCGCCAACATGAGCTTCAGGAGCTGTGTCATAGTGGTTACTAAGATCTTTTGAATAGACCTTTCGAAGGTTCTGTCCTCCTGTACCGTAATTGTCAGCTCCGGTATTTGAGTCCGTTGTAACATCGTACTTGGTTACTCTTGAAAGAGGAGTACTCTCAATCACATAGCTGCTATTAGAATTAGCATCATATCCAAGAGTAAGTCCGTCAGCAACCTCTTCCACCTGATATCTTCCGGCAGGAAGACCTGATATTGTCCACTGCGCGTTATTGTTATACGTTACCTTATAGCTCTTTCCGGTCGAATCGTAAAAAGTTCTATCCCTGCCATTCCTGATATCAACAAATCCCTTGATAACCAAATAGGTTCCGGTATCGAGATTTGTGACACGGAAGTAAATATTGGCTAGCATAGCAGTCTTGGTATTATTTCTTACAAAATCCGAACCAAAGGCATTAACAACCATCTTGTGGATTCTGAGCTGTCCACCGCCTGTATTGAAGAAAGCAAGCTTCTCAGCATACTGGGTCGGATCTATCCAGTATTTAGTGCCTGTTGCAATAGCCTTGAAGTAAGTACCTTTGTCTGAATACTGAGATTCTTTAGATTCAATCCTACTGATATTTACGTCCTGTGCAATCTGCTCCTGTGTAACCTTGTAATAGTTTATCTTTTGGTTAGACGTTCCAGGATTATCTACTCTTACAAAAATATATCCTTTATCCTTCTTTACATCTGACCCTGATGCATTGGTTACATCATTCTCAGTAATGATCAGGCAAAGCTTACCTTCTGAATATCCTGTACTGTTCAAATATCTGTACAGATCCGCAGAAGTATAGTCGACGGAGAAATTAATATCTTTTCCATCATTTGTCAGTTCACTTGTTATAGTCTTCATTGATCCGTCTGACTGGATCTTTCTTACTGTAAAGCTGAACTTCTGATTTCCGGGATCTCCATCATTCAAATACTTATAAAGTGAAATACCAACACTTCCGCGTTTTGTTGTGTTTTTGAATGTCGGAATACCTGTAACCTTCTGGCTGTAAGATGGATCTGTGTAATATGTAGGAGCGCTTACTCTGTAGAAGGTTGTGTCTGTATATTCATTGAGTTTCTGACAGGTCACATCAACTGATGCATAGAAAATTGTAGTATCAGGTGAATATGCCTTACCTTCGCTGTCAGTAGAACCATCTGTCTCCTGGATAGCATAGTAGAAGGTATCTGTCTCGCCAACTCCCAGTGTAGTGTACTGGTAATTGGGACGGTTCTTTTTATCTGCTTCGTTTCCATATCCGATGGAACCGAATATTACATACTCAGGACTTTCTTCTGTATTCTTAACTGTCTCAACTGCAATCCATTTATTGGCATCAAAATCCCATCTGTAAAGAGTAAACTTGAATCCGCTTACCTTTGAAGGTTTTCCGTCTACATTCTTATAAGCCTGGAACTGTGCTGTTCCGCTTATCTGCTGAACCTCATCATAAGTATTGTGGAACTCACCCCCGATCACTACATTAGGGAATACTACCCATCCGGATGAAGGCTCCTTGTTGGTCCAGGTTGCATTCTGCTGTCCGGAGATCATAACACCTGCCACGCTACCGGCACTGTATACGTCGGTTGCATAAGGGAAGTTCCAGATAATTGTTCTGGCAACCTTGTCTTCATGAGTTCCCTCAAGGGTATCAGATCCTGCTTCCACACCATCGTTAACCACAATGTACTTCTGAAGCCCAACACTTCCCGAAGCCACTACATTGAAGACAATGGTCTGATCAGAATTCTTCATAATAGTAAGTCCGCCATTCTGACCTGTTATCTTGTAAAGGTTACTGTCATCTACAGTCACATAATATGTTCCTGCAGCATAGCTTGTCGTATCGATGATATTAAACAGAGAACCTGCTGTAGTTGACTGGAAGAAAGCGGTCTGCTTTCTTGTTGCAAGATCTGCAGAAGCATTTCTTACATATGCCATCATGTCATCAACAACACCACCAAGCTCAGCTTCTGTATATGTTGTATCAAGCTTGATATGGTCTGCACCTTTCTCATGGCTCACATTACTTCTGTACTGACTGGGAACCATGAAGTATGCATCTTCTCCCTTGAGCCTGAAATTACCCAGTATAGAAGCTGCGATAAATGTCTGCTCTGCAGGGTTAGTCATATCATTACCTGTCTGAGAATCTGCATATACTATCTTTGATGCAAAGTTAGTCTCAGATTCATTTACCGAAATCTGATATGAAGTAATACCGAAGTTTACTGCATCACCAAGAACCGACTTGAATGTGTCCGTTCCGGGATCATGCTTCTGATAAGCAATAACCGCAAATACGGAGAAGGTATCAGAAGTAAACTCAACCTTCTGCTCATCTCCAACCTCTGCTGAAGCATCTGTAAGGGTCTCAACCTTGATATCCTCTGATGTGATATCTGTTGCTTCCTCAGTTGTTGCAATTTCTGTAGCTTCCTTAACTTCTTCTTTGATAGGAAGATGTACAACTGCAAGATCCTCGTTGCTCTCTGCTGCAAGTCCGTCTGAGAGCTGCTGGTCCTTGAACTCCATGGTTACAATAACTGAACCCTCTTTAGGCTGGATCTCTTTGTCCTCATAGATGAATGCAATATCATACATGAGGGTGTTGTTCTCGCTGAAGGTCTCTGCACCGTCCTTGCCGGACTCATTTGCTATAGCATCAGCATTCTCGTTAAGTGCATCGAGATATGCATCGTAATTGTAGTTTGATGACTCAGGTGTAACTTCAGCAACCTTGAGCTGGATTCCTTCAGGGAATACTCCGCTTCTTGTGGTTGCGATCTTAACTGTTATCTTGCTGTCTTCAAAAGCAAACTCAGTTTCTTCACAAGCCTTGAGATACTTGAAAGTAATCTCTGTATCCTCGGTAACTGAGATAACATCACCACTCTTTGTTGTGATGTCATAGCCTGTAACTATTACTTCAGGAACTTCTGAAGTCTCAGCAGCTTCTTCAGACTCATCACTGCTCTCTGTAGCTTCCTCAGCATCTCCATCAGCAGTCTCAGCTTCTGTCTCTTGTTCTGCAACTACCGGAGTGATCCTGGCTATTTCGCTCTCCTCGTAGAAAACTCCCTCGTAGAAATATCCGTCGATAAGCTCCTCAAAATCTTCGTTAAACTCAAGCTCTTTTGTAATATTAAGCTCTGCTGCTTCCTGAATCTCTTCGCCATTGCTATCAATATATCTGGCTGTAAGCTTAACTGATTCTGCAGCGACAACCTCTTCCTCTTCAACATTCTCAGATGTATATGTGAGAACTACTGTCTTATTTTCTTTGATCTCTACTACGTCCCCACTTGCAAGTGTTACTTCGTAGTATTTATGCTCATCGGCATCCTGCTTGGCAGTGATAACTGTTATCACTGCACCGTCAATGGTTGCCTCCTTGAATACATATCCTTCAATCTCTCTTGCTTCGCTTGAGAAGTCGATACTGTCTGTAAGACTGATCTCCTTTTCATCTGCAAGAGCATCACCGTTTTCATCAATATAAGAAACTGTAAGAACTATATCCTCTGAAAGCTCAACCGCTTCTGCGTTCTTAAGTTTTTCCTCTGCTTCCTTGGCTTCCTTTTCAGCCTTCTCTTTTTCTTCGAGCTCTGCTTTCTCTTTTGCCTCTAGCTCTGCTTTCTCTTTTGCCTCGAGCTCAGCTTTTTCCTCGTCTGTCAGCTCATCTACAGATGCATTGTTCTCTTCTTTTGATTCGCCGTTCTCGTCTTCGATATCTGAAGCATCAGGATCTTCTCCGTTAAGGTTAGCCGCATCATCGCCCTCAGCACCGGTCTCATCACCATCCACTGATTCGTCACCCGAGCTGCCTTCCAAAGACGCTTCCGAGTTGTTCTCACCAGCACTTGTCTGCTGCAGCTTGTTTTCCTGAGTGAGTTCAATAAGCTCCTGCTCAAATTCCGCATCAGCTGTCGGAACAACTACGCCTACAGTCTCTAAAGCATCCTCTGTCATAGCTGTTGCAGGTTTGTTCAGCATGTAGAGTGTTGCTGTACCTGTCAAAAGTGAGATACAAAGAGCAAATACCAGCCATTTCTTGTATCTCTCGTGCTTTGTTATGTAATTTCTGGCGCGATTCTCATCTACCTTGCGCATTTACCTAAGCTCCTAACCTTCTAAAACCCTAAACTTTACTTGAACTTTCTAAACTTTATATAAACTCCCCGAGAGCAATCATAAAAACTCGTTATTTAGCAAATTTTTCTTTGAATTATGACCCAAAATCATTGGTTTTTCATAAGGCCAAAAAAATTAGCTGTAATTTTGATCTTACAGTCCTCCAAATTCGCTAAACGGATATACTCTGAAAAAGATCTTTCCAATAAGCTGTTCTCTGGTAACACATCCAACTACGCTTGATCTTGAATCAATGGATGCGCTTCTGTGATCACCCAGAACAAAATATCTGTTTTCCGGAACCTGATACGGAAACTCAATATCGGTCGGTTCCAGGCTTCTGTCTGAAACATAATCCTCGGGAAGTTCAACCCCGTTGACTGATACTACTCCGTCAGCATCTATGTTGATCCAGTCTCCCGGAGATCCTAAAACTCTTTTTACCAGGACCTTGTTGTTATAGTAGAAAGCCATAAGATCACCCGGTTCAAAAGAGCTTTGATTCTGAGCTATAACTATCTCACCGGTCTGCAGTGTCGGTGTCATTGAATCTCCCGTAACCTTCAGTACAGTTACAAAGAAACTCGATACCAAAACTGCAAGTGCTGCTACCGTAACTACTACTATCAAGGTGTTTCGTAGAACTTTTCGATATTCTTTTTTGTTGTTCTCCCTCTTAAGCTCTTTCCTAAGATCATCAACCGAGGGTCTTAAGCTCTGTTCTTCACTCATCAGTTTCGCTTGTTTCTTCTTTCTTCTTACGAGTTCTTGTTGTCTTTGGCTTTTCCTCGCTGTCTTTTGCCTTAGCCTTAGTTGTCTTAGTTGTTTTAGCCTTAGTTGTTTTAGTCGTTGTTGTCTTAGCCTTGGTTGTTCTTGTTGTCTTTTTCTTGGGCTTTTCTTCCTCTACCTGCTCAGCTGTCTCTGCAGCCGGTTCAGCCTTGGGCTCCTCCTTAGGAGTTTCAGCCGGCTGTGCCGGAATGAGCTGTCTTCTCGCGTTTGCAAGATCCCTCTGGAAATCTTCGTATTCTGCCTTTGCCTTATCCTGTAAGGATTTGACGTAGAGGTCTGCTGCCTTCTGTGCTGACTCCAGGATACCTCCAATCATCAGTGAAGCCTCTGCAAGGTTTCCGGAGTTTTCTATTTTGGAAAGTGAATCATCAACCTGAAGCTGAAGTTCATTTTTCTCTCTTGTAAGTCTGGCCTTAAGTCCTGTAATGTCCTTGTCGAATTTCGCCTGCATCTGAGCTTTCTGTTCATTGAACTTGGCTCTCATCTCGGCCTTTTCATCATCGAAGTTCTTGAGCATTGCTGCTCTTTCCTCGGCCATCTGTTGCTGCATCTGCAGCCTTTCTCTTTCGAGTTCTTCTCTGTATTCCTGTTCATGTCTCTTAGCCGCCTCGGCTTCCTCAGAGAAGTTGATCATCATCTCAAGGAGTTCTGCCCTGCTAAGTTTCTTAAGATTTACCTCTGCCATTTTGGCCTTCCTTGCCTATTGGTATTCATAACTGCATCAAAAAAGGGTATCATGCACGGACTTTAAGTGCATGGTACCCTTGTCTTCATAATTACACACAAAAAAGGCGCACGCAAAAATAAGTCCAATCACATGTTGGTATAGTTTTTGTTTTCCTTGTACTCTTGCAGTTCCCTCAAACTGCACGTTCTTCCATGAACAAACTGATAGTACTAAAAACCCAAAAAAATAGACCTGCTGTTTACACAAACAGCCATGGTCATTTTCTATGGTGCCGTTTTATACCAGCACCAGCAACTGGCTGTCTTCTCACATATATGTGTTAAGACCCTTTAGCTTTGCGTCACCATCTCACGATGGCTTTGCCCTTATTCTGCTAAGATAAAACTTAACTCAAGAAAATAGAACTACCCTACACACAATTACTTTTAATCACGTTTTCCCCTATCGCGTGAGTTAAATATATAACATAACTTTAACTTTGACAACCTTTTTTTCACAGTTTTTTCACAGTTTTCGCAATAAAAGAGCTGGAGCCCGCTCCAGCTCTACGAATATTAATTTCAATAGAATGTAAAGTTTTTTATAGTTTCCAAAAGCAAACGCTTTATCGTTTTAATCCCTTTAGAATCTGAAGCATCTCATCGGATGTTGTGATGACTCTGCTGTTGGCCTGGAAGCCGCGCTGTGTGGTGATCATGTCGGTAAATTCCTTGGCCAGATCAACGTTACTGGATTCAAGAACTCCTGATGACAAATATCCTCCATTTTCCGTTACATAGTAGTACATAGGATCTCCCGAGTTAAGGGAAGCACTATAGAGATTATTACCAGCCTTCTCAAGTCCCATCGCATTAGGGAATCTCGCAAAAGAAATCTGCATCAGAAGCTGATCCTGTCCATTGGAGTACTTGCCGTAAATCGATCCGTCATCTGTAAAGAAAATTCCCGTCATATCTCCGTCAGGATAGCCTTGGTTAAGCCCCCTGGTATCACCCTTATATGCATAAATACTTGAACGGCCTGCTCCGTTCGGGCTTGCATAATTGGTGGTATTGGAGAAATCAACTGTAAGAGGACCGATAACTGATGCATCACCATTAAATGTAAAAGTATACGATGTCGCATCAGCTATAGAAACATGGGAGCCAGAAAAATCAAATGCAACAGGCCCCACTTCCCAGTCAACAAGCTTTTCACCTGTTTCATCAACAGGAGATTGAAACTCATATGTAAATGTACTTCCACCTTCTCCTGCACGAACAAGCAATCCCGTAACAGGATCATATTCAAGCCTTGTACCCTCATCAGCTACGTCGACTGTATATCCGTTTGTGTCTGTTACATGATTGACCTTTACAAGGAATCCATCGCCATCTTCATATATGCCAAAATCAACTATGTAGGGATTTCCATCCGCTCCGTTTACTGTTCTCTCAATTGTTGGGAATGGGTATACAATATCGTTGGCTACTATAGCATTATTTTCAACGGATACTTTCATTCTCGACATATCGATAATTCCATCTAAAGTTCCGTCACTGGGATTGTAGTTAAAAAGCAGCTTATGCTCATTATTCCCGGAAACTGTATTACCGTCTTTATCTACAATCTGATTCAGCAATACCTGGTATGTATTCTCATTTCCATCGGCATTATCTGTAACTGTAAACTTCAGTGTGTATGTTTCACCATCATTTCCATAAACTTCAAGAGCCAGATTTTTTCCCTCTATCAGGTCTGTATCATCCCTGTCAATATTACCCTTCCAAAAAGATGCTGTAGTAGCTGTTCCAGGCATCGTCTTAGTCTCATCGCAGATAAGTGATCGTGCTAACCCGTTGCCAACAAGTCCAACACCGACATTGTGCTTTACATAATATCCGGTGCTGCGCATAACAAGATTTCCGTTTGCATCAATATCCATTGTTCCGTCTCTTGTATAAAGCTCCTCACCACTGGTACCGCTTATGGTAAAGAAGGCATCTCCCGTGATCATAAGATCAAGAACATTATCAGTTGTCTGCATGGATCCTGTCTTTGTAATGTTGGTATAAACAGAACTCACCTTAGAACCAAGACCAACCTGGGCGGCATTTGTTGATGCAAGAGCCTGTCCGGCACCTGTACCGTTTTTGACTGTCTGATAAAGAATATCAGCAAAGCCTGTTGCCTGAGATTTATATGCAGTTGTATTAACATTGGCAATATTGTTACCAATGACATCCATTTCAAGCTGATGGGTTTTAAGTCCAGCGACTGCTGACCACATTGATCTCATCATAGTACACGTACCTCCGATCACCGGATGCCCTGTGCATCCAAAAGCAATTTGGTAATCTCTCCTGCGTACGTCCGTGTACTTAATCGAAATCCTTTTTCTGAAGATTTTTACATATCAAAAGAAGAACGGATATACTCCGTCATATTTTTTATCGTATAAACAGGTGTATAACTTTAGAACAAAATCCAATTTTTTTGATATAAATTTTCTTTAGTTAGTGTATAATTGGTGGAAAGATTAAGAATTACGGGAGATCACATATCTATGGATTTCAAACAGAATAATAATTCATCAGAACTCAAGAATGAGATAAAAGAGATCGTTGACCTGATCCTTTCAGACTATGATAAAGGCCGTGATGTAGATCAGATGGATGTCTACAATCAGCCTGACCGTGATGCGGTAAAAGACATTGTGATCAAGCTCATTCGAATCATTTTTCCCGGTTATTACAGAGACAAAGTATATAAGAGCTACAATGACAGCAACAGAGTTTCTGTCGTAATTGAAGACGTCATCTACAATCTGCAGAAGCAGATTGCCATAGCATTCCATCACAGTCCGGAATACTTAAGCGCAACAGATGAGACGCTGGAATGTGGTGCAAGATGCATTACTCATGAATTCTTCAAAAAGATTCCCAAGATCAGGGAGTATGTAGACACCGACCTTCAGGCCTGCTACGACGGTGATCCGGCTGCTTACAGCAAGGGCGAGATAATCCTTTCATATCCGGGACTTACTGCTTCCACCATAAACAGGATTGCCCATGAGCTCTATCTTCTTAAGGTACCGCTTATCCCCAGGATGATGACCGAATATGCTCACTCCAAGACCGGAATCGACATTCATCCCGGTGCAACTATCGGCAAATACCTTATGATCGACCACGGAACCGGAATTGTTATCGGTGAAACTTCCGTCATTGGCGACAACGTCAAGATATATCAGGGTGTCACCATCGGTGGTCTCTCGACCAAAGGCGGTCAGCAGCTCAAGGGAGTTAAGCGTCACCCCACCATCGAGAACAACGTCACAATTTATGCCGGAGCTTCAATCCTCGGCGGTGAGACCGTCATTGGAGAAGGCTCAGTGATAGGAGCTAACGCCTTCATCACATCATCAGTTCCCGCAGGAAGCAAGATCAGTATGCAGAACCGATAAATTCACAACCGGCGAAGATATTATTGACCGCAGCATGGTATTCACCCTTGCTGCGGCTTTTTCTTATAGCCTTAAGGTATTTGTCGCAGTCCTTAAAATGCACATGTAAAAACGCCCAATGCTCCAGCATCTTGAAGATCACATTTCTGTCCTCAGGAATATACTGCGCATAGCCCTCATAGAGCGCACCGAGATAATCCCTCAGCTCTTTTGGCTTAAGAGCCTCTCCGCCCCGCAAACATCTTACAAGAGCGGGATCGGTCAGGAGCCCTCTTCCTATCATGACACTGTCGCAGGGCAGATCCTTTATTTTCTCAAAACTCTTTACAGAATCAACATTTCCGTTGTAGCAGATATCAGCCTTTCCGCCACTTTTCCTGTATACTTCAACAGCTCTTTTGTACGCATCATACCTGGGGCTTCCACTGTAGTAATCCTCCCGGACTCTGGCATGGATCGTCAGCTCTTTTACCGGGTATGCCGCATAAATATTCATCAGTGCATCTGCCTCTTTATCGTCACTAAATCCCAGCCTTGTCTTTAGAGATATTTGTGGAAAAGAGTCTTTTGCCGCCTCTTCAAATATCTCATCAAGCATCTGCTTTAAATACTCCGGATCCTGCAAAAGACCTGCTCCTTTATGTCTGTTTACGACAGTTGGTGCAGGACATCCAAGATTTAAATTCACCTCTTCATAGCCCAGCTTTTTGATCTCACCCGCAGCCCATAAAAAGTCCGCAGCATTTCCTGCCATAAGCTGAGGAACCACCTGATTTCCGTAATCATCAAAGGCGATATTCTTGTCGGGAAGCACATCTTTCTTTTCCCTGTTCTTGAAATGGTGGTTATTTGTTGCAGTTAAAAAAGGCGTGAAGTATTTGTCTACTCCATCGCCCATAATCTGTCTGTGTATGTTACGGAGGGGATAAAGAGTTATCCCCTCCATTGGTGCATAGTAAAATCTCATTGCCTTACTTGTACTTCTCCTCAAATTCTTCAATTGGCATCGGCTTGTCGAAATAGTAGCCCTGGAACATCGTACAGCCCATATCCTGCAGAAACTCCAGCTGTTCCTTGGTCTCGACGCCTTCAGTAACGACGCTCATTCCGAGTTCGTGTGCCATGTCGATGGTATAATTTAAAATAACCCTCGCTCTTGTCTGATTCTCGGTCTTCCTTAGGAACCCCATATCAATCTTGAGCACATCGGCATTAATATCTTTTAACATATTAAGAGAAGAATATCCAGAGCCAAAATCATCAATCTCAACTTTAAATCCTGCTTTCTGCAGCTCGAGAATGAGTTTTGCACATTTGTTTACATCAGATGTAACCGCAGTCTCTGTTATCTCAATATTCAAAAGCCTTGGATCTATCTTATATCTGGTAATAAGTTCCGTAAATTCTTTTTTGATATCAAGGTAGTACAGATCCTTGGGCGAAACATTTACTGATATCGCCACTTCTGACCTCTCTGTATCCTTCCACCTTGCAAGCTGAAGAGCCGCCAGTTCCCAGATATACCTGTCAAGCTTGTAGATAAGGTCTGCTCTTTCAAGTACATCAATAAACACTCCGGGCTGGATCAGGCCGTTTTCAGGATGTATCCATCTTGCCAGAGCTTCTGCTCCGAACAGTGATCCGTCAGCATAAACCTGTGGCTGCAGATAGATTCCGAACTGCCTGTTGATGATGGCAAAGTCAAAGCTCGATAGGATCTCTTTTTCCAAAAGAGCATTTACCAGCATCTCATCACTGTACCAGGCTATCTCACATACGCCGTCCTTCTTGATTGACTTGCACGCCATATAAGCCCTGTCGCACATAAGCGTGATATCCATGGCCGGGTCTTTGATCTCATAAACGCCGATCTGCATGTGAAGTGAATATGACTTACTTGTAACCTTACTGGTTATCTCCCTGACCATCTTCTTGAAGTCCTTCTCCGTGAAGTCTTCTTTTGGCATGCAAAGAGCAAAGTGATCCCCGTTTATTCTTCCGTAGATATCATCATCAGTGACATGCTGGATCATAAGATCAGCGATATTTATCAGAATATCATTACCTCTCTCAAGGCCAAAAAGCTGGTTAAAGAGCTTAAAATCCCTGATATTTGAATATAAAAGCAGATACGGTTTGGTTGCATCCTTGAGCTTATTCTGAGCTGCCTGAGCAAAACCTTCTCTGTTGTAGAGCCCTGTCAGATCATCATGAGTAAGCCTGTACTGCTCACCGCTTCCGTTTTCGACTATATCGGAGAGGTTCTGGATCGTATACATATGACCGATAGTCTTGTTGTTATCGTCAAGCAGATGCCTGTAGCGGACCTTATACAGCCTTTCTCTCTCCTGATTCTCAAAGAGCCTCGTCCAGGCTGCTGAACTCCGTTCAATGCCCAATTTGTTCATCCAGTCCTCAAAGGCCTTATAAACGCTATCCAGACTGTACTCGGCGTGAAGCAAACTAAAAGCGTGCCGATTGGCATAGACACACTTTTCGTTTTCATCAAGAAAAAGTATGCCCAGTCCCATCTGTTGCACGCCAAAATTAAGAAGTCTTGTTATTTCGCAAGGCTCCACAGTATTATCGACAAAGTATGCATTTTTTCCAAAAAGGTTATTTGCATCCATACTATAATTTTACTGTTTTTTTGTAATAAAATCTATTAGATTTTCGGAAACATACTACCTTTGTCTGTATCGTTTATCAAGCGCCCACCATGCAAGTCCCAGAGCAAAAATCGCCAGGATAAAAAGATGCTGAGATTTAAGTACAAAGCCCGACTGATTCTGTCCTGCCTTATCTTTGCCGTCCTGGTACAAAATAAGCGTTGTTCCTATATTGTGCGTGCTTACCGAGAGTGTATCTGCATCCTCATCAACATCTTCCTCTATATCGCACACTCCCATTACGTCCGTCATCGCATAGTAAGCTCTTTTCTCCGCTACCAGATAGCGCGGAAGTTCATACTGAAACTCAATATCATCATAAAGTGTATCGATGGGATTTACCTCTTCCCCGTCGACGCTCTTTTCTGCTTTCACCTCAAAATAGACACCGGTTTTAAGCGGCCCCGTCAGCATCTGAGCTCTCTCTATTCCGCTCTCAAAGTGCGCAGCCTCATCCTCATTATCCGGTTCGTCAGTCATCACATAATGAAAATCCAGAAAAGCTGAGCTTCCCTCACTTATCTCTTCCAGCTCTTTGACGGTAAAACTCGCCTCCACAGCCTGATAATAATCTCCAAACCTGATATCGGGCGCAGAAACTTCAGTTTCACTCTCTGTGCTCACCATTACCGTTATGGTTCCCTCGCCGTATGTAACCTGGGTCGTTTCCTGCATCTATCCCTCCGGATGAATTAGTCTTACTTAAATTATACAACAGAAAAAGCCCGCCAAAAAGCGGGCTTATAATCCATCTGCCATCTTTATTCCGATAAAAACTTTTCTACTTCCTGTCTGGTCGGCATCACTGACAGAGCTCCTCGTCTTGTGGTTATGATAGACGCCGCTGCATTTGCATAATCCAGACATGTAAGGAGCATATCCTCACTTATGTCCTTTAGTCCGTTTCTGCATATATAGTCTACAGCACATGCGCAGAATGTGTCTCCTGCCCCTGTAGTCTCAATCGTGGCAGGATTTTTGTAGCCATCCTTTTTTACCACCATATCGCCGTAAAGAGCCATACTTCCATCCGGCCCAAGTGTCGCAAAGACAAGCGGGATGTTAAACTCGTCTTTGATCTTGCGTGCTCCGGCTTCAACGTCTTTCAATCCAGTAAAGAGCTCCACTTCATTGTCAGAAATCTTCAGGATATCACACTGCTCAAACCCGTATTTCATTGCATCCAGAGCCTTTTCTTCAGACTCCCACAGAGGGGCTCTGTAATTCGGATCAAAAGAGATCAAGACTCCGTTTTTCTTTGCAATCGAAATTGCAAGCTTTGTGGCTTCAGCTGCCGGTTCATCTGTCATCGACAATGTACCGAAATGGAACACTTTAGTATCTTCCAAAAGATCTTTTACCCTGTCAACATCTGCTGCTGAGAGCATCATATCAGCTCCGGGCTTTCTGTAAAAAGAAAAGTCGCGGTCGCCGTTTGGAAGCTTGTTTACAAAGGCAAGAGTAGTATGAACTTCGCTGTCCAGAAAAAGTCCTGTCGTATCAATACCCTGCTTCTCAACACGCTCTTTCAGCATCCTGCCGAAGAAGTCATCTCCAACCTTGCCGATAAATGCTGTCTTATTGCCCAGATTGCCCAGCATGGAGAGAACGTTACAGGGTGCTCCTCCGGGATTGGCTTCAAACATCGGATTGCCCTGCTCGCTGTCTGCATTATTGGTAAAATCAATCAGCAGTTCTCCAAGGGCAACAACATCAAATCTGCTCATCTGTCTTTCCTCTCAAGTTCGTACATTTCCACATCCATAAGCAACTCACCAACCGCCTTGAAGCTTATGCCTTCGGCCTTGATGTCTGTGAGCACAACCATAGACATAACCTGTTCTCCGTCATTGATGAACAGTTCCATGCTGTATCTGTCAAGGATAAGGCGCAGTCTGATGTTCCCTTTATTATTGGAAACTCTGCATCGTCTCTGATGTACAATGGCTCTTCTGCTGCCTGAATGCTTTCTGTCTATCTTTACAATGTTCAGCTCAGGATCATATTCGATCGTTGAGAATGCCTTTCCGTTATCAGCAAAACGAAGTTCAAATTTCTTGTAAGAAAGTTCTTCAGAAAGGCTTCTGACATTTATTGTCATATCAATACATCTGCCCTCAATACTTGAGAGTGATGCGCTGTCAGAAATAAGCACATTCTGTCTGCTTATTCTCTTTCCGTAGTAATTCTCGATTTCTCTGACAGGCTTCTGGATCAGCTTACTGCCTCGAAGAGTGATCTCCCTCGGAAAACTCATCTGGCCAAACCATGGGAAATCGTCACGTCTGATTCCGCATGTATCCCAGTTCTGCATCCAGCCTATCATTACTCTTCTTCCATCTTCGGTAAGGATGGTCTGAGGCGCATAGAAATCTATGCCATAGTCAACTGCCTGACAATTTTCTTCGCAGAAATTGCCGTTTTCATCAAGTGTTCCGATCACGCATAAAGTTCCGTTACCGTTATGAAACTCAAGTTCCTCGGGAAGCATATCCTGCGGACTTGTAAGAAGAATCTGTTTATCATCCAGAGCAAAGTAATCAGGACACTCCCACATTGCTCCGAATCTGTGATTGTTCTTGATGACCAGTCTGTCATAGGACCACTTGAATCCGTCATCACTGACAAACTGCAGAATCTGTCCATCCCTGTCCGGAGTCTTGTTTCCGACTACCATGTAGTACTTGCCGTTTTCTCTCCATACCTTGGGATCCCTGAAGTCGAACTTGCCGGCTCCCTCAGGAAGAAGATCTGCTGTGATAACGGGATTGCCTTCAAATTTTGTATAGTTCACGCCATCGCCCACAGCTACGCACTGTGTCTGATACTCGTGGATCTCTCCGCTCTCGGCCTGAACCTTGTTAACTCCCGTATAGACAAGGAGCTGTTTTCCGTCTTCCATCTCTATAGCACTTCCTGAAAAACATCCGTCGCCGTCATAGTCTGTATCCGGCGCCATTGCAGCAGGAAGATACTCCCAGGTTATAAGGTCACGGCTCTTGGCATGCCCCCAATGCATTGGTCCCCAAACCGTATCATAAGGGTAATACTGGTAAAAGAGATGGTACTCTCCCTTATATGTGCTAAACCCGTTAGGATCATTCATCCATCCGCACCTGGGAGTAAGATGAAACATTGGTCTTTGCTCCTCCGGAATAGCCTTCTCCTTTTTTACTTCATATTCCCTTGCCTTATCTAATTTATTACTCATAATAACCTCATTAAAACGGGGAGGAGATTCCTCCTCCCCAAAATTCAAATCTTATTTGTAGAACTCATCCAGATATTTCTGGTAGATTGAAAGGTAATTCTCAAGTCCGTATGAATCAACCTGCTTAAGATAAGCATCCCAATCTGCGTCTGAAAGGCCGTTCATTACGAAGTTACTTCTGCTTGTGTTAATGTAGCTGATAAGATCCTGCTGGATTGTTGTAAGCTTCTCTGTGTCATCTGCTGTCATGAATACGTTAGGATATACATACTTGCAGTTCATATCATCTGTGTAGTACTCTTTGATCCAGTCGAGACGATACTGAGCATCATCAGGACATGTAACGTATACACCGTAGTACTCGTCAAGGATTGCAAGAGGTCCGCCTACAGCCTCAGCCTCACGAACTTCTACAGGTGAAGCATCTCCGAGAGGTGCATGCTTAAGCATCTTCTCACCGTTTGCATTCTCTGAAAGCTCAAAGATATCAAACTCATCATCCTCTCCATATGTTCCCCAGTTGTTCTGAGGTGACTGGAAAGGATCGTACATAAGGTCAAGCCATGCGCATACGAATGCAGGGTTGTCGCACTTTGCTGTTACAACGCATCTGCCGCGGTCAAAACCTGATGTGAATGAAGCATTCATAGGAGTTACGTTTGTTGTATCTGCCTTAAGTGCAGCAAGTGGCTCGAAGTCTTCGAGGTTGTCGATGTTAGCAACATCCCATGTGAAGCATACGCCGTATCTGTGTGACTTACCCTTTGCGACATATGTTGACCAGTCCTGTGTGAAGCACTCAGGATCGATAAGTCCCTCTTCATAGAGCTTGTGGAGCCACTGCATACCTGACTTAAAGCCTTCCTGTGTTGCTGTGCAGATAACCTTCTTGTCGTCTGTTACTGCAATGTGCTGTCCTATATCATTGTCACCGTATCCTTCGCCAAATCCGTTGATAAGAAGGCTGGGATCCTGATCATTCATGATGCAGCTCATAGGGATAATGTCACCCTCGATACCAAACTCTGCCTGAAGCTCTGATGCATGGTCCTTGAATGCCTTAAGAACCTCTTCGAACTCATCAACTGTAGTGGGCTTCTCAAGTCCAAGGAAGTTAAGCCACTTTGTGTTGATATAAGTGAAGTTGTTACCTACAGTCTGGATGGCTGTCTTGTTTGAACCAAGCTGCTCGATCCATGGAAGTGCCCAGATGTGGCCCTCTGAATCCTCACACATTGTGCGGTACTCAGGGTACTTATCAAATACTGCCTTAAGGTTAGGCATGTTGTTGTCAATGTAGTCCTCAAGAGGAAGAATAACGCCCTGATCAGCATATCTGATAAGATCAGAGTTGCTGAAGCCTGCGTTGAATACCATGTCTGTAAGAGTTCCCTTGTTGGCCATGTTGAGCTGGATCTTATCTCCCCACTGATCGTTTGAAATTGCTGTCCACTCTACATGTACGTTGGTCTGCTCTTCGAGTCTCTTAAAGATTGTTCTCTTGTTAGGATCTGACTCTGTTCCTGATGGATAGCTGATGGTACCTGTTATGGTAACCTGATCTGCCAATGGAAAGCTGATATCATCTGCAGACACCTCTGCAGCTCCGCTTCCTGTTGCCCCTTTGCCGCAGCCTGCAAGCATGCTAACTGACATAGCTGCTACCAGGGCTGCACTAAGTAACCTTGATGTTTTCTTTTTCATTTTCCTCTCCTTTATACCTTCTTTTTTATAAGATCATCCTTGTTAATTACAAGGAGACTCTGATTAAGCGGAAGTTCTGCTCTCGCGCTTTGCGCTCGCCAGAACACGTTCACACCAGACTCGAAAATACCTCGTCAGGTGTTCTCAGCCTTTTACCGATCCCACCATGATTCCTGAATCGAAGTACTTCTGGAAGAACGGATACATCACAACCAGCGGAAGACTGGAAATTATGATTGTTGCATATTTGAGAAGCTCTGCAAGCTGTGCTCTCTGAGCTGTACTCTGCATATCCGCGATCATTCCCGGATCAGGCTCGTTCTGAATAAGAATCGCCCTGAGCACCAGCTGAAGCGGCTGCTTATTAGCCGAGTTCAAATAGATCATTGCGTCAAAATAGCTGTTCCACATTCCTACAAACTGCCAAAGTGTGAGTACTGCGATAAGGGGTGTACACACCGGAAGCAGAATTCTGAAGAAAAATACCAGCTCATTGGCGCCGTCTACATCTGCCGCTTCTCTGAGCTCAGTAGGGATTCCTTTGTAATAGGTTCTTGCGATTATCATGTTCCATACACTGAAGGAACCGGGAAGAATTACAGCCCACATGCTGTCCAAAAGTCCCATGTTACTGATAAGAAGATATGTAGGGATAAGACCGCCACCGAAAAACATTGTTATGATGAAAATGGTGTTAAAGATCTTTTTCCCTTTAAAATCATCCCTGGACATGGGATACGCACACAGCAGTGTGATGAAAACCGAGATTGCTGCAAAGAGCACCGAGTAAAGTACTGCGTTAAAGAATCCGGTCCAGATCTGAGAGTTTGTCATAACTCTCTCATAAGCTGTAAGTGTCCATTTGCTTGTATCAAAAACTATACCCTTGTTCTGCAGCGTTATAGGATCCATGAAGGATGCAATGATGATGTACACAACCGGTCCGATTATCGCTGCTACGAAAAGCCCCAGTAATATATATCCTGTCAAAAGAAATATCTTGTCTCCAATGGAGGCTCTCGCAAATTCACTTTTTTTCATGGTAAGTGTCTTTTCCATCTGAGTTCCTCCTTATAGTCCCTGTCCATCATTCATCTTCTCTACTATCTTATTGACAGTGATAAGAAGAATTACATTTATGATGGTGTTAAAAAGTCCGACGGCAGTTGAATAACTGTAATCACCGTTCAAAAGACCTTTCTTGTATACGTAGGTTGCTATGATCTCAGATGATGCCAGGTTCATATCCGACTGAAGAGCATATGCCTTCTCGAATCCGATACTCATGATGTTTCCGGCCTGAAGTATGAACTGGATAACTACCATATCCTTGATTGCCGGCCATTCAACGGCTTTGATCTGCTGCCAGATGTTGGCTCCGTCAATCTGTGCCGCTTCCTTGAGTTCCTTGCTGGCATTTGCAAGAGCAGCCGTATACATGATGGAAGCCCATCCGGCTCCCTGCCAGATACCGCTTATAATGTAGATAGGTCTGAAAGCTGCCGGGATTGTCAGGAAGTTGATGTTGCTTCCCATCATCATGTTCAGTGGTCCTGTTACGGAAAGAAGGATTCTTACCATACCACAGAGGACGATGACTGAAATGAAGTTTGGCATGTACAGTACAAGCTGAATCTTCTGTTTGATCTTGCTGCTGGCAATTCTGTTAAGAAGCAGTGCAAGTATAATTGGCATCGGGAATCCCCACAGAAGTCCGAAAATACTAAGTTTCAAAGTATTCATCAGATACTGAAGGAAATCCGGTGAAGATAAGAACTGCTGGAAGTACTTGAGTCCTACCCACTCACTTCCCAGAATTCCTTTAAAAGGATTGTATTTCTGGAATGCAATAAGAATTCCTCCCATAGGCAGATACTTAAACACAATGGTAAGTATCAGTGCCGGCCCCAAAAAGAATACATAAAGCTGCCAGTGCTGTTTTATATACACCAGCGTGTTATGCAAATTGTTGTCCTTTGCTTTCGCATTCATATAACTCCCCTTCTTTTTACATTTGTAAAAGTTTTGTTTGCGTATGTAAAATATAACACGGCTTAAAATAGGTGTCAATATATAAATTTTACATTTGTAACATTTTTAATTTACATTTGACACACTTTATTTTACATTTTATAATGAATACGGCGCTTATATGTATAAGCACACTCTATAAATATATCGGAGAGAATCAATGGCAACTAAAGTTACCCTTCAGGATATAGCGGACGCTCTGGGCGTATCTCGCAACACTGTTTCAAAAGCAATCAATAATACGGGAGTTCTGGCAGAATCAACCAGACAGAAAGTTTTGGAAAAAGCTATAGAGATGGGTTACAAGCAGTTTTCATATGCCAATTCCGTTTCAGAAATAAGAAATCCTTCCGTAGCAAGAACAAAAGCCTCCGGAGAGATAGCTCTTTTCACCGGAAACTTTTTGAATAATTCACACTTTGCTTCTACCATGCTTGATAAGTTTCAGCATGAAATATCTATATTAGGATACAGTCTGACCATGCACAGGGTTGACGAGCATAATGTTTCAGAGCTAAGTCTTCCGCTCTCCTTCAGGCAGGACAATACCAAGGCCATCGTTTGCATAGAGATGTTCAACCATCCCTACTGCGAGATGCTCTGCAACCTCGGTATACCGGTACTTATGATCGATGCTCCGGTTGCCAGTTACTGGAAGCCTCTTAATGCAGACATTCTTTTGATGGATAACTTTTCAAGTATTTATACAGTCGTTAATGATATGAGCAAAAGAGGCATAACCTCCATCGGCTTTGTCGGTCAGGTCACACACTGCCGCTCTTTCTATGAGAGATTTATGGCTTTCAGAGAGGCTATGTACATCAACAATCTCTCTGTTAATGATGACTACTGTCTCACAGAGGTTCATCCTCACGGCGCTGATTACAAAGACTATCTCTATAAAGCACTTGAGAACATGAAGAGCTTACCTGAAATGTTTATCTGTGCCAACGATTTCGTAGCACTCGACCTCTTATACGGTCTTAAGAAGATGGGTGTGGAATGTCCTCAGGACATCAAGCTGTTTGGCTTTGACGATTCACCGGAGTCCAAGATTGTAACTCCGTCCCTGTCCACAAGCCACATACACAGCCAGATCATCGGCTACTCCGCCGCCAACCTTGTAATGTCCAGGATTGAACAGCCCGATCTCAACTATCGCATCACCTATACAGAGACAGATCTTATCTACAGACAATCAACGGATTGAGGTTATTCCTCAATCCGTTTTAATAAGTCTTTTTTCTTAAGGCCGTTTTGCTTAGCCGCTTTGGGCCAGCCCATACCCGCCATAAACATGTAGGCAGACCTCGGGAATTTGTAAGCATCAGCATAAATATCATCGATTGCCGATGAGCTTTTTATTACGCCTGCAAGCGTCTCAATGGCTTCCACCACATTTTTCACCGGTCCGTTAGCACCGTTTATGCTCTTTATCAGAGATCCCATCATTTCACCGGCGCCGATTGCCAATCCGCCGCAGTATGAGAAGCCGCATTTTTCGCTCCATTTTCTGACCTGCTTCAGAGCATTCCTTATCTGACGACTCTCATAAAATCCCATGTTTACAACGGCATATATCTTTTTATCTTCTGCAGAATGTGTCTTTTCCAGCATCTCCATTATTTTCAGCAGCGCTGATGGAATTCCATCTACATACATCGGCATCCCGAGGACAATCCTTTTTACCGGTAAAAGAGCTTTGACAAGCTCGTCAGGCCTGTTGATATATGCTGACAGATTGATGATTTCAACATCTTCGCCGATGCTGCCCTCAAGCTTTTCAAGGAACTTTCCGGTATTTGAATTCTCCCCTCGCAGACTGGCGTTCAGGAGGATTGTTTTGTTGAAAGCTACGACATTTGCTTCTTCTCTCTCAATCTCTTCAATGCTGATGTCTTTTGCCACTTCCGTCTTCAGCTCATCAAACCTGATGTCCTTTATCACACCATAGAAGTTCCTGCAGACCGCTTCTACATAGCGCTTTGCATCAGCCTGATCCTCTTTAGTCAGGTCATTTCCTCTGAAGATGACCGTGATCTTTTTATCCTCAGGATAGCGCTTCCTGTGATGCATCTCATTGTCAACAATCGTAAAGTAAGGCAGCACCCAGCCAATGCTCCTGTCAAAGACATTCTTGACAAAGCTGCTAAAGCCGCCATAGGTATATTTGCTCATAACAACAAGCTCATCAGCCTGATGGATAAGAGCTCCCATCCTGTCATATCCGTCCTTTATTACACACTGCCCCGGTGTCTTAAGCCAGCATCCAAAACATCCCACGCAGGGCTTTATCTCTTTTGACGGAGCAATCACTTCCCATCCCCGATAATCCTCGGCTATTTCTTCCCACTCTTTTTCATCAAGATCATGAATAAGTAAATTCATAGACTGCTCCCCCGTTTGGCTAATTACTTGTCAACTGTCACATATCTGCAAACCATTCTAGTTCTTATACAATATTATAATAATACAAAAGCAAATGTGACATTTCACTTATTTCCATCCTTTTTTCACTTATCTTTATCAAGCCCCGATCAAAAAAGGGCAACAAAAAAACCGCTCAAACTGAGCGGTTTTCATGAATCGGAGTGACGTGATTCGAACACGCGGCCCCTACCTCCCTAAGATAGTGCTCTACCAACTGAGCCACACCCCGATTTGGGTTGTCACAGGTTTCTCAACCAGCGACAAAAGCTATTATATAACGTCATCGCCATAAAAGCAACAACATTTTTAAATTAAATTTTCAAATTCCAAATTATCTGCTTAAATACTTGATAATATTTGATGAAGTAACCTTTTCGTAGGGTAGCCTTATATATCTTCCGTTCTCAACTGTATATCTGTCCGACAGCTCATCAATACTGCCCCCTCTGGCCAGAACACTTGCAAGTTCAAACATTGCTGAGGCTTGTCCTTCCTTGTCGTTGTATACAGTCCCCAGCATCTTGTCATCCCTGACAGCCTCGAGGCCTACGTTTGTTCCGTCTATCCCGAATATCGCCGGCCATTTATTTCTGGGGACAGCCTTGGCCTCATAGGCATCGATTGCTCCGAGAGCCATGTCATCGTTATTGGAAAGCACAAGTTCTATGTCATCGCCGTAGTCTTCTATGAACTGCGCAGCCTTGGTCTGAGCCTGAGCCCTGTTCCAGTTTGCGATGGCATATCCGAGCTTGTCTATTTCCACGCCCTGTTTTTTCAAAGTATTAACGGATGCCTCAGTCCTTATTATTGCATCCTGATGTCCCGCCTCACCTTCCAGCACAACGTACTGGATCACGCCGTCACCGTTTTTATCAATGTCTTCTTTTTGAGTAATACATGCCCAGGCAGCCAGCTCTCCTTCCATAACTCCCGACTGCTCCGCATCTGCTCCCACATAAAAGAGCTTATCCCATCTGCCCATATCTCCCTCAACAAGCTCTCTGTTAAAGAAAATTACAGGGACGTCATTCTTCCTTGCGGCGTCTATGACAGCTGTCGGGTCTGTCCTGTCCACCAGGTTTACACAGATGATATCCATGTCGTCTTCAATCATCTTTTTAACCTGTGCATTCTGAGTCTGCTGGCTTTGAGCCGCGTTGTATACTGCAATCTCGACATTCTCACTCTGAAAAGCCAGAAAGCAATCCACAAGCTGGCCCATAAAGGTATCGTACTGGTCATATACAGTGACACCGATCTTTAATTTTGATTCGTTCTTATTTACTGTCTGCTCCCCACAGCCCGATATCGACATTGTCAAAAGACATATCACCACAAGGAGCAAAGCATAAACTTTTTTCATATTCATCATCCCGATACTTTCTATAGATATACTAATGCACTACAGGGAAAAGAATCCTCTGATTACTCTCATCAAAGAGGTTGTCCCTGTTCACAACCCTGAAAGGAATCTTCTCATCCTGCATGGGCGTAAGCCTGTTGTCAAGTCTTCCTGCAACCGCCGACACCGACTGATATCCCATGTAATACTCATTGGGTACCACCATGCTCTTTATCAGTCCGTCGTCCAGGTAACTTACGTTTTTAATGGATGTTCCCACTCCGAATATCGTTGGCAGATCCTCAATCTTCTGTGCGTATTCACAAGCCGCCTCGAGTCCGTTGTTATCAAGTGCAACGATAATATCAGCTCTTGTTTCGTTCTGTCGTCTTACAAGTCTGTCGGTCATGCTTACAGGATCGTAATCGGACCAGACAATCTCAGCACCCGACGACTGGATGTTCTCGGTAAATCCCTGAAGTCTCTCAGAGAGCGCATTCTGTCTCAGATTGCCCGTCACTATTCCTACTGTCCTGCCGCTGAGATCATTGCCGAAGGCAATTCTCACCTCATTGGCAAGAGCTCTTCCCAGTTCAACATTATCAACCTGTATGCAGGCTGATCTGCCTTCTACGTCAACGTCGGTATCCGCGCTGGTATCCACCAGTAAAAGCACGGCTTTGGAGCTTATATCGGAGATCAGATTCTCGGTTCCTCTGCTTCCTGATATCTGAAGTACAATTCCGTCTGCGCCGTCCGAAATCTCCTCATTGATTATTTTGTATTGCTGACTCAGTGACAGATTTTTGCCTGTCGACACCACATTCAGCTTTATATTCTTGTCCTTGGCCGCCTGCTCAAGTCCCGATATAAAAGAGGTCCATCTTCCCGAGCCGCTGTCATCAATTACCACCGATATCTCAGGAGAGTCTTCTCTGATCCCGCTGAGTATCAACGCGGAAGTCGAAGCCAGAAAAGTAATGAACAAAAGGATTGCCACCACAAGGATAAACAGATTTCTATTTTTCATCCTCTTTCTCCTTTCCGGACTCCAGCATTTTCCTGTTATCCTCGTTGTATTCTATTGCAGGCAGATGGATGGTCACAGTTGTGCCCTCGTCAGGCTCACTCTCAATCTTCAGACCGTACTCCTGCCCGAATCTGAGCTGAATTCTTCTCTGCACATTGATAAGCCCAACTCCCGAGCCCTTCTTCCTTACTCTTGTATCATCAGTCAAAAGAAGCTCTGTCTGGCTGCTGCTCATTCCAAATCCGTTGTCGGAAACAGTGATGTAGATATCTCCGTCATCTCCCTTAAATCCTTTGACAACGATCTCACCGTCCTCCATGTCTTTTACGCCGTAGTAAACTGCGTTCTCCAGGATAGGCTGTACGATCAGCTTGACAGTACAGTAGTTTTTTATCTCCTCATCTATGTCAAACTCTACAGAAAAAGCATCCTTAAATCTTACCTTCTGGATGTTCATATAGTTGCTGGCATGACGGATTTCATCACCGATGGGGATGATGGTCTTGCCGCTTGATAAGCTGACCCTGAAAAGAGAAGCCAGCTGAGTTATCATAAACACCGCCTCGTTATACTTCTCGCCCTCGATCATCCACACGATGGAATCGAGTGTGTTATACAAAAAGTGAGGATTTATCTGGGACTGAAGAGCATCAAGCTCTGCCTTTCTCTTCTCCTCCTGGGATGCCACCATATCCCTCATAAGCTCATTTATCTGATCGTAACTGTCTCTGAGAGTCCTGCCCAGGTGCTCAACCTCTGAAGGTCCTCCGATGTAAACGCTCGGATCAGCCTTGCCCATCTCTATATCTCTGATCGAATCATTGAGCCTTATAAGAGGTCTGGTAACCCGCCTTGCAACCAATCTGTTAAGTATGAGCATGGCAAGGAGAGTTATCGAGATTACCATCATTACGAAATATCTGATATCCTTCATTCCCATATAGGAGTTACTTGTGGGAATGACGCTCACCAGTTTCCATCCTGTGTAACTCATGGTATCCACAGTGACGATCCTCTCGCTGCCCTCAAAGATCTCCTTATGGCTTCCGTCATCGTAAGAAGCTGCCTGCAGATTATTCTCTTTAATCAGTCCGGCACTTATCTGCATAAGCATCGGATGATAAATGATTGATCCACTGTTATCCATCAGATACACATACTGCTCTGAAGGGTTGTTGTTGACTGCTTCCATCATTTCCTCAATGACAGCATAGTTCATATCAACCAAAAGAACTCCCTGCTCCGGTACGCCGCCGTTATTAAGCTCAACATTTCTGCTGAGGGACGTTACCCAGTAGTACTTAAAAGTAGGGTCATCGACGAAAATATTCTGAACATGGGGAAGTGAAAAATGAAGATTCTCCGGTTTGGCAAGAGCTGACGTAAACCAAGTCTGTCCGGTTACGTCCACTCCTTCTTTTTCAACGCCTACAGGAGATGCGGCTATAAGAGTCCCGTCCTCCGAGAAAAGGGCAAGACTTATAAGATAGTCCTTGTGAGCCTCGTACAAGAGGTTCATCTGTGATATGGGTGTTTCCTTGCTGATGTCCTGATCCTTGACCACGTTGTAGTAGATGGCATCAGACATTCTTCGCATGCTGCGCAGATAATCCTCAAGAGTAATTACGCTCTGATCCAGTGTGAGTTCCGTTGAGTCTGTCAGCATCTTCTCAGATCTTACGGCAAATCTCTGATAAAGAGCCACTCCCATTGCGAGCATACAAACTAAAGCTACAACTGTAAATGAAACCGCAATTGTAGCCTGAATACTTCTCGTGGCTCCGGACCTCATGTATTTTGAGATCAGCCACTGCATTTTTAAGTTATCGAATTTTCTCTTCAAAAACTTTTTTAAACGCACGATGACTTATTCCTTGCCGTTTTTGTATTTTGACGGCGAGACCCCAAACTGTTTTTTGAAGACATAACTGAAATAATTGGGATCTGAGTATCCTACTTCCTGGGCTATTATATAGGTCTTTTCATCCGTCTCAAGAAGCATCCTCTCAGCCTTCTCCATTCGGTAATCGGTAAGATATCCCACAAAGGTCTTGCCGGTTTCTTTCTTAAAGACCGTGGAGAAGTAAGCACTGCTTACACCAAGGTAATTGCATATAAAATCCACCGACAGGTCCTGATCGGCATAGTGGTCAGCCACATATTCCTGTGCCCTTGTGACAAAAGACCTGGTGGTGTCATTTCTCTTATAGTCGATGAGCTCATGCATTTTAACGCATACATTGCCAAACCATGCTGTGAGTTCTCCGGGCTCCAGCTGTTGAACATCCGAATAGACATCGGTATTCATATCAAAGATTTCTGAAAGCTCAAGCTGATTGGTCTTTGCAAATTTGTACAGCTCGCTCACCAGCTCCATGACAAAGAATCTGTAATTCTGTATCGATGCCTGGGCCTTGGTGTTATTGTCTATATATCTTTCTGCAGCGCTGCGAACCTCGTCTGCACCCGACATTTTCATCTTTTTAAAGACGTCAAGCAAAGAGTCCTCATCACCGGAATGAGGCTCCTCTTTTTCCTTGGGAGAGATCTCGGAAATATTTATAGCCTTGGTATGTCCGTACAAAACCCTGTAGGATACGGCATCCCTTGCCCCCTGATAGGATGTGTCGATCTCAGAAAGTGTATCTGTTACGCTGCCTACACCGATAGTGATATTCGCCTTGCAGATACTCTCCGCAAGTCTGCAAAGTCTGTCACAGTCATCGGTAAATGCAGATGCATCCTTCTCTGAAGAGAGCTGTGCGATCATAACGGTACTGCCCTGATAGGAAAAGAACTTACAGCCCCACTTCTCGTTCATCCTCTCCTCTAAAAGTTTGCGCACCGATACGGAAAGAAGCACAGGATTCATCCCCTCAGGAATGTTGGACTTGCTGACATGCACTATCGCAGCCAGATAAACAGGCCCCGTAAGTTCAATCCTGTAATCGGACATGAATTTCTCAATCCTGTCATCCTCAATCCTGCCTTCCACCAGGGATGCAAAAAAATCCTCCTGCAAAAGAGGAAGTGAATCCATGTAATAATTCTCAAGCTTTGCTACGTTCAGCTTCTCGTCTATGTCGCGGTCAAGAGCCTCATGTACCCTTGTAAAGACAGCCTTGAGCTCATCGGCATCAATAGGCTTCAGTATATACTCCTCAGCCTCAAGCCTGATGGCTTCCTTAGCATACTCAAACTCATCGAATCCCGAAAAGAAAATGATCCTTATATTGGGATAGAGGCGCTTCAAATTCCTGGCCAGCTCCATTCCATCCATATAAGGCATCTTAATATCGGACATGACAATATCAGGCCTCAGCTCCTCCGCAAAATCCAAAGCTTCAAGACCGTTATGTGCGTACCTGGGAGTCTCGAATCCCATGTTCTCCCAGTCAAGTTTTTTCATGATCGCCTGTGCTACATCTTCCTCATCGTCCACAAGCATGACTTTATATTTGTTCATAGTTCACCCGATAGTTCACTCTGCATATTTTTCGTGCACAAACTTCCACATGAATCCCATGATCACAACAGCCACAACAATAAGAATAAGCGCAGCTATCTGATCAAAGAAGGAAACGATTCCCATTGCTATCGCCGATACGCCGAGGAAAATAATGATGAGTCCTGCATAAAACGTATACTCTCTGGGATGCTTGATGCTCTCCGGATTATCCTTTTTGATTATCTTCACATCTCTGGTGACGATAAGTCTGATGCCAAAGAACATGCACACCAGAAATGCCAGTATTTCAATTCCCATCTGATTAACTATTGTCTGTATGTTCATTTTCACTCTCCTGCTTCTTATTGATCAGGTCATCTGCCCTGTTAAGAACTATATTAATATCTTTTGTCCCATACAAACAATACACTGAAGAGACGTTTGCTTCAATAGCATTTTCTTTAAACATCTTCTGAAGTCTCTCAACATCACTCTCAAAAAAAGCTTCCTCTGCCTCAAAACCAAAGGCGTAAAACTGTGTGCCGCTTATTCTGAACACATTCGACTCCCCGAATATTTCATTGAGCATCCTTGCCGCAACCACTACTATCTGATCGCCCACTTCAAATCCTTCCGAGATATTGATCTCATCAAGTTTGACAAGATCGCAGCGGACAAGGCCAAATGGCTGTGTCATATCGAGACCGTGCTCTAAGTATTTTTTGAAAGCCGCATAATTGCTGCAACCCGAAAGAGCATCTTTATATGTATAATTCAGTGCTCTGCTCTGTTCTTCTCTCTGAAGCACAAGCTGTGCAAGGAAATAGCTTATGAGATTAATAATCTCTGATACTGATTCGAGTTTTTTTGAAGTTGCACCCACAACGCCGCAGACGCCAAAAAGATTACCTCCCACTTCAAGGGGACCGATGATCATATTATCTACTTTATTGGTTTTGAGAAGGCTGTAAAAGCCCGGAATCGATTTTCTGAACTCTTCAGGATCCCTGACTATCAGCCTGTGATCATTTTTATTGAACGCATCATATATCCTGTCGATTATATCCTCTGACGATAAATACATCATTTCAAGAGAAAAAGATTCCTCTCCTTCTCTGTACCATTCATAAGTGCCCTTGTATTTTCCGTTCTTCTGGTCTTCAAATATAAAAATACGCCTTGCATCCAGCTCTTTTCCCAAAAATGCAAGAATTGACCTTATGTTGGCATCCGGGGAATTGGATGAGAGTGCGTACTGAAGCGCACGGTTTATGAAACGGTCACGCTCCATGGCAGCGCTGTCCTTCATCCACCATCTGAGAAATTCAATCAGCTCAATTGCCACGTAGACAGTAGCACCTATTCGGGTAAAGAGGCCAAATCGCTCAGTAGTCCTTCCGACCATAAAGTACTGGGCAATATCCAGAAAACCGCTGCCGGCAAAGATGATCCCGCTGACATACAGATATCTGAGTCTGTTCTTCTTTCCTGTCTTTCTGCAGTAAACAGCATTATCCAGCGCCATTATGATAAATACTGCCAGTCCGATAATGATATACGCCCCGGCAAACCAGGGGAAGGAATCCATCATATCAACCTTTAGTACATAGCGTATGGTAATAATTCCGAAGGCAGTGACCATTGATAACCAAAAGCCAAGGTGATCATATATCTCCCTCTTTTTCTCTGTCTGTGAATTTAAAAAGCAAATGCTGGGATAAGCGATCATAAACGGGATTATTCTGTTGATATCTCTGCAAACATAGATATGGCCTGTGATAAGCTGGAAGATATCCGTGCCGATAAGCAGCCAGATTCCTGTAAGTACAGCGCAGCTTCCAAACGCAAGAACATTAAACGGAAATACAGATTTATTGGATGAGCCCACAAAAGCAATGAGGAATATCAGTCCCAGGAAAATGTTGAGAATGCAGAATATGCATGAAAACAGACTTTTCCTGATAACCAGCTGCATGAAATCCGAAGCAGAACATAGATAAACGTCAAAAACGGTTCCGTTTTTCTGGCCTTCATAGACCTTTTCAAATTCAAGCCTTACGATCTTTCCGGCATCGTCTTTGTTTATCCCTATTTCATGGAATGCCACTCCGTAGCACATTCCAGTGAGATTGGGCATGCTGTAGAATCTGTATACCTGCCTTCCTCCTACGAAAACTCTTATGTTCGTATTCTTGGACTTAAAGCACAGTGCATCCTTGTCAGTTATGCCACCGGAAAGCTTTTTTTCTACCGCAATCCTTCCGCCGAAGTCTTTGATATTAAGGTCATCGACAGAAACCTTCTCGCCGTCCGGAAGCATCCATCCATCGGAATATCCGTCAATATTCTCATGACTTGTGATCAGCCTGTCTGTAGACATAGGTATCCCGATGAGGATCGTTGCTATAACGATTGCAAAGAATACGGCATATATTAAGTTGATAAGCGCCTGTTTACTCTTCATAGCATATCTTCCGTAATATCTGACAGCATCTTGATCTCTTCATAATCCTGCCTCTCAAAGGCCACTGCTATCCTGTTCATTTTGTCCTGATGCTTGTCCGGAATGTCATATTCCGAAATATCCCTCAGGGTCATTTCGATCATCCTGTCATTGCGCTCCTCTGCAGCTTTTCTAATGGTGTCGTATGCGCTTTTGATCAGGATTTTGTCAAAATGTTCATCCTCATCCTTTTTACTGTTGCAGAAAACCGCCAGATTCTTTTTATACTCTTTAAGCCTGTCCACAAAGCTTTCATTATTATTCCGGATATAATCCGTATCATCATTTTTACCGGCCATTTCCAGTTTTTCCGCATCGTCACCAAGGCTCATTGCTCCGATCAGCCTTGAGGAACTCTTAAGAGCATGGACCTTAATGGTATAGTCTTTCCAGTTCTCTGAAGCATATAAATCCTCAATCTCCAGGATCCTCTGATCCAGAGAATCATAGAATATCTGAAGCACTGATTTAAAGGCTTCTTCCGATCCGCTGTTCTCCATAGCCTTTTCGGAATCTATTCCCGGAATCTCCTCATACCATGCCTTTTTCTCTTCGTATACTTCCTCAGATTCAGAAACCGCCTGATGGTTATCTCCGGTATCTATATACTCAGATTCCTTAATACCCTCGCCGTGGTAAAGAGCATTTGAAAGAATCTGACTGAGTCCGTAGGGCTCGTCTTTCTTTAACAGGTACATGATACCCATAGCTCCCCGGCCGCAGTTTAATGACATGACTGAAGAAACCTTCTGGAAGAGAATGTGTTCAAAGTTATGCCTCTTCCTGATGGATCTTTTGACAATTTCTTTTTCTTCTTCGGTAAGTGAAATATAATCTACAATTGCAACATCCAGGTCAGGCTTTACATTTCTCGGAAGAATAAAATCAAGATACTTTTGATAGCACTCATCCATCTCGCCGGTGAATATTCTTCCTATAGTCACCTTACCGCCCTTTATATTGATGACAGGCCTCAACCCGAAGGTACTTACAAGGGCATAGGTTGATTTTCTTATGCCTCCGCGCTTCATAAGGAACTCGGCATCTCCGGTTATGAAACTGCATCTTAAGTTCTTTTTAACCTTTTCAAGATCACTGATGATCCTGTCAAACTGTCTTCCCTGTATGGACATCCTGTATGCCAAAAGCACCAACATTCCAAGAGCGCTGGAATTGGCTTCCGAATCTATTACCGATACATTTCCGTAAGCTTTTGCTGCCTCAAGGGCATTTTCATACTCCTTACTGATTCCGGCAGATACCGCGATATAAATGATCTGATGCGCCTTTTTAACTTCCTGGGCAAAAAACCTCTCGAATTCCTGTACTGTGGGAGGCGAAGATGTAAACATCGCTCCTTCCGATACATAGCGCATAACTTCATCGCTGTTTGCTTCATCGTAGTCGTAATAGGATTTTCCGTCAGACATAATTGAAAACGGAATTATATCTATCTGATGTTCCCACAGAGTATTCCTTGGCAGATCACACATGCTGCTGGTGGCAACAATGATTGGCATCTTCTTGGTGTAAGCCCTTGAAGAATTCATTTTCGCCCCTTCAAGGTCAGCTCCTGCCGTCCTTATAATCTTAGACTCCTGAAGGTGACCAAGAATCATATCTTCAAGCTGTTCGCCTGATATCGGTTTTACCAGATAACCATCAAAACCGCTTCTGTCATACAAATCCCTGCTCTCGGAGTCGGCGTTTGCTGTGAGTGCAATGACAGGTGAATGATTGTTCCGACCTCCAAGCTGTTTTCTTATCTGCTGCAGACATTCCACACCATCCATACCGGGCATAAGATGATCCATGAAAATAACATCATATGCCTCTGCATATGTCATGGAAAGAGCCTCAGGGCCGCTTAAAGCAGTGTCGATAACAATCTCCGTGCCATCAAGAAGTTTCTTTTCAACCTCCAGATTCATCTCATTATCATCGACAATAAGTATCCGGGCTTCGGGTGCAATAAATCCCGGTATATATTTGCCCTTTAACTCTCTCTTACCGTAGTTTTCAATGCTTATCTCACCAACAGGCTCTCGCCTTGTCACCTTCTGCTTAAGTGACACGATAAAGGTTGACCCTTCTGTATAGGTACTGTTTACGGTAATCTTACCGTCCATCAGCTCTACCAGCTGTTTAACAATAGACAGGCCAAGGCCCGTACCCTCGATCTTGGCATTTCTCTCCTCATCCATTCTTGCAAAAGCATCAAAAAGATATGGGATAACATCCTGCTTGATTCCCATACCGGTATCGATTACCGAGATCAGAAGAACGACATCATCACCTTTTGTATTATCTTCTTTTTCAATGCGCAGTGTAACAGAACCTTCCTGCGTATACTTGACCGCATTGTTGAGAAGGTTTACAAGTATCTGCTTTATTCTCACTTCATCGCCAAAGAGCTCGGCGGGGATTGTAGGATCCACTTCGAGATTAAGCGTTAAGTCTTTTTGCTCTGCCCTTAGCCAGATCATGTTTACAATCTCAGAGATCAGATCTCCCAGATTGTAGTTTACGGGTACTATATCCATCTTGCCCGCTTCAATCTTGGACATATCTAAAATGTCATTTATCAGGGACAGCAGCATCTTGCCGGCTCCCTGAATATTTTTGGCATCATTTATGATTTCGTCAGAAGCATCTTCCTGCCTGAGAATGATCTCATTTAGTCCCAGGATAGAGTTTATGGGAGTCCTTATCTCATGGCTCATATTGGAAAAGAACCTGTTCTGAGACCTGTTGAGCTCTTCAACCTTTTTGGTCTCCTCCTTGGCTCTTTTGTTCTCCTCATCATAAAGCCACTCCTCAAACCAAACCATGAAGCAGCAGATGATGCCGACAAGTACAATGGAAATCAGGGAATCAGCAAAGAAGGCTTCTCTTGTATGCTCCACTACACGCTCAGGGAAAAAATATCCGATAGCATACAGGACAGCAGACTCAAGTGTAAGCACCACCAGCATCAGCGGCTTCCAAAAGCCACTGAGAACAAGTCCCGTATAAAGAAATGTGAATATCATCCACAGGATTCCGCCGCCGTAAATACCGCCGCCGGAGAAGAATACCAGAGGAAGGGCAACAAAAACCTGGCCCAGCACGATAAGCCTTACCGCAATGGACACATGGTTTCTCCTGATCGATACTATGGTTACAATCGGAATCGCAAGCACAATGATAACCAGCGCAATTATCTCAACCATGTTCTCGCCGAGAATAATGTCACCGAGGAGCGCAAGGAAGATAAAGAAATCCGTAACCAGTGTGAGCAGTATGAAAACACGCTCTTTAAAACTTCTTGAGGGGTCTTTAAGAAGGTCTTTTACCTTCTGTACAATCTTATGAATCATGAGACACCTCCATTCCGGTTCTTCTTGCCTCCAGACATCACGCGCATCATGACTCTCTCAAAATCGTTGATATTGATTGGCTTACTTATGAATCCGTCAAAGCCTTCTTTAAGGAACATCTCTCTTGCACCGCTGACAGCATTGGCTGTAAGAGCAATTACAATAAGCTTTCTTTCCTTCTGATCAGCTATGAACCTGAGTTTCTTCATTGCCTCAACGCCATCCATTTCCGGCATCATATGATCCATAAATACTATGTCATACGATTCAAGCTCATACTTGGCCAGCGCTTCCTTGCCGCTCTCAGCCGTATCAACCTCCATCTTGTAGTCCTTAAAAAGACCTGTTGCCACAATCAGGTTCATTGGCTCATCGTCAACAATAAGAGCCCTTATTTCTTCAAGATTAAGTGCCTTGTTTTCAGCTGTCTTCATAAATGAAGACACATCGGCCTCTCCATTTAAAACCTTAGCCACTGTGTATCCGTAGACCGGCTTTGGAAGGACTATGATCCGGTTCTTGCTCTTCATAACAAAGCCCGGTTCTTCGAACATAGCAACAGTTACCCCGCTTTCAGATAATTCATCAAAGAAACCGGGATTCTGTTTATACTCGTCAACCCCTAAAAATACATGTGTGATCTTACCCGTATCCAAAAGTCTTTTAAGTTCTTTCAAAGACGGTGCTGAGTAAAGATTAACCCTGAGTCCTGCCGCCAGATTGGTTGCCATCATCTCATAGGCTCCGCCAACTCTGAAATCATCAAGTTTATCCGCAAGCACATGGAAAGCTACTCCCAGGAATTTATCAGTATTTACTGTTATACACGGAGTTGGATCAATGACTTCCTGTACAATGCTTATTCTGACAACAGTTCCTGCCCCTACACCACTCTCCAGTGCCACAAAGCCGTGCATAAGCCTTGTAAAGCCATAGACGATTGAAAGCCCCAGTCCTATACCTCCGGTGCTTCTGTTTCTCTTTTTATCTGCCTGATAACTTCCCGTGGCAACTCTTTCCCTGACCTTCTCGGTCATACCGATTCCTGTATCCATGACCTCTATTATCAGGTTGATTCCGTAATCCTTCTTGATGCAGAAAACTCTTAAAAGAACACCACCTTTTTTGGTAAACTTAAAGCCGTTGTCCACAAGATGCATGATTATCTTTTTGAGCTTCTTGGAATCGCCTTTTAAAACCGCAGGCACAGACGGATCCAGATCAATGGTGAATTCAAGGCCCTTTGTCTGATACAGCATCTCATAATTTGCTGCAATATCACTAAGGATTGATGTGATCATGTATTTTTCTTCCTCTAAGATCGCATCTCCTCTTTCAATTTCACTGTAATCCTGAATATCCTCGATCTGGTTAGACAGGCGCATACCGGCATCTCTGATTGCCTGTACGTCGGCCCTTGGTTCTTTTTTCAGAATAAGGGTAGACATGCCGTTTATTACATTAACGGGAGTTCTGAGTTCATGAGAGATATTCGCAAGGAAATCCTCCATACCTTTTTTGGCGTTCTCTTCAGTGTCCTGAACAGCTTCTATATCGCCTTCTATCCTGCTCATATTTCTGAGGATTTCATGAAGTGCCCTGTAAATGCTTATTTCAACAACAATATGAAGAATTATCCTGGATATACTTAAGGGATCAAGTTTTATACTGTTTGTGATAAGTCCATAGATCATCTGGCCTGCCATTATTACGAAAAACTCCGCAAGAATAATAGGCAAAAATCTCTTTCTGCCCATAACAGATGCAGTGATCATAAGAAGAACCGAGATAATAATGATATCGTAGAAACTGGTCAAGTGAACGCCATGAAAGAAAGCCACCAACATCGAGAAGATCATAAAGAAATTCTCTCTGAACCTGACCTCACCATAACCGTTGATATGAATAGCCCAGCACGCGATTATTCCACCAGCAATAAGAGGTATCACCCAGAGCTCCCATCCCTGGGATATGATCTCTAAGATTGCACCGATGCAAGTGATCGTGATGATGACAACAACCACATTGTGGGCTCTTAGTGTCCGATTCGCTTTTTCGTTCAAATCGTTACCCTCTTTAAAGAGACAAAACAACATAAAAAAGGGATGCAGTCTAAAAAGACTACATCCCTATTATATCACGCTGTTAACGATATTGAGATAACTTCGTTAATAATTATACATTAAATTTTAGTAAATTACTTCTTAGCAACGTACTTACGGATATCAAGTGAAATAGCTACGAAGATAACCAGACCAATGAAGATGTACTGAGCGTTAGCATCAACTCCAAGGTACTGAAGGGCTGCCTTCAGAAGCTCGAATACGGCAACACCGATGATGGCACTTGAAACCTTACCACGTCCACCTGTAACTGATACACCACCGATTGTGCAGGCAGCGATAGCTTCCATCTCATAACCAAGACCTAAGTTAACTGATGCACCACCGGCCTTAGCACCAAGCATGAATCCTGCAAGACCGTACATCATAGCAGCCTTCATGTAGATGAGTACCATTGTAAGACGAACAGGAACACCGGCAACCTCTGCAGCCTGTGGGTTTCCACCGATTGCATACATATACTTACCGTGACGTGTCATGTTGAAGATGAACCATGTGATTGCTGCAACAATAATAGCAATCCAGATAAGATAGCTTATTCCGAGGAACTTTCCTGTAGCGATGTTTGTGTACTGTGTTGTGTATCCACCAAGAGGTGTAGCACCTGTGTAGATAAGAGCAAGTCCGTAAACGATTTCCATCATAGCAAGTGTTGCGATGAATGGAGGAACGTGAAGGAATGCAATGAAGAATCCTGTAATTGCACCGAAGCATCCTGTGATTGCAAGTACGATAAGAAGTGCAACGAAGATGTTAAGTGGCTCCATTTCAGGGAAGAACTTTCCTGAGTAGTCCATCTTCTGAAGAAGTGTACCTGCGATACAAGCAGCAAAACCGATCATACGTCCTGCTGAAAGGTCACATCCTGCTGTGATAACGCAGCCTGCGATACCAAGGGCAATAACAAGTCTTGAACTCATATTCATGAGAATGTTGAACAGGTTGTTAGATGTAAGGAACCTGTCGTTTGTAATACCTGTGTAAATAACCAGGATGAACATAACGATGATAACACCGTTATTTATAAGAAAATCAATTGCTTTTTGCTGTTTTGTCTTAACCATTTCTTTTTCCTCTCTTATAATAGCCTGCGAATCTTAGAACTGAGTAGCGTAGCTCATAACCTTCTCCTGGGTCATGTCTGCCTCTTCTGTGATCTCGCCACGTAATTTACCGTTACACATTACATAAATTCGATCTGACATACCAAGAAGTTCTGCCATTTCGGAAGATATCATTATGATAGCCTTACCCTGCTTGGCAAGATCAGTCATGATCTCATAAATCTCATGCTTGGCACCTACGTCGATACCTCTTGTAGGCTCGTCCATTATAAGAATGTCAGGATCATTAGCAAGCCATCTTGATACGATAACCTTCTGCTGGTTACCACCGGAAAGGTTAGCGATGTGCTCCTGCATATTAGGTGTCTTGATGCTGAGCTTTTCAATACTGTCATCAACAACCTTATTGATCTTAGGATGATCAAGAATGAATCCGCCGGTGAGATATTTGTTATAAACCGAAACACCAACGTTATCTTTGATTGAAAGGCATCCGAAGATACCGTTTCCTCTTCTGTCCTCAGTGATCATACCGATTCCGGCATTCATGGCGTCTCTTGGGCTCTTGATCTTAACCTGCTTGCCATGAATTTTGATCTCTCCGGCTGAAAGATTTCTGATACCAAACAGACCTTCCATAAGCTCTGTTCTCTGGGCTCCGACAAGTCCGCCAAATCCGAGGATCTCACCCTTCTTTAAGTTGAAGGTCACATCCTGGAAGGACTTCTCATGGATTGATGAAAGTCCGTTGACTTCCATGACCACCTCGCCCGGTGTTCTATCCTTGGGAGGATAGATATTTGTAAGCTCACGACCTACCATCTTGGCAATAATATCGTCAATTGTAAGATCCTTGGCAGGCCATGTTCCGATGTATGTACCATCTCGCATGATTGTTACATCATCAGCGATACGCTTGATCTCATCCATCTTGTGTGAGATATAGATCATGGCAACTCCCTTGTTTCTGAGCATTTCCATGATTCTGAAAAGAGCTTCTACCTCACTATCTGAAAGAGAAGATGTTGGCTCGTCGAAAATAATAACCTTGGCGTCATGTGATACAGCCTTGGCAATCTCTACTGACTGCATCTGTCCGATTGACAGTGTATCAAGCTGCGCCTTAGGATCGAAATCCATGTTAACTTCCTTAAGCCACTTCTCTGTTTCTTCGTACATCTTTTTATGGTCGATTACCTGAAGTGGACCAATTTTCTTGACCGGGAATCTTCCAAGAAACATATTCTCTCCAACGCTTCTTGCAAGTACCGGTTGCAATTCCTGATGCACCATGGCTATACCTTTTTTCATAGCCTCATCAGGATTCTCGATTGTTGTCTTTTCTCCGTCGATATAGATCTCTCCGGCATCCATCTTATAAATACCGAAAAGACACTTCATAAGTGTTGATTTGCCGGCTCCGTTCTCTCCCATAAGTGCATGGACGGTACCGGGCTTAACTGCCAATTGTACGTTATCCAGTGCCTTTACACCGGGAAAGGACTTGGATACGCCCCGTAGTTCCAATTTGTACTCTGATGCCATATCGTGTCCCTTTCTACTTCCACTATATATCTTGTGTTCCCTTTAAAAAGTGGTGCGGATGCCAGGCATCCGCGCCACCGATTATTTCTTTAAACTTCTGATTTTGATTCAGATTACTTAAGTGAATCAAGAACTGACTGTGCGTTGTCAGTTGTAACCTTTACGTAGTCACATCCGATGTAGTAATCGTTGCCAGCACCTGTGATGTAGTTGATAGCTGCATCAGCTGCACCGTGTGACTGAGCGATGTGATCGTTGAATACTGTACCTGTCATTGTTCCTGCAAGTACGTCCTCAAGAGCCTCTGTAAGAGCATCAACACCTACAAGGTAGATGTCCTCACCAACCTTACGTCCGGCTGCCTCGATTGACTGAAGAGCACCAAGTGCCATAGCATCGTTGTTGCAGAATACTACTTCTGTCTCAGGATGAGCTGAAAGTGAGTTAGCAACGAGCTGCTGAGCTGTAGCCTGATCCCAGTTACCTACCTGGTCATCAAGACAATCAACTGTCCAACCTGCATCCTCAAGAGCCTTAACTGAGAACTCTGTTCTGTACTGAGCATCAACGTTCTCAGGGTCACCCTCGATCATGATGTACTGGATCTTGCCATCGCCGTTGAGGTCAACCTTCTCCTGGCCGAGGTCAACGATGATCTCGCCCTGCATTGTTCCTGACTGACGAGCGTCACATCCAACATAAGTTACGTTCCAGTTATTAGCTGACCATCTTGCTTCCTCGTCAGCATCAGGCTCACGGTTGATGTAAACAAGAGGGATATCAGCGCCAACTACAAGATCTGTAATTGTAGCAGCTGAAGATGAGTTAACGGGATTGATGATAAGAACATCAACACCCTGTGTGATAAAGTTCTGAATCTGGTTTGTCTGTGTTGCCTGGTCGTTAGCACCATCAACGATTGTGATATTGTCCTTGGAGAATCCCTGTGATACAAGGTAGTTCTCAAGCTCTGTTCTGAAGAGTGTCATGAAGTTATCAGCGAACTGATAGATACAAACACCAACCTTCTTGTCTGCAAGATCAGCATTTCCTGCTGTCTCAGCAACTGTCTCAGCAACCTCAGTAGCTGTATCAGCAACTGTCTCTGCTGTCTCAGCAACTGTCTCAGCTGTCTGTGTAGCTGTGTCTGCTGCTGTCTCTCCGCAACCAACGAGCATAGCCATTGTCATTGCAGAAACTGTTAAAAGACTTACCAATTTCTTTTTCATTTGTAACATCCTCCTTAAAGTAAGTTATTGGAGCACAGCTTAAGCAAAGCCCCAATGTTTGTTTACATGGGTAATCTTATCAAAAGCATTTGTGCAAAAACATAGAGAATTCTTCTTTTTATCTTAGAAATCCTTTTGTTTTTTGTTCTTAATTGTGGATTTTACACAACAAAAAGCACTCCTTTTTGGTAACATTTACTTTACGGAAACGTTTTCTCAAAAAGGAGTGTCGTCATATTGTAGTATTGTATGAAATTATCAGTAATTTTCACTCAATTTCTGTGGTGCCATCGTCATAGGTTATGACCCAGTACCCTTTGCCTGTACCGCAATCTTCATGATACTGCTTGTCTATTATAACCTTTTCGGTATCTGCAGGCTTTTCATCCATAGCTACAGGCTCATTATTAATATAGGTAATCTTGTAATATGAGTCAGGCTTCTTTTCAAATTCAGCCTCAGCATTATCGAGATTCACATCCTCGTTATCTATCGGCTGCTCGGTAATCGTAACAACCGGTATATTGTCATCTTTCACCATTCCTGCCAGAAAATGCCTGTAGGCCGGCATCAGAGAATACAGCACTATGTTGAAAATAAACACACAGGATACTGTACCTGCAAATATGAATGTAAATGTCAGGATCTTCCTCATATCTTTTCCTCTTTAATAATTTACCGGGTAGCTTGCTTCCTTTTTGATCGGTCCGGCAGGATAACTTTCGTAGGTCTGTTTGTAATATCCGCTTCCCTTGGCCCTCTGCATCTCAGCATCAAATACGTACCATTTTCTTCCGACCTTAACTTCTGTCCAGGCGTGTGCTGTTCTTCCGCCAAGAGCTGATGTAACTGTTCCTGTACATACCATCGCATCATAGCCCAGACCTTTTGCTATATATGCAAACGCTGCAGCATATCCGTAGCAGTTGCCCTTGTGCTCACTCATGGTATTCATTGCGTATGAGCCTGTCCAGTCGCCCGAGGGAACTTCCATGCTTCTTTCATATACAACCGACTTGGCAAGGTAATCAAAAGCAGCTTCCAGCTGCTCGGACTGTGTCATGGAAAATGTGGTGCAGACGTTGACCAGATCAGCTGCCATCTTCATAACATCTGATGGCGGGTCTACAACATCGTCATTACCGGTCGTCCATTTTACAGTGCCGTAAATATGAAGAAAATGAGCTCCCTGCACATCCCATTCCATACCGTTTACAGATCCGTTGTCCTCTACAACCGCAACTATTTCCCTGCGCAGTTTTTCAGGTACACCGGAAAGCGCATTCTGACTTATGGAAACTACGGTGTTTGGAATATACGCTGCCGAAAGAGCAGGTGGATAACACACAAGCTCTGTCTGCATCTTGTCGTAAAGACATCCGCTGTAAGATGAGTAAAACGGATTGTTCTTACTTACAGTGATGTACTTAAGATGTCCCATTCCCCTGAAGGCTGTTGAAGTTATCTCGTATACATCACTTCCTATATGAATGGATGTGATACTGTGATCAGGAAAGCTTGAGTAATCCAAAACTTCATAATCATTTGCCTGTACGGTACGAGCATTTGTGACAAACATCAAGAGTACCATAATGAGTGAAACTATTTTACGGGTTTTGTGGATTCTGAACGCCCGCATGTGTGCTGTAGCTGTCATATTGATTTGGATCGCCCATTGGATTGGCATTATCATGTGTAGGATCTCCTAATAACTGATATTCACCATCTACATATCTAGGTCTTGTGTTTATAATGTCGCTTTCAAATGCATATCCGTAGTACTGTCTGAAGTCCTGCTTCTTGCCACCCCAGTTGGGATGTACTCCGTATCCCGCCCAGGATTTAATAGGATCCGCGTAGGCTTCATGGTTATCACAAACTATTTGGCACCACTGGTCTTCCCATTTATTTGCATTTACATGTACCCATTTAAGTGGTATATACTCAGCCTTATTTCCTGCCTGCCAATCGGCATACCAGAACTTGTCAAGATAATCAAGAATAAGTCCCAAAGCCCTTGTAGAACCTGCACAGGTATACTGATGAGCTATAAAAACACCATATGCTGTTCTGTAAAGCTTATTGTTAGAGCTTTCGACCTCCTCACGAGTAAGTTCTTTCCCGGCTGCACAATACCCGTTTACAATTCCTGTGGCGTAGGCCACCATCTCTATCTGAGTTCCGCTTCCGTTGTTATTAACACGATCATATACATGTCTTGCAAGCTGAAGGGCTACACTTCTTGCCTCGTTTTCCTGGCGTCTGTTCATACCTCCGTTACTGTGGATTTCATCAGGAATAACCGCCATCCCGTCCTGCTGCTTTTTTGTCTTCTGATATCTTGGCACAACATATTCAAATTTACTTCTCCACTGTCTGGATTCAGGATTTATTATCCTGTCTGCCACACGATTCTCATTGTAGCCAAAAGTCTTATAATGCTGAAATAAAGCATTGGGATCGGCACCTACATCAAATCTGAGATCCTGGTAGTTTAGGAAATAACACAACGCATTAAATTTCTTGTCTTTGTATGTATCATTAAACTTTTCCAGTGCCAGCAACGTATCTTCGTCGATTTCTACGCTCGTTGTTGTGGGATTCTTGGCTGTGGTTCCGTTAGGACTCGGTGTGGGATATGTCACATTAGAAGTGGCATAAGTTGTCACCGGGAAAAGAAATGTCAGAATCAAAACCCCAAGCACAATACTCTCAGCTGCTTTAGCAATTCTTGTAAGTGTAGATCTGCAGAACATTTTTCGCCTCCGTCTATAGGTTTTTTGGCTAAAAAAACGCAACAAAAAAAGCCAACAAGATTTCATACATTAATCTTATCGGCTTAATTTTATGAATTGTTTATACTAATTTGTATGTTTTCCGTTTTTTAAAACGAACATGCCACACGCAAAACATAACAGCAATATGAACAGCCTCGCATGCTCCGGTCTTCCTGCATCTGAGGTTTCCGATCTTCTGGCTCCCAGAACCTGCGGCTGGGCACTGTAAGTTGCTGCTGCCTCCAAACTGTTCAGGACTACATTACCGGTTGTTGCCGTCAGTCCCGTATCTGTTTTTACTACAGATATGATTGATGTTGTTTTCAGATCAGAAGTCGTATCACCATCACCTGATGCTGCGATTTCTCCACTTCCTGCATCTACCAGTATAAGCTGTCCGTTAACTTTATTGATATTATAAAGATAATTGACGGAATTACCATTCTCATCCACTATGCTGATACCGGTTATCTCATTGACCGATTTACCGGCACCTGTCTGGCTTCCGTTTATTACTACCCTCTCTATTCTGTGTCCTTCCATCAGTGAACCGGAAGTGATCTCAAAACTGTCATCCGTGAGGGTCTGACCATCATCGTTCCTGACCGTTGTACCGGCTTCTATGGTGATATCCCTGGCCTTGACGCATACAGTCCCGGTAGTGGGAAGTACATTGAATTTGGCAGGTAGAACATTTCCTGCCGAATCCCTGATTATGAAATCTGCAGCCGTCCTCAGAGGATGATCCTCAGCATCATAGAAGACTACTTCCTGTGAGTCTCCGGGATTTGTAACCTTGGCAAAGGCCTTGACTACATTGATCCAGAAATCCTGTCCACGATAAGAAAACTCCGTGCCAAGTCCCACATCAGCATATGCTTTGGTTCCAATGAACCTTCCATAGCACTCATAGAGATAACCGATAATAGGGTTTCCGGTCTCTTTGTCGTTTATAACGATCTCAAAACCACCCACTATGTGCTCTCTGCCATCAAACTCAATTTCACGGCGCTCAACACCATCTTCCAAAAACAAAGCCCTGATCTCTATCGTAACATCGGGAATCGGGTCTTCTGTCGGATCTTCTACCGGATCTTCTATAGGTTCTTCCTGATTTTCAGATGTTTCAGGTGTTTCCGGCTTAACCGGCTCTTTGGGCTCTACAATCTGTCCGGGATCATCAGTATTATCTGCATCTCCGGGTACTACAGGCTCTACAGGGTCTACAGGATTTTCCGGTCCTACAGGATCTTCCGGGTTCTCCGGTTCTACGGGTTCCTCCGGCTCTACGGGTTCCTCCGGCTCTTCAACCGCTTCCTGTGCCCTTTCTCTTATAACACCGTCTACATGGATCTTGACGTCAGCGTTGGGATAACCGGTAGATGCCGTCTTGGCAACATACCAAACCACGTAATGTCTGGATTCATCAAAGTCTCCGACAACGCTGCTGATATCCGACGCCTGCGGGAGTTTATCAAGCATCCGTGAAACCTCGTTGGATGCTGTAAATCCATCTGTCAAAAGAGATTCATCAGAGCCGTCAATCGATCCGGTACTCGGAGAGTACTTAGCCGATGACAGCGCCCCGTTTACTCTGATAGCTGATGAATACAGGTCTGAGGAGTAGTTCCCGGGTTCCTCCGGTATATCTGCCCCGATGCCTCTGCCTCTGATAAAAAAGCATACGTCTAAGAATTCCTCGTTGACATCAGCATCAGCATCAACATCCTCAACCTGAACCTCAGCTTGAATCTCATCCTGCTCGTTATTTAATTCTTCTGCACCGGCAATGATGGTCATGCCTCTGCTCCCCAGCACGGCAACAAAGATCATCAATGCCATCAGAACGCTAAATGCATTCCCGGCAAAGCCTTTCATAACGAATTACACTCCCATAATCTATATAAAACATACTGAAATATCATACCAAATATTCTATCATATCATTCATCATAATATGGCATTTTTTTGTAAGACTCAGAATATCTTCATAGCATCGGAAATCGAAGAAACACCGATTATCTCCACATCCTTAAAGGCGCTCTTAAGCTTGGCCTCCAGCGCTTTCGGAACAATACAGGTCTTAAATCCCAGCTTTCTTGCCTCCGATACTCTGGCCTCAGCCATATTGACCGAGCGCACTTCTCCCGAGAGTCCAACCTCTCCGAATGCGATCACATCTCCGCTTATGGGCTTATTCTTAAAGCTTGATATAAGCGCAAGACAGATTCCCAAATCCAGTGATGGCTCAGCAATCCTCATACCACCGGCAAGATTTACATAGGCATCAGACTCTCCCATCTGAAGCCCGACTCTCTTTTCAAGAACAGCCATAAGAAGATTGACTCTGTTGTAGTCAGTTCCGTTGGCCTGTCTCTTTGGAAAGCCGAAATTACTCCTGCATACAAGAGCCTGAATCTCTATAAGAATGGGTCTTGTACCCTCAACAGAGCAGGTGACAATTGATCCACTGGCATTTTCCGGTCTTCCGTCCAGCATGAACTCCGATGGATTGGTCACTTCAACAAGTCCCTTTTCCTGCATTTCAAAAACACCGATCTCGTTGGTGGATCCGAATCGGTTCTTGACCGCACGTAAAATCCTGTAGGATGCGTGCCGATCGCCCTCAAAATAAAGCACTGTATCAACCATATGCTCAAGGACTCTGGGACCAGCAACCTGTCCCTCCTTGGTCACATGTCCGACAATGAATATGGAAATATTCATACTCTTGGCAATCCTAAGAAGCACCGATGTGGACTCCCTTACCTGAGAGACACTGCCCGGTGCTGAAGACACAGCCTCATTATACATAGTCTGGATTGAATCAATTATGACAACAGAGGGTTTGGCCCTTGTGATAGCCTCCTCTATATTACCAAGATTAGTCTCGCACATGAATTTCAGCTTATCAGAAAAATCCCCTATCCTGTTGGCTCTTAGCTTGATCTGTCTGAGGGACTCCTCACCTGAAATATATAATATATCGCGGCCGTCTGCTGAAATATTTCCTGCTACCTGCAAAAGAATTGTAGACTTACCTATACCGGGATCTCCTCCAACAAGAATAAGAGAGCCCTTGACCAGTCCTCCTCCCAGAACCCTGTTCAGCTCCCCAATATGTGTATCATATCTCTCCTCGTCATTCATCTCGATGTCTGACAGGGATTTAGGTGCCTCATATGTCCCGGGCTGTGCTGATGCTGCACTTATACCCTTGGCTGCTTTTGCCGCAGGCTTGACCGTTTCCTCGACAAACGTATTCCATTCCCTGCACCCCGGACACTGTCCCATCCATTTGGATGATTCATACCCGCAATTCTGGCAGAAAAATACAGATTTAATCTTTGTAGCCATTTATCCTCCACATCCCCAATAAACTTAAAAGAGCTTTCCTGTAAGGGAAAGCTCTAAAATGTTATTTTGTTATTTACAGACCCTGACCTCTACCGGTCCCTCGCCTGAGAGTTCCACGCTGATGTTCAGCTTGCCTCCAAGATTTGTTGTCATCTTACCGATGCTGTTTCCGCCAACGGATACACTGTATTCAGTGTTCTCCAAAAGTCCTAATGTGATCTGTGCATCATTGTCACCTTCAACACTAAACTCTACTCCGTTGTCAGTTTCCTTAAATCCTGTAACAGCAGTTCCGGGAACTGATTCATAAACAAAGTTTTCATTGCTTTCGAGCTTCGTGATATCCTTGTAGGTCTTTACCTTGAGAATATTACCGTTGTGCTCAAAATTCTCCAGCTTCTTCTTTTCCGGAAGCTTGTAATTGCCAAAGCTTATAGTGCCATCACTTTCAGCTTTGATCAACTGTTCTACGACAGCCATAGTAGCCCTCCTAAGCATGTTGCACTTTTTATAAGTAACTCATATATAAAGTATATCCTACTCCGACACATTATTAAATTAAAATTTTCTTATTTTTTAGCCGGTTTTTTTGTAGTCTTCTTAACAGGCTTTTTTGTGGTAACTGTGGTCTTTGTCTTGGTTGCAGACTTAGCCTTGGTAGTCTTTACGGACACTTTCTTGACTGATGAACTCTTGCCGTCCTTGCCGACAAAGACGATCTTGTCGTCCTTAAGACTTACCGTCACATCCATTCCTGCCTTTATATTGCCCCTGAGAAGCTCTTCTGCCATTGCATCCTCAACAGTCGACTGGATTGCTCTCTTAAGAGGTCTTGCACCCATCTTGGCATCTGAATACTTAGCAACAAGATGTTTCTTGACAGCAGGAGATATTGTGAGATTTATATCCAACTGCGCTTTGCATCTCTTGGCCAGATTGGATGAAAGAAGAGTAACGATATCCATCATCTCTTTTTCAGTCAGAGTATGGAATACCATGATCTCGTCAATACGGTTGATAAACTCCGGTTTAAAGAGCTTTTTGACCTCATCCATTACTCCGGACTTCATGTCCTCATAGTCTCTCTTGGCATCAGGTCCTGAGCCAAAACCAAGCTTCTTGGGATCTACAATCCTCTGAGCTCCGACATTGGAAGTCATGATGAGGATGGTATTCTTAAAGCTTACCTTCCTGCCCTTGGAATCTGTGATATGTCCGTCATCAAGCACCTGAAGCAGGATATTGAACACATCGGGATGTGCCTTCTCAATCTCATCAAAAAGAATAACTGAGTATGGATGACGACGCACCTTCTCAGAGAGCTGACCGCCATCATCAAATCCTACATATCCGGGCGGTGATCCGATCATCTTGGATACCGAATGACCTTCCATGTACTCCGACATATCAACTCTTATAAGTGCATTTTCATCACCGAACATAGCCTCTGCCAGAGCCTTGGAAAGCTCTGTCTTACCTACACCGGTAGGTCCGAGGAAAAGGAATGATCCGATAGGTCTATTAGGATCCTGAAGTCCTACTCTTCCTCTTCTGATAGCCTTGGATACAGCCTTAACAGCGTCTTCCTGTCCGATAACCCTCTTGTGGAGAACGGACTCAAGCTTAAGAAGCTTCTCAGTTTCCTTCTCTGCAATCTTTTTGACAGGGATTCTGGTCCATTCAGCCACAACCTCTGCGATATCATTTTCGTTTACAATAAATCCCGATGTCTGATTTTTCTTTTTCTCCGCATTTCTGACCTTCTGGAGCTTGCCAAGAAGAAGATTCTGCTGTTTGTTGTAGGCACCGGCTTTTTCGAAATCACTTTCCTTAAGAGCAGTCTCTATACTGATATCCAGGTCTTTGATTTGCTGCTCAAGGTCTTTTACCTTGGATGAAACACCCATGGTGCGGAGTCTGACTGCTGAAGCCGCCTCATCTATAAGGTCAATGGCCTTATCCGGAAGGTTTCTGTCGTTGATATATCTCTCAGAAAGTTCCACGGCAGCCTTAATAGCCTCAGGTGTTATTGTAACCCTGTGATGTTCCTCGTACTTGCTCACGATGCCGTTGAGAATCTCTGTAGCCTCTTCCTTGGTTGGTTCATCCACATTGACAGGCTGGAATCTCCTCTCAAGAGCTGCATCCTTCTCAACGTATTTGCGGTACTCTGTGATTGTAGTAGCACCGATCATCTGTATCTCGCCTCTTGCAAGAGAAGGCTTCAGGATATTGGAAGCATCGATTGCGCCCTCTGCGCCACCGGCTCCGATAAGTGTATGCATCTCATCTACAAAGAGGATGATATTCCCATCATCGGCTACTTCCTTGATGACCTTCTTGATCCTCTCCTCAAATTCACCTCTGTACTTGGATCCGGCAATCATTCCCGAAAGGTCGAGAGTAACAAGTCTCTTATTCTGCACTGTAAGCGGAACATCTCCGGAGGCAATCTTCTGTGCAAGACCTTCTACAACTGCTGTCTTACCTACGCCGGGTTCACCTATAAGGCATGGATTATTCTTGGTTCTCCTGGAGAGTATCTGGATCACTCTCTTTATCTCCCTCTGTCTTCCGATTACGGGATCGAGCTTGCCCTCCATAGCAAGCGCTGTCATATCACGGCTGTACTGAGCCAGGATTGACGCCTTCTTGCCGGCCTTGGGAGACATTGTCTTTTTGCCAAGGTCCTCTTTTACAAGATTAGGGTCCTCTCCCATGGCTGCCAGAGTCTCAGCATAAATCTTCTGAGCAGGCACATTGAGGGTGCTGATAAGCCTTACAGCTACATTCTCCCCTTCCTTGATAAGTGCAAGAAGAATATGCTCTGTTCCTGTCTTGTCGGAGTGGAAGCGCTCTGCAAGCTTGTGAGCTTCCTCAAGAACTTTCTCTGCCCTCGGAGAAAATCCGTCTCTGTCGAGAGTCCTGACATTGCTGTCCGGTACGATCAGATCCCTTATCATATCCATCATCCTGTTCTCATCGATTCCGTTGTCGATCAGGATCCTGGATGCCACACATCCATCCTCAAGAATAAGTCCCATGAGGATGTGCTCGGTGCCGACATAATTGAGCTTGAGTGTTCTGGCTGTCTTCTTGGCGAGCTTAAGAACATCAGCTGCCATTGCTGTAAATTTAGATTCCATATATTAATCCTTTCTGTTAAAGGTTTGTGTTAGCTTCGTAATTGTCATAGAGTTCATCTACCAGTGCATGGATATCCTCTCTTCCGATACCCTTACATATTCCTCTGGCAAGTACCACTGCCAGCTCCTCCCTTGCTTCCTTAAGGGCTTTGAGCTTGTTGATATCGATGGCTATGATAGCTCCCCTTCTCCTGTCGATCTTGACGAATCCGTCCTGTTGCAGGATAGAATAGGCCTTGTTGACCGTATGCATATTAATGCCGATGGTCTCCGCAAGCTGCCTCACACTTGGAAGCTGCTCTCCCTCTCTGAACTGGGACGTCGCAATTCCCAATATGATCTGATTACAGAGCTGAACGTAAATCGCTTCATCGCTGTTAAAATCAATTTCTATTATCATTTCGATCTCCTTGATAAAGAAGTTCTGCCTGGTGTGACACATTTAGTATAACACATATTACAGATTTTTCCCACTACGAAAAAGAACCTCCGCATATGCGGAGGTTCTAGTATATTTCATTCGGAAGTTCCGCTCTCGCTACGCTCGCCGGAACAAAGTTCGCTTACGGAAATCTAAGATTTCCTAGCTCACTTTTCATCATCAAGGTCGAGGAATTCGAACTCGAAATCATCCTCATCACCGATGAAGTTCTTGGTCTTACGTCTGGGCGCCTCTTCTCTTCTTGGCTGTTCTGCTTCAGCTCTTGAAGGTCTCCTTACAGGACGCTCTTCAGAATCGTCCCTTGCAGGTCTTCTTGCAGGTCTGTCTTCAGGATTTCTCCTGGGTTGACGCTCCTGACGCTCTTCATCGTACTCAGCAGATCTTCTCGGTCTTGCAGGTCTTTCCTCAGAATTCTCTTCTCTTCTGGCCTTTACAGGTCTTGCATTTTCATCTCTTGAAGGTCTTACTGTTCTCTCTTCAGCAGCCTGTCTTCTTGCAGGTCTGCGCTCTTCCTCATCTTCGTCATCGTCATCACGTGCTCTTCTTCTGGAAGGCTGTGAGTAACGATCGTACTCTTCATCCTCGTCATCCTCATAATAGAGTGAGTCGCGAAGCTTAAGAGCAAGAAGGATAAGTCCAACTACAAGTGCTGCAATCACTACTGCAAGGATGATAAGAATTGTCTTGTAATTATTGTTTGACTTAACGAGTTTACTAACCTCATCGCTGCTCTTAGCTGCATCAATGAGTTCATTGACTTTAACTCTGTATCCCTCAACATTGTCATAGAGGTACCATACTGCACCATTCTCTCCGTCCTCAAGGTATACAAGTGAGTAATGTCCGTCACCTGCATCTCCTGCTGAAGCCGGCTGTGAGCTCTCCTCTGACTGTCCTTCTTCAGGTGCCTCGGTGTTCTCGCCTTCGCCCTCTACTGCTTCAGGTGTCTCTCCACCCTCAGGAGCCTCTGTGTTCTCGGCGGGAGCTGCCTCACCAACCTCTAAGAGGTCGCTTCTGATAAATCCTGTCTTGTTGCTGCTTCCGAAAGTTACCTGATACCATGTCTTGTTGTCTGAACCTGTTGCCTCACCTGTGATTGTAACGGTATCGCCCTTAGTAACCTTGCCGACTGAATTATAAGCTGTACCTGCGCCTTCACGAACATTTACACTGTCCTGTGTGATTGTTGCAGGTCTGGATTCTGTAGCTGTTACTGTTGTTGCAGGGAGTGAAGCTGCTGCTGCATTACTCTCTGTAGTATTGGTGGTTGTGGTTGTTGTTGTCTCAGCCTTGGCTGATGAATCACCGGACTTCTTGATAAGGTCGCTTCTTACATAACCTTTTTCACTCTTGTTGACACGGATCTTGTACCATACATATCCTGAAGCATCTGTTGCTTCATCGATGATCTCTACGGTATCTCCCTCTCTGAGACTTGAAATCTGAGAAGCTGTTGTGCTTGCTTCGGATCTGACCTTAACATTTGATGTAGCAACAGTTCCGGTAGTCTCAGTATAGGCAAATGCCTGTACTCCCATTGACACGAATATAGTCGCTGATAATACGGCTGAAAGGCCGAGCGACATCAGTCTCTTTCCTATTCTTTTCATTTTTCACTCCTCCATTTCATCAATCGCCTTACCAATGTCATGACGCATGTATTTATTGTCAAAGTCTACCCACTCTGTAGCCTCATAAGCCTTCTTGCGGGCTTCTGAGAGAGTGTCACCTTTAGCTGTGATGCCAAGCACTCTGCCACCGTTTGTAACAATGCCTTCAGGTGTGAGCTTTGTTCCTGCATGGAAGCAGTAATATCCGTCCTTGCCCTTGAAATTCTCAAGGCCTCTGATGAGCTTGCCCTTCTCATAGCTGAGCGGATATCCGTCACTGGCGAGTACAACACATACCGCTGCCTTGTCTTCAAACTCAAGATCAAGGTCAGAAAGTGTCCCGTCGATGCAGGCATTACAAACATCAATTATATCAGTTTTAAGTCTCGGAAGCACTACCTGAGCCTCCGGATCCCCAAATCTGGCGTTGTATTCAAGAACCTTAGGGCCATCCTCAGTCAGCATGAGTCCGAAGAAAATAACTCCCTTGAACTCCCTTCCCTCTTTGGCCATAGCTTCTACAGTCCTGCCGTAAATATTATCGCGACAGAACCTGTCTATCTCATCTGTATAGAACGGGCTGGGTGAGAAGTTACCCATGCCGCCTGTGTTAAGTCCTGTATCTCCATCCCCTGCTCTCTTATGATCCTGAGCACTGGACATGAGCTTGTATGTCTTACCGTCCACAAAAGACAGAACAGAAACCTCCCTGCCTGTCATGAATTCTTCGATTACCATGTGATTGCCGGCATCTCCGAACTTCTTATCCTGCATAATCTGCTTAACACCGGCCTTTGCTTCATCAAGGTCCTGGCAGATAAGAACTCCCTTACCAAGAGCCAGACCGTCAGCCTTAAGAACAATCGGGAATTTGGCGCTCTCGAGATATTTAAGCGCATCCTCAGCATTATCAAAGGTCTCATAAGCAGCTGTAGGAATATTGTACTTCTTCATAAGATCCTTGGAAAAAGCTTTGCTTCCTTCAAGTATCGCTGCATTTTTGCGCGGTCCGAATACCCTGAGGCCTTCAGCCTCAAACGCATCAACAATACCGCCCACAAGCGGATCATCCATTCCAATTATTGTAAGATCGATCTCTTTTTCTTTTGCAAAAGAAGTGAGCTTATCAAACTCCATTGGAGTGATGGGCACGCATTCGGCAAGCTCCGCAATTCCGCCGTTTCCCGGCGCACAGTATATCTTGTCTACCTTGGGCGATCTTGAAACTGCTTCGGCAATCGCATGCTCACGTCCGCCTCCGCCAACAATCAAAACTTTCATCAGAAAACTGTCTCCTCTTCATAACCTTCAATAAATACTTTATTTCCCCTGATCTGAACTTTATTATTGGCAATCAGATCAATTGCCATAGGAAGTATCTTCCATTCAGCCTGCTCCATGATCCTCTTCTGAAGAACCTCAGGAGTGTCATCCTGTCTTATCATTACAGGCTTCTGTAAAATGATCGGTCCTGTATCGGTGCCCTCATCCACAAAGTGAACGGTTGCCCCTGAAACTCTTACGCCTCTCTCCAAAGCCTTCTCATGAACCTTGAGGCCATAATAGCCTGTTCCACAGAAAGAAGGGATAAGAGAAGGATGGATATTGATTATCCTGCCCTCAAAGGCTTTGACAACGATATCCGGAATAACAACCAGACACCCTGCCAGTACGATCAGATCCGGATCAGCATCCTTAAGTATCTGCAAAAGAGCTTTATTAAAGTCCTCTCTGTTTTCGAACTCCCTGGGGCTCTTGCAAACACTCTTTATTCCTGCCTTTTTAGCTCTTTCCAGAGCATAGGCCTTCGGATTGTTGCTGTATACCAGACAGATCTCGGTATTGGTAATAGTTTTATTCTCTATAGCATCGATAATAGCCTGAAGATTAGTACCGCCCCCAGACACCAGAACTGCAATTTTCAAATCCGTCACCTCTTTATATGAGCTCTGCGCACTTCTCGCCGCTCTCACATGAGCCTACTACCCATGCCTTGTCTCCTGAAGCCTCAATAGCCTTCAGAGCAGCCTGTACGTCATCCTTATCAACTGCAAGAACCATTCCCAGGCCCATATTGAAGGTGTTGTACATCATCTTCTCATCAATTCCGCCCTTCTTCTGCATAAGCGGGAAGATAGGTGGAATGTCGTAACTGTCTTTTTTAATAACTGCCTTGATTCCATCCGGAAGCATTCTCGGAATATTCTCGTAGAATCCGCCACCGGTAATATGTGAGCAGCCCTTAACCTTAACTCCTGAAGTCTTAAGTGACTTCATCATCTTTACATAGATTCTTGTGGGTGTAAGAAGACACTCACCAAGAGTCTGTCCAAGTTCATCATAATATGTCTCAAGGTTTTCTTTGGTTACATCAAAGACCTTGCGAACCAGTGAAAATCCGTTGGAGTGAACACCGCTGCTTGCAACTCCGATAAGTACATCGCCGGCCTTAATTGTGCTGCCGTCTATCATATCTTTTCTGTCAACAACACCTACGGTAAATCCCGCAACGTCGTACTCATCCTCAGGCATAAGTCCGGGATGCTCGGCGGTCTCACCGCCGATAAGTGCACATTCAGACTGCTTGCAGCCCTCAGCAACACCCTTTACGATTGCTGCGATCTTCTCAGGGAAATTCCTGCCGCAGGCAATATAGTCAAGGAAGAATAATGGCTCACCACCGGCGCATGCAACGTCGTTTACACACATTGCAACTGCATCAATTCCGATAGTGTCATGCTTATCCATAAGAAATGCCAGCTTGATCTTGGTGCCGACACCGTCTGTTCCCGATAAAAGTACCGGATCCTCCATATTCTTGAACGAAGCCATAGAAAAAGCTCCCGAGAATCCGCCAAGCCCGCCTAAAACCTCAGGCCTGTTTGTCTGTTTAACATAATCCTTGATAAGTTCAACTGATTTGTAGCCTGCCTCAATGTCTACTCCAGCTGATTTGTAATCCAGTGCCATCATTCACTCCTCTTAATTCCTATTTATTTGTAATTCTTGTATCCGACTTCCTGCAACTTCTTGTCCTTGGCTACTACCGCGTCCTTGAGAGATGCTGAATAATCCTTGAGTTTACCAAGAAGCTCATCATCAGATGTTGCAAGGATCTTAGCAGCAAGTAATCCCGCATTTGCACCGCCGTTAATTGCAACGGTTGCAACAGGAATGCCTGAAGGCATCTGAACTATACTGTACAGAGAATCTCTTCCGCCCAGGGAAGTTGTGTGCATTGGTATTCCGATAACGGGCATCGGAAAGATTGCAGCGCACATACCCGGCAAATGAGCTGCCATACCTGCTCCTGCTATTATAACTTTAAAGCCCTTTTCCTCAGCTGTCCTGGCGTATTCAAAGAATTCATCGGGCTCTCTGTGCGCAGAAATTATCCGCATCTCATAAGAAATCCCCAGCTGATCAAGAACATCTGCTGCCTTACTCATTACGGGCATATCTGAATCACTGCCCATTACAATTCCTACTTTTGGCATTATATCCTCCTATATCTAGTCACACGTATCATAACATAATACTAAATATTGTGCCACTAAAATCTTACAAAAAAATTAACATTTACGACTGCAAAAATCCGGGTCACATAAAGCCCAAAACCAGCAAAAACACGATGAATATAATGGATAACAGATTTAGTATGATTCCCAGATTCGGGAACAGCTTGAAAATATCCCGTTCAAATCTTGACATTATTCCGAGAACAATTCCCGCAACAGAAAAAATGGCCGCAACTAAAGCCGCTGCGGCGTATCTGATCTGCGCCTGGCCTCCGTCCCTGTAAGTAAAAACGACGGAAACAACCAGTGCCGTAACAGATATACATCCCAAGATTGCGGACATTACGCCTTTCTCGGGATGTCTGTTATCGGTAAACATATATCGGTCTCTGACCGGTTCAAATTTTTTAATACGAAACTTAAACTTTTTCATATCAGAATATAATTTTCTTTCTTGATGCAAGGAGTTTAGCTCCGCTGATGATAAGAAGAACTCCTGTTGCAACTCCCACAATTATTGAGATTATTCCGAAAGCGATATTAAGTGCTCCGGATCCTCCCAAAACCTTATATACATGCTCGTCCATAATAGCCTCCCATATTATTTAGCGCCGTATTCAGCGTAGTATTCATCAATAGATTTCTTGATTTCTTTTGTCAAAAGAACTTCGCCGTCAATCGGTCTGTTGTAGAGATATTCAACAACATCTGACATATTTACGATTGCATGAGCTCCGAAACCGTATCTCTCTTTGATCTCATCGAGAGCGCTCATATCGGAGTCCTGACCCTTCTCCTGTCTGTTAAGCGAAACCATAAGTCCCACGATATCACAGTCAGCCTGCGCCTGAATGATAGGAACTGTCTCCTCAATGGATTTACCGGATGTTGTAACATCCTCGATGATGAGAACCCTGTCACCGTCACGAAGCTTGGAGCCCAAAAGTATACCCTTATCGCCGTGATCCTTGATCTCTTTTCTGTTAGAGCAGTATCTGATCTCTCTGCCGTAAAGTTCGCTGATGGCAACACTTGTTGCTACTGCCAGCGGAATACCCTTGTATGCAGGTCCGAAGAGCACATCAAACTCAAGACCATAAGTATCATGAATAGCTCTTGCATAGTACTCACCAAGCTTACGAAGCTGAGCACCTGTAACGTATGCTCCCGCATTCATGAAAAACGGAGACTTGCGCCCGCTCTTAAGTGTGAACTCCCCAAACTTGAGAACATTGCTGTCCACCATGAACTCAATAAACTCTTCCTTGTATCTCTCCATAACTATACTCTCCTTTGTAATGCATCTTCAATGTCTTTTTTCATATCAAGAGCAGCTGCTCTAGCAGCTTCTCCGACTCTTCCATCTGAAAATTCCTTGTACGCATCACTCTTCCATGCAGCAATTATACCTCTTGAAGAGTTGACGATGGCTCCGAGGCCATCCTTGTTAAAGAAATGAACCAGGTCTTTTCCCTTGCCGCCCTGAGCACCATAGCCCGGAACAAGTATATATGCCTTTGGCATTATCTCTCTTAAGATCTTGCCCATCTCGGGATAGGTTGCACCGACAACCGCACCGACATTACTGTATGAACCGTCCATGGAATCAAGTCCCCATTTATCAACCTGCTCTCCGACTATCTCATAGAGCGGTCTGCCGTCTATGAGTCTGTCCTGGAACTCTCCGCTTGAAGGGTTTGAAGTCTTGACCAGCACAAATATGCCTTTGTCGGCACTGTTACAAACATCTATGAAAGGCTTAACGCCGTCTGTTCCAAGATAGGGATTTACTGTGGCGAAATCAGCATCGAAACCGCTGAATGTAGAATCCCCGATTTTTACTCCTCCCAAATGAGCCTGTGCGTATGAAAGAGATGTCGAACCGATGTCTCCTCTCTTGACATCCGCGATTACTACAAGCCCCTTTTCCTTACAGTAATCAACTGTTTTCTTGTAAGTAATAAGTCCCGGTATACCAAGTTCCTCATACATTGCTATCTGAGGCTTAACAGCCGGAACAATGTCACATATACTGTCTACGATCTCCTTGTTATACTGCCAGAAGGCTTCAGCTGCACCTTCCAGGTTCTTGCCTTTTTCCTCGAAGCATCTGTCCTTGATCCTGTCCGGGATAAAATCCAGCTTCGGGTCAAGCCCCACTACAATCGGAGCATTAGTCTTTTGAATCTTGTCAATAAGTTTGGAGATCATGAAATTTTACCTTTTCCTTTTTATTTATTAGATTTGTTCCTGTTTTCAAGAACCGTAAAGAAGTCATCTATTGCCCCGATAAGCTTTTCTTTGGGCATTGATTTCAAAAGATATTTGGCAGGCTTTAGGCTGATAACCTTCATTACGCTTTCCTTGTCATCCTTGGCTGTAAGGAAAATAACAGGAATATCTCTGATAGCAGGGGTCTCTCTGATCTCTTTCAGCACATCGGGCCCGCTCATGACAGGCATCTCGTAGTCTAAAAGAATGAGATCCACCGAATTCTGCATCAAAAAGCTCATAGCTATTTTGCCGGAGCTTGCCATATAAACGTGATACTTAACGGAGAGCCATGTTCTCATCATTCTGAGCATTGCTCCGTCGTCATCGATGATAAGCACTTTTTTCCTGAGGCTTTCGTCCACTGCGCTGTAATCAAATACTACATTAAGATCCTGTACAAGGAGTTTGACATCAAGAGGTCTGAGATATGTCTCCTGGATCTTTTCCTTGGGAATAATGCACATCGCAAGGTCGAGCTCCTCTTTGTTACCAATAAGGTAGAGCATGAATCTCTCTGAATCGATTGCTTCGTTGAGGTACTTCAGAACACTTAAATGATCCTCGGTAAAATCCCCCAGATACAGAATATATACCTTGGGCTTATCAGCAATCTCACTGATCGCGCTCTTGGTAGGGCCCGCAGTCTCTACCTGAAAATCCTCTTTGAGAAGTCCAATCATTATTGCATTTATCATAAAGCTCTTTTGTATTCCGATAAGCAATACTCTTTTGTCCATCCGCCAGTGCCTCTCACTTATATTTACTCTACAATATATTTAAAAGTCCATCTCTGTCAACTGCTGCCATAAGTCTTTTTACTTCGTGATATTTGTTTCTGTATTCCGCCGGAATAGCGTAATCTTCAAGCATTTTCATAATATCATCCGCGCTGTCAAAATATGATGCCGATACAAATTCTTTTATGGTAGCAAAGGCATTTTCCAGCTCTTCAGGAGATATTTCGGTTTTTTTATTTTCATCTTCTTTAAACAGAGGTTCGAGTCTTGTGTTATAACTTCTGTACATCGAAAGAAGATCCGGAGTCAACATTCTTATATTATCAACATCTCCGTTGTTTCCGCAACTCTCAAGAAATTCTGCTTTTTCAGCGAGGTCGAGAGCACCCACCGCTCTGGCTGAGCTCTTCAGGCCATGAACATAAATGGTATAGTTCTTGATATCATTTTCCGTCTCATAGCGCTCAATGGCTCCGGCTCTCTCATCAATAGACAACCAGAAATCCTTCATTACATCCCTGGCAAGAACTGCTGATCCGCATCGCTCAATGGCTGCATTTATATCCACACCGGTTATCTTGAGAAGATCCTGGAATGCATTTTTATCTTCTTCATCAGTCTCTGCACCTTCGGAGATAAATCCCTCATCCGAAGATTTAGTAACCATGTCCTTTGGCAGATACAACATGATCATTTCTTCAAGTTTCTCAGGATCCACAGGTTTTGACATATAATTTGCAAATCCTTCGCCCAAATACATTTCTCTGGAGCCGGAAATTGCATTGGCTGTCAGCGCCACAACCGGTGTATTCTTATTCAGATTGTCAGACATCTCTTCCATGGCATGGAAAGTCTGGATTCCGTCCATCTCAGGCATTCTGTGATCCAAAAAGATTATATCGTATTTATTGTTTTTTACCATCTCAAGGGCGTCCATACCGCTTATAGCTGTATCCACCTGCATTCTGGTCTGTTTTAACAGGCCCTTGATAACAGTAAGATTTGTTTTGGTATCATCAACCACAAGTATCCTGGCTTTTTCTGCATGGAAGCTCTCCTGATATGCTCCCATTGCTTTTTGGACTTCACCTGCTTTCTGTGTAAAATCTCCAACAGGTTCCCAGTCCACAACACGTTGTTTTATGGCAAAAGAGAATATGCTTCCCTCCCCGTACTTACTGCTGACATCCAGTTTGGAGTCCATAAGTTCAAGAAGTGATACTACGATGTTTATACCAAGCCCCGAGCCCTCAATAGTCCTGTTCTTTTTGGCATCGATTCTCTCAAAGGCAGACATGAGTTTATCCATATCTTCCTCCCTGATTCCAATGCCGGTATCTCGAACGCTGATCTTCAGCATGATGTCCTGAACATCATCGTATTCAGGATTCTCGGGTTCTACTTCCTCATAGTCCACATCAAGCACAACAGATCCGGCCTCAGTGTACTTGACAGCATTTGTCACAATGTTCAGTATACACTGTTTGATCCTGATCTCATCGCCAAAAAGAATATGCGGGATCTTCTCATTAACATTGATGGAAAGGTCCAAATTCTTTTCCCTTGCTCTGACATCGGACATGTTAAAGAGATCGTTGAGCAATGAACCAAGCTCGTATTCAACCGGAATGATCTCCATCTTGCCGGCCTCAATTTTGGAGAAGTCCAGGATATCATTGATCAGTGCCAAAAGAGTCTTGCCTGAGCTCTGTATGTCTCTTGCATAATCAAGTATTGTCTCATCCGCAGACTCTCTGAGGATCATCTCATCAAAACCCAGAACAGCGTTGATAGGTGTTCTGATCTCATGAGAAATAGCAGACAGAAACCTGGATTTTGCTTCATTGGCCGACTTGGCTATTTGGAGCTGATCTTCGATATTCTGTCTGGTCTTAACCAGTTCGATATACTCTACAAGCCTGTATACCGTAAGATCAACGGCGTGATACAAGCCTTCTATTTCATCTTTGGTATTGATTTCCAGATTATGAACCTCTTCAACTGCCGTATTAAGGTTTTTGTCATTGGAATTATATATACTTGTCATGGCCTTGGACAGAGCCCTGATTGGTCTTGCAATCCTCCACTGGGCATATCTGTTCATAAAAACTGCCATCGGAATAACAATAACAGAAATCAGCATAGCCAGCTGAATACTGAATTTATAATCCACCCTCCTCTGTCCTGATACCTGTTCATTAAAATATGTTGTTTCATCCTGGAACACGCCTTCCATCTCACGGCTGACGATCAGTTCCATCCGGGCCGCGCTTCCGACATCAGACAGTGAATTCTTACTCACCGGCTGCTCCAGGGCATTATCATTTTTAATGATCGGCAGAATTGTATTGGATGCAAGCTCTGCTGATATTCCGATAACCAGAGCTTCAAAAATAATGATATTCATAATGATAAGGCTGATCCTGGAAGTGGCTTCCACAGTATATCTCTCATCTTCCGAGAGCTTGGAGGTATCCACATAGTATTTGCCGTTACCAAATAAAAGTTTGATCTTATCAGGAAGTTTTTTGAATATTAAATAGACAATAAAGCTGCTTAAAAGACATCCCGGCAGCTCATTTAAGAAAAAGAACAACTGCTGTTTCAATGAAATAACAGCAATCCCCTCATCACTAAGCAGTATAAGAATAATACCCCAAAAATTACCGACCAGTATCTGCAGGAAAACAGATGCCAGAATAACCTTGTACTTTTTGGCATAGAACCTCCTTCTGGCAAGCATATCCACTACACATACCACAAGAAGGTAGACGAATGTCATATATGAAAAAGAGCTGCTGACATAAGACCTGTGAAGAAACACCAAAAGGACGCATATCATCCCGGGTATGTTACCGCCAAGAGCGGTAACAACAACCAACGGAATATATCTGATGGCATATAAAAGTCCTGCTTTAAAATAGCCTGTCCTTTCAACATAAAGTACGTTTTCATTGTACAGTATGATAAAAGCTGCAGTCAGCAGCACCATCAGAGCTGTTATGATTCTCTTTGTGATCTGTTTCGGATTTCGGGGTCGTTTGAACATTCCGGCTATTTCCATATATGGCACCCTCAGTATTACATATGACCGTCTCTGTGCATCGAAAACTTATCCATAGGATAATTCTTGAGATTTTCCAAAACTTTTCTGTCATCTGCCTTTGCAAGAAGAGCTTCTCTGGGCTTATTTATATCACTGATATTCTTGTGTCTTGAAGGTCCGCCTACACAGCCTCCGGGACAAACCATACCTTCGATAAAGTCCTCGGGAAGCTTACCAACCTTAAGAAGAGTAAGAGCTTTTTTACACTCTGCTCCGCCTGCTGCTCTGTGAAGCTTGATACCCTCGGTATCTTCTCCTCTCTCGTGCATACACTCGATAACAGCATTTGCAACTCCGCCGCTGGCTGCAAATCTCTTTCCCCAGATTGAAGACTCCTGATAATCCTCGGGAACAGGCTCAAATTTGGCATCCTTGGATCTCATGAGAGCTCTGAGTTCTCCGTAGGTTACAACGTAATCCGCATTGTCCGGAACTGATTTATCCTGAGCCTCAGACTTCTTGGCGATACATGGTCCGATAAATACCGTTACGCATCCGGGTCTTGTAGCCTTTAAATATCTTGAAATAGCACACATAGGAGAAACTGTTGATGACATATTCTCCTTGTACTGCTCGGGGAAATGCTTCTTTAACATATTGATGAATGCAGGACAGCATGAAGTTGTCATCTTTCTGCCTTCCTTGTATGCCTCTGACCACTCTGCAGATTCATAGGCAGCTGTCATATCACCGCCAAGTCCTACTTCTACCATATCCGCAAAACCGATCTTTTTAAGTCCCTCCCTGATGGAACCCATGGTGATTTCCTCACCGAACTGTCCCTCGGTTGCAGGTGCACACATTGCAATAACTTCTTTGCCTGCTTTGATCTCTTTTATGATGTCTACGAGGAAGGTCTTGCTTCCGATAGCTGCAAACGGACAGCTGTGGATACAATGTCCGCACTGTATACACTTATCCTCGTCAATCTTGCAATATCCGTACTCATCGTAGGTAATAGCGCCTACAGGACATGCCTTCTTACAAGGTCTCTCGAGATGAACGATAGCGTTATAAGGACATGCATTTGCACACATTCCGCACTCCTTACACTTGGCAGGATCGATGTGCATATGTGTATCACCCGGTGTGATGGCACCGAATTTGCAGGAACTCAGGCAGGCCTTACCCATACAGAATCTGCAGTTATCAGTTACAGAATATGCAGCGATCGGACACTCGTCACATGCCGGATCGATAACCTGCACAATATTCTCAGATTCAGGATTGTAGCTGGGAGCCTTGGCATTTGCCAGATTGATCCTCTGCCTTACAATCTCCCTCTCCTTATATACGCAGCAGCGATACTCCGGCTTGGGTCCCGGTATCATCTTGAGCACAAGCTGCTCAATGTGCTCCTGATCATTTTCGCCATTCCACTCCAGTCTGCACACTTCCTCCATGATCTTGTGCTTGAAGCTGTTCATACTCGCATCATTTGTTACCATAAAAAATCTCCTTTTTTCATACCATCTGAATTACACGGCCAAAGCCAAGTCCTCTTGTGTCATGGGTCGTAAGAACCAGTGGTCCCGAACCCTGCTTGTGTCTGATATATTCAATGCACTTCTCCCTGGACTCATCGTCAAGTCCCGTGAAAGGTTCATCCATGATCAGAATATCACTGGGAATGGCACAGGCTCTGACGATTGCCACGCGTCTTTTCTGGCCTCCCGACAGCTCTTTTACCGGCTTATGAATTGCCTCCTCCGGAAGGAGCTTAAGCAGTTCCTCCGTTACCGTCTCCTTAAAGACCTTCCTGCTGACCATCGTCACATTGGTGACTGCATCATATTCCTCGCAAAGACGGTCCTCCTGAAAAACAGTTCCGGAATTGATGAACGGATATTTATAATCACCGAGGAGCTTCACTGTTCCCGCATCCGGCTTCTCAAGCCCCAGTATGAGACGCAGGAGAGTTGTCTTGCCACAACCCGAAGGTCCTGTGATTATGTAGCTGTGTTCTGATTCTATATTAAGGTTGAAGTCTTCAAGTACGACCTTGCCATCGTACGACTTCTTCACATCTTTTACTTCAATTGTCATTTCGTTCCCCCAATGCCAGGGCAAGTATCTTCTCACAGATAAAAGAGATCAGGACTATAACTATAGTCCAGGCAAAAAGCTCGCCGGTCTCCAAATAAACCTTGGCCAGATACAGGCCGTTGCCCATTGTGTGAAGGGGCTGTCCTATAACTTCTGCAGCTATTCCGCTCTTAAAGCTCATTCCGATAGCAAGTTTAAATGCACTCCGGAAAAAAGGTTTCAGCTGCGGCAAAAAGATATATCGGATAACCCGGCCACCCGGCATCCTGAAAACTTCAGCCATCTCAAGGAGCTTTTTGTCAGTAGAAAGAAGCCCCTCCAAAGTGCTGAGGTAGAGTATCGGAAAAACCACCATCGCACAGATTATCACAGATATATTTTTGCTTCCGAACCATATCAGCAGAAGTATTACAAAACTCGCCACAGGTACGGATTTCAAAGTTACAACAAAAGGCTGTAGAAAATCCCTTATAAACTCTTTGGTGTATGCCAGATATGCGGCTCCTGTTCCAAGAACCGTCCCCACCAAAAATCCCAGGAGTATACGCCATGTACTCTCTGCTATCGATTCCCAGAAATCAGCTGTTCCGGACAGACTGATCAACGCTCTGACAGTCTCCAAAGGTCCGGCCAAAAGTATTTTGTTATGTATTATCAGGGCTACCAGCTGCCAGATCACAAGCCATAAAAGTACCGGAATGCCCTTCTTCAAAACTTTTTTCAACAAGTCCATTCCCCCGGTCAAGCCCCATAGTAAAACTCATCGCCGGGGATACTTCCTCCAACGGATTTGGGATCCTGTTCAAACAAAACCTTGAGATACCCTGCAAGAGTATCCTTCATCTCTTTTCCCGTAATACATGTAATGTTGCAGTTTGGAATAGCCTTCTTGGCCAGTGGCTCCTTGGCTATGATGCCCTGCTCCACCACGAGAGCCGCAGTGGTATCCACATCTGAAAGTGCCTTATCAGCGCTCTCTTTGTGCTCTTTGAGGAACGCATCCACAAGACTTCCGTGTTCCTTGATGAAGGAATTGGTCGCAACCGTAACACCGGTGACGATCTTACAGTCAGTATTAACCTTTGCCCATTCATCGTTTAAGTCAAATGCAATCTTCAGCGACTCATTCTGAGCAAGTGCTGCGGTCACAAAGGGCTGAGGAAGGATTGCAACTGCATCAGCATTATCTGCAAATATTGAAACAATCTCAGTAGGCTCTGACTTAAACTCAAGATTGCAATCTGTTACGCCATTTGCCTCAAGAAGATATCTGATTGTATATTCAGGAACCGCTCCCTGACCGGTTGTGTACACGGTCATACCGGACAGATCTGATACAGATGTAATCTGATCGCCGGCCGATATGCAATTAAGAACTCCCAGGGTATTGATATCAATTACCGATACTCCGCCTTCAACCTTAGTGTTCATTACACATGCTACATTGGCCGGTACAGTAGCTATATCAACTTCTCCAGCCACCATTGCTGCCATGACATCGCTGCCTACAGTGTACATCTCAAAGCTATAATTTGAAGCCTCTCCTTTGTTTATCTTATCAACAAGGTTTACAAGTCCTATTGTGGTGGCACCCTTCATGCCTCCGATCCGAATGACTGTGTCATCCTTCTTTTCCACAGCCCCGCACCCCATAAGTGCACTGGCGATTGTTCCGATAACCATAGCCAGAATGAGTATAAGGGCCACACTTGACAGTATTCTCTTTGATTTGTTCATTCTCATTTTCGTGTATAAACTCCAGTCTCTCCGTATTTATTTCTGGTTTATCATGCCTGCCAGATAGCCGGCACCGAAACCATTGTCTATATTTACCACGCTCACTCCGCTTGCGCAGGAATTAAGCATGGATAAAAGAGCTGCAACACCTCCGAAAGAAGCTCCGTATCCGACACTAGTCGGCACAGCAATGACAGGTACTGATGCAAGGCCTCCTATGACGCTCGGGAGAGCGCCTTCCATTCCGGCAATCGCTATGATCACATTGGCCGTCATGATCTCTTCCATCGGTTCCTGTGCAAGAAGTCTGTGTATACCTGAAACACCGACATCATAAAGCCTTACAACCTTATTGCCGAAAAACTCAGCAGTAAGAGCAGCTTCCTCAGCAATAGGAATATCACTTGTTCCGCCCGTGGCAACTACTATCTTGCCATCGCCCTCAAACGGAGAAGCCTTAACATCGTGAGGAACGGAAAACCCGGGTTTGCCCTCATCTGTATAGGCTATTCCGACTTTGCTGTACTCATCATATATAAAAAAGCCAGTTGTTTCCGATAAATTGCTCTCATAGTACTGCGCAGCTTCTTTTGACATTCTTGTGATGAGCGCCCTGTTCTGGCCATGACCAAGCAGCGCTTTTGATATTTCAAAGATCTGCTCGGGAGTCTTGCCGGCACCATAGATCACCTCCGGTTTACCCTGTCTTATTCCTCTGTGAAAATCAGGTCTTGCAAACCCCATATCTTCAAAAGGCTCTTCCTTCAGACTCAGAACTGCCTCATCAACTGAAATCTCACCTGATCTTACAAGGTTTAAAAGCTCCTTGACGCTTCTCTCATCCATAGTATGTCTCCATAATCAGCGCATAATAACCTAATATTATTCTACCACAGAATTAATCTGATCCAGCAATTTCTGAACATCGTCTACACTCATCATTCCAAAGCTTGCCAGACTAAGGACAGGCATTTCCTTTATCATCTTTTCAAACATTTTCTTGCCTGCTTCGCCCAGGGATTCATCATTTCCGCCTTCCTGGTCATTTGCTGCAAGCACCTTATCGATGACAGGTCCGAGTATCTCTTTTCCCTTTCTGTTCTCGAGGATATCCTCAATAGGAGTAAAGGTGATAAAGTTTCCGGGAAGGTCAACTGTTCCCTCAACATGAACCTGAACGGTATGCCTGATGTCAGCTGAGGAAGCACCAACCATGATGCTGTAATCATCACTCGGTACGTAGAAGTCATGGAGCCTCTCATCGTAGTAGGCAAAAGACCTCTTGTCCAGAGTAAAGGTTACCCTTGTACTCTCGCCCGGGTTTAATTCAATCTTCTTAAAGCCCTTCAGCTCTTTATGCGGTCTGGAAACCCTTGGAGCATTCTCTGAAACATAGAGCTGAACAACCTCCTTGCCTGCATATCTTCCAACGTTCCAAACATCAATGCTGACATTTACAGTATCCTGATCCGTGATGCTGTCCTTGTCTATGCTTATATTGGAATACTCAAATTCAGAATAGGTAAGTCCATGTCCGAAGGGGAACAGTACCGGCATTCTCTTCTTTTCATAATATCTGTAGCCGATATAAATGCCCTCTGCATAAACGGGGTTACCATGTTCTCCCGGGAAATTCAAAAAGCTTGGGTTATCGGAAAGCTTGATGGGATATGTCTCAGCAAGTTTTCCCGAAGGATTTGCCTCTCCCCATAAAAGCCTTACGGTTGCCTCTCCTACAGCATCTCCCGCAAGCATCATATCCAGCACCGCATCTACCTTATCTATCCATGGCATTGCCACAGCACCACCGTTATGGAGTACCACAACAACCTTTTTGCCGGTATGGGCGAGATCGTCGATAAGCTTATCCTGCTCCCTCGGAAGATTGATATCATCTCTGTCAAAGCCTTCCGATTCGTAAGATGCGGGAAGACCGGCAAATATAACTATAACATCTGCATTCTCAGCAGCCTGAACTGCCTCTTCCCTGAGAATATAACTGTCTTTGGTATTTGACGTGTCATATCCTCTCACATATGAAACACCTCTGTCTGCTGCCGCATCAAGAGCATTGGAAACACAGATACTGTTGATGTGTGAAGAACCTGATCCCTGATATCTCGGAGTCTTTGCAAACTCACCCACAAAGAGGATCTTTTTATCCTTCTTAAGAGGAAGTACTCTGTTATTCTTCAGAAGAACCGCACTGTTTTCTGCCAGTTCTCTTGCCAGTTCATAGTCAGCCTTACTTGTAGCCTCGTTGGATGGAGCTGCATCCTTTGGAGCATTGTCATCATTCCAGAAGAACACATCAAGTATGCGTCCTACTGCTTTATCAACCAATGCCTCATCCAGCTCTCCCGCTTCCACAGCAGCAATAATTGCCTTCTCGTGGTCTTTTGGTCCGCCGGGCATAACAAGATCAAGTCCTGCCTCAACTCCCTTTGCAGGTCCTTTTCCTGCGCCCCAATCAGTTACAACAAATCCGTCAAATCCCCACTTGTCCCTCAGGACATCGGTGAGCATGTATTTATTCTCTGAAAGATAGGTTCCGTTGAGCTGGTTGTAAGCACACATAATGGACTTGGGTCCCGCCTCTTTTACCAGCATCTCAAATGCAGTCAGATATATCTCATGAAGTGTCCTCTCATCAACTATGGAATTGCCGGACATTCTTCTGTATTCCTGGTTATTGGTGGCAAAATGCTTGGGGCAGGCTGCCACGCCCTTTGACTGAACGCCCTCTACAAAAGCCGAAGCCAGTTTACCTGCAAGATAAGGATCCTCTGAAAAATACTCAAAATTTCTTCCGCAGACAGGACTTCTCTTCATGTTAAGTCCCGGTCCCAAAAGCATACTGATATGCTCCCTGTTGCACTCATCGCCCAGGCTCTGTCCAAGCTTTTTCTCCAGATCCACATCAAAACTTGATGCAAGTGTATTGGCTGAAGGATAGCAGACAGTCTTTATGCTCTCCTTCTTTCCGAGATGATCAGGGCTGCCCTCCTGCTTTCTCAGGCCGTTAGGTCCGTCGCACATCATGTATCCCTTGATGCCAAGCCTGTCTATGGCCTGTGTATGCCAAAAGTCTCCTCCTGAAAGAAGAGATGCTTTTTCCTGTAATGTCATTTTTGAAATAAGTTCTGCTGATTTCACGCTGATCCTCCTTTTATCTGATATCCTCTAAAAGTCTGTGTTTGCCGTCTATAGATTCGTAGACAAAAATCTCGCAGTTCTTGGGCCTTGGCCTCCAGATGACTCCGCTTTTTCTGTTTTCAAGATATCCCCTTATGGGTCTTATTATTCCGCCATGACAGGCAACAAGTACATTTTCATAGTCCTTCTGCTCCAGCTCCTTAAGAAAAGAGCTTGTCCTGTCTATCATTTCCCGAAGGGTCTCAACTCCCTTAGGAGCCTTGAATATCTCCGGAAAAGACCAGTATGACATCATGGGGAGTCCCGTCATATAATAGTTCTTGAGTTCATATTTGCCAAAATTTGCCTCGATGATCCTCTCATCCTTGATGATGTCATCTTCGGACACATTTCCTATTATCTCCGCCGTCCTGACCGCTCTTATAAGAGGGCTTGAATAGACAGCGTCAAACTTTAAATCTCCAAGCAGCTCTCTCTTGGCTCTGGCCTGAGAAAGTCCCGCTTCGTTTAAGGGAATATCGCTTCTTCCCTGCATCATTCTGTGTTTGTTATAGTCTGTCTGACCATGTCTTACGACATAAATCTTCATCGGGTAAAAACCTCATTTCTTCTTTGAATAATCAGGCCTTGCATTCTTCAGATCCTTGTAGATGATCCTGTAATTGTCATACCTCACTCCGGAGAGCTTTCCTTCCTCAAGAGCTGACTTCACGCCGCAATCAGGCTCTGCAATATGTGAGCATCCTCCAAACCTGCAAAAGGGCTCGAATTCCTCAAATTCAGGATAATATCCCATAAGCTCGTCGGCGCTGACATCCCTGAGTTCCAGTGAAGTAAAGCCCGGTGTGTCAATAATAAATGTATCCTGCCCGTCCTCCGACAGTTCTTTTACGAAAAAGAGCTCTGAATGTCTTGTAGTATTCTTGCCCCTGTCAATCTTCCTGCTGAGTTCACCGATCTGCATATCCGCATCGGGAACAAGTTTGTTTAAAAGAGATGACTTGCCGACGCCGCTGGGTCCTGCCAGAGTTGAAGTTTTGCCTTTTAAGAGCTCCTTGAGCTCATCAAGGCCGCGCTCCTCTTTTACACTGACAAAAAGAACCTTATATCCGCACTTCTCATAGGCGTCATGAAGCTCTTTTTGCTCCTCCTCAGTGGCGATGTCCTGCTTGTTGAAGCAGATAATGACCGGCAGATTCTGCTGCCTCATCATGATAAGAAAGCGGTCCAAAAGATTGTAGTTGGGATCCGGCTTAACAATAGCGAACAAAATAACCGCCTGGTCAACATTTGCAACAGGCGGTCTGTAAAGACAATTTTTTCGAGGCAGGATATCCGTAAGATTTCCCTGCCTGTTTTCTTCATCAATAATCTCAATCTCAACATTATCGCCTACTATTGGTTTTATACCGGACCTTCTGAATATCCCTTTGGCCTTACATTCATAGACCTTGAGATCTCTGGTCTCCACATAATAAAACCCGGCGATGCCCTTAAGTATCCTACCTCGCATAAGGGTTAGTTCTCCTGCGTGAAAGTAACCGCTCTGGTTACTGTGTACTCCTGAGTCTCTCCACCTGTTGTTTCTCCGGTTTCGGGATTGGTGGATGTAGGAGCAGTTGCTGTGTAAACAAAAGTGAGTGTTCCGGTTGGAGCTGTTATTCCCTTGTACGTACCCTGTACAGGGAAATCAGTTGTTGTCGTGCTAAGAAGCGTTGTTCCGTCTGATGTTACCAGCGTCACCCTCACAGGAATTCCGTATGTATAATTTTCTCCCTCGGTGGGAGCTGCAATCTCTGCATTGTAACTGTATGTTACCTTGGCGGGGCCTGTTGAAAGTTCCATGTTTATAACAGTTCCCTGTGATACTGAAGTCTGAGGAGCTATGCTCTGAGCACATATAAGACCTGTCAGATTGGAGTCCTCATTGGTGGTCTCTACGACCTTACCTGCCTCAAGTCCTGCTTCTACCAGAGTAATAACAGCATCTTCAGAAGTCATGCCGATTATATTGGGCACAGTAACCTGTCCCTCTGACTTGGCTGTTGAAACCTCGGCAGTTGCTGCCTGAGTACTGTGATTGGAACCGTCACTTATGTAAATTGTGACCTTTGATCCGCTCTTTGTTTTATTGCCTGCTGCCGGACTCATTGAAACAACAGTGTCCTTGGCTGCAGTATTGGCAGAGTCCGCTGCCTTCTCTACATCAAAACCCTTGTCGTCATGAAGTATGGAAACAGCTTCTGCAACAGTCTTGCCTACAACATCGGGAATCTCAATTCCGTCAGCTGAATCGGAACTTGTCTCGGTACTGCTAAGCTCCGTGCTTGCTCCCTCTACCGGCTCTTCCTCTCCGCCGAATATTCCAAGGCTTCTTCCAAGAAGAAGCAGAACGATAAAGCCTACAAGAGCAGCTGAGATGATCGCCATTACTATTGTCATCTTCTCAACTTTTGACTGTGAAGAGCTCGAGCCTGAACCTGACCTTCTCCTGTTTGATGACTTGGAATAGCCGTAGAATTCGTCATCGTCATCGTCGTAGGTTCTTCTCTTAGGTCTCTTTTTATCGTAATCATCGTAGTGATCGTCTCTGTCATAGTCCTTCATCACATCGGACTTAAGCCTCATCTGCTCTGTATCGGACAATCTTCCGCCGGAGCTGTGAAGCATCTCTTCCTCTTCCTCAGAGGCAACTCTCGTAGCTCCCTCCTCGTCGGGATCCACCAAAGACACAAAGTCTTTGTCCGGGGTGATAAGTGATCTCTTAAGATCTGCAATAAGCTCAGCCGCATTCTGATAACGTCTGTCCGGGCTCTTCTGGCAGCACTTAAGCACGATCTTCTCAACACTTATCGGTATCTCATCATTGAACTCAGCAGGGCTCGGAAGCTCCTCCTGAATATGCTTGATGGCAATTGCAACAGTTGTGTCCCCATTGAAAGGAACTCTTCCTGTGAGCATCTCAAAGAGTGTGATTCCAAGTGAATAGATATCACTCTTGGCATCGCTGTATCCGCCTCTTGCCTGCTCCGGAGATGTATAATGAACCGATCCCATGACATTGGAGGTAATGGTGTTGCTGGTGGCAGCCTTGGCAATTCCAAAGTCTGTAACCTTAACCTTACCGTCTCTTGAGATCATGATATTCTGCGGTTTGATATCTCTGTGTATGATACCGTTATTGTGAGCAGCCTCCAGTCCCATAGCCACCTGGATTGCTATACTGACCGCTTCCTTGACTGAGAGCCTTGACTTCTTCTCGATGTATTTCTTGAGAGTAATTCCGTCAACAAGCTCCATTACTATATAATTTATTCCGTCTTCATCGCCTACATCATACACATTAACAGTGTTAGGATGCAGAAGACCTGCAGTTGACTGTGCTTCTACCCTGAACTTGGATACGAAGTTCTCATTCTCGGAAAACTCCTGTTTGAGCACTTTAACAGCAACAAGTCTATTAAGCTTATGATCTTTTGCTTTGTAAACATCGGACATGCCGCCGGTGCCGATCTTTTCAAGCACCTCATAGCGATCTCCGATCACCATTCCAATCTTAACCATTTAGTCCTCCAATGTGCCCCGGTTCATCTGCATAAGGCTCAATAAGAATAACCGCTATATTGTCCTTGCCTCCGTTGTTATTGGCGTGGTCAACGAGCTTTTGCGCCTTTTCGATAATATCCCTCTGACCGCTTACTATCATGCGGATCTCTTCATCCTCAAGCATGTTTGTAAGTCCGTCAGAACACATGAGAACGATGTCCCCACGGTTTAATTCCACATTAAAAAAGTCGATGTCTACTGTCTCAGTGGCACCGATAGCCCTGGTAATTATATTCTTATCAAGGTGAGTCCTTGCGGTTTCTCTGTCTATTCCCCCCATACGGACCATCTCTTCCACAAGGGAATGGTCTCTGGTTATCTGAGTGATCTTGTCATTAATTACATAAAGCCTTGAGTCTCCGACATTGGCAACCTGCAGATATCTGCCAAGAACCGTGGCTGCAACTACAGTTGTACCCATTCCGAAAAGATTAGGGTCCTCTGCTGCCTTCTCGCGGAGCTTCCTGTTGGCTGTCTTAATGGCATTCTCCAAAATCTTGACAGGACTCTGTTCAAAAGACTTCTCGATCTCCTCCACCATGGTATCTACGGTAAATCTGGACGCATAGTCACCTGCATTGTGACCACCCATGCCGTCTGCAACAATGAACACGTTGGACAGATTACCGATCCTGGTGTCGGATGAAAAGACATAATCCTGATTTAATTTTCTCTTTTTTCCTATATCCGTAATGGAAAAAGTCTTAAGCAAAACTGCCTCCTGAGAGTACATTTATTCATGGAAAAAAAGCAGGTGGTACTATTTCTCTTCCAGATGGCGTCTGCGCAATTGTCCACAGGCTCCGTCTATATCCCTGCCCATTTCTCTTCTAATAGTAACATTTATATGGCTTTTTTCAAGCTTATTTTTGAACTGCTCAGCGCCCTTGCGGTCTGTGGGCTTAAAGGTCCTCTCCTTGATCGGGTTCACCGGAATAAGGTTTACAACCGCGTTAAGCCCCTTTAGAAGATCTGATAATTCAGCCGCGTCTTTGTCAGTGTCATTTACACCGCTCACCAGCGAATACTCAAAGGTGAGCTGTCTTCCTGTTTTGTCAAAATATGCCCTGCAGGCATCAAGAACTTCCTTGATGGTATAAGTATTGGCGATAGGCATAAGCTCTTTTCTCTTCTCATCGTTAGATGCATGAAGGGAGAGCGCAAGGTTTATGGCAAAATCTTCATCCGCCAGCTTGTATATGTTTGGAACAATTCCGCAGGTGGATATGGTAAGGTTCCTCTGGCCTAAGTTGTGTCCGTTCGGATCACTCAGTAGTCTTACAAATTTCACGACATTGTCGTAGTTATCCAGCGGTTCTCCGCTTCCCATTACAACAACTCTGGCAACCTTCTCCCCTGTGATCCTGGATATTGCATATATCTGGTCAAGCATCTCTGATGGCAAAAGACCTCTAACCACTCCGTCAATGGTTGACGCACAGAACTTACATCCCATCCTGCATCCAACCTGAGAAGAGATACATACGCTGACTCCGAATTTGTATTTCATGAAAACACTCTCGATGACATTGCCATCGGAGAGTGCAAATAAAAACTTCTTGGTTTCGTCCAGCTTTGACTCCTGAAGATCCACCTGCTTTAGGGATGTGAAGTCAAAATTTTCCATCAGCTTGCTCTTTAAAGATGCAGGAATATTGGTCATCTCATCGTAGCTTCTTGCCATCTTTACATGCATCCACTGATAGAGCTGTTTTGCCCTGAACGCGGGCTCTCCCATCTCCTTGATTACAGCTGTCAGCTCATCAAGGTTCAGAGACTTTATATCTCTATTTAAATCGTACATCTATAACTCCTGTAAATAAATTTATGCATTCGGATCTATATACCTGAATCCGAGCATTGTGACATCATCAAACTGCTCAGCTTCGCCAACGAATGCGGAAAGGTCATTTCTGACTCTCGGAAGAAGTCTGTCCAGAGGAATATCCTTATTGGCATTGAGAGCGTCAAGAAGTCTGTCGGTACCATACTGCTGTACATCCATATCTATTGCCTCAGGGATACCATCTGTGTAAACAAAGATCTCATCTCCGTACTCAAGCTGAAGCTCATAATCCTTGTACATTACGCCTTCCATGGTGGCAAGCGCAATACTGTGTTTGTCCTTAAAGAGCTCATAGTCTCCGCCTTTATGCCTGATTATCGGATACTCATATCCGGCATTTGAGCATCTCATAAGTCCGGTCTTAAGATCCATAATACCGATCCAGACTGTGACGAACATGTCCGCATCGTTGCCTTCGCACAATACGTCATTGACTTTGGCAAGTATCTCGGAAGGACTCGAGCCCGCTCCTGCGGTACTTCTTATGGCAGCCTTACTTCTCATCATGAAAAGAGATGCAGGAATACCTTTTCCGGATACGTCAGCAATAACAAGTGCCATAACACCGGCATCCAAAAAGAAGAAATCGTAGAAGTCGCCTCCCACCTCTTTGGCAGGATCCATAGTTGCAAAGACCTCTACGTCTTTTCTTGGAATCCTGAAGTTCTGCGGAAGCGCAGATTCCTGTATGGATTTGGCAAATTCAAGCTCCTGGGCTATTCGCTTTTCGGCAGCATCAATATAGCCCTTCAAAACATCAACTGTCTGGTTTATGTCATCGGAAAGTGATGCAAATTCCGATGAATTGTAGACATTTACCGTCTCGTTAAGGTCACCGTTTGTAATCTTGTTGAGGGATTCGTTTACAAGATCCAGATTATTTACAACTATTTCCTGAACCAGCATGGATATCAGAACATAGATTACCGTAAACAAAATGATATCGGCAAGAGCAGTTTCATACGCCGCTGCATCCCTGTCGTCATAAACCTCATCAGACGGGAGCATTACCAGAAGTATCTCATCATTGGCAAGCGTATCTGCTCTGCAGAACGAATACAAGCCAAATACATTTCCTCTGAACATACCTTTGTCAAGATTAGCCATTACAGCTGCCATCTCGGCATCAGACAATGAATCGCCCTTATGCCCTCCGGTAATACTAAGACCTGACTCTCTCAGAATATCAAAGGCCCCCGTCTCGCCCACATGGGAATGCAGAACATTTATGTTATAGTTCTTTTCACGAACCTCGTTATAGGTCTCTATTATATCTTTTGATGCTGTTTCAAGCCTCTCATCTGTATTCTGAACCGCAGAGGCAGTCTGAACCGCAAAAGAAAAGCAAAATCCGACAACAATGATAATTGCACTTACCAAAAACAGCCAGCGTTGAAATTTCTGGGCTACCTGAATCTCAGAGTCCTTGCGTCTCTTAAAGGGATTCTTCCATTCCCCCGCATAGATCTTCAGCACATTCGCACATAACGCAAGTCCCAATCCGGTGAATATGATCATCGGAGGTGCACAGACCTTTACAACGTAAAAAGCCATCTTCATGTCATCTTTGTGTGTGATGAACACAACATACATATGGAAAACTTCCATAACCGCACCCATGAAAAATGCATAGGTTGCAGAAGGCTTTTTTCTCTTAAAGATAAATATGCTCATGAAAGCAGCAACAAATCCCGAAAGACATGTAGAAATGGCACATGCCTCCTCGGTGTAGGAACCGATGCCCCAATAAGCTCCGGCTATGTACCTCTCAATACCACCTATAAGTCCTGCGATTATTCCCGCAAGCGGATCAAAGAAAAGTCCTGCACAGAGAGGGCCCATATCTCTGACATTTATCAGCATATGGCTGTAGTCCACACCAAAATGGGTGGATAAAATTGCGCATCCGGCGTAAACAAACGCAAGCAGTATCCTGATCGACCAGGTTATCTTTTTGTCCCTCAGATAAATCCACAAAAGCAATGTAAGAATGGTTATTGCCAAGGTTATACCGGACATTTTGATGATCATCAAAAGCATATCGTTACCCCTCTTAACAAAATGCAATCACACTGTCTGATACCGTTATTTTTCTTTTCTTCTAAGCTTTGAGATAAAAAATCCATCGGTGCCGTACTGTCCGGGCAGAAGCTGAATATAACCGTTTTCAGCGGTTTTTGCAAGCTCTCCGCCATTAAATGCCTGCGGAAGCATATCCTTAATGTTTACAGGTTCAAAAGGGAGCTCTGAGCATATCCTGCTGACCATGGCCTCGTTCTCATCCCTGTTTACCGTACAGGTCGAATACATCAGGATTCCGCCGGGCTTAACATAATCCCAGGCTGTCTTTATTATCTCCCACTGAAGCTTTGACACATCGGTAAGACTCTGTCGTGTTACGTTATATTTTATATCGTTCTTTCTTCCGATTATCCCAAGACCTGAACATGGAAGATCCATAAATAGAATATCGGCTTTGTTCTCCATATTGCGGTCGTGGATCCTGGCATCGTAAAGCTCAACCTTCACATTTGCACATCCCATTCTCTCAGCGTTTTCTCTGATAAGATCGCATTTGTGCTCAGATACATCTCTGGAGATCACCACACCCTGGCTGCTCTCTGCGCCGTCTGCGCCTCCTGATACTCTCTCAGCTGCATGAAGGCTCTTTCCTCCGGGCGCGGCACAGACATCAACAACCACCTGTCCGGGCTGCGGATTCGCAATCTCTGTAACCATCATGGAGCTGACATCCTGAGCAAAGAACAGACCCTCATCAAACCCCGGAAGGAATCTGATATTGTCGGTCTTTTCAAGATTGAGTGCATACGGAAGGATGTCACTTTCTGTTACAACCACTCCGATTGATTCGAGTTCTTTTACGAAAGCTTTCTTGTCACAGCCGTTTTTAAGGCGCACTGTTGTAGGCCTTGGCTGCAGGAAGAACTTAAGTATTTCCTCTGTTTTTTCAAAGCCGTAAGTGCTTACCCACATCTCGCATATCCACTCGGGCATGGAATAAAGAGCCTCGAGGTATGCTATGCCGTTCTTTTCATCTTTTGAGGGATATTCGATTTTCTCTTTATTACGGGCAATGTTTCGAAGCACTCCGTTAACAAAGCCCTTAAGCCCTGCAAACTTGTGCTTCTGTGCCAGCTTAACAGCCTGGTTGCATGCCGCGGAATCCGGAACCGCATCCATGAACATGATCTGATACACACTCATCCTCAGAAGGCTTCTTATGAAGGGTTGCATCTTGTCCACTTTGGTCTTGGAAAAAGAGTTGAGGATATAATCGATCTGTATCTGTCTCTCGATACAGCCGTCCACAACCCTCTTCATGAAGGCCTTGTCCCTGCTCTCCAGATAATCGTATTTATTAAGGCTGTCTTTTAAAAGGGATGGCTTCCTGATGCCATCCCTGTCGTATTCAATAAGGATATTGAGAACTATCTCTCTTATGTTTGCCATGCTAATCTCCAAGTACTTATATATATTCAATTATCTGATGTATTATGGATTTTTGTCAAACAAAAATGGCCCCCGGGGACGGAGTCAAGGGGTCATTTTCAGAATATTCTGAAAATGACCTCCTGACTCCGTCCCCGGGGGCCAAAATCATCTCAAATCAGACAGCAGTATCTAAAGTATTGATGTCATCTGCCACCTTTTTCTTGTTGAAGATCGGTGCCAAGATGAACAGTGCAAAGATCAGGCTTCTGAATAACATGATCGGCAGATGTGACCACTCCAGGCTCTGGTTCTGAAGTACGTTAACATCTCCGCCGGTAAATATAACAACGTAATTGTTATTGATAAAATGCATGATCGCGATTGTCCAGATATTCTGCGTCTTCATATATGCATAGCCAAAGAAAATTCCCATTGTAACGCAGGTTATAATCTGTGTTACCAACAGCTGCGGACCAGAATCTGTGCTATAGAACATGAAATCAGCAGCTGTATGCCATACTCCCCAGATAACGCCGACCAGAATAACGCCGAGTCTGAGACCGAATTTCTTTTGCATAATGGGCTGTAAATAGTATCTCCAGCCGTACTCTTCACCAAGAAACGCGATCATGGTTATAGGGAAATTGATCATGATCATCGCTGCATTAAGCCAGTTCATAGGATTAAAGACCATGGCATTCAAATCTGAGAAATCACCGATTCCCTCTCCGGCTCCAACGTTGGCTGCAAGCTGTGCAGTATAAAACCTGCCAAAGAACAGAACAAGGAAAACAAGGATCATCACTATACTGAGAACAATGTTCTTTCTGCAAAGTCCCGTATTTTCTCTCTTTTCTCTTCCACATGCCCAAAAGGCAATATAAGAAACAACGCTTCCTGCGATAAGTACATACTGACTGTACAGATTCCAGTTGGAGACGATTCCGGCTCCGCTGTCGATCATCTGCTCAGGCGCAAATACAGATATTAAAGCGATTATCATCATTATAAGCGCCGTAACAAGAAATGCCCCAAAGCCGACCATCGGAAGTTTCTTTTCCTTCCTGTCAAAAAACAACATTCCCAGTATTACTCCGCATGCAGGGTAAGTCATCATCGCATTTACAAAGGCTGTCAGATCTTTTCCTCCCCTGAGACCGATGAACATAAATACACTCATGATTGCTGTAACACCGAAGGCTACAGCAAAAAAGACATATAACTTTTTTCTCTCATTAACACTCATCTTTTCATTTTCTCCTTGAATATACAATTTAACACCCAAACCATAAATTGTGTTCCCCTTACACTGATTTGAGCGGAATTTACACTCAATTTAGAATATCATAAAAAAGAAGTCTGCGGGGGTTATTCCGCAGACTTCACAAATTGTTCACCTTATTCGGCAGATTCGATTGTAACAAGAAGTCTTCCGCCATCGTAACTGTCGTTACCATCAGGATCTATGGCAAACGTGATGACATCTCCTTTTGAAACGGTGAATTCCTCATAGAAGTCTTTTACTATTTCATAGTCATAATTCCCCTGTGTATCACCGCCGATCCATCTCTTTTCTTCTCCGTTAAGGAAAATTCGCATACACACGCCATTTGCATCGGCATCATCACTGTTAGCAAACTTTGTATAGTTTCCCATAACCTTTATAGCGCCATCATGAGCTGCTACCCACCGATAGGCTGCATTCCTGCCATTTCCTGGCTCGACAAAATCTGCTTTCAGTTCAGGTTTTCCGTCATTATAATACCTGTTGTTATCGCTGTCATAATCCAGTTCTTCAAAGTTTGTTCCATTCCAGTCACACATTCCGTAATACCAGCCATCCTGACCCTGTGCTCCGAAAGAAGTCAGCAAATTCGTGTTGTTGGTCCTATCATCATCATTTGCATCATCATTTGAATCATCATCTACATCATCAGAAATGTCCTCAGGTTCATCGTTACTATCGTCAGGTATATCTTTCGGATCTTCGGCTTCATTAATATCTCCGTCAGCATTGCCAATGCTTACTGTAAGTCTTCCGCCATCGTAACTGTCATTGCCGTCAGGATCTATCGCAAATGTAATAATATCCCCTTCATGAACGGTGTATACTTCATCAAAGCCCTTGACTATTTCAGAAGAGAAGTTACCCTGAGTATCTCCACCGATCCACTTCTTTTCTTCTCCGTTTACAAAAATCCTCATGCATACGCCATTTGCGTCAGGATCAGCATCATTGGCAAATTTGACATATTCTCCAAGTACCCTTATCTTGCCGGTTTGTGCGACCTCCCACTGATATGCGGCATTTCGTCCATTGCCCGGTTCAACAAAGTCGCGCTTAAGCTCAGGCTTTCCATTGTTGTAATATCTCTCATTGTCACTGTCATAGTCAAGCCTTTCGAAATTTTCGCCATTCCAGTCACACATTCCGTAGTACCAGCCGTCCGATCCCTGCTCGCCGAAAGCTTCATAGAGACTTGTATTATTGGTCCTTTCTTCTGCTCCTTCAGGATTTTGCTTCACTTCATAGACAGAAACAGACAGTCTTCCTGCGTCAAAAGAAATATTACTTCCCGCATCGATAACAAAAGAAAGCTTATCTCCTCTCTTCACCTCAAGTTTATCGAACATGAAGGTTATCTTATTATCATTGCCATCACCTTTTAAAACATGAACCTCTTCCGACTGGAGGTTTTCGTCGTTCAAATAAACGCCAAACTTTACTCCGTCAGGATAGTCGGGATTCTCATCATTATGACCGAACTTTGTATAATCCCCCAGCACATCAATTTGTCCGTCTTCATATACCACCCACTGATATATGGCTGCTTTCTTTTCCCCGGGGTGAACGAAGTCTTTTTTCATCTCAAGACCATTATTTGCAGGTGAGACAAACGCAGTCTTATCTTCATTCATATAGCTCAGAACTCTTGCAGAGCTAAGGCTGCTGCCTTCCAAAAACCACCATCCGTCTGTGCCCTGCTTAAGATCCGACAGTTTTCCGAGTACAGTTTTATTCGTCCTTACTTCATCTCCGACAACAACCTTAATCTCATCGGAATCGGCAATATCAATCTCCAGTCTTCCACCATCCCATGCATTGTTATCATTGCATCCGATATCAAATGTCAGGATGTCGCCCTTCTTCACCTGAAGTTTTTTAATATCTATGTCTCTTACGTTATCGTTTCCTTCACCTTTGGAGCATTCACAAACAGTGTTGTAGATATTTGTACTGTTATTGTAGATGTTAACTGTAACACCATCCGGCCAGTTCTCGTTGGGGTCTTCATGTCCGAACTTTACATACCGGCCCGTAACATCGATGTTTCCGTCTGCAGCCACAACCCATTTGTACATTGCATCAGCGTTAAGTCTTGGCTGTACAAAGTCCTTTTTTATCTCAAGGTTCTTTTGCTTTCTTGAAACATATCCGGCATTGTCAGTTGTCTTGACCGAGAGAACTTCTGCTCTGTCTATACTTCTGCCCTCAAGATAATACCAGCCGTTACTTCCCTGCTCACCAAAGTCATAAGCAAGATTTGCACGATTCTCTCCGCTGTTATTCACCATTTTCATCGTTTTGAGCTCTGCGTCTTCAATCACAAAAGTGAAATTACCACCGTCGTATGCCGTGTTTTCTTTTCCGTCCACCAAAAGGGTAATACGGTCTCCTTTGTTTACATCAAGTCCTTCAACAGTAAAATCCTTTGTCACTGTTCTGTCAGTCAGAGGCTCAAAATCCTCCTGACGGAGTACGCTTCCGTTTTTCATAAGGTATACCGTCACCCCGTCAGGCCAGTCAGGGTTGGCATCTTCATTCTTAAGCTTTGTGTAGGATGCCAGGATATCAATTGTTCCATCCTCAGCAACCACCCACTTCACGTTAGCGCTCCTACCCTTATTGGCAGGCATGATATAATCGCGCTTTATCTCTATTCCGTCCCTGGTGATGTACTTATCATCATCCACAAACCTCTCTACATTTACCGCAAAACCCGGGTCAAGATAGTATCCCGACTGGAAGCACCATCCATTGCTGCCCTGTTTTCCGAAATCCTCCTGAACAGAGGCGTTATTTGTTCGGGCACTTCCCCAATCAATCACATTATCCTCGGTCTCTCCGGCAAGCGGTGATAATCCTTTGATTGAAAACTCAAATTTACCGGCGTCATAGGCATTGTTTTCCTTACCGTTTATCACCATGGCAATGTAATCGCCTCTTGAGACATTAAGTGATGAAACATCCAGGCGCTTTGTTATCTCTTTTTCCGTATCAGCTTCAAATTCCTGCTGCAACAAAACATCTTTGTTGTGATAAAGAGTAACCCTTGTTCCGTCAGGCCAGCTTGGATTCTTGTCCTCATTTTTAAGTTTGGTGTAAGCAGCATCAATCTTTATCACACCGCTCTGAGCAACCTTCCACTTTATAACAGCCGACTTACCCTTACCCGGATTTACAAAATCTCTTTTGATCTCCAGATCTCTTTTATCCTTATAGCGTTCCTCACCCGGATCATAATTTCTCATATTGTAGGCAACAAACGGAGCGTCACCCTTAGACTCCTGATAAAACCATCCGTTTTCTCCCTGCTGTCCAAAGTCATACCTGACATCAGCAAAGTTCTGTCTTGTCTCGCTTTCATCGATTGTTATATCTTCTTCGGTAACAGCACCTGCAAGATCAAAAATAGAAAACTCATATTTACCGGCATCATACGCATTATTGTTTTTTCCGTTGATCACCATTGTGATGCAATCATCCTTTTTAACAGCCAGAGATTGCACATCCATACGTTTTGTTACTTCCTGCTTTCTGTCTGCTGCAAACTCCTCACGAACCAGCATCGTCTCATTATGATACAACGTAACTCTTGTGCCATCCGGCCAGCCGGGATTCTTATCCTCGTTTTTAAACTTGGTATATGAGGCATCAATCTTTATGTTTCCGTCCCTGGCAACCTTCCACTTAATAACAGCAGACTTGCCCTTACCCGGATTTACAAAGTCGTTTTTGATCTCAAGATAACTGCTGTCAAAATATCTGTACTCTTCTTCCTCAAAGCGGGTCATGTTTATGGCTCCAACAGCCTCATCCTCGAAGCCTTCCTGATAAAACCAGCCATTTTCTCCCTGTTTCCCGAAGTCATACTTTACATCAGCATAGTTTTCCCTTGTATCATTCCCCTCAATAACAACATCATTTTCTGTCGTGACGTTAGTCCTGTCCAGAATGGAGATATCAAAGCTTCCGCCATCGTAAGACGCATTTTCTCCGGCATCAACCACAAAGTAAAGCCTGTCCTTAGTAGTGATTGCCACGTTTTTTTCTCTGAAAGATATCTCATTTGTTCCCTTCGCAGGGGCAGATACCTTTTGGGAAAAGAGCTTATCCCCGTTTTTATAAACAGAAACCGTAACTCCGTCAGGCCAGTCGGGATTACCATCATTTTGTTCAAACTTTGTATAAGTACCTCTGATTTCAACTGCTCCATCAGTAAAAGGCTGCCAGCACAGCATCGCAGCATCATTTATCGCCGGATGGATAAAGAACTGACTGATGGTGAGATTTGGTGAAGTGCAGTTCATGTACTCACCGTTTTTCTCAGTGGATACAAGCTTTGCATCCGAAACGCTCTTACCGCACATGTAAGTCCAGCCGTTGCTTCCCTGAGGTCCGAAATCATCGACATAGTATGCGTTGTTATCAATTCTTTTTCCATCTCTTATTGCAACAGCCCCCTTAGCATTAACGTCAGCTATTGCCACATAAAGTGATCCACCGTCGTAGGCATTGTTCATGTTTGGATCAACAACAAAATAAAGGCTTTCCAGTTCTTCAACATGCACGTTTTTTATTGCCTCTTCCACTACCTCTTCCTTATCGGTCTTGGCATCGACAGAGTATCTTGCTATAGCTTCTTCTCCCTTATAGACGTACAAAGTCACTCCATCCGGATAGTTGGGGTTCTTGTCATTATTGACATTTTTAACATAAGCAAACTCTATGTTGACATCTCCGCTTTCTGCGGCTCTCCACTCAAGAACAGGAGCTGTTCCTTCAGCCGTATGAATGAAGTTTGACTTGACTTCAAGCCCTGTTTTCCCCGGCTGAAAATACCTGTCACCGTCAAAAGATTCTATTCTTTTTGACTTAACCGGATCCAGCGGCGAGCCATATCTGTAAAACCAGCCGTTTTCTCCCTGTTCTCCGAAATCAGCCACATTGAATGCATTATTTGTCCTGTTCTCATCATCGACAAATTCCGGTTCAACGTACGCATCATCTGTAAAAGATGCAGGCCATATATTTGCCAGCGCAACTATTTCATCTTCTATAGTTATGATTTCCTTTGTCTCTCCCCTTGCAAACACAGAAACAGCGACAGTTGCACAGGCCATAATACCCAGCATAATTATTCCCGAAACCTTCTTATGCCCCCAAATTATGCCTAAAGCTCTTTTAGTAATATTCCCCATAAGTTTCTCCCTTCAGCTAAAAAGCTATACTCACTTGCAAACCCTGATGTGTTCAAAGCATGCCTTGGAACCTATGCTGAAAACTCCCCAGTCTGACGCCTGTGACAAATACATCCTTGTTGTAAAAGCAATCTCATCATTTACGTACATGCACACAACGCCATCAGCTATCATCATTGAAATATTGAGTTCGTCCTTATCCGCAATATCGTAATCCACATAGGACTGCGCCGATCTCTCCATGATATTGCTTCCGTTGTAGAACTCGATCCTACTGTTTGCCGCATTGAATATTATGTTCAGTCTTCCCACATTTTCTTCGTTTGTGTTAAAGCAAAAACCAAACATCCCCTCTTTATCAAAATCCTTAACAGTGGTACTTACTATGTAACTTCCGGATAGTTCTTTAAACCCTGCCATCTCATATTTTTCCCCCGAAAAAGAGATGCTTCCGTCGTCAAAGGATGCTGACTGAGACATCTTTACCGGCTCAGCCTTTATTTCATTTGATAAAAGAGCTTCAATCTCCGGATTCAGAACAGGAGCAAGACTTCCATCTTCATGCTTCTTTAAAAGATGTGTGACCATATTGCCACCCCAGTCGTATTCCTCAGAATCGGTATGGCTTTTCTTGGTACCATTCCATCCGACTATGTACAAGTTCTCTCCGTCAGTTTCCATCCTTCCCGCATAAAAGCCGTTGCAGTCAAAAATATCTCTGTCCGGTATTTCAAAGGGTCCGTCGAATCTATCCGATATTCGATAATGTACAAGCCTGTGAGGCCATTGATCCGAAAAGGACAGATACCATTTTCCCTGGTACTCAAGGAGCGTAGGACATTCCAGATTGGAGTCCGTTCCCATATCATTTTCAAAAAATACTCCGGCGTCCTCCCAGTTTTTCAGATCAGTTGATGTGTATCTGGCTATTACACCCATGTTGTCTTTCCTGGTGGCTACCAGCATTGAATAGCAGTTCTCTGAATCCGTGTAAAATACATAGGGATCCCTGAAGTCGTTTTGCGAGTATACATCGCCGGCGTAGAGCGTATCCTCGGGAATCTTTTCCCAGTTCTTAAGGTCACTGCTTACTGCATGCATAACTGCTTCCTTGGGTTCAAACATGTCATTATGACCTGTGTAAAAAGCATGATACTTACCGTCATTCCCCTTGATCACGCTTCCGGTACCAAGAGCAATATCCTGATCTTCAACGTCATCTGCGTAGTTTATGACAATTCCGCAGTCCTCATAAGTAGTGAAGTCCTTAGTCTGCATAAGTCCCCAGGGATGATATCCCTGTTTACCGTCTCTCTGGTCCGCAAGAAAGAAAATATTAAAAGTCCCATCATCATAAAATGGCATCGTATCTCCGATCAAACCTTCACTTGATGAAGGAAACAAAACATGATCTTCAATACTCTCTCCAAGATACCGCTCATCCGGTACTTCCACATTCTCTGCTTCCGGTACTTCGTTGGCACAACCAAGACAACAGGTTGCAACTACCCCGGCCACTATAAGCGCCTTTATCTTTTTCATAGTCCCTCCTTTGGTGCTTTTGCACCATCTTTTGACAGCATTATAATATCATTATGATTCATTTGTATCAATTACAAAGTGCATATGCCGCATATTTTCGTGTAATACTACTTGTTGCACGTGACATTTTTGTGCATTTTGTACATTGCAGAAGCCGAGCAATGTTGCATTTGACACATTGCACCCGCTCAAGGTATCATATTATCCAGTACAGATAATTTTTGGGGGGAATTATGGGAAACAGAGTAACACTACAAGAAATAGCTGACGCACTGGGGATGTCCAGAAACACAGTATCAAGAGCACTCAACAACTCAGGAAGCGTATCAGCCGATACAAGAAATAAGATATGCCAGATGGCGACTGCTATGGGCTATAAGCAGTTCACAACAATAGAAGCTGCTCCTGCCCAGACAGCAAACGCTTTATTTGCATCAAAAGACAAAATGGAGATTGCACTGTTCACCCACTCTTTTCCCGGTGCATCCCACTCAGGAACAAAGCTGCTCGAGGCCTTTCAGAACAAGATAGATTCTCTTGGCTACAAGCTTTCCATAAACATAATCAAGGACTACGAGATAGATAATCTGTGTTTTCCGGCCAATCTCAATCTGGATAACATTGCCGGAATTCTGTGTATTGAGCTCTTTTCTCTTGATTACAGCAGATTCCTTTGCTCACAGAATATACCAATTCTGTTTGTCGATACTCCGATAATGCAAACGAGCAGTCTGGAGGCAGATACGCTTTACATGGAGAATCTCTCCAGCGTCTACCGCCTGATAAACTCTTTGATAGCAGAGGGTAAAAGAAACATTTCCTTTGTGGGTGACAGATTCCATTGTCAGTCCTTCAGCGAAAGATGGCAGGCGTATGTTCTGGCCCTTACAGATAATGGCATAGGCGTTAGAAACGATCTGTGCATTCTCGATGATGACTCCAGTCCTTACTATGACCCGGCATTTATAGCCGAAAAAATCCGATCCTTTAATGCGCTGCCCGAGGTTTTCTTCTGTGCCAATGATTTCCTGGCCACATCCACGATGAAAGCTCTTAAGCTTCTTGGAAAAAGAATTCCTGAAGACGTGCTGGTATGCGGCTTCGATAATTCGCCCGAAGCAACCATCATCGAGCCAAACCTCACCACCATTAAGATACACAGCAGTTCTATGGGCTATACAGCTGCAGACCTTCTGCTTGCCAGGATTGCAACTCCCAGTATGCCCTATAAAAAGACCTACATAGAAACCGATATCATTTACAGGCAATCAACAGGATCAATACAAAACCATCAATAAAAATAAGCCTGCGGAGATCATTCCGCAGGCTTATTGCTTTTTATCTTCTTCTGTTGTTTAAAAGGACCAGTCTAAGGAGCTGTATCACCGCTGATGCAGCGCTGGCAACATAGGTCATGGCTGCGGCAGTGAGGACTTTCCTGGAAGAATCAACCTCTTCATTCCCAAGAATCCCATAGTCTTCCAGCATTACGAGAGCTCTGTGAGAAGCATTGAACTCAACCGGCAACGTTACAACCTGGAACAGAACTGCCAGAGAGAAAACCCAGATGCCGATAGTGATAAGCGGTGAAAAACTAAAGAACATTCCCAATAAAATAATAGGAATCCCTGCCTTTGACCCTATGCTCGCAGCAGGTAATATTGCCGATCTTATCTGAAGCGGAACATAACCGGTGTGATGCTGCAGAACATGACCACATTCATGAGCAGCAACACCTACTGCTGCAACTGAATTTGATCCGTAAGTGGCATCTGAGAGATTAACAGTTTTTGTCCTGGGATCATAGTTGTCGGTAAGATTACCCGGAACATGCTGCACTGCCACATCGGTTATTCCGTTGCGTCTTAGGATCTCCATTGCAGCCATAGCCCCTGTCATACCGCTCATACTGCGTATTTTGTTGTATTTCTTATAAACAGACGACACTCTTGCGCTGGCCACCATACAAACAATAGCCATTATGATTGTCAGAATATACATCGGGTCTATTCCCATTCCATATCTGTAATACATATTCTCTACCTCACTTCAGAACTGTACCGATTTCCAATTTATTGCCAAGAAGGAAAGACTTAACATCCATTCTCTTTTTGCCTTCAAGCTGTACCTCTGTGATCTTAAGATATCCGTCTCCTGTAATGACAACAAAAGAATCTTTTAGTACCGCAATAATGCTTCCATATGCTCTCGCATTTTCAAGCTCTTTTGCCTTAGAAATATCTTCAGGAGCAAGATTGTTACAAAGCGCTCCGAAATCAACAGGTGAAAGAGTCTTGGCATGCCAGATCTTGAGCATCTTGCCTCCAAGGGTTGTGAAGGCTGATGGCCATGGGTTCAGACCTCTTATAAGGTTTCTGATAGTCTCAGCATCTTTTGAAAAATCAATTTTGCCCATATCCTTGGAGAGCTTGCCACACTTGGTCGCAAGTGCTTCATCCTGAGGGATTGGTGTCAGCTCACCTTTTTCTATTTTAGGAAGAGCCTCAACAATAAGTTCTCCTCCAAGTTTAGAAAGCTTGTCAAAAAGACTTCCTCCGGTCTCTTCCTCATCAATTTTAATCTCTCTCTGGATGAGGATATCTCCGGTATCCATTCCTGCTGCCATCTGCATGATGGTAACACCTGTGGTCTTCTTGCCGTCAATGATTGCCTGCTGGATAGGCGCAGCTCCTCTGTACTCAGGAAGGATGGATGCATGGATATTGACACAACCAAATTTCGGAATATCCAATATCTCCTGTGACAGAATCTGCCCAAATGCAGCAACTACGAATATATCAGCATCGACAGTCTTAAGATAATCAACGTGCTCCTGCTGCTTGATCTTAACAGGCTGAAACACCGGGATATTGTGCTCAAGAGCACACACCTTAACATCGCAGGGCTGAAGCTCTCCGCTTCTTCCCTTTGGCTTATCCGGCTGTGTTACCACAAGGACAACCTCGTGTCCGGCTTCAATTATTTTTTCAAGGGCTGACCTGGCAAAATCAGGGGTGCCCATAAATACTATTTTCATAATAATCTCTCTCCTTTATGACAGCCTCAATTATATCACGTTTTTACCATTCATGCCCCGGATATGAAAAAAGCCCGGGATGAATATGTCATCCCGAGCTCCTTTCATTTTATTCTGTTATCATGCAATTTCCTGTCCACCCAAAATTGCCAAAAGTCTTAAATATCCACAGTATCCATGCTCATCCAGAAGGCTCATTACATCATAGCCTGCAGGAATAACAACTTTGTACTGCTTGCCGCCATAGCTGAATACTACGTTTACATCAATATCGCTTCTGGCAGAAATGGCCTGCATCATAGATGTATCAAATACTGAGAGTTTGTTGGAAACGATATTTAACGCTCCGTTCTGTGGAACTGACTGAACATTTGAAATAACTGCTTCTTTATACTGCGCAACTGAAATCTTGCCAAAGTCAAATGTAGCTGTCTGGGCAGGTCTGTCTCCACTTATCTTAGAGATCAGTTCTGCTGTCTGCTGATCAGAAGGTGCTGAGCTTGCATTTGTAACCACTACGCCTCCTGCAGGAGCTGAAGTACTAACTTCCTCTACTACTACCGCAGCAGAAGTATTATCCTGACTTGAATCAGAAACAGGTCTGAGTTTAGCCTTAATGTTGATTCCGCCCTTTACATCGGTAAGAGTAAGTGTGAATGTTCCGTCACCGTTTTCTACTACAGATACATTGTTACCACCATCGATGGTATATCCCTCAGGAAGATTTGCTGCCACACTAAATGCCTGATTGATCTTTGTAGTCAGGATATCCTGCCCTGCGACAGTGGTCTGTGTAGCATTTACCCTGATACCATACTGCTCATTGGATGAATCATCCTGCTTAATGATGTAGTTGATGGCATTTACGATTGTGTTATATGCCACCTTGTATGCATCATAATTCCGAATAGTATCTCCGTCTTCATATCTGCCATCTGTTATCGCCTTGGGTGCATCAATAGCATATACTGTGATTTCAGGAATCTCTTTTGCAAAAGCCTTGCCGGCCTTTTCATTCTTTTCTTCAGTAGTACCGGTCTCATCTTCAATATAGTGACCCATTTCATAATCACTGCCGATATTTATACCAACTTCGTCAGCCTTTATAGTACCCAGGACCACAATTGAACCGGATCTGCCGTTTTTATCAGGATAGCTGGTTGTTATACTGATTCCGTAGTCCTGTCCTGATACATTACCGCCAACTACAATATTACCCTCTCCATCAGTATATATACCGTTACCGTTCGTATATGAAAATCCGAAATGCTCTCTGTTAGTATATGACTCAACATAGGGCTCCCTGACGATATTTCCGTTTTCGTATCTCCTCACATTGCCATATTCATCTACAGCATCTCTCATTTTGATGACTGCACCGTTATTAGCATCATAAAGCCATCCGGAATCTACTCTTTCCTGACCGTTAGACACAACATCTCCTCCTACATAAAGAGATGACTCGCCCATTACATAAGCTCCATTCATACCGGCCACAACGTCACCACCGACGCTTACACTTCCACCATTATCTACACTGACACCTGAGCCTGCTCCACCTGAAACTGTTTCAGTCTCATAATCCCATAACTTAGTCACATTACCGGTTTCGCGATTATACATGGTGTCATATCCGCCCATTTCATGCCTGTCTGTGATAATTCTTGATCCATCCACATTGCCGCCAATATTAACTGTTGCGCCGCTACCAGCGGTAACCAGTCCGTTATAATTTCCGCCGATTGCAAGAGAGTTATCTCCGTTAGAAACCACATCACCGGATATATTTACATCACTATTATTGTGAGCAAGAACCTGACCTTCAACAGATCCGTTCACACTGACATCCTGACCATAAGTATTAATGGCACTTGAACTATAGTTCTCAGTAGCCTCAACAACAACATCACCTACAATAACAATAGGCTCCTGCTCAGTGTCAGAGCTGCCCTGTACCGTCTCAGTTCTTGCAGGCTCCCCTTCAAAAGCATAAGAAGAAAATCCTGCAGTTGCTAACATTGAAATAACCATTGCTGTTGCAGTAATACTAGCTAAAACCTTTCTGTACATCACACAAATACCTCCGATTGATTTGCATTTTTTATAAAGACTTTTTCATTAACCATTTTCATAGCTGCGCTCACGCAGCAAAGTCATAATAAGCCTTCGAGGTATGTGGAATCTATTAAAAAAGCATAAAATTCACCCTAAACCGCAACTCATCATCACTAAAAAACGTGCACAACAGAAACTTAATTTCACATGACTTTTTAACGCAAAAAAGATGCAACCCATATCAGGTTGCATCTCCGTTTTCTTCGTATTCTTTTTCCTGCTGAGCTACAAGGTCTTCGTTGTCCACAAGATCTCCTTCTACCTTCTCAACATACATATGACCGTCAAGGTGGTCAAGCTCATGGCAGATTGCTCTGGCAAGAAGCTCCTCGCCCTCAATTTCATATTCGTTGCCGTCAAGATCCATCGCTCTGGCCCTTACGTGATTCGGTCTTGTTACGATACCGGATTTACCGGGAAGTGAAAGACATCCCTCGTATCCCGTCTGTTCTCCGTCCTTCTCAAGGATGACCGGATTGATCATTACAAGCGGCTGATCTGCTTCCGGGGATACGTCAATTACAACGATTCTCTTAAGAACACCAACCTGTGGTGCTGCAAGTCCCACACCGTTTGCGTCATACATGGTATCGAGCATATCCTCTACCAGCTCACGCACTCTTGGTGTTATCTCTTTGACTTCCCTGCACTCCTTGGCAAGTACGTCATCTCCATATTCTCTTATTTGTCTTAAAGCCATTTTTTACTCCTATATAAATATTAAAAACTTAATTTAAATTGTACGTAACCTAATCATACGGTATGCATGGGGTCAAAGTCAAATTGCACTGTAATTGTCTTTAACCTGCCCATAGCTTCAAGCTCTTTGATATAGTTCTCAAGCATATCCTTAAGGCCTACCAGAGCATTGTAGTCATCAAGCTTAACATACAATACTATTCTGAATACATCGTTAATCTTACCTATACTGCCAAATGCCGGTCCGATGAAGACCGCGCTGGTTACCTTCTGCTGTTCCATTACAGCCCTGAGTCTTGTTGCAAACTCCATTCCCTCATCTTCGTCCCTACAAAAGAGCTGAACACACATCATGTGCGATACAGGCGGATAGCGCAGAAGCTTTCTATAGGATATTTCCTCCCTGTAAAAAGACAAATAGTCCTGCCTCGATGCCGTCTGAATACTGTAGTGCTCAGGCTGATAGCTCTGTATCACTACGTTTCCGGGTCGCACGCCTCTTCCGGCTCTTCCCGCCGCCTGAGTCAGGAGCTGGAAAGTTCTCTCACTGGCTCTGAAGTCACTGGCATAGAGTGACATATCCGCTGCAAGTATACCAACCAGCGTAACATCCGGGAAATCATGGCCCTTTACTATCATCTGCGTTCCCACAAGGACATCCGCTTCCCTGTTTGCAAAGGCAGATAATATCTTGTCATAACTGCCCTTGGTTCTGGTAGTATCAGCATCCATCCTAAGAACCCTTGCCTGTGGCCAGAACTTCTTAACTTCATCCTCAATCTGCTGTGTTCCTGCCCTGAAGGATGATACATACTTAGAGCCGCACTTCGGGCATATCTTGGGTCTTGGCTCCTCATGTCCGCAATAGTGACATACAAGTCTTCCTCCTCTGTGTTCTGACAAAGACACATCACAGTGAGGGCACTTAAACACATGGCCACATGATCTGCAGGAGACAAATCCCGCAAGACCTCTTCTGTTGATAAAGAGCATCGCCTGCTCACCCTTTGAGAGCCTGTCTGTCATCAGCTCCTGAAGTCTTAATGAGAAAATTGATCGGTTACCGGCTCTTAGCTCCTCCCTGAGGTCAGCGATCTCAACCTCCGGAAGCGTACCTCCTGTAAGTCTTCTGTTTAGTTCAAACAGATGATACTCACCGGACTTGGCACGGTAATATGACTCAAGCGATGGAGTGGCAGAACCCAGCACAACGCATGCTCCGTCCGGCAACAACCTTGCAAGCTCAATCGCTGTTTCTCTCGCATGATATTTGGGAGCATTGTCGCTTTTGTAAGTCTGCTCATGCTCCTCGTCAATGATAATTATTCCTGTATTTGGAAACGGTGTGAAAAGAGCTGATCTCGGCCCTATGATTATATCAATATCTCCACACCTCGCCCTCTCCATCTGGTCAAACTTCTCACCGGGAGAAAGCGATGAATTCATTACGGAAACCCTGTCTCCGAAATGTCTGTAAAAGCGCATCAAGGTCTGATAAGTCAGGGCAATTTCAGGGATCAGGACAATTGCCTGTTTCCCTCGTTTTATCATGTTATCTATAAGCGCTATATAAACCTCTGTCTTACCACTTCCCGTAATTCCGTGGATAAGGTAGGTATCTCTTTTGCCATTGTCGTAGTCCGAACTGACAGTATCGACAATACTCTGCTGTTCAGGACTTAGCACCTTATCTTCATATCTTGAAGAAGTTCCTGCCATTGGAGTTCTGAAATACTCTTCACTCTCTATCCTGATAATCCCTGCTTCGCTCATGCTCTTAAGGGTCTGTGAGCTCACACCGAGCTTATCCGTTATAAGCTCATAGGGAATCCTCTCATCGCTGTTATCAAGAAGTTCTTTCAGAATCCTCTCTCTGGCCTTCTGCTTCTTCCTGATACACTCGTAGTACGTCTCCGTTGCCTCCCTCAGTGGCATCCGCAGGGACACAAACTTATGCACCTGCCTCTTCATCTTCTTGCCGGAAGGGAGCACCGTCTTAAGAGCAGCATTCATGGTACCGCCGTAGTTCCTCTTCATCCAGGCCGCAAGCTTAATGGATATATCATCAGCAGAAGTCATATCACCGGACACTGCTATGATCTCCTTAATCTTATCCGGATCCCAGTTAGCCTCATCCGTAAGCTCGATCACATACCCCTTCCTCTGGGTATCTCCCTTACCAAAAGGCGCAATAACACAGTCCCCGACAGCCACCTTTCCCCTCAGCCTGTCCGGAATTCTATACTGAAAAAGTCTATCAACTTTCTCATGTGATATATCAATAATTATATTCGCGTAAAGTGCTGCTTCTCTTTCCAAGTGTAACTCCTTTACGTATTCAGTATCAAAAACATATAGGCTATTATACCACGCCCTAATCTGATTCCTTAGACGATCTCATCTAAACGTAAATTATTTGAAGGCGGCTCTGACTGGAGGGCTCCCGGCCAATATATGTGAGCATTTTTGAGTCTTGTCCTGCGGAGATGAGACCTATCAATTTCTTAGTGCCTATGCACGTAGAAATTGATGTCCAGGGCTCAGTGGAGCGCTTAGGACAACGAGAAAATGATCACATATATTGGCCGGGAGCCCCCAGGCAGAGCCGCCCCAAGTCCTTCATTATTTGCGTTCGTCGAGTATTTCCTGGATGAGTTCGCGCTCGTCCATGTGGTATTTGACGCCCTTGATCTCCTGGTAGTCCTCGTGACCTTTGCCGGCGAGAACAATGATGTCACCCTGCTCGCCGTGATCGATGGCATAAGCTATGGCTTCCTTGCGGTCTGTAATCTTGATGTATTTGCCATCTGTCTTCTTGATACCGGTCTCGATGTCGTTAATAATGTCGAGAGGCTCCTCAAAACGAGGATTGTCAGATGTGATTATGGTGAAATCCGCATATCTTCCGGAGACTTCTCCCATCTCAAAGCGGCGAAGCTTACTTCTGTTGCCGCCACAGCCAAAGAGACAGATAAGTCTGTTGGGACGGTAATCACGAAGTGTTGTCAAAAGAGATTTGAGAGCCATCGCATTGTGGGCATAGTCAATCATCAGTGTGAAATCATCAGATACCTTGACCATCTCTATTCTGCCCTTAACCTTGGCATCCTTGAGTGCAGGAGCAATCTGCTCAGGACTGCAGCCAAAGTGCCTTGCAACAGCAATTGCACAAAGTGCGTTGTAGACGCTGAACTTGCCGGGGTTTGTAATCTCTGCATGCATATTGATAAGTCCCTCTGTATCAAAGAAGACTCCGAGATTGCCCGGTTTTCTGATATATGCAAGATTGATGGCACGAATGTCCACATCCTTGTTAAATCCATAGGTTTCAACGTCACAGGTATGACCTTCAAGGATATCCTCGGTATGGATATCGTCTCCGTTGCAGATACCCACCTTGCACTGTTTAAATAAAAGTCCCTTGCAATGCATGTAATCTTCGAAGTCCTTGTGTTCATTAGGGCCAATATGATCAGGTTCAATGTTTGTAAAGATTCCGATATCAAAAATAAATCCCTGGCTTCTGTGAAGCATAAGTCCCTGGGAAGAAACCTCCATGACTACAGCATCACATCCTGCCTGGACCATTCTGGACATGTACTCCTGAAGGGTATATGACTCAGGTGTTGTATTCTCAGCATGAATATGCTCGTCGCCGATTATTACCTCAATAGTTCCGATAAGTCCTACCTTGTATCCGGCATTCTCAAGCATACTCCTGATGAGATATGTAGTAGTGGTCTTGCCTTTGGTTCCTGTTATACCGATTGTCTTAAGTTTGGAAGCCGGGTGATCAAAATATGCTGCAGAAATAAATGCCATTGCATATCTGGTGTCTGCAACTCTTATAACAGGCAGCTCTGACCCTTCGGGAAGCTCAACATCAGATTCTGCAACTATAGCTGCTGCCTTTTTCTCATCTGCATCTGCTGCGCAGGAATGTCCGTCAAAATTAGCGCCCTTAATACAAATAAAAAGAGATCCCTCTTCAATTTTCCTGTTATCATTTATTACATTTTTAATCTCAATATCAGCTGCATTCAGTTCTTTTTCACTGTTTCCTGCAGTAATTCTGTATTCAAGCCCTTCCAGCAGTTTTTCTAGCTTCATTTGTCGACCTCCAATTTTTAATATTTTCGTCACATTTACGACACAAATGTGTATTATATTATTCTTATAGATGTGAACTAGCTCACATCTCCCCCTCATAAGAAACCGCAAACACACGCTTCGCGTGTGTTTTTGTGGTTTATGGAGTATTTTTCGAATAATCGCTCATTACCAGCTGAACGCTTTCTCTTCCCATATAGCTGTTAATATTAGGATAGAAAGCTGCCTTAATAGTCATTGCGTTCTTAACATCTCCGGCGTAGAGATCCTCTACTCCTTCTGCTCCAAACTCACTTTCAAGAAATTCATTAAAGCCATCCAGATCTCCAAAATACATCATATCACAGGCCATGCCCGATTCATCACATACTCTGTATTTCCCGCAGTTTCTGTTTTTGCCGAGAATCCTACCAGAGAGGAGTTTAATGTCCTTTTGAACAAATATAGGCTTCCCATTGCCGTTCCCAAAGGGCTCAAGTCTCTCAAGTTCCCTGACAAAATCCATGTCAGCATATCTGAACGGTAGAACCATATCTACCTTAAGCACCGGCACAAAGTCCTCTTCAGTCAGCATGCACTGCTCATTAAGTCTTGTTCTCAGAATATCTATGTTCTCAACAGGAAGTGATAATCCTGCCGCCATCTTGTGTCCGCCAAATTTCGTAAACAGATCCTTGCAGGCTGAAAGCGCCTTAAACATATCATAACTTTCTATTGATCTTCCGGATCCCTTTGCCCCCTCTGCTCCGTTGGTAAGAATGATCGTAGGTCTGTAATATTTTTCCTTGATCCTTCCTGCTATGATTCCCGCAATAGATTCGTTAACATCAGGGAGATATACAACAAGAACCTTGGGAAGCTCTCCCCCCTCAGTCATCTTCTCTATTTCGGCAACCGCAGCATCAACACCCTGAACGGTCATAGTCTTTCTGGAATCATTCATATCCTTGAGATCCTGAGCCATACGTGCTGCCTTGTTGATGTCCTCTTCCAGAAAAAGAGAAAGAGCGCGTGATGCCAGATCAAGTCGTCCTGTGGCATTAAGACAGGGACCAATCACAAAGCCATAGTGGAATGCAGACAGTTTTCTAGCATCAAGATCATTAACATTAATGAGGGCCTTAAGGCCGGCATTTTGTGTGTACGCTATCCGATTTAATGATTCCTTGACGATTATCCTGTTCTCATCGCGAAGTTCCATAACATCACAGACTGTTGCGATTCCGGCAAAGATGAGCATTTCATCAAAGAAAGCCTTAACTTCTTCCTCTTTATCCCTCTTAGAGATTCTGGCCATCATCTGAAGAAACTTGTATGCAACAACAGCTCCGCATATCTCCTTAAAGCTGCAGCTTCCTTCTCTTCTCTTGGGGTCTATGACTGCATCTGCAGGAGGAAGTATCTCTTTGTCGCCGTCACTTCCTTCTTCAAAAGGGACCTCGTGATGATCGGTGACAACCACTGTCAGGCCCTCATCCTTGGCATGTCTGACCTGTTCAAATGCAGCAATTCCGTTATCACATGTAATTATGGTGTCACGACCTTCTGCAATTGCGTCGTCTACCAGTTTGATACTAAGGCCATATCCGTCCTTGACCCTGTCAGGAAGAACATAGTCCACATCAGCCCCAAAAAGCTCAAGGCCCTTGACCAGAATGTAAGAAGAACAAATGCCATCTACATCGTAATCTCCTATCACCCTGATATGTGCTCCATCGGAAATCCTTCCTAGTATCACTTCCGCTCCCTTTTCAATATCAAAAAGTTCCGCAGGGTCATGAAGCATTGAAGCATCTCCCGAGAGATATCGCATTATCTCTTCATCAGTAGAAAGCCCTCTATTGGTAAGAAGCCTGGCTGTGATCCTGTTTATTCCGAACTTATCAGCTATCGCATCAAAGTCAGCCTTCTTCATCTTCACCATCCATTTTGACATACAAACACTCCCCAAATCCATACTAAAAGATGTCTATACCCTTGCATAAAATGCTCAAAAGGGTAAAAAAACACCGTTCATATTATTATAAACATGAACGGTGTCCTATTTTTATACCTTATTCAGCTTTTTTGCTTCCAATGAAGTTCTTAAAGCTTGTCTTGAGGTCATACCACATAGGTGATGCAATGAAGATTGATGAGTATGTACCACAGATTACGCCAACCATAAGAGGAAGAGCAAATGCCTTGATATCAGCTACACCGAAAATGTAAAGAGCAAATACTGTAAAGAATGTAGTTGCTGATGTAAAGAGGCTTCGTGTAACAGTCTGGGATACACTGGTGTTAACCAGGTCTTCCAGTTCCTTCTTGCCAGTAGCAAGGTGCAGGTTCTCACGGATACGGTCGAAGGTTACGATTGTGTCGTTGATGGAGTAACCGATGATTGTGAGTACTACTGCGATGAATGTGTTACCTACTGCAAGTCTTGTAAATGCGTAAGATACAACCACAATAAGTGCATCATGGGCAAGAGCTATAATTGCTGCTGCACCAAACTTGATATCCTTGAATCTGATCCAGATGTAGATCAGCATCAAGACAAGCGCAATAGCAAGAGCAACAATAGCATCTGTTCTCATCTCTGAACTGATAACACCACTGATTGTCTCTGCAGCAATATTCTCAGGTGTTACACCGTAATTGGCCTCAAGTATCTGATCAACAGCTTCTCTCTGATCAACTGTAAGAGTTGATGTCTTAAAGATAACCTGATTTGTTCCGGTAACTGTCTGGATAAGGACCTCATTGATGCCTGCTGCGCTCTTGATATCTTCTTTTACTCCTGACTCAAGTTCAGCAAGAGTGTATGCCTTGTCAAATGTAACAGTTGTTGATGTTCCACCAACGAAATCAAGGCTGTAGTTAAATGCACCCTTACCTGCTGATGCATTAACACCCATAACTACTACACCGGCAATAACGATTGCGCATGAGATAGCGTAGAAAATCTTTCTCTTAGCAACAAAGTCAAACTTCTTAACCTTCTTGGCCTTACCGTAAAGAACAGGGCTCTGAAGTCCGATTCCGTAAAGTATAGATGTGATCCATCTTGTAATAACAAGTGCGGTAAACATTGAAAGGATAATACCAAGGATAAGAGTCTCTGCAAATCCCTTAATGCTTCCTGTGCCCTTCCACAGCAATACGGCTGCAATGATAAGAGTAGTAATGTTACCGTCAAGGATTGATGAAAGCGCTTTGTTATATCCGTTCTTTCTTGCCTCATCAACAGGCTTACCGACTGCAATCTCCTCCTTGATCCTGGAGAATACAAGCACGTTGGCATCAACCGCCATACCAATTGAAAGGATGATACCTGCAATACCCGGAAGAGTAAGTGTCATCTCAAAGGCAGATAACAGGAATACCATAAGTCCTGAGTAAAATGCAAGAGCAAGTGTTGCAGATAAGCCAAGCAGTCTGAAGAATACGATCATAAAGATTGCAATAAGCGCAAATCCAACAGCTGCTGCATAAAGGCTTGTCTTAATAGCATCGCTACCAAGCTGAGCACCTACAACGTTTGAACGAAGTTCATTGAGCTGAAGCTTAAGTCCACCGATACGGATCATTGAAGCAAGATTATCTGCCGCTTCAAATGAGCTCATTCCTGTAATAACCGCCTTACCGTCTGTAATGGCAGCCTGAACATTAGGAACACTGATGAACTGTCCGTCATAGTAGATACCGATGCTCTCACCGTTTGCAAAAGCCTTGGTTGTTGCATCTGCAAAAGCCTTGGCTCCGTTCTCTGTAAACTCAAGAGAAACAACCGGCTCCTGTGCTCCGTATGAATCCTGCTGGTATGCTGCCTGAGCAGCTTCTACATCCTCACCGCCAAGAACAATTGATCCTTCAGCCTGAAGCTCTTCAATTGTCTTGTTGAGCTGATAGCCGTAGATCATCACGCCGTTCTCATCAACTTCAATATTTCCATCCTCTGTGATTCCGGAATGATATGTGTAGTTATCATTGCCGTTTGCATCAGTCTGGGCTATGAAATAAAGATTTCCGGGCTGTCCCAGATCCTCAAGGATCTTGTTAGCATCTGACACACCGGGAATCTCAATGTTTATACGGTTTGTACCTTCCTGATAAACCTGAGACTCTGTACTGTACTGCTGCACACGCTGCTGCAGCTTGTAAATGGTATCTGACATATCCTCTTTGCTGGGAGTGCCATCACCAACTACCTCGTAAGTGATGCTGACACCACCTGCAAGATCAAGTCCGAGATCAATACTGCTGAGTGATCCTGACTTATCGGCGCCAAGTCCGAAAACTGCTGAGTATCCGATTCCCCCAAGAAGTCCAAGGGTAAGGATCAGCGCCAATACATACTTTAACCTTTTCATGACTTATTATTCCTCCATTTAACCTTCTTCAGCTAATGCTGCTTTTATCATAATCGCACACTCGATGCGCTTCCTCTGAAGCTCACATCCGTGCTTATATGTCGTATTGATATCGCCGTTGAAATTATAAGCATTGGCAGCACAACCGCCGCTGCAATAATATCTGGCAAAACACTTTTCGCACTCAGGTCTTGAGTAAACATTGCTCTTTTTGAACATCTCACGGATGTCGTCTCTCTTAATTCCCTCGAAGACATTTCCCATTATAAAGTCTTCATTGCCTACAAACTGATGGCACGGGTAGAGATCTCCCCACGGTGTAACACCCAGATATTCGCATCCCGATCCGCAGCCGGAAAGTCTCTTGGCCACACATGGACCGCCCTCAAGATCTATATTGAAGTGGAAGAAGTTAAAACCTTTTCCCTCTTTGCGTCGCTCCAAATAGAACTTCGCAAGCTTATCATATTCCTCACAGAGCTTGGGAATATCCTCATCCTTCAAAGCATACCAGTCATCCGGTTTGGCAACAACAGGCTCAACAGAAATCTGCTTAAAGCCAAGGTCTGCCAGATGCTTAACATCCTCTGAAAAATCAAGGTTATTGTGAGTAAATGTACCTCTTACGAAATAGCGAAGCTGATGACGGGATTCCGCAACCTTCTTAAACTTGGGAACTATATCGTCATAACAGCCCTGTCCGCCCTTTCTGGGGCGCATGAAATCATTGACTTCCTTGCGGCCGTCGATGGAAAGAACAATGTTCCCCATCTCTTTATTAACATAATCGAGAATCTCATCATTAAGAAGCGTTCCATTTGTAGTGATCGTGAACCTGAAGTTCTTGTCATGCTCCTTCTCAATGCTGCGACCGTATTCTACTATCTTCTTGACAACCTCCCAGTTCATGAGAGGCTCTCCGCCAAAGAAATCTACCTCAAGATTTCTTCTGTTTCCGGAATTCTTAACAAGGAAATCAAGAGCTGCCTTGCCGACTTCCTCGCTCATAAGAGCTCGCCTTCCGTGGTATTCACCCTCATCGGCGAAACAGTACTTGCAACGAAGATTGCAATCGTGTGCGATGTTGAGGCAGAGCGCCTTAACAACCGTATCTCTCTCCTGGAATTCTTCTACATAGTTCTCATATACATCGTCTGTATAAAGAACGTCTGCTGCTCTGAGCTCCAAAAGCTCGGAAATAGCTTCTCCGATGTCCTCAGGCGAGTACTTCGAAGATATCTCAGGCATGAGGATTATCTCGTTAAAGAGCTTCTGAAAATCCTCATCTCCTTCCCTGTCCTCACCTTCAGGTGCAGCCGCTGTGCCATGATAACTTACAAGCTTCTCCTCTACGATGGGAACAAGGTCTAAAACAACGTCATCCACAACATGAACAGATCCCGAATTCACGTCCAGAACTATGTTGTAGCCGTTGTTTGTGTACGCGTGAACCATAAAAATAAAAACTCCTAACTAATAAAATCATATAACGCAAGAATAGGCAGCGACCGATGAATGGGGTCGCTGCCCAACATGATTGCTTAACTTATCGGTAAAAATTACTTGCTAAGCTGCTCACAGCTCTGGTTACCTACTGTGCATGATGTCTTGCAAGCTGACTGGCATGATGTCTGGCACTCACCGCATCCGCCCTTTTTCATTGATTCCTTAAGATTTCTGGTTACTAATGACTTTACATGCTTCATAATATTGCCTCCTACTTGAAAATGCTCATTCTTCGCACTTCGAGTTTTATGTCGATTTAGTATATCATAAATTACCCAAAGATAAAAGTGGACTTTTAAAGTTTTTCTTTTTCCTGTGCCGGAGCGGTAACGGTAATAAGAACCTTGGTGATTCGGTTTCCTTTGATGCCTCTTGCGGTAAGTGTTATACCGTTATCCAAAGTGACCGTTTCCCCATATCCCGGAAGTCTGTCCAGAGCCTCGATCATAAGTCCTCCGATGGAATCGTAGTCCTCAGAGTCTAGCTCTGTCCCCAGTTCATCGTTTATATCGTCCAGCTTCATATTACCTTCTACAAGATATCGTCTTCCGCCGACGTTCTTGATGAGGTTGATCTCATCCGAGTCGTATTCGTCTCTGATCTCTCCCACGATCTCCTCAAGAAGATCTTCGAGAGTTATCATTCCAACGGTAGCTCCGTACTCAGATAATACAAATGCCACATTCTGTGACTTCTCTCTCATCTCCACCAGAAGATCGGCAGTCTTTTTAAACTCATATGTATAATATGCTTTTCTCAGGTGATCCGAGATTTTAAACGACTCATGATCCTGGAGAAGAATGAGGTCCTTGACGTTTATAAGGCCAATGATGTTATCCTGCTCATTCCCTTCAAATACGGGAATTCTGGTGTACATATTCTCTTTAAAGATCTTCATGACCTCATCGTATGTAGCCTGTGTGCTTACACAGCTCATATCGATCCTTGGTATCATGATGTCTTTGGCTACGGCGTCGGAAAAGTCAAATACATTGTAAATGATCTCCTTCTCGCCGCTTTCGATAACACCATCCTCATGGCTTACATCCACATAAGTCTTAAGCTCATTCTCCGTCATGGCCTGACGGTTGTCTGTATCAACATGAAGGATCTTCAGTATAACCGTTGCGATACCGTTAATAACAAAACTAAATGGCACCATTACAGCCATCAGCCCAACTATTATCCCCGAATACCACAGGGAAATATTCTCGGCATAGGCAGTTGCTATGGTCTTGGGAATGATCTCGCCAAAAATAAGAACGATAAGTGTCAATATTCCTGTTCCTATTCCAATGGCGAAGCTTCCGAATAAGTCTGTGACAAAAACAGTCATCAGCGCCGAAGCACTCAGATTGACAATGTTGTTGCCGATAAGTATTGCCGAGAGCATCTTCTGGGTATCTTCACATATCCTGAGCACCCTTGCGGCGCCCCTGCTGCCCTCGTCGGCAAGTGCCTTCATTTTTACTTTATTACATGTCATCAGCGCTGTTTCTGCCGATGAAAAGAATGCGGATAACAATACCAGAACAACAAGAATTATTATCCTTAACAAGTGTACGTCCAATTTCTTTCTCCTTAACAGGTCTTAACTGAGCGGATTGAGATAGAATTCCTTGAAATCTTCATAGCCCTGATCACTAAGCTGCTGCTTCTGGAACTTCTTGTTCTTGTTCATGCGAACCACAAGAACCTGTGAACCCTTAGCACGCTCTTCCTGAGCTTCCTTAATTATCTCAGCTAGTCTGTCTCCGGCGATTCCTTTTTCTATAAGGAAAGCCTTCTTCTGATCAGCTCCCGGAATCTTGAAGCCTTCATCCATCATGATCATGATAATTCTCTCAAATCCGATGGAGAATCCGCAGGCAGGAGTATCCTGTCCAAGGAACTTGCCTACCATCTTGTCGTATCTTCCGCCGCCACCGCAGCTTCCGCCGTATTGAGGCATCGCCACCTCAAAGATTGTTCCTGTATAGTAGCTCATACCGCGCACGAGTGTAGGATCAAACACCATCTCAAACTGTGCTGTCTTGGTGCTCTCTACAGAGCTTATGATCTCTGAAAGCCCCTCTCTGGTATCGGCATCAAGGAAATCGCCTATCTTATCTGCGATAACCTTAAGTCCTTCCAAAGAGTCTTTGCCCTCTGCTGCCTTAAAGAGATCAAGGTACTTATCAACGCTCTCCTGTGCAAAGCCAGCCCCCACAAGTTCCTCAGAAACTCCCTCTATTCCGATCTTATCCATCTTGTCCAGAGTTATGAATACATTATCGTATTCCTCCTCAGGAAAAGAGCTGTAGGCTGCCATAGCCTTAAGAATCCTTCTGTCGTTGATCCTGATCTTAAAGTCCTTGAACCCAAGTCTGCCGAGAGTTGTTGTTGTAGCAAGTATAAGTTCGATTTCCGCAAGGTTTGATGCCTCTCCGAGAATATCGATATCGCACTGCATGAACTGACGATATCTGCCCTTCTGCGGTCTGTCAGCCCTCCACACATTGCCCATCTGCAGGGCCTTAAAAGGTGAAGGGAGCTCTCCGGCATGATTTGCATAAAAACGTACCAGCGGAACCGTAAGGTCATAACGAAGTCCTGAATCCGTAAGGTCATTTTCCTCTTTGGCCTCAGCCAGGTTCAGCTTCTCACCTCTTTTCATAACCTTAAAGATGAGTTTTTCATTCTCTCCTCCCTGCTTGCTGTTAAGGTTTGCAAGGGATTCAACGGCCGGTGTCTCAATGGATGTAAATCCGAATTCACCGTAAGTCTTCTTGATCACTCCGATGCAGTAGTCTCTGAGCTGCATCTCAGCAGGAAGTATATCCTTCATGCCCGTAACGGGCTTTTTCACAAGTGCCATCTCTAAAAATCCTCCAAAATACTATATACTGCTAGATTTTACTATTATTTAGCAGTAAGCACAAGCGTTTTAATGCTTATTGTTCTCTCTGAGGAATTCAAGGAACTGATCTTTGGGCATTGGCCTTGCATAGTAAAAGCCCTGAATGTGGTCACATCCGATTCTGATGATCTGCTCGGCCTGTTCCTCAGTTTCAACACCCTCTGCCACAATCTCTTTTCCCAGAGATTTGATGATCTTAACAAGATTAAGCATTACCATATAGGAGTTTTCCGATTCAAATGCTGACTGAATGATACTCTTGTCCAGCTTAAAAATCTCTACCGGAAGGGTTGCTATTCTGGCAAGATTTGAATAGCCCGTACCAAAATCATCCATTGAGAATGGAATTCCATAGCTGATAAGTTTTCCTATATTCTCATCCATAACCGAAGTTATTCCTTCCTCAAAGGTTTCGGTTATCTCGAAATTCAGCTGCTCGGGCTTTACGCCATGCTTTTCCATTGTCTTTATAACATTCTCGTACAGGTTAGCCTGGATACAGTCAACCACCGACAGATTGACCTCCGCATAATCAAGACCGTTTTGTGCAGCGTCTGTATTTGCAAGCATATTGCATACTTCATCAAGTACAAAGCTGTCTATTGATACAACCATACCGTTTCTCTCTGCAACAGGCATAAAAACAGCAGGTGAAATAAATCCCATCTGAGGATTCCTGAGTCTTAAAAGAGCTTCGCAGGACGAAAACAAACCGGTCTTGGGGTCATAAATCGGCTGATAATAAACCTCCAAAAGGTCATCATCCAATGCATGCTTTACTATCAAATCTATCTTCTTATCATGCTCAATGTGCTTGAGATTCAAGTCTGACACTCTGAGAATATCCCGATTATGATGGATAAGAGATTTTTTAATAACCTCCCTCACCTCATTGAACTTATCAAGTGAGTCCACTTCATCCGGGAAACCTAAAACATAGGAACTTTGGAATATCTTTACATCACGTCCCTTCATAGTCCAGGTATCTTTGAATCTTTTGTTTATCTGTTCGGTAGCTTTCTCTATAACAGCATCATCGGGATCAACATCAGGGAACAGCATCATATAATGTCCGTCATCAGTATAATAGACTTCTCCCTCCGGACTTATCTGTTTTAAATAAAATGTAATCTGCGACAAGAGCTCCGAGATAGCTTCAAGAGACTCTCCTCCAACTAAAACCTCAAGCCTTTCCAAAGCTACACCAAATACGGTAAATATCTTTTTCTGAAGAAGGTTACTGGAGATAGCAAAATTAAGTGCATTCTTGGTTCCTGCGCCACTTACTCCGTCCCTGAACTCACCGGGGTTCTGCACCGTATACACGCAGAGCAGAAGAGCCAGCGATACACTGAACTCAAAGATAGAGCTGGACTTGGTTATGATCCTTATCGGAACTCCGGACAGCATAAGCACATAATAAACAACAAGGGATATGAATTTCTCCGAGCTGAGTGACCTGGCGTATTTTACATACAAATAAGCCGCGTAAATAAAATAGACGTACAGCGAGAAATTAACGAGCGCCCCCTGAGGATAGTTGTATTCAAGTTCTCCTTCCGGTGAAAACGTAAAGAAGAAGTCACTTATAAGACCACTGAGGAAAAACAGAACTGAAAACAATGTCGGAACAAAGAGCAGTATCTTCCTTGTAGAAGAGTCAAGTTCAATACGGTAGATTGTCATGACATATATCATTGAGATATACGCAAGCAGATAAGAACAGATCTTTTCCACAAGCACAAGCCAGTCATTGCCAACAGCCGGTACGATAAGCCTGAAATAATCGCTGTAAAGCCAAATATTGTGCAAAAGACCTGCAACATTCAAAATCAGGGCATCATAAAGAAGCATCCCAAAAATCCGCTTCTGCTTATTGCTGTGTGTTTCCTCCGCCAGGTGGATAATAAGCACAACAATGATCACAAGCAAGGATGCAATACCAAAACAGACATTATAATGTTCAGGATTTGTGATGAGTCCCATCCTTATCCCTCTTCAAAGTAAGCATCAATATATTTGACAAAAGAGCTGTCCTTCATGGGATATCCCATGTAATCGCCGATAAGGAAATCACAGCCAAGTTCTTCTGCCATCAGCTTATCTTCCTCATTTTCTATGCCTTTTGCGCCCACAAAAATACTTATGTCATGGAACAGATTTACTATTCCTTTGGCTACAGTTCTCATTCTCTCGGACTCACGGGCCTTAACCAGAATGTCATGAGCAATGTTAACCTGAGTAACAGGCAGCGCCATGATTTTATCCAGATCTCCGTAGCCGCTTCCGAAATCATCGACGATAATGGTACACTTCTGCTCGCCCATAAGCTTAAGATTGCGCTCAGCTACAGAATTCATCGTCGTGATGGTGGTCTCGGTGAGTTTAAGTGTGATCCAGGAATTCTCCGCTTTTTCCTCTCTGGCAATTTTCTTAATCCTTCTGATAAAGTCACTCTTGGAAATCTCGCCCTGAGACATACCAACTACAGCTCTGTACTTGCCGTTCTTATCTCCGGCATTCCAAAAAGCCAGCGCTCTGCAGGCTCTTCTGTACACAGTTTCATCCATATCCATAAGCGCCTGAGTACCATTGACATCCGGTATTTGTCCGCGCATGTCAATCTCGTTCCCGTAATCATCCTTTAAAAAGCACAGTACATCAGCACAATAATTTATCCTGTATATCTTTGACAGAACAGGCTGATATCTGATGACAAAGCTCTTGGTATCCAGGTTGGTCCTGGCCAGCATATCATAATCGGTTATCTTCTTAAGCTCATTATATTCAGGCTTGTTGACATCAATAATCTGGTCCATATCCGAAGCGGCATGTTCAACAATCAGATCCAGTCTCGTCAGAAGTTCGGTAGCAGTCCTGTAATGTTCAGGATATTCCATAAGGAAACAGTGGGATTCAACCCTGATTGCCATGTTGGAAAAATTCCATGACTGCTGAAGTCTCTTTGAAATACTGTTCAAAAGCGCCAGTACTTTGTTTTTATCAATTGTATGCACTGTAACCGCAAATACGTATTCAGAGTATCTGTATGCATAGCACTGAAGTCTGTACTCCACTCTTCCCACATACTTCAGATATCTAGCAATCTTTTTCATTACGGCCTGAGCCTGTGCATAACCGATCTCATCACTGAGAGCCCTGATATTGTCTATTGTCACAAAGATAGTGCTCTGTGATGTTTTTCTTCCGGTCTTCAGATCAAGGCCCTCAAGGAAAGCCTTTCTGTTAAGAATATTCAGATTCTCATCAACCATTTCACTGGGATTCTGAAGAGAAATATAAACGAGAGTTATTCCGATTGTGCTTAGCAGATTTTCAATAAGCACCGTCGGCCATATAAACTGAACAACCATGCCTGAAAGAGTAAGCAGTACAAATGATAGCACAACCAGCTTCGTTCTAAGTCGCATCAAAACATTGTATCTGAAAAGAAGGGAGATTCCATAGACCACGTAGTAGCCTGCAAGGATATAATACAGGAAAACAAATTTCTCTCTTTGATAAAGGCCATCTTTTGTATAGCTGAACAAAACAGGCACAAAAAGATTGATCACAACAAGAGCAATGCCGATGTAGTATCCAAGCATAACTCCGAGAAAATCCGATAATCTCCTGGCATCGACATAAATATCAAGAACAGCAAGAATATATCTCAGATAGCAAAAACCTGTTCCAAGATGTGCAATAAAATACAGGGAACCGCAGAACATCTCAGCAGGATGATACCAGGCACCGGAAAAAGGCCTCATCTGAAGGTAGGTCTCCATTCTTTCGGCAAGAGTAGCTACAAATGTGGCCAAAAAGAGCATGACATAAGCTCTCTGCCTATACGCCGGTACCCAGCGTCTTGACAGAGAGGTTATAGCAACAGTTCCCAAGATGCACAATGCACAAATATCAAAGTAATAATTATACTGCATATTCTGTCTTTATAATCCCATAAAAATAGTGTTATCGGAGGGCATAAGTCCGATAACACTATTATACGTCAAGTTATGATATTTTGATACAATATTGAACTATTAAAAGTATATTAACAAGTCGGCATGCCTTTCCATCCCGCATGGTTGGCCAATTCTGGAGATATATCTTGTCACCTTCATAGAGAGGTTCAAGCTCCAAATCGAAGATAAGCTCATCACTTTCTCCGAATTTGTCAAAATATCTCTTAAGACCAACTTCGAAATCCTGTCCGGTATAGAAATTATCATCCAGGACCTCTCCGTTCTTAAGGAGCTTAGCAGTATTTGCCTCATACTCTATACAAGCAAAGATCTCTCCCAAGCCGTCAAGTCTGCCCGGAAGTCTTATCTCATAGGCTGTCTCGCTTTTCTGAGTAAATTCCGCAGAAAGAGTGTTTCCGATCCTGTTCTTGCCCCGGTATAACGCAAATACATCTCCGCTCAGGAAATCCTGCACATCTCCGGCCTTCTTTTCCTTTTCAAATCCCTGAGGCTCATAGTCAATATCGGGATAAATCCTGAACTGCGGAGTCTTGAACTTCTCTTCCTGTGAAACCTCAAAGTAAAGCTGCACATGTCCGTCCGCATCAGTTACTGCTTCTGCGTCGGATATGATCAGATGCTCTCTTCCTCCTATAGTCACCTTGGCCGCATGAAGCGCTTCTGCAGCCGTCAGGGTTATGATCGTATTGCCGTCCAGATCCCCCTTAACATCGGCACTTGCCTGTCTTCCTTCATCAGTATAAAAGACATAAGCATCATGTCCGCCGGCTCCTGCACCGTGTAAGATGCATACAGGTGTTGCATCAATGGTCAAAAGAGCTTTCTCCCCCACAGGCATTCCAAACGGATAAAAGAAATAGTCTCCGTCCTCCACATCTCTGCTCGGGAAAGAAGCCAGTATTTCTTTTCCATCCTCAGCGTAAGCACTAAGCTCAGCGTCCTTGTGGACTGCCATCTCGTATCTTCGCTGATAGTTGTTAACAAAGAAGTAACCCCTTGGAGCATTTTCTCCATCAGGTCCTATAGCTCTTTTAAATCTGACTGCCGTCCTCAGGCTCTGTAAATCCTCGGGCTTGGCCGGATTGCCGGGCTGCTCGGTATATGCCATATCAGTCAGATCATCGCCAAAATCATGAATAAAGGTAGAAAGAAGCCTTACATGTCTGTAGGTATCTTCCATCTGTCCATACTCGCGAAGAGGTGCATTGAAGTCATAGGAACACTCCGGAAGATCGTTGGGATATCCGGTTTCTCTGGTCTCTTGAAGAGTTGTCAGCTTGCCCTTGGGGTTTGTTCCGCCATGATACATATAGTAGCCAAGAAGGTTCGCTCCGCTTCCCAGCTTGGTCATGGTCATCGCCGCGGTATCAGTGCCTGTAGCAATCGGCCTTCTGTGTTTTGTAACCTGAAGTCCTCCGCCAAGTTCTGCTGTAAGATAGGGGAACTTGTCCATATCAAAGGTGATCCCGGCTCCAAGTCCATGGTCCGAACCAATATTGTGATCATTCCTCTCTCTGGTAAAAATGTAGTTACCGCTTGGCTCAATCTCTGTGGTCCTCTGATCCCAAGGAGCTTCACAGTAACCGCCCATAACAGGGATCATGCCGCCTGTGACAGCTCCGCCCCATCCTGTTGCCGTGTAGATCGGCGCTTCAAATCCGATCTCTTTTGCCATGGCAAGAAGAGTTCTCATGTGCTGTTCGCCCTCTTCTCCGCCTTTGCCTCCGCAGTGGCCGTACTCATTTTCAATCTGAATGCCTATTACAGGTCCGCCGTCCTTTATAAAAAATCCTTTGGACTGTTCATAGGTCTTTTCATAAAAACGTCTTACGTGTTCAAGATACTCGGGAGCATCTGTTCTGGGCTCATACCCCTTAGCCTTCGCATCCTTAAGCAGCCAGTCGGGAAAGCCTCCGTTTCTTGCTTCTCCGTGCGCCCACGGTCCGATTCTCAAAATGCTGTAGAGTCCGCATTTTTTAACTGTCTCAAGGAAAGCCCTTAGGTCTCTGTCGCCTGTAAAATCGTACTCACCCTGTATTTCCTCGTGGTGGATCCAGATGACATAGAGGGATACAATATCGATCCCTCCTGCCTTCATCTTAAGCAGTTCCTCTTCCCAGTATTTGCGGGGATATCTGGAAAAATGCATCTCTCCCATCATCGGAAAGACGCGCTTACCATCGACAATCAGACTTATGGGATCGAAGGTAATGCTCGATTTTGACGTGATATTCATAAAAACTCCTCTTATTTGGTGCTTTCCTTTAGTATTACCTCGTATCCTCCCAGCATCTTGCTCGTAACGGGCACATTGTCGATAATATCCAAAAGAGTCTTAGCAGCTACCGCACCAAGATTTCTGTCATTAAAATTAAGTGATGTAACTGAAGGTATTGCGCTCTCCAGTATTGAACTGTTGTAGAAGGAAGCAACCCGAAGGTCTTCCGGGATCTTGACGTGTTCATCCCTGCATCTTGAAATAACTTCGCCGGCAATATTGTCATCCATGCAGATAACACCGTCGATGTTTTTCTTGCGAAGATCCTTGAGGATATTGCCAACCTTGGACATAGATTCAACATCAAGATATACCAGGCTGCTGTCGATGCTGATATCCGCATCCTTAAAGGCATCAGCAAAGCCTTTATATCTGGTTCTTGTAATAATGTGTTCAGTTGATCCCCCAATGAGTGCAAGCCTCTTAAGCCCTTTTGCAATCAGAATCGATGTCAGTTCCTTACATGCAGCATAATTGTCGTTATCCACATAGATAATATCCTTATCGTCTGTGCTTCCGACAGCCACAAAGGGTATTCCGCTCTCCTTAAGGAATCTGGCCGGTCTGTCATGCACAAGGGTCCTGGTGAGAATAATTCCGTCAACCTTGTGGTTATCGATTATCCTCCTTAAGCCCGTAAAATCATCTCCGCTAATCAGCGACACAATTATGTCATAGCCATAGCCGGAAGTAACCTCACTCATTCCAATCATGCAGCGCTGGAAGAACGGAAGATCCACAGCATTATAATCATCAGGCCATATAACGCCGATGTTATAGGTCTTTTGCTGTGCAAGGGCTCTTGCCATCAAATTAGGCCTGTAATTATGTTCTTCAATGTATTCCAGAACTCTCAGCCTGGTATCATCGCCCACTCTTCCCTTGCCGGAAATAGCGCGGGAAACAGTGGTTTTTGAGATACCGAGAGCTCTGGCAACATCATCGATTGTAATTTTGCCATCCGCCATATTAATAACCTTCTTAACCTTTTACTGCACCACCCGTTACACCTTCAACATAGTATTTCTGAAGGAACATGAACAACAATGTTACAGGGATTGCTACAAGTACGCCGCCTGCGCAGAATCTAGTGAAGTAACCCTGATAATCGTTGGTCCAAACCCATCTTGTCATACCTACTGCAACGTTGTAGCTTGTGTCATGTCCGAATGCAACGTAAGAAGCAAATACGTAATCACACCACGGAGCCATGAAAGCAACCAATGCAGTGTAGATAATGATCGGCTTGGACATAGGAATGATCATTGTGAAGAATATCCTTGACCTTGTTGCTCCGTCAATCATAGCCGCTTCATCAAGTGCCTTGGGTATTGTATCAAAGTATCCCTTGCAGACATAGTAACCCATTCCACAGCTTGCCACAGACACAAGAATAAGACCGGGGATAGCGCCTGCCTGTGTAAGTCCAAACTGTTTCAAAAGGAAATACAGGCAGATCATAGTAAGGAATCCGGGGAACATACCAAGGATAAGCCAAAATCTCATAAGGAATGTTCTTCCTGCAAATCTCATTCTTGAAAGTGCATAGCTTACGCACAGCTGAATGATTGTCTGGAAAAGCGAAACAAATACCGCAATAATAATGGTGTTCTTATACCATAAAAGGTAGTTGGTCTGACTGCTGTCAAAAAGGAATTTGTAGTTGTCCAGTGAAAAATGCTTGGGCACTAGATAATCTACCATTCCGCCATACTCTGTGGCATAGGATCTGAAGCTCTGAAGGACAAGTCCCACAAACGGGAACAGCCAGATAATGCTTATAAGTATCAGTATGATATAGCCAATAGCGTTTCCGATGGCTCTTTTTGTCTTGTATGATTTCATTATTGGAAGCCCTCCTCATCTTTAACTGACGGAAGCATGTTGTAAACAACCAGTGAAATCACCGCTGTAACTACGAATACCATGATTCCGATTACCGCTGCCATTCGATAGTTGGTGTCGTTTACAGTCATCTTGTAGAGCCAGGTGATAAGAAGGTCTGAATATCCGGCTTTCTCTGCAAGGTTAACTGACTGTGGTTTACCCTGAGTAAGAAGGTAAATAACGTTGAAGTTGTTGAGGTTTCCTGTAAACTGTGTCAGCAGGAACGGTCCTGTAACAAACAGCATATATGGAAGGGTAATGCTTCTGAACATCTGCCAGGGATTTGCGCCGTCAATTCTTGCGCTCTCGTACAGATCCTCCGGAATGTTCATAAGAAGTCCCGTTGCGATCAGCATCATGTAAGGAATACCGATCCAGATATTGACAACGATAATGGTAATTCTTGCCAGCATCGGATCTGTCCAGAAAGGAATATAATTCTTGATGATTCCCCACTTTATAAGATATCCGTTGATAAGTCCGTCATTGGCGAACATCTTCATTACGTAAAGAAGTGATACGAACTGCGGAACAGCAATTGTAAGCACCAGAATTGTTCTCCAAAGCTTCTTGAACTTTATTCCCTTTTTATTGATCAGCATAGCTACTGCCAAGCCGAGGAAATAGTTTGTAAATGTCGCAAACAAAGCCCATACAAGGGTCCATAACAGAACCTGTACAAAGGTTCCGCCAATACCTGCTCCGGAGAAAGAAACAAGATTCTTAAAGTTCTCCAGTCCAACCCATGTAAACAGATTGGATGGTGACTGGTGGTTCTTATCATAGTTGGTAAATGCCACCAGAATCATGAATACAATCGGAAGTACCGTAAATACAAAGATTCCGGTTACAGGAAGTGCCAACAGTGTCTTATGGAAATTCTTGTCAAAGAGTGATAAAAAGACATCTTTGTTGGACGGGAGCTTTTTACCTGCTTTTAAAAGAAGTTCTTCCTTGCGGTTTTCTCTTACGTTGATATACCAGATAGCAACAAATGCAATTATGGCAAAGATACATAAAACGCCGAACAGCAGGATCAAAAAGCTGTTGTCACCGTAAACAGTCTTTCGTCCCACCTTCTTGGTGGCGATCGTTCCAAGTGTTGAAAACTTGGATAGATACTGCCAGCCAAATCCGGCCATAAAGTAGAAGAACAGTACTTCGCACAACAGAAGTGCAATTCCGATGAGTATCTGTCCCCTGAGAATCGGACCAAGTCCGAAGATGATGTATGAGAGTTTAGTCTTTATATCGCCCTCAACAAATGTCACCCCTATTTCCTTAAAGCCCTTTCCCAGAGCTTCAAAAAACAAAGACGCTGCACTTTTTTTGTTTTTATCTGCGCCCTTTGCCATACAATCAGCCTCCTTTTACCAATGCGCAAGCGTTTTTAGTTTAAAACAGGCCCGGAAACTTAATGAATCCGGGCCTGATATGTTTGTCGATATTTCAGTTTAACAGGAGGTTACTGTGCATAACTCTCGCATGTTGTCTGGAAATCTGTAAGAGCCTTCATGAAGTCTTCATCTGAAGAATCAGCCTTAATCTCACCTGAGATAACTGAATCGCCGAGTGATGTAGCAAGTGACCAGTAATCTCCGGGGTACTGTCCCTGAGGGATTGTGTACTGGAGCTGATCAGCAAGAGCTGAAAGAGCTTCATCAGCCTGAACTGCATCTGACTTCTGTGCATTGAGGTTTGAAGGGCCCCAACCTACTGCATTGTATCTTGCAAGCTGAACTTCTTCGCTTGAAAGGAATGCTGCAAGAGCATCACAAACTGCAAGCTTGAGATCATCTTCCTGAGGCTTAACACCAAGGAGCTTGAATCCACCGAAACCGCTCATCTGATATGTCTTGCCATCAGCGCCTTCGAATGTAGGAAGCTTAGCACATGCATAGTTGTCACCAAACATATCCTTAGCTGCCTGTGCATCCCATGTACCATCAACGATTGCACCACAGTTAGTTGCGTTTGAAACAGCTGAACCGTTCTGGAATGACTTTGAAGAAGCAACTTCTGCGATCTTCTTAAGAGCAACTACACCTGCATCAGATGCATATGTAGAATTGCACTTTGTGAAGTTACCTGAATCATCTGTATCGTATGTAAGCTCAGCACCTGTTCCGAAGAAGAATGCTGTCTGATACCAACCTGAGTTGATCTCGAAGTAGAAGTTCTTGCCTGCTGCTTCGCAATCAGCAATGATGCCTTCAAGAGTTGAAGGATCTGTTACAACGCTCTTATCATAGTAAAGGAAATATCCATTATCAGATGTAAGAGGATAAGCATAAAGTGTTCCACCTACTGTAGCTGCACCAACTGCACCGGCATCGTTCTGAGCCTTAACAGCCTCTGCGTTTGAATCCTCAACTACCTCAAGAGCACCTGCAGTAACAAGTCTTGCGATCTGATCCTGTGCGAATGCATAGATATCAGCACCGGCCTCTACGTCTGTGATCATGTTTCCGGCTGCATCACCTTCACCAACAGCCTCAACTGTGAATGTGTATCCTGAGAACTCAGGGTGTGCATCCTGGAATGCCTTGATCTGCTCGTTTGTGAAATCTACTACGTTATCAGCAACCCAAACCTTAATGTCGCCTGTACCGTAATCTGTGATCTCTTCTACAGCCTCTGCTGCATCCTGAGCTGTCTCTGCCACTTCTGTAGCTGTCTCAGCAACAGTCTCTGCTGTCTCCTGAGCTGTCTGTGCTGCTTCCTGTGCGCCGCATCCTGCAAGGAGTGTTGCACCCATAGCAGCTGTCATTAAAACAGATACCAATTTCTTTTTCATATAAATCCCTCCGTTTGTTAAAAATGACTGCGCAACTTTGCGCAATCGGTTGCTCTATTAATGAGTCTATGCTTTGTGCAATATTTTGTCAATTAAGAAATTTGTTACATATTTTTGCCAAAAAATTATACAAAATGCACATTGACTATTTTAGTGGGAACGTTTCCGGAAACGTTGTCGGTAACGTTTTGCGCACTCGGTTTCTCTACGCGATTCTGCGATAATATGCACCGTTTTGCGCAATTTTTCCGCAACAGGTCATGTCCATTAAAGTGGTCAAAAGTGCAGGCATAGAAAGGTTTTCTCCTCTTTTAAAAAGCTCCTCGGCAATGAAAGATGTCGAAACCGGAATGATGTCAACTATTTCCAGAATCTTCTCTTCAAGCGTTAACTCTTTATTAACTTCCAACTCATTGTCAGATGCGCAAGCCGTCGGCGATACAGCCTTTTCCTCAGTGGATTTTTCTGATTGCTTCAGATTCTCAATCCCCCAAAGCCTGTCAAGTACGTCCTCAACTGTGGTGGCAATCCCGGCACCCTGACTTATAAGGTAATTACAGCCATCGCTAAGTCTGTCTGTTACTCTTCCCGGCACAGCCAGCACCTCTCTTCCCTGCTCCAACGCAGTATCTACTGTTATCTGTGTTCCTGATTTCTGTCTTGCTTCCACCACAAGAAGCACATCAGAAAGTGCACTGATGATCCTGTTTCTCATCGGAAAGAAGTTGGCCAGTGGTTCCATTCCCGGAGGATACTCTGAAACAGCACCGCCATTCTTGAGCATCGCATCATATATCACCTTATTTTCCGGCGGATAGCAGATATCAACTCCGCACCCCAGTACCCCGAAAGATTTTCCTCCGGCCTCAAGCGCAGCTCCCTGCGCAATACCGTCAATGCCTCTTGCCATTCCGCTTATCACCTGTACGCCGGAAAGAGCAAGCCCTCTTCCGAACTGTCTTGCCATATATCTTCCGTATTCGGAGCACATCCTGGCTCCTACGATGGATACAGAAGGTATCGCCGGATCGGGGAGGTCCCCTTTTACATAGATTGCGAACGGTGCGTTTGGTATGTTCTTTAGTTTTTCCGGAAATTCAGGATCAATTCTAGACACAAATCGCACGCCCTTGTCCTTCAGCTTTTTCTTTTCGCCCTCAAAATCCCAGCTGTACCTTGATCTTTCTATGCTCTCAACTTTCTTCCTTGAAAGCAGTTTTGACAGTTCTTTTGAACTTAACTGATATACATCCTTGCAGCTAAGTCCACTGCAAAGAAGCTTGTCCACACTGGCGTTTCCCACATCGGGAACATTGAACAGCCAGTATGCATAATCTTTTTCACTTATTTCCATTTTTATTCCTCCATTTGATGCCAGTATTTTCCGTCTGTGATCCTGTATCCGACCGCTTCCATCAGATGTATCTGCCTGATTTCCTCAGAGCCGTCGATGTCAGCAATAGTGCGGGCCACACGCAGGATCTTATGATAAGCTCTTGCGCTGAGCTCCATGCTGCAGAATGCGTTTTCAAGATAAGCCTGTTCTTTGGGTCCCAGGACACAATACTTCTCAATATCCTTGGGTGTCATCTCCGAATTGAACTTGATGGCAGTTCCTTCAAATCTCTTTTCCTGTATCTTTCTGGCTTCCAAAACTCTTTTCCTGATGCTCCTGCTGCTTTCATTGGCATTTTTATTCTTCACTGCAAGATCTGCGATATCTATTCTCGGAGCCTCAACGCAGATATCAACCCTGTCAAGAATAGGTCCGGATATGTGTCCCAGGTACCTTTTAATATCTGCAGGTGTACACTTGCACTTGTTTCTATCGGGGTAATAACCGCAAGGACAGGGATTCAAGGCACCCACAAGCTGAAAATCCGCAGGGTATGTATACGTCCCTCTGTTTCTCACGATATGGATGCTGCGATCCTCAAGCGGCTGACGAAGCAGATCAAGCTTGGCTCTGGGAAATTCCGGCATCTCATCCAGAAAAAGAACTCCTCTGTGAGCCAGGGATATAATACCCGGGCGGGGAGTCGATCCACCTCCCACAAGTGCTGTCTCAGTTACCAGGTGATGAGTACTCATAAAAGGTCTTTTTGTTATAAGTGCCTCTTCATCCGAGAGCATTCCTGCCACCGAATAGATGGTTGAAACCTCAAGGCTTTCCTCCAGTGTCAGTGGCGGAAGTATTGTAGGAATTCTCTTTGCCACCATGCTCTTTCCTGCCCCCGGCGGCCCGATCAGCATTATGTGATGAAAACCGGCCGCCGCTATTTCAGTAGCTCTTTTAACTCCTGCCTGTCCGTTGATATCCGCAAAATCCAAAGTTTCATCCAGATACTCAGCATCTTCAAACAACTTTTTCACATCAACAACGGTCGGTGCAATGAGCCTGTCCCTCTCTTCCTCCGGGGCATTCAGATACTGGCTGGCCTCCTGTAGAGAGCCAACTCCTATTATCTTAATTCCATCGACCACAGCACCTTCTCTGGCATTGCTGTCCGGGAGAATAACGAGCTTATAGCCCATTTCCTTCGCCCTTGTAACGATTGGCAGTATCCCCTTTACTGCCTTCACCTCTCCGTCAAGGCCCAGCTCTCCGAGAACCACTGTGTCTTTTAAAGAATCAGTATCTATCTCGCCCATGGCTGCCATGATGCCCACAGCTATCGGCAGGTCCACCACAACGCCGCTCTTTCTTATATCCGCAGGGGACAGATTGATGGTTATCTTTGAGGGCGGAATCTTTGTCCCGGCATTTCTCAGTGCCACCTTGACACGCTCGCCGGCCTCTCTCACGTCTCCGCTCATAAAGCCAACCATGTTAAAGCTCGGAAGTCCGTCACTGACATCCACTTCTACCTGCATAAGGTAGGAAGAGATACCACCCACGGCTCCCGAAGTTACAGAACTAAACATTAAATTTCCTCTTTTCTACAAATAGTGGGATTCCCTTGTAGACAAACACAGAAATATCAGAATTTTAGATATAAAACAAAAATCGACCTGCTGATTATACAACAGGTCGACCTTAAAAATCTTTAAGATTTTCTTAAGATTGAAAAATTTTATGATTTTATCTGAGCATCTTATTCTGCATGGTATCCGGATCCTGTGCAAAGGTAAGAGCCGCCTCGCGTCCGATCTTCTGAGCCCTGTAAAGTTCAAGGATTGCATCATCCATCGTGATCATACCCTGCTTTCTGTAGGTCTGCATATAGGTAATGAGCTGATGGCTCTTTCCCTCACGGATAAGGTTTCTTACGGCACTGTTGATATGGAGCACCTCAAAAGCTGCGATTCTGGACACACCATCGTTCATGGGAATAAGCTGCTGTGACACGATGGCCTCAAGTACACCCGCCAGCTGTATTCTGACCTGTTGCTGCTGATGCGACGGAAATACATCTATAAGTCTGTCAACAGTATTGGATGCGCCGATTGTATGAACCGTCGAAAGCACCAGATGTCCGGTCTCGGCTGCAGTAATAGCTGTACTGATAGTCTCAAGATCTCTCATCTCTCCAACAAGGATAACATCCGGATCCTCACGAAGAGCTGCGCGCAGAGCGCTGGCATAATTGTTTGAATCCGTGCCAATCTCACGCTGATTGACGATTGACATATTGTGCTGATATGTAAACTCGATAGGGTCCTCCAGTGTGATAACATGGGCTTCCCTGTTAGCGTTTATCGTATCAATGATGGATGCCAGAGTTGTAGACTTTCCGCTTCCGGTGGGGCCTGTAACCAGCACCAGTCCTCTCTTTTTCTGATAGAGATCTATTACAGAATCGGGAATTCCAAGGCTCTCCGCCGATGGTATCTGCGTAGCCACTACTCTGAAAGCCATGGCTGTAGAGCCTCTCTGCTTGAAAACATTCAACCTGTATCTTCCGACCTGAGGAATGGAAAAAGACATATCAAGCTGGCCCTTTTCATCAAGAGCAGCCTGCTGCTTTTCCGACATGATCTCCTCAGCGATAGCTGCTGTATCCTTGGGCAGCATTTTACCATATTCATCCATGGTGATCAGCTTGCCGTTTACTCTCATTTTGGGCGGAATACCTACCGTGATATGTACGTCAGATGCTCCCTCATCCTTTGCCTTCTTCAGTATATCTGTAATCTGTGACATAAACTCTCCTTATACGTATTCCGGTTCTTCCACCGCAATGCCCAAAGCCTTCATCCTGGAGGTGTCCATTATGCATCTGTTGTCCATGGTCTTCATGATATCAACAATCTCCAGATCTCCGTAGGCTCTTCTGTTTGACAGGTCAATGATGGAATTATCTCTGAAGCTGAGTACCGTGGGTCTTAAGAAATCATCATCATTGGTCCTTATTACCAGCGCCTTCTCTCCTGTATTGAGCTCTACACTGATTCCCGGAATCAGAATATTAAGCGAATTGATAAGGCCGTTTACAACCTTCGGATCAAAGACATCACTTCTATGCATCATCTTTCTGATGACCATGACCTCCGAAACCGGTGAATCATCAATTCTCACAGCTGTTTCCTTGTCGAATATTCCGGCAACCACGAGAACCTTGGCCGCGGTCAGCGTCTTCTGGTTTTGTATCGGATTTCCATTCCAGTAATCCAGAAGTATTCTTCTTGCCTGATTACATGCTCTCTTAATGTTGGGCTGAGTAGAAAAGGCCTCATCAATTATTGGATATCCCTGAACTTCGTGGCCGTCAATGATGGCTCGCTCATCCTCCGTTGTCTGCTGTTTGGACTGCAGCTCCACAGGAAGGGTAAGCTTTCCTATATCATGGATTACAGCTGCCATTACCGCTTCATTCTGTTCCGAGAGAGGAACATTCATTGTATGAGTTATCATGGCAGCAAGTATTGCAACATTGAGAGAGTGTTTATAAATATAGTCATCCGCGCTTCTGAGCGATTGCTGGAATGTTATCTTTTTCTTGAGATTACCGTAGTTTTTAATTATCTGTGCACATATATTGGGGAACTTTTCCTGCTTTCGGTTCTTGATGATCCTGGCATGTTCCTCCATGATCTCGTTATACATAACAGTCTGGAAACGTTCAAACTCCAGATCATCCTGAGTCATCGGCGGAACAGGCTCAGCAGGTTCTAAGACAAAAAGACCAATAAGACCGAAGCTCTTGATATTCTCAATGCTCTGCATATCTTTAAGCACAGAAGCACGATCATACAAAAGAACTCCCTTCTTACTGTATATGGGTTTCGCAAGGCGCATACCCGGCTTAAGCTCTTCACATTTTATGAATTTCATCCTGTTTGCTCCGTTTAATGAAGATGGCTTTTTAACTGTATAAACTTACTCATAATTAATTATCATGCTAAATCGCCAAAAAATCAATTAAATATCGCTAAAACAAAGATTATATTCAGGTCAGCTCATCCAGGGTGCTTCCGTAAGAGGCAAGGAACTCATTTACAAAATCCAGAACCTCAGGAAGTTCCTGATACAGGCTCCTTATTGCCTTACCTGTACTCTCTTTGGCTGTTCGAAACTCCGAGTTGCCTGCATTGGTCTCGCCGATACACTTAATGAGTGCAGAGAGCTTATCTGCTGCTTTGACAAGTTTTCTCATGTATTTCTCTTCCTCTGAATCCTCAGGTTTGAAAATCTCTTCAAAGGACGGACGCAGATCGTCGGGGAGTTTTTCAAGAAGCTTATCATCGGCAATTGCCTCAACCTCTTTGTAGGCGTGCTTTAAATCGGCATTAAAGTATTTAACGGGTGTAGGCATATCGCCCGTGATGATCTCGGACGCATCGTGATATAGACCTATAAGCGCAGCCTTGTTGGCATCAAGATTCCTGCCGTATCTGACATTACCTATAGTGCAGAGCGCGTGGGCTATCATCGCAACCTCCATGGAATGCTCGCAAAGATTCTCTTCCCTGGTATTCCTCATAAGTGCCCAGCGGTTTATATATTTCATTCTTGATATAAGCGCGAAAAAATTGTAGTTCATAGTAATCCCCCTTCATACCTTTTCATAAATGTGAAGCTAATATCCATTATAACAAAAAATCTGCCATGACTGTGTTGCTGACATCAAGGCCCTCATCGGTAAGGCTCAAATAATTTTCCTCATCTCCGGCGTATTGCAAGAGCCCCATCCCAAGATATTTATCTATCACATTGCCGTATACATCCGAGATGTCTTTTCCAAAAGTTTCCTTAAACTGCCGGACATTAACGCCTCTGACAAGGCGAAGCCCCAGGAACATAAACTCTTCCATCTGGGCCTTGACACTTAGCTCCTCCACATTCTCTCTTATTTTGTCAAAAGAGCTTTCGGCGTCCGCAAGTTCTTTTACATAAGTACCAATGTCCCGGATGTTACTCCATCTGACATTGTCCACCATTGAAGCAGCTCCGAGGCCAAGGCCAAGGTAATTGCCGCGTTGCCAGTAAACCTTGTTGTGACGACACTCATAGGCATCATCATCACCGGCACCAAGGGCATAATTTGATATCTCATATCTGTGGAAACCATGTTCCTTCAGAATCCTCTTGGTTTCGTGGTACATTGCCCTGTCGGTGTCCTCATCAGGAATATCCAATTCCATGTCATAAAAAGGAGTACCTTCTTCGATAATAAGGCTGTAGGCCGAGATATGCTCCGGTTCCAGCTCCAGCACCCTTTTCAGTGTACTGCCATAGGAATCAAGACTCTGCCCCGGAAGAGCACTCATAACATCCACGTTGATATTGTCAAAGCCTGCATTTCTGGCGTTATTAAAGGTCTCAACAAACATACTGCTGCTATGGAGTCTTCCCAGAATCTTAAGTTCATCATCACTTAGGGACTGGCATCCGATGCTGAGCCTGTTGAAGCCTGCTGCTCTGTAAGAAACAAGCTTATCTCTCATAGCTGATGCAGGGTTGACCTCAATGCTGATCTCCGCATCCGCGCTGACATTAAATTCATCCCTGATCCTCTGAAGTAAGCCGCAAACTCTTTTTTCATCTGCAAAAGAAGGAGTGCCTCCTCCAAAGAATATCGTAGTAACTGTTCTGTCTTTATACTCTTTCGCCGACTTCGATATCTCTTTTTCAAGAGCATCAAAGTATTCATCCATCAGCTCTTTTTCCGCATTAAAAGAGAGGAAGTCGCAATAATTGCACTTCCTCGCACAAAACGGTATGTGTACATATAAAGACAAAGTCTTTGGTAACATACTAATCATCTATATCCCCGGTCAGTCTACGTTATCGAGCTTAAGGACACTAAGGAATGCGGACTGCGGAACTTCTACGTTACCGATCTGACGCATCTTTTTCTTACCTTCCTTCTGCTTCTCAAGGAGTTTCTTCTTACGGGTTATATCACCGCCGTAGCACTTGGCAAGGACATCCTTACGATATGCCTTGACAGTCTCACGGGCAATGACTTTGCCACCCACGGAAGCCTGAATAGGAATCTCAAACAGGTGCCTTGGGATCTCCTCTTTGAGTTTCTCACACATCTTGCGACCGCGCTCATATGCTCCGTCCTTGTGAACGATAAAGGACAGGGCATCAACCTCTTCTCTGTTGATGAGGATATCAAGCTTAACGAGATCTGACTTCTCATAGCCCTTGAGCTCATAGTCAAAGGATGCATAACCTCTGGACCTTGACTTAAGCGCATCAAAGAAATCATAGATGATCTCGTTAAGAGGAAGCTCATACTTAAGGATTGCTCTTGTCTGCTCTATATAATCGGTACTCAGGTACTTGCCTCGTCTCTCCTGACAAAGTTGCATGATGGCACCGACATAATCTGTTGTTACCATGATCTCGCCGTTTACGATAGGCTCTTCCATGTAATCTATCTCTGACGGATCAGGAAGATTGGTCGGGTTGGTAAGATCGAACACTTCTCCGTCTGTCTTGTGAACTTTGTAAACAACAGAAGGCGCTGTAGTAACAAGGTTCAGGTCATATTCTCTCTCAAGTCTCTCCTGCACAACTTCAAGGTGAAGGAGTCCCAAAAAGCCTGCTCTGAAACCAAATCCGAGCGCCTGTGAAGTCTCCGGCTCATAGAAAAGAGATGCATCATTAAGCTGAAGTTTCTCAAGTGCGTCACGAAGATCTGAATAGTGAGCCGAGTCTGCAGGGTAAAGTCCGCAGTATACCATAGGCATGACCTTCTTGTATCCGGGAAGTGCCTCTGCACATGGCTTTGCAGAATCAGTAACGGTATCACCCACACGGGTATCCTGAATATTCTTGATGGACGCAGTAAAGTATCCAACTTCTCCCGCTGTCAGCTCATCACTCGGAACAAAACTTCCGGGTGCGAAATATCCGACCTCAACAACCTCTGCCTCTGCTCCTGTTGCCATAAAGCGGACCTTCATTCCCTTTCTGACAACGCCGTCCTTGACTCTTACAAATACGATAACTCCTCTGTATGAATCATATATACTGTCAAAAATAAGAGCCTTAAGAGGAGCTGATGCATCGCCCTGCGGTGCAGGGATCTTGTGAACTACAGCCTCAAGTACTTCCTCGATTCCAATGCCGTTCTTGGCTGAAATAAGAGGCGCATCCTGAGCCTCAATTCCGATGACATCCTCAATCTCATCCTTGGCCTCCTGAGGCATCGCGCTGGGAAGGTCAATCTTGTTTATGACAGGAAATACATCCAGATCATGATCCAGTGCCATATATACATTGGCCAGGGTCTGGGCCTCGACACCCTGGGTAGCATCAACTACAAGAATAGCTCCGTCACAGGCTGCAAGAGATCTTGAAACCTCATATCCAAAGTCCACATGTCCGGGAGTATCGATCATGTTAAAGGTATATTCCTGCCCGTCCTTCGCCTTATAGATCATTCTTACAGCCTGGGACTTGATGGTGATACCTCTCTCCCTCTCTATATCCATGTTGTCCAGAACCTGCGCCTGCATCTCTCTAAGTGTAAGCACACCTGTTTTCTCGATCATACGGTCAGCCAATGTAGACTTGCCGTGGTCAATATGGGCAACAATACAAAAATTTCTTATCTTACTCTGATCCACAATTTATTCCTCTGTATGTTATTTAATAAATCTCGTACGCTGAATTATAACACAAACTCTATTGACATCGCCATCATTTTCATCTAAAATATTTCTACGTATGTGGCATTAACTGTCCGTGTCCGGCTTAATGCACACACGAACATTATTATAAAAACTATTACATTGATTATTATCGGAGGTAATTATGGCTAATATCAAATCTGCCAAGAAGAGAGTTTTAGTAAACGAGAAGAAGGCTGCACAGAACCAGATGATCAAGTCTGCAGTTAAGACAGAGATCAAGAAGGTTAGAGCTGCTGTTGAGGCCGGTAACAAGGAAGAGGCTGCTAAGGCACTTCTTGCTGCTACATCAGCAATCGACAAGGCTGAGTCAAAGGGCGTTATCAAGAAGAACACAGCTTCAAGAAAAGTTTCAAGACTCGCTCTTGCTGTAAACAAGCTTTCATAATCATAACGATAAAGAAAAGACCTTAAGCATGGCTGCTGCTTAAGGTCTTATTTTTTTACTTTTTTCTTCTTTTCTTTACTTTTTCCTTCACTTCTTCAAGGTTTCCCTTATAAGATTCAGATGACATTGTAGGATTTCCCTCAATAGTACGTTCTCTGTACCACACGAAGAAATTCTTAACAGGTCCGGGTGTAAATCTGGCCATGATAACTCTGTACTTGGCATAGAGTTCCAGAACTTCTTCTCTCGCATTGCCGACATAAGCTGCGGGATCCAGATTTATCTTATCCCTGATGGTCTTAAATGAATTCTCAAGAGAATCGCTGAGGCTGTCCAGTCTTACTGAAATACCCGAGCCGATAGCTCCTACGGTATTTCCCACTGTACTTCCTATTCCACCGATCTTGTCGCCGATTCCATCGATCTTATCTCCGATGCTCTCGCGTACATCCTCGCCTTTAAAGGCAATGATGACATCAAGTCTCTTTTGCATCCTCGCCATTTCGCTCTTGGCCTTCTCCATATATATGAGCACATCCTTAAGATCAAGAGCAGTCTTAAATGCCAGCATAAAGTCGGCACTGAACATCACCACAACGATAGTGGTTGCAACGGTAACTATATTGTAAGGAATTGACAATACAATCCTCTCAATAGGGATCTGAAGCCAGTGTGTGAAAACCACAGTACACAAGCCCCAGGCAAGTGTTGATTCAAGTGAGATTCGCCCCTGAAAATGAATTTTCTTGTGAGAATAATCCCAGTATCTGACCTTAAAAAGGGCTTCCATCACAACGGCTGTTATATATTCAAGCGCCGTTGCCCCGATACATCCGGAAATAAATACCAGAACTATATTTTCATAAAAAGGCTTGGATGCCAGCAGCATCATGATTCCGCCACATCCATACAACGGCAAAAAGGGTCCACGAATGAACCCTCTGTTTACAAAATGCCCTTCATGTACAGATACATAAATTGTCTCAAAAATCCAGCCAAAAAAGCTGTAAAAAAAGAACAGGAAAAGCCACTGCATTGGCTGATAATTAAACATCTCGTTCTCCTACGGTCACTGCTGTGGATTTGAAAAATCTATAACAGGATTCTCAGGCTCTGTTGTCTTTTCAACAGATATAGCCTGAAGAACAGGGCCCTCGCCCTTATATTCCGGGACAAACTGCTTAACCACCTTGGCTGTCACAGTAACCCAGTCTTTCTCGTTAAGTTCATCAGTCTTATCGTACTCACAGGCAAAGCCCAAGAACTGCATATCCTGAGCGCAGCATGTCATTGCCATTCTACCCGGCACGAATCTGTTGTCAGGGAACTCTTCAGGCTTGAGCACAAGGCCTTTGAACCTGACGTTCTTACCCTCATATCTCTCAACGTGATCAAGCGCATCAAGATAGAACATTCCGTATCCGTAGTTGTTAAGTTCGATAGGATCCTGGTTAAGATCGAAAGGAAGGTCCTCATCAAGAGTTACATCCACTTCTCCGTCCCTGTCCTCAAAGATAATATCTGCCTTCTGATTGATGGCCTTAACATTTCTCTTATATGAGGGAAGTTTATCCGTAAGTCCGTCACATCTGTTAAACAGGATCAGATCAGAATTTCTTATCTGTTCAGCCAGAAGAGACTTCATATTGCTAAAATAGAGTTCAAAACTTGAACAATCAATAACTGTGATCTGCTGCTCAAGATTCCACATTACAGGCAGCTTCATCTCCTTGAAATTCCACATACCGTTGTACTCGATAAGAATACGTTCAGGGTTATGCTTGGCATCCAGGGCTATAAGTGCTTCGGGAGTAAACTCATCTTCCTCTTCAAAGCGCTCAATCACAGTATTGGTGCTCTTAAGGAGCTTCTCTTCATAATCATTCTCACCCTCTTCACAGACAATAAGAAGAGTCTTGCCCTTTGTCCTGAAGTAAGGTTGAGCTATTGTATAGCGGAAAAAGTCAGTCTTTCCCGCATCCAAAAATCCATTAATAATATATACAGGTTTCATCATCTCATACCTCAATAATTCTGCTAATCACTTGTAAAAGACCTTATGCAAGCCTTCTAAAGAGTTTCTGAAGATTATCTTCATTGAGTTCAGATCCGATTACGCAGAACTTACCTGTGACATCAGCTGCTCCTGTTCTGACATCAGACTCTCCGGGAACATAGTCAAACTCAATCCATGATCCGTCTGTAGATGGAACTACACCCTTAGTACGAAGAACAATGCCGTATGTTTCATCGTCCTCAAGCTTTGAGAGCATTCCTTCTATCTCTTCCTTAGTATACTTAAGCGGAGTCTCCATACCCCAGCTCATGAAGATATCGTCTGCATCATGGTGATGATGCTCATGGTCGTGATCATGCTCGTGCTCATCCTCGTCATGATCGTGGTGATGATGATGCTCGTGCTCATCATGATCGTGCTCATCGTGGTCGTGGTCATGATGATGGTGCTCATGCTCATGCTCGTGATCGTGCTCATCATGGTCATGGTCGTGATGATGGTGCTCATGCTCATGCTCATGCTCGTGATCGTGCTCATCCTCGTCATGATCATGGTGATGATGGCACTCGCACTCCTCATCATCGCACTCTCCGTCGGGATGCGCACTGTAGATTACAGAGCCATCCTCAGCTACGATCTTATGGCTGCCGTGATCATGATGATGGTGATGGTGATGATGCTCCTGTTCCATAACAAGCTTTAAGAGCTCTGCCTCAAGATCATTGTTACCTTCAAAAGTATCCAGAATTTCTTTTCCTGTAATATCAGCAAGAGGTGTTGTGATAATAGTTGCTTTCTTGTTGTGCTCACGGATAAGCTCTACAGCAGTTTCAATCTTGGCCTGATCAGCCTTGTCAGTTCTTGTAAGAATAATAGTTCCTGCATTCTCAATCTGATTAATGAAGAACTCACCAAAGTTCTTGATATAAACCTTAGCCTTAGTTGCATCAACAACCGTAACAGCACTGTTAAGCTCCATGTTTTCATCGGCATCGGCGATATTCTGGATAGCTCTCATTACATCAGAAAGCTTGCCTACACCTGAAGGCTCAATGAGGATTCTCTCAGGTGCATACTGATCCATTACCTGTTTAAGGGATGTCTCGAAATCTCCCACAAGGCTGCAGCAGATACAACCTGAGTTCATCTCTGTGATCTCGATTCCTGATTCCTTAAGAAATCCGCCGTCAATGCCGATCTCACCAAATTCATTTTCTATAAGTACTACCTTAGTTCCGGCGAGAGCCTCTTTTAAAAGTTTCTTTATAAGAGTAGTCTTTCCGGCTCCCAAAAAGCCTGAAATAATATCTATTTTTGTCATGTTTTCTCCAATCTGCACATTTTTGTGCTATAACCACTACAACACATTTATTCTATGCAGATGGATTCTGAATGTCAAGAAAGCCCATAACATCGCATCAGTACGATACGCTTGCACCAACTATCTGATTCGCAACCTTTTCACATCCACGTGCATACATAACTTCAACTACATTTGCAGAATCTTCTCCGGAAAGGTCAAAAGTCCATTTATCCACCGTTTCCGTTCCGCACAGATGAGTATCGGGTATATCCCAGCCGTAATAATCATCCCATGCACGTTTTGTCGAAGCACAGTATCTGCATCCCCAGTATTGGAACTCATTCTGTCTGTCATCCGTCGTAGTCATAAGCTCATAATATCTGTATACAGGACCCGAATAACTGACATGATAGTATGGTCTTGTAAAGCAGCCACCCTGTACAGGAGATAAATAATCGTCTCCATACTGATCACCATGCATATCACCATTATCTCCTATTCCATCCTGGCCGTTTGTGTGGTGATGATATGTATAACTTACATTGCCCACCAGTTCTTCAACCTTTACTTCAGTCTGAATACTCATTATAGCGTTGCTTAATTCCTCAAAAGTAGCATCACTGGCAACTTGGATGTTTTTTGTCGCTAATGCAGAAGCCACCAACTGTTTTCCATTAGCGACAGATGTAAAAGAATCTTTTACCGACTGATGATACTCTGAAAGAAGCTGCTTTAATTCCTGTGTGTTGGTGTTCTGACCCTGAACAATGCTGTTATACTGATTTGAAATACTTGTGTTAAGGTTGCTGAAACTATCATCCATGCTCGAATTTAAAGAGCTGATATTATTGCCAAGGTTCTCGTTCATAGAATTTATATTGCTTCCAAGACTCTCATTCATTGAACTGATATCTTTACCAAGATTTTCATTCATTGAACTGATGTCTTTTCCAAGATTCTCATTCATGGTGTTTATGTTGTTTCCAAGGCTTTCATTCATGGTGTTAATATTGTTCCCAAGGCTCTCGTTCATGCTGTTTATATTATTGCCGAGGTTCTCATTCATGGTATCAAGGTTATTTCCAAGATTCTCATTCATGCTACTGATGTCTTTTCCAAGACTCTCGTTCATGTTAAAGATGTCTTTTCCAAGTTTATCGTTCATGGCACTGATACCATTTCCAAGATTCTCTCTGATCTGGTCTATCTTGTTGTTGGTTGCACTTGTATCCGAAGCCATTTTCTCAGAGAGCTCTTTGATCTCGGAATCAAGATTATAAATCTCAGTTTTGAAATTGTTGATTGTCTTACTGTTATCCTCAGTAAGTTTTACGTTTAATGCAGCAAGCTTATCAAGGAGGTCATTGTACTGATCGTTCATCTCCTGTGAAATGCTCTCATCCCCTGATTTCACCTTGGACTGAATCTCATCAATAAGGCTCTTTGTGCTCTCCTGAGTTGAAGCATACTGATCCTTTATTAAATCAAGTTCTTTATCGATCTGAGCGAGGCTGTCAGCTCTTTCCTTGCTTGACTGCTCTGTCCCCTTCTCGATAGTTTCCTTAAGCTTCTCAATGTTTGTCTGAGTTGAAGTAATGGTTGTGTGGAGAGTACTCATGTCATTACCAAGACCTGTCACCTTTTCACTCACAAGATTTGAATCTGTTCCGTTCTTTTCACTGAATGTATTTATGCTCTTCTGACTCTCTTCGATTGACTTGTCAATTCCTGTCAGGTAATTGCCCAGTTCATCAAGCTTCTCAATTGTCTTCTCATTGTTCTCTTTTTCTGCCTCTTCAAATTCCTCCTTGGCTGTAGCCGTAACTGCCGGAGTTGTCAGGTAGATCAGACCTCCGCATAAAACAAGCGCTATCACTACCGCAATCGCAACTACAACAGTGTCATGTCTCTTCAGTTTTTTGAGAAGTACCTTAACTGAATTGTTCTGTTTCGACATTTTCTCCTTAAAATTCATAACATCTCCCTTTCTGTTTTTGGCAGCAGAGAGCAAAAAAGACATGGCTCTGCGCCAACTCGTTAATAGTTAAATTGTTTAAAAGTGGAAAAATCATCAGGTGAACACCTGTGACTTCTTGTCGATTGAATACCGACGAAAAATGATTATACATATCCGGAGAAAAAATGCAAGAGGAATTTTGAAATTTCTAAAAAAGGCTTAGCATGCAAAACATGCTAAGCCCAATCAATCAGCTAAGTTCATCCATCTCATCGACATCGTGGATGTCATTTGCTCCAAATCCAATATTCTGCATATTCATGGTGCGGCGTTTAATACGCGCTGCTTCTGATGCCTGAAGAATAAAGTCCTTGATCTCACGACCGTGTTTGATGTTTTTCATGATAATGGTTCTGTCCGTAACATCCGAAGTGTAGAGAACGATAGTTGAAAGACCTGCCATTCTCTGAAGGAGACTGCTTGTGATCTCCACGTCACTGATCTTGTACATGTAGCAGTCATTCTCCCTTACGGTAAAGAATCCCTTGATTATGGTAAAGTCATTCTCTCTTATCTCATATTTGGTAAATGTCCATGGAAGTCCGAATAAGAGCCATCTGCTGCGCTCTCTGTATTTGAGTTCTCCCTTGGACTCAGTTGACTGTGCATACTGCTCAGGATTAGCTATCTTAGCCATAGTAACTCCCTCCCTGTAATTCTGATCATTCTACCTTAGGAAGCTTTGCAAAAGACTTCTGAAGCTCTTCATCGGTAGGAACATAGTCTGTCATCTCACCGTCATTGTATTTCTGATATGCGACCATATCAAAGTACCCGGTTCCAGTAAGACCAAATACAATGTTCTTCTCTTCTCCGGTCTCTTTGCACTTAAGTGCCTCATCGATAGCAACGCGGATTGCATGGCTGCTCTCAGGAGCAGGAAGAATACCTTCAACTCTTGCGAACATCTCTGCTGCCTCAAATACACTTGTCTGCTCAACGGATCTTGCAGTGAGGATTCCCTGATCATAAAGCTCAGATACAACACTGCTCATGCCGTGATAGCGAAGTCCGCCGGCATGATTGGCTGATGGAATAAATCCGCTTCCGAGAGTATACATCTTGGCAAGAGGACAAACCTTACCTGTGTCGCAGAAATCGTAAGCATATTTTCCTCTTGTAAGTGACGGGCATGATGCAGGCTCAACTGCGATTATCTCGTAATCAGCTTCTCCTCGGAGGATCTCTCCTGCAAAAGGAGAAATAAGTCCGCCCAGGTTAGATCCGCCACCTGCGCAACCAATGATCATATCTGCCTTAATTCCGTATTTATCAAGAGCCGCTTTTGTCTCAAGACCTATAACTGACTGATGAAGAAGTACCTGAGAAAGAACAGATCCCAGAACATAACGGTAACCTTCCTGGCTTGTAGCAGCCTCAACGGCCTCTGAAATAGCGCATCCCAGAGATCCTGTTGTTCCGGGGAACTCGGCATTGATCCTTCTTCCTACCTCTGTTTCCATTGACGGAGAAGGTGTTACCTTGGCACCGTAAGTGCGCATAACTTCACGTCTGAAAGGCTTCTGCTCATAAGAAACCTTAACCATATACACCTGGCAGTCCAGGTCAAAGTATGAGCATGCCATTGAAAGAGCTGTACCCCACTGGCCGGCACCGGTTTCTGTTGTCACACCTTTAAGGCCCTGCTTCTTGGCATAGTAGGCCTGAGCAATAGCTGAATTGAGCTTGTGGCTTCCTGAGGTGTTGTTTCCTTCAAATTTGTAATAAATATGTGCAGGTGTCTGCAGTTTTTCTTCAAGACAGTATGCACGTACAAGCGGTGACGGGCGATACATTCTGTAGAAGTTTCTGATCTCTTCGGGTATCTCAATAAATCTTGAAGTGTCATCAAGTTCCTGCTCTGCAAGCTCACGGCAGAATATTCCTGAGAGCTCATCTATGGTCACAGGCTTAAGTGTTGCAGGATTGAGAATCGGAGCGGGTTTCTTTTTCATATCGCCCCTGACGTTGTACCATGCCTTTGGCATCTCTGACTCTTCAAGATAGATCTTATATGGTATTGTGCTCATTAAATTACCTCCAATCAAAAAACCGTTAGTAGTATCATAACAATCCAAGCACTTTAATGCAATAAATCAATTAATTATTTGTGCTCTCCTATCAGCTTCTCCATCCAGACCATGCTGTACCAGGTACCGAATTTATAGCCGCATTTATTGAACTTGCCTATCATGGAATAGCCAAGCCTCTCATGAAATTTAACGCTGTCTAATGTAAGATGTTCATCCTCATCATCCGGATAACCGATACACGCATACAGGTTCAAGATTCCCTGCGCTTTAAGCCTCTTCTCCAGTTCTTCATAAAGCATGCGACCGAGCCCCGCACGCCTTGCATCCTTCGCAAGGTATATGCTAAGTTCAACGCTCCACTGATAGGCATCCCTGTCCTTGAAGGTACTCGCGTAGGCATATCCCAGGATCTCTTTTCCCTTCTCTATAACGATATACGGATATTTCTGAAGAACCTTCTCTATTCTTCCTCTGAATTCTTCGATGGAAGGTGTTTCATATTCAAAGGTAATGGCAGTCTCTTTTACATAGTAATCATAGATAGCCACAAGCTCTTTTGCATCATCCGGCGTAGCCGTTCTTATGGAATAATCTGTTGTCATAGCATGTCACCTTTTCTGTATACATTATTTATTCAGTAGACCAATACTCTAATTATGATTCTTTTGAGCATAAAATCAAGGCACTCGAAATAAATAAATTTCATCCGGTGCAATGCTGATGAAACGCAGTTTCAAAATTGGCGTTTTTTAGTATTTTTTTAATAAATTTTAGAAGACTTTTACTTGACAATGTATTATCATTGTGATCATGAGAATAGTTGAGATACCACAAATGGCAGAAATAACCATAAAAATGGTTCATAACAATTCCGAGTGTTCGGTCAAGACAAGAGTGCTTACAACCTACGGCGAGGGAATCCTGGTAACACCGATTACCTGCGGAAATCAAACCGTTGATTATTGCTCCAAGGCAAGGATTGAATATACAGAGCCAGCCACGGGACTTAAGCACATCTTTGAGTCGGATTCCATAGCAAGGACAGATTTCAACGGCACTGATTTTCATGTCATCAGGGGAAAAGAGATCATTCTCTCCGACAGGAACAGAAAGGCTGAGAGATACATGGTCCAGGTCATGGGACAGGCAGTGGTCAATCACAGAAAGACCATAAATGTCATTGTTAATGACATTTCAGTACGCGGAATTTCTCTCCTTATCGGCAAGGACCAGTCCATAAACATGGGCGACGAGATAAACCTTAGCTTTTTCAAAGCCGGAACCATGAAGAGGATCAATACCAGATGCAAAGTAGTAAGGCTCTTCAAGGTAGGAATCTACAACGCTGCAGGGTGCGTTATAAGTGACATCGACAGTGACATCACCCTGTATGTCGCAGAGAAAAGACTTGAATATAACAGGAAAATGAACGTAAAAGTGGCGGGATGAACCGGACTGATCCGATAGTCATCCACGCCACTATTTTAATTCAAGCGAATCGGAAACATAGTATTTAAAACCCTTGTTTTTACAGTATTCATCTATTTCAGCAATCAGCTTTTTGTCTTTTGTGTACTCAAGAAGATAAATATCTGCACCTTTGGCAGCATACCTCTCGATATAATCAGTGAAGAACTCTCTGTCATCTTCATCTGCCGTTCCAAATCTGTTTTCATCCCAGATTATTTTTGAAAACACGCTCTCCTGATTGATTCCGGTTATAACATCATCCCAGTCTCCGTCCCCGGCGCAATACGCATCAAGAAAGTCATTCCCACTGTTGATCACGACTTCTTTGCCTGTATCCACAAGAGCTCTCATGATGCCTGCAAGTCCCTCCAGGATTTCCTCCGTGTTGTTTACATAATAAACATCACAGTTGTCTACAAAGAATCCGTCAATTTCCTTTTCCAAAAGCTCAGGCATAAGCCTGCCTGTAATAAATCTCTGCCACCTGTCGTCAGAAACATCGATCCAGCACTCATCTTCCCAGTGCTCATAAACTCCGATAGACAGGTCTTTATATTCGTCATAGTAGTCGCGGAAGTTTTCCAGCGATCCGACATTGATGTAACTGTAAACTTTTGTTCCGCTGTCCTTTATTTCCTGTATCTCTTTTTCCGAATAATACTGCGCATCTATGACAACGGTATTGTACTCCTTAAGCTTATCGGCATGGCCTTCAAGGCCAAGGAATACACCATAGTCGCGTTCCGGTTGTAACGTGGCTCCGCAAGCACTTAACAAAAGAGCAATAATCACAGCTAATACTACAGATTTGTTTCTATTCATGAAAGTGTGCACCGGCTTTTCTTTTTCAGATTTTAACTTTCTCCCAGACAAGGCCCTTCTCGGAAGTAAACTTCCTGCTCTCTTCCATAGGCATCGGTTTTCCGAAATAATAGCCCTGCGCTCTCTCACAGCCAATCTCTTTGAGGAATTCAAAGTGCGTCTGAGTCTCAACACCTTCGCATAAAGGAGATACGCCCATGGCCTTGGCTCCCTTTATTATATACCCCATAATCTTACCGGTCTTCGGATTATTATCATAGCTGCGGAGAAATACCATGTCGAGTTTCAGTACATCAAAATTATAGTTTGCTATTGTATTCAGGGACGAATATCCACTTCCGAAATCATCGATCCATACGTGATATCCCATCTCTCTCATCTTATCGCACTGAGATCTGATATAGCCCTCGTTCTCATTCAGAGAGCTCTCAGTGATCTCGAGATCCAGCATATTCCTCGGAACATCATACCCAGCCCTGGTTTCTTCCACAACTCCGAAAATATCGCACAGTTCGAAATCCAGTCTTGAGATATTTACAGAGATAGGAACAAGCTCTTTTCCCTCATCTCTCATCTGCACATAGTCCTTGCATACGCGCTTGACCACGAAAGTATCCACCAGATGGATCAGATGGAACTGCTCCAGAGTGTTGATAAAATCGCCGGGAGACAGCATTCCCATTCTGGGATCTATCCAGCGAACAAGCGCCTCATAACCACAGATTTCTCCGGTCTTAACACGGATAACGGGCTGGTAAAAGACCTTTATGTATTCATGTTCGATTGCCTCATCAATATGGTCTATGACGTACTGCTGCTTGCGCAGATTCTCTCTTAGCATCTCATCGTATACGCAGTAATTGACGTCATGTCTGTGCTTGATGCTGTTACAGGCAAGACGGGCATGATCGCAGGCAAGGCCAATCTCAGCGCGCCTGTCATCGAGGTAATAGATACCTGCTTTGATCCTTACCTTTTTGTTTACATCTTCAGTTAGAAGCATGGTCCTGTAGACTTTTTCAACCTTCTCAACCACGCTCTCTCTTGAGCCTGTTGTACATACCACAAAGTGATCGTCTGAAAATCTTGCACATATACCTCCAATGTGGAAGGTTTCCCTGATAGCTTTGGCAAGATCGCATAAAAGCTCATCGCCAAGCTTAAATCCGTTTCTCTCATTAAACAGTTTAAAGTTTGGGATATCAAAATGGATAAAAGAAATATCTTCATGCCAGCTCTCATAGGACCCAAGGAACATCTGAGCTCTCTGATAGAAAAAGGACATGTTAAGAAGTCCCGTAAGATCATCCGTCTCCTGATTGGCAGAGAGGATTTCTGCCTCGGCGAAGGAATTACGATTCTTATTGAAGTACTCGTTCTGATCTACATCAACGATATAGACATAGTAATAGCTCTTGCCGTCATCCCTGTGAAGAAGATGTCCAAAATCCTCCACATAACGTACCTTCCCGCTTTTGGTCACAATACGGTAGCGGACATAGTCATGTTTCTTTTCCCCAAATATAGTCTGGGCCTGGATCTGATTGACGATTCTCTTGTAATCATCAGGATGCACCATACCCTTAAATGTTCCACCGGTGAGTTCTATGAATTCGCCCATATTCTCGCACTCATACATTTCGAGAACATTGGGTCCGGCATACAAAACGCTCTCGATCTCCGTGGCCTCATAGATAAAAAATCCTCCCGGCAGACCTTTTGGAATAATACCACTGATACCTGCGTCATGAAACCTTTTTCCCATAAATTCACCTCGCTATAACGAACAAAAAGAAACAGTAAATCATTAATGGGTACACTAAGATTTTATGATTAAATCGGTACGGATGCAAGAAAATAATAAGGCCGAAGCACACTTATGCTCCGACCTTAGAATCGTTTATTTTGCTTAGTCTTTCTTTTTCTGAATTGCCATTATCAGGGCTGCTGCAGCTGCCATTATGATGATGACCACTCTGATATATCCCATGGCGTCATCTGAGGTCACACCTCTTCTTGCACCAAGTACCTCCGGAAGGTCTGCACTTCTGCTTGCTCCCATTACAACAGGCTCGCTTGCCAACGCAACAGGCTCACCGGTCAACGTAACAGGCTCACTTGCCAGCGCAACGGGCTCCCCATCAGGGATTTCGAAAGTTACTGGCTCCTGAGGAGATGAAGGATTCTCAGTCTGAGCAGGTTCTGCAGGGCTTACAGGAACTACAGGATCTGCCGGATCTTCAGGAGTTACGGGATCTACCGGATCAATTGGATCTACCGGATCAACAGGGTCTACCGGAGTTGCAGGGTCTATTGGATCGACCGGATCTTCAGGATCAACAGGATCAACCGGGTCAATCAGATCATCAGGATCTATTGGATCTACAGGGTCTGCAGGATCTACAGGGTCGACCGGATCTTCAGGGTCCTCAGGATCAACAGGGTCCTCAGGCTTGAGGATATTGTTAAATGTAGCTCTGTTTGTACCAAGGAAAGAGATCAGCGCTGCGTGCATCTCATCGTTTGCCTTGAAAGAATAATCGCTCTCATCCATCAAAGTCTCGGTGCCATCTGATATTCTGTAAATACTTACTTTTTCTATCTCATATTTATCAAGACTGAATTCTTTACCTCCGACCTTCTGGGCAGTGGCATTTTTGTGGACCTTAACTTCAAGTCTGTACTTTGTTTCATCTCTTATAACATTACTGTCCTCAACTTCATCTTCAGCAAGGAAGTAATTGTATGTTGCAGAATCTCCTTCTCCGGTGAAATTCTTCTGGTTAAAAGAGATTTTGCCGGAAAATCCGATCTGTCCCTGAGAATCATTCATTCCGCTGAGCACTTTCTCGCCGTTTTCATCAGTCACTGAGAATGAATACACTCTGTTCTCCATGGAAAGCTGTTCTCCCTCCGGTGTGAAGAGCGCTTTTGTGGCTGAAATCTGCAGTGACTTACCTACGGAGATAGCATTTGCTCTGGGGTTACCCACTATCATATATCCGTTACTGAGAATACCCCCACCGTGTGTATATGATTCATTATTTATGATCTTAACAAGAGCATCTTTCTTTGCCTTTTGAAGCGCATCATCACCTACAAGCTGAGCGGTAATTCCCATAACATAGCTGGCAACATAGAGGCTGTCATCTTCTGAAATCTGAGACTGATCTACGCTTCCCTTTACATCGGCACCTCCAAATACAGACTTTTCTACAATACTGTTCAGAGCACAGAAATAGTCATCGTATCCGCTCTCCATGAATGTAGGATTCTGCTCTGCATAAGTGTGATCATCATGCTTGGCTGATCCTTCTCCGGAAACATGTATGTTGTTCCTGTCTCCGCCTTTGTTGTTAAATACCATGGCAAGACTGTCATCATCACCAAAGACAAATACACGTCCTGTTGAACAGCCTGCAAGTCCGCCACCAAAGCCTCCTGCAGTATTACCTGTTATCAGAGTTTCTGAAGGTACGACTATGCTTGATGCGTCAGATACGAAGATTGCTCCGCCGCCCCAGTCCTGATAGGATTCATTCGGATTTCCATTCTTGTCGTATCCGGTCTTATTACCTTCGAGTAATCCGCTTTCAAGAGATGCTGAATTGTTACCACCTCTGAAATTACCGATAATTGCTATTGCTCCGCCTTCATGTTTCTCAGCGATATTACCGCTATAAGTTCCGTTGATATAAAGCTCATTTCCCTCGAAAAGAATCGCACCTCCGCTGGAAAGCGCATAGTTATTTGCAAAGGTATTACTCTGATCAACTGTAAGATTCTTTTGTCCCTTGTAATAAATGGCTCCACCACCGGATCCCCAGCCATCCTGATACGAAGAGTTGTTTGTGAAAGTCATCTGACTGAGCACAAGATCATCTTCAAAGTCACGTAAGCTGATTGCACCACCTTTTAATCCGGCAGTATTATCCGTGAAGCTGTTTTTCGTTTCGGCATCAGATAAAAACACTGATTTCTCGGCGTAGATAGCACCACCATCAACCTTTGCCTTGTTACCCGAAAAAGTGTTATTTCCCAGTGTTGTGAGTGTGGATCCTGTTGCGAAAATAGCTCCGCCGTTTGTTTTATTGCTGTTATCTGTAAAATTGCAGTTCTCAATTTTAAGCTGCGCATTGTTTGCAAACACGGCATTGTTAAGCTTTGAAACAGTAACTCCCTGAAGGCTTACGCTTGAACCGTTGTTGCACTCAAATGCAGCTCCGACATCCTCAGATTCCTGCTGTCCGGTTACAGTACCATTCAGTACAGTAAGGCTCTTTCCTTCATCAACAGCAAAAGTAGCTGTGGACTGAGCTACAGTAATCGTCTTGCCATCAAGGTTAAGAATTGTTTCATCTTTGCCTGCTACGCCATCAAGGCCGCTTCCGACTTTAACCCATCCCTGCTGAACTGTTATGTCCTGAGTGAGCTTTATCGCTCCACCCTTCTTAAGTGCTTCGCGAAGCTGCTCCTCGTTCTCAACGAGTGTGTATTCCGGTTCCAGAGATAATGATGTTATCTGACCTTCTCCATTGTTCTGAGCATTATCACCGCTTTGACCATCTGCATTGTTCTGACCATTCAATTCCTGCTTATTTTCATCTTTCGTGTCATCTGCAGGATTCTGAATATTCGAAACAGGCTCTGTGCTCTGAGCAGGTACTGGATTCTCTTCAGGAAATGAATTTCCTTCAGGTACCTTATCCTCCTCAGGTACTACATTCTGAGCAGGCTGAACCTGCTGTAATACAACTACATCATCCTGTGCAGGAATTGTAACAGGCTCTTCTATGATATCCTGCTTAGGATCAATATCTTCTGTTGCATAAACTGTTGTGCTAAACTGTGAAACCAGCATAAATGCTGTAAGGCTCATTAGCGCTATAGATTTACATGCCTTGTAAAACCTCTTCTTCATTTCATAAAACCTCATAAACTTCAAACACAAATACAAAATAAAAACGTTTTTATGATTAAGTGATATGAATCATACCATAACGTTTTATAGTTTGCAATATACAGTTAACATTTTATTAATATCGCACAATTATCTCCCGATTTAACGGTGTATTATTTATTAAAACGTTTTTATTGGTCTAAAGTATTTAATGATTTCGTCCAATAAAAAGCCGGAATACATCCCATTTTACTGGTTTGTATTCCGGCTTCTATTGCCAAATTTCCTGTCTGATCTTATCAGTTAAGATGCCAGATATCTCTGTTATACTCTTTTATAGTTCTGTCTGATGAGAAGTAACCTGCCTTAGCGATATTGGTAAGCATCATCTTCTTCCACTTATCGCGGTTTTCGTAATCTGCAAAGATCTCATCCTTCTTGGCGATGTAGCTCTCGAGGTCAAGGAGAGTCATGAACCAGTCCTTGTTAAGAAGCTCGTCATGGAGTCTCTTTAAGTTCTCCTTGTGACCAACCTTGAGGGCTTCCTTGCTTGTGATGAAGTCTACTGCCTGCTTAACCACTTTGCTCTTCTTGTAGTAATCCTTAGAAACATAATCAGCCTTCTTGTAGTGCTCGATAACTTCTTCTGCACTCGCACCGAAGATGTAGATATTGTCATCACCTACAAGCTCATGGATCTCTACGTTAGCGCCATCATCTGTTCCGAGAGTTACAGCACCGTTAAGCATGAACTTCATGTTACCTGTTCCGGATGCCTCCTTGGATGCCAGTGAAATCTGCTCTGATACGTCGCAGGCAGGAATCAGTCTCTCAGCATAGCTTACGTTGTAGTTCTCTACCATGACAACCTTCATATACTTGTTAACATCAGGATCGTTATTGATGATCTCCTGAAGAACAAGAATGAGATGGATAATGTCTCTTGCAATAACATAAGCAGGAGCTGCCTTGGCACCAAAGATAAAGGTGATAGGTCTTGCAGGCTTCTTGCCGCCCTTGATCTCAAGATACTTGTGAATGATGTAAAGAGCATTCATCTGCTGTCTCTTGTACTCGTGAAGTCTCTTAACCTGAATATCAAAGATAGAATCAGGATCAACCTCTACTCCCTCGTGCTCCTTGAGATAAGCAGCAAGCTCTTTTTTCTTGCCCATCTTGATCTCTTCGAGCTTATCAAGAACTGTCGGATCATCTATATGATCAAGGAGCTTCTCGAGCTTATTTGCATCCTTCTTGAAGCCATCGCCGATGGTCTGTGAAAGGAAGTCAGCCAGAGGATGGTTGCAGGAAAGGAGCCATCTTCTGAAGGTGATTCCGTTGGTCTTATTGTTGAACTTCTCAGGATAGATCTTGTAGAACTCGTGAAGCTCAGAGTCCTTAAGGATATCGGTGTGGATAGCTGCTACACCGTTGATTGAGAAGCCGTAGTGGATATCGATGAAGGCCATGTGGACTCTCTTATCCTTATCAATGATCTGGATCTTAGGTCTTCTCTTATATTTCTCGCGAATTCTCTTATCAAGCTCCTTGATATAAGGTACAAGCTGAGGAACAACCTTCTCAAGGTACTCAAGAGGCCATGTCTCAAGAGCCTCGGCAAGGATTGTATGGTTTGTATATGCACAGGTCTTGCTTACGACATTGATGGCTTCATCCATTGAGAATGCCTTCTCCTCTACAAGGATCCTGATGAGCTCAGGAATGATCATTGTAGGGTGAGTGTCGTTGATCTGAATTACGGCGTGGTTATGAAGCTCGTGAAGGTCGTACTGACGCTCCTTCTGCTCTCTTAAGATGAGCTGAGCTGCGTTTGATACAAGGAAATACTCCTGGTAAATACGAAGAAGATTTCCGTTCTCATCTGAATCATCGGGATACAGGAACAGAGTAAGGTTCTTATCAGTCTTGGTCTTGTCGAAGTCGATACCCTTCTTAACAAGACTCTCATCGATTGTCTCGATATCGAAGAGACGGAGCTTGTTAACTCCTGTGTCATAGCCGACAACGTTCATGTTGTAGAGGCGTGATGTTACCTTCTCTTTGCCAAAAGACACTTCGAAGGTAGTGTCGGTTTTCTCAAGCCAGGACTGATCCTCGATCCAGTCGTTCTTCTCTGCGCACTGAAGATGATCTTTGAATACCTGCTTAAAGAGTCCGAAGTGATAGTTAAGTCCGATTCCCTCGCCTGCAAGGCCAAGAGTTGCAATTGAGTCAAGGAAGCATGCTGCAAGTCTTCCAAGTCCGCCGTTACCAAGAGATGGCTCAGGCTCGCACTCCTCAATAGCTGCAAGGCTCTTGCCGTTCTTCTCAAGGATCTCCTTAACCCTGTCATAAACTCTTAAATTGATAAGGTTGTTGGAAAGAAGCTTACCGATAAGGAACTCCATTGAAATGTAGTAAACCTTCTTCTCTCCGTTGGAAACCTCTGCCACATCCATAAGACGTGTTGTCATCTCGAGAAGTACATAGTATGTCTCCTGATCTGACAGCTCCTTAAGATTCTTTCCGAATTTCTCATTAGCGATGTCTTCAAGCTGTCCCTCAAGATTGGTTACAAGTACATCCCTTTGCATGTTTGTGTGCTTTGCCATTGCGTATCTCCTCTCATATGAATCCTTAGCAATAGTGTTATAAAACATATTACTGTGGAAAACGTTTTCTCAAATTGACTTCCTAAGAATACCACAGGAAAACGTTTTCCGCAAGTATCATTTCAAAAATCTACAACACAGTGCTGACTGCTGTTTATACACTGCCAAGCTGCATCCTGTAATACTTCTCATACAGGCCGCCCTGCTTGATAAGCTCTTTGTGCCTGCCTCTCTCCTTAATTCCGTCGCCGTCAAGAACAATGATCTCGTCGGCTCCGAGGATAGTGGAGAGTCTGTGAGCGATGGTGATAGTCGTCCTGCCCACAGAGAGCTTTTCAAGACTCTCCTGAATATATCTCTCGCTCTCATTATCAAGAGCACTTGTAGCCTCATCAAGAATAAGTATAGGCGGGTTCTTCAGGAAAACTCTGGCTATAGCGATTCGCTGTTTCTGTCCGCCCGAGAGTCTTGCTCCCCTCTCTCCAACTTCAGTATCAAAGCCCTTTGGAAGAGTTTCAATGAAATCCAGAAGGTCAGCATTTTTCGCCGCCTCCACAATTTCCTCCATTGTTGCACCCTCTTTGCCGTAGGCGATGTTTTCTTTTACGGTGCCGTTAAAAAGATATACATCCTGCTGAACAATACCGATGTACGACCTCAGTGATTTCTGTGTAACATCTCTTACATCGGTTCCGTCTATCATCACGCTTCCGCCGGTAACCTCATAGAACCTCGGAAGGAGTGAACAAAGCGTGGTTTTTCCGCCGCCGGAAGGTCCGACGATAGCCACGTTTTTGCCGGCATCCACATGAAGATCAACATGGTTAAGGACCGTCTCTTCTTTTTCGTAGGAAAAAGACACATCCTTGTAATCTATAACGCCCTTGACGTCCGAAAGCTCTTTTGCATCAGGTCTGTCAACAATCGTGGGCATGGTATCCATTACTTCACAGAATCTCTCAAATCCCGCCATGCCCTTCTGAAGCTGCTCCGTAAACTCCACGAGAACATTTACAGGATTGATGAAAATGTTGATGTACAGGGCATAGATTGCCAGATCTTCGCCGGTCATCTGTCCCTTGGCAATGAAATAACCACCGGCCACCAGGACAGTTACAAACATCATTCCTTCAAAGAAGTTATTGCCCGAAAAGAACAGCGCCATCTGCCTGTAGTTAGCTTTCTTTGAATCAAGGAACGCTGTGTTGGAACGGTCAAATTTCTTTTTCTCAATATCCTCTCCTGTAAAGGACTTAACAACTCTGATTCCTCCAAGAGTGTCCTGAAGAGAAGAATTGATACCTGCTATCTTCTTACGATTATCGGAAAATGTTGCTCTCATGCGTTTATTCTGCGTCACGGCAAATACAGCCATGCATGCCACAACAAAAACAAGACACATTGTCATCGGCACATTGATGCGCATCAGAAGTATGAATGATCCGATTATCTTGATTATTGAAATAAAAATGTTCTCAGGGCCGTGGTGTGCAAGCTCCGATATATCAAACAGATCGGAAACGAGCTTACTCATCATCTCGCCGGTATTGTGCGTATCGTAATAGGAAAAAGAGAATGCTTCAAACCTGTCAAAGAGCTCACTCCTCATCCCAGACTCGATCCTCGCTCCCATCATGTGTCCCTGGTAAGTAACATAGTATCTGCACAAAAGCCTTACCACATACATCGCTATAAGCAGGAATGCTATAATCCCGAGTCTGCTCAGTATCACACTGCTCTCTTCCAGGAAAAGAGTGCTTCTGAGTATCCTGAGGAACTGAGGAAATGTAAGGTCTATGATTGAGAGAATGGATGCACACAAAAGATCCATTAAAAACACGCCGATATACGGCTTGTAATACGGTATAAATTTCTTTATCAGCTTCATTTGATTATGTCCTCATATTTCATTCTCACGAGAGTATGAGGAAGGATAACTTCTCTGCCGGGCTGCCCCTGCATCAGGCGGCTGAGCTCATCCAGAGCTTCTTCGGATATCTTGACGAAATCCTGTTTCACCGTATTCATCTGTTTCCCCACATACCCCATAAGTATTATTCCGTCAAATCCGCATACCGGGCGGAATATATCCATATCAATAAGTGCTTTCATGGCTCCGATGGCCATAAGGTCGGATGCGCAAACCACGCAATGGTGGTTTTTGGCAAACTTCATTGTGATCTCCCGGGCTTTGAGCTCGGAAAACTTGCCACTGCGTACAGTGAGCTTAAGGTTCTTTTCACTGCAGAGCTTCTTGATGCCCTCGAGCCTCTGTGCTGTAACATAGCCGTTTTCATCTCCGGAAATATATAGAACCTTTTTACACTTGTTCTCAGTGATGGTCTTTTTGGCCACGTCATACTGAGCCTGTACGTTGTCCACACTTATGCATGATGTCGAAGCTCCCGTCATTGGCGCATCCACAACCACCATCTTGAAGTGCTCACTCTTTATCAGCTTGTGGACCACTTTATCCTTGGTTGTGAGGCCGTATACTATAATGCCCTTGATACCCTGGGATTCAAAGTAACTTGTGACCTCCTCCACATTCATGTCTTCAATCATCGATGTGAAGACAGTGATCACATCCAGCTGCAGCTCTTTTGCCCGGTGAACCGCACCGGAGATATACTGCATGCTGATCTCATCGCTGGCTTCAGTATTTAAATTGAATTTTATCAGGAGCGCTACTCTGCCGGTTTTCTTGGAAGAAAGACTTGCTGCCACTGCATTGGGCACAAAGCCTAATCTGTCCACCACTTCCATTACCTTGGCTTTGGTGTTCTCGCTGACGTTTGGATAATTGTTAAGGACCTTGGAGACTGTTGAAATGGCAACTCCAGCCTCTCTGGCCACATCTTTGATTGAAACCATTTTTACCCCACCTGCCGGATTGTCTTTTAGATCTGCCAGGAAAGCGTTTTCCAGGCATAGTACTACTATATGACCTGTGGCACTATTTGTCCATAAAATATCTATAAAAAAAGCAATATAGCGCCTTGTAATGATATAATTATAACTATGAAAAAGATAAATTTTATCGCAATTACAATTATACTTTCTCTGATACTCTCATCCTGCGGTTCTACACAAGTTGCAGGGGAAATAGGCACTAACTCCGCTGTGCAGAAGCCTTCGGCATCCGAGTCCACAGACGAACCCCTGCCCAAGACCTACGATCAGAGTTCTGTTAAAGTGCGCCCTGACGACGGCAGAACCGTAATTGGCATATCTATGCCTGATAAGCTGCTTGAACGCTGGAATCACGACGGAACTTTTTTGAAAGAACACTTTGAAAAAGAGGGTTGCGAAGTTGTTTTAAAATTTGCCAACAATCTGATAGACACACAGATAAACGATATACGTTCAATGATTGATGAAGGAGCAGATCTTCTGGTGATAACAGCCGTGGATGGTGCCGCTCTTTCTTCGATTCTTAAAGAGGCTAAATCACAGGGTATAAAAGTTGTAGCTTACGACAGACTTCTGATGAACTCAGATGCAGTGGATTATTATGTGTCCTACGATAACTATAAGGTCGGAGTTTTACAGGCAGAATATATCATTGAAGCCCTGAGGCTTAAGACTTCAAGAGACAGTAAAAACATAGAATTTGTAACCGGGGATCCTGTAGATAACAATGCAAGATATTTTTATCAGGGCGCGGTTGATACCCTGCATCCTTATCTGGAAAACGGCAAACTCCGGGTGATTTCAAATCAACAGGGCTTTTATGAGACTTCAACTGCACAGTGGTCAACTGACATCGCACAGCAGAGACTTCAGATCATATTAAACTCATATTATCCGGAAAATGTTAAACTTGATGCTGTTCTATGCGCCAACGATTCCACTGCCCTGGGCGCAACAAGAGCGCTTGAATCAGATTATACCGGCACCAACAAAGTGATAGTTACCGGTCAGGATGCCGATGTTCCCAACATTTACAGCATCATTGAAGGAAAGCAGAGTATGACCGTGTTCAAAGCCCTCAGAGACGAGTCTGTTGTAGCCGTTGCTTTGGGCCTTGCAATCTTATCGGATGATACTCCTGACGGACAGCTTATAACGAACTCAGGTTGGGGGTTTGATTGCACCTATAACACTACTGATTACGACAACGGAAGCAAGATTGTTCCTTCTTTCCTCCTAAGTCCGATCACTGTAACAAAAGACAATCTGGAGGAGGAACTGTTCGATACCGGCTACTACGCAAGAAACGGCGCAGGTTTAATCTACGCCGTTGAATAAAGTATAACCGTTTCGACCTTTTCCCTTTGTGACATAAAGAGCCTTATCCGCGCATTCAAGAACAGTTTCCGAATCATCGGTGTCAATCGGATACATCGCGCAGCCAATACTTACAGTTAGCTTTAAATCGCCCTTCGATGTTTTGAAGGGCTTTTTTGTGCTCTCCAATATCTCTTCGCAGATCTTTCTTGCCTTCTGATGATCGGGTTTAGTAAATAATCCGCAGAATTCATCGCCTCCGAGCCTTGCAAATGTCAGATTCCTGTCTGTAAGCTTTTTCAGCCTCTGACCAACTCCTACTATTACCTCGTCGCCAACGCTGTGACCGTAGGTGTCGTTGATATCCTTAAAATGGTCGACATCCAGCATGATAAGGCCATAGGCTTGAGACTGTCCTATTGCCTGATTCATGTCCTCAATTATCTTCATCCTGTTAGGCATCTTTGTAAGGAAATCTGTTCTGAGCATTCTCTTCCTGCGCCTGTTTGAAGAGTAAAGAAAAGTGATCATCACCACAAGCAGGATCAGTATTACAAACACCAGATTGCTTATCATCTTGTTATCACGATAGAATCTGGTAAAGTGCCAATGCTCGTTAAGGATTACCGAATCGGAAGGAAGCTGGGAATACTTGATTCCAAATTTATCCAGTACACTCTGCTCAAAATATGTATCAGTCAGCATATCAGTCTGAAGCGGCATGTTGTCTGCAGATTCTCCGTTTAAGATCCTTTTAGCTGTCTCTCCCGCTATTTTCCCTGCTTCGTAATTAGAATATGAGATTCCGCCAAAAACGCCATGCTCAATGTTCGCGGATGAGAGCCTGAAGATTGGCACTTTTGGAGCGTTGTCACTTATAAAGTCAGCTGCATTCTGAAGGGAGTAATTATTCTTTTCCCCGTCTGTTGTAAAATCAAGAAACAGGATAATGTCTTTTGACCCAAGCTCTTTAAACACGTCTTCAAGGCCCTTCGCCGTGTAATAAGATGTGTTTACGATGTTGTACTCAAGATCCGGATGATTCTCTTTAAACTTCATGAACTCTACATAATCACCCTGACCGGCAACTGACGAGTCCAGGACCACCACCATATGGTACCTCTCCGGGAAAAGAGCTCTCATAAGGGCATAGTTACCCTCAAAGTCCGGACTTTCAGCGATTCCCGTTGCATTTTTCATAGCTGCAGCCGTAACAGCCTCTGTTTTGTTGTTTATTCCCATAAAGACCATGGGAAGATCCGGAAACATCATAGACCTGTTATTTATGGCGTATCTCAGTGCAGTATCATCTGCCACCGCAATAAGGTCGTAATCTCTTGCAGAAAAGACCTTGTACTTAACGTACTTATCAAAATTCTGAATATCAATGGCTCCGTAGTATTTGTCTGAATCCATGAATTCATAGGTGATGTCCGAATTGATGCCTTCCATTCCCTTTTTAAAACCCTCGAGCTGATCGGGAACAGTGGCGTTAGAATAACTGTAAGAAGATATAAAAAGAACTCGAAATTGCCGCTCTAAGTCATCCTGTGCGTGGGCTTTCGGCGCGCAGGAAACAATAATGATCATTGCTAAAATTGTCAATGCAAAGCAGCGTCTTACTTTTATCATAATGTACCTAAAAAGGTCCGGCCATAAAGCCAGACCTTTTTCGCTCATTTATTTAGCCACAACCTTTGTGCCCTTGTGCCTTACGATGGCACTGCATCCACCATTCTTGATCGTTTCTTTGACGAATGCATTCATGATGTCGTTGTAGCCGGTCTTGCCTTCTTTGTTAAAAGAGGTCTCAAGTGAGTCAAAATCATTGCCTTCATAAACTATTGCCATTGAGTTATTATCAGAAGTCTTCATCAGGAAGAGGGTCCTGTCGCCACTCTTTACAGTAGTGTATTCGTAATCTTCCGAAGACAGGAAGCTCTCAATATCCTCAACCGCACCTTCCATAGCATCAGCAGCTGCATCCATATCCATCGGAACAGGGGTCTGATCTATCTCTGCAGTATCGACATCGATAACGGGAGCTTCTGCTGCAGGTTCCTCAATAGCAGGCATCTCTGCCGGTGCTTCCTCAGCTGCTGCCTGTTCAGCTGCCATCATTGCTGCTGCCACAGGATCAAGATCTGCGGTCTCAGCTGCAGGAATCTCCTCTGCAGGAATTTCAGGCATCGGAGTCTCCTCTACAGGAGGTTCGGTAATTGCTTCTGCCGCGAAGTCTTCCATAGGAATTTCTGAAGGTGCTTCCTCTGCCGGGGCTGCCTCTGTTACAGGAACATCTGCCGGCATCTCTGCTGCCGGGGCTGCTTCTGCTTCCATCATTGCTGCCATTACAGCGTCCATCTCAGCCGGTGCTTCCTCTACAGGAGTTTCCTCCATAGGTGCTTCCTCAATAACGGGCTCAGTCAGAGCATCTACTTCTGCGTTTAATATAGCATCAAGATTCTCGCCTGCTGCCGCATCCTCTGCAGGGGCTTCTACAGGTGTTTCAGTAGGCATCACTACAAGGATCTCAGGTTCAGATGCAGGGATATCTACAGGCATTTCCACCGGTGCTTCTGCTGCCGGTGCTGCCTCTGCCGCTGCCATTGCTGCCATTACGGCATCCATATCTGCAGGTGCCTCTTCAACTGGGGCCTCTGCCGGAACTTCTTCTGCAGGTGCTGTCTCTGCCGCCATCATCGCTGCCATTACAGCGTCCATCTCAGCAGGAGCTTCCTCTGCAGGTGCTTCTGCTATCGGAACATCAGTCGGCATTTCTACCGGTACTTCCGCTGCGGGAGCTGCCTCTGCTGCTTGCGCCGCAGCTGCGTCTGCCATCATTGCTGCCATCACAGGGTCAATATCTACAGGCGCTTCTTCTGCAGGTGCTGCCTCTGCCACATGAACATCAGCCGGTATCTCTACCGGTGCTTCTGCTGCTGCCATCGCCGCCATCATTGCATCCATATCTACAGGCGCTTCTTCAGCCGGCGCTGCTTCTGCCACAGGAACATCAGCCGGCATCTCTACCGGCGCTTCCGCTGCCGGCGCTGTTTCTGCTGCTGCCATCGCCGCCATCATTGCATCCATATCTACAGGTGTTTCTTCTGCCGGTGCTGCTTCTGCCACAGGAACATCAGCCGGCATCTCTACCGGCGCTTCCGCTGCCGGCGCTGTTTCTGCTGCTGCCATCGCCGCCATCATTGCATCCATATCTACAGGCGCTTCTTCAGCCGGCGCTGCTTCTGCCACAGGAACATCAGCCGGCATCTCTACCGGCGCTTCCGCTGCAGGTGCTGCCTCTGCTACCGCCATTGCCGCCATCATTGCATCCATATCTACAGGCGCTTCTTCTGCAGGTGCTGCCTCTGCTACAGGAACATCAGCCGGCATCTCTACCGGAGCTTCCGCTGCAGGCGCTGCTTCCGCTGCTGCCATTGCCGCCATCATCGCATCAACATCAGTCGCACTCTCAGCTGTTGCCATTGCTGCCATCATTGCATCAACATCGACAGGTTCAGCAGGTGCTTCTTCTGCAGGAGCTGCTCCTGCGTCAGCCATTGCTGCCATTGCAGCTGCCATAGCGTCTGCTTCTGCTGCTTCTGCCGGACTTGGAGCATCAGCTCCCGGAGCCGCCAGAATATCTTCAAGATTAGGGATATCTTCTATTGGTGCCTGCTCTGTAGCTTTCTTGCGCCCACGTTTAGGCTTTGGTGCTTCCTCAACGGGCGCAGCCTCTGCCGGAGCTTCATTCGCTCCCATAGCCGCTAAAAGATCATCTACATTCGCAGTCGAAAGATCCTGTCCATTAAGAATATCCTGAGTGCTCATGCCTTCCATGCTGATTCTCCTTTCATGCTAGCAATTATATTTGAAAGTATTAATAGTCGGAATTACACACATATATTATCGCCCAAATTCGTCAGAAAACATAGTAAATTTTCTATAAATTCCGCTATATCGTAAATTACTTAAGATTTTCTTAATGTCATTTACTTTCCTCTCAACATTTGCTATATTGTGTTCCGGTGTATCCATGTGCGGTGCTTCAACCACACACACCAGATGTCCACCTGCATTCGCAGGAACATTCCAACTTTTACCAGAGGTTATGCCTCTTATTGAAAAGCAATCATTAGAAAGGGTATGTACTATTGAATCAAACGCAAATCTATATTGAACGTAAACTGGAATTGGAAACATCCATCAAGAAGCTTGAGAGTCAGCTATCCTCAATGCCGGAAGGAACTATTGTATGTTATAAACATAGGATTGGTAATAAGAAATACCCGCAATTCTACAAACAGATTGTGGCAAACGGAAAAGCAAGGAGACAGTATCTTTCGCATAAGAATACTGCCGAAACTAAAATTCTGGCGCATAAACTATTACTTTCAAAACAACTTGCAGATATGCAAAACGAGCTGACTTGTGTAAATTACTATATCAACAATCGTAAGTTTGAGGATTCTTCAAAACTCTTGTCCATAGGCTCGCCTTATAGAAAGCTGTTATTGGAAAATGATCCTTTATTAGACAATTGGGAATATCTCCCTTACAACAAAAGCACTGACCATCCAGAGCATCTCAACACTCCGGCTCCAAAAAATGAATTAGTCCGATCAAAATCTGAAGCAACTATTGCCTACATCTTATACTCTCACGGTATTCCCTACAGATACGAAGAAATACATGATATATACGGATATTCCATCGCAACTGATTTTACTGTAATGCATCCAAAGACCGGTCAGATCATTCTTTGGGAGCACTTTGGACGTTGCGATGATCCAGGCTACCAGAAGACTGTTGATTTTAAAATGTATCGATATATCCGAGCCGGTTATCTGCCAGGAGTAAACTTCATCACAACCTACGAGGACAGCAAGCATCTTCTGGATCCTATGCTGGTCGAGGAGATTGTAAAAAAGTTCTTCCTCTGAAATTTACCTGTCTATGCACCAAGAAGGCTCCTCTCTGCCATAAAACACAGCTCAGAAAAAGATTTTGTGCAAGCTTTTTACCTGTCTAGCTACCAAGACTGTTCCCTCTTGCCATAAAATACAGCCCAGAAAAAGATTTTGTGCAAGTCTTTTACCTGTCTAACTGCCATGATAGCGCCTTCCTGCCATAAACCATTCCTAACGTCTACCACAATCCAAACAAATTCCCCATTGCCACAAAAAAAGCCATAGCTTCAAGAATTTCTCAAAGCTATGGCCCATCTTTCTTATATCATATCGCTCCGACTAACTACATCAAACCTTCTCAGGTTCAGGATACTCAACACCAAAGGTCTCAACCGTAACGGTCTTCATCTTCTGTTCGTTAACAGGCTTGTCATTCCAGTCAGTATCTGTTTCTGCGATCTTGTTTACGACATCCATGCCCTCAGTAACCTTACCGAAAGCAGCATAATCACCGTCAAGGTGAGGTGATGTCTTGTGCATGATGAAGAACTGTGAACCTGCTGAATCAGGCATCATTGATCTTGCCATTGAGAGAACACCCTCGGTGTGCTTAAGATCATTCTTAAATCCGTTTGATGAAAACTCTCCCTTAATGCCGTATCCGGGACCACCGATTCCGATTCCTTCAGGATCTCCGCCCTGAAGCATAAATCCCTTAATGACTCTGTGGAAAATAAGTCCGTCATAAAACTTTTTGTTAATAAGTGAAATGAAGTTGTTAACTGTGTTAGGTGCAATCTCCGGATAGAGCTCTGCCTTTATAACATCTCCATTTTCCATTGTTATTGTAACTATTGGATTCTGTGCCATTTTATTCTCCTTAATTCGCAATTATTGAAACTGCGTGATTATATTCGTCGCTTCCGCGCTCGCATGTAACCTGGATATTCTTGCCAAGCAAAAGTACGGGACATCTTGAGAAGTTTGTTGCAGCATCAAGTCTTATCTGCATCACACCCCCGCTGGTATTGAGGAAAAGTGTATTCTCCGTTGTATCACCTGTAACAGTACCGGATACAGTAAATCTGGTATTGGAGTCAAGTGTAACTTCCTCAGCTGCACTCGCATTATTATTGACTATCTTGGAAGCATGATTCCATGCATCGCTTCCTCTGTAGAAATTAACAGTTACATTCTGTCCCGGGATAAGAACTCTTGATGCGCTGACATCTGTAGCAAGATCAAGCACAAGCTGCATTGTTCCGCCAGATGTATTCAGATAGAGAAGTGAAGTTGTTGTGCCTTTTTCAACTGTTCCGCTTATACCTGAACCTGAAGCTGCAACTCCTGTTGATGATCCGGCAGAAGTTGAAGATCCTGCAACATCGGAAATTGACAACGCATGCATATATGCATCTGAGCCTCTTGCCACAACAACCTGCACAGTCTTACCGATAATAAGAAGCTTAACATTGCTTACATCTGTGCTCTCGTCTATCTTGATCTGCATGGTTCCGTTATCAACTACCAGATAGAGAAGCTCTTCTGTTGTTCCCTTTGCAATCGTTCCCTTTACCGTAGCCTTGTTGGAACTGTCAACAGCAACCTTTCCGACAGATGAATTGCCGGTAATCTTGGATGCATGCCAGTACTCATCGCCGCCCACATAGCAATTTGCCGTTACTGTATTGCCGGGCAACAGGAATTTGGCATTTACAATTTCAGTATTTCCATCAAGCTTAATCTCAACTGTACCTCCACTGGTTGAAAGGTATAGCTTATCAGCTGTGGTCTTATCTGAAACCGTTCCGGAATAAGTCATTTCCGCAGCAAAAGATGTTGCAGGAAGTCGGATCAGTCCCAAAACCACACAGGATAACAGTAATACCACACTCATCATTATAGAATTTATCTTCTTCATAGAACCCCCTTCGCAACTTCACACACAAAATATCAATATTTTACAGATAAATTATACATCATATTGTGGTATGTTGTGAAGTAGGGTGATATCAGTTTGTCGAACACAATATATTTAAGCTTATCGCTGCAATTTCATTTATCCTGTCCTATTACCAAGGATTATTCTTGCCGCCTGAGCTGCCGCCTTCTTCGTCTCCGTTTCCGCCGGAGCCGTCGCTGTCATCGCCGCCTCCGAAGCTGTCCTCATCGCCGCCGACGTAGTCAGACCATTTCTGAAGGTCATCCTGCTGGTCTTTTCTGTCTTCCAGAGCGCCCTTCTTATTTTCCTCGAGCTCGTTCTGGATTCTCTTTTCCCTGTCGTTTCCGCCCTTACCGCTGCCGGAAGAGTCTCCGTCACTGTTGTCCTGAGGGGGCTGATCCTGAGGCTGGTCAGAGCCACTTGTGCTGTCGGGGTTCTTGAGCTTTTCGATCATTGCATCGATATCTTCTTTGAGCTGCTGGGCATCTGCATTATGTCCGTCGCCCTCATTGGTTGCACAGCCATTTTCAAGAAGCACATCTCGTGCCTTATACAGTATGAAAAGAGCCGTATCAATCTTTTCCTGTGAATCCAGATTGTAAAAATCTATTGTATTGCACAGAGAAAGCGCCAGATTGATCCTGATAAGGCAGTCCTTATCTTCCGGCGGATAGTTCTGCAAAGCCTGATTATAGTAGCCGATAGCCGAATTGTAATCACCCTTTTTGTATGCTGCATTACCAAGGTTGTAATATGGAAGATAGCTCTCCGGGAAGTTCATCTTAAGGAGCTTCTCCTCGGCTTCCGTTTCATACTCGCCCTTGTTATATGCGTTAACAAATAAATGATTTGTAACCAGTCTTGTACCAAGCATTATTGCCACGATAAGAATGATAATTCCCACCAGTGCAATAAAATAATACTTCAGAGGAATTTTTCTCATAATTACAGCCTCCCCCTTCTGGCAACCAGTATGATCTCAACCAGGATCATAAGCATAAGAGGATATGCAAAATAGAAATAGATATCTTTTTTCACCTCTGCACCATTTCCGTTTTCAATGATGGTCTTGCTGCTCTCTTTTATCAGCTCTACACTGCCGACAAGAGATGAATTGCCGTTATTCATGTTCATATACTCAACACCAAGGCCTTCGGCGATCTTCTTCAGATTCTCTTCGTCAATCCTGGATACCGCGTCCCTGTGAGTACTGTAATCGTATATATAGCCACTGCCGTAGCTGTCCTTCATCCTGCCGCCATCAGCACTTCCGTAACCAAGAACAGCTCCTGCATCCACGTACTGGCCAAGATCACTGAAATCCTTGAGTTCTTTGCCGTTGGTGATCTCACCGTCGCTGATATAAAAGACAATTGTCTTGCGGTTCTCTTTTCTGTTAGATGACAGAAGAAGGCTCTCTATGTCCTTATAGGCAATGGACAGATCACTTCCCTTGGCATAGTAGCTGTCGGGAGTTGTGAAGGTATCCATCAGGTCCCTGATGTACTGAAGATCCTGCGTAAACGGAGCCAGGACATGAGGCGTATCATCAAAAGTCACCAGTCCGAAATTACTTCCGGCCAGTTCGTCAATGATGAAATTCACATCCTTCCTGACACCATCCATTCTCTCCTTTTTGCCGTTGTAATCCTGCGCCCACATACTGATGGTGTTATCTACAACAAACAAAACATCAAGGTTCTTGGTGGCAAACTCATACTTGGTCTCCACCAGAACAGGTCTGATGCCGATAATAAGTGCAAGCACATAAATAAAGCTAAGGCGTGCAAGTGTCGCAATCCTGTCACCGGTCTTTGTTTTATTTCTGATTACTAAATACGCTGTAGCCAAAAACAATACTGCAAATACAGCCAGCATTGCGCCCAGCGGAAAAATAGGTTGTATGCTCATTTCTGTAATACCAATCCTGCCGCGCATCCAAACGCAAGGCAAATAAACATAATGATAAACGGAACTCTAGGAAGGTCCACAGTCTGTCTGGTCATAACAATCTTGACCAGCATGGCTTCCTGTTTCTGTATATCCTGAACAATCTCCGACACAGACTGTGATGCAGTCCTGATGTAGAACTTACCGCCTGTATACTCAACCGCATTCTTAAAGCCGTTCAGGCATGATGAATAGTCATATTCATCAGGCATATAGAACTTCTCCTCGGAGGGGAAGATTCCAAATACCGTCACCTTGTTCTTTTTGCAGTACTCTGATGCCTCCTTGAGATTCAATACCTCTCGTCCGTAAGCGTTGAGCTCATTGTCGGTACACATGATGATAACTCTTGTCCTCTCGGAATTTCCAAGATAGGGAAAAGAGTAAAGAGCTGTGCCGAGGCCTTCTCCAATAAGCGAGGAACCTCTGTAATAGTTGTCGTAAAGAGTTCCCGCCTCGAAGTAGTCCAGCTTGTCTTGGAGCTCATCAAATCTCTGTTTCTTATCATCAGGGATCTCATCGTAGGTTTCATAGAGCTCTACATAGCCCTCTTCGTACTCTTTTTGCATAACAAAGTACTCATGAAGGGCATCCAGTCTGTCAAGAACATAGTCGTAATCATCTGTAAGCGGAACGTATGTTACCGAAGATGTGTTGAAAATGCTTATTCCAAATCTGTCACCCTCAAGCCCCGAAACTACATTCTTAAGGTAATCAGTAATTTCAGAATTAAGATCATACAATGAATAAGAAACATCCAGACACAGGATGATATCTCTCTTTTTGACCCCACTGACAACATCATCAGTCCTGTACGGCCTTGCAGCCAGGAAAAGAGATGCCACAATGCTTCCGATCATTCCCACAAGCATAATTACCGACAAAAGCCTGTATCTTATATTGAGGCTCTTGTAGAGCTTGGAGCTTCTGATCCTGGCAGTATTGGCTGCCTTGATTCCGCTTGTATAGCTGGCCTTGTATCGCCTGTGTAATAAATAGATAACCAGAAGTGTCACCATCAGAATCACAATGCCGATGATGACAACATTCAAATACATTAACTCCATGCCTTGATCACTCCCATTGCCCTGTTACAGGACTGCAGAAAATCCTTGTCCTGCGCTTTTTCATCCTCAGCAAACTCGGGCACGTAATACTCCTCCATAAGGGTATCGAGCTTTTTGATCCCAAAAGCCTTTACTTCCCTGATGGTAAAATTCTCAACGTTGATACCCGTAACCTCGTGCACAAACTCTCTGATGATTGCACTGAGCTGCTGGTATCCTTCTCTTTTCTCAATCCGGTTCTGATTATAGCTGCCAAGCAGAGCCTGAACCTTACCGATATACTGTGTTTTGACTCTGGCAATCATCTCGGGAGACATAGCTATCTTTCTGGCAACAGGCCTTGGAGCCTCCTTCTTTTTCCTTAGTGCGGAAAAGAGCTTTATCAGGAAAAAGACAATTGCGCTCAGAGCTATAAGTCCCAAAACCACTGCGATGAGTGTAACCCACCAGCTATATTCAAATGGATGTTGTAATTTAACCGTAGTAACCATTTCTGTACCTTTCGAGCAGCGAAATCGTGCTCTCGATTATCTCCTCTTCTTTGGAAATAGTCACAAGGCAGGCCTTGTTCCTCTTGCAGATTTCGGAAGTCGTCTTAATGATCTCTTCTCGAATTCGCATTTCTTCCCTGTGAAGAGCTTTGCTGTGAGAAAGGAAAAATCTCTCATAGCGGCTTATATCATTATCAAATACGGTGTCTCCCGTAAGGAAAGCGTCGTCGACATTTATGATCAGAAGATCGTGTTCCTTGGTTATGCTCCTGATCATTCCCTCGTTTAACTGCGCGAGGCCTTCCATATCAGTCAAAAGAAATATGATCATCCTCTTGTGTACCGTATTAAGAACCTCAGTAAGTGTCTGTGGCAATGTATACGGACAATCCACAGCTACCTTGCTCTCATAGTCATAGAGGAGCTTTTCCAGGTGATCAGTTCCGGACTTAAAAAAACTGATACCGGCATTATGTTCTCCGGGAACAGCCATGGCATAATCAGCCCCGTTCCTTCCGACTATGTAGGAAAGGGTTCCGAAGGTCATGAGCATAAGCTCTTTCTTGGATTCTCCTCCGGTGGTATCACCCAGCATTTTGCTTCCTCTGTCGCAGATAAACATAACGTTGTGTCTTCTGTCAGTCATATATCGGCGCACAAGGATAGTGCCCATTCGGGATGAAGATTTCCAGTCGATATCGTGGACATCATCACCGACCGCATACTCTTTCAGGTCGTCGAATTCCATGCTCCTTCCTCTGTGGATTGAGTGGAAATCACCGTCAAGGATATTGGAGGTCTTCCTCTTTGTATAAAGAGCTACTGCTCTCCTTATCTTGGATAAATACTCATAATCAATTTTCATTACGGTGCCTTCACTGAATTAACCAGTGCATCGATAACTGCCTCTACAGGCACATTATCTGCAACTGCCGAATAATTAAGTCCGATTCTGTGGCGCAGTACCTGATGGCTTACCTGCTTAACATCCTCAGGTGTTACATAGGTTCTGCCCTGGATAAGAGCGGTAGCCTTAGCCATCTTAAGAAATGCTATGGAAGCACGCGGGCTTGCTCCGATGCGGACATATCTGCCAACCTCAAGTCCCTGTATCTGTCCTGCGCGTCTGCTGGCAACTACAATGCTTGAGATATACCACTTGATGGCATTATCAACATAGACCTTATCAACGATGTCCTGAACCCTGTCAATATCCTTGATAGCAAGAACCGGAGGATCAACTCTTGAAATAGCGCCTGTCTCCATACGGCTTAAAATCTCAACTTCCTCGGCTGCTGTAGGATATGTTATTACTTCCTTGATCAGGAATCTGTCGGTCTGAGCCTCAGAAAGAGGATATGTTCCCTCCTGCTCAATAGGGTTCTGAGTTGCGATAACAATGAAAATATCCTCAGGCATGCGATAGCTCCTGCCACCGATGGTAACCTGTTTTTCCTGCATCGCTTCCAGCATGGCTGACTGAGTCTTGGCACTGGAACGGTTAACCTCATCAAGAAGTACGAAGTTAGCAAATACAGGTCCTAAGATATTCTCAAACTTACCTGTTGCCTGATTGTAAATCTGTGTACCAATAATATCGCCGGGCAAAAGATCCGGTGTGCACTGGATTCTTGCAAACTTACCATCAACAGCATCCGAAATTGCCTTGGCTGCTGTTGTCTTGGCAAGACCGGGAACTGACTCAATAAGGATATGTCCATCTGCCAGTATTGAACCGATCAGCGAAAACTTCAGCTGCTGCTGCCCCACAACCTTGGCATCAAAGTAATCGGAAAGCTTCCTGATAACCTGCTGTGAATAGCCGAACTCCTCTTCTGTGATTGTTATGTTACTGCTTTGTACTTCCATCTTATTTCTCCGTTTTCTTTATTGTTTCTAAATCTCTTTTACCTGATTATTGACCTTAAGTTATCCATGATCCCGGCAGCTATATCAGGCTTGTTCATTGAGTAGACGTGTATGTGGCTGACTCCGTTGCTGATAAGATCTATTATCTGGTCGCAGGCATATATAATACCTGCCTCCTTCATCTTGTCAGGCTCATCGGCAAATCTGTCCACCATGATCTTCATCTTCTGCGGAATTGTTGAACCTGAAAGCGCAACGCTCCTTGCAACCTGCTTGGCATTGGTTATTGGCATGATTCCGGGAACCACCGGGACTTCAATTCCTTTCTCCCTTATCCTGTAGAGGAACTGATAGAGAGTGGAGTTGTCAAAAAACATCTGTGTTGTGAGGAAGTCACATCCCGCATCTACTTTTTCTTTAAGATGCGCGATATCTTCTGACTGCCTTGCACACTCAATATGTCCTTCCGGGTAGCAGGCTCCGCCGATACAGAAGCTGTCATCTATGGACTTGATGTCATAGATAAGCTCAGTTGCATGATCATAGTCAAAGCAGATCCTTCCCTCTTTAGGAATATCTCCTCTAAGAGCCATGATGTTCTCTATGCCTCTCTCCTTGTATTCATTCACCACGCTTCTCACAAGATCCTTGGTGGATGAAACACAGGTCAGGTGTGCCAGAACCGGAACGTTATATCTGTCCTGAAGATCCCCGGCAATCCTTGCGGTGTTCTTGCTGGTTCCGCCACCTGCTCCATAGGTAACACTCATGAAATCAGGTGAAAGAGCCGCAATATCAGAAGCTGCTTTTTCTACAGCTTCAAAGCCTGCATCTGTCTTGGGAGGAAATACCTCAAAAGAGAGAGTGACTTCTTTTTCTTTGAATAAATCACTTATTTTCATACTTATCCCCATATCTCACACGTTTATCTCTGCTGTCACACCAAGGTCTTTCTCATTGGCCTTAAGAATAGGACTTACTACTTCATCAAGGAATTTCTCAACCTGATGTGCACTGCATCCGACATACTTCTTGGGATCCATTGAAGCCTGAAGCTCTTCCAGACTTAAGTGGAATGCAGGATCTGCAGCGATAAGTTCAAGGAGATTATTGTCTTTTCCCTCTACCTTGACAGTCTTACCGGCTTCCATTGAGAGCTCTCTGATCCTCTCGTGAAGCTCCTGTCTGTCACCACCTGCCTTAACAGCATCCATCATGATATTCTCTGTTGCCATGAAAGGAAGCTCAGCAAGCATGTGCTTTTCAATGACCTTAGGATAAACCACCAGACCATCTACTACATTAATACACAAGTCAAGGACTCCGTCTGTTGCAAGAAATCCTTCGGGAATTGAAATTCTTTTGTTGGCTGAATCATCTAGAGTTCTTTCAAACCACTGTGAAACCTCGGTGATTGCAGGATTTAAAGCATCTATCATTACGTATCTTGAGAGCGAACAGATTCTCTCACTTCTCATAGGATTTCTCTTGTAAGCCATAGCTGATGAACCAATCTGGCTCTTCTCAAAAGGTTCCTCAACCTCCTTGAGGTGCTGAAGAAGTCTGATATCCTGAGCCATCTTGGTGGCTGAAGCACAGATTCCTGAAAGAACATTGATAACCTTCATATCAATCTTACGGCTGTAGGTCTGGCCGGAAACAGCCATGCATCCCTTAAAGCCCATCTTCTTGGCAAGCATGGGATCGAGCTGGTCAACCTTGGAAAGATCTCCGTCAAAGAGCTCAAGGAAGGATGCCTGTGTTCCTGTTGTTCCCTTGGATCCGAGGAGCTTCATGTTATCCAGCACATAGTCAAGGTCCTCAAGGTCAATTGTAAAATCCTGAAGCCAGAGGCAGGCTCTTTTACCTACTGTTGTAGGCTGTGCAGGCTGGAAATGTGTAAATCCGAGAGTTGGCTGGTCCTTGTATTTATCAGCAAACTCGGAGAGCTTGGCTATTACATTTATAAGTTTCTTGCGGACGAGTCTCAGAGCATCAGTCATTATGATGATGTCGGTGTTATCGCCAACGTAGCAGCTTGTTGCGCCAAGATGAATGATACCCTTGGCCTTGGGGCACTGCTGTCCGTATGCATATACATGGCTCATAACATCATGACGTACTTCCTTTTCACGTGCTCTTGCAACATCATAGTTGATGTCATCAGCGTGCTCTTTAAGTTCATCAATCTGCTCCTGTGTGATGTTAAGACCAAGGTCTTTTTCAATCTCAGCAAGGGCAATCCAGAGTTTTCTCCAGGTCTTGAACTTCATGTCCTGTGAAAAGATATACTGCATCTGGCTGCTTGCATAGCGCTCTGACAATGGGCTGGTGTAACGATCTGTACTCATTTTTATCCTCCTGATATTCCTGGTTTATGGTTTATGTTCTGTATAGTTATTTTTCGAAGTCTCCCCTGATATCCTCTGTTGGCGGATCCATAGGGTATTTTCCTGTAAAGCATCCCTTGCAGATGGAGAGCTTGCCTCCCACCATTTCTTCAAGTCTGCCAAGTTCAAGGTATGCCAGAGAATCTGCTCCGATGATCTTGCAGATATCATCTACATTCCTGTTGTATGCAATAAGCTGATCCCTTGCCGGCACGTCCGTTCCAAAGTAGCATGGCCACAAGAACGGCGGAGAGCTTACTCTCATGTGAACCTCTTTGGCTCCCGCATCACGAAGCATGCGGACAATCCTGTCAGAGGTAGTACCGCGGACAATAGAGTCATCTATCATGATGATCCTCTTGCCCTCAACCGCGCTTCTCAGTGCGTTCAGCTTGACCTGAACACTGGATTCACGATTCTTTTGCTTAGGTTTTATAAAGGTTCTTCCAATATATGAATTCTTGACAAAGGCCTGTCCGTAAGGAATTCCTGACTCAAGGGCATAGCCGAGAGCAGCTACATTTCCCGATTCCGGAACTCCGACAACCATATCTGCATCAACAGGCGAATCCTTGGCAAGGAATCTGCCGGCTGCAATTCTGGCATCATAAACGCTGATGCCGTCTATAGTGCTGTCGGGCCTTGCAAAGTAAATATACTCAAATATACATCTGGCCTGTCTGTTCTTATCTATGCACAGGCTCTTGTCCGACTGTATTCCATATTCGGGAGATATGGTCACGATCTCTCCCGGTTCTACATCTCTAATAAAGGTAGCTCCTATCGTATCAAGGGCACAGGTCTCGGAAGCAAGAATATAACAGTTCTCTCTTCTTCCTATAACCAGTGGCTTAAAGCCGTAAGGATCCCTTGCTCCGATAAGTTTTCTCGGAGACATGATCACAAGGCTGTAAGCACCTTTTATCTTGAGCATCGCTCTTCCGACCGCTTCCTCTACAGACTTGGAAAGCAGTCTTTCTCTTGCAATGTGGTAAGCTATGACCTCAGAATCAATAGTGGTCTGGAAAATCGCTCCGGTATATGCAAGCTCGTGCCGCAGTTCCGGTGCGTTTATAAGATTGCCGTTGTGCGCCATTGCCAGCGTGCCCTTTACATAATTGAGAACAAGGGGCTGCGCATTCTCTCTGGTACTGCTTCCGGCTGTGGAATAGCGCACATGTCCCACGCCGATATCACCCTTGAGCTTGTCTATCTCTTCCGGGGTGAAAGCCTCATTTACAAGGCCCATATCCTTAAAGCTAAGGACCTTCCCTTTTGGCCCATTTGTGTCACTGACTGCTATACCGCAGCTCTCCTGACCTCTGTGCTGCAGAGAGACCAGTCCATAATATATGGAATCAGCAACATCTCCGCCGTCAAAATCATACATGCCAAATACACCGCACTCTTCCCCTAAGTGCTTGTATGGCTCAGTCCTGTTTAAATCTTTCATATTTCTCCTCTTTATATAAAGAAAAAAACTGCCACAAACACGAACATAATAGCAAATCTTGAAGGTTGTGGCAATGGTTGGTTTGATGTGTTAAAATCTACTTTACTTTAACCATGAAAAAAGGATAGAACACATGAAATTAAAAGATTTAAGCTCATTCAACGAAATAGTCATCCAGTGCCATGATAATCCGGATGCGGACGCTCTGGCATCAGGATTTGGTCTTTATACATATTTTAAGTCCAAGGGAAAAGACGTCAGATTTATTTACAGAGGCAATAATAAGATCCAGAAGAGCAATCTGATGATCATGCTTGAAGAGCTCAATATTCCCATCAGCTATGAACCTGACTTTGATGAGGAACCCGAGCTGCTTATTACTGTAGATTGCCAGTACGGACAGCGAAACGTAACAACTACCAGGGCCAAAAATATTGCCATAATCGACCATCACCAGAAAACAGTGGATCTCCCTGCTCTCTCAGAGGTTCGCAGCAACATAGGAAGCGCCTCTACTGTTGTTTGGGACATGATCTGTCATGACTCCGAAGAGGGGAAAGAGCTGATAAGCTCCAACAGGGATCTGTCTACCGCCCTGTACTACGGTCTTTATACAGACACAGGAAAAATGTCGGAAATCTCTCATCCTCTGGACAAAGACATGCGAGATGAGCTATATGTGGACAAAGGTCTGATCGTAAAAATGACCAACTCCAATATTTCTCTGGAAGAACTTAAGATAACAGGAAAAGCCATTCTCGGCTATGAGTATTTCAGTGACAGACAATATATGATAATCAAGGCCGAGCCCTGTGACCCGAATATTCTGGGTGTAATGAGTGATTTCTCTCTGGAGACGGCAGGTGTTGATATCTGCCTTGCTTACTATGAGAGACATGAAGAGATCAAATTCTCTGTAAGAAGCTGCACCAAAGAAGTTCACGCAAACGAGCTGGCTGCTTTTATAGCGGACGGAATCGGCGGTGGAGGCGGTCACATCTATAAAGCCGGCGGCTCTATTCGCCCCGAAAATATAGGAAATCAGTCCGCAGAAGAAGTCTTTAATAAAAGGATGCGGGATTACTTTGAGAGTTTTGACACAATATATGCAAGCTCCGCCACTCTTGATACATCTGATATGCAGTTATATGAAAAAATCCCTCATGACAGGGGATATGCAAAGCTTTCAGATATCTTCCCTGTGGGAAGGCCTGTATTTATAAGAACTCTGGAAGGTGATATAGATGTTACGGTTGAAGAAGACCTGTACATCATGATCGGAATCGAAGGTGAGGTCTATCCCATTCATGAGGATAAACTGTTTAAGAGTTACATCAGAAAGGATACTCCCTATATCAATACCTTTGAGTATCCTCCCTGCGTGAAAGACCTGTATACCAGCGAAAAAAGAAACCTTCTTAAATTTGTAAAAACAGCAGGCACCACAGATTCAACAAAGATATATGCGAAGCCTGTTACAAAGAGTGTGAAGGTATTTACCGCCTTTGATAACGAAAACTATTTCCTTGGTAATGTAGGGGATTACATCGCCTGCAGAGCCGATGATCCCCACGATATCTACATTATCAAAGCAAGACTGTTTGATAGTCTCTATAAAAAAACGTCTTAACCATCTATACCATACATTGACTTCTGGTCCTCAGACATCTCTTCGCCCTGAAGATAATCTTTGGTCTTGCGGATCAGATCGTCAACCGTATAGTGTCTGAAGTAGCCCGCTGTTGCCTCATTGGATGAACTTTCATAACTGGCAGTTATGAAGGTATCAGTTGTCTTTTCATGTCCAAAGCAGGATACAACTCTTGTAAGCTCTATCCAGGTATTGGTCTCAATAATATCCATCAGATTTCCGCACTGTACATAGAGATAACCTGAAGCAGAATCATAGTCGATGGACGATTCATACATAGATGCTGTTGAATAAACTGTCAGATCGCTCTTTCCTACAAACTGCAGGTTTTTCGCATCATATCTGTAGAGGGTTCCATCCGCGTAGGCTACCAGCAACAGATCTTTTCCATCTTCCTCAAAAAAGCTCATGGCAAGAGGCTCTACGTTATGGCAGGACGCCTCCCCAAGATTCTCATTTCCAGCGCTTAAAAGTCTTACTGAAACATTGTTGGTGATGGCAAGTCTCTCACCTTTTTTATCCATGGCACAGAAAGTGGTCTTTCCCCAGTCCTCAGGCATCTCAATTTCTGTCATTGATCCGTCTGCGAAGTTTATCAGAATATCTGTCTTAATGGAGAGTGAATAGGACTGATCTGCCACAAGATAAGCGCGATCCTGGTCTGCAAAGTAGAACAAGTTATTTATGTCGCCTTCAAAATCTACTCTCGTTTCCTCTCCGGTAGCAAGATTTCTTTTAACAACATAGTACTGCTCAAAGCTCACCATGTCATAGTAGACAAGATTTCCACCGCCCATGGCGCATACCGGATCATAGCCGGAGAAGTCATTGTTTATAACCTCGTGCTCCATCTTAAGTGTCCCAAGATCAATGGTTATGATCTCAAGGCATCTGTTGTCACAAAGCGCCAGATAGAGCTTTTCCTCAAAGGTTCCAAGGAGCCTGTATTTGGAGGGCATGATACTGTCGCTTAAAGAAACTTCTCCAAGAACTTTCTTGTCCTTTGGATCTATCAGGATTGCCTTTGACCCATCATTCTCCTTATTGATGATGGCAAGGACCTTCTCATCCATGTAGTAGTTGGAGGCTGTGCTGAAAGCAGGGACATCTTCAATGGGAGTCCATTCCTCATCGTGAACATTCGAGTTGTAGAAGATTATCTCGCTGCTGAGATAGCCACGGGTATAAACACCATTACCCACACATGCATCCACGATGTTGTCCTGGAATCTTGTTATCAGTGACACCGCGGTTTTTTCTTCTGTATCAGCAGGCATTCCGGTGGCTCCTTTATTGGTTATGAACATGGGAACGCCGTCTCGGTCCACATCGCTGACATCAACGATAATATCATTGACTCCGTACACACCCTGTACTTCACCGGTCTCTATATTCCAGATCTCACAGGTATCTGCTTTATAGAATGCTACTTTGTCATCAGAAAGAGCCAGGAAATCTGTCTTTTCAGGCACATCTGAGTATGTGAATTCGGAATCCCACAACAGGTTCAGATCCCCTGATGAGATACACTTGATATAGACCTTATTCTCGGTGATATAGTGGAAGTCATATCCCTTAACGCTGCCATCATTGCCCTCATCATTGCAGGCGATGAATATCTTATCTCCCACATATTTAAGAGCAGCGATCCATCCGTTTATGACATCCTCTTTCATACTGAGTGTCCCGGTTTCAATGTCATACTCCAGCAGGTAGTAATCTGTTGTTGTAAAATCGCCGCGATCCTCCAGGACACAGGCGATATGTTTTTTGTCCTCTGAAATGGCAAAGTTTGTAAGGAAGGAATAGCCTTCTCTGGCTTCCACATCATCTATCATAAAGCTATCCTTAACACGGCCGTTTTGCATGGAAACAATATCCACATTTCCACGGCTTCCGACCAGAAGGATTGTTTCATCCCCATAAGGGAATATCTCTTTTGTATAGAGAATGTCGTAATCTTTGTCCTCAAGGGTCCAGATCTCTCTTCCCGTAACCAGGTCATAGGCTGAAAGCTTATGAGTGCACAGAATAAGGAGCCTGTCATCCCCGTAAAAGAAAAACTTCTGAGTATCATCGCCGTAGTTATCCTGGTAAAGTACCTGCTTATGAGTCTTGGTATCCCATCCGATGACTACGCCGCTCTGATCCAGCCCCACAAGATATGTTGTCTTGGGAGAAAGACTGAACTCACTGACATGATTGGGCATCTTGTAGTTCCATACAGCCGAAACATTACTGCCGGTAATAGTCTCATAGGCCCTGGATGCCAAAGTTATGGCCTTTATCGCCTCCGGAGTAACAGGTCTTTCATCAGTCTCATCCTTAGGAAGGGCCTCCAGCGCCAGCTGCATCGCATCAAGGCATCTGTCATCCTCAAGCAGCTGTGTGGACTGATTAGCCAGGTTTCTGGACTGGTTCTTAAGGGATTCCAGATAGTTCTTCTGAATAAGGGTATTGCTATAGAACATGTAGCCTGCAAAGCCCACAGAAAGCGCCATAATACCTGTAGTGATGGCAGTAAGCCTCCTCATCTTGTACTGACGGCGCCTGTTGATCAGCTCATCATAAGAACAGCCGATGATAGCGGCCGCCATACGGGGAAGCTCCTCAGCCTTGGCTCTCCTGTAAGGAAGCCTGTAGTCGCAGGACAGCGGCTCAAAGGGCATTTCCACAACGTGCCCTTCACCGTTTTCATCCACAACTTCTTTTTTTCCTGTCAAAAGAATCTTTGGAATAACTTCATATGGTTCACCATCGGCCAGAACCGTAAGAATCTGGTTCATGGAATGGTTCTGCAGAAATACCTCGATCTCTTTTTCTACCCATGTAGAATACTTGGTATTTGTTGAACATATTACTATAAGATAATCAGCGTTATGAAGCGCCATAGAAATAGTGTCATTAAGATCACTTGTAATAGGCAGCTCATCCTTGTCCCTGAATATTCTTTCTATCTTTTTAACTCCTGTTGCCTTCTGTATCTTCTTCGGAATATGAAAGTGCTCCAGGTCTCTCACAATAGACGCAGCTATCTTATTATCCAGATCAGCATGCTTGTAAGAAATAAAGGCATTAAAGTGGTTGATCATTATATTTCCCTCTCCCCCATATACCGACCTTATGGTCAGCAAAATCTTTTCCTAAAAGAATATATCACAAAATCATAATGTCGCAATGAAGAACCGCAATTTTAAGTGTGATAATTTTGTGATAAACAGGGGAGTATAGTTTAATCAGAATCAAACAAGAGAGAAAAACAAAGACGTTACCAATAATAAAAATTATGAAAGTATGGAGGTGTTCATTATGAGAAAACAGATTGAAAGAATAATCGCAACAGTATTTATTATCGCTCTTAGCATTACAGCTTTTAATTTCAAGTCACTGGCATACAGTGAGATTCCGGAATACTTCGATTTCGAGCAGTGCTGTGTATCAGTTAATGCCGGAAGTTCAATCGACCTCGGAATGAGAGCAACCTACAACTACGACGCATACGTTGGCAGCCACACCAGCAGCAAGACATATATTGAATGTTCTGAGAAATCAGGTTCACAGCGCGTAGTTCTTCATATCGGTCCTGATGAGCAGGAAAAGAACGTATTCTTCTACTTCTACGTTGATGACAAACAGGTAGACGACAAGAGCCTTTACGATTGCATCGAAGTTTACGTACAGAATATCGATCCTACCTACGCACAGAAAGCAGATATGGCAGCACCACTTAAGTGGTACGCAAACAACAACGGTGAGTTCAATGCATACGATTACTACATGAACTACCCTGATCTTCAGAACGCATTCGGAACCAACGGAGATGCACTCTTTACACACTTCTACCAGACAGGTAAGGCAGAGCACAGAGTAGCAAACAGACTCCTCTGACAGAATCAGAGTTCATACTTGGATTTCTTTTTACTAATCTCGTTCATATAAGCAGCAGTGATCATACCTGATGGGAGTGCTATTACAGCCACTCCCATCAGTGCTGATATCATAGTTATAAAGCGGCCTATATCAGTTGTTGGATAAATATCTCCATAGCCAATGGTGGTTATGGAAATCGTAGCCCAGTAAAGAGCATCAAAAAATCCATCGAAAAGATCCGGTTCCAGCTGGAATATCAGCATTGCCGAAACAAAAATATAGATTGTTATGAGTATAAGCACAGCCAGGAGCTGTGTTTTTACTTTTCTGAGGACATTTGCTATGACGATCATTGTCTTGGAATATCTGATCAGCTTAAGCACGCGGAATATCCTGAAGAGCTTTAAAAGTCTCAATGATGCTATCGGGAAGATCAGGTAAATGACCGGGATTATTGACAGAAGGTCAAAGATTGCAAGAGGCGTAAAAATATAAGCGATATAAGCTTTTATGCTCTTATATCCCATTTTATAATCAGCCGTGTAAACCCTAGCGCAGTAATCTATGAACAGGATCACAGCAGTCATTATTTCAATGATCGTAGTGTAGAAGTTATCAGTCTTTAAAGTAAGCGGAACAAGACCGACAATAACCGTCGTCGTCATCAAAACATCATAGGCTCTGCTGGACGCATCACCTATACTTGATACTTCAATTACTTCATACGTTCTTCTCTTAATCGCTTCCATAGGCCTCCGCTGCAAAAGTATATGGTGTGAGTTTAAAAAGTTCCTTTCCAAAAGCAAAAAATTCCAAGAATAGCCAAAATTACGCTAAGTAACCTGCAAACAAACACAAAAAGCGAGATATGCATTCGCTTTTTGGAGGTTGTCACTCCGGAATCCGATATAAACAGATCATCATTACTATACTTTCTTGGCATAAAGTAAACTCCTTTATCGATTCTCATCTGAGTGATGCTTATAGCCCGTAGGATTTACATGGATCATAACATGTTTAACATCAGGGAATTCTTCTTCTATCTTGTCATGGACTCTCTCGGCAATATCATGAGACTGCTGCAGAGTCATATTCCCGTCCGCATTGATCTCCATCTCAACATATACTCTCTCTCCGAAAGTCCTGGTTCTGAGAAGATCTACTCCGACTCCCAGTTTCTCATCCCTTGAGAAGTTATAAACCAAATCCCTTATCTGCGTCTCAATTTCCCTGTCCGCCGATGTATCAAGCATCTTGTCCACTGCTCCGCGGAATATCTCTATGGCCACCCACATGATCATAAGACAGATCACAATACCCGCCACCTGATCAAGAACCGGGAATCCATGTCTTGCTCCTACAATACCTATAAGTGCTCCTATTGAGGAAAGTGCATCGGAACGATGATGCCATGCGTCAGCTTTGAAGGCACTGGACTTTAATTTTTTTGCATAGTACATGGTGTACCAGTACATAGCTTCTTTGGTGGCAATGGAAACGACAGCTGCTATAACAGCCAGCATTCCGGGCGTAGCGAACTGCCTGTAGCTTCCATCCACTATAGCTCCAAGACATTTTTTCCCTATTTCAATACCTGTTGCAAAAAGTATAAATGACAGGATCAGCGAAGCCACGCACTCTATTCTCTCGTGACCGTAAGGGTGCTTATCGTCCGCCTTTTTTCTTGAAAGGATAACCCCGATATACGCAATGAATGTAGCAAAAACATCGGAAAGCGTATGTACAAAGTCAGAGATCATGGCCGTAGAATGGCCGACAATTCCGGCTATCAGCTTAAACACCGCCAAAAACACATTCCCCAGAATTCCCACAAAAGCCATCTGATTGGTTATCTTTTTTACATCCTGTTCCATGACAGTCGCCTCCCACTTGCGTTAACACCTATATTATATCAAACTTAACGACTGCTAATACATTAATAATTGCAAAAAAGAGCGTGGCACCGATTGGTGTCACGCTCCCATAATTCATATTTGCAGCCGATTACTGCTGATTTGTATCGTCTGTTGTGAAGTTCAGCTCAGGAGCTGCAGGTGCCTCAGGTGCAACGGGTGCTTCCGGTGCTTCCGGAGCTTCCGGTGCTACAGGTGCCTCATCTGCTGTGAATCCCTGAACAGGAGTTTCAGGTGCAGCTGGTGTAAATTCTGCAGGTGCTGCAGGCTCTACAGGTGCTTCAGGTGCTACAGGATTCTGAGGTGCTGTATATGTGTAGCCTGCCTGTGCTCCACCGTTTGATCCGTTCATGAAGCTAAGCGGTCCGTCAATTACTTTCTGTGACTCAAGCACTCTTGGATCTGTCTGCCAATCCTGTGATCCGGGTGCTCTGTTTCCGGCTGTAGTAAGGAGCTTGATGCTGGCGATGATGCTGATAATGTTGGCAAGAACTGCAAATCCTACAGTCTGAGGATCATCAAGTCTCTCCATCATATCTCTGAATATCTGCACCAGAACTGCTATATTGATGATTGTAACTACTAAAGAAAGAAATCCACCAACATATGGAATCTGATTACATACTACAGTTAAAACATATGTAACTATTCCCCAGAGTTTTAAAAGTACTGCCGGTGCTCTCCAACCGTAAAGGTTGATGTAATTTACAGGTCCGTAAGTAGCTTCTACGCAAGCATATACGTTTGCAATCGGAATGAATCCCATCCAAGGATTTGGATAATTACGAACCTTAAGGTACTTGTATCTTGCAATAGCATCCACAAGATAAAGAGCAATCAGGATCAGAAAAAGAACCATTAAAAATCCTCCAAGTGCTGCAAGTACTGCCATATCTTCCATGTATTTTCCCCTTTCATAACACAAGTTTATTTTTTATAAACTTGATTATACAAGAGATTGCTATAAATAGAACCCCTAATTTTGCGAATTACACTAACTTAATTCCTCCATCACCTTCGCAAATTCGCTTAGGTACTGCTCTTGTTCAGCCTCAATTATCTTTTTATTGCTTAAAAGCTCAGCTTTTTCAAGGATTCTCGAAGATACAAACTTTAAATTCTCTACTGCCTTCTTTGTCTTTAAAGTAATCTGCTGATAGCAGGGTCCGATACATAAAAGCTTCATTGCCTCATCATCAGCTAAATATCCGCTGGTAATGATTCCCAGAGTATTAAATATTGTATCGTTGGCAATAGGACCGATTACCACATCATACTCGCTGAATTTATCAGGCATGGATCTTCTGTTGGAAAAGACATATCTAAACCATTCTTCATTTCTTTCAAGGCGTTTTACCTTCAGTTCGTCAAGGTCCAGCTCATATGTGTTTACCACGGTATCAGATCCGTTCTTTTCTCTGGCCCATCTGTTTGCAAACTCACTGTTATCTGTTGTATAAAATCCCTGTCCAAGATCGGCATTCTTGCGTCCTCTGTAAACATCAGGTTCTTTTATCTCTTCGTATCCTGTATGAAATACTCTTATCATATTGGTTACCTCCTTGATTCATCGGCGGTTACAACCCTATTATAACATTTTTAAAATTATTTGCAATTTAATTGTTGACAATTTAATTGTTGTGTGTTACATTTACATCACAACGAAACAAAAACCACTAACAACACACAGTAATTTAGGAGGTTATCAAAATGGAATATAGATTTACAGAAGAAAATTTCGATACAGAAGTACTTGGCAGTGATACACCTGTTCTCGTAGATTTCTACGCTGACTGGTGCGGACCTTGCAAGATGATGATGCCTGTTGTCGAGAAGATGGCAGAAGCATACGACGGCAAGATCAAGATTGGCAAGCTCAACGTTGATGAAAACAACGCTATTGCCGGCAAGTACGGTGTAATGTCAATCCCCAGCTTCATGGTTTTCAAAAACGGTGAAGTTGTAAACAGCTCAACAGGAGCAATGTCTCAGGCAGCACTTGCTAAAATGCTTGATGAGGCACTTTAATTAGCTTTTCACTACACACTCCACATAACACAACCCTCATAAAATGGGAGTCTTTGCCAGGCAAAGACTCCCATTTGTCTATCCGTATTTCTTATAATGACACTACTGAACAGTAATCCTTGAAAATACTGTTAATGTATTCCTTATCCAGACCTTCCCCAATAATGATAAGAACATTTCTGCTACTTACTATGGGGCTCAGCTTTATCTCTTTTTCAGTGGCATTGAGCTCCGTCTGAGCATCATCTGAAATCTGTACAAAGCCCTTGATCCTGATGACATGCCCTGCTCTCTTATCTGCCAAAAGACCTTTCGATATCTCTTTTAACTTATCAAGCGGCATCTTAACATCGAAATAAAAAAGAGGTGTAAACTGCTTGTCCTCAATCGGCAGCTTAACATAGGACGCATGCCGGTATCCGCAGCTGTTAAGCACATCAAAATCTGCCTTGGTCAGATCGCTTAAAGGCTTTGCCACAATGTCTTTTGCCGCATCAAAACTCTTGCCTCCAAACTCTTCCATGATCCTATTGACTGTGCCAAGGATCCTGACAGGATCATCATCTTCAGACATTTTGGAAAAGACAAGCTTCCCGGCACAGGCAACCTCGGACATAAATATATATCTCTCGAAATCACCAAGATCAGACACCGCCGTGGCATCCACCAGTGAAATGACGTTGCCTATCTCATACCACCTGTCCAGCGGCTCATCGTAAAGGACATCAAAGAACTCGTCTACATCATAAATACCCGAAGGTTCGATCAGAACCCTGTCGTATCCGCTCATTCCCATGGATATCAGCTTGGTGCGAAAGCGCCTCCTGTGAGCTTCCTTACCGTCTCCGCCAACAATCATCTCCAGATTACAGTTATCCCCCAGAAGGTCCTGAAGCATCACCATATCGATGTTCACGGCTCCGTAGTCGTTTTCAATGATGCATATCCTCTCACCCTTTTCAATGAGATACCTTGCATATTCCTTAATAAATGTCGTTTTCCCTGATCCGAGAAAACCTGTTATCAGATCTATCCTGACCATTTACAGACTCCTAAACATCAGCCTTTTTGATCGCAAGAAGTGTTACAACCATAAGTGCAATACCTATAGGCAGGCATATAAGCCAGTTCCTGATAAATCCGGCAAATACGTATGCCACCATGGAAACCACAGCTGCTGTAAGCGCATAAGGAAGCTGCGTTGAAACGTGGCTGATATGATTGCACTGAGCACCGGCACTTGCCATGATCGTTGTATCGGAAATCGGTGAGCAGTGATCTCCGCAGACAGCGCCTGCCATACATGCTGAAATCGCAATGATCATAAGCTCATTGTTCATATCTCCGCCAAAAACATTAACAACGATAGGTATCAGTATTCCAAAAGTTCCCCAGGAAGTACCTGTTGCAAATGCAAGGAATGCACCAACCACAAATACGATAGCCGGAAGAAGGTTCATAAACGCTCCGTTACCAGCTACATTCTGTACCATTCCGGCAACATAGTCCTTGGCACCAAGAGAATCTGTCATTGTCTTCAGTGTCCATGCGAATGTAAGAACCAGAATAGCGGGAACCATGCTCTTAAAGCCTTCCGGTATGGCATTCATGCACTCCGAGAAGCTCAGGACTCTGGTTGCCAGATAGAATATAACTGTTATCAAAAGAGCTACTACCGAACCGTAAACCAGTCCGACAGAAGCATCTGAATTTGAGAAAGCATCAACGAAATTCTCACCGTCAAAGAAACCGCCGGTATAGATCATTCCGATAACACAGCAGATAATAAGTGTGATGATCGGAAGTACAAGGTGTATAACCTTACCCTTTGAAGAAACCGGTGGATGAGGCTGATCTGTAGCTCCTGTCATACTTGAACTCGGCTCCTTGCCTTCTGCCATTTCCTTAAGCTCTTTAAGCGAATCTCTCTCTACCTTCTTCATTGGACCAAAGTCAAAGTCAGCAAGAGTAAGCGTAAACATCATTGCAATTGTTAAGAGCGCATAGAAATTGTAGGGAATAGCCCTTACGAAAAGAGTAAGTCCATTTGCCCCGTCAACGAAGCCTGTAACTGCTGCCGCCCATGATGAGATAGGTGCGATGATGCAGACAGGAGCTGCTGTTGCGTCAATGAGGTACGCGAGCTTTTCTCTTGAAATCTTGTGTTTGTCTGTGAGAGGCCTCATAACCGATCCTACTGTGAGGCAGTTGAAGTAATCGTCGATAAAGATGAGAACACCGAGAAGAATTGTGGCAATCTGAGCACCCGCCTTGGTCTTAACGTGCTCAACCGCCCATTTTCCGAAGGCTGCGCTGCCTCCTGCACGGTTCATAAGCATTACCATACTTCCGAGAACCACAAGGAATATGAGAATACCCACATTCCAGCTGTCGGAGAGCTGGGTGATCATACCGTCTACAAAGACGTGCTCGATTGTGCCGGTGAATGAAAAGCCCGAATAGAGCATTCCTCCGACAACAATTCCGATAAAAAGAGATGAATAAACCTCTTTGGTGATGAGAGCCAGAGCGATGGCAATGATCGCCGGCAGAAGTGACCAGAAGCTGTTTACAAACATATTATTTCTCCCCCTTATATACTATATGAAAACAATTATATAACCACTGCGGTGAAATTTCTATACTTTAAAGCACTAAAATGGAGAAGGCCGCAAGACCTTCTCCGCTTTATATGCATTAATTGTTTACTCACCCAGTATTTCTGCGGCTTCCTTCATAAGATCTATGATAGGAAGATGCTGAGGACATACTCCCTCGCACTGTCCGCAGGCAATACAATCTGATGCCTTACCGCTTCTCTGGATAAGTCCTGAATAGAAGTTCTTGGATCTCCAGTCATCCGGAGTACGGCGCAGCGTGTTGATAGTCCTGAATACATCAGGAATGCTGATCTGCATAGGGCATCCGGGAGTGCAGTACTTGCAGGCTGTACATCCGATCTGAGGAACCTCAAGGAGCTTTGCAGTAACTTCATTTACTACAGCTGTTTCCTCATCTGTAAGAGGCTCGAAGTTTTTAAAGGTATTTAAGTTATCCTCCATCTGTGCCTCATCTGACATACCTGAAAGGATAGTCATGATCCCCGGCTGGGAAGCTACGAACCTGAGAGCCCAGGAAGCTACTGATTTATCAGGTCTCTTTGCCTTAAACATTGCCTCTGCCTCAGGTACCATCTTTGCAAGAGCTCCGCCCTTGACAGGCTCCATGATGACCATAGGAATGTTTCTTGCACGGAGGATCTCATAGAGCTCCTGACTCCTTACAACAGGATTTGTTCTGTCCAGATAGTTGTACTGGATCTGTACGAACTCAATCTCAGGGTGATTATCAACAATCTCTGTAAGAAGCTCAGGGCTTCCGTGGAACGAGAATCCGAAGTGCTTTATCTTGCCCTCTTCTCTTTTCTTAACACCCCACTCAAAGCAGTTGTACTTAACGTAAGTATCGTAGTTGTTTCCTTCCTCGATGGAGTGAAGCAGATAGAAGTCAAAATAATCTACTCCGGCTCTCTCGAGCTGCTCGTTAAAGATTCTCTCGACATCATCTTCCTTCTTGATCTCCCATGCAGGAAGCTTGGTTGCCAGTGTAAAGCTGTCCCTGGGATGACGCTTAACGAGAGCTTCTCTCGCCTCAACTTCACTCTTTCCTCCGTGGTAAACATAAGCAGTATCAAAATAGGTCAGCCCTGCCTCCAGATACTTGTCTACCATTCTGCATACCTGCTCATGATCGATAACACCGTCATTTTCAGGCAGTCTCATAAGTCCAAAGCCAAGCTTTGGCATCTTGCTCAGATCAATACTCATAGTCATTCTCCTTTTATCTGTCCTTTCCGCAGTTAAAGGGCTACTGTATATAATATTTTATCATATCAATTTGCATATAAATACGCTTCTATTTTTTGTCATACTGCCATGATTATCACCTTGAATATGACCGGTTAATATTATATAATGATTCATATATTTTGTGCAATTATATTGTACACATCTCGGCACGTTTATGTTTGATAATTCAGGAAGGAATTCAGGTTATGGAGTACAGGCAGAGCAAAACCGGAGAGCCCATATCAATACTGGGCTACGGCTGTATGAGATTCACCACCAAGGGTGGCGGCATTGACATTGATAAGGCAGAAAAAGAGATAATGGCGGCTTATAACGCCGGCGTCAATTATTATGATACTGCCTATGTTTATTCGGGAAGTGAAGCAGCCCTTGGCGAGATTCTTGAGAGAAACGGCATAAGAGACAAGGTAAATATTGCAACCAAGCTTCCGCAGTATCTTGTAGGGAGCAGAGCTGCACTGGATAAGTATTTTGATGAGGAGCTCAGGCGCCTTCGCACCGACCATGTTGACTACTATCTCATGCACCACATGACTGCCATGAACCAGTGGGACAAGCTTGAGAACGTCGGTATCAGAGAGTGGGTGGCCGAGAAGAAGGCATCAGGCCAGATCAGGAACATAGGCTTTTCTTACCACGGAAACACAGAGGATTTCATAGGAATCCTTGATGCATACGACTGGGACTTCTGCCAGATTCAGTACAATTATGTTGATGAACACACACAGGCCGGCAGAAAGGGTCTTTTGCATGCAGCAGAGAAGAATATCCCTGTTGTCATCATGGAACCTCTTCGCGGAGGTAAGCTTGTAAACCAGCTTCCCGAGAAGGCAAAAGAGCTTATAGCTTCCCAGGACAACGGTTACACTCCTGCAGAATACGGCCTTCGCTGGCTTTGGAATCAGAAGGAAGTAACTTGTGTTCTTTCAGGAATGAATTCAATCGATATGGTAGAGGAAAACTGCAGGATCGCATCTTCGGCAAAAGCAGACTCTTTTACCGAAAAAGATTTTGAAGTTATAGACAAGGTAAAACAGATAATCTCTGAGACCGAACTTGTCGGCTGTACCGGATGCAGATACTGTATGCCATGTCCAAGAGGCGTTGACATCCCGGCGCTGTTCAGGAGCTACAACATGACCACAGTAGAGGGCAAATCAGCCGCCAGATTCGAATATGCCCAGTATGTCGGACTGAAAAAAGATCCTGCATTTGCAACTCAGTGTATCGGTTGCGGAAAGTGTGAACAGCACTGCCCTCAGAGCATTCCTATCAGGGAAAAACTTAAGGAAGCTGACAGAGTTATACGTCCTCTTCCCTACAAGATCGGTATAAACCTGGTCAGAAAATTTATGCTCAGATCATGATAAAAACTATTACACTAAAGCGTAGAGAAATCTTACTCTGCGCTTTTTGTGTTATAATTTTTATCAGAGGTAATTGTCATGATAAACGGCAAAAAAATAGTTGCTTTATGCACATATAGAATACATGATTCCCAGGTTTTTACCTTTATAACGGAGTTCAATGACCTTTTAAAGAAGCTTGACGCCGGTCTGTTTGTCTATGCCATAAACGCTGAGATTGGCAACAGATGCGGTTTCCTTGCAGAGACTTCAGTATATGACCTTATCCCCTTTGACAAAGTAGATCTGGTCGTGATCATGGATGAGAAGATAAAGAGCCGGGAGACTGTTCTTAAGATCATAGGAAATGCCAAAAAAGCTGATATTCCCGTCATAGTCGTAGACGGCGAGTACGAAGATGTATATACCGTAAACTTTGACTACAGGACAGGATTTGAAACTGTTGTAAGACACGTCATTGAGGACCACAGATCGATCCGTCCGCATTTCATGGCAGGTAAGAGAAACAATAAGTATTCCATTGAGCGATTTGAAGTTTTCAAGGAAGTTCTTGCCGATAATAACATCCCCTATGACGATTCGATGCTCAGCTACGGAGATTTCTGGTCTATTCCTTCGCGTGCAGCAACGGAGGAGATTTTGAAAAGAGACGTCCTTCCCGATGCGATCATCTGTGCAAACGACATCATGGCCATCAATGTCTGCGATGTCCTGACTACCCACATGAAAATGGTTCCGGGAGAAGTCATGGTCACAGGTTTTGACGGGCTTGATGAAGCCTCTCTTGCAACTCCGGGTGTCACTACGGCCAAATGCAGCAGCGTGGATCTGGCAAAAGCCGTCATAGAAGCTGTAAAAGATGCTTTTGAAGGCAAACCTGTGCGGCACATAGATGTCATTCCGGAATTTCTCCCAAATGAGTCCTGCGGTTGTCCGCGTTGCGCTCCCAGCGCCATCTCTGCAGTGCACAGCTTTAACAACAGATTCTATCATCATCAGGATGATCAACATATCATGCAGGACTTCACATCAAGGATCATCAGCAGCGAATCGCTTGAGGACTGCCTTGATTACCTGCGCAGCCCAATTTCAAACAACATGTGCATTGTACTGGACGCTGCCTGCCTGAACGAGGAAATCAACTATTTCCTCGAGGACACCGATACCGATAAAAAGGTTCTTATCTATGACTCCTATATCGATGAAGACAGGGTAACGCCTTTTGATATGGATTGCGTAGTACCTCACCTGGATGAGCTGCTTGAAAAGGGTTATCCTCTGATATTCAATGCCCTTGAATATATGAGAAAGTCTCCTGGCTTTATATGCTACTCTTTTACCGGATATGAGATGATCGATTACTCCAAGACCGCCTCTCTTACCAGCACCATCAGCATGGGTCTTGGAAGTTATATAAACATGCGCTACCAGCTCTTTATCAGAGATAAGATCCAGCGTATGTACCAAAACGATGCTCTTACAGGTCTTTATACGAGGCTTGCGTTCTACTCCAAATATGAGGATCTCAAAGAAGATCCTTCCAACATTGGAAAGGACGTCACTGTTATCATGGCCGACTTAAACGGCCTGAAAAAGATAAACGATAACTTTGGACACTCAGCGGGTGACGAAGCGATCAAGGCTGTGGCAACAAGATTAAAAGAAAACTGTCCTGAAGATGCACTGTGTCTTAGGCACGGCGGCGACGAAATGGTTGCTCTGATACTTGGTCCCTGTGATCCTGACAGGATAAAGGCAGGCATTGACGAGGGCCTGAAAAAGGATACCGAAAGACTTGGCATTGTGGTCTCCGCCAGCATCGGAGTATACGTCACAAAGTTTGACAACGAACTTGACCTGAACAAAGCAATAAACTATGCAGATGAACAGATGTATAAGATCAAAAAGCAGTCGAAATGATCGGCTGCTTTTTTGTATCAGTTCTGTTTACTTTTTCAGGTCCGCTTTATTCTTGTACATGTTCTTGTCCGCTCTTTCAAATACGGTGGATACCTTCTTATCCCTCCTGTACCTGGCGGCTCCGGCTGCGATCACAACCTTTCCGTTTGCTTTGTTCTTCCGGTTGATCTTCTCAATCTTTTCCATTTTTTCATCGAGATTCTCATAATCCTCTCCGTCAACAACAACTACAAACTCATCGCCTCCGAGTCTGAATACCGGGCTGTGAGTGAAGGTCTTGCAAATGATCTTACAGCCATCCTTGATGTACCTGTCACCGGCCTGATGGCCTTTTGTATCATTTATGAGTTTAAGGTCATTGAGATCGAATACCGCAATTGCAAATTCAGGACATGCCCCCTGGGAGATTTCTTTGTCTATACTCTGTTCCATATCCGCGTAGGCATGCTTGTTCTTAACGCCTGTAAGCTCATCAATATTCGCCTCTTCTCTTGCTGCCATAAGATTGAAATTGTATTCCTGTTCTTTCCTTGTCTCACGGTCGACATTTAAAAGGCCCATGATGATCTTATCTTCTGAGTTTTCATGGATCAGATTTGCTCTGATCTGTACATATACAGGCTTTTTATCCAGCACAAGCCGATAATTCAAAGTAAAAATTCCATCTTCCTCTATGCGCTTTAATACAATTTCTTTCTGAAGTCTGCTGCAGAAAACCGGATAATCATCCTTGAATATCACTCTTTCTCCGGCTTTAATTGTCTCTGCAAAAAAGTCTGTTCCCTGTGCAGAAGTACCCAGCGTATCATAATACTCTTTTGAACTGTAAAGAGAGAAGTCTTCGCTAACAGGGTCAATAATATAAATAGCCATGTAATCTCCGGAAAGAGCACTGATCCTGGAATAAATAAGGCTCTCTTCCCTGAGCTTTTCCATTGCCTCTTTTTGCTTCATCTGAGCATCAACATTGTTTATGCCTATTATGATCTCGTTTCTTCTGTCTCTGACAGGAACTATTTTCATGTTGACGTAAACGGGATTATCATCTGTCACGATTCTGTAGGTATGCGTAAAGCTGCCGTTTGTATCAAGGCTATTTACGATGTTTTCTTTATTGAAAACCCTGAAGAACTCATCAAGATCATCCTTAAAGATCTTATCCACAGCATCTTTTTTGCACTCTTCAAAGAAGTTACTACCGTGTCTTTCGACAGTAACTTCGCGGTTGAGGCCGTCAGGTGTATATTCGGTAAATTCTCCTGATTCTATGTTTGCAAAGTACAGGTTTACATAGTCCTCCGTCAGGGCTCTTGCTATATAATTATATGTGAGTCCTGCATTACTCTTGGAATTGTCAGTAATTGACAAAATGACAAGCGCTACTGCCGCCACATCCGTTATGGGATTTACTGCAATTCTTCTCATGAACATCTGAATACTCATGCCGTTTGCACTTATATCGTCAATGAAGTTCCTGCGACCGTCCCGCGCACATTGAACTATCGATTTTAATGTATAGCCTCCCGGAAATCCGGTGTATTCGCCTATCTTAAACTGTTTTCTTGAAAGGCGTCCCGGGAATGCTTTTTCAAAAAACTCCCTGAAGGATTGATTACAACGGATAATGGACATGGTTTTATCATCCACTTCCATCAAAACCATTGGCATTGTATCGAAGTAGTTGGAAAGCGTATCATCATCGAACCTTGATATCGAAAGATCATACAGGTTGACATTACCTATCTGAACGTAGTAATCCGTTTCTGCAGGATTTTCAAACATCTCAGCATCGATAGTCAGTCTCTTATCAAGTATTTCCTTCATAGAAAGAGGCTTTGCAAAATAGAATCCCTGAAGTTTGGTACATCCTACTTCCTTTAGGAAATCCATCTGCTCTTCATTCTCAACACCCTCAGCAATGGTTTCCATTCCAAGAGCCATAGCCATTCTTACAATTTCTGTGATTATGATCTTACTGCTCTTTGTCTCACCGATCTGACTGACAAAAAGCATATCTATCTTAATGAGATCAAAGGGAATCTTCTGCAAAACAACAGGGGATGAATATCCGCTTCCGTAGTCATCCATCCATACCGTAAAACCAAGTTCCTTAAATCTCGCCACCTGCTGAGCCATATAGTCGATATCATCAGCAATGGCGCTCTCTGTTATCTCTATGATCAGCTTGTCTCTGCCAAGCTTTGACTGATCAACACGTCTTCTAATCTCCTCAACAAGATCACAGGTATAGAAATCTGATCTTGAGAAGTTTACAGACTCGGGCACAACAAATACTCCATGCCCCATTTGTCCCTGCAGCTTTTCCAGAACTTTGTCGACCATATAAAGATCGAGTTTATAAATGCTGTTGGCCTCCTCAAGTACGGGAATAAACTCATCGGGACTGAAAGTTCCTCTTTCGGGATCTATCCATCTGGCAAGAGCTTCTTCATTACACACATGGTCATTGGCAGCCCTGAATATCGGCTGATGATATATCTGAATCCACTCCTCTTCAAGAGCCCTGTCCAGATTCTCAACAATATACCTTTCTTTCTCGAGCTGAGCCACCATTGATTTGTCAAAATAGTATACGTGGCCATCAAAGGTTTTTTTGTCGGAATCGCAGGCAAGCTTTGCTCTGTCACAGGCCGCACTGATCGTGACATCATCACTGTCATAGTAATAGACGCCGACTCTGAGAGGCATGCTCTTGCCGCCGTTGATATTTTTGGACTCTTCGATTATAGATTCACAGATTTCTCCGACTCCTTCGGAATCAGTGAAGACGCAGAAATGATCTGCGCTGAATCTGCTGCAGTTCTGATTGCTGAAATGCTTTATGAGAATCTTTGAAAAAGCAACCAGAAAACGGTCTCCTTCCTCCATTCCGTATTTCTGGTTATAGCTCTTCATTCCGTTGAAATCAAGGAACAGAATAGCAGGTATCCTGCCTTTTTCCCTCATTCCCTTACAGCCTGCATTTGCAAGCTCAAAGAAATTGGTCATTGAAGGAAAGCCGGTCAGATAGTCATAGCTCAGAGTCCTGTTTGCGGTCCTGTCCATTATGGCAATACTGAGTGCTGTGGAGAGTCCTCCATCGCTTTCAAATTCCGCATTCTCTATAAACGGACCATGATCTGTGTACCAGCACATTTCCAGTCTTGTGCCGTCTTCTTTGTAGATATGCCTTCCATTGACATGAATTATCCTGTATTCCTCATGAATCTTGGATCTGTAGATAACATCAAAGGGCGCATTATCCTCTAAAAAACTATGAGTAGCATCAGCAATAAACGCCACATCATCCGGATGAATATCCCTGAACATGTCGTTATCCATAAGGTCATAGGTATCCTGTTTATTCTCATAGCCATAAAAATCAAGGAAACCCTGAGATAAGAGAATCGTCACCAGACGCTTGTCTAAATACTGATAGACTGCGTAAGGTACACTGGTGCTCTCCAATATTTTGAATGTCGTGTTGTCATATTTATATCTTTCCACTTAACGCCTCCGACATTTTGCAAAGCATTATCTATATATCATTTTATCACAAACGTAATTTAGATGTTACCCCAATGATAAAATATCATGCCCAAGCAGAAACAGAGAGCACCAATCAGGTGCTCCCTGCTTCCTTAAGAGAGAGAAAAATTATGATTAAGAAGTGTATGGTAATTCCGTAAATTTAAGTAGTGTTGAGATTTTCTCAATCATCTATTTCAAAGTCTATGATCTGACCGGAAGCTACTTCAATATTATAGTTATACTCAACGAATCCAACTCTGAATTCTACTTCGTAAACTTCCATGCCATCATCATAGTCTTTTTTAACTTTTGTATAGAGTGTGTCATCCATTTCATAGCCTGCATGCTTTAATGCTATGTCAAGAGCCTGCATTTTTGTGACTCCGGAGGCTACTCCTGTATCCTTCATAGGAGCTACTGTCTTAACTATCTTGTCTGTTACAGATGATGCTGCCAGTGCTGTCATTGGTGGAATGATCGGTAATGCAATAACTACAGATGCGATAATTGCCGATGCCAATGTGATAATCTTCTTCATAATTTGTTCTCCCTTTCTTTGCGGTGTTTGAATGGTTTGTTTGATTTGTTTTATCTTGATGTAATGTTATCACCGCGATTATCACACAACTGTCACACAAAAAACCGGAGCCAAAAGCTCCGGTTTTATTAAATAGTTTTAGTCCTCATACCTTGAGACCATATCCAGAATTTCCTGAGTATACTTGGGGTATTGCCTTGCCATGTCCTCAATCTCCGCCTTGGCATTGCCGGCTACGATGTCGCGGTTGTACTCCATGCGTTTTCTGAGGGACTGGCGCTGTACATTGAGGCTGTGTCTGATCTCAACCTCCTCGTTGTGGTCAATCAGAGCCTCTACCTGATGTATCCATATATCAGGATCCTTGACCCTGAAATGACGGAGCATGTAGATGAGGTCCTTCTGATTGGAATCCAGAAGCTTTCTGGCATCCTCGACCTTGGCTCTCTCATTTCTCTCCTGAAGATACTTACTGTACATGCCTGTAAGTTCCTTGGACGTACTTACACCATACTTAAGACACAGATAATCAATAAGATTGGTGTTGTTGACATATCTGATCTTGACCTGGTTCTGAAGCATGATGAGCCTTGAGATGGACTTGGTAACCACCTTGAGTTCAGATGCCGCATTACTCTGATGAATATATAAATAAGTAACTGATATTGCTGCCAAAAGGAAGGTCACCATAAATCCGTAGATAACATTGAGCCCAAGTCCCAGCTGTAAAAACAGAAGGAATGCCACGATCACCACCAGTGCAATGGATATGGCAATGATAAGCTTTCTGTCGTTTTCAACCGCTGTAAGGATCTCATCCTCCTGGAACAGATAGGCCTCATGCTCACTGTCGAGGCGCTTGAGATCGTTCCTTATCTTCTTCTGGTATTCCTCAGCTTCAGCCAGTTTCTTGGCGCCCTCCTTGGCTCCTGACTGAAGTCTCTCCATATGCTCAAATTCCTCATCGCTCATGCGACTCTTGCGCTTGTCGAATTTCTCCTGCTGTTCCTGGGATTCGAGGATCTTCTTGGCGCATTCGTTGATCTCTGCCCTCTGTTCAGGCGGAAGCGCATCGATCTCCTCCATGTCGCGAAGATGTGAAGTGACATCGTTGTACTCCATTTCCAGGGCATCAAGCTCTTTTGATGCCTCCTGCATCTGTTGAAGGCAGCTTCCTATATACTCCCTTCGCTGAACCGGATCATCTATATCCACATCCTTTCTGGTATAGACAATATCGTTCCAATCCTGGAGCTTAGTCTGCTTGACCCAATCTTCCTGTTTGTCTTCGTTCCTAAAGAAATCAAATAAGCCCATCATTTCACCTTATCTTTTACAAGATCTCTGTATGTGAGTTTCATTTCTTCGGTGATCTCGCCCACCCCGTCGTAGTACTCATGCATCTTACTCTCTGCTTTATATAGTGCCAGAGTTCTCAGCATCAGGTTGTCCTTACTTGCTGCGTAGAGCTCTTCTGCCTCATTCATCCTGCTCTCAAGCTCCATTGAAGCCTCATAAGCCTCATCGGAATCTGCGATAAAAGACACATATTCCTTGTTTGTCAGGTTCATCCTGATAGCTGAGAGATACTGTAAATAGGATTCATGATTTCCGCTGTCCTCATAGGCCGCCTTAAATCTCTCCGCTGCCTTCTCGAACAAAAAGAGCCTTGCGTACATCACACCTTCATTGTGCTCAATATGCGCTCGCAAACTGCGATCAATATCGGGAGTGTTATTCAAAAGAAATTCATACTCCCTGAAGGCCATTGTATACCTGTCGTTCTTCATGAGGAAATCCGCCCTCTGGAGCTTTTTCTTGTAGATATCCATTCCTGCATTGCCCCTGAGAATCTCCTCAGTCTTATCCACCTCTTTCCTGGTGTTGTAGCCGACATAATCAAGGATGGTTCCTGCAAGGGAAGCCATGGAGCAGTGCTTGGCGGACATGGCTCTTAATTCATCGGCAAGCTTCTCCAGGCAGCATTCCCTGTCGATCCAGTCAAAGAGCTCTCTGTCAAAGCTCTCCTCATCAAGAAGGAATGCATTCTGAACTATGCAGTAGCAAAGCTCTTCTATGCAGTACACATTTCTGCCAATCTTCTCTATGTGATATGGATTTTCTGCATATCGTCCTATGCAAAGAATTGGTTTGCTCATAAACTGTCACACCTCTATCGTCTGTTCCCACACCTTGCCTGTAGCCGGGAACAGCTCACCAAAGCCAAGGTCAGTGACCTTGACGTTCACTTCATTTACACTTCCCATGCTGAGCGCTATGCGAAGCCTTGTAGCCCTGGGTGGCCTCTTTTCAAGTCCGTCAAGATACAGCTGAACTATTCTTGGCATCTTGCCGGTAAGGGGAGTCACCTCAATATTCAGAATCCCGCTGGGATCCATGATTATGTCAAAGCTTGTACCTGCCTCATACCAGTTTACACCGGCATCAAGAAGCGCATGGTACACTTCCGTTCCACACTTCAATAACTTCATTCCGAGATTTGCCTTGAGCTTGTCCTCTCCGAGGAATACAAACCTTGATGCATTGCCGCTGGGACGAATTCTCTCCCTCGCCGCAATACTGGCCCCTTTGCTGAAGAGATTGTTGCCCTGAAAAACTCTTCTGGTCCTGCAGAGAAACTCAAGGGACCTCTTGGGCCACTTCTCCCTGAAGCCATCTCCGAGAAGGAAAATCGTAGAGATCACCTTCTCACCACAGACTTTCTGCATTATTGTCAGGAACTCATCATCCAGCCTCTCACATGTCTTGTGGAAAAGAGCTGCATCCGTAGGGAAGCCCTCTTCATCCATCCGGAGATCATCAAAGGTTTTAACATCTATAGTTGCCACCACCGGCTTGGTATTGTAGTTGAGATCCATCTCATAAACAGAGAGATCCTCATGGTCATAGTCGCATGCCAGGATCGTGTGGTGGGTCAGATCGTCCGGCTGATATAGCATGTAGTTGTAGAAGCTCTCCTCGTGGCTCTGGTAAAAGACATTTGAAGTTCCCAGCTCAAGAGCTGTTGTTACAGCATTGAGTACCTGTACCATCCTGTGATCCAGGCTTCTTACGGTGAACATTATCGCATCAACGTTATCGAGTGAGACCTCCATTGAAAGGAGGGATAAGCTTCTTTTTACAAACAATGTCAAAAGAGCTATCGGATCATATTCCGTGTTCCCCACTTTAACAGGTTTGCCGTCCTTGGCCGCCGCAAGCAGCCCTCTGACTTCATATCCGTCGCCGTCATCGATATGTCTTACGGCCTCCTTGCCATAAAACCACTGATTAACCTCTTTTCTCTTGCAGAGGACAGTGGGAATATTATAAAGTTCTGAGCCGGCCAGTACTGAGAGGGTTTCAGGCATGTCCGCATCGGACGCCAGATAGCTTATCTGAGAGACCTTCTCTCCCAGATCATATCCCAGCACAAAGCGCCTTGTATCAGAATTTCCAAAAAGCATAAAGTATCATCCTTCCTCAGTTGCAGATAACGCCTCAGGGTGCTTACTGCAATTCATCCTGCTGATCAAGCGGGGTGAACAGCTTCTCGCAAATGAATTTCTTCTTGAAATACTCCGAGATCAGATTATCAACAGTATCGTAATCCTGAAGAGTTTCACCTATCATGACATCGTTTATAAGGTTGTATCTGCCCACAGAATGGCCACCCATGATATCACTCTTCTGAATGGTTCCACTCTCTGTAAGAGCACCTTCCTCCTGTCCGTCCTCAGTGATGTAATACTGCATCTGCTCGCCGAAAAAGAGAATGAATTCCGTTACAAAAATACCGTCAAACATCTCTCTCATCTCCGCAATCTTGTATTCTCCGTAAGCATCATTGTCCAACCTGTAATGCACGATACAGTGTCTTCCGGGAGCAGTCCTGTACTCTATCATGGTCTTATCAATAAACTGCACCATATCAGGAAGCAGATCCTCATACTCCGTATAGAACGGGAAGAAGATATCTCTGGATAAAAGCTTCCTCATGAAGCCTTTAGCCACTTCCTCATTGATCTCTTCGTCTGATTTTCTGTCTGTTGCAAAGTAGCGCAGATATGCCAGCTTGCAAACTTCAGGAAGCGGCAGGTTCTCCTGCGTAAGCTTCTCAACGCGGTCAAAGATATATTTGTCAGTGACCGTGCCATGAGCAAAGTAATCATAGGAACTCTGTGTCAGAAAGGCCATCTCGATATCGGTATTGGCACCGCTGTTTACGTAATTCCTGAAGATATCAATCTTCTCACCTATATAAGAACCGCTGTAGAGCATCTGAACCAGCATGCGCTCCGAGAGCGAATAGCTGTCAAGGCTGAAGGACTCGGCAGCCTTCCAGATATCCCTCATCTCCTTGATGGTTCCGTTAAATCCTGCTATAAGATAGCCAAGGAGCTGCTCGTCATACTTGCCGTTGACAAATGAGTAGTGGGCAATCTCAAGCTCTTTTGTCCCGTACTCAAACAATCCTCTGTCCATAAGTCTTACGCACAGTCTTAAGATAACTCTGGCGTCGATGCCATAGGTTCCGTATTCCTTGACCCACTCAAGAGATCTCTCGTAGAGTCCTGCCATTACCATGAGTTCCAGGATCTCTCCCCTTTCAGCAGTCGTAAGGTCTCGTGGGTCTATATCAAGCAGATACTCAGTGAGCTGTCTTGTAAAGTCGTTGTCGTAGTAGAAGTGAACGAGGTTGCCTCTGATCTCATTTCTGCAGCTGCCGCGCACAAGCTCTGAACTCGCCAGATCGCGGTACCTGCCCACATTATCCATATCGATGGTATAGGCATTCTTGCCCAGGTCACACAAAAACAGATCCAGATTCTCTTTTCCCTTCTGGATGTACGGAATAGCATAAGAGGCAAGTTTACCCGGAAGCATGAGCCTTATGTTGGAATATGGAATGCTGGAAGCATACCTGTTATCTTCGTGATCAGTTAAAAGAACCGCATAATCACTGCCATAGAGCGGAACAAAGGCCTCTCCGTCAACTACCGGATAGCGCATTTCTCTCTCACACTTGTCATAGACTACAATTACGCCGTTAACTCTTTTGTCATGAACAACGATCTGAGAGGTATAAAGAGCCGAGAGCACCTTGGATGCATTGGCGGCATCGACCATCTGCCTTGTGAGAAGGTTCTTGTAAAGATAACCCAGGTCCTTGGTTACTCTTCCCTTGTCCAGCTGAGCCATGAGGTACTTCTCTATCTGAGGAACGTACGACTCGTAGAGCTCAGGATAATCCTCTCTGTGTTCGTGAATGTATCTGTAAAGTATTGCATTTTTGTCATATTCAAGATCGCTCTGGTACGAAAAATACATCAGCACCATCTTATTGATCTCGCACGGCAAAAGACCGTCCTCGTCAGTATAGATGGACATCATATAGTACTCGTAGAGCCTTGTTATGCGAAGCTCCCTGTCAACGCCTCTTCTGTACCACTCAAAGGCGAAATTGTCGGTCTTGCCGCCCTTGATCAGCAGGGAAACGATGGATTCAAGTACTTCGTCGTTTTCCTTGATCTCATAACAAGCCTTGAGTATTCTGAAAAGCCTCGGATTAAAGTTGCGCACACGAATAGAGAGATAGACAATCTGGTCTATCAGGTTCAGACTTATTATCTGTTTCTTGGCGCCATACTCCAAAACATAGAGCTCATAATCGTCCAGATGTGTCAGTATTGAAGGTGAATCATTGAGAAGATTCATCGCCTCCAGATACAGTATCGGACTCCTGCAGCCCAGTGAGAACTGTTCTTCCAGCATCATCCACTTTCTCGGGGTGCTGGACGTATACTCTTCCGAAATATACTGGAGAAGCCAGGCAATTCGCCAGTTATCGGGGTTTCTCCTGAAAATTCCCTCAAGTCTCTCGGAAACATCGTTTATAAAAGCATCTTCTCTGCTGCAGAGTGTTGTCAGGTAGAGATAATAACTGTAAAGTGTATCTCCCGGGGCATCCAGTGCCTCCCCTGCTGCCTGATCAAGGATCCACTTACCCTCATTGGTCCTGCCGGCTGTGATGTAATAGTGCGCTGTATAGAGCCTTACTTCCAGATTCTTGTCATCGATGGCATTCATCTTGGCGATTATCTTGCCGGTCTCTGAGAGCCACGCTCTTGAAGTTATCTTCTTGCAGCTGAAATTCTCATACACCTTGACCAGCTCAACAGTGAGCTTCTTCATCTCCTGATAGTCAGCTGTAAGGTGTCTCTGCTCAAGCTCAACAGATACGGTTACAGGAAATACCACCTTTACAAAGTTGTTGTAGAAGGTGATCCGTCCAAAGTTGTTGCCCTCATGGAGCTTGTCGGTCCTGAGGCGGAGCTTAAGTCTGCAGGAGGATCCGGTAAAGTCATCCTCACCGATCTCATACTTGTCCAGGGATATGAAATCTCCGTCGACATCCGCCAGCAGATGCGTATATCCCCAGCCGCTTCTTGTTATTATGATGCCATGCTCATGGGAAAGCCCCGTGAAATCAATCTGCATCTCCTCCTGATCCAGCATGAACTGAACAGGCTGTTTCTTGTTGATGGAAATAAGAAACTCCTCCACATTCTGGATATTGTCAGGATTGACACAAAGTCCCCTGTAAAGACTCTCAAACTGCGCGTCATTTCCTTTGAATACAGAAATGAAGTCACGTGAATAAAAGAGGTCTACCGCCTCATCCCAATCTGTCTTGGCTAAATTTGCAAAATGAAATAAATTCTTGATGTCACCGAGGCTGGATGCAATGTGATCCAGGCGAACAGTGGCTACGAAGGGAATAACATACTCTCCCTGGTTTGAAATGATTCTGAACTGCCCCTTAAGAACATCCCCCTGGGACATTCCCTTGGCGCTGAATCTATAAGAGACCTCGTAGGGGGATCCCGAAAAATCCCCCGTGAGGACTTCCATTCTAATCTCTGTTGATGAAATATGACCATATACCGGCGTATTCTCAGGACCGAATATGGTAAAAGAGCCTTCGACAGACTCGCCGGGCTCCAAGCTCAGCTCAACACGGCCCGTTGAGAAGTCCAGGCTCCTCTGGGCATACATATATTTCCCCTGTAAAAGCTGATCAATAATCTCTCTCACGACTCACCCCAAAAAACAATTTATACAGTATAGTATACCATATATTAGCCAAAGATTTCGCCTTGAACTATACGTGTTTTTTCAGCCGTGGGAAATAATTTTCACTCCGTTCTAAGTGCCTCTATCGGATCAAGGTTGGCCGCCCTTTTGGCGGGATAAATACCGAAGAACAAGCCAATGGCCGTGGATATTGCAACAACTGCGATTACAAGCATCGGATTTACTGTAAAGGTAAAATCAATCACCTTGCATATGATAAACGAAACACTGATCCCGAAAATAATCCCTATGATACCGCCGGTAAAGGTGAGGATTGCTGCCTCTGCAAGGAACTGTGTCAGTATTGAAGAAGTCCTTGCACCAAGAGATTTTCTTATACCGATTTCCCTTGTTCTCTCAGTGACAGAAACCGTCATGATATTCATAACTCCGATTCCGCCGACAAGAAGAGAGATCGCAGCTATTATGGCTACAACAGATGTGATTATGTTAAGAATACTGTTGGTAGTCTGGTCAAATCCTGCTCCCGAAGAGATCTTCACGCAGTTTTCTCCGCGAAGGTCTGTAACATTCTCAACAACAGATCTGGTCTTAGCAAGAACCTCATCCTTATAATCACTGTCAAGGTATATCTTGAATGAACTGAACGATGAATCCACATCGAAATTAAAGGCTTCCGCCAGAGATGTGTACGGGCCGCCGGCAGTAAGTATAGCGTCTTCACCGAAGCTCGCATAAGCCACATCAAGAGTCGTGTCCTCTCTGACTCCTACTATGGTAAACTCCTGCGTGATGTCATAAGCAGTCATTTCAAAAGTCTGTCCTACAACCTCCTCATAACCAAAAACAGTATTGGCAAATGTCTGACTCACTACCAGAACCTTTTTACCGTCATCGACATCGGATTCACTGTAGTATCTGCCATGAAGCATCTTTATGCCTGCCTGCTTTTCAGTGGCAACATCGCCTCCATCTATATACAGCTCGTACTCGTCCTGCTTCTTACCTTTGACGGTTCCCCACACCGAAAAGCTGGGAGATACTCCGTAGATATTGTCGATACTCGCTTCTATCTCTTTCATCTGACTTCTTGTAAAAGTCTTGTCAGTCTTGGTATCGTCAAGTGATACTGTGATCGTGGCAGCTCCAAGTGAATCAATCTCACTGTTGACGGTAGCCTTCATGCCATCTCCGATTATCAGCACGGTAAGGACAGCCGAAATTCCTATGATGATGCCAAGCATGGTTAGAAACGATCTTCCCTTATTGTTTCGAATGCTTGACAGAGCACTTTTTATATACTCTCCAAATGTTCCCATCTATAATTCCTTTTTTAAGCTCATCACAGCATAAGTGCATTTACAATCTCAGTGCATCAATAGGCTTCATTTTGGCAGCTTTTCTTGCGGGATAGATTCCGAAGAAAAGACCTATAAGCACCGAGAATATCGCAGCGCCTATAACAGAAGTCGGTGTGATTATTACATCAAATCCGATTGCGCTGCAGATAACTGTAGCCATTACTATTCCGAGGATGATTCCCACAATTCCCCCGAGGAGAGTTAAGATAGCCGCCTCTGCCAGGAACTGAGTCATGATAGCCCCTGTACTGGCACCGATAGACTTTCTGATACCTATCTCCCTTGTTCTTTCTGTAACCGAAACCAGCATGATGTTCATAACACCGATTCCGCCAACAATAAGGGATATAACAGATACAAGGAGCAGAAAGCTTCTGGCATAGCCCAAAATCTGATTGAGCTGATCCGAAAAGTCAGCCATACTCTGTGCTGTGAGCGCCGAGGATCCTCTGAGTCCGTGGGCGTTTATCAGGATGTCTTTTGCCGTATCAACCGACTTCGACAGGGTATCCTGAGAATCAAAGAGAATAAGCTGAGTGAAGTTATCCGACTCCAGATCAAAGTCCGCAGCAAGAGCAGTATAGGGTACTTCAATCTGAGCAGAATAGTCCTGCCCTTCCATGATGAACTGGTACATATCATTCATGTGATCGCGCAGACCTACTATCGTATAATTGGCTGTCTTGCCCCAGATTGTCAGCTCTATCTCAAAGCCGACCGCGTCCTCTGTTCCAAAGATCGTTTTGGCATCATCCAGAAGCATGACGCACACTCTCTGCCCTGAATCCACCTGAGATCTGGTAAAATACTGTCCCTTTACAATATCGTTGCTGAGCGAGTAGCGAAGTGCCTCGGTACCTCCGTTTACGCTTGCACTGAAGGTTCCCTTTCTGCCCTTAACTTTGCCGTAGGCATAAAGATTGGGCGAAACTCCCTTGGCATCAGGAAGCGCCTCCTCAATCGCAAGCATATCGTCTCTGGTAAACCTCTCCGATGTTTTGGCAGTATTTATGTTGAGCATACCGTAATTGCCGGCAAGATCGTTGAGAGAGTTCTTAACGTAGCTGCTCATGCCGTTTCCGAGAGAGACTACCGCGATAACCGCTGCAATACCTATGACAATACCCAGCATTGTCATCAGGGTCCTGTACCCGTTACCTATTATCTGTTTAATTGCACTTTTTAAATACTCTGATACTTTTCCCATGATAAATACGCTTTACTGTACCGGCATTTCTACAACTGCCATGCCCTCTGTAAGAGTAGAAACATCTGAGGTAATGACCTTGTCGCCAACCTCAAGACCTTCTGTAATCTGAGCATCAGTAGATGTTGAAATTCCGATCACAACGTCTTTTCTCTGTACAGTGCCATCTGCTGCAAGAACATACACATAGTCACCTGTTGAATCCGTCTGAACATACTCATAAGGAAGCACGATGGTGTTATCTGCCTTCTGAGCATGGATCTTGTTGTTTGCCTCAACTCCGAAAATAATATCTGAGTCAGGATTAAGAACCTTGATAACAGTATCTACCACTGCAACACCGTTGGCGTTCTTGGTGGCATTTCCTGAAATCTTGGTAATTTCTCCGTTATATGGCTTACCGTTGATAGTGATGTCAACCTTCTGTCCCATTGAAATCTTGGGAAGATCACTCTTTGACACCTGAATTGTAACCTGCACATCCTCAAGGTTTGCCATTGTAAGGATCTGAGTACCTGTTGCGACAGTTGCTCCCTCAGCAACAGTTGCGGGGATTGCTGTAACTACGCCGTCAAATTCTGCCTTGATACCTTCTTTGGCCGCTTCAATCTTGGAGATTGTATCCTCCTGAGTAAGCTGGGTTGATTCCAGTGTAGCCTTTGAGGCTGATGCAGATCCGGGATTAACCTGGGCTGCCTTTGCTGAACTAAGATGTGTCTGTTCTTCCTTAAGTGCAGTAATCTGATTACTCCATTCCTGCATCTCAGGATCATTGTTCAGTGCGTATGTCACATCCTGAATTGACTGCTGAACAGCCAGGGACATCTGGCGATTACTCTCTGACATATCTGAATTATTGTTGTCATTTTCTCTCCTGTTTAAATAATCATTGTCGCCCAATGTACCATCCGCTACACCATTCTGGTTAATATCCATTGCTGTCTTTTGAAGATCAGTCAACGTTTGACTAATACGATTCTTTTTCTCAGTAATCTTATTGTTGAGAGCATCTATTTCTGCAGTTATGGCATCAATTCTGTCATTGATTTGTTGGGCTGACATTCCTTCTGCATACTTTCTGTCAGCAGTTCCAACAGGACTGTATAGAGCATTGTAATTGCCCTTAGCCTGCTTGATTGCCAGCTCTGCATTCTTCTGTGCAAGATCCAGTGCCTCTGTATCATAGGAAAAGAGCTCATCTCCCTCTGATACCTTATCTCCAACCTTAACGTTAAGAGATGCAATAGGAGCGGTAACATCCGAATAATAGTTCTTGGTCTCGCCGCTCTGCACGGTACCTGAAATTGACAGAACGTTCTCGATGGTTCCCAGCGCCACGTCCTGAGTCTCAACCATGACTACGGCATTCTTGGCAGCATTCAGGCTGTAAATAATGTATGCTGCAATAATAAGTGCCACAACTCCGAGGACCACGTATCTCTTCTTAAATCTCTTTTTCTTCTTAACAGAATCCGCAAGATCTGTTGCATCGTAATCGTCATAAACTTCCATGTCTACGCCGGTGGTCTCTTTGATTTCATTGCTTACTTCGGGAGCAGCAGTCACAGCGCTTTCAGTGTTCTGCACTACCTCTTTTTCCACAGTTTCATTCTGTATGTCTTTATTCTTGTTCTTATTCTCAGACATCAATATTCCTCCATTACTTTCATTTGGCAAAACTTTTTTCTTTATCAGATTTCATCCTTATAATCCGGATTTATAACATCACTTTTTATCATTCCGTCGGATATTGTAATTATCCTCTTGGCCTGCTTGGCAATGCCGGGGTCATGTGTGATGATGATCACAGTTCTGCCCTCATGGTAAAGCCTCTTTATTATCGTGATTATCTCTTTGGTTGAGCCTGTATCCAGGTTACCTGTGGGCTCATCCGCAAGAAGTATCGGCGGCGCCTGAGCTATAGCTCTTGCTATTGCAACTCTCTGCTGCTGTCCGCCGGACATCTCATTGGGCTTGTGAGTCATTCGTTTGGCCAGTCCTACGCTGTTAAGCGCCGCGCTGGCAAGCCTTACTCTCTCCTTCTTGCTGACTCCCCTGTAAATAAGAGGAAGCTCAACATTTTCAAGCGCTGTGAGAGAAGGTATTAAATTGAATCCTTGGAAAATAAATCCGATTTCTCTGTTTCTGATATCAGACTGCTCGTCATCGGTCATATGGGATACATCCTGGCCATGCAGAAAATACTTGCCGCTGGTGGGCGTATCGAGACATCCGAGCATGTTCATAAGAGTTGACTTACCGGAACCTGACTGTCCGATAATTGCAACGAACTCACCCTCGCCTATGGTCAGTGACACATGGTTAAGAGCCCTGACCTCATTCTCTCCGGGATTGTATATCTTGCATACATCCTTTATCTCTACAAGTTTCTTCATAATTCTCCTCTATAACATATCGCGGTACTGTAAAAGCAAAAAGCCGCGCCATATCCACATTTTCGCAATGTAGATTGTGTACAACTTATCATTTTACTTCATTACTATAATAAATGAAAGCGAAAACGTTTACAAACATATTAAAATTTTATAAAATGCACCGGTTTAATAACTTTCCGTATCGGAAAGTTTTTTATATACCAATTGTACAAATAGTGTGTTAATATTCCTTATAGAGCCCTGTATCATTAAGTCATAACAAAGAACTGCTCACGAGAGCACACGAAAGGATGAGGTGAAGGTTATGACAAAGATGGTAAATTTCAAGACAATGATCAGGAACTTAACAAACGGATTTGCAGCAGATAAGAGCCGCGAACAGGAAAATTACAGAAGCCTCATGAACGGTGGTTTCAACTACTCCATGAGATCAAGGACAATAATGTAAAAGAGGATACTATGCAGCTAAAGCTATCGGACAACATCAAAAAACACAGAAAAGAAATGGGTCTCACACAGGAAGGACTCTCTGAAGCTTTCGGAGTGACCATAGGTGCGGTTTCCAAGTGGGAAAACGGCAATAATGTACCGGATATCATGACACTGATGGAGCTGGCAAACTTTTTTAACGTATCTGTAGATGAACTTCTTGGCTACGATATGTCCTCGAAGAATATTGATGACATGGTTGATTCCATAGAAGACCTGTATCATGCCTACAGATTTGACGAGGCAGTGAGTGAAGCAAACAATGCGCTGGTACGCTATCCTCACACTTTCAAGATACTGTACTGCTGCGCAGAGCTCTTTTTCCTTAAATATATAGAAGGTGATGACGAGAAGGACCGGGATACATCCATAAGCCTTTACCAGCGCAGTATGGAACACCTTTCGCAGAATACGGATCCGCAGATAAGCGAATATTCCATCCGTTACAGGATTGCGAAGCTCTATACAAAAAAAGATCCGGAGAAAGCTCTGGAGGAGCTCAAACAGATCAATTACGACGGATGTAACAACAGCTCCATTGCTTCCGTCCTTATGAACTCCGGCAAATTTGAGGAATCCTTAAAATACGGAACAGCAGCCATGATCAGGTTATGCGCCGATCAATACGGCATCATCACCAACATGGCCATGACTCTTGCAGCCAGCGGTCGTAAAAAAGACCTTGAAAAAGCAATCGAGCTGGCTGACATGAACATTGCTCTCACAAAGCTCTACAGTAAACCCGACCAGGTGACATATTTTCATAAATTGCAATCCATCATGCTCCTGCTTAAGTCCTGGTGGCTCTCCTGTCTCGGCGATGATGCCGCTATGAAAGCCTGCGTAAAAGAAACCTGGGATTTGGCTAATCTCTATGACAAGTCAGTATCCAGCAATGAGCTCTCAAGCAGCGTAAGATTTTATTTTTCAGATGATAAAGCTTACTCATTCGATTCAACCGGTGCCGGAGCCGTGTCAGGTATCGAGTCAATGTTTGAAGACGATAAAGGCATCGTAACCGCCAAGATTTACAAACATATGGGTAAAGTCATAGATGAATGGTACCGATTAAAAGAGGCTACATGAGACAATCACGGCTTTTTCCATACTACAAGCTCACTTTTTCTCATATATACAGAAAATTCCATGATCAAAGATTTTCTACACCCACGGGCAACTTTTTCCCATATAGATAGAAATGCTGAAAACGTGAACAATCCCTGTAAGTTCATATTTGCAATAAGGCAAGGAAAATCTTAATCGTAAAAATGCAGCCCACATTTTCTGTAAGCTGCATTTTCATTGACACTATTAGTATTCATCACTGACTTTATGATAATCTCCAACGGTCGTATAATCCAGATCGCCGGCACTGTGCCACTCGTTGTCATTGGCAAAATAGCCACTTTCTTCAAAATGTAGTTGAATTCCCCCGTCAGCAGATTCTGAAAAATGCCAGGTAGTAACTACTCGATACGTATTGCTTACATATCTGTCACCATAGTAAGTACCTGATTCTGAATCATATTTCAATGATGTACTATCAAACAGATTCTCTAATCCTTTGTTCAATACATTATCGCTATCCAGATAGTACGTGCGGAAAAAAATTGGATAATCTTCCACGATCTCAACTCCCATCGAATCGCTGTGGCTCCTTTGTTCCCCTTTTCTCGATCCCTGTTCAGTTGTAATATAGCTACCCTCATACAAACCAACAAACCTCTCAACATCCCCTCCAACAACGATATTGTAGCTTTCTTTCATGATGTCCTTCATCTCGTTATAGAGATCTGCTACAGTTTTCTCTGGGTTGTTCTCCTCTTTAAGAACATCTGTGATAATGGCGATCTCTTCAAGCTGGTCTGCTGTGAGCTCATCAAATCCCTTAAGGGAGGCTTCCTGGGATGCTTCTGATGCAGGCTTCATGATCTCAGTGATGGTATCCTCCTTAAATCCTGCAGACTTGAGCTTCTCTTCAATTGCTGCTTTATCCTCAGGCTTAGGATTGGAGTAAATCTCAACGATATTACATTTGAATGTTCCGTCAGCAGCCTGCGTAAATGCACCTCCCATGAACTTTCCTTCAGTCAGGTAATCATAGAGGCTGTTTCCAAGGTATGCCATTGTGCAGTAGCCATCATTATCTGAAAGTCCCTTATTTATGGCACTAAGACCGTCTTTCCATTTTAAACCTATTAGTGTTCTTCCTACGTTTGCAAGTCCCAAAGTCGCAGATATTGGTGCCAGCTTGTTGCTAAGGTCCTGTGCCTTTGCACTTATAGAATTATTCTCCCCAATGATCAACATGGCTCCCGTATCCACCACTTCAAGGGTGGCATCTACGCCGTCAACTGCCACGCCTCCGACTTCAAGTGCCGCTGAAAGTCCTGATGTTGTTCCAAGACTTAAAACTCCTGCAGCGAAGCCTGCAACCTTTCCGGCTGTCTTTAGAACCTTTGCTGTCTTATACAGATCATCCCACTTTGCTGCCTCTGCCTGGGCCTGCTCTCCTTCATATACGCCTTTCATGATGCCCTGGGCTGTCTGGAGTGCTTTGTATGCCTTCCTGCAGTCCTCCTTGTCATCGCCATTAAGCCCCATCGTGTTTGCGATATGCTTAAGTTTCTGCCCATTCTTTCCCTCGTCATAGGCTTTTGTAATGCTTTCAGCCCATGTCTTGGCATCCATTCTGTTTTCATTATCAGCAGCGTAGACTTTAGTAAAAAAGAGATCCTCTATATCACCAGCAATATCGTTCTTTACTGCACCATAGAGGTTACCTCCCTCGTCCTCCTTTATGATCATGGACATTAGTCCCTCATACTCGGGAAGCTCCTCTGCCTCAGCAAGGACATCTGCCATGCTCTCAGCAGTAGTTGCAACAGAATCTGTAATCCTCCAGGCCTCGATGCAGTTATCGAGTATCTGCAATTTCTCCTCTTCGCTAAGTGATTCCTCCTCCATGCGGCAGAGCCTCTCGGTCCATATCATGGCATTGGCGTGTGCCTTTACAGACATGCTCACGGCATCCATTACAAGGAGCTGATCCCTGGCGAGCTTTGGGATCTGAACTTCGGTTATGCTGACGATATCTGATGAACCTGTGCCTGATACTTCGTCCGCAGCTGTTGTTCCTGACTGCGCACCGCTTCCCTGTCCTATTGAAGACGTGTCACCTGATGCAGAACTTCCGCAGCCGTAAAGAAGAACCGTCACAATTGTAATACAGATAAAGATGCTAAATGCTTTTTTCATATTTCACTTCCCTTTCCGACATAGTGTCTATGCTGCATTTATATGCAATCTCTTTTTGGAGATAACTTTTTTACATTTTTAAATGATGAGGAAGATGCGGTTTTTGTAGCTGACAAAATCCCTGCTCCCATGGTGGTTGGATTACCGGCTACAACACCTGCCATAATCGTAAGCCAGGACATAGCCTCTGGTTTTTTGAACTCCTTTTGCATCTGATTATGAACAATCCCATTCTCATCCATCTCGAAGAGCACCATGTATTTCCATCCATACATGATTGCAACAATTGCATAACCTATAAGAGACAGCAGCAGAATTACTCCCGCGATTATAAGAAGCTCCGGGGTAAGAAGGAAACCATCAATCCAGTTTTTTACGTTGCCATCAAAAAGCTCAATAAGAAACAAAATTAATGCCATGATCAATATGGAAATACCCAGAGCCTGCCAGATTGTAAAAAGAATTATGGGATTTTTCAACATATCCAGCTCGTATACCCATCTGTACTTTTATCATTCTTCACGCCTTTCTCTTGAAATATGTAAGTTCCTCCTGGTTATCTGTCAAAAGACCTATTGGTCTGTATCGTTTGATTTGACGACCTCATCTTGACAGCTTCCCCTATAAATATTTTAGTCAAATTAGTGTACCGACATCGTTTGTGACATGCATTTGTCATTGACATTTTCTTGTCACTTTAGTTGAAGGGGCTGTTATGTCAATAAATATCTTCATATAACACAAAAACCAGACTTCGAAAAGCCTGGTTTTTGCTGTAAAATATGTTTATGCGACTAAACAAAATCTTACAAGGAGATTATACCGTTTCTTCCTTGTATCATCAAATCAAACTTCCGCTCGACATAGAGATTTCTATCCCATCCGATGATCCGGTACGCCTGGTTAGTGCATTTGTGGAGGAAATGAATCTTTCTGATCTATATGGGACTTATGACAGTACCAGAAAGAATCAGGCCACACCGCGTCAGATGCTTAAGATTGTCATCTATGCAGCAATGAACAGAATATATTCAAGTCGTGATATTGAGTCTGCCTGCAAGAGAGACATCAATTTCATGTACCTTCTGGACGGAGCGCCTGCTCCTGACCATTCCACCATCGCAAGATTTATATCAATTCATCTCTCACAGTGCGCCAAGCAGATCATGGCACAGGTAGGAACCATACTGCTGGAACTTGGTGAGATTTCAGGCGGAAGAATCATTCGCAAACGTGAAAGAAGACATGAACTTCAGAAGATATCTGTATCGTGGAAAAGAAAATGTTCTTGCACAGAGCATACTTCTGGCAATCGGCTATGATATAAATAAGCTACATCATAAGATTGCTGCTGAGCGAACAGGAACACACCTGTTTGAATTGAAAAAAGCCTCATAATTTTTGATACTTCAAAATAGAAAAGTCAACGTTGCCCCGATTAGTACATCGGCTTATTAAAGTACATTATTTTTAACAACAGGAAAGATATCCATTCATCAAATCCAGAATTCATGGTATGAAGAAAGGGCTTCGCCCAGATGATTTAATCATCTATAGCGATAGCCCCTTTATTACTGTCTTCGCTATTAAGTTAGCCCTGAGAGATTCTGTCGATCTCTTTGAGTTCTTCCTCAGTGAATGTGATGTTCTCGATAGCCTTGATGTTGTCAAGGATCTGCGAAGGCTTGGAAGCTCCAACAAGTACAGAAGTCACATAGCCGTCCTTAAGAATCCATGCAAGTGCCATCTCAGCAAGAGTCTGTCCGCGCTTTGCTGCGATATCGTTAAGGGCTCTTACCTTGGCAAGAACCTCCTCATTTATCCTGCTCTCCTGAAGGAATCTTCCGTCTGTACGGACTCTGCTGTCCTGCGGAATTCCCTGAAGATATCTGTCGGACAAAAGTCCCTGCTGAAGAGGTGAGAAACAGATGATACCCTTGTTCAGCTCTTTTGCCTTCTCTTTAAGACCGTTCTTCTCGATGGTCCTGTCAAAGATATTGTAACGATTCTGATTGATCACGAAGGGCACATGGAGATCTGTCAGAATTTCTGTTGCCTTCTCAAGCCTTGGACCATCGTAGTTTGAAAGTCCGGCATATATTGCCTTTCCGCTTCTTACAATCTGCGCCAGAGCCTCCATGGTCTCCTCAAGCGGAGTCTCAGGATCGGGTCTGTGATGATAGAAAATATCAACATATTCAAGGCCCATTCTCTGAAGGGACTGATCGAGGCTGGCGATGAGATACTTTCTGCTTCCCCACTCACCGTAAGGTCCCGGCCACATGTAGTAGCCTGCCTTGGTGGAGATGATCATCTCATCTCTGTAGGCTGCCATATCCTCTTTTAAAATCTTACCAAAGTTCCTCTCAGCACTTCCCTCTGCTGGTCCATAGTTGTTGGCCAGGTCAAAATGTGTGATACCGTTGTCAAAAGCTGTGAAACACATCTGCTTCATATTCTCAAAATTACCGGTATCTCCGAAATTATGCCAAAGTCCCAGAGAAACTGCCGGGAGCTTGAGTCCGCTGTTTCCACAGCGATTGTACTGCATTTTGTCGTATCTGTTTTCGTTTGCTGTATACATTGTAAACCTCCCTTATAGATATATATTATGTCATTTTTTCGATTCTTTACAAAGCATAATACTTAAAGTACACTTGAAGTCAACAGGTAAATTCAGGGAGGCCCAAAATGACTTATACAATAGCGCAGATATCAGAGAAATTCGGCGTTGCAGCGTCTACTCTAAGATACTATGAAGACCTTGGACTTTTGCGTAATGTCGAAAGAGCTGAAAGCGGACATAGAATTTATTCAGACGATCATGTCGGAAAGCTCGAGGCAATAAACTGCTTCAAAAAGGCCGGAATGTCAATAAATGAGATAAGGGACTTTTTTGAATATGAAAAAGACGAGGCTAAAAGCATTGATGATATGATGCGTCTTCTTCGCAGAAGGAGCGAGATCATGCTGGAGGAGTTTGCAGAAGCCTATGAGTCCTATGAGCATATTCTTAAGAAGCTTGATTATTACGGTCATATCGAGAAGGCTCTGAAGCAGAAAAAAGAACTGCCAAAGTGGTCGACCTATGATAAGAAAGACTATCACAAAAAGGCACTTGATACTATTTTGGACAGAATCAGCTGACTGTTTTTCGGAGGAATGTTATGGAATCATCTATGACCAAGGGTAGGCCGCTTACTCTTTTACTAAAGTTTGTTCTCCCCATATTTCTGGGGTTCATTTTTCAGCAATTCTACAACATGGTGGATACAGTAATTGTAGGCAGATATGTGTCTCCCACTGCCCTTGCGGCTGTTGGTTCAACAGGAACCATCATGTTTATGATAATGGGTCTCGCCAATGGGATGACTACAGGCTACACGGTTCTGATCAGCCAGAGATACGGTGCGGACGATCCGGAGGGCACAAGGATTGCCTTTGTAAATGCCATACTTCTCGGAATAATCAGTACCGCAGTGGTTACTGTTACAGCACTTTCTGTAATGCACCCACTGCTTAGGCTCATGAATACCCCCGCAGATATTTACAATGATGCCTATGCTTACATCTCAACAATCTGCGCAGGAAGTATAGCGCTGATCGGGTATAACCTTCTGGCAGCATCCTTAAGAGCCATCGGAAACAGCAGAACCCCTCTGTACTTTCTGATATTCTCAGCTCTTTTGAATATAGTGCTGGATCTTGTATTTATAGTCGGATTCCACCTTGGAACATTCGGCGCCGCACTTGCTACAGATCTTTCCCAGGCAGCCTCCGCAGTCCTGTGTATGATCTACATTGTAAGGAAAGTCAAAGTGCTTCGTCCCAAGGCCAAGGACTGGCATCTGCACAAAGAGTATTCACTTAAGCAGCTTAACATCGGTATTCCTATGGCGCTCCAGTTTGGTATAACCGCTTCGGGAACCATGGTCATGCAGTCATCGATCAACATCTACGGTTCAACAGCGGTTACAGGATTTACTGCTGCCGGCAAAGTTGTGAACCTCATGACCGCCGGAATGCCATCTATCGGTCAGACCATCGCAGCCTACGCCGGGCAGAACTTTGGCTACGGAGATCTGGACAGAGTGGATCAGGGAACACGGGATGCCATGAAAATTGCAGCTGTTTATTCTATAGTGAACGGTATTTTGAGCGTGGTTTTACTGCCGATAATCATCGGATTCTTCTTTGATCCCGGTGTTGATGTGGCTTCCTATCTGCCATATGCAAGAGCTTATGTCTATGCATGTGTTCCTTTCTACATTCCGCTTGCCATGATTTTCATTTACAGAAACGCTATGCAGGCCTGTGGATATGGTAAGACTGCTCTTATGCTTGGCATCGTGGAGCTCCTTGCCAGATTCGGAACTGCATTTTTGTCTATGAAACTCCACAGCTTTAATATGGCTGTTGCAGGTGATGCTGCTGCCTGGGTCACAGCAGGCGTGTTCTCTATCATTCTCTATGTTTTCGTCATGAAGCAGCTGCGAAAAAAGGAGCGATAACTATATCTTGTGTTTTATCGTTTTTTAAGCTACTATATGATGTATAAGAAATGGCCCCTGGGGACCAAAAGCCGAAAGGAGAACTCCATGAAATCACCTGCTGCTATAGCAACCACCTATGAAACCATCGGAACCGCCAAGACCAACATGAATTTCAGAAAGACGTTCCTTTTAGGAATATTGGCAGGCGCATTCATTGCTCTTGGAGGGCTTGGAAGCCAGATCGCATCTGTATGTGCTCCGGATCCCTCTACCGCAAGGCTTGTAAGCAGCGTGGTTTTCCCGATAGGTCTTTTCATGGTGCTTGTGGGTGGTGCTGAGCTCTTTACAGGTAACTGCCTTATCATCATTCCGGTTCTTAGTAAAAAGGCTAAGCTCTCGGGAATGCTGAGAAACTGGCTTATAGTTTATTTCGGAAATATGGTGGGAGGACTTCTTATAGCTCTCCTTGCAAATTACTCACACACCTATGCATTTGCTGACGGTGCTCTGGCTAATGCTGTTGTCAGCACAGCTGTGGCCAAGTCCGGTATCTCTTTTGCCGACGGAGTACTTAAGGGAATTCTCTGCAACATCCTTGTATGTATGGCTGTATGGTGCTCCTTTGCAGCAGACGAACTGGCAGGTAAGGTTCTGGCACTCTGGCTTCCTGTAATGCTCTTTATCATAGGCGGCTTTGAGCACTGCGTTGCAAATATGTACTTTATTCCTGCAGGCATGATTGCAACATCAGTTTACGGAATCGCTGCAGACGGACTTTCGCTCTTTGGATATTTTGTCACCAACTTGATTCCCGTTACACTTGGGAATATAATAGGTGGCGCTCTCTGCGTGGGAGCAATGTATTATTTGATTTATTTAAAGGATTGATTGTTTAGAAATGTGGAATTATTTAAAGGGGCTTATACATAGCACTCGTGGTTTATATACATCACTTATTTTTGCTATATCCGGCCTCTTCTTTTTATTTTTGGTATCACCGACGGTCAAAATGGGCTTGATGGAAGCCTTTTGTTGCGCTCTTGCTGTGGCAGGTTTTTTTGGTTTTAACCTAGCCATCGATCCCCCGGAAGAAACGCGTCCCGTCGTTCCATACTGGGGCGAAAAGTTTGGCACAAAGCAGTGTATCAGGTTGTTGGCCGAAGATCGTTTCAAACCCTATGTAGACAAAGAAGGCGACCCCATAGAAGGGTTTGAGGTCAGTGAGAGCGGGAGATGGTTTAAGATTGCAAGTCAATACTACCCCACTTATCTGGTTTTTGATTACGATCCATCTACAGGTGAACTTACAATGGTTGACGGTGCCAAGGTATATGTCGGAGGCCGGGCAGATAATGAGCAGATCAAAAGAGCTCTTGAAGAATATATAAATGGCGCCAAAGCCTTCCAAATCGATAACGAATACCATCTTGACATAACCCCCGATGAATGTGCCTGGGCTTTTGAGAAATGCGCAGGCGGAAATTACAAGGAATTGGCCAAAGCCGATTGGGATGAATTCAGGTATATCTGGGAGCTTACGATATCAAATCTGGCAGTCAAAGTGCTTACCCCCGCAGAATCCGAAGAACATGCCAAAGCTCTTGAAAACGCAGATTTTGCAGGTGATACCATCTTTACAAGAGCTCTTTTGGATAAAGAGATACAGGTCATCGCGGACGCCATCTCCTCCGGCAGTATAAATGACATAGAAAAATGGTTTCAGCTTGATTCCTACAAAAGCGAGATTTGTGTAAGCAACGGTATCAAAATACTCAAAGCTATGGGCTATCCCAATAACAGTATGGGAACCCCTTTTCTTTTTGACTGTCTAAGGGACATCCAAAAGCCTTACTTTATGGATGCTGTTCTTACTTTAGAGAAGCTTCCCTACCATTACCTTATTGCCATTATTGAGCAGTACGTAGAAAAGACCCACGCCACTGAAGATGTACTCTGGGGTGCAGGCCTAATATATCTGTCTAAGAGGATCGGTTATGAGATATCCCTCGAAAGAAAGGAACAATCGTATCAATGTGGAACTATATAAAAGGACTTATCAGGAACGGAAGTTTATTGTCCAAATTTTTAGTAGGTTCGCTTTTATTTATTGTGATAGTGACTTTTCTGGCGCTGGCGAACAACTCCGGAAAGGATGCAGTTTCATTCCTTGCCATCGGTGGATTCGCCGCATTCAAACGTTACAAGGACCGATTTACAAACTTCTTTAAAAATGTGGAGACCGTCCCCTACTGGGGCAACAAATTCGGTCGCGACATCTGTATAAGACTCTTATCGGAGGATAAATTCAAACCTTATGTGAATAAAAAAGGCCAGAAGGTTCGCGGTTTTTCCGTAAGCGAAAGCGGAAGGTGGTTCTGCATAAACGGGCAGTACTACCCTACTTACCTGGTTTTTGATTACAACCGCAGTTCCTCTGAGATCACTATGATTGACGGAACTCAGATTGATTCAGGAGACTGGAAGTACGATTACCAGATTACCCAGGCTCTTAACGAATATCTTAACACTGACAGAAATCTCAGGCTTGATAACACCAGTCATGACATGATCACTACCGGTGACTGCTCGAGAGCTTTTAAAAGGATCCTTCAGGGAAACTATGAAGACCTGGCAACTTCAGACTGGGACGAGTTCAGGTACAGATGGGAAAAAGAGCTTTCGGAAATCAAAGTAGCTAACCTGAACAGGATGAACACCAGAGATCACGCCAAGGCACTCAGGGATAAAAGTATTGCAGGTGAAGCTCTTCATACCAGAGTTCTGATGGACGAAGAAATAAACGTTATTGCACATGCAATTCGAAATGATGAGATAAAAGACATCTCAGACTGGTTTAAACTTAATGCCTTCAAGGACGATATGTGTGTCTGTAACGGAGTCTCGCTCCTTAAAGATCTGGGTTATCCCACGAACAAAGTTGGAACTCTGTTCCTCTTTGACTGCCTTCGTGATATTCAAAAGCCATATTTTGAAGATGCTGTGATCACGCTTGAAAAGTTCCCTATAGATGAGCTCGTGCCAATAATAGAGAGCCACGTAGAAACAGCCCACGCCACCGGAGATGTACTCTGGGGCGCAGGCCTTTTATACCTCTCAAAGAGGATCGGTTATACGATTTCTCTGGCACAGGGCAGTGTTGCATTGGATGACCCAATAGCAGCAATCTTCCGCGATAAGCCTGAGCCCATGGTTCAGGCACAAGGTAAGTTCTGAAAAACAAAAATGGCCCCCTGCAGGGGCCATTTTTCATTTATTCTATTGTATAGCTGTAGTCTGAGAAGTCTGCTTTAAGGCTTGCCTTATTATCACCGCTTATCCAGGTGAAGGTCATAGCGCTGCCTTCTGTCTTTATATCCAGCTTTGAATCAAAGCCAAATGCAGGATTTGTGTTTCTAAACTTAAGGAGCTCAAGCTGCTTCTTAACAACATCCTTATTCATGGCATCAGCGATCTGATCCATGGTAAGATTTGTTCTGTTGATCTCCTTGTGTCCGCCGGCTCCTGCTCTCTTAACAGCTTCATGGTCATTCTTGCCCGCAAACAGATCAAGATACCATACCTGAGGCTTACCGGGCATGAACATCTGGATTGCTCTTGCAAAGAGCATCTTCTTGTCATCATCTCCAAGAGCGCTGTAATATGTTGCATTAACCTGATAGTACATATTCTTGGCACCATGGAGATCCTTAACAAATCCGCCTCTTCCAACGATAGTGTCAATCATCTTCTGAATATCTTCCTCAGCAAGGATTCCCTTGAGGTCGAGAAGCGGAATTCCATCGTGGCATCCAAGCATGTTGACTACACGAATTTTCTTATCCTGGATTTCCTCAGCCCACTTCTTAAGAACCGACCCGTCCTTATTCTCGATTGCATAGATGAGAAGTCCCGGAAGAAAGAAATCATAGGTCATATATCCCTTATTTGCAACTGTTTCATATATCTTTTCACTGTAGCTTGCATGTATTTCAGGAAGGAGTGATACTCCAAATTCATCAGCAAGCTCTTTTACCTTCTCAAGAACATCCCAGGTGTCAGGTTCGTTTAAGAAATTCTTCTTGCCGGGCTCCTTGGGTGCGTAAGCAAAGGCATCCAGTCTTACAATCCTTGCACCGTATCCTGAAAGAGCCTTAAGTGTATTTCTGTAGTGTTCCCAAACAAGATCCGATTTGATATTGAGGTCCATCTGACCAAGATAACGTCTGCCGGACTCAAGAAGCTCAACAACCGCATCCTTGTATTTCTCATATCCGGTAAAATCAATCTCTGAAGGCTTCTTGCCCTCATCAAGCGCTGCGCATACTCTCTCGGAAATCTTCTGAGCAGTCAGATACTGAATATCCATCTTCTCCATAAGATCCTGAGCATCAGGGCGCTTATACTGTACTTCCTGATAGAAGGTATTCCAGTACGGAACATCCTTGCCGTCAGGCATTCTTACCATAAGGATAGGAAGTCCCGGCTTTCTGAAGAACATGTCCTTAATGTATTTCTCATCAGGCTGAATGTAGCCTTCCGGAGTCATTTCTCCGTAGCCTTCCCAGAATTTATTCCAGTTAATGAAGAAATCTTTGTATTTGGAATTCTCACCGTTCTTAAGAAGATCCTGGAACTGAGGCGAAAGAACCGATGCATGATTTAAGATGAAATCAAGCTTTAAGTCAATTCCGAGCTCACCGAGCTTGTCTATATCCGAAGCCTTAGCCATCTCCTCATTTATACTGTAGTCAATTACAGAAAAGCCTCTGTCCAGATCTGTATTAAAAATACTGGGCAGGATATAAAAAGACTGAAAAACATCTTCAAATTCTTTTTTTGAAAGAACAGAAACGATATCTCCCATGGTGCCACCCATACTATCGGGGTAGGCATTCAGCATCGGACCATTGTCTACGAAATTTTTTTTCATAATTATTTACTCCATTATTTATATAAGGCAGTTTATGTTGCTGATTTTGGCAGATCAAAACCTGTCAAAATGTTATTTCATAAGTTTCTGGAATTCATCAAAACTGATTATCTCTCCAGCCTTTGAAATGATTATCTTAGCCTTGTGAGCCTGCTTAACAAGTTTAGCCTGTTCAAGCTCAAGAACCAGCATTGTGAAAGGGCTATCCAGCTTGCCATCACGGTTTCTTGATCTTCTGTGCTCCAAAGTCTCAGCAGGAGTGCTGTTTAAAAGAACCGGAATATCAACTTGACTCATGTAGTCACTGTTGCCGTGAGTCCACTCTACTATAAGAACCTGCTTCTCTGACATATCCACTTCGTCGTACCAGAGGGATGCCTCATCACGTCCCATTCTCTTAAGCCAGAGTTTGTCTGCTCCGTCCTTAAACGCTTTCATTATCTGATCTACTTCTGCAAAGTCTGTTTCTTTAGGTGTACCAAGGTACTCATCAAGTCCCTTTGAACCGGCCTCAAGGTAACTTCTGAACCATGTGTCAGTCTCCAAATGTGCCTTGTTTGCATCATCGTCAGCTGCCTGCCACTCTCTGATCTTAGCTACAGTTTCAGCATTCATGACACCAGCGTCAACCATTCCTCTGATGCCTTCTTTTCTAAATGTATGAAGTCTTTCAGCATCATTGTACATTGGAATTCTGTGTGGGTAATTGTCACCGGACATTGTGTAGCTGCCTATTCCGGCACTTTCAAGCAAATATGACAGAAGTGATGCAATTTCGGATTTTCCTACTCCGGATCCTCCGCATACAGCAACGACTGCTCTTTTATAAGGATTAGCTGCCATTTTTTCAGAAAGCTCTTTTACCAATAAAGGAAAGATTGTTTTGGCCTTGGCGATGTGGCTCTCTCCGATCTCTATCTTATCTCCGGGCATATCGCCGTGAGGAATGTCATCAGGAATACTTATATCAGTAACAATTGTTGCAGCTTTTGAAAGCTTATCTTCAGTGTCTTTAAAAACAGTCACTTTGTTATATTTGGTGTTCATGTTTTTTGATTTCTCCTCTTTGAAATTTAGTTTTTGACAACTCATATTATTGCATGTTATGTTGAAAAAAAAGACGGGGTGAAAAAATTCCCCTCGTGCTGATGACAAAATACACTAACTTTTTTTGTTTGTAAAGAGCCAATTGAAAAAATGATCACGATCAAAGAAATCGCCAAACAACTAAATATGAGCACTACGACGGTCTCAAATGTTATTCACGGAAAAGCCGGCGAAGTCTCTGATGACACCAAGAAAAAAGTCGAGGATTTTCTAAAAAAGGTCGACTATGTTCCAAACATAAGCGCCCGAAATCTCGCACAGAATGAATCAAAGATCATCGGACTTGCCCTGAAGGCCCGTGCTGATAAATACGAAAACCTGATAATGGACCCCTTCGTTTCGGTACTGATCGGAGGTGTTGAGGAGACCATCAGAAATGCCGGATACTTTATGATGCTTTATATCTCAAGTGATACAGATGAGATCATGAGACATGTATCAACCTGGAACGTAGACGGACTGATCCTCTTTGGTATGCTAAACGATGACGGAATAAGAGTCAGCGAGAAATACAAAAAGCCCATCGTCTGTATCGACACCTATTCACTTGAAGGCCTTAAGCACTTCACCAATGTCGGACTCGATGATGAGCAGGGTACCTACGACATGATCAAATATCTGATCTCCCAGGGTCACAAAAAGATCGCATTCCTCTCAGATAACCAGAGCGGCGTCGACCTGGCAAGGCTGAACGGCTACAAAAAAGCCCTGAAGGATGCAGGCATCAAGTACAAGAGTTCAAACTTCTTACAGATTCATCCAAAGAGTGATGAGATTGACGAATCCCTCGCGGAGATCTGCGACAGGTCAAAAGAGTTTACCGCTATCTTCTGCGTATCAGACCTCTATGCAGTAACTCTTATAAGTGCCCTGACAGACAGAGGCATTAACGTTCCCGAGGAAATTTCCATTGTCGGATTTGATGACAATATGCTGGGGCAGCTCCACAGACCGGCGCTCACCACTGTCCATCAGGATGTAAAAGTAAAAGGTATCACTGCTGCAGACACACTTCTCAAACAGCTTGCAGGGCATAAGACCCCTAACCAGATAAAGCTTCCAACTCACCTGGTTATTCGTGATACTGTCAGAAAGATTGACTAAAAGATCCATAACCCATTGTTAAACTTGACCAACTTAAGCTTATGCGCATAAGTTGGTCTTTTTTATGCTTTTTCATAAATTTTATAAATGTTTTATTGTTTTTTTAGTTTTTAACGTAATCGTTTAAGCCCACTAGGCACGCCAACTTATGCGCAAAAGTATGCAAAGAGACAAGACTTTTTAGATTTGTTCTATTGAATTTTGTGCAGATGTGTGATATTTTGAATTTAGCGTACAACTTATGCGCAAAAGTAACCGCCAAAACTTTTGCATGTTATGGCAGAATGCACAAAAGGAGGAAAAGAAATGAAAAAGAAACTCATCTCAGCAGTTCTTGCAAGCGCAATGGTTCTTTCACTTGCAGCTTGTGGAACTACAGGTACTACCGGTACCGACACAACAGCAGCACCTGCTGAAAACGCAGATGCTACAACACAGGAAGCAGCTCCTGCAGACACAGCAGCTACTGAGGCTCCCGCTGCCACAGAAGCTACAGGTGATCTCGGAGAGGTTCGTCTTCTTAACGGTAAGCCTGAGATCAATGATCAGATGCAGGCTCTTGCAGCTAAGTACAACGAGGAGACAGGAAACACTCTTATCGTTGAGACAATCGGTGGCGACACAAACGCTTCTGACGAGCTCAAGAAAATGTATCAGGCTGACAACATGCCTGACATCTTCGTAATCGAAGCTAACCAGGCAGCTAACTGGGACGGCATGCTTGCTGATCTTTCAGGTGAAGACTGGACAAACAAGACAGGTTTCGAACTTACAAACGAGACAATGGGAACAATCGGATTCCCTTACACAGTTGAGGCTACAGCTCTTGGTTACAACGCTGATGTCCTTAAGGCTGCAGGTGTAGATCCCGCTTCTCTTACAAGCCCTGATGCTTGGAAGGCAGCTTGCGAGACACTTGATTCCAAGAAGGATGAACTTGGTCTCACAGCAGTATTCGGATGGTGCGCAGAGCCTACAAACCTTGGATGGTCTTCAGGTACACACGTATTTGGTCAGTATCTTGATGCAGGTCTTAAGGCCGACGACACAACATACATCGATCTTCTTAACGACGGTGGAAAGATTGATGAAGCAAGAATGAAGAACTTTGCAGAGTTCATCGGAATGATGAACCAGTACTCAGATCCTGCTCTTCTTATCGACGGAACATATGACACACAGGTTGCAGGATTTAAGGAAGGCAAGTATGCATTCATCACACAGGGTAACTGGTGTGTAACATCTCCTGATGATGTAAGCTTCGAGTGCGGATTCGCTCCTTATGCATTTGAGGATGGAATCAACACAATCATCGCAGGACCACCTTCATACTGGGTAGCATATTCAAACGGTAACGTTGAAGGCGCTAAGGCATTCTTCAACTGGTGCGCAGGCGATTCAGCTCAGAACATCCTTGTAAACGATGCAGGTCTTGTATCACCTTTCGATGATTGCCAGTATGAGGCAGTTAACCCATTCTACAAGAGCATGAACAGCTACATCACAGCAGGCAACTACTCAGGATGGCACACAATGCTCAAGAAGGACGGCCTTCAGAACCAGACATGTAACGTATTTGCAGATTACGCAAAGGGCAAGCTTGACGCTGACGGATTTGTTTCTACAATGGCTCAGGTAATCTCAAGCTACTACGCACAGTAATAAGTCTTTTTTCACAAGGTATTTCTAAACTATAGGGTATATTTACGGGCAGGGATATTTTCTACCCTGCCCGTTTATATAAATATCAACTAATTATTTATTTCCAAACTCAGAAAGGGGGATTTTCTAATGGGTACATTTTCTACCGGCAGAAAGGTTGCTTCTTTTGGTAGCCTTATCCTGGGACTTGTGCTTACGATTGCCGGGCTTGGACTTTCCATGACCGGAGCAGGCGACCTTATCTTAGGTACGTTGCCCATTAACGGAACACCAACACCTATTATATTCGGAAGAGGTGCTATGTTCGTAATTGGTATAGTCCTGTTCTTCGTAGGCCTGTATCTTTTCCCGACATTTAAACATCACCGCGCCATTGTAAACGTTATTTTCCTGTTCCCACTGCTGTTTGCATTCGGAGTAACAGTAATCATTCCTCTGTTCCTTGGTATCGGATATTCCTTCACCGACTGGAACGGAATCATAATGCACAAGTTCGTGGGATTCGCCAACTACACAAGAATGTTTGGCCAGACAGCTTTCCTGTGGTCAATACTTCTTACATTCCTATTCGTTGTATTTAACATGATCCTTGTTAATCTGGTAGCTTTCCTGCTTGCACTTTTGTGCACATCAAGGATCAAAGGCCTTGGATTCTTCAGGGCTGCTTACTTCCTCCCCAACCTTATCGGAGGAATCGTACTCGGTTACATCTGGCAGTTCATTTTCAGTAACGTTGTCACCAAGTTTACCGGTACATACTCAATGCTTTCGGACACAAAGACAGCATTTGTTGCTATCATCATCGTATATATATGGCAGTATGCAGGCTACATAATGCTCATCTACATCACCGGACTTAATACCATCCCGGGAGATGTGCTTGAGGCATCAGCCATCGACGGAGCAAATCCTCTGCAGACTCTTTTCAACATCAAGATTCCTATGATTGCTCCTACTATTACAATATGTACATTCCTTACACTTACATCAGCATTCAAACAGTTCGATGTAAACCTTGCACTCACAAACGGTAAGGGATCAGTTCAGTTCCTCGGTGAGTATATCGCTAACGGTACAGAGATGCTCGCACTTAACATCTACTCCACAGCGGTAATCAATAACGATTATGCACTGGGCCAGGCCAAGGCAGTCCTGTTCTTTATCATCCTGGCAGCTGTATCTATCATGCAGGTACGTATATCTAATAAGAAGGAGGTGGAATTATAATGCATACAAAAGAAAAGCCCGTAACCGTTGCAATCAGACTTGTTATTGCAGTAATCATCGCAGCTTATGTATTGTTCCCATTCTTCCTTCTGGTTATTAACTCAGGAAAAGAGACATCAAACATTACAGCTAATCCTGTAAGCTTTGTAGGATCAAGCCTTGGACAGTTTAAGTTCAACATACACGAAGTTATCAACGATCCTAACTTCCTGTTCTGGAGATCCTTCGGATACTCAGCACTGATCACCGTTGTATCCCTTGTTCTTCTTTCTTTATTCGGAGCAATGGCAGCATGGGTTATCTGCAGAAACAAGACAGTTTGGTCAACAATCATTTACTTTACATTCATCGCATCAATGATCATCCCATTCCAGGTAGTAATGCTTCCACTTATCTCTACCTTCCGTGATGTGGGTAAGTTCATCGGAATCCCGATGCTTCAGTCAGTACCCGGAATTGTATTTGCTTATCTGGGATTCGGCGGAGCTATGACAGTATTCATCCTAAACGGCTTTATCAAGGGCGTTCCTTTCGACCTTGAAGAGGCTGCTTCAATCGATGGATGTACACCGGAGCAGACATTCTTCCAGATCATCTTCCCGCTGCTTACACCGGTTATCACAACCGTTACAATCCTTAACGGTATGTGGATCTGGAACGACTACCTTCTTCCATCCATGATGCTTGGACAGAACGGCAAAGTAATGACTATTCCTATCGCCATCCAGAAGTTCGTTGGATCATACGTAAAGCGTTGGGACAGAATTCTTCCCGCTGCACTGCTTGCTATCATCCCGATGATCATCATCTTCCTTATCGCTCAGAAACAGATTATGGAAGGAATGATTGAGGGTGCGGTAAAGGGCTAACTTCCTTATTAATAACAACGGAATCTCTTTCATATATACATAAAGAACCCCCGGCATTCGCAAGAATGTCGGGGATTTTGCATGTAAACAAAGAGGGCTCTGCAGTATACGAAACCAATGTTAGCCCTGAGCCGCTGAGCAGTCTCTTCTAATTTCAGTTTCTTCATTATATATTTACCGTTGTAATAAGCTCCGTCTTATCACTTAACAGTTCCTTGACAGAAACATCTATATCTCCGGCAGCCATCCGCCTTATATATATCGCAAGCCTTCCATCCAATGTTTTCCTGTGATCCGAAGTATAAGGGGTAAGGTCGGATAAATCGCCGTTGTCGATTCCCGCTAGTTCTCCTGCTCCGCTCACCTGTACCAGAATATCTTTTTCCGGAAGACTGTCAGGAACTTTTAGAAGTATCTGATAAAGATATCCTATATCATTGGAGTTCTCCGCGAATTCCGTATCTGCTTCAGCAGTGTTCAAAAGCTCAGGCTTCCAAAGCTCTACAGACATTTCATCAATTTTTTCTTCAGAAACGCCCACACCTTCCCAAAGCCTGCTTCTTTCTGCAAACTCTTTTTTGGCAAAGCCCGCAGTAGTGATAAATCCGGCAGAAGATCCTCTGATGGGCCATCCGGCGGCTTCACCCAGATAATCAATTCCTGTCCAGATAAACTGTCCACACACGTATCTGTTATCTTCTACAATCTTCCAAGCTTCAGGGCTATGACCGTTTTCGCTTCCAAGAAAGGTCTTCTGCGGAAAACGCTTGTGGTCCTCAGCGTATAGATGCTCTTTGTAGTTATAGCCTACAACATCTATTTCATCTATAAATCCGATCCTGGTTGACAGCTCGGGAAATGCAGCCGCTAAGGTTACAGGCCTTGTGTCATCCTCATCCTTTACTATAGATACAAGCTCACGTGCCAGAACCTTAAGTCTCTCCATATTAGGTTTATTGGCATCATACTGTCTCTCGGCAGCCGGCTTGTTTTTGTCATTATTACCTGTCATCTCCGAAAACATCGGGTGGCAATAAGGATCATTGGGGTAATCTATTTCGTTACCTATACTATACAGGATCACTGAAGGATGGTTTCTGTCTCTCCGGACCATAGTCCTTAGGTCTGCCTCATGCCACGCGGGAAAGTCCTCGTAATATCCCTGATGTTTGGGCGGATATACATTATGTCCTGTGGACCACTTGTTTTTCGGATTTTCCCACTCGTCAAAAGCCTCATCCATCATCATAAAACCAAGTTCGTCGCACAGGTCATATAGCTCGGGCATGTGCGGATTGTGACTGCACCTTATTGCGTTGCATCCCGATCTTTTCAGAAGTTCAAGGCGTCTTCTCCACACTTCCTTTTTCATGGCAGTGCCCAGGCATCCACCGTCATGGTGAACACATACGCCCTTGAACTTCATGCTCTTTCCGTTAAGAAAAAAACCTTCATCCGGATCAAAAGAAAATGTCCTCAAGCCAACCTTTTTCCTGTCGGCAACATAGCTCGTATCTCCCAAAGTGATCCTTGTTTCCAGCGTGTACAGATACGGAGAATCAGGGCTCCACAGCTTTGGATCGCTTAATTCCCCGAAAACCTCGATCACTCCCGTACCACCTTCTGCCGGCACCTTCTCACTCTCCATGGTAAGGACAGCATTTCCTTCCTCATCAAAGAGCATATTTTGTACGACAACGCTTTCCTGTTCTTTCTCACGATCAGCCGCATCTATCAGTAATTCATTTCTGACAGATACTTTGGCAAAAGACAAATCGCCGTCTCTCTCAACACTGTCACACCTGAAGAATATCCCATCCACAGACGGTGCAGTCTTCTCAGAGATCATCAGACTGGCCTTGCGCGTTATGCCGCTGCCGGTAAACCATCTTGAATCCGCAATATCTGTATGAACCACTTTGACACTGATCTGTAAAGGTTCATCCCCAAAGCATGCCTGCTCGGAAATATCATAGCTGATCTGCGCATAGCCGCTGGGTCTTTTCCCAAGGAAATAACTGTTAACCCATACATAGCTGTTCTTGTAGATCCCATCAAATATGAGTGTGATCCTCTTGCCGCGGTACTCCTCCGGAATACAGATGCTCGTCCTGTACCATGCGATTCCGCCGCGAAGATATCCCGTTCCACTGGAATACTCCTTTGAAAAAGGCGCCATCACAGAAAAATCATGAGGAAGCGTAACCTTCTCCCAGCTGCTGTCATCATAGCCCTTGTACCAGGCATCCTCGCAGTCGCCATAATGAAATTTCCAGTTATCTGTAAGGATAATTCTCTTTGTATCCATAGTCTCAACCTATATCCGGCTCATCCTTTAGTTCTATGCTGTCTGTGTGTTTTCCCTCAGTCTCAAAGACAATGATCTCGTTTTCTCCTGTTTTAAGGAGCGGTGCAGGAAGATATAATCTCTTCTGAGGGCCGATCTCCCAGAATCTTCCGAGGTTAAATCCATTTACGAAAATAACACCCTTTCCCCAGCCTTCAAAGTCAATAAATGTGTCGCCTTTTTCGTCTACATCAAATGTAAAGCGGTAAAAAGCAGGAGTTCCTTCTTTATAATCCTTATTGAAATCCACCTTATCCACGTTATCAAGGGGAAGCGTGTAAATATCCCAATCGTTGTGGATATGGCCGTTGATCTGAACGCATCTTCCAATGCCTTTTCTCTGTGTTTCCATACGTGGGCCGAAATTGACTCTTCCCATATTTTCAACCAGAATATCAAACTTCTCGTTAAGTCCAACAAGTGAACCTGTAGAAAGTCCGGCCTCACCTATTGCTGCAGGAGCTTCCTCCTGAGTCAGTCCCCTCTCCATCATAAACTTACCGGCGAGGAACTGCGCGGGTTTGCTGCATGCAAGATATTTCCCAAGAGGGATATTGTGTTCAACATCCAGTTCATGATCATAAAGAGTAATAAGAGGATTTTCATCGACGAATACGTTAGCTCTGTCTGCTGCCTCCCAGAGTTTTAACCTGGCAATTCCTGCCTCGGAATGCAGCGTTGTCCTATACAGAATATATCCGTAGTTCTGATCAAGTTCCTCCATGTTTACCGTATACGGAAGATGCACTGCGTTGCTGATATCATCTACTACAGAGAACAGACTTACCTTATCTTTGCAAGTCAGCCTGCCATAGCTTTTTCGCTTAATATCTGCAGTAAACTCTACTTCCGGAACATCCGCATATTTTGAAATGATCTCTTTGTACTTTTTATATTTCTCGGTAATCCTTCCATCCTCTGTAAGGATACCGTCATAGTCATAACTAGTAACGTCAGGGGTAAGCTCGTCATAATAATTTGATCCGTTCGTGAATCCGAAATTAGTGCCGCCCTGGAACATATAGATGCTCACATTTCCAAGCTCCAGCATCTTATCAAGGTCCTTACTGCTCTCGACAAGGTTGCCTTTCATATGTCCGCCGTTGCCCCAGTGGTCAAACCAGCCAACCCAGAATTCTGCACACATCAAAGGACCATCACCGGTATATTCCTTTAATACGTTAAATCTCTCTTCGGTTCTTGATCCGAAATTCCCGGTAGGATGAGCGTCTTTTGCATAACCACCGCGATAACTTTCATGGTATGGTCCGTCTGAGGTAATAAGCGGTACAGTAACGCCCAGCTTTCTCATAAGATCCACCATGAAGCTCATGTACTCATGGTCGTTGGCATAGTATCCATACTCATTCTCGACCTGCATGAGAATAACATTGCCGCCATTGTCGATCTGGTATCCGGTGATCACAGGCATAAGTACTTTATAATAATCTTCCACCGCATCCATAAAGGGTTTATAACTGACCCTCAGGCGCATGTTCCTATCCTTTAGAAGCCATGCCGGAAGTCCGCCAAATTCCCACTCTGCACAGATGTATGGTGAGGGCCTTAGTATAATATAAAGCCCCATCTCAGTTGCCAGCTTAATAAAGCTTTCCACATCAGCCAGCCCCTTGAAATTAAACTCGCCTTTTTTTGGCTCTGTCAGGTTCCATGGAATGTAAGTTTCAACCGTATTGCATCCAAGAGCCTTCAGTTTTTCCAGTCGGTCTCTCCAGTATTCAGGCACAGTTCTGAAATAGTGAAAAGAGCCTGCTATCACTTTAAAAGGTTTATCATTAAGGTAAAAAGTATCTCTGATCTCAAATTTTCCCATTTTTCTCTACTCTATACAAAAGGAATACTGCTCCAATGATGAAACAGTATTCCTTTTTTATTTTTACTTATGTTTTTTGGCAGTCAATTACTTATAGAGTTCATCAAACTGAGCCTGAAGCTCTGCTGTAACATCTTCGATACCTGCAGTCTTGAGAGCTGCCTGCATCTCTGCTACGATATCCTCAGCGCTTCCATTGTAAAGGCCATAAGAAATCTGCTTCATGTAGTTTGTATACTGTTCATTGCAGTTATCAATCTTGCCCTGGATGCTGTCTACATCAGGAACGAACTGTCCGTATGGGTAGTCGATCTTGATCTTGTCGTATTCAGCGTAAAGCTTATCGATTGCATCCCAGTTTCTTGTAGCATCCTTGATCTCAAGATCATCATTTCTGCCCCACCAGTAGTTGGTCATACCATTGATGTTCTGTGTATCTGCATTGAATCCCTCAGGTGTAATACGAAGTCCGTTGTCATCAAGATCCCATGAAACTCCCTTGATACCATAGCAGAAGAGATCATAGCACTCAGGATCGTTTCTCAGAAGGTCATAAACCATAAGAGCGCGCTCAGGGTGATCACTTCCTGCAGAAACAGCCATTGCACCGTGTGTGATTGAAAGTGCAATCACATTACCTGTCTCTTCGCCCCAGTAGAACATTCCAACTTCAGCCTTAGGATCATCCTGGAAAATGGTATTTGCAGGTGTAGCTGAGCAAAGATCTGTCCATGTCTGTGTGTGGTGCTGCTCAACAGCAACATCGCCTACACGGAACTCATCACGATTGCTTCCTGATGTGTTGTTAAGTACGTCTGTAGGCCATATTCCTGCCTCAGCCCATTCCTTCATAAGCTTAGCATATTCAACAAGTGAATCTGTCTCAGTAAGAGCAGGTGTTGTGATTGTGTAAAGGTCATTCTTAGAGCCGCCCCAAAGAGCACCTGAGCAGATACCATCGATAGGCACGAAGTCTGTATGTGAAGCAATCCATCCGTTAGCCATCTGTGAGTACTGTGTTCCGTCTGAATCCCATACATACTTAAGATCTGTCTTGTTCTCTTTGCACCACTTAACATAGGTTGTCATATCTTCCCAGCTATGAACACCGTTTGCAAGACCGGCTTCTTTAGCCCAGTCAAGACGATAGATCCAGCCATGGTTAGTCCACTGTGCATAGTTATCTTCAGGCATCAGATAAATATCACCATTGTACTTGCAGAGCTCCCAATGGTCTGCAGGAACACTTGCCCATGTCTGAGGTGCGTATGTCTTGAGCATATCTTCTGAAAGCTCAAGGAAAGCTCCGTTTTTAGCATTTGGCCATGCATCAAGCCAGTCAGAAGCTGTTCCTACAAGGTCTACACTTCCGTCCATACGTGCAAGTGTAAGGTTGTAGTTTGAAAGATAATCCGTCCAAGGAATATAGTAGATCTCAAGCTCTGCATTTACCTTCTCGGTAAGAATAGCATTGAGCTCATCAAGCATTGCATTAAGATTGGCTTCCTTCTCACTTCCTGACTCCGGCGGATCTCCTGTGGTCATGTAAGAGATAACCACATGCTCGGATGTATCGATTGCAGCAGCATCTGCCCCGGCAGATGTATCCGCATTTTCTGTACTTGCTGACTGAGTCTGTGCTGCTGTATTGTCAGCTCCTGTCGTTGTGCTGTCAGCAGTAGATGAACCGCAGGCAGCGATTCCCATTACCATGCTTACGCTAAGTAATGTTGCCAATAACTTTTTCTTCATTTCTTTCCTCCTTTGAAACTTTCTTTTATATTTCTACCTTGTTTTACAAGGAAGTGTTCTCAGCAAGTGTTCTCAGCCTTTTACAGCTCCAACTGTAATTCCGCCGATAAAGTACTTCTGAACGAAAGGATAAAGAAGTACGATCGGGCCGGTGGCAAGAACCGCATTGGCCATCTTAACACTCTGCTCAGGAATGTCTGTAAGAGTTACGTACTGACCGGCAACTGAATTGCGCAGAGCATCAAGCTTATTAACAATCTCATAAAGTGTGTACTGCAAAGGCTTAACCGTTACCTTAGCTGTAAGGAACAGTGAAGACTGATACCACTCATTCCAATAACCCAGAGCCAGGAAAAGACCTATTGTAGCAAGGGCAGGTTTGATCATTGGCAGGATAAGCTGCACAAAAATCGTCATATCCCCCGCGCCGTCAATCTTGCCGGACTCAGTTATTTCATGAGGAATCTGCTTGATGAAATTCTTCATAAGAATAATGAGCCATGGTGACATCATAAGCGGAAACAATACTGCCAGGTAGCTGTCAAGCAGCTTTTAGGTCTGTGTCATGAGCAGATAGTAGGGTGCAAGTCCAGCACTGAATAAGCTCGTAAAATAGATGTAGAAAGAGATTGCATTTCTAAACGGAAAGTCTTTTCTCTGAAGCGCATAACCTGTCATGGCGATGATCAAAAGGCCGCATACAGTACCTACAACCGTCAGAATGATTGTAAGCAGATAAGATTTCCAGATATTACCGCTTCCTATTACCATCTCGTAAGCCTTGAGTGTAAAGTCCCTCGGAATCAGCTGAACACCGTTGTTTCTTATATATGATTCACTGGTGAATGAAGTGCCGATTATGATGAGGAATGGAAAAACACACGCTACAGCATAAAGTGTTACAAGAACATATCCGATGCCTCTTACTACGTAATCCGACGCTCCAAGTTTTATCTTTGAATTTGAAGCTTCAAACTCAATATCTTTATTCTTAGCCATTATCTAAAAGCTCCTTTATCATCAGAATAATGAATAGTCCGGATCTATCTTCTTAACCGCAAAGTTGGCAAGCATTACAATTGCAAAACCTACCAGAGACTGATAGAAACCAACCGCAGATGCAGTCGAGAAATTAAAGTCTGACATCGTAGCTCTGTAAACGAAGGTCTCGATGATATCCGTTGTCTCGTAGAGAACCGAATTGGATCCGATTATGTTCCAGAACAGTCCGAAGTTACCTCTTACAATTCCGCCCAAAGCAAACAGGATAAGGATTACTATTGTAGGACGAAGCGATGGCAGGATGATGTACCTGATACGCTGGAAAGCATTGGCTCCGTCAACCTTGGCAGCTTCGATTATCTCGGCGTCAATTCCGCAGATGGCTGCAAAATAAACAACTGAATTGTAACCGGTCTGCTGCCACAGATGGATCAGCACTATAAGCCACGGCCAAACCGACGGATCTGAGTACGGCTGCCATTTAGCCTTGCCCAAAGCTACAAGTATCTCATTAACAAAACCTGTATCATAGTTCAAAAGAGAGTAAACCAGAAGACCTACAAGAACCTGTGAGATGAAATACGGCAGGAACATCAGTGTCTGTGACACCTTCTTGAACATCTTGGCTCTGATCTCATTTAGAAGGATTGCGATGATAACCGCTACCAGATTACCGAGAATAATGAACGCCAGGTTGTAGAGAACAGTATTTCTTGTAAGGGAAAAGAGCTTTCCCGACTCTGCCAGGAATTCAAAATTCTGAAGTCCCACAAATTTACTTCCGAATATGCCCTTGCGGTAGTTGTACTTAACAAATGCAACCCAGATGCCCGGCATCGGCATATAACTGAACATAAAGAAAAAGACTATCGCAGGCAGACACATAAGTTCAAGGACTCTGTATCTCCAGATCGTTTCCAAAATCCCACGTTTTTTAACACCCGCAGAAGCCTTCTCTGTCTTGTTACTCATATCTTCCTCCCCACTGCCATGTTTACGGCCGCATGCACATTGACGATATATTTATTGTGCATTATTACTATTTGCAACCGATTTCATATTTTGATTTAATCATATTTGCACTAGATAAGTCAACAGATTTTCTGAAACCGATTGCAATTTTAGCGATATGCAACAAAATAGCGAAGCCAATTTGTTGACTTCGCCGTAATTATGTCCAATATCAAATTATCGTTTGCAAATATTATTTTTTAGCCACACCTGAGCTCTCCCTAATTACGAGCTTAGGAGTAATGATCTGAACCTGCTCAACCTCTTCTCCCCTTGCAGCTGCTATGGCTGTATCGATGAGGACTTTGCCATAATTCTCGTAATCATAGTCAATGCTGGTGAGTTTGGGAATAGTAAGTTCCGCAATATAAGTATTATCAAAGCTGACAAGAGATATGTCTTCCGGAATCCTGAGGCCGTGCTCACGGATGCTCCTTACTGCTCCACTGGCAGCAAAGTCATTGATAGCCACAATGGCTGTCGGCCTGTCTTCGAGCTCCAGTATCTGATTAGTACACTCATAGCCGGATTCGGGATCGTATGTACCGTTTATTACATATTCACCCTTTTCTTTTATCCCATGTCTTCTGAGAACCTCTTGATATTTGAGGTACTTGTAATAGGTGGAGGTTACTCTCATCTCTCCGCCAACCAGAGCAATCTTTTCATGACCAAGCCGGATAAGATGCTCCATTACAGTATCCATGGCTCCGGATTCATCGATGACTACGCTGTGGACAGAGGTCTTATCCAGTTTACCTGTTACAATGACCGGTGTCTTCTCGCAGATGCCTCTGACCTTCAGAGCATAGTCCTCGTCTGTAATGAGGTCATCAACTCTTCCGCCCATCTGGATGATGGCATCTACTTTCTGCTGCAGCATGATATCAAGCTGAGCTCGTTCTCTTTCGTTTTCGCCAAGGCTGTTAGATAGCACAACACTGTATCCGGCCTTCTCAGCTGCCAGCTCGCAGGCTACAAAAAGTGCGGAATAGTAAGGGTTTCTGACATCAGCAGCTATAATACCGATATTCTTGGTGGCGGTATCGGACAAGCCCTTTGCAAGTGCGTTAGGCTTAAAGTTATACTTCTCAATAAGCTTTTGTATTCTTTCTTTCTTTTCCTTGCGCACTGAAGCACTTCCGTTGAGAACACGCGAAACTGTTGACGCAGAAACACCTGCTTCCTCAGCTATATCATAGATTGTCATCGTTTTTGAGTTGCCTGTCCTGTCTTTGTCCATAAAAAACTCCGTCATAAGTTTTTGTGAAACCGATTTCAAAATTAATATTACGGGATTGCCATACCACTGTCAAGGCAATAACATCAAGAAGACCCGGCATACTTAAATGCCGGGTCTATCATTTTATTTATAAACAGGAAGCGCGTATTATCAGTTTGTACTTGCCAGAGCCGGAACTCTTATAAACGCAAGCACACCATGTCTTGTCATATTGACAATAACGTGGTCCTTACGGATCTCAGATACCGTAAGCTGAACCCATTTGCCATTCTGAAGCTGATAAACAGCAATATTGTCGTTATCTGTAACGCCACCGACAAAGAAATTAACTCTGGCAGTTGCGAAATTTACACCTGGCGAACTTGTTGTTACTGTGTTGATAAGGTTTCCACCAACACTGGCAGCAAGATTCTTGGCAGAAGTAACTGTTCCACCATCGGGCTGAGCCACCATAAATGTGGCATTACTTTTAACGCCGTTGATTTCAATCTTTCTAACCGGATAGATAACACTTCCGTTGTAGTATGCTGAATTGCTACTGCCTCCGGAGCTTGATACTTTTCCTGAGCCGCCGCCTGAGCCGCCACCTGAAGGTGCAGGCTTTCCGTTAATGGCTGACGTAAGTCTCTCCACACTTGACTGGAGAGCAGCATTTGAACTGATCAGAGCATCATTGGAATTTACGAGATCCTGATTTGAATTCATCAGATCCTGATTTGATTCTCTTAGATTCAAATTGGATTCCCGCAAGTTTAAATTGGACTCTTGCAAATTCAAATTGGACTGCTGCAGATTCATATTAGACTGCTGCAGATTCTCATTGGACTTCTGAAGAGCTTCAATGGCTTCCACAAGCTTCTGGATGTCTTCCGCAGTAATACTATTGGAACCCGTTGCCGGTTCCGCAGCACATACTGCCAGGGTAGAAGAAACCAACATGACAGATGTAAGAATAGTAGCTAGTATCCTTTTCATAAACACGCCTCCATATCTAATATTTGTTTATGCTCCTATATTGTTACCATCCGGACTCAGAGTCTGGGTCTGAATAGTCAATATCTCTGTCAATTGTGCCTGCGACATCTCCCACAAGACATCCAACAAGCACTATCTCTTTGGATGGATCTGCCGGGTCCTGCGTCGTTAACGTAATGATAAAGTTCTTTGGCGTCACAGCGTATTCCCAGCCGTTTCTGATTATCTTGTTCATACTTCTGGAACTGTATATTTCATTAAGAAATTCCTGGCATCCGTAAGCATTCGTAAAATCGTACTGTTCCAGTATTCTGTTACTATTTCTTGTATAAGCGGCAAAGGTATAATAGATCAGCGCATTTCCTTCTATATAGCAATAAATATAAGGCCGATCCTCAAAATACGTTCTGTCCAAAAATTTACTCAGTCCGGCAAACATTGTTCCATCGCTTGGACTTGATCCATGCACAACTTCATTAAAGTCACACATATTGGTCAGATTAGCCGCTTCGATGTATAATGCTCCCTTTGGATCCGGCTCTTTTAGCAGATTGTGATCCTTGTAAAAAGAGTCATCTCCCTGATCGCTTTGAAGAATAGGATAATCAATTTCCGTATCCGGGATATACAGCCATGCAAATATATCTCCGTTAGTCTTCTTAAGTTCTGCGATGTCAATGTGTGAATCAGCCGCAGACTCATCTCTTCCGCCTTTAACAGCGCCTTCATCCTCCTTTGATGTCTTTAACCCACAGCTCACCAAAGAAATTAACGAAAATACGCACACAGCAATTCTGAGCGCACTTATCCCATCTACTTTTATATTTCGGCCAAAAGTCCTCATATCTTTAGTCCACGTTGTCAACTTTTTCGTAAAAAACATCGATTATTGTCTGATACAGATCATCATCATCAACAATGAATTCCTCAAACTCACCCGTTTTCTGATTATGACCCTTTATCATCTTAATATCACTGCTGTCAAAGCTGTAGTTTACAATGTATGGTGCGAGATAACTTATCTCATCTGCAGAAATATTAGTGACCATCATGTCACTGATTGCCTGAAATAGTTCAACCGCCGCATTGTTGTTCTCACTGGCAGTCTTCCTTGCCGCTTCAATGAAACCGTTCAGATACTGCTGCTGCCTCTCGAGTCTTGTATCACTGGACCCATATACGCTGGTATCTCTGGTCCTGACATAGTATAATGCGTCTCTGCCTTCAAGATGTACGCTTTCACCTTCTTTTAGTACCTTGTCATACTTAGTAAGGTCTTCAAGCACCACTACATCAACTCCCCCCACCTTGTCATTGATAGTGGGAATAGCACTCATGTTGATTGCAGCATATCCATGGATCGGAAGCTGATAGAACATATTTGAAACAGCCTTTACCTGATATTCACAGCTCTTTTCCATTCCGTCCCCGAACCCGTGCTGAGTTGCAATCTGGGCAATTACCGTTGTCTGATAACGCCCGTACTCATCATAAACATCAACATCCGTCATTGAATTTCTGTTGATACCTATCACCTTGATGGACTGGGTATGAGGATTTAAAACCAGCAAAAACAATGAATCTGCCTGTCCGCCATCGGTGCCCTCGGCAACTGGCGTCATGGTCTCATCACGTCTGTCTATACCCATGATAAGGAAGGTTATTATATCCTCGTTGTAATCGTAAACAGATCCGTTATATCTCACCCAGTCCGGCTGCCATGCCACGTCCGTACTCGCAGCCGCGACGGGTTCATCCTGCACAAGCATAGGTGTGCTGGTTGCAGATTTGGAACTCAAATTCGATTTTCCAAAGATCCTCATCACCTCAAACCCTGCCATGCCCAAAACAATTAAAGTCATTAAGCTGGCCCAGATAATGAGAAAAACTCTGCCTTTTCCTCGCATATTTATGGCTCCTGATTTTCGGTACCGCTACCGGTGTCTGTATTGTTCGTACTGTCCTGCTGCTCCCCAAAAGCCGGCTCTGCTTCACCTGTCATTTCTTCTCCCTCGGGCTGAACTATGAATGGAAACGCCGGTTCTTCCGCAGTCTCGGAGGCATCGCTTAAACTGTCTATGTCTGCGATATCAGCCGGAAAAACCCTTGACTGCTTGGTGACATTTCCGCTGTAATCAGCGACTGCATAATAGACAACCGCTGTCTCTTTTTCCCTGTTAAGCACTACCTTTTCTACAACAATCCTGCCGGTAAGGTCTCCGTCCTTGGAATCATATGCGTTGATCCCCACCTTGAGGTTATTGTCCGTAGTCTTTGAATCATAGATGATGTCCGTCGCCGAAAACCTGAATTCAGGTGCGGAGCGATCACTTCTTCCGTAAGCCACCACTATGAGAAAGATCAGTACCCCACTCAATATAGAAAAGAATATTCCAAGAATATTTCCTCTCACCTGCTCCTCCTTAGACGCCTTAGTCTTTTCTTGTGACTCCGGCTAAATAGTTAAGCTCATTTAAATCATCGTCGTCAGGTTCAATGTCTTTTGCCGGTGCAGGTCTTGGCCTTCCTGCAGTCTCTGAATTATCTTCTCCGTACTTGCCGTAGTACTTGCCATAATACTTGCCATAGTACTTGCCATAGTAGTTGCCGTAATGACCGTAATACCCTTTACCGGAGATATCAACCTTGTTGAGCACAACGCCCAGCATCTTGGCTCCGGCTTTATCCAGCTGATCCTTGACTCTCTGAGCAAATCTGTAGCTGATGGAATTGCTCTCTATTACCATGATCGTGCCATCACACTGTTTGGCGACAACCGCCGCGTCAATAACACTTCCGAGAGGCGGAGTATCGATGATGACATAATCAAATACCTGTTTCATATTTTCAAGGACTTTTCCAAAAATCCTTCCGCCCAGAAGTTCACTGGGGTTTGGCGGAACAGGCCCGGCAAAAACAACATAGAGATTAGGAGTGTCGGTCTCACAGATTACACTGGAGAGCCTCTCTCTTCCTACCAGACAGTGTGTAAGCCCCAGTCTTACGGAACCTGTGCGGTATCTTCCGACCAGCACGGACTTACGCATATCGGCGTCCACCAGTACTGTCTTTTTACCTGCTTCCGCAAAAGCTCTGGCAAGGGCCATAGCCACGGTTGTCTTGCCCTCTCCGGGAGTACAGCTGGTAACAGAAACGACCTTGACGTTCTGTCCGCTGAATTCCACGTTGCTTCGGAGGGTCTTATATGCTTCTTTTATCTGATAGTTGTTTTCCGACTGACTGAAATGAAGCTTGGCGTTCTGCATATACCCTCCCTTTTATTTATTAGTCTTGTTCTTTGATTTCTTTTTGGCTTTCTTTTTGTCGGTCTCCTCTGTGGTTAAAGGAACAAGAGCCAGAGTGCTGAGGCCAAGATATCTCTCAACATCGTCATTACTCTTGATGGTATCATCGAGAAGATACTCCAGTATTACAAAGAATGCCACCAGCACTGCTCCCAAAAAGCCTGCGATTATGGTCCATCTCGTAACGCTGGGGCCTGACTTCTGCGTGGGAACATTGGCCGTCTCAGCAACGTTGATGGCATCAATATCCATAACGTTTGTGATATGTTCACTGGCCACTTCCCTGATGCAGTTTGCTATCTGCATCGCCATAAGCGGATCTTCGTCCCTGGCGGTTATTGCAACTATTCGGGTATCCGAAGGAGTATCAACCTTGAGAACCCTCGAAAGGTCCTCATAGTCCGCATCCACAAGATTGAGTCTCTGGATAACTTCCTCAATAACGTATCTGCTCTTTATGAGCTCAGCATAGTCCTGAGTGAGCTGTGTGGAAATCTGCACATCGGAATATGTTACCGTCTGATTCTCCTCTTTGTTGAGGATGTAGATCTTGGTGGTTGAATCATAGACAGGATGCATGATGAATTTGCTGATAAAAAGACCCGCCAGTCCAAAAAAGACTCCGGCGCTGATTATCAGAAATGCTCTGCCCAGAAGTACCGAAAATAGTTCCCCCAGATTGATTTCAATTATGTCGTCCCTATTCCCCATGGACACTCCTCTTAGATTAGTTCGTTTCTTATCACATTGGCGGGATTTGTGAAAAAGAGCTTTTTCCCGTAATCTTCGCCAAATTTTCTCTCTACGTAATTCCTGCAGTCAAGAAGCTGTGGTGCTCTTCGCCCTGTGTCGTGAGCATCCGATGCAATGAAATGCACCTTTTTCTCCTTGAGAAGTTTCTTCGTAAAATGGCTTATGCCAAAGCCATACTTACCCATTACACTTGATGCATTGACTTGTATAAAACATCCCATTTCTATAAGATCACCGACTCTGTTCGGATGGGATACAATGTCGCTGTACCGCTCCACATGGGCTATTATCGGAATATAACCTGCTGCCTGAACTCTGTTTGCAGCATTTTGAATTGCCTTGTAAGGATTTGTCGGATGAAACTCCACCAGAACATAGTCACTACCTGCGAGAGAGCATATTTTGCCTGCCTCCAGCTCTTCCATGGTCTCATCGCTATAGTAGATCTCATTTCCGGAAAAGAGCTTTGCCTTGATCCCGGCTTCTGTAGCGGCTTCCTGAAGCCTCTTCCTATAAGCCACGTTATGCTCCGGGCTGACATTGTGATGCATGGGCTTGTGATGCGGCGTCAGTATCAGATGCGTGATCCCATTCTTATCAGCAATTCTCAGCATTTCCAGGCTGGTGGCCATGTCCGGAGATCCGTCATCAACCCCCGGCATGATGTGACAATGTATATCAATAGTCGGCTGTAAATTACTCATAAATGGATGAAAAGAAATTCCTCACCATAAATTGTTATAAAATAATACAATATATCATAATAATTATACTACAGCAAATCGCGTGGTTTCAACATTCTGTGGTGATTTATAGAAATTTTATCAAGATATGGTATGATTAATTTGCGATCAAAACCATGTAAGAAAAAAGGAGAAAAATGCTATGATTCCTCAGGATCCTGTTATACTTCTAAGCTATGTAAATACACAGCTAAGAGACAACTACAGCAGCCTCGATAAGCTTGCTGACGGACTTGATCTCAGTGAGAATGAGATAAAAGAGATTGTGGATAAGCTTGAAGGCGTTGGATATAAGTATGACGCCGAAGCGAATCAGTTTAAGTAAATTACGAGAGTCAGTGAGGACGTCCCCACTGACTCACACTGACTTTCCGTTACAATTCAAATTTCACGGCCACTCCGCCCTGCTGAGCTACAGCCTCAGATGAGCCTCCCAAAGTTCCGCTACTCTCAGAGACTTCATCTGTAACTTTTTCATCAGTCTCTCTTTCCAGACTGATCTCATAATCTATTGATCTGGCAAGAGCCAAAAGACCTGCGCCAAAGACAAAGTCTCCCTTCTCATGCGCTATTTCCACGTGCCTTTCTATTTCTGAAATAAGATGTTCTCTCGGGAATCTCGACAAAACTCTGACAGCATCATCAAAGTAAGGCTTCTCGATATCCCTGATGCAGTCAAAGAGGAAATCCTCAGCCTTTATATTCTCGGGATATCCCAGTTTCTCACAAAGTTTTACTCCGTTGAGCACATAGATATCCTTTTGATACCGGTTCAAATATGAGAACGCGCGTACATCCAAATCCTTGTCGAATTTTATTCTGTTGCATATCGCATCCAATTCTGTTTCCGAAAGTGTCTTGTTGTACAGCGAGTCCTTTATATTGTTAGGATCAGTCAGCTTTCTGATGCGTTTTTTGCCAACCTTTTCTCCTCCTTTCCCAAAATCCAGCTCGCGACATTTTTGTTCCCAGAGGTACCTGAATTCGCCCCAGTCTGCAGTGGCCAGTTTATAGTAACTAACGCGCATATCAGCCTTGGCGGCATTAAATGCAGATTTACACAAATCTTTCGGGTAATCCGCGACTGTACCCATGAGCTCAGTAACCGCATCCTTAATCTCACTACTTCCGCTCCATTCCTGCATTCCGATATCTGTGCCATCGATCATGCACACATTGCATTTGTTCACGCCACCGCTGAAATAAAACCTTTTTACTAAAGCGAGCGGATAGTATCTGTCCTTTATGCATACCCATCTTCCGCTGCTGCTCACTTTGACCTGTCTGACAGTTTCCCCATGCGAGGTGACATAAGGCTTAAATTTCTCTCCTGAAAGCAGCCTGAATATCTCTTTTCTGGTAAACCACTCTCCCCAATAAGGTACAACCGCATCCTGAGTAAACTTCTTGGCCGTATGCTTGATAGCCGCCACGGCTGCAGGTCCCAAAACAAATAAACCTAAAGGAAGTGAGAAAAAAACTCCCCCAACAGTTGCAAACGAAACAACTATCCAAAATATTTTTTTAAATAATTCTCCGATCTTAAAATAGCTCTTTAAATAGTTCCACATACACTTACTTCTTTTTCCTTATCTTTATCCGCCTTATTATCTTCCAGAGATATCTCATAGTCAATTGCCTTGGCAAGACTGATAAGGCCTGCTGCCCATACAAGGTCATTTGCTTCATGTGCCTTTAAGATTTCAGCATCGATGTGCTCAATAAGAACTTCTCTTGGATAGTTTTCTTTTAATACCAGTACTGCATCATCACAGTATGACTTCTGAACATCTTTAAGGCATTTAAACAAAAACTCTATCCACTCCATATTATCCGGATATCCAACAACGCCAAGAACCTTTATTGCATTACATACGCAATATTCATCATCATAGTTAGTGATGTCAAACAACGCATATGGTCTTTCAATTTCATTATTCTTAACAGCTTTCGCCACAGCAGCAATTTCATCGTCATACAAAACTCTGCGAAACATATGCTTATAAACCAGATGTTCTTCGGTGATGTCATCAAGTGCCTTCTTGCGTTTTTTGCCCGGAACCCTTTTGGCAAGAAGCTTTGAGTATTCCTCCTCCCACAAGTATCTGATTTCGAACCAGTCTGCCTGAGCCAGCTCTTTATAATCCTTTTTCCATACTCTCCTAAAAGCTTCCGCTGCATTGCTTGGAATATCGTCATAGCTCAAAGTAGCAGCAAGAGACATGGTAGGAGGAAACATCTCCTTAAGTCCTTCCTTCAGCAGTGTTGCCCTTGACTTCATTCCGCGAATTTCAATAGAATCACCGTTTATCAGCTCCAGGTGGTCTTCCCGCACATTAAGGCCCTTAACGAGAGGGATTGGATAGTAACGTCCCGCAATCTTCATCCATCTGCCGCTTTCGCTGACCTTGAGGTCGTGGCATACATAGCCATCTCTGGTTACATAAGGAGAAAACTTATCCTCCGCAAGGAGCTTAAAAATGTTATCTTTGCCAAAATGTTTGCCCCAGTATGGAACAGGGGATAAAGAGTCCTTGAACCCCATAAAGAAAGCGTATGAAAATAACACAGCAACAGGACACATCACCAGAAACAATATAGCAGCCTCTAACATTGTCTTTGGATTTGTAAAGAAGCTTATGGCAGAAGATAGTGCCATGACATCTGCAAAAAGAGTCATAAAGCCTATTATCCCCACGTCAAATGGTATTCCTATTCTTAACAGTCCTTTAATATAATTCCACATAAATTTCCAATCTAAAAATAGGGAAACGCTTTAGAGAGCGTTTCCCTAAACTAACTAAAATTATTTTGCAAGGATCATCATGATCTCATTACTTCTCTGAACAAACTTTGTCATTGCATCGCCCTCAAGAGGTGCGTTCTGGATGCGTGCCAGGTCATAGAGCTGTTCGCAGATAGTCTTGGTATTATCACTGTCTTCATGCTCCATCACATACTGAACAAGAGGATGGTTGGCATTGAGGATAAGAGTCTGTCCCTCTGCTCCAAAATCTCCCATTCCCATTCCGTTCATGGCATACATCTTCATCATCTCAGCCATACGACGTGACTCCTCGGAGACGGTAAGCATTGATGAAACCTTCTTGTCCTTGAGCTTCTCAAGCTTAACAGTGAGCTTGTCGTTCTTAAGAGCCTTTTTGATCTTCTCAGCGAGCTCTTTTTCCTTCTCTTCGAGCTCAGCTGCTGCCTTCTTGCTTGTTCTTGACTTGAAGGTATCTGTAAGATCAGCATCGATTCTCTTAAAGCGGATGCCCTCGTTCTTGCGCTCAAGCTGCTCCATGAAAGGAACATCGATGTTGTGCTTCATTACGAAAGCTTCCATCTTCTGAGCCTTGAACATGTTGATGTACTGGCTCTGCTGCTGCTCGTCTGTTACGTAGTAGATGGTACGGGGCTCTTTGTCCTCTTCTTCCTTCTTATCAGCATCTGCTGTTTCAGGTTTCTTGCCCTCGTCTACTACCTCAGCCTCTACCTTCTCGCCGTTCTCATCCACGGCCTCAGCCTTCTTAGCTTCTTCCTCAGCCTCTTTATTGATCTGAAGAGCCTCAGGTGTTGTAAGGTACTTGCCGTCAAGGTTCTTAAAGAGGATGTAATCTGTCATCTTCTCACAGAACTTGTCATCACGAAGACAGCCATATTTGATGAATGGACTGATGTCGTCCCAGTACTTGTCATAGTTCTCTTTGTCAGTCTTGCAAAGACCGGCGAGCTTCTCCGCAACCTTCTTGGAGATATACTCGGAAATCTTCTTAACAAAACCGTCGTTCTGAAGGGCTGATCTTGATACATTAAGAGGAAGATCAGGACAATCGATAACGCCCTTAAGAAGCATAAGGTACTCAGGGATTACTTCCTTGATGTTATCAGCAATGAATACCTGATTGTTGTAAAGCTTGATTGTTCCCTCGATGGATTCAAACTCCATGTTGATCTTAGGGAAGTAAAGGATACCCTTTAAGTTGAAAGGATAGTCCATATTGAGGTGGATCCAGAAAAGCGGCTCCTTATAATCTCTGAAGACCTTTCTGTAGAATTCCTTGTACTCCTCATCTGTACAGTCCTTGGGAGTCTTGGCCCAAAGAGGATGGATATCATTTAAAAGCTCAGGTCTTCTCTTTATCTTGTACTGAAGTTCAGGCTCCTCTGTCTCGCCTTCCTTCTTCTCAGGATGAACCTCTTCTATAACAGTATCTGAATCTAGCTTCTCTGAAGCTTTGATAGTCTCTGTTCCTTCTTCATTCTCTTTTGAAAGATAGATCTCATAAGGCATGAATGAGCAGTATTTCTGGATTACTTCTCTAGCCTTGTATTCGTTGCAGAACTCAAGGCAGTCCTCAGAGAGATGAAGTGTTACTGTTGTTCCAACCTCTGCCTTGGTGCCGTCTTCCATCTCGAAGTCTGATCCGCCGTCACATGTCCAGTGTACCGGTGTACCTCCCTTATATGAAAGAGTATCAATATCTACTGAATCTGAAACCATGAATGTAGAATAGAATCCAAGTCCGAAGTGACCGATGATCTGATCTGCATTGGCCTTGTCCTTGTACTTGTTAAGGAAGTCTGTAGCACCTGAGAAAGCCACCTGGTTGATGTACTCCTCAACCTCCTCAGCTGTCATACCGATACCGTTATCAGTGATCTTGATGGTCTTGTCTTTGTCATTTAATATAATATCCACGCGAGGCTTGAACTCATCGGAAAGCTGGTACTCGCCCATCATGTCCATCTTCTTGATCTTGGTGATGGCATCGCAGGCATTTGAGATCACTTCTCTGTAAAAGATATCGTGGTCTGAATAGAGCCATTTCTTGATGATCGGAAACATGTTCTCGCTGTTGATTGATAAGTTACCTTTTTTTGAAGCCATAATTCTCACTCCCTTTTCTATATATTGCATTCGCCCATCAAGGCAAAATATGTACATCTATCGCCGTACAGAGAATAGTTTAAGACCCCGACAACCAAAAGTCAATAAAAATTTAGCACTCACCAATGGCGAGTGCTAACAAATGTGTTTTCATATTTATTTGGTATGTTCAGCCACATAATCAGAGTAGCTCATTCCCGTATATTTCTTGAAACACCTGCTGAAATAATTGGGATCGGGTATTCCGACTTCTGCTGCCGCCTGATACATCTTAACATTGCCCTTGGCAATTTCCATGGCCTTTTTCATTCTGAGATCCGTGAGGTATTCAACGAATTTTTTCCCCGTATCCTGCTTGAACTTCCTGGACAAATAGCTTGCCGAAAAGCCAAAGTGCTGGGCTATAAACGCAAGGTTGAGTTCCTTGTCCGTAAAATTCTCCTCCAGATATCTGGTAATCAGATCGGTATCACTCTCTTCGGAATGTGCCTCTTCGCTCTCCTTCTGATCTTCCCAGTAGTCTTTTTCCTTTTTAAGCCTCTCCGCTGCGCGCTCCAGAACCGGAGTGATTTCTGCCCTTACCATAGGCTTTAACATATAGTCAAAAACCGGAAGACTTACGCACTTTCTGGCGTATTCAAATTTATCAATGGCAGTCATGATGATAATTATCAGATTGGGATATCTGCTTGTTGCAACCTCTGTAAACTCAATGCCGTCCATGAAGGGCATGGAAATATCCACAAAAGCTATATCCGGACGAAGATCATCAATGATATTGATAGCTTCGATACCGCTTGCAGCTTCACCCACAACCTCCATTCCGAGGCTGTCCCAGTCAATTGCAGCACGCATCAGCTTCCTTGCGGATTCTTCATCATCTATTATCATTACCCTTATTGCTCTGTTCATTATTTTGCTCCAATAGTTATCTCTATCTGAGTGTACTCACCCTGTTCACTCTCAATCTTGACGCAGTCCTTTTTGCCGGTGTACATCCTGATCCTCTGAATGGTTCCCCAAAGTCCGAAGCTCTCATCAGCTTCCTGCGGTCTGTCCTTCTCATCTGCTGAGAGGATCTTGTCGATCTTGTCCTGATCCATTCCGATACCGGTATCCTTGACCACAATGTGGAGTTCTCTCTCAGGGTATTCCTCTCCTTCGATTTCATCGACATACGCCGAAATACTGATCATACCCTTCTCGCCCTTAAGCCTTATGCCGTGATAGATACTGTTTTCCACCAGTGGCTGAAGGATCAGCTTGGGCACAATAAAGTACTCCGCTTCAGGCGGAATGTCATATTCATCCTCTATTATATCCCCATATCTGAGTTTTTGCAGGGACAGGTAGTCCTTAACTATACTGATCTCCCTTGAGAGCGGGATCTCTCTTCCTCCCTTGCTCAGGAAGTTACGGTAAAAGCTTCCCATGGTCTCCAGAGCATCATGGACCTTATCAGCGCCTGCATCCAGCGCCATAAAACCGATGGTCTCGATGGAATTGTACAGAAAGTGCGGCTTGATCTGTTCCTGAAGCACGCGCATCTCAGCTCTCTGAAGGGTCTTTTCCTTCTCCATAAGTCTGTCGATCAGTTCGTTAACATGGTCGATCATGTTGTTGTAATCGCCCTCAAGCATCTCAAACTCACTGCTGTTTACCTTTACATCAATCTTCTTGAGATCTCCCGATGACCTGTTCTTATCCATGGCCGAAGAGAGCTCGAACACCGGATCCGTTACGTTTTTACTGATAAAAGAGCCTGTGTAGAACGCAAGGATAATGAAGATTATCAGCATAAAGATCATTACGTTGATCGCAGTAAAAGGTACTCCCTCGTTGCCATAGGAGGAGGTCTTCAAGATAACAATTGGCATATTGGCAACTCTGCAGCCGGATAAAAGACTGCGTTCGCCCTCTATTGTTATATCCTTATGTGTTATGCCCGTTGAGACAAAAGAGCTCTCATAATAGGGCGCAAGTTTCCTGTTACCCGCGATAAAAGAGCCATCGGTACCCATGATACAGATATCATTGTACCTCAGATCTCCCAGCATTTTCTCAAATACCCTGGCGCTGATGTTCATAAGCATCAGTCCGCTTCTCTGCTGGGTATCGATATCATAGATGGCCCTTCCGATGGTAACCATGGGCTTATTTCCAAGCTTATGCGCAACTCCGTTGGAATTTAAAGAGACAACAGCAGCACCCTTGGCATCGTAGATGTAACCTCGCCACGAGTCCTTCTGCATAAGATCATAGTCATATACATATGTAAATCTGTTGGTGGACAGCATGATCATGTCCTCTCTGAAGACCATGACCGTATCAACACCTTCGGTTACATTAAGGATATCCATGATGCCGTATCTTGCATCATTTATCATACTGATATCCACCTGATTTACATCTGCTCTTAAAAAAGAAACAAGACGATCCTCTGTCATTATCAGTCTCGAGATTTCACGATAGCTGTCTATGTCTGAAGCAATGTTATTGGAGAGAGTCCTGAGAACCCTCTCTGACTCCCTGATCTCATAGTCCCTTCTCTCTTTGGCAGTGATAAGGTACACGGATATCAGGAATGTAACAGTTACTACAAAGACAATACTGAAAATCAATCTCTGTAATCTTAATGAAAGAGAAATCGTCTTTTTGTTTGAAGTGTTTGTTTTCATAAATAAAAGAATAACATTTTTCCCGGAGGTTTTCACCCCTTAACTGCTCCTGCGATAAAGCTCTCCTGAATCTTGCCGCTGAGGAACAGGTAGAAGATCAATGTCGGGAATGTCGCAATACACAGGGCCGCACCGATAGGTCCCCATTCTGTCGTGTACTGTCCGGAAAGTGCCTTGATACCAACAGGAAGAGTTCTGTGAACGGAATCTGAAATGAAAACGTTGGCAAACATGAACTCGTTCCAGCACTGCAGATAAGAATAAACACCAACTGTTGAAACTGCCGGCTTCATAAGCGGGAGGATAATCTTGAAGAAGGTTCCGGCAAGTCCGCAGCCGTCAATTCTTGCTGCTTCGTCAAGCGCACTCGGTATTTCTACCATAAAGCCCGTACAGATAAGTATGGACATTGACAGCGCAAATGCTGAGTATGGCACGATAAGTGTTGAGTACTTATTGAGCCAGTGAAGCTTGGATAAAACTACGTAAACAGGTACGATTGATGCCTGTATAGGAATAGTAAGTCCAAGCATAAAGAATGCGTTGGTCAGCTTATTAAGCTTCCAGCTGATTCTTGTGATGGCGTAGGTTGCCATCATGGCAGCCATCATTGATATTGCGATAGCCGAAATCGTGACTATAAGGGAGTTTACAAAGTAAAGTCCCATGTTTCCTGTGTTCATGGCTGATACATAGTTTTTAAACAGCCACTCTCTGGGAAGACCTATGATATTCTGGCCGAAGATCTCCTCATTGGACTTCAGTGAAAACGTGAACATGAAGTAGATAGGGAAGAGATTGACCACTGCCCAGAACACCAGGAATATATACATTAACACTTTGACGGCGGGATTTGTTTCCTTGACCGTCAGGGCTTTAGAGTTTTCCATAATCATACATCCCTTTCCCTAAATGCTGCAGTTATAAGTAACGCAAAGGCAAAGCACAGGAAGATAAGCATAACGGATATTGTGCTTCCCATTCCATATCTGTTTCTGAGGAACAGCATGTTCTCAAGAAGAGTACTCGGAACCTCTGTAGACTGGAAAGGACCGCCTTCAGTAAGTATGCGAACAAAGTCGTAAGCCTTAAGAGATCCTGTTACCGCAAAGATAACGCTTACTCTGATAATAGGCTTGATGATCGGGATGACAACATATCTGTCAACCTGCCATGGTGTTGCTCCGTCAAGCATTGCTGCCTCACGAAGATCCATTGAAACACCCTTTACACCCGCATACATAAGCAGCATATGATAACCGATGTACTGCCAGATTGTAGGCACAATGATACTTCCAAGAGCTGTCTTAACATCTCCTACCCATACATGCTTTAAGTTTCCGAGTCTTACGGCATCAAGGAATCTGTTCAAAAGACCGTAGTCAGGATTGTAGATCTTGAGCCATAACTGACCGATAACTACCGTCGAAATAAGCACGGGCATAAAGAAAATTGAAAGGAAAGCCCTCTCCTTCTTTGGCTTTCTTCCAAGAAGAAGTGCCAGGAAAAGAGAAAACGGAAGCTGTACAAATACAGAAAAGAATGCCAGCCACATAGAATTCTTAAGGGCTGTAACAAATTTGATTGAGCCGTTTGTAAACAGCTCGACGTAGTTGTTAAATCCTATGAATGTTCCCTCGGAAAAGCCGTTCCAGTCATACATACTTCTGTACAAAGACACAGCAATAGGAGCTATAAGTATGCTGACAAAAAGAGCCAGTCCCGGAAGAAGGAACAAAAAGATGGTGATCCCCTTTTTAAAATCTATCTTATTAGTCTTCATTCATACACAACCTTCCAAAAAATAGTCCTTCCCGTATCCCCCGGGGAAACAGGAAGGACTAAAAAATCTAATTCTTACTGAATGTCTTTAGCCAGGCCCTCGATGAACTGTGTTCCATCAAGAAGGCATCCGTAAACCTGATCTACATATGAAAGATATGTATTTGCAGAATCAGCACTCATAGCTGTATCTCCGAAGAGAACCATTGAATCTGCGCCTGCAACGATCTGTGCTACAGTCTGTGTAAGCTCGTTAACTGAGCTTGTGTCACCGTAAGGTGTCCATGCAGGAAGTCCGCATCCATCAAGATATCCGTAGTGGCAGATGTACTTACCAAGCTCGAAAGCATAATCAGCTGCTCTCTCAGCGTTAGGTGAAGAAGCTGCTACTGCAAGTGTATCTGAAGGTCCACCGATGAGCTGTCCAAGCTTTGACTTGTCAGCATTGATTACAGGGAACTCACCAACTTTAACCTTTGTCTTGAACTCTTCGTTTGCTGCGAAGTCTGCGCAGTTCCATGTTCCGTTCATGTAGAATGCGTACTTGCCGGCCATGAAGTTGTTCTTAACTTCGTCGTTTGTAAGACCGATTCCTGAAGGATCGAAGTAACCGTTTGTTACAAGTGACTGGAATGTATCAACAGCATCTGCAACGTCCTGGTTGTTCCATGTGCTCTTTCCAAGGAAAATGTCGTTAAGTGTATCTGCGCCTGCGCTCTTCTCGATAACTGACTCAAGATACTCTGTTACACACCATGTCTCTTTTCCTGCACATCCGAAAGGAATGATTCCTGCAGCTTTAAGCTTGTCGCAGCATGCGATGAAATCTTCATATGTTCCGGGGATCTCATCATAGCCAACCTGCTTAAGCAGATCCATGTTAGCAAACAGACCAACGATGTTCATTGTAAGCGGCACACCGTAGTGCTTGCCGTCGTATGTTGAGTTGCCAAGCATAACCTCAGGAAGCTCACTCTTGTAGTTCTCATAAGCATCATCAAGGCAGTAAACCTTGCCTGCTTCTACGAAGTCACCAAGGAATGCACATGACCATGTAAAGAAGATATCAGGCATCTCGTTAGCAGATACAGCAGCTTTGATCTTGGTCTTGTAAGACTGGTTCTCAAAAGCTTCCCATGTAAAGTTGATATCAGGATACTTAGCCTGCATATCAGCTATAGCTGCCTCATAAGAATGACGGTTTGAATCACTCTCAGTTGCGATACACCACATTGTAAGAGAAATAGGCTCTGATGAGTCTGTACTCTCTACTGCAGCTGGTTCTGCTGCGGGTTCAGCTGCAGGCTCTGCTGCAGGCTGTTCAGCTGCAGGCTGCTCAGCTGCTCCGGTATCAGCAGGTGCTGAAGATCCGGTACATGCGACGAGAGACATAGCCATAACTCCCGCCAACAAGGTTGAAACAATTCGCTTCATTTTCATAACACACCTCTCCTTTGTTGAAATATATTATTATTTTATTGAACCCTGACCATAGGCCATGGGTAAGCAACCGTAAGTTTGTCGCCGTCGAGAGTGTAATACAGATACGCATCCTCGATCGGGTCGTCATACATGAGCTTAATTCTGGAGTTTTCTTCCTCTACCGTGTAATGTCCGTAGAAAATACCCTCCTCACTGAACTCGCCGTTCTCAGTAAACACATAAGACCAGCCGTTTGACTGTGTCCAGGTCCCAACAACTCCCTCACCCGTACCGACGCGGGTATAGGTTGACTCTTCATACAGGGTCATATTGTCTCCGTCCATCTCATACCTGATGCTCTGCTCTCCATTCTCATTCTTAAGAGTGATGTAAGTGTCATCCTTGGTGTAAGTATACTCATTCCCCTTATAAGTAGCCTTACCGTTATCCGAGAGAGCAATTACAGCAACAAGCGGCTCATGGTTGTAAGCCCATTTCTCTGTTTTACTTCCGCATCCGCCAAGAAGGCTCATAATAAAAATAATTGAAATTAACGTGGAATATATTTTGATTTTCTTCATACTCTTTTCCCCACTGCAGATGTAAAACTTAATACAATTACAATATATCCAATCAAGTTTTCAGATAGAATGGATTTCTTTTACCTCTCTTAGCACATTTTTTACTTCTTTAACAGAAAGTTCATTCTTTATTATCATTTTTTATGCGCTTTGCACAAAAAGAAAAGCACTTGTTTTTACACAAGTGCTAAACCGTTGTTCATAATGTCATAAAAAGGTCAAAAAAATGCTTAAGAGTGGAAATATTGTTCATAGACTTCCATAAAACCGGTGGTGGTCACATTTTCATCATCAACCAGTTCCACACTGTCCCAGAGCTTCTGGTTGAGCTGCTTGGTCAGTGTTGCGACGAACGCATCGTACTGTGCCCCGAAGACTTCTCTCTTTCTCTGGGCAACTATCTTGACCTTGTTGGCCTCGGTCTCCTCCCTGTTGAAGGTGCTGATGCACTTTAATATCGCATAACCGTCCTGTGTCTCTATGATCTCGCTGGTCTGCTCTGTTCCAAGATTAAAGGCCGCCGTCTCAAACTCAGCATCCTTTTCGCCCTTACCAAAAGAGATTGTGCCTTCATCCGCTTCATTGTACTGGGCCATAAGTTCCTCAAAACTGCCACCGTTCAAGAGGTTTTTGAAAATCTCCCTGCATCTTCTGTATGCAGCATCCTTCTCGTCGTCACTGAAAGGAACCTTGTTGCCCTCGCCATCGAGCGAATATGTCTTTATAAATATCTGCTCAACCGTAATGGTCCTGGCTTCATCGTCGGATATCTCGGGATTTATATCCCTTATGATGTAATCATAGAGCTTATCGGCAATCGCCTGCTCTCTTATGATCCCTTCCATATCCTGAACAGTCACGCCGTTCATAGCAGCTATGTCCGCATCCGTAAGCGTATCGTAGTACTCCTGTGCTGCCTCAAGAACCTGCTGTTCTTCAGACTGATCGAGTTCAATGCCGTTTTCACGAGCCAGGAGATTCATCACCTTTATCTGTGCTATCTTGGCAAGGACCGAATCTTTTAATCTCTGTTCAACCGTCCCCGAGTCCGTATCGGCATTCCAGATGTCTTTTCCGAAGGTCTTCTCATATCCGCCCTGAGTGCCGACAAGGTAAACCATTGCTTCCGATAGAGTACAGGTGGAATCCTCGATCCTGAAGACCTCATCCTTTTCAAAGCCGGTTGTAAAGACAACCTTGTTAAAAGGCAGCGCCGCGGAGCATCCGGTCATCATGAGCATTAAGCAAAGTGTCAGTACAGGTATCAGTCTTCTCATGATTCAAGATCCTTTATGATGCTGCGCGCAACCGACAATCCGTTGGCGCTTGCCTGCTGAAGTCCTCTTGTGACTCCGGCTCCGTCTCCTATGGCTCTGAGCCCCTTGATACTGGTCTCGAAGTCTTTGTTTACGATAACCTTGTTCGAATAAAACTTGACCTCTACTCCGTAAAGCAGCGTCTCCTCAGATGCAATACCGGGCGTAACCTTGTCCAGAGCCTGGATCATCTCATCCAGATCAACCATGATCCTGTGAGGGAATACCAGTGAAAGATCTCCGGGAACAGCGTCTTTAAGTGTCGGGATCAGGTTGTTCCTGCACAGTCTCTCCTCTGTGGTTCTTCTGCCTCTCTTAAAATCTCCGTAGGTCTGAACCAGGATCTTGCCGCCGCAGAGCATGTTTGAAAGCTCCGCTATCTTTTTACCGTATTCAATAGGTGTCTTGAAAGGCTTGGTGAAGTTCTTGGACACCAAAAGAGCAAAGTTAGTGTTGCTGGTCTTGAACTCTTTTCCCTTGTAGGCGTGACCGTTAACGACAGCCAGTCCGCCCTCGTAGTACTCGGTTGCAACCTCTCCGGAAGGATTGGTACAAAAAGTCCTTACCTTGTCATCAAAGGTAGGTGTGTGATAGATGAGCTTGGCTTCATAGAGATTCTCGTTGAGGAACTGCATAACCTCATCTCTGACCTCGACTCTTACGCCCACGTCAACGGTACCGGGCTTGGTCTCAATCCCGATCTCTTCGCATTTGTCTTTAAACCAGTCGGCGCCTTCACGTCCAACAGCGCTGACAATCTCTTTTGCCGTAAATGTATCACCCTTATCGGTGGTTACAGCTGTGGCTCTTCCGTCCTCAACCACAATGTCCGTCACCATGGTGTTAAACTCAATATCCACACCCTTTGAAAGAATGTGTTCCTGGAGCCTTGAGTAGATCTTGTAGCCCTCCTCGGTACCGAGGTGCCTTATGGGGCACTCTACGAGCTTGAGGTTTGCTCCGATGGCTTTTCTTCTGATCTCGCGAAGTTCCAGCTCTTTATCTATTCCGTATACGTTCTTGTCTGCGCCAAACTTAAGGTATATTTCGTCAGACTCGTGAATGAGTTCAGTGGCTTTGTCATATCCAAGGATCTCAGGTAGATTTCCTCCAACGTCCGGCGAAAGAGAAAGCTTACCGTCGGAAAAAGCTCCCGCACCTGCAAAGCCCGTGGTGATGGAACATGGCTTACAACCTGCACAGGTCTTGGTCACGCGCTTGGGGCAATTTCTTTTCTCTATTGAACGGCCCTTCTCAACAATGAGAACCTTAAGATCAGGTCTTTTCTCCATAAGTTCGTAGGCACAGAAAATTCCTCCGGGACCTGCGCCGATAATTACTACATCATAATTCTTAGTCATAAATACTCCTCTTAATTGCTTTGGTGCTCTCTACCACTTCTCTCACCTTGTCCGCCGCATTGGCAAACGCCCTGGCGACATTTGGATCAAAGTGTGTTCCGGAGCCCTCCAATATTATATCCATGGACTCCTCAATTGAAAATGCTTTTTTGTAACATCTGTCAGATGCCAGTGCATCAAAGACATCCGCCACAGCCATGATCCTTGCGGACAGCGGAATGTTCTCTCCGGACAGTCCCATAGGATAACCTTTGCCGTCCCATCTCTCATGGTGATAAAGAGCAAGATTTCTTGCTTCATTCAGATAATCCGATTCGGGAACCTTCTCAATAACCTGATCTATGATCTCTGCTCCGGCTATTGTGTGATTCTTCATCTTCTTATACTCTTCATCGTCCAGTCTCGAAGGTTTATTTAATATTCTGTCTGACACCTTGATCTTGCCGATATCATGTAAAGGCGCTGATTTAAATACATCCGACATGAACTTGTCAGTAATCTTATCACAGTAAATTCCCTCTTTTCTCAACTCTTCCATTATGATCCTGGTGTAGAGCGCAGTCTTTTTAACATGCTCTCCGGTATTCTGATCTCTGCTCTCCACCATGTCTGCAAGCACCAGAATAAGAGCATTTTGCATATCATTTATGGTCTCGTTCTTGCGCTTTATGTCATCAAGATAATTCAGGTTATCTTCCGTCATCTCGGAAAATGCGAGATACAGATTTTCAGTCTCATCACCGGTCTCGATATCTATCTTGTTAAAGAGCTCTACGGTATCATGAAGCGATTCTTCCCTGTCCTGGGTAAAAATAGATGCCGTATAGGCCATGGTGTTCAGAGGGAGGATCATCTGATACTCAACAAAGAAAAGACTCACGGCAAGAATAAGTGCAAAGACTCCAAAGAACAGCGAAATCATCCTCACCCTGAAGCTTCTTGCCTGCATCATTATCTGATGCATGGATATGTCAACGCCCGCATGTGCTCTGACTTTTCCCGACGAATCCATGACAGGCTCGAACACCGTAAGAACCCATCCGAACTTATCGTTAACCACTATGGGCTCCATCTCTTCAGCCTCAGAAAGGCCCGATCTGTACTCACCGATTGTTTCCTTAAAGCCCACTATATCTCCGGGCTCTCCGCCGGGAACATCTTCCGTATCCACATCAAAAACGACATGGCATCCGTCTTCCATGATCTTATATACATAGACATACTCCACTATGGAGTCTGAAGTATTAAGTATCTCCTCAAGCTCTTTATAGGTGTCATTATAGCCCTCTGCTGCCTCGCCCTTTTCGATGAACTCATCTATCCGGTTGCCGTCAACGCAGGCGGCAGCTCTTTGGGCGATGCCCTCTGCAAGCTCAGTCTCTCTGTCAACCATGCTGTTATAGTAGATGTAATAGCTTATGAGCATGGCCGAAGCTCCGATTAGAAACGACGCAACGGTAAGGAGGGACACCAGCTTTAGTCTCAGGGACATGGTCCTGCTCTTCTTTTTGTGGAATTCCCTTACGATCTCCGATGTGAGCGGAGCCTGCTTCCAGGCATGTACATGGAAGCGCCCCTTAAATTTGGCAGGCAGTATCTGTATGACTATCAGGGCAAAAGAGACACTGATAATCTTATCAACCACATCAATAAGAAAATCCGCTATGAGTTCTGACGTAAAAGCAGAAAAAATACCAAGAGCATGGATAGACCTGACAAGCGAAGAAGAAGTATCCTCAGCTCCAAAGCCGTACAGATACCAGGTAATGAGAGCTCCGCCCACACCACCGATAAAAGCATCGATGATGATCATGGAAATGACTCCGGCAAGCTTTTTAGTCCAATCACGATTGTGGAAGAATGTTGTAACAACAGCAACAGAGACATTCAGTGCGCCATATGAAATAGCCATGGGGTCAGAGGTTACAGTTGTTAAAAGAGGTCCTGCAAGCCCCACCAGTATTCCCGGAATATATCCGCCCAGCATGGACGCTATCATAGTACCTATAAGATCAAGATACAGTGGAAGCCCCAGGCGATTACATATCCACGCGCCTCCGCTGTTGATAAAAATGCATACTATGACCAGGGCTAGCATTGTTATAGTCTTCTCCAACCCGGACCTTGTTTCCTGTTTCCTTATTATATCCAAAACGATCACCTCTTAATCGTCTGTGCAACAACCGGTAGACTTGTATTATACCAAATTTCGTACATAATTTCCATTGAGGCGCAGATGTCAAAAGAGGCTCAAACAGTCAATATTAATACATTTTTTAGAAATATTGCGATATAATTTTGTTGCGGTGTATCGATTATTTTTAAATGAATATTTGATTCACTGTCTTACTACTCAAATACAGGGAGCGCAAAAATGATGAAAAGACTTCTAAGTCTGGCTTTAAGCTGTATGATTGCATTTATTACAGTCATTCTTTTCCCGGTTCAGGCTTTTGCAAGCGGATTTGATCCCGTCTACTATGCCGAAAGATATCCGGATGTTGCAGCAGCTGTCGGCACAAGCCAGCAGGCACTTATAAATCACTATCTTACTTTTGGAATCGGTGAGGGCAGATATCAGAACGCTGCGGAAGAAGCGGCAGGAACCCCTCTGAACACATATATAGATATCAATCTCACAACCCAGCACGTAGTCTATGTTCTGGACGGAAATCCGGTGTGGGAAAGCGATTGCGTATCAGGCGATGTCAGTAAGAGAAGGAGCACTCCCACCGGAGTTTACGCGGTATTTGGCCACGTGGCAGGAACCTATCTCACAGGCCCCACCTGGCACAACTGGGTTGATTACTGGATGCCCTTTACCAGAGGCGGCTGCGGACTGCACGATGCCACCTGGCGCAGGAAATTCGGCGGAGAGATCTACAAGACCAACGGCTCCCACGGATGCGTAAACCTGCCTCATGACAAGGCAGAGGAGCTGTTCAATATGATCGACATAGGAACTGTAGTAATAGTTCATAAAGATGAATGAGTCAAAGTGAAACGTCCCCGTTGTCTCAAAATGAGACACTGGGGACGTTTCACTTTGACTCATTTTGTTAAAATATATCAAGAAAAGTGATTAATTTCACCATGATGTAATTGTGCATAATTGTGCTATGATAATATCCATCAGCTAAATTGATTAAATTTTATACATCTGCTGTAATATATATCAAAAATTACACGATATATTTAATGTGGCAGATGAAAATAAATCAAGATTTAGCAAATGAATGACAGAAAGAGGAGCACAGTTATGAAGAATGTTGAGAAGTACCAGCGTCAGTATTTTATGCCGCCCAAGCCCACATATGACTGGGTCAAGAAGGACTATGTAGATCATCCGCCAATCTGGTGCAGCGTTGATCTTCGTGATGGCAACCAGGCCCTTATAGAGCCCATGAGTCTCGATGAGAAGCTTGAGTTCTTTACAATGCTGGTTAACCTCGGTTTCAAAGAGATCGAGATAGGCTTCCCGGCAGCTTCAGAGACTGAGTTTGAATTCGCAAGAACTCTTATCGAGAAGAATATGATTCCCGATGACGTAACAGTCCAGGTTCTTACTCAGGCAAGAGAGCATATCATAAAAAGAACCTTTGAAGCCGTCAAGGGCGCTCCAAAGGCTATCATCCACCTCTATAATTCTACATCGGTCGCTCAGCGTGAGCAGGTATTCAAAAAGAGCAAGGAAGAAGTCAAGAAGATTGCCGTAGACGGAGCCAAGCTCCTTGATAAGCTTGCAAAAGAGACCAACGGTAATTTCTCTTTTGAATATTCACCCGAGAGCTTCCCGGGAACAGAAGTTGACTACGCAGTTGAAGTCTGCAACGCAGTTCTTGATGTATGGAAACCGACCAAGAAGAATAAAGTTATCATCAACATCCCTACAACCGTTGAGATTGCTATGCCTCACGTGTTTGCAACACAGGTTGAGTACATCAGCAAGAACCTCAAGTACCGCGATGCTGTTACTCTCTCACTCCACCCTCACAATGACAGAGGATCGGGAGTCAGCGATGCAGAGCTCGGATGCCTTGCAGGTGCAGACAGAATCGAGGGTACACTCTTTGGAAACGGCGAGAGGACCGGTAACGTTGATATTGTTACTCTTGCCATCAACATGTACTCCCACGGCGTAGATCCGGGACTTGATTTCTCACATATCATGGAAGTCGGCGAGACCTACGAAAGACTTACAAGAATGCGCATCTACGAGAGACAGCCATACGCAGGACAGCTTGTGTTTACAGCTTTCTCAGGTTCACATCAGGATGCCATTTCAAAGGGCTTCTCCTGGCATGACCAGAAGAAGGATAAAGGCATCTGGTCCGTACCTTATCTTCCTGTCGATCCCAAGGATCTCGGAAGAGAATACGACGGCGATGTTATCAGGATCAACAGCCAGTCCGGTAAGGGCGGCGTAAGCTACATCCTCAAGACCAACTACGGCATGATGGTTCCCAAGGAGATGCAGGCAGATGTCAGCTACACCATCAAGGATATCTCAGACAGAGAGCATGCTGAGCTTTCACCTGCAAGGATCTATCAGATCTTTGAAGATAAATACGTACACAATGACAATGTATTCAGAATCCCTGAAGTACACTTTAAACAGATAGACGGTATCCTGGCTGAAGTTACAATCTCTCACGCAGACAAGGATCACGTTGTTGAAGCCAACGGTAACGGACGTCTTGATGCGGTAAGTAATGCGATCAAGCAGTACTTCAATATCAGCTACGAGCTTTCAACCTACGAAGAGCACGCCCTCTCAAGAGGATCATCTTCAAAGGCCTGCTCATATGTGGGAATCACATACAACGGCCAGAAGTTCTGGGGTGTTGGAATAGATGAAGATATCATCAAATCATCAATCGGAGCTCTTGTAATCGCCGTCAACCAGATTGACGCTGTTAAGAGCATTAAGAACAGCAAAGATGAGAGGATCAATTCCATCATCAATTACATTCAGGAGAATTACCTGACCGTAACACTTGACGACCTTTCAAGCCAGTTCTATCTCTCCAAGCCTTATCTCTCCAAGTACATCAAGGAGAAATCAGGTATGACCTTCGGCGAGAATGTAAAGAGGATCAGGCTCAACAAAGCCAGCACGCTCCTTCGGAACGGCAACATGAAGGTTGAGAAGGTTGCTGAGGCAGCAGGTTATCAGAACGTCGAGCACTTTAACAGACTCTTTAAGAAAAAATACGGAATGACTCCTGTTCAGTACAGAAGCAGCAGCAGGTAATAATTCAGATAATTAAAACAGACAGCAGGGAACGTTATGATTCCCTGCTGCCTTTTTATTTTCTCTATTCATTTTTATCATATTCAAGGATATCTCCCGGCTGACAGTCCAGAGCCTCGCATATGGCCTCCAGAGTCGAAAAGCGCACAGCGCTTATCTTGCCGGTTTTGATCTTGGAGAGGTTTACGTTGCTGACACCGACCTTTTCAGAGAGCTCGTTAAGGCTCATCTTGCGATCGGCCATAACACGGTCCAGTCTTAAAACTATTTTACCCATAAGCGCCTCCTTAAAGTGTCTCGTCAGATTCTGTCTGAAGAACAGCACCGTACTTGAAAACATATGCAAGTCCGAAGAGAAGCAGGATTACAACTGCAGTTGGGATACTTATGTTAAATCCGGTCCTTATGTTGCTTGTAAACGCTGTAGTCAGAATACCCTCAAGCAAGCCTCCGAGTACACACCAGGGGATCAGTACCCACGCGCAGTTCTGAATGCCTTTTATGATTTCCTCTTCAAAAGGTGAATTGCAAACTTCCAGGGACTTGCAGAGTTTTTTTACATAGAAGAACAAAACTGCGTATATCGCCAAATATGCTGCTCCCACAAAGCACACAGCTGCTATTCTGCCGGGTGTTATGACTGCATCTTTGCCATTGAGCTGATAAGTAGCTATCGCATCGCTCTCATTAATGGCAACATCGGTAAAAGAATAATCTGTTCCGTTGATATCTATACTGCCCTGCGGAAGATCACTTGTTGCATCTCCGGTCAAACCGCCGAGCATCTTGGATCTGGTATTTACTGTCAGAGTAGCCTCATTGCCCATCTTCATCATAAAATCTTCTTTTGGTATTGTAAGGAAGATTATTCCGCTGACAATTGTTGCCACACATCCTATTTCAATGGCAATCATCGCTATCTTGCTGAGGACCCTTCCTGCTTTTCCGATTTTGTTAATCTTGCTGATTGTATTATCTTTGTTCATGATGTTTCCTCCTAATGTCAAATAAATTCATGTTGTATTGTCAGAACTTCAATCCCGGGTTTAACAAAAAACATTTATAATTTAATGTTTATCGTTAAATAGATAATACAATTACTTTTATCCTTTGTCAACTATTTTTTAATGTTTATCATTAAATTTTTAATGGTTTACTCAAAAATGAGGCTCTCAGCTATTTCCTTAAGCTCTGATTTTCTGTCCGATAAAAGAAGGAGCTTATTATATTCATAGTACGCATCGTTCCCCGTCTCTTTTACAAACTTAAGACTGTGATATGCACTTGAAAGCTCTGTGAGGAAGATGACCATCTCCTGGCTTCCCGTGAGAGACTCCTTATCCCCGAAGGTCTCCTCCAGGAACTTAAAGCTGTTGGACAGATGCTCTCCTGTCTTTTTGATATTTTCCTGTCTTACATTTTCCCTCTTGGTGAACCAGTTCTTGGCAAGCACAAAGGCGCTCGTCACCTCAGGCGTAGGACCCATGTTGGATGTGAGGTATGATACGCAGTCCTCAAGCGCCATAACAGCCATGCTTCTTATCTTTTCATCCTCGCGGCTCACCATTTTCGCCTCTTTGTCATTTTCGAGTCTAAGCTCCATGACTCCTATGCGGTCCTTAAACCATCTGGCAGCATTAGCTTTTTTGGACTCCTCATCCTCAGAGAATGTGCCGAATTCCTTGATCGTTTCGAACAACAACTTCTGAATAGCCTGCTGCTGGCTGTAGTTTCTGAACTCCTCCATCAGCCTGTCTGTAAGAAGTCCGATAATACTGAGTTTTTCGTCAAAAGAGCCTTTCCTGATGCTCTCTTTATCCTCAGGGAATCTGCCTTCCAGAATATCCGGGATCTTGTAGAGCTCATTGTAGCGCTGATACAACTCATAATAAGTAGCAAAATCTCTTGCAATCTCTTTGTTCTGCAGATACTGTGCTGTCAGGTTCTCATCGATGGGAATACCAAGTTTTTCCCTGACCTTCATGACTCTTGAAAGATCCTCCCAGCCTCGTGCCGTCACAAAGCTCCTGCCTTCGACATCAGTCTTTATACTATAGAAGTTGTCTTTTTTGATCTCCAGATAAGCCATGATAGCGCCGTGAACAGAAGCCTTGTAAGCGTAGTCCTTCCAGGCATCAAAGTCCTCTTCGATGTTTATCTGTCTGACACGGTCCAGAGTAACGATATCAAAATCCCTTACAGACTTGTTGTACTGAGGAGGATTTCCTGCCGTTACAATAACAAATCCATCAGGGAGCTTGTGACTTCCGAAAGTCTTATACTGTAAAAACTGCAGCATAGTGGGCGCCAGCGTCTCAGACACACAGTTTATCTCATCCAGGAAAAGAATACCTTCCTGCACTCCGCTCTTTTCAATCTGCTCGTATACAGCACCGATTATCTCACTCATGGTGTACTCGGTTACAGAATAAACCTTTCCTCCGAACTCCTTCTCAGATATCATCGGAAGACCAATGGCACTCTGCCTCGTGTGATGAGTTATTGTGTACGCCACAAGATTTACAGAGAGTTCATGGGCTATCTGTTCCATGATGGCTGTCTTACCGATTCCGGGAGGTCCCATAAGAAGGATAGGTCTCTGCCTCTCAACAGGAATCTCATACTGCCCCGCCTCGTCCTTCTGAAGATACACCCTCACTGCGTTCTTAACTTCTTCTTTTGCCTGATTTATGTTCATGTCTTTTCCTCTTTATACGTATAATTTGTATGCCCAGTCCGGCACGTTCTCATCTTCATAATCCGAATCTTCCACAAACACAAAAGCTGTGTCATACCCGGTAGGTGTATCCGGAAAGGTTCCGTAACCGTCGGTAAAATAGATCAGCCCTTTAAGATTCTCGAACTCTCCTTCTTTGCGGAGCTCTTCAACCTTTTCAAACACCGGCCTGAAATCCGTTCCATAGCCGCCTTCAACGTGAATCCCGTCGGAATATCTTTTCATATCATCTATCGAAGATATGGTCTCAATCCGCTGCACCTGATCGTCGCACTCCATGATAACTATCTTTATCCTCTGAAAAAAGCTGTCACCGGTCAGAAGAAGTGATGCAGTCTCATTGAGGAACTGCTGTACCATCTCATCCTTACAGGAAGCGGAGGTGTCTATGGCGATCACAAGTTCCTGTATCTTCTTGACTTCCCTGAACTCGTTCTCCTCGATAAGAGGCATATTGCCATAGTGCTCAAGGCCAAAAGAGTACATTCCGTAATCGAAGCTGTCCATGTCGATCCCGCCTTCTTCTCGCAGGACTTTGAAGCGCTTCAGGAATTCTCTGTAATCGGTTCTTTTAGTATTCTCAAACTTCAGTATCCAGTCAAGCTTACCAAGTCTGTCGGATGCATTCTTGCCTATCGTCTCTATCTCAGTCTGGAGGCGCTTTGCCTCTTTGTCCCAGTCCTTTTCTTTTCTCTCTATCTGCTTAAGGCGCCTGGGAGTTATGTACTTTTCCTTTTTGGGGCCATTGTCCGGATTGTCTTCAGGCTTTCCTTCAGGCGAGTCCATATCCTCATCCAAAGGAGGCTTGTCTTTTTCCTCTTCAGGATCCTGCTCGGGAAGGCGCAGCCAGAAGCTGTGGTCATCCAGCTTAAACTCGCGTTCAAGCTTCTCATATTCTTTTGTCTCTAATTCATGCCCGGGATCGGAGAAGTAGCGGTAGAGTTTTTGTACCGTCAGGACCTTCAGCTCTTTTTCCAAAAGAGTGTACCAGCGATCGCGATAGTCTGACGCCACCCTGTAAATGCATTGATAGTCCATCCCGTCAAGAATTGACTCCACCACAATGTCCGCACACAGGTCATAGAGCCTTGTATCCTCATAATTCTTGGACGTATACATATGCCTGAATATGCAGTGAAGAAGCATGTGTATGTAAGTCCTGTTGAGCTTTCCCGGCTCCTCCACAAAGAGCCTTAGCACATAAGTGGGATTAAACCTGATGTTTACCGCATCGGTTCCCACGGAAGTTGTTGAGAGGTCCATCTCATAGCCGAGAGAAGACAAGGCCGAAGCCATAAATCTCATATCTATATACAGTTCTGTTCTGGATGCTCCGAGAACGCTTTTGCCTGTCTGTTCCAGATTTTCCCGAAGCCCAATGTCTTTATCCGTCATTTATTACACCATTTTTTTAACTTTTATGTGTATCATCATTGCTCTATGCATTATAATACTATATGTTCAATAAGAATTAATCAAAAGAAATGGGGATTATTATGGGCTATAGTTTTGTTGTATTTGCAGATGGCTGTGCAAATCTTCCAAAAGAAATGCTTGAAGGAATCAAACTGATTCCAAACGACTATTTGTTGGATGATGTGCCACAGGTTTATTCAGGAGATATAGATCATTTTGATGGTCACACATTTTATGATCAGTTGCGATCAGGAAAAGTCGCAAAGACATCTCTTCTAAACTCTCACCTTTTTGAGACACACTTCCGTCCCGAACTTGAGCAGGGACAGGATATCATTTATATTTCCATGAGTTCAGGTATCAGCGGAACCTACAATGCTGCCAAGATCGCAGCAGATGAACTTATGGAGGAGTTCACGGAACGTTTTATTCATATCGTTGATTCACACGGCTGCGGTTTCGGAAACGGTCTGCTTGCTGTTAAGGCAGCTGCACTGGCAGGAAGCGGAACTGATGTAAAGGAAGCTGCATCTATTCTTGATGACGCTGTTCCTCATGCCTGTCAGTATTTTACAGTTGATGACCTTAACTTCCTTAAGAGAACCGGACGTGTAAGCGGTGTTGCAGCCAGCATTGGTACTGTGCTCAACATCAAACCTATTCTCTACGGAGACAGCACAGGTCATATTGTAACCTGCGGCAAAGTAAGAGGCAGAAGCCAGGCTATCAGTGCTCTGGTCAAGAAATTCAAAGAAAAAGTAATGGATACTCCTGATCAGCACATCTGCATCTCCCACGGCGACTGCCTTGAAGATGCCAAGGCTCTTGAGAAGATGGTAAAAGAGATTGTTCCGAATGTTCCAATTACTATCGCAATGCATGAGCCCTTCTCCGGCGCCCACGTAGGCCCGGGAATGCTCGGCCTGTTCTTCTACGGAAAAGAAAGATAAAAGAAACGCCTCCGGCAAATCACTGCCGGAGGCGTTTTTTGGTTCTCTGACCCCATTGACTCACATCAGCCCTCTGATGATGATCACAAGGATCATGATCGGCAGGACAAATAACAGGTATGGCTTAAGTGCCCTTGGCATTTTAAAGCCATCACCCGTGTTGACTTCTTCCTGGAATTTATCAAAACCCCAACCAAGGCTTGTCACACAGAACAGGACAAAGATCAGAGATCCTATAGGAAGAATAAGGTTACTTACGATAAAGTCCTCAAAATCGAGAACATTTCCTTTTCCAAAGAAATTAATGCCGCTCCATTTGTTGAATCCCAGTACACAAGGAAGGCTGGCAAATATCATAAAGATGCAGTTAATAACAATTGCTCTTCTTCTTTCAATTCCAAAGTTATCGGTAACACATGCAACAAGATTTTCGAAAACAGCCGTTACAGTTGAGAAGCTGGCAAAAGACATAAACACAAAGAACAGCGTTCCCCAAACCATACCAAGGGGCATGTTGATGAAAATATTGGGCAGAGTAACAAATATAAGTGAAGGTCCCTGGCTTGGTGCAACTCCAAAGGAAAAGCATGCAGGGAAAATAATGATACCTGAAGCAATGGCAACAATAGTATCAAGAACCGCAATACGTCTGGCTTCACCCATCAGAGTCTTTTCTTTGGACATGTAACTTCCGAAGATTTCGATGGATCCCATACCGACACTCAGAGTAAAGAACGCCTGGTTCATAGCAGCTGTTATCACATGTGGCAGGCCAACGCTCTTTGCCTGCTCAAAATCAGGAAGAAGGAAGAACTTCATTCCTTCCGCAGCGCCTTTCAAGGTCAGGCTGTTTCCCGCCAGAATCACGATAAGCAACAGGAGTCCCATCATCATGAACTTGTTGACCTTCTCAAGTCCGCCCTGAACTCCAAAGGAAAGCACCAAAAATCCGGTAACAATTGTTATTATCGTGAAGATTCCCATTTCAATGGGATTCTGAAGCATCGCATCAAACACCTCTGAAACCTGCCCCTCACCAAGGCCCCTGAAATCACCCACCATAAACTTATAGCAGTAGTTCATCATCCAACCGGAAACCGTTGTGTAGTACATCATAAGAAGATAGCTTCCAACCATGGAAACCCATCCGTGGATGTGCCACTTGTGGCCTTTTTTCTCCAGGAGTTTATATCCCTTTACAAGAGTCATTCTGCTGGATCTTCCGATGGCAAGCTCCATAGTCAGAACCGGTATTCCCATAATGAGGAGGAACAGCAGGTAAAACACAACAAATACTCCGCCGCCGTTTTCTCCCGCAACATATGGGAACTTCCATACATTTCCGATTCCAATTGCGCATCCTGCGCTAACAAGCAAAAATCCGAGTCTTGAGCCGAAGCCCTCACGCTGGTTACTATTCATAAAACAAATCCAATCCTTCTAAAACTAATTTCTTAAAATTCAAATACTTCCGGTCCGGAACCGGGTCCGCTCTTTCCAAACTCCATAAGTAATGCCGAAAGAACCGTCAGCTTTTTGTCAGCAGCCATTCTTATGGCCTTATCAATGCCGTCATCACTAAGCAGCATCTCTCCCTCCGGAGATTTCTTTTTATATGTCAAAAGAGCTTTAATCTGCTCCAATGTATCCGGCTCGGTCTCAAAGTTCTCCACAAGCCTCAGGAGTATCGATTCCGAGTTCTTGCCGATATAGCTCTCGTACATGTCACTGAAACCATCTGCAAGTTCCACAGGATAAAGTACCCTTCCTATAGCAATATCCTCGGAAACCGCGTTTCCATCAATAAGCGCCTTCTCAAAAAGCCTGTCGTAGCCGCGGTAGTCCATGGAACGCCTGTCTACGCACTCCCTGTAAAACATTCCCGAACCTGCAATAGAGAACTGAATGGTCCTGGCCATGGTGTTCTCGTTAAAGTCATAGACATACCCAGGGAATGTAAGAAGCGCTTTTTCTCCATCAGGGAGAGTCAACATAAAGCGTAGATTACCATCATAATCCGCGAGGAAGTTTCTGACAACCTCAAACCACCCACGGTTTAAAACAATCTCGATATCCCTTAAGCTGTCGCACTGCCTGCAGACTCCGTCGTAGTAATCATCGATGCTGTCATAAAGAGAAATCTTTTTTAAATTTCTGCAGTTATGAAACGCAAAGCCGTAAAGAGTCCTAATACTCTCAGGAAGTGAAACACTGACGAGGTCGCTTCTTCCGGAAAAAGAGTGATTGCCGATAGCCTCAACGTTAATCCCATCAATTTCATCCGGAATATTAAGATGGGCTACGCTTCCCTCGTAGCCCGTAATCTCTATATACTTATGTTCATCTTTTTTATCAGACTTAATCTCATACGTGAACATACAGATCAACCTATCTTCTTAACGAGTCTGCCAAGGACGTTATTCTTGACCTTCATGGCTCCTACAGGACAGAACTCCTGACAGCAGAAGCACTTTATGCACTTACTTCTGTCAATCTGTGGAATCTTGCCGTTCTTGCCGTTTTTATTTTCTGCATCAACCATTGTTATAGCAGAGGCAGGGCAGGTCTCAAAGCATTTCCTGCAGCCGATGCACTCATTCTTTTTAACCTGTGGCTTGGAACTGAAAGCAATCTTAAAAGCAAATGCCTTAACAGCATTGAATGCTCCGTTCCCCTCAAAGGTAATGCTCTGGTGCTCGGTAGCTCTCTTAAAATCAGGAATCCTGACGTCAGAAAGGGCAATATCGCCGAGCATCTCCACCTCACTGATATCCTTGGGGCCAAGGCCTCTCTCGTAAGCAGCGCCAATGGTTGCCACATCATTCATAGTCATTCCGATGATGTCTGCACAAGCCATATCAAGAGCGTAAGGCTTCTTAGAAGTAAGCAGAACTCCTACATGTCTCTTTTCCCCGGCTGTAGGACCATTGCCCTCCATACCATCGATTCCGTCAACGATGTAGAGCACAGGTTTAAAGAACTCGTTGAGGTCCACCATGACGTTGGCAAAGGCCTTCTCCACAGGAAATCTCATGTGATACTCAGGCTTGGTGGTTCCGGGTATCGTACCGAACATATTCTTGACTGCGCAGCTCATACCCATCATGGCGTGGGTCTTGAGCTTGGAGATATTGACAATAGCATCGCACTCATCAAGCCATCCGGTATAAATGAAGTTCTTGATGGATACAGCTTCCGGAAACTCAGCATCCTTAACAGAGAAATCGTCGTTAAGCTTAACCTTGTCACTCTCCAGTTCAAAAAGTCCGCAATTCTTGTAAACACCCTTTAAAAAGGCTGATGTATAAATACCTCCCGGGCTGTCACCAATAACAACCGTTGCTCCTTTTTCCGTTAACATATCACACAGACATTTGATCAATATCGGGTGTGTTGTTACAGCCTTTTCAGGTGCCATTCCGGTAACAAGATTGGCCTTGATACCAACCTTCATGCCGGCCTTAACAAAATCCAGCCCATGAATAAAAGAAAGGCTCTTTTCAAGAGCCTTTCTCACTTCACTGTATTCATATGTCTCACATTTAAGTAGTGATACCGGTTCAAAACTACCCATTTATACAGCTCCAATCATTCAAATCAGCCTATAAATATCATGACTGATTTTGCTCTTCTACAATATGCAATCCACAGTATATCTCACGGAGCTTAGGTTTGTCTATCTTTCCGGTAGCATTTCTTATAACATTTGCAAAAATAATCTTTCGAGGTCTCTTATACCTTGGAAGATCAAGGCAGAACTCCTCTACTTCATCTTCTGTAAGAGTCATTCCCTCTTTTACCTGAATAATAGCTGCTGCTATCTCACCGAGACGCTGATCGCGGAGTCCGATAACCGCTGCATCGTGAATCTTGTTGTTCTTCATCAGGAAGCTCTCGATCTGTACAGGATACAGGTTCTCACCTCCGGAGATGATAACGTCTTTCTTACGGTCAACAAGGAAGATGAATCCGTCCTCATCCTGACGGGCCATATCACCGGTAAAGAGCCATCCGTCCTTCAGTATCTCTGCGGTAGCCTCAGGGTTCTTGTAGTACTCAACCATAACACCCGGTCCCTTTACGCAGAGCTCTCCGATGTCACCCTGCTTAACAATATTGCCGTCCTCATCGACGATCTTAACCTTCCAGCCATATCCCGGAATACCGATGGCGCCGACCTTGTGGACATTCTCCATTCCAAGGTGTACGCAGCCGGGGCCTGTTGACTCTGAAAGTCCGTAGTTGGTGTCGTACTTGTGATTCGGGAAGTACTCAAGCCAGTGGCGAACCAGTGACGGCGGGATCGGCTGAGCACCGATGTGCATCAGTCTCCACTGCTTAAGCTTGTAATCTTCCATCTTGAGCTTGCCTGAATCCAGGGCTGCCAGAATATCCTGTGCCCACGGAACAAGAAGCCATACGATTGTGCATCTCTCCTCGGATACAGCTCTGAAAATAGCCTCTGGCGAATTACCTTTCAAAAGAACTGCTCTCGAACCTGTGTATAACGAACCAAACCAGTGCATCTTGGCGCCTGTGTGATACAGAGGCGGAATGCACAGGAAGTTGTCGGCGTGTGTTGTCTCATGATGCATAGCTTCCATCTTGGCAGACTGCATAAGTGCAGTATGAATATGAAGGATAGCCTTGGGGAAACCTGTCGTTCCCGATGAGAAATAGATTGCTGCATCATCCTTGTCCTCAACCAGGATCTTGGGTGCCTGCGATGAAGCGTTGGATGCGTATCTGTAATAGTCATCAGCATATGAAGGACACTGATCTCCTACAAAGAGAAGCAGCATCTCTTTTTTCAGTTTCTGGGCAATATCTTCGATACGGCCGATGAACTCAGGGCCGTAGAAAAGAACGTCTGAATCTGAAGCCTTCAGACAGTAATCAATCTCTTCAGAATCAAAACGGAAATTCAGCGGAACTGCCACCGCTCCGGCCTTAAGCACTCCAAAGTAGATAGGCAGCCACTCAAGACAGTTCATAAGAAGAATGGCACACTTCTGCCCTCTCTTGATTCCTCTCTCAATAAGCATATTGGCAACACGATTGGCCTTCTCATCAAATACGGACCATGTGATCTGCCTTCTGTAATAATTGGTTGATGTCGGCTGGATAAGCTCGTACTCTTTCCAGGTAACCCTCTGTTCTTCCCTGATCTCAGGATTGATCTCCACAAGAGCCACTTCATCCCCGTAGAGCTTACTGTTTCTCTCAAGTAAATCTGTAATTGGCATTTTTTGTAAAACCCCCTAAAATAAAAACTCGCAAGCGCACTAATACGCTTTAAAGCACTAAAGTAGAGTATACCTTCTTTTTACAAAAAATGCAAATATCAAACACTTGAAACCGTAATTTGATCAAATTGCACTCATTTCCGGTTTGACCTTTTTACATTAATTATGTATACTTTACTTTAGTGCTTTAAAGCACGGATATGAAGGTAGGAGGTTTATGTAATGAACAATAATGAGAACAAGCAGCTCATGCTGGGCAATAAGGCTGTTGCCCGGGGTCTTTATGAGGCCGGAGTCTGCTTTATTTCCAGCTATCCCGGAACACCCAGTACTGAAGTTACTGAGGAAGCTGCTAAATATGACGAGATCTACTGTGAGTGGGCTCCCAATGAGAAGGTAGCCATGGAATCGGCCTTTGGCGCATCTCTTGCGGGACGCAGAAGCTTTTGTGCCCAGAAGCACGTTGGACTTAATGTTGCAGCAGATCCGCTTTATACAATGTCTTATACCGGTGTAAATGCCGGAATGGTAATCGTAGTTGCTGATGATGCAGGAATGCACTCATCCCAGAACGAGCAGGATTCAAGACATCACGCCATCGCTGCCAAGGTTCCCATGATCGAGCCTTCCGACTCAGCCGAGGCCCTTGAGTACACCAAGCTCGCCTACGAGATTTCAGAGAAATTCGATACTCCGGTCCTTCTTAAGATGTGCACAAGAGTTGCTCATTCCCAGTCCCTTGTAGAGACAGGTGACAGGAACGTTCCGGATTTCCCATATGAAAAGAATATCGGCAAGTATGTTATGATGCCCGGCAATGCCAAAAAGCGTCACCCCATCGTTGAAGAGCGCACAGCCAAGCTCATCGAGTACGCTGAGAACTGCCCTCTTAACCGCATTGAAATGGGTGGTACAGAAATTGGTATCATTACAGGCTCAACTTCCTATCAGTATGTAAAAGAGGTTTTTGGTGATAGCGTATCTGTTCTCAAGCTCGGCATGACCAATCCTCTTCCCAATCAGCTTATTAAGGACTTCGCAGCCAAGGTAGACAAACTCTTTGTTGTGGAAGAACTTGATCCTATAATCGAGAATCACGTAAAGGCTCTGGGACTTTCTGTTACAGGCAAAGACCTTCTTCCTGTATGCGATGAGTTCTCACAGAATCTCATTGCCAAGGCCTTCGGAAAAGACACTGCAGATTCCTTTGCACTTGAAGATGCAATTCCCAACAGACCTCCTGTAATGTGCGCAGGATGTCCTCACAGAGGCCTTTTCTACACACTCAAAAAGAACAACTGCACCGTTCTTGGTGATATCGGATGCTACACACTTGGTGCCGTTCCTCCTCTCGGAGCAATCGAGATGACACTCTGCATGGGTGCTTCAATCGGTGCTGTTCACGGATTCAACAAGGTAAGAGGCGCTGAAAGCGAGAATAAGACTGTTGCCGTAATCGGCGATTCAACCTTCATGCACTCAGGCATGACAGGCCTTGCAAACGTAGCTTACAACCAGTCAAACTCAACAATCGTCATCGTAGATAACTCAATTACAGGTATGACCGGCCATCAGCAGAATCCCACAACAGGCTACAACATCAAGGGTGATCCTGCAGGCAAGATCGATCTTGAAGCTCTCTGCAAGGCTATGGGCTTTGAGCGTGTAAGAGTTGTTGATCCTTACAACCTCAAGCAGTGCGATGAAGTCCTCAAGGAAGAACTCGCAGCTGCCGCTCCTTCAGTTATCATTTCAAGACGTCCCTGTGCACTTCTTAAGTACGTCAAGCACAATCCGCCTCTTAGCATTAACAGAGACAAATGTGTCGGCTGCAAGAGCTGCATGAAGATCGGATGTCCCGCCATCTCCATGAAGGATGGCAAGGCAACCATCGACAATACTCTCTGCGTAGGATGTAACGTTTGCAGTCAGCTTTGTCCTGTAGGGGCTTTTGTGTAGAGCACTTGGCGAGGTATTATCGAGCCTAGTGCGAACCAGTCACGTGCACTTAACGAGGTATTTTCGAGTTTAGTGCAGCGGGACAAGAATAAGGAGAATAATAAGATGGAAACAAAGAACATTATGATCGTGGGCGTTGGCGGACAGGGCTCACTTCTTGCAAGTAAACTCCTTGGTCACCTTCTCATGAGCCAGGGATATGACGTTAAGGTTTCAGAGGTACACGGAATGAGCCAGAGAGGCGGATCCGTTGTCACATACGTAAGATATGGGGACAAGGTCTTTTCCCCTGTAATAGACAAGGGCGAGGCAGACTATATCGTATCCTTCGAGATACTGGAGGCCGCAAGATGGCTTCCGTTCCTCAAGAAGGACGGACAGATCGTAACAAACACCCAGCAGATCGATCCAATGCCCGTTATCACAGGCGCAGCGGAGTATCCTTCTGACCTGGTTAAAAAGCTGAAAGATTCCGGAGCCAAAGTTGATGCTCTCGACTGTCTCTCACTTGCAGAAGAGGCAGGCTCAGCCAAGGCCGTAAACATTGTTCTTCTCGGAAGACTCTCTCACTACTTCGATCTTCCGGAAGAAGCATGGATGAAGTCTCTTGAGGCAAATGTACCCGCCAAGTTCCTGGAGATGAACAAGAAAGCATTCGAGCTTGGTAAGAATCAGTAATTCTTTTATTTGGGAGGAGTATCTTATGGAGCATTATTATCAACCCGAGATTGAATGTGCCCCTTATGAAGAGATAAGGAAGATTCAGTCGGAAAAGCTTGTAAAACAGGTTAAACATGTCTGGGACAACGTCCCCTATTATCGCAAAAAGATGGAAGAAAAGGGAGTCACACCCGATGACATCAAGTCCGTTGATGATCTTCACAAGCTTCCTTTCCTCTCAAAAGCCGATCTTAGAGAAACCTATCCGGACGGACTTTTGGCGGTTCCCAAGGACGAAGTTGTCAGGATCCACTCAACGTCAGGCACAACAGGAAAAAGAGTAATTGCCTTTTATACACAGCATGATATAGACCTCTGGGAAGACTGCTGCGCAAGAGCCATCATGGCTGCAGGCGGAACCAATGAGGATGTTGTGCAGGTTTCATACGGCTATGGTCTGTTTACCGGTGGTGCAGGACTCCACGGCGGTTCACACAAGGTAGGAAGTCTCACCGTTCCCATGAGTTCCGGTAATACCGACAGACAGATCATGTTTATAAAAGACCTTAATGCTACTATCCTTTGCTGTACACCAAGCTATGCTGCTTACCTTGGTGAGCGAATGCAGGAACTTGGTTACGGTCCCAATGATATTCCTCTTAAGGCCGGTATATTCGGTGCTGAGGCCTGGAGCGAAGAAATGAGACAGAGCATCGAAAAGACCATGGGAATCAAAGCCTTTGATATTTACGGTCTCACAGAGCTCTCCGGTCCCGGTGTTGCATTTGAGTGCTCAGCTCAGCACGGCATGCACATCAACGAGGACCACTTCATTGCAGAGATAATCGATCCCGATACAGGCGAAGTGCTTCCCGAGGGTGAACAGGGCGAACTTGTCTTCACCGCAGTTGACAAGGAAGCTTTCCCGATGATCCGTTATCGTACCAAGGATATCTGCAGGCTCTCAAGAGAGAAGTGCTCCTGCGGAAGAACCCATGTCAGAATGGCCAAGCCCATGGGAAGATCAGATGACATGCTCATCATCAGAGGTGTCAACGTATTCCCGAGCGAGATCGAGACAGTTCTTCTCAACAACGGTTATGCTGCTAACTACCAGATTGTTGTTGACCGCGTAAACAACACTGATACACTTGATGTCCAGGTTGAAATGACTCCCGAGATGTTCAACGATAACGTCGGTGAAATCGAGGAGAGACAAAAGAAGCTTATGGCAGACCTCAAGTCCATGCTTGGAATCAAGGCCAAGGTTTCACTCCTTGCGCCCAAGTCCATTGCAAGATCCGAAGGAAAAGCCGTTAGAGTAGTCGATAAGAGAAAGATCTGATGTTATAATTAATTCAGGAGGATAAAAGAATGAGCGTACAGCAGATTTCTGTTTTTCTTGAAAACAAACCCGGAACTCTCAAAAAAATGACAGGTGTTCTGGCAGCTCACGGAATAGACATGAGAGCCACTTCCCTTGCAGAGACCAAGGACTTCGGTATTGCAAGACTGATCGTGGACGATGCTCTTGAAGCTGTAAGTACTCTGAAAGAGCATGACTTTGTTGCAAGCCTTACGCCTGTACTTGCGATCGAGATTCCGGATGAAGCAGGCGGACTGGACAAACTCCTTGATAAGTTTACCGATGAATCCGTAAACATCGAGTATATGTATGCTTTCCCCGGTGGCAAGAACACCGACAGAGCCTGCATGATCTTCCGAGTAGCTGACACCAAGGCAGCTGAAGCAAGGCTTACCAGCGCCGGCGTCAAGATCCTTACACAGGAAGACATTTCAAACATTTAATTCATTTATATTCAAAACTATAAGGCACAGGATCAGGTCTTTTGACCAATATCCTGTGCCTTTTAATGTGGGTAACTATGTATAAAGGGATAATTTATGAAGTAACAACACCCTTCTGCAGCATTATATTTGCATAAAGGGCCGATTCACCTGTAGTAACAACGGCATAGGCCTTGGATGCCTCCTCATAAAAAGCAAAACGCTCTATCTGGCCTATCATGCTCTCTCCCCTGTCATCATGCTTTTTTAGTATATCCTTATATGTATCCCATATCGGTGTTTCCACCGGATCTCCTTTCATGACTTCCATGAGATTTACCGGATGTTCAACATAGGTATCAAGCGGAAATACTGTAAGTATGGCATCAAGCACTTCCGGAACCCCGTGCCCGTCAAGTCGTACCACAATCCCATTTTTTCCTACAGACTCTGCCGGAAAATTACCGTCTGATATCACAATTCTGTCAGCATGTCCCATCTCGCACAAAACCTTTAGAAGCTCCGGAGATAAAATTTTAGGTATTCCTTTTAGCATTTCAAGTCCTCCTGTAGTGTGATGTCCTACTCCCAAAGCTGTGTCCATTCTGTAGCTCCGGGCCACAAAAACACCTGTCCCTTTACAAGTCGGCAGCCTCGCTCAGCAGCTTTAAGCAGTTCCATTTCTTCGTCCGAAAGCGGATCCTCAGTTGTACATTTTAAATTTGAAATATACTGAGGTTCCTTGACCGAAAACGGAATCGTGCACATACCGCGCTGAACAGCCCACTTTATGCAGATAACGGCCGGATGTACATCATGATTTTTGGCAACACTCACCACCTCAGGAAGCTCAGTATCCGCAACGTCTGTACTGCACCTGTCTCTTTCCGGTCTGCTGGGAGAGCCTATAGGGCAAAAACCTATAGGAACAATGCCATGTGCATTTGCATAGCCAAAAAGCTCCTGCTGCTGGAATGAAGGATGACATTCCATCTCCAGAGCCGAAGGCTTGATCCTGCACAGAGGCAGTACCTTCTCCAGCTTGGCTATAGTCATATTGGACATTCCTATGGCCTTCACAAGTCCATCATCGTATAACTCTTCCATTTGCCGCCACGTATCCATAAACTCATCAACAGAAAACGGCTTCGAATCCGGATTGCGTGAATCCCCGTCACATCCGGGCGCATGGTAATTGGGGAATGGCCAGTGAACAAAATAAAGATCTATATAGTCAAGTCCCAGGTCCTTAAGGCTCTTTTCACATGCCTTTCTTACTTCCCTGTGCCGGTCGTTCCATACCTTGGAGGTTATGAACAGCTCCTCTCTCTTAACGATTCCTTCTCTGAATAAACCATTTAATACTCCTCCTATCTGCTCTTCATTCTGATATACAGATGCACAGTCCAACATTCTGTAACCGGCTTTAATTGCACCGGATACCGCATTTGCTATCTGATCCGGCGTATACTTATCCGATCCGAAAGTGCCAAGTCCCACAGCAGGCATAACTGCTCCGGTATTAAGCGTATATGTCGGGACATTTGTGATAAATTCGCTCATCAGTCCCTCCTTATTTTTCATCCTGATTTCCGAAAACAACGGCTACTTTTCCGCAATTTCCGGATGCCATAAGTGCATAGGCTTCAGGCGCCTGAGCAAGCGGAAATTCATGTGTTATCAGCTTATCCGGATGGATATTCCAGCGAACCAGCTTATCCACAAGTTTCTCCATCTTCCACAGAGAAGTCACCCATGATCCGTATATAGTCTTCTGACCGTGGATAATGTCGGGACTTGGATTGAATGTGCAGGTTCCGCCCTCTCCGACAAATGCAATCTTGCCGTACGAGCGAGTCGCACGTATTGCAAGCTGTCTGCCGGGATCTGAAGCCGAGCAGTCGATAGCCTTTTCAACGCCCTGTCCACGGGTCAGCTTTAATATTTCATCAAGAGTATCCTCTCCCGGCTTAAATACGTGATCGACAAGGCCAAGCTTTTTAGCCAGATCTATTCTGTAATCGTTCATCTCAATGCCGATAAGCATGTTTGCTCCAAGTGCCTTGCAGAGCATAAGTGCAGCCAGTCCCACAGGCCCAAGACCCGTTACAAGAACTGCGTCATTTCCGCTGACTCCGATCTTCTCGATAGCCTCATAAACCGTACCGAATCCACAGGCAACCTGAGCTCCGTCCTTATAGGTAAGCTCGTCCGGAAGAGCAATCAGATCTTTTTCATCTGCAAGTATGTACTCTCCCATACCTCCGTTTCTCTGCCATCCGTATGCTGCGCGGAATTTTGAAGTACATGAAATGTAATAACCTCTTCTGCAGTCATTGCACACTCCACAGCCTGAGATGTGATAGACAATAACTCTGTCACCCTTTTTAAACCGCTTAAGCCCTTCCCCTTCCTCGATGATAAGTCCGCATGGCTCATGTCCTGCGATCATTCCGGGAATATACCCCTCGGCACCTTTACCCGTATGCTCTCTGTATATGCATCTTATGTCGCTTCCGCATATAGTGGTTGCCTTCGTGCGAATAAGAACCTGTCCAAATCCGGGCTTTGGAATCTCAAAGTCTTTGAGTTCCACAGTGGAATTCCCCGGAAGGATAGCTCCTCTCATTTTTACTGCCATAATACCTCCTCCTTTCAGACAGAAAACTTTGTACCCCTAATTGGAAGTATATGAATTCCGGGCTAGATTAATAAGAGATTATTGTGACAGGTTCTTTTTTGTTATGTCGTATTTGCGCAGGTAATATGTTATGATAATCGCATGAAGAATTCATTGGAAAAAGACATCCCAAAAAGCAGTGACAAAATTGCATATCATGACAGTGGCATTGCCTTTATGATGGACGGAGAATCAGTATATGTCGGCAACATAGTGTATGAATGCTTCCACAGATCCATACCCATGCACTCCCACTCCGACAACAGCTATGAGATACACTATATATCCTCCGGCCATGGGAAGGTAACTGTAGAGGGAAAAGAATACGATACTCTGCCCGGAACACTGTATATCACCGGTCCTCATATCAAACATTCCATGGTTCCCGATAAGAACAACCCTCTGTCTGAATACTGCGTATACCTCAAATTATCAGCGGACAAAGATGCAGGTAAAAGAGTATTATCCCCTATGAGCGCTTTCAGAAATATGAGCTTCTGGTATGGCAGTGATAAATGCGATATCCACAGCCTTATGAAATCTCTTTTCTCAGAACTGGAAAGACAGAGCCTTGGATACAGAACAGTTGTGGAGTCACTTATAAAACAGATCATAATCTCCTGCGTGAGGAACTACTCTGTCGAGACAGAGAAAAAAGATTTAAAACTCCTCAAAACCGCCGAGAGCCAGTATCTCATCATAGAGGAGGCCTTTCTCTACGAGTACGCCACCCTGACACTGACAGATCTTTCAGCAAGACTGAGTCTTAGCTCACGGCAGACGCAGAGGCTTTTGACCGAGCATTACGGCATGAATTTTCAGAGCAAAAAAACAGAAGCCAAGATGAGCGCTGCCGCACTCATGCTTGGACTTCCGGAAAAAACCATAACCGATATAGCTGATGAACTTGGCTATTCATCCGTTGAACACTTCTCAACTGCATTCAAAAAGTACTACGGAATGAATGCCAGCAGATATCGTGAAAGAGCCGGTTCCTGATACTACTGCCCCAGCTTTTTAAAAAGATAGTTCAGCAGTTCATCTTTTGTTGCTGATTTAAGGATATATCCGTCGGGCTTTAGCGCCATTACCTTGGCGACGGCGTCCCTTGTATCCACGCCCGTAAGGAATACCACCGGAATATGCGCTGTTGCGGGATCCTGTCTCAGCATCTGAAGCATCTGAGGGCCATTGACCACCGGCATTTCATAGTCAAGCAGAATAAGATTTACCGTTTCATTCTCAGGCAGTTTAAGAAGAAAGCTTATAGCCTGCATTCCCGCAGTGACTATGTCTACCTTATAATGATCCCCGATCCAGCTTTTGACTACTTTGGCGTAGTCGGGGTCATCATCAACTATCAGTACTCTCTTTTTTATATCCACATCAGGAGCAGTGGTTCCAAAAAGAGCCATATCTATTGCATTAAGAAGATCCTGAGTTTCAACAGGTCTGGATACCCAGCCAAATCTGTAGACATCGTGATATATTCTCTCAAGTTCCTGATGCAGCTCTCTTTCTCCGACCAGTATCATTTTCTTGTTCTTCTGAATCATCCTGTCACAAACCACCTGGAGCGCTTCAATTTCATCACTGTATTCTACTATCATCGTGGGAAGATTAAATATAAAAATATCCGTTGTATCCATATATTGATCAAGATTCATAACGTCGCCTACAATAGGCGTGACATTATGGCCCAGTTCAGCAAGTCTTTTTGCAAGCCCCCTTGCCACAACACTCGGCTGGAACAAAAGCATTATGATGTTAAGATTAACTCCTACCATATCAGTCCTCCAATGGCACTCCAGGCTTAAATGTCAGTCTGCCCCTTTTTGTATAGCCCTCAGTGCCTCAGCCTGTATATCGCTGTTATATGAAAGAACAGGTTCAATGTCTTTTCCCTTTATCTTTCTGTCTGTGTAGTTCTTTGTAAGTCTTATGATCAGCGGTATCTGTGACAGCACTCCTATCAGATTCGGTATCATCATAAGACCGTTAAACGTATCCGATATATCCCAGGCAAGGGATGATTCCATGACTGCTCCTGCAACTATCAAAAGCAGGAATACAACCCTGTATATTTTGGATGCAACAACGCCAAACAAATACTCTGTGACCTTGGATCCGTAATATGACCATCCCAGAACTGATGTAAAAGCAAACATCGTAATGATGATCACAATAAACCACTCTCCGGGCTTACCCAGGCTTGCTCCAAAAACCTCTGTCACAAGTGTAGCATCATTAACTATATCATGCGCCACTCCTGTCCGAAGGTCAATAAATCCCGAACACAATATAACAAGCGCAGTGAATGTACAGATAACAACGGTATCGACGAAGACTTCGGCAATACCCCAGAGTCCCTGATGAACCGGTTCTCTGTTACAGCTGGTAACATGTATCATAACCGAAGATCCCATTCCTGCTTCATTGGAAAAGACTCCTCTTTTACAGCCATGCTGTATAGTATTGATAGTCATGGCAAGTGCTGTACCTGCTGTTCCTCCGGCAACCGCTCTGGTTCTGAAAGCAAATCTGAATATTGATGCAAATGCCTCGGGAAACCTTGCTATATTTACTGTGACAACCAGCAAGCAGCCTATTACGTACGCTGCGCACAGATACGGCATGATCACTTCCGATATTGCAGCCAGACGTCTGAATCCTCCTATCAGGATAGCTGCCATGGCGATCATCAGAACTGCTCCTATAGCCCAGAGTATATTAGTTGTCCAAAAAGTTCTGCGCTGCGACAGAGCGCCGGCGTCATTGATGATCCTTCCTCTGCCGTTTATTATTCCAAAGGTATTCTTAAACCAGTGTCCGATTTTTGTAATCTGAAAAAAGCCTGTTGCCAGCGTGCAGATAATCCCTGCTCCTACGATCAGAGCAAGGCCAAAGGACCCCCATGCAAATTCATTTACTGCATTATTCAGCCGAATTACCGTCTCCATTTAATATCTCCAGTATTCCATCATAATCAAACTGATCGGCCATCTTTCGAAGGTCATTGATCTTACCTGCCTCATCTTCAGGAATTTCATAGTCTTCTATTTCCTTGAAAACAGCATCTATGGCATCGCAGTCCATGGCCTCTGCACCGCTTTGAAGGCCCTCATAAACGCTCTCCATAAGATATTTGTCAGCAACAGGTTTTGCCGGCTTATCCTCTTGTTCTGCAGTATCCTCATCAAATATCTCACTCAGAGAATTCTTGTATCCACGATATTCGCGCATAAATACCGCATGATTTTGTCTGATATATTCAAATCTTCCTTCTTTTCCTGCATTTTCAAGCAGCTGCGCTTTTTCTGAAGTGCCCGTGGCTCCTATAAGCCGGCATGAACTCTTTAGCGCATGTACCTTGATGACATAGTTGTCAAAATCGCCCTTTTCATAGTATCCATCAAGTTCCTCGGCTTTGCTGTCTATTGAATCATAGAAAAACTTAAGGATGGTCTTAAAGCCTTCCTCAGATTCACTGTTCTTAATGGCTATCTTGCCGTCAATTCCTTCTATGGACTCATACCATTTTAAAGGTTCAATGATCTCCGGCTCTTCCTGCTCATTTTCGTCCTCTTCCTGCTCATCACCGAACATGCGCATACTTTCGTTAAAGTATGCATTGAGATTATAGGACTTGTTAGACTTAACAAAGTAAAGAATACCAAAACTGCCGGGTCCGCAGTTGGTGGAGATAGCTGCGGAAGCCTGCTTGAACACAACATTCTCGAAATATGCCTTCTTGCTTATTTCTTCTTTGATCCATCTGAGGGTTTCAATCGGAACATCAACATAAGTTACAAATACAACTTCAGGATCGGGAATGACATCCACCGGAAATGCTTTGTTTATATATTTGCGGTATGCCCTCTTTCTTCTTCCCATCCAGACACCACCGATTTTAATGTTGTCATCTTGTACTTTCATACATGGATGGAGACTTAAGCTCCTGGCAACCTGATCCATCTCATTGCTTATAAAGCCCTTTCTGGCCATGAATTCCGTATTTCCGATGATAAAGCTGCATCTGAGTCTCTTCTTAACTTCCTCAAGCTCAGCAACAATGTCCTCAACGGAAATATTCATTCTGGCAAGCTTGATGGCAACAAGGACCAGAATTCCCGTTGCTGATGAAATAGCCTCTGAATTTACGACTACTACATTATCAAAAGATTTTGCTGCCTCCCTGGCAAGTCTGTAATCATCACTCATACTGCTGGTTATCGCAATATGAATAATGTGATGAGCCTGCTTAAGCTGAGAAGCAAAGAAATCCCTGTAAGCAGATTCGTCAGGAGGCATGGATTCGGCGGTTTTACCGGTACTTATGTAACGGATAAGTTCATCGGCTCCCATCTGGATACCGTCTTTAAACACGCCTTCCTCAGTTTTTATAAGGAAAGGCAAAAGAGGAATAAACCTTTCGGTAAGGGAATCCGGCAGATCACACATACTGGTGGATGTTATAAGCAGCGGCATTTTCCCTGAATACCCTGCAGCGGTATTGATTTCCGTATTGTCCACCATGATCTTATGGCTCTTTACAATAACCTTGTCGGGAGTTATGAATTTTATCAGCGTACTTTCAAGAGACTCGCTGGAAACAGGTTTTACCTGATATCCATCGAATCCTGCTCTGTAATAGGTATCCCTGTCAACCGATCCGGCATTAGCAGTAAGAACCACTATCGGCGTGGATCTGTTAAGTCCGCCCTCCTGATTACGGATGTTATTAAGACACTCTATGCCATCCATCTCAGGCATTATATGGTCCATAAGGATTACATCATATTTTTCCTTAAGGCAGAGCTCCAGAGCTTCTTTTCCGCTCATGGCACCATGAATCACCATCTCCGTGCCTTCAAGGAGTTTCATCTCCACCTCAAGATTTATCTCATTGTCATCAACAATAAGTACCTTCGCCTCAGGCGCCCTGAACAGACTTTCGTACGCCTTTCTCTTAACATCAGCCTCATTGTGGATGTTCAACTCACCAATAGCTGCAGTATCTGCAATCCCCTGATTAAACGAAACCGTAAACGTGGATCCTTCGCCATAAACACTGTTTACAGTTACTTTTCCGCCCATTAGTTCCGTAAGTCTTTTTACTATCGAAAGTCCCAGTCCCGTTCCTTCTATGAAGCGGTTCTTATCTGCATCCACGCGCTTAAAGACATCAAAAATATACGGGAGCGACTCCTTTTTGATGCCAATTCCGGTGTCGGATACCGATATAGTCAGATCAACTGTCTTTTCATCTAAAAATTCACTTTCAACACGAATATCAACAGAACCTTCAGCTGTATATTTAACAGCATTGTTTATCAGATTTACCAGGATCTGCTTAATACGAAGCTCATCGCCATACAGCATCGCAGGTGTCTTTGGATCTATAATGACATTGAATCTAAGTCCCTTTTCATTGGCGCGGGCCCAGAACATATTTATGATCTCGGAAAAGAGATCACCAACACTGTAGTTGACCGGAACAATCTCCATGCTTCCGGCTTCTGTCTTTGAAAAATCCAGAATATCATTTATAAGAGTCAGGAGCATTTTACCTGAGCCCTGTATTCCCATTGCTTCCTTTACAACTTCGTCGGGCGCATTCTGATTTCTGAGGATAAGTTCATTTAGCCCGAGAATTGCATTTATGGGCGTACGGATCTCATGGCTCATGCTGGAAAAGAATCTGTTCTGTGTCTTTGAAAGATCTTCTGCCTTTTTGGCTGCATCTGTAGCTCTTTTATTCGCTCTGATATGCAGGCTGTTCTGAATCCACGTCATGGAAAAACATACAGTACCTACGAGAACCAGCGATATAAACGAGTCAATAAAGAACATTTCTTTGGAGTGCTGATATACAAGCTGCGGGTAAAAATACTCAATCGTATAAAAAACAAAGGCCATCAGTGTGATGCCTATAAACATCACTATTCGCCATGCCCCTGTAAGCACAAGTCCTGCGTATGTATAGGTAAAGATGATCCATAAAACACCACCTCCCCTTATACCTCCGCCAAAGAAGTAAACTCCCGGAAGTATTAAAAACACCATGCCTGTAATAGTGAGCTTTATCGCATGTCCGACCTTCTTTTTGCGGAAGCATATGATCATAATGGCCAGTGTACAGACAAGCGTCACAACAATAAACCATATCTCATACGGGTTCTCCTGTGTGATTATGTCACCTATAAGGGCAGCAAATATCGTTATCTCGCAGACAATGGTCAATGCCAGATATACTCTTTCCTTAACCTCCCTATTCGGATCCTCTATTGCTTTTATTACTCTGGAAATAAAATTGTCTTTCTTCATGATGCCTGCCCTCCTCTGCCTTTGCCGTTTTGGGCAAGTACCTTGAGCATAACATGCTCAAACTCCGGAATACTCATGGGCTTGGCAATAAACCCATCGAAGCCTTCCCTCATGAACATCTCTCTTGCACCCGAGACAGCATTGGCTGTAAGTGCAATAACGATGGCTTTTTTATTTCTCTCCTTTGCCGCTGTTTTGATGAGCTTCATAGCCTCCACACCGTCCATTTCAGGCATCATGTGATCCATGAACACAACATCATAGTTGCTCTTTCTGAATTTGGCGACAGCCTCCTGTCCGCTTCCCGCAAGATCGGTACTCATACCAAAATTCCTGAAAATGCCTTCCGCAACTATCAGGTTCATTGGCTCATCATCAACAACAAGTACCTTCAGCCCGGCGAGATTCGGGTGTGCGATATTATCTTCACTGTCAAGATTCTGTGCGTTATAACCCTCATTAATGACTTTGGTAACAGGATATCCGTACAGCGGTTTTGGCAATACCATAACAGTACTTCCCAAAGCCTTTTTGAAATCGGATTTTGCAGATACAGCAACCACAATATCGCTTTTACTAAGTTCCTCAAAGTACGCGGTATTGTCTTCATATTCCTCCTGCCCCATAAAGATGGCAGATATCTCTCTTTTCTCGATAAGCTGTTCAATTTCTTTCCTTGAATCGGCTGAATACAGAGTGACTTTCAATCCCGATGCAAGATTCATAGCCATCTCCTTATAGAATTCACGCACCTTGGGAACCTTGAACTTCTCAGAACGTGAATGGAATATAATATCTCCACTATAATTCTCAGCCAAAGACATACACGGAGAAGCATCCACAACCTTTTGAGGGATTGTCACCCTGACTGTGGTTCCGTTTTTGGGTATGCTCTCAATCTTGACAAAGCCTCCCATGCTATGCGCAAATCCATAAACTATGTACAGTCCCAGTCCAATTCCTCCCGAACTGCGATTTCTCTTTTTATTGACCTGATACATGCCCTCAGATACCATTGCTATGAATTTACGTTCAATACCTATTCCTGTATCCGTAACTTCAATGCAAAGATTTACTCCATAATCAGTATCCTCAGCAAATACCCTGACGTAGATTCCCCCCTTCTTGGTGAATTTTACAGCATTATCCAAAAGATGCCTGAATATCTTATGAAGCTTTTTTATATCTCCGCGCATCTTTAGCGGAACCCTTGGATCCACATCAACAACAAGTTCCAGCTTTCTTTCATTTTCAAGCATTCTGAATTCCACAACCACATCATTTATAAGTGACGTGCATGTGTATTCATCCTCTTCAAGGATGATGTTGTCACGTTTGCATTCAGTGTAATCCTGGATATCTTCAATCTGATAAGCAAGCTTGGTTCCCGCCTGCTTTATTGAGAAGGCTTCCTCGCCAAGATTCTTCTTGAGCTGTATCTCACTCATTCCGAGGACAACGTTTACAGGCGTTCTCAGCTCATGGGAAATGTTAGAAAGAAAGTCCTCCATATCAGCATCTACGGCCTCTATACGCGCTTCTTTTTCAGCATCGCTGTTATCCATATCAATCTTGTCTCGGACAAGTTTCACGCAGATAAAATAGACCATAAATACTATACTCATATGGAGGAATAATCTGGATATATTGACATCATCGAAGACAACATTGTGTTCTTTGCTTACAATAAAGAGCTGGATTGCAAGAATAATCCAGTATTCTCCGAAAAGCAGATTTAACATATAAACGCGGTCAAACAGCGTAAGAGCCACCATAGCAAGGACTATTACTATACCGACATCGTAATAAGAGCTTCCGTGGACACCATGATAAAATACAAGCAGCATCACATAACCAAGATACGCAAGCTGCCTTGTCTTGTATTCAGGATTTCCGGAAATATGCATTCCCCAGACTATTACAGCTCCGACAAGAATAAGCGGCGGAACCCAGAATTCCCATCCCAACAGAATGCTTTCGATTGAAAGTCCCATGCAGCCGATGGATATTATCAGAATGATAAATCTCTCGTTATTTCTCTGGTTCATCATTATTCCTCATTAGCATCACAAGATATGTGTTCAGTTACATACTCCATTTTTGCCGATCCTATACCGATCTCAGCAAAAGACTCTTCTATTCGCTTTATAACAATCTCTGTCTCATCTTTGGTGATGATCGGAAGAAATACTAAAACCTGGTCTGACTTTATCTGTACAATGGCATCGCTTATTCTCAGCTTCTTTCTGAGCATTTCAATAAACCTGGATGAAAGCTCGGACAAATTGTCGTCTTCACCGACTGACAGGCTGAAGAGCATTTTGGCTGCGCCTTTTTTGTACCTGCGGATAAAACGTATTGAAAACTGGTACATCTGGTAAAAAGCTTCTTTTCCTATAACCATTGCGCCGTCTGCTTCATTTCGCTCTTCCATGATCCGGCTTATTCTTGCCAGGTCAGCAGCCAGATCATTTTCGTTCTCAGACTCTTTTACCACGAGCTCCTCATTATATATCTGAGCTCCGTGCTTTCCGTTCTCTTTTGCCCCGTACATGGCGGTGTCGGCGCATTTAAAAAGCGTCGTGTAGTCTCTGGTATGCTTTGGAACAAAAGCTGCACCTACCGAGATGCCTATTGGCAGATCAAAATCATCCCCCATCAGCTCAATGCATCTGCTGATAATCTGCACATTCAGTCTGCCGGTCAGGCTCTTAACGGCAACTTCGGAAGTTACACCGCTAAAGAACCCCAGGAACTCATCTCCGCCTATCCTGCTTACGACATCCTCATCTCTGGTGTTATGCTTCAGGATCTCAGAAAAGGCGATCAACACCTCATCTCCCATGTCATGGCCATAGATATCATTGACCAGTTTGAAATTGTCCAGGTCAAAGAGCATGAGTGCCCCCGTATGATCAAGGCACATCTCCGCTATTTTTTCTGTTCCGCTGGCCTTGTTCATAAAGCCGGTCAGTTTATCCAAAGTCGCTTTTTCAGTAAGTATCTCTATGGTCTTGTGACTTTCGATCGTTTTGAAGATACGGTTTATAAGGATTTCCTTATCTATCGGTTTCCTTACAAAATCCGCTGCTCCATCCCTGAGGCCTCGCCTCTCTGTAGCCGAATCATTATCTCCGGACAAAAAAATCACCGGAGTGGTATTTCTTCCCAGTTTCTCCTCAAGCTCCCTGAGTGCATGGAATGTTTCAAATCCATCCATATCAGGCATGAGAATATCCAGGATTACCAGATCCGGTGTGTTATTTTCTATGAATTTCAGAAGTGCAGGCCCGGAGCGCAAACAACTAACGCGCATAGCATATCCTTCAAGAAGATTCTTTGCGCTTCTGAGCAGTAATGCATCATCATCTACAACAGCAATCCAATATCCCACGTATTTTCTCCGTTTATGCGCCTTATAAATCCATTTCGGCGCAGCAGTTTACATAGTTTGCCACAGTAAAATTGTACGATATTTGGAATGCTAAATGTATTAAAAAACAATAATATTTTTAATAAGTCGATATCTTGAACTCGTATGCTGTATTGTATGTTGCCACATAAAGAGTGTCCCCAACAGCATTAAACTGATCAGGCGCGGAATTTACGGGAATCTTTTCCATGATCTGTCCGGTGAATCTGTCCAGAAGATATATGAAATCAGGCTCCGCTGTAAATCCGTATCCGCACACGATCGTGTCATTTATCAGCAGGAAGTTGTCGCTGTTGGCTACAAGCGGCTCACTTCTCCAAAGGACATATCCTGTGCTTGGATCAATGGCGACCATGTAGTTGCTGTTTGGCTCTTCTGATGAATATCCGTTATGTATGAGAGATACGTAAAGTGTTCCGTCATATATCTTGGCCCATTTGATGAACTGGGTTGTCCTTGAATATGTGCCGGTCTCCTCGTCAGGTCCGTTGCAAAGAGCATACAGATCAAGGCTGTATATCATCCTGGTACCGGCCTTGTCGTAAACATCAAGGCGGTTATACATGTAAGGATAATCCATAGGCATATCGCCCACGTAGGTGTAGTCATCATCCGAGTATGGAAGCATTTCAACCTCAAACCCGTGCTGATCTGCCCAGACTTCTGTGTCGAGCCAGTCTGTCTTTTCCTCCTTGGTCTTGGCAAGTGTAATATGAGTACCGTCATCAGGGCCTCTTCCGTCCTCAGTAAAGGCATTCCAGCTCTTGTTGACAACCTGAGTGCTGCCCTCATTATTTACTACGTGGAATTCGCCGTTCTCATCCTCCTCATAAGAGGGCTCAGCGGCTGCAACCATCTCTTTTTCCAGCTCTCTTGTCCCTACCATAGCCTCTTTGTCAAGGTCACTTGTCGGAATGTACTCAGGCTTTATCAGGTCAGGATACTTACTGAATGGTAAAAGAATCTCCTGATATCCGGCAGCATATGACGCCATTTCGTAGGGCGAAAAATAAACTCTCATCCCCTCTGTGTCAATGGTCCAGGTGTAGAGATTGTTGTCCAGCTTAGCTTCATAAACATCAAGGATAGTCTCGCCCTCCTCAAGATAAATGAAGGACTCAAACTCGCTTACAAGATCGGGGTATGCGGCGTAAAGCTCGTCCTTGATTGCCTTGGCCGCAGCGGTGCTGTCATTAATAACCTCATTAATCTCAAGAGTTTTGCCGGTGGCAGGGTCAATATTGACAGATCCTGTGCTGTGATTCGGATGAGCTCCACCGGAGTAGTCATAGTAACTGACCATAACGGAAAAGAGCGCATCGTCCGCCCTTACTACATCTGCAGTAATCTCAGATGAGTATGGATTCTCAATCGGCTCTGCACTGTCAATCTGATAGTAGCCGTACTCACCTACGCTGTATTCAACCGAGTCTTTCCAATATGAATTGAGATCATATACTTCGGAAAAGAGATTCAGGTACTGACCGGAAAACTCAGGAGTCATCACGATTTCAGGGTAGCTTCCTGTCGCAACCTCTTTTCCCGAAACCTCGCAGCTTACGGGGTGAGTCACGATAGTGATGGGCTTATCCTTTTCAGCTTCATCCGCAATACTCTCGCCTGCACCCGAAGCTTCTGTGCTGCCTTCCGGATTTTCGATACTGCTCTCTGCTGTGACATTCTCAGGAGCATTATCTGTATCTGCTGTATTCTTGCCGCAGGCTGATAGCGATACTGCTATAAGTGATGCAGCTGTGATAATGGCTATTGCTTTTCTATTCATAACATTTCTCCTCATTGAAAAATACAATCACCATTATAGCACGTTTAAAATATTATTTTTTCTGCATTACCACCAAGAACAAGCATTAGCTCTCTCTCAGATAAAGGCAGTTTTTCAATAAACTGCCTGCTCTTTTTTTGGTCAGTCCAGGGGCTGTCGGAGCCAAATAAAATGCGCTCCGCACCAAATGCCCTTATGATCTCCATGTACTGATCTTCGTCCATCATCCTCGTATCTTTGTCATCCCAGTATCCATCGTTCAACGGCTCTATAGATTCCGAAGAAAAAGATGTATCCAGATACACTCCGGTATCGGCCAAAAGCCCCGGAACCTCATCCCAGTTAGTCCATCCCCCCATGTGGGCAAGGATGAATTTAAAATCACCAATCTTATCCCATACATTTCTGCACATCTGCGGCGAACAATGCACGACACCCGGAAATCCTATATCTATTCCCGCATGCGTAATGACAATAAGCCCGTTCTCCGCTGCACAATCAATGATGCGAAGGAACTTCACATCATCTATATCACATTTCTGATAAACAGGATGAAGCTTGATACCTTTGATCCCATGCTCTGCAATCCTTCTAAGCTCGGCTCTGTAATCCTCAAACTCGGGATGGATGCATCCAAAGGAGAGAACTCTTCTTTTTCCGACTTCATGGCCATCGAAGTACTTCTCATTGTTTCTTAGCGATGAATCATTGACTTTTACCACTTGCGAGGGCGCTGTCGCCACAGGCACCACCACTGCGACATCAATGTCAGCATCATCCATCGAAGAGAGAATCCCGCTGATAGTCCCATCTGTATGAGGTATTATGTGCGCTTCCCTGCTCAGAGCATCTATTGCTCCGGCTGCAATCTTATCCGGAAATGTATGTGTGTGAATATCAATCACCATGTCTTTTAACCGCTCCATCCGTATCGCAAAATTCATCCTGAATCAGAATAAAATCGCCCCAGGTCTCCCCGGGGCGACGTCATAGACTCTTGTATTACTCCTCGTCGTCTGAAAGTGATGTGCTCTGATGAACCATGACTTCCTTGTTGTAGCAAGCAAAGGCTCCATCCACAAGCGCAGCATCCGGTCTCTTTGTGAAAAGAGATATCACAGGAACGATAATAAGTCCTGCCAGCATGCAGAATGCACCGGCGTTGATAGGTGACTGAAGAAGCTTAGGGAAGCTGCTTCTTACCATCATGTTAGCCAGCATCACAACAGTTGAGAATACGAAGTTAACCCAGACAGCAACCTTGGTTGTGCCTCTCCAGTACAGTCCATAGAGGAAAGGAGCAAGGAATGCGCCTGCCAGTGCTCCCCACGAAACACCCATGAGCTGAGCAATAAAGGTCACGTTCTGCTTGTACTGAATGATCGCAATAACAACTGAGATAGCAACGAATACAATTATGAGAGCTCTCATGATAAGGAGCTGTCTCTTTTCATCCATTTCCTTATAAACATGGCCCTTAAGAAGGTCCAGGGTCAGGGTCGAACTGCTGGTAAGAACCAGTGATGACAGTGTAGACATAGATGCAGAAAGAACAAGGACAACCACAACCGCTATGAGGATATCAGGCATACCCGAAAGCATTGCAGGAATAATTGAGTCGTATCCTCCGTTTGCGATATCAACCTTATCGGAAAAGAGCCTTCCAAAGCCGCCGAGGAAATAGCATCCGCCTGCAACTACAAATGCGAAGAATGTTGAAACTATGGTTCCCTTGGAGATTGCTCTCTCACTCTTTATCGCATAGAACTTCTGAACCATCTGAGGAAGTCCCCATGTACCCAGAGATGTAAGAAGTACTACTCCAAGTAAGTTAAGCGGATCAGGACCAAAGAAAGATGCGAATATACCGGGTGTTGTTGAAACACTCTCATCGCTTATCCTTGCGAGACCGTCAAGTGCTGCAATGAATCCGCCCTGACTGTTAAGAACAGATAAAATAACTGCGCAGATACCGATCAGCATGATGATACCCTGAATGAAATCATTGATGGCTGTAGCCATGTAACCGCCGGCAATAACGTAAACTCCGGTGAGAACTGCCATAACAATAACGCAGATTGAATAGTCAATATTAAAAGCCATTCCAAAAAGTCTTGAAAGGCCGTTATACAGTGATGCTGTATATGGGATCAGGAAAATAAAGGTAATGATAGATGCTGCTATCTTAAGAGATCTTCCGCCAAATCTTGCTGCAAAGAACTGCGGCATTGTTGCTGAATTAAGATGCTGGGTCATGATCCTGGTCCTACGTCCTAAGATCACCCATGCCAGAAGCGATCCGATAAGGGCATTGCCGATTCCGACCCAGGTGGATGCTATTCCGTATTTCCATCCGAACTGTCCGGCGTAACCAACGAAGATAACCGCTGAAAAATAAGATGTTCCGTATGCAAAAGCTGTAACCCAGGGGCCAACAGATCTTCCGCCCAAAACGAAACCATTGACATCAGTGGAGTTCTTTCTGCAGATGAAGCCGATTGTCAACATCACAGCAAAGAACACCACCAGTAACAGTGCTTTGATAATCATAAGTTTTTCCCTCCAACAAACATTCTATTTAATACTGTAACGCTTTAAAGCGTGTTAGTCAAGAATTGTTGAAAGGAAAAATAAGTATTTATGCGTTATTCTATATAGTCTTTTACATTAAGAGTTTCTTCCGTTTTCTGTTCGTCATCGATAATGCCCGGAACCTGCTCTGTCACATAGGTATCGCCGGTTTCAGGATTTACATAGTAACGGATAAGAGCACCGGTATATGCCCTGTAGAGAACGCAAATTTCGCCATCCTCGGTTGTAGATGCATCCCAGTAAATGGTGTAGTCATCTGAATCAACCATGTCAGCAAGATCAGGGAAGCCTTCGATACAGTATTTCTTAATTGCTTCACACGCCTGATCCTCTGTGATGAGGCCTGATTTCTCTGTATTTTCAGTCTTGTCTGTATCCTGTGCTGTCTCAGAACTGCAGCCTGCAAGACCAAGTACCATGCAGCAAGCCATTGCTAATATTAATTTCCTTTTCATAACACTTTCCTCATCGAAATAATCACAACAGTATATATGTTACACCACTTAACAGGAGATAAATCTTAAAGAATTATGAAATCTGATTGCAACAAAAAACTCACGGACAATAATCCGTGAGCTTTTTTGTGTGTGATGTGTAAATTATTAAAGAAGTGAGCAGATGCAAGCCTCTACATCAGCCACATCGGCTGTAGGCTCGAATCTTGCAATCACGTTTCCTTCGCGGTCAATGATAAACTTAGTAAAGTTCCATTTGATATCAGGCTTTTTGTCCCAATCAGGATCAGCCTCAGCGAACATCTTCTCAAGAAGTGCCTTGAACTCGTGCTCCTGGAAGCCCTCAAAGCCCTTCTGTGACTTAAGATATGTGTAAAGAGGAAGCTCGTTCTCTCCGTTTACATCAGACTTAGCCATCTGAGGGAAGGTTGTGTTGTAATGAAGGGTGCAGAACTCATGGATCTCTTCATCTGTTCCGGGAGCCTGCGCACCGAACTGATTGCATGGGATATCAACGATTTCAAGACCTTTGTCATGGTACTTGGTGTACATCTCCTCAATCGGAGCATACTGAGGTGTAAATCCGCATCCTGTTGCAGTGTTTACAACCATGATGACTTTTCCCTTGTAATCTGCAAGTTTTAGCTCTTTTCCCTCTCCTGTCTTAAGTGTGTAATCGTAGATCATTATCTTTCCTCCTGAATGTTTATTGTTATAATATCTCTTTTACCAATTAGCTACTTCGTCTGCGTTATGAACGATCTTGGCATCCAATACTGCAGCGCCCTTGATATACTCTCCGAGCTTCTCGGCTGTCTTGCCGATTCCACTTCCGCCGGATGTTGCAAAGGCATAAACCTTCTTGCCTTCCCAGTTATAATCCTTGCAGAATGTGTATACTACTCTTGGCGCTGCTGCGTACCAGATAGGGAAACCAATGTAGATAACGTCGTATTTATCGAAATCCTCAACCTTGCCCATTACAGGAACATCCTTTTTACCGATCTGCTCCTTGTTGCATCTTGAAAGTGGATTGAGGTAGTTAATGTCCATCTTTGTATAAGGCTCTTCCGGAATGATCTCAAAGCAGTCTGCTCCGATCTTCCTTGCAAATTCCTCTGCCACAGCCTTTGTTGTGCCTTCTGCACTGAAAAATGTTACTAATGTGCTCATTGCGTTGCCTCCTGATTGCAGTCTTGTATTTTACGCAATCTAATTGTATCACATTTATTTTAGAATTCAAGTACTTTTTTACATCAAATATTTTTCTATATTTCTGTATACGCTGTGAATATCCAGCACCTCCTCATCGGACTCCATTGTTATAACAAGGTTGTCCCCAAGGATAATTCCATTTTGCTCATAGAGCATCAGCTTTGGAAAATTATCCGCGCAATATGCGGCATCCGACAGTCTGCCAAAATGTTCCCAATACACGGTTTTTCTCGTTCTTACATTCAAAGTCACAAAATCCGGATATCTGACAGTATTATTGTCTAAAATCAGACGAGGCTCATACGCATATGGAATCTTCCTGCAAAACAGCGTATTGGCGATTAGTTGTTCACTCTTACTTTTTACGATTTCACCGTTCATGGTTTCATGCGGCTTTTTCGGCGGATACGGATTCTGGCACCCGGGATGTGATGCAAGCCAGTTGTTGATATAGTCTTCATCAGATGAAATGATCGGAGTTATGAGAGCCTTCTTGGCATTGCAGGTATTTTCATAGATATTCATAATGGAATTTATATTACCGTTCTTTATAAATTTCTCGAATCTGCCAATCAGATCATTTATTTCTCTGCTGACCTTTAACTCGTATTCTTTCTGGATAATCTGGCGTATCTCATTTAGATTGTTTCTTCTTAAATAGATCATGTTGCCTGAATCAGGATCTATTCGATAATATTGATGAAAACTTCCTCTTGAAGACGTACGGATGCATTCATCAGGCACATTCTTCAGCTTTTTCAAATGCTCATCTGAGAGCTTTTTTAATCTCTTCAGTAGCATAAGTTGTTTTTCCAGTTCTCTCTTGTTATCATCCATAGTTGTTCCTTTGCTTTATTTGATTTTAATATTTTTTTAATCGTGGATAAGCCGGTAATCCGGATGATTCTCATGTAATGCATATTGAGATAAACACGAAAATGCATAAAAGAGAAATTTGATGAATCATGGCAGAGCACCACTACCGGTATCAAGTTTGATTAAGACCAAGCTGATTCTCAGCCTGTATAGGACTGATGATGATATTAGCACAATTGGGATTGAATAGTCTTTAAGATTCTATGAAGAATTATTAATTTTACGGAGGGTAATCTTAAGAAATTTGCGGGATTGCATCAATATTAGCCATGGACAGGATATTAACTGCACACTATTATGGCATGCCAGGCCTTAGATATAAGTAAAATTATGTTAAAAGAGCTCTATGATCAATAGCGTACGATATTATGTTAATAGAAGTCATGTTCATAAGAAAATATTCTAAAAACATGACTAGCAAAATTGCTGCAGTCATGTTTATTGGCCTTTTTCTTATAAACATGAATTAATTTGCAAAAAAAGTCATGTTATTTGCATTTGTTCTCTGTAGCATGACTCTATAGTCATGTTTTTTAGAGTTTTCCTACTGAGCATGACTTTTTGATGGTTCAAAAGTCATGTTATAATCAAAAACCTTTAGAAACATGACTTTTCCTAATTCATCGGATCAATGCAGGTCATGTTTTTAGAAAAAAAGGCCAAAAACATGACTCCACAGCCCATTATGCAATATAGCTTCAAAGTCTGTAATGTAATTTCAGGATTAGGGCTTCTCACCCCGCCATGCACGCTCGAAATCGCGCGGCGATTCCCACTACCCCGCCATGCACGCTCGGAACCGCTGCGCTTGTTCCTCGCTTGACGGCATTCGCCGTATAAATAAGCAAAAAAAGTGCGACTACTGAGTAAACTCAAGTCGCACTTTTTTCACTTATTTGCATGGCTCACTTTACAACAATGTTAACAATCCTGCCGGGCACATAAATCTCTTTTACAATAGTCTTGCCTTCAAGTTTATCAGCAATGAGCTCTTTACCCTTGGCGATAACTTCGTCCTTAGGATCTTCCTTGCAGATGGAGAGTTTTTCTTTTACCTTACCGTTGATCTGAACTGCGATCTCAACAGTGTCCTCTACACACTTGGACTCATCATAGGTTGGCCATGGCTCGAATGCAATAGTCTTGTCATGTCCGAGATACTGCCAGATTTCCTCACCTACATGAGGGCAGATGCAGGAGAACATCTTGATGAAGCTCTCAGCATACTCTCTTGGGCAGCTGCCTTCCTTGTAAACTGCATTTACAAATATCATCATCTGAGCGATGGCTGTGTTAAAGCCAAGTGCCTCGAAGTCGCCTGAAACTTTCTTGACTGTCTGGTGATAAACCTTCTCGAGGTTTGCATTGCCACCGTCAGTGATGTTTGCAGGCTCTGTGAAGAATGTATATACACGGTTGATGAACTTTCTCGCTCCGGTAACTGCTGCGGAGTTCCAGGGCTTTGAAACCTCAAGAGGTCCCATGAACATCTCGTAGAGACGAAGTGTATCAGCACCGTACTCCTTGACGATATCACTTGGGTTAACAACGAACTCAGGGAATCTCTTACCCATCTTGATTCCGTTCTCACCAAGGATCATTCCCTGATGTACAAGCTTCTTGAAAGGCTCTTTTACAGGAGAAAGACCTTTGTGATACAGGAAGCGGTTCCAGATACGTGAGTACATAAGGTGTCCTACAGCGTGCTCAGGACCACCGATGTAAAGGTCAACAGGCATCCAGTGCTTAAGGAGTTCCTGATTAGCAAACTCGTTGTCGTTATCGGGATCGATATATCTGAAGTAGTACCAGGAAGATCCTGCAGAACCGGGCATTGTTGATGTCTCTCTTGTGCCCTTAAGTCCGTTCTTGTCATAGGCCTTCCACTCAGTTGCATTCTCAAGAGGTGCCTGTCCGTTCTTGCCCTTGTAGTCCTCAAGCTCAGGAAGAACAACAGGAAGCTCGGAGTCATCAAGGAATTCAATGCTTCCGTCCTCTTTATAAATACATGGAACAGGCTCGCCCCAGTAACGCTGTCTTGCAAAGATCCACTCACGGAAGTGATAGTTGACCTTCTCTCTGGCAACGCCCATATCTACGAGCTTCTTGGTAATAGCCTTCTTGGCATCCTCAACAACCATTCCGTCAAACTCTTCGGAATTCATAAGGACGCAGCCCTTGCCAAGGTAATCCTGCTTTTCAAATGCATGTCCGGAAACATCAACTGTTCCCTCTGCATTATTGATAACCTGAATAAGAGGAAGGTGATGAACCTCAGCATATTCAAAGTCTCTCTGGTCATGTGTAGGTACAGCCATAACAGCACCTGTACCATAGCTTGCAAGTACGAAGTCACCGATGAAAAGAGGTACTTCCTTGCCGTTTACAGGATTGATAGCGTAAACCCCCTTAAGAGGGCAGCCTGACTTGGTCTTGTTAAGATCTGTACGGTCAAGGTCGTTCTTCTTAAGTGTCTCATCGATATATGCCTGAACTTCTTCAGGATTCTCAACGCGGTCCATAAGTCCCTTGACAATCTCTCCGTCGGGAGCAAGAACCATAAATGTGATACCGTAAATTGTCTCGATACATGTTGTGAAGATAGAGAACTCTCCGCCGCCAACGATCTTGAAATCAACCTCTACACCTGTTGACTTGCCGATCCAGTTTCTCTGGATCTCCTTGGTTGACTCAGGCCAGTCGATCTCATTAAGTCCGTCAAGAAGCTCCTCAGCAAAAGCCTGCTGATCGATTACCCACTGCTTCATCATCTTCTTGACAACAGGGTATCCGCCACGCTCTGACTTGCCGTCGATAACCTCGTCGTTGGAAAGAACTGTACCAAGCTCCTCACACCAGTTAACAGGCATATCGATGTGCTTGGCATATCCTGCCTCATAGAGCTTTTTGAATATCCACTGTGTCCACTTGTAGAACTTGGGATCACTTGTTGCAATCATCTTGGACCAGTCGTAGTCAAAGCCGAGCTCTTTGAGCTGCTTGGAGAAAGTCTCAATATTCTTCTCTGTGAATCCTGCAGGATGATTACCTGTTGTTACAGCGTACTGCTCAGCAGGAAGTCCGAAGGAATCGTATCCCATGGGATGAAGCACGTTGTATCCCTGCATGCGCTTCATACGGGACATAATATCTGTAGCTGTATAACCTTCGGGATGGCCTGCGTGAAGGCCTACTCCTGAAGGATATGGAAACATATCAAGTGCGTAATACTTGGGCTTTGAAAAATCCCAAACATCTGTCTTAAAAGTTTTGTTCTCTTCCCAATATTTCTGCCACTTACTCTCAATGGCGTGATGGTTGTAAACTTCTGCCATAACTTAACTCCTCTTTATATTCAAAATATTAAAATCGATTATACCATTATCTCCACAAAACCCAAAGGAAAACATAAGCTCCGATAACTGCTGCCAGAGTAAATGGAATTCCAATTCTTGCGAAATCCCAGAAGGAAACCTCGTGGCCTTCCTTTCTGAGCATTCCCACACCTGCGATGTTGCAGCTTGCGCCAACAGGAGTGATGTTTCCGCCAAGGGTTGCTCCGCACAAAAGTCCAAAATACAGAAGGTAAGGAGCAATTCCAAGAGATGCTGTAACTCCCTGAAGAACCGGAAGCATTGTTGCAACGTAAGGGATGTTGTCAATAAACGCTGAAATAAGAACTGATCCCCATACTACAATTGTAAACAGCAGGAACAGGTTGTTTCCGCCGGCCTTAACAATAAAGCCTGCAAGGTCATCAACAAGTCCAACGTTTGTAACACCACCGATTACCATGAAAAGACCTGTAAGAAGAAGTACAGTGTCATAGTCAAGGTTCTTGACAACTCTCACGATACGGTCAGCATCGTGGTCCTTAAGGTACTCCCAGGCCATACCAACAAGTGAGCATCCAAGGCAGATAAGACCGTTTGTGATCTCAGGCTTCTCGGGAATGAATGATGCAGCCATAAGAAGAACGACGTGAGCAACCATCATGATTGTAGGAACATAATCTGTAACCTTTGTCTTTTCTTCTGCGGATACAGGCTCTTTGTCTTTTCTGAAAAGGATCATCATGATCGGTACTGTAAGCAGTGCGCCCAGCTCTACAGCAAAGAAGATACCGGGTCTTCCGTTCATCCAGAAGAAGTCGTTGAAGTCCATCTTGGCATATGCGCCAAGCATGATTGATGTTGTGTCACCGACAAGTGTTGCTGCTCCCTGAAGGTTTGAAGAAACAGCGATGGATATGATCATCGGTACCGGATTGATCTTAAGCTTTTTGCAAACCGCAAGACCAACAGGTGCAACCATCAGAAGTGTTGCCACGTTATCGATAAATGCTGAAATAAGTCCTGAGAACAGTGACATGAAGATTGTAACCCACATTACATTGGGTGCCAGATCCAGCAGGTAATCCGCAATCAGGTTCGGCATCTTGGATTCAATGAAATAATCAACCAGCAGCAGTGTTCCAAAGATCATCAGGAGCACGTTCCAGTCGACAACGGAGAATACCGTATTGTAAGGAAGAATCCCCGTTACTATATATATTGCAGCAACAGCCAGCGCTATGATCGCACGTCTCTTGGGAAATGTGATCAGCCCCACGTACATTGCCACAAACAGGATTATTGCAAGTGTTTTCAATTAAAATATTCCTCTCTTTCTCGATTTTCATTTAATAAGAAGATATGTACTCAAAGCACATTCTTACCTATTGTAGCACAAGGGACAAAAGAGGTATAGTCACAACTGAAAGAACAGTGGACAAGGCCACTCCTCTCGATGCAAGTCCGTAATTGCTATCGTACTGCTGCGCCACCATGGCTGTCATTGATCCGATGGGCGTTGCAAGCATTATGTAGCAGACGCTTATGATCATGGGATCATCTATAAAGAGCCTTAGAAGAAGCACACCGATAATCGGAAGAGACAAAAGCTTTATCAGTGAAAAGACAAGAAGCCTTACATCTTCAAACATTTCTTTAAATTTAAAATGGATCATGGACTGACCTATAACCATCATACTAAGGGGTGCAGCCAGGTTGCTCAGGTGCTTTGCCGAAATTCTGAGGACCTCTGGCATGTGTACTCCGGACACAAAAAGCAGGATTCCCAGCGTACTTGAGATAACTCCGACGTTAAGAATCTTGTTCAGACTTCCGCCCTTAAAGGGATTCTCACCTTTAATGGCCGCTATTCCATAGGTGTACATCAGGAAATTATAAGGAAACTGGAAAAGAGCTCCGAAGAGAACCGCCTCTTCTCCGTAGGCGGCACGGATAATCGGAAGCCCCATAAATCCAATGTTTGAGAATATTGCCATCACGCGATAGACTGCCTTATCTTCAGCCGGCACCCTGACAAGCGGCAATATGATAAAAGACATAACGATCAAAAATACATACACAAGAACAGCCACCAAAAATCCGACAGCCAGCTGTCTCCCTCTGATGGCGCTCTCATAATTCATTCCTGCCGACAGGATCATCGCAGGAGTGGCGACATTCACCACAATCCAGGACAGGGTCTTGGAACCCTCATCCGTCAGAAATTTCTTTTTCCCGCAAAAAAATCCGATCCCCATCAGAATGAACAGAACTATCATCTGCTGTAACAAAACCATTTTTCTCTACCACTCCCACAGCTTTTTAATCACATAGCATATCATAAGTTACGCCGTATTTTTCCGCAATGTCTTTTGCATAAGAAAGACCCTTCGGCGGACCAACCTCCACCTCGTAAAGGCGGCGTCCCTCATCGGCTTTGACCACCAGAGAAGCGGCTTTGGCAGTAACTGTGTCGTCATTGAGCTCGTCTATCTCGATGGCAAGCTTGTGCATGTGAGTGTTGTAGATGGTTCTGATGCCTTTTTTCAGGATTGCCTTAGAGCAGTCCTTGGCAATGAAATACCCTTCCTCAAAGGATGTGGTTGAGAAGGTTTCATTCAGCAGCAAAAGACTCTTTCCCGTAGCCTGCTCATACAGCTCCTTAAAGCGCTTGCACTCCTCACCGAGGCGTCCGAGGTCCATAGTCTTGTCCTCATCCGCAGGAAAATGCGTATAAATGGAATCTATCGGCACATATTCGAATCTGGTTCCGGGCACATAGATTCCGCCCTGAGCCATGAAAAAGAGCTGTCCGATGGTCTGGGTTATCGTAGTCTTGCCGCCCATATTGGCACCGGTCAGTATGTAGAGAGTGTGCTCGTCTGTAAAATCAAGGTTGTTCTTAACTATGTCCGCAGCGGTCTCGCCGGCATGCTCAGTCAGGAGCTTGATGTTGTATATGCCACGGGCATCCATAGATTTAGTACTGCTGCCGGCTTCAATGACACAGGGTTTGCAAAAGACTGCGCCCTTTTCCGTCATGTTCTCGACATATTCAGCCCAGCGGATGTAGTAGATAAACTCGGGCATCAGGTCGGTTATATCGGTCACGGTGACCATGGTATATTTGTTCAGTACGTTTCGAAGGTGCTTGACCGTCTGGCCCAGCATCCTGTCGGTAATCTTGTCCATGTAGTTTGTGACGGACTTTGTCGTATCATCAGCTTCCGACACCTTCATCATGCTCATCATGGCAAGAGGGCTGAAAACAGGAGGAATAAACTCATCTCTTCCACCAAGAGGTCCTTTTGCCTGAATTTCATCGAATTTGTAATTTTCGTTCCAGTCCGTATCGTCCCTGACAATGTCTTTTGCCGAAACCTTGTCCACAAAATGCTTGACCATGGTGGACTTGGAAAAAGGCTTGCTGTTTACGGAAATAAGGCCTATTCCACTGGCCTCGAATCTCTCGTTTAAGTTAATGCCGACGGTTACACTCTTTAAATTGTTGGTGTCTGCCTTGAGCTCTGCAATGTCTTTTTTGAGACCCTCAAAGCCGTTATCTTCATAGAGGTCGCTGACATATTTCTTGAGTCCAAGAAGTCCTTCCGAATGAAGATCCGCACTGCCAAGGCACTTCTGTATTGCCTCGATGCTGTCTATATAATCCCTTATTTCTTCAAGCCTGTGGACCAGATCCCAGATGCCGGGTTCATGGTCGCCGTCATGCTTGTAGCTTCCGTACTCTTTCAGGAAATTAACTCTGTCCAGGAGCTCTAAAAGCTCATCTCTCATAGCCTTGTTCCTGTAAATGTCGTCAAAGACATCGCTTCTGTACTGCGCGTTGTGGGCATCGCAGGTAACAAGCTTCATGACATTTGTGATATAGGTCTGTTCATTCTTTTCCTTGGAGAGCTTCAAAAGAACACTGTCCATGCCTATGTCATGGACAGTGAGATCACTTAATTTCTTGTATTCAAGCTTCTGATCAGGAAAGATAAGGCTGTATTTTTCGGACATGTCAGTCCCCCCTAAATGCATGTATTACCAATCGGAATCCCAGTCTGTTCCGCCGGAATCCCAGCTGTCATCGCTACCCCAGTCATAGTCTGAATCATTGTCATCACTTGAGGAATGATATCTGTCATAGTATGACGAATTATCCCAGTCAGTTGTTCCCATGGAAGAATCCCAGGTATCTGAAACATAGTATTCATCATAGTTTTCCGATATCGTTGCAGGCCCGGGGGCAGTACTGCTGACTTCATGCCAGCCATCATCATACATGTACCAGTCATCGCTGATGTAGTAGTAGACATCATTATCGTATTTATAATAGCCTCTGTGCCTGTTTTCACGAAGACTGCTGAAAAAGACACTTATCATTATGATGACAACTACTATGTAAAAGAGGCTCTTTATACCGCGAAATAATCCGCCGCCGGAACCGGAACCGCCGCCGGAGGATGATCCTCCTATGGAACGGGTGCCTGCGCCGCCTTTATTGCTTGCTTTCTGATGAACAATCTCATCCTTAAGGCGCTGATAAATCTCATTTACAGCATACTCCTCATCTTTGCCCTGATAACGGACAGCCCTTGAGCCATCACCCTTATTCTTGTAGACAATAAAACCTCCATTGTCATCTTTATAAATACCAAAGGCTCTGGGCTCTTTGTAATCCTCGCCTATAAAAAAGCGCGTAACTTCAGGTGCAGGGAGATTCCTGTCCTTGTACCACTGCTTAAGCTCCTCAATGGTCTTTGGTCCCTTTTCATTTTTGTGAGATGGGTTGGGAGCTCCACAGTCAGGACACTGATGCAGGGTATCCTCGTATGTGTTTCCGCAATAATCACATTTAATCTTCATAATACAATTTTCTCCTCTGGGAACTATTATAGCATGTGTGAGTCAGTTCTTGTTATCGGTATCGGACCTGTAGGTCTTATGTCAGTAGCCGGCGCAAGACTTCGTATGGAGAAGCTCGGAGCACTTGTTACTTCAGGAAAGCTCGACGTAAGCAAACTTTCAACTCACGTATTCCACGGATGGGAGCATATCCCGGAAGCTCTTCAGCTTATGAAGGACAAGCCTGCTGATCTTATCAAGCCTGTAGTTATTCTTGACAACCAGCCTTGATAGAAAAGGCAATCTTTTAAAAATCAGAAGGACGGTCTTTGGCCGTCCTTTTATAATAGATTTTGTTTTGGGAGTTAGTACATGAAGATTTTACTTATTTCGGGATTCCTGGGAGCAGGTAAGACCACATTTATAAAAGAGCTTATCAGACAGACAGGATGTACATCATTTCAGGTTCTCCCGACGACAAGTGCCAATGCGTGGTCATCGGACAGGGCCTTGATGAAAAGGAGATCAGGTCAAGACTGTGCCCCGGCAGAAAAGCCCTAAAGCTTTGATGATTTTTTGGTCCCTGGGGACGGAGTCAGGGGCTCATTTTTTACTGTTGCTCTCTAATAATGCCGTTGAATACTGAGATGATCTCCTGAAGATCAAGATACATATCTTTTATCCACTCGGGATCACCGGTTCCAAGGCCTTCATTGTCTTCTACAAGGCCCTCATAGTACTCTTTGCTGTTCTTACCGTCTGAGGTGAAGTAGTCCTTGAGAGCGTAGTAAACTCCGTACATATAGGGAACGTTGTTGTCAAAATTATTGCCTATATCTGTTCCGAAACAGAATTCGTAACGGTTTCCTATATGTCTGCCCATCTCTCTGACCTCATCGGAGAAACCGTCTTTTCCGATCGTCCTCTGGGCCCAGTGGCCAAGTGCTATACCTTCTTCGCTGACGGAATCCATATCTTTCACACGATTGGTGGCACGGAATTTTGTAAGAATATCGTCCGCAACAAGGCCGTTTAGCGGGTCCGTTGATGCATCGTAGTATGCTGCGGCGGCCGGACTTTCTCTTACAATTTCGATGTTTTCAGCTGTCACATGGTAAATCTCACCTCCATACATTGATTTTTCTGTGAGAACAAAGGTTATTTCAAATTCTTCATATGGATTGGCAAGTACAAAATCTCCCTGCTCACTTGTAAGGTCGACACCGATCATGGAATCAAAATCAACGTCATAGTCAGAATCTTCAAACACAAAGAATCTTGGCATCTCCGGTCCCTGGTAGCTGTAGTAGCCGCGGAATGAAAGCTCTGAACCAACTTCCGGATGCAAAACTTCTTCATCGGAATCTGCAAAGGTTTCTTGTACTTCCGGCAAAAGATCTGCAGGCTCGTCCTCTTTATTGGCAGTATCATCACTTGCTTCTGTTGATGCTTCTGTTGATGCTTCTGCAGCGACTTCCGTTGTTTTTGGCTCATCTGCCTCGTCAATGGTATCCGGTTTTTCCTTCACTCCGCAGCCTGATATAAAAAGCGTTGCGGCCATAACTCCTGCAATGGCTTTCAGAATTTCTTTTTCCATATATATTACCTTCCAATTCATTACTATCTGTTATTCAACTGTGATGACCACAATTTCCGGATGATTAAAGAATCTCGGATAGGGCATTCTCTCACGGGCAAGCCCGCGGCTTACTATCATATTGCTTCCGTTACCGAGTTCATACAGTCCGTCTACAAAGCGCGGGAACTGCCCCTGATCCGGTGCATGCACTCCCATCTTGGTAAAAGGGATTCTCCACTGCCCACCATGTGCATGTCCACACACGATAAGGTCAAAGTTGTAGGCTTCATAGGTTTTAGTCCTCTCCGGGCGGTGAGATAAAAGGACCTTGTAGGGGGCTTGGGCGCTTTCACTTGCTGAATCTGCGGCTGTCTCGGAGCTTGTCAGCTGTGCTTCCCATTCGGCGTCTGTCATGTACGTGGGGTCATCTACTCCGCAGAAACTTATCACGGATCCATTTATCGTAAGAGTTTCAGCTGTTCCATCCAGGACAGTAATCCCAATGGATCTTAAGTACTCTTTTATCTTGTTTTCATTCGGGCTCCATATCTCGTGGTTACCTGTTACATAGAAGCACGGGTATTTGCCGGCGATCTGCTCACAGAAAATCCTGGCGTTGTCCATGCTGAGCCTGTCATCAAATATATCGCCCGAAAGCAGGACCGCATCCGGATTTGCTTTGTCGATCATATTTATAAGCTCGGCTTCATCCTTGCCATAGTACCCCGAATGCAGGTCTGTAACCAGGGCGAGCTTCACTGGCTCTTTTACCTTGCCACCGCCGCTGATCGTGATGTACTCAGTGACGGGGATCTCATACCACGCCGTCATACCGATCAGGAGCAGCAGTATTATAAGTATGTATTTATGCCACTTTTTCAATTTCTTCTTATTGTTCATATGTTTTCCCTTGCCTTCGTCAATCGTGCTTTATTATACATTAACTACACAATTCTACAAATTGATTTGTTGCATTCTACATTCAGGCGACAAGCTGATAGGCCTGCGCTCCGCAAAATGGTCCCTTACCTCCGTCCCCAGGGACCAAAAATCGCCCGGTCGAAATGACCGGGCGAGATATAACATAAACATGTTCAATTTAGTACAGCTTTTCCTTAGCCGCATCTGCTGTGGCGAACGGGCCGGGGATCACATCAGCTCCGCGATGTCCGCCAAGATAATCCACATTGAAGGTGATAGATGTTCCGTCGGGATTCTCAAACTTCTGTGAAGGCTCAAAGGCTTCACCCAGCACATCCGTAGAGATCATGTCAGTCTTAAAGCCGCCGAGTACCTCATAGATATTGGTATCGAGGAAGTATCCTCCATCCTTCTCCACAACGTCGACATATACTTTACCTGAATTGTCGGTAAAAGAGCTCTTCTCATTCTTCCAGGCTTTTGCGCCGTCGAAGTATGCGTTTCCGTCAATCCAGACAGGAAGATGTCCGAAGTGTGGCTCAGCATGCTTCATCATGTTTGGATGCTCTTCATCCATATCAAACTGCTCTATCCACTCATCATAGGTAGGATACTCATCAAAGCAGTACGTTCCGACTTTTCTGTTCTCAATCTGCTTCATGCTCGGGTCTGAGTCATTTTCCAACACAAGATCCTCAGACGGCCATTTCTGAATAAAGATGTTGTTGTAGATGCGGTCGTCTCCGTGAAGTATTGTCATAAAGCCCATAACCTCGGTTCTGTGAGGCATATGGTAAGGTGTGTATCTCCAGGTCGTTCCCTCGCCCACCATGGTAAAGGCACCGGCACAGAGGTTATGCACCATAGCTACACCCTGAGTTGCGATGCGGAGTGAAACATCAGACAAAAGAATGTTGTTATCAATAAGTGTCGGTCCGTGGCTGACCTCAACGAAAATATCCTGACAGGTCATTCCGCCCTGGAGCTGCTTGGCAAAGGAAGGACGCTCATTATCATGAAGCAGGTTCTGTGTGATCCTGGTGCCCTGTGCTTCCCAGTCGCACCAGATTCCCATGGTGCAGTGGTGGATGTGGTTTCTTCTCATAACAACATCGATGGCTGCATGCATCTTGATTCCTGCAATCTCAGCACCGCCAAGCTCCATCATATTGTTGATGTGATGAATGTGGTTGTCCTCGATAATGCTGAATACACCGCCCATACGTCCGATGATTCCGCCCTGCTCACAGTGATGGATATTGTTTCTGCGAATTATATGTCCGCCGATCTTCTCTTTGAGCCAGCCATAGTACTGACCGCGGCAGACAGAATCCCTCTCCATCTGGGTAGGACTCTTAACGTGTTTGGTTGTATAGAAATTACTGTTCTCCGGATCGTAGTAGCGTCCGACACAGATTCCAGCGCACTTGCTTCCCCAGATCTCGCAGTCCTCGATGATCCAGCCCTTACTCCAGTGAGGGCTTATCATTCCATCCTGATAAGCTGCAGGCGGAGCCCATGTTGTGGCTGCTTTGTTGATATTAAAGCCTGTTACTGTAATATATCCAATGCCCTCTTTTTCAGGCATAAAGCATTCGCGCCTCACCGTGATCTCAACGTTCTCTTTATTCGGATCTGCGCCGCCAAAATTAGCGTAGAATACGGTTTCATCATTCTCTTTGTCCTGTTCAGCGAACCATTTCCACTTGGAATTCTCCGGATCCCAGGAGCAGTCATAGACTTCTGCTGCCACACACTCTTCGACACTCAGCGCTTCATAGAGCGCCCTGTCATTTATCCACACACATCCCGTATGCTTGTTGGGAGTTGCAAAGTACCAGTCGCCGTAAACAAGCGTGGTATAAGGATTATATCCGCCAAAGATTCCGTTCTTAACTCTTGCAGTCCAAACGTCACCCTTATAATTCGTCCAGCCGCCAACCTTCTCTGCACCTGTGATTACCGCACCAAGTGGCTTCTCACTCTTATAGACAATGCGCGCATCCTCGCATCCGGCATTGACGGGATTTACATACTCTCTGTAGATACCCGGTGCAACCAGCACTTCATCCCCGGGCTGTGCAACAGCTGCTGCCTCGTTAATCCTTCTGAATGGCAGCTCTTTGCTTCCGTTACCGTCATGTTTCGCATTGACATCAACATAAATTATCATAAAAAGACCTCTTTCTTCTCGATTAGTTTGTATTAGCCCTTAACTGCTCCTGCCATCATACCTTTGACAAGCTTATCCTGGAAAACAATAAACAGGATGATCATGGGGAGAACCGAAAGTGTCAGAACCGCCATGTTGATTGGAATATTAAGGGAGTGCTCACCCTTGAACTGACCCAGCGCCAGAGGAAGAGTCTTTTTCTCAGGTGTAATAAGGAATGTATTGGCAAAAGCAAACTCATTCCACATTGAAACACCGTTATAAATTGCCAGTGTCGACAGTCCCGATTTGGAGAGCGGAAGTATCATCTTAAAGAAATTCTGATAGCGATTGCATCCGTCTATCTCTGCGGACTCCTCGATCTCTTTTGGTATTGTCTTCATAAATGCAGTCAGGATAAAGACTGACATCGGCAGTGCAAATGCAACGTAGGGGCCGATCAGAGATCCGAGTGAATCGTAGAGTCCCACCGATGTTGTAAGCTTGAAGATAGGGATCAGCGTAACATGCATCGGTACTGACATCATGGCCACGATGCCCGCATATATAAGCGCATTGAATCTGAACTTCATTCTTGCCAGCGGATATGCTGCAAACGCAGATATCACCAGCATCAGCACGAGTGAAATTGCAACTACGACAACGCTTCGCAGGAAATATCCGAAGAATCCGTGTGTAACAACCTCAACGTAGTTTTCAAAAAACCAGGGATCCGGAAGATGGAAAACACCCTGCTGAAGCATATCAAACTGCTTACGGAACGAGTTCATTATCATGAAGAAAAACGGCGTAAGCGTAAGGATGAGCCAAATCAGAGCTAAAATAATCGCTATGGTCCAGGCAATCCTTGATTTTATTTTGGATGCACGATAATCATCCTGAAATGTCTTTTCCCCCATATCAATAGTCCTCCGTAACCTTGAATACCCTGTTAAAGACAAGAGCAATGGCTGTAATAAGTATGAACATTCCTGCAGCAACCGTTGAGCCGTAGCCCATATTGAACTGCTGGAATGAGAGCTTATACATGTAAGTTGCCATGAGCTCTGTAGTGCCTGCAGGTCCGCCCTGTGTCATGTTCCAGATCATGTCAAAATACTTGAGTGATCCGATAAGTGACATGGTGCAGGCTGTCTTGAAGATTGGTCCGAGAAGAGGTATTGCGATGTGGCGGATGTACTGTCCTCTTGTTGCTCCGTCGATGATTGCAGCCTCATAGATGGTCGTGTCGATATTTCCGTAACCGGCAATAAAGTAAACCATGTAAAAAGGTGTGAACTGCCATGCCATAACCCCGATAATGGTATAAAGAGCATTGGGTGCAGTACCCAGAAGGTCGATGGTAGTTCTTTTGCCCTGAATGATCGTTGCAAGAGAGGAAATAAGTCCCCCATTGGTTGCAAGTGCATATACAAAAAGGAATGCGATGGCAACCGAACTCATAAGATACGGCAAAAACCATATGATCTTAAAAATATTGAATTTCTTGCCTCCGGCATCAAGAAACGTAGCCAGAAGCATACCAATAGGAATCTGCAAAAGAATTGAGAAAACCATTACGATGAGATTATGTGTAAAAGACTTCCAGAACATCTCATCATGAATAAGAGTATTCCAGTTATCCAGAGCTATATAAACTCTGTCTGATGAAATGCCGTTCCATTTAAATCCGCTGATCAAAAAAGTATCGATGACGGGATATACGATGAAAACAGCTATAAGTATCAACGCAGGTAAAAGAAATACCGTTGCTGCCCGGGCTGTACTCTTGGCCTTGGCCTTAGCAAGCCCCATATTACTACTCCCCTTCCCCATATATATCCTCCTGATTAAAGCGTTAGTATTCTTATCATGGGAAACTGCCCACAGGAAACATCTCCCCCGTGGGCAGTCGTCTTATATATTAAGATGTGTGTTATTCCGCAAGTGCTTTCTGCATTGCTGCATCCTGTTCCTGTCCGATCTCCTCAGGAGTCTTCTCAAGACCAAAGAGCTCTGTCATGCAGTTCTTGTGAACTTCTGTTACAGATGCAGGAAGATACTGGTCGTACCAAAGCTGAACGTTTGATGCCTTAAAGAACTCATCGATGATGTACTTGTTGTTAGGATCTTCGATGTTCTCGTTGAAGCCCTTGATTGAAGGAACTGTTCCTGCTGCAACCTGCTCAGCATTGTAAGTGTCATCGTTGAAATACTGTGTTGCAAGTACATAGCATGCATCGAGCATATCCTGATCAACTGATCCGTCTTCCTTGAAGCAGTTGAATGTAAGTCCCATACCGATAGCTGTTCCGATCTCTACGTTCTGAGGAACGCCTGCTGCCTTAGCTTCTGTATCCTCAGGGAAACGGAATACGCCGATGTTCTCGTTGTACCACTCCTCGTTATCAGACTTGATACCGCCAACCTGCCATGAGCCGTGAAGCATCATTGCTGCAGATCCGTCATAGAGAAGTGCTCTGTCCTGGTTATCATCAGCTGAAAGTGAGTTAACACCATCAGGGAAATATCCCTTCTTTACCCAATCCTGGATCTTCTCACCTGCAAAGATGAATGCAGGGCTTGTGAATGATCCGCCGTTCTCCTGTGTGTAAGCTGCATCGAACTCAGCATTTCCTGAATGACGTGCTACAAGGTACATGTAGTACATGGATCCTGTCCACTTGGATGCGTTAGCAAGTGAGAAAGGAATGATTCCGTTTTCTTTGAGCTTTTCGCAAACTGCCTCAAGCTCATCGATGGTTGTAGGAACTTCAATTCCGAGCTGTGCAAATATTGTCTTGTTGTAGAAAATATCGCAGCCTGTAAGTCCGCTGAAAGGAATGGCAAGCATCTTGCCATCGTAGGTTGACTGTGCAACAGCAGCGTCAACAAACTCAGGGTGATCATACTTTGCATACATATCTGTGATGTCATTTGCAAAGCCTGACTTGTAGTACTCAGCCATAGGACCGCCGCCCCAGTGACAATAGATGTTCGGGCACTGGCCTGAACTCATTGCTACTACCAGCTGCTGCTTGTAGTTATCGTTCTGCTGATGAACCTGGTTGACTGTGATGTTTGGATAGTCAGCCATGAATCTTGCTACGGCACCTTCTGAAATTCCCTTGTTGGGATCCTCTGTAGAGATGTCCCAGAGAGTGATGGTCATAGGCTCTGTTGTAAGCTCAGGAACGTTCTTGCCATCCGTCTGCTTCCCCGATGTAGCAGCCGGAGCCTCAGCTGTAGTAGCCTCTGACTTAGCTGTATCTGTCTGTGCGCTCTGCGTCTGTCCACCGTCAGATCCGCCTGCTGCCGGAGCTGTTGGCTGGCTTCCGCAGCCTGCCAGAGTAGTTACAGTTAACACTGTTGCAAAGAAAATACCTAATACTTTATTCCTTCTCATACTATACCTCCTATTATTTGTTCGCAGATTATCTCTGCCCCCGATATATCTATAACTCTAAATTAGTTTACGGATTTGCGCTCACAAAAAATTGCTACGCAACACGCAAAAATTGCTATATTGGATGTACAATATGCTTATATTTTTGAAATGAATCTGTTATTTGTATGTTATAATACCCATTAAACAGACATGTTTTGAGTTTTTCATTAACAATTTCTTTATAATTATGGCAATTTTTAGCCTATGGAGGACCCATAAGTATGAAAAGCGAGCTTGAACTATCATCAAGTGCCAAAGAAACCGTCAATCATAAGAAAAACACCAATCTTCGCATGTTCATCAACCGTCTGCATGCTGATTTTCCGCCTCACTGGCACACAGACATTGAGATAATAATTCCCAAAGAAGCCCCTTACAAAGTGGTCTGCGGCAATCAGTCCTATAATGTTGAGATCGGTGATATCCTTATGATCTGCCCGGCTGTTCTTCATGAGATATTTTCTCCGACTCCGGGTTCCAGAGTGTACATTCAGGCCGATTTTTCAGGAATAATTACGTTAAAAGAGATTGAGAAGGCATTCAGGCTTATGTCGCCGGCTCTTCACATAAAGAAAAATTCCTGCCCACAGGATGTATACGACAGGATCTGTAACTATATTGATAAGATAATGCATCTGTATTTTGGCTCCGCACTCAACTCGCAGATACAGGAAGTTCCAGATGACGACAGCATTCTTACTTTTTCTGAGCTCGAACCGTATGTTGAACTTGAGATATATTCTGTGCTTTTACAATTCATTGCATATTGCGGCAAGAATATAGGTCTTTTCCATGAATCGGATTCTGCAACTACCACAGCGACTTTCAAGAACAGCATATCCTTAAGCAAAGTATGCGCATATATTTCGGAGCACTTTACCGAGGATATAACTCTTGAGAGCATTTCTGCATATGCAGGATTCAGCAAATATCATTTTGAGAGGATATTCAGCGATTATACAGGCATGACCTTTTATCAGTATCTCCAGCAGATGCGCATAAACTACGCCCAGACGCTCCTCTCAAATCCGGAGTTTTCAATTACTGACATCTCATATCAGGCAGGCTTTGCCAGCAGTACTGCATTTACCAGAGCCTTCAAGAAAAGCACCGGCTATCCGCCATCTCAGTTCAGGATGCTCAACGAAGCACGGCACCCGCTCAGCGCCAATCCGCACTTCGCAGACTTTGTATTGTGAGTCAGGAATGGTACCTTACCATCCCATAGCTTCCAGCCACCCGGTGGTTTTCTTTTCGCGCTCTTTTGCATGCTCGGGGCTGAACTTGCCAAGCCTTAGCTCTCCCCTTATCTCACCATCCAATATATAGAGAATTCTCTCGCACATACTGGCCATCCTTCCATCATGGGTGACCATAAGGATTCCGGTGCCTTCACGGTTGATCTCAAGAAAGGCATCGATGACTTCTGTGGCTGCAGCCTGGTTCAATGCTCCTGTTGGCTCATCCGCAAAAAGAATCTTCGGATTCATTATCATACTCCGGCAAATACAGGCTCTTTGGAGCTGTCCACCGGAGACTTCATTTATCCTTCTCTCTGCAAGGTCTCCGATTCCAAACTTCTCCATCAGCATGGCTGCGCGTCTGTAATGTTCTTTCTTATTCTTCCGGTCAGCGTGAACAGCCGGCAGAACAATGTTGTCCACAAGATTTAAGTTCTTGATCATGTTCATCTGCTGGAAGACAAAGCCCATTTCTGTCAGCCTCAGCGCTGCTCTTTCATCCTCATTAAGTCCGGTTAGATTTTGACCTGCAAGCACGGATTCTCCGGCATCTGCCCGGTCCATTCCCGATACATTATATAAAAGCGTTGACTTTCCTGACCCGGAAGGCCCCATGACAGCAATCATCTCGCCCTCCTGCATGCTAAAGCTGACCGCTTCCAGTATGCCTCTTTTCCCAAGTTTAGTTACCCGTAGTAATTCTGCCATATCGATTCCTTTCTATTCACATCCCGCCAATGCACGATCACTCGCCAAGACACTCATAAGCTCTTATACCGTCAACTTCACGAAGGCTTATAAAAAGAGCTGCCAGCACGGTTATCAATATCACAAGCGGGACCACCGTAAATATGAATGCCGGCTTTAAGATAAAATGAAAGCCATACGCTCCCATTGTGCCAAGAAGAAGTCCCGCCAGAGTTTCGCCCGGTACAATGCCCGCAAAGATTCCAAAGAAAAGTCCTATGGCTACAGCTGCAAGATTTCTTTTTACATAGCGCTTTTTAAGATCGCCTGCCGTAAATCCCAGGGCCTTCATCAAAGAACTCTCACCTCTCTCCTTCCAGATCATGAGGCGGGTCATGAGAAGGATTACCGTAAAGAGTATGAGGCATGCCAGTGTTCCGCATATGACAGAGGCTGAAGATATCTTCCTGATTGTCTGTCCGTATGTTCCCTGAAGATAATCCTCTATAAGAGTGATGCGCAGTCCGTCACTTATTCTGTCAGAGCCTGCAACAAAACCACTCTCCTTGTACTCGCGCACCCAGTCACCCGGTGAGTAGCCATCCTTAAGCGAGAGGTAGATAATACTCCACATCACGCTGCCTGTGTTCTCCGACTTGCTAAAGCACGCCTTTGCACTCTTTCCGCCGTTGGTTATATCGGAGTATATTCCGCATACTCTGCATGTGATCGTCTCAGCTCCTGCGCCGTCACCGTTTCTGATAATCTGAAGTTCATCTCCGAGTTTGATATTCATCTCTCTTGCGTTGAGTATTGACAGGGCTACCTCATTTTCTTTTTCCGGATATCTTCCTTCCGTGTATTTCACAGGATACCTGCCATGGTCTCCGGTCTCTATCATCAGGTCATAAGTTGTGCCATCGGAAAGCATGACTCCATACGCGGAAGTCTGCATCAGGACAAAGCCACTTACCCTCTCATCCTTCTCCAATGTCCCGGTAACTGCATCTACATTCACTTTTGTATTGGCATTCTGCCTGATATCAATTCTGATCTGGCTCTCTCCAATGCCCATGTATGTAGCAAATCCCGGAGAAGCTATTGTACTGTTCATGTTGAAGGGCACAAGGATGATAAATACCGCTGCTGCCGTGATCACACTGACAGGGAGCAGCAAGCTCTTTTCCCGACCAAAGGCACCCCGACCATATAGTGCTTCCACCGCTGATAGCCTGTCCATCCTGTGAAGCGTCCGCAGTACCGACAGAAGAATGATGCCCTCTGCCGCTGCACCTCCCAGGATCGCCCCGGTGATGATCATCGCCATATTACCCGGATTGCCGTACAACTCTCTCATCCTGGCGCCAAGGGGTCCCGAGATGATCATAGCTGCGCCAAGCCCAATAAGCGAGCCCGCGGCTGAGAGCAAAAGATATTTCGAAAAGTACATACTGCAGATCCCGCCCCCGGAGATTCCGACAGCTTTCATTATTCCGATTTCTCTTTTGTCCTTCTCAAGCTGTGTCATGATCAGTGTTCGGATACACAAAACAGAAATGAACAAAATAACAGCGCTGACAAGCAGTATCACAAGGATCATAATTCCGTCGGAAAGCGCGTTCATCATGCGGATAAGAGGAAACGTGATCGTCGGGCCGTTTTCGGGAAGCTGTGCCTCGTGATAAGCTGTTGCAAAAGCGTTTAGGTCACTGCCCTCGCGGAGTTTGAATTCGATCAGGTATTCCTCGCTGCCATGCGGTCTCAGCCTTTCATAATCCTGTTTGCTTACCAAAAACCTCTTGGATGAAGCCATCATGGAATTCATCTGGGAGTCGCGAAGAAAGCCTGCTATGGTAAGCGATTCAGATCCTATATGCATTGTGTCGCCGATTTCCACTTTGTATTCCTCTCTGTAGCAGACAGGAATGTAGACCTCCCCTTCGCTTGGGAAGATCACGTTGCCTTCAGCATCGAGCAGAAGATCAAACTTATCGCTCTGTGTGCAAAGGCCGTTATCCTGCGTATTTTCAGAGAGAGATTTCTCTCCCAGACTAAGGTCTGAATTCTGAAGGTTCAGAAATCCGGCGATCTGCATTTCCTCTACATCGTTTCTGCCTCCGGCAAATTCCGAGATGTCTTCTGCCGATATGTCACCTGCATGCATCTGCAGGAAATCAGGCGTACCGGCCGTTTCCATGAGCCTGTCAACAGAGCCCATCAATCCTGCAAACAAGATGATCGAGAGGCTAAGGAGCATGGCCGATGCCGCCATAAAAAGACATGTTGCAGCCGCCACGAATCTCTCGGATTTTATGCTGTTAATCAGTAGTTGTTTCTTCATTTTGTTCATTGCCCTCCAAGGCCCTGACATCTTTAAACAGGTAAAGTATTATTGCTGTTGCAGTAAGCAGTGCACCTGAAGCCATGATCACAACTGCTGCTCCGCGGCCAACGCCTACATGTCTCAACTTAGCGATCTCATCTGCCAGAAATCCGGCGCTCCCGGTCTGTTTAAATACATATACGCTAAGGCCGAAGCTTGTGAGTCCTCCGCCTATTGCCGATATGATCTCGCCACTCCAAAGGAGCAGAAATTTATTAAAGTTTGATTTTCGATCCATGGTTTACCTCCACTTGCGCTTCAACCGACAACCTGTCGGTCAGCGTGTTTAAAATATGGGACCTGCTTGCGATCAAGCATACAAGTCCCTTGTCATGCTGTTTATACAATTGTGTCAGTTCTTAAAGGCACTCATTATCGTCTTACTAAGACTTCCTTCCTCGGCTCCGAGGATCCTCTCTATGTGATAGACAAAAGCCTTGCCCTTGGACAGCTTTTCCCCCGGCGTAAGTTCTGCGAGATCATCAAACGCTGCGTTACTGTAAATCATGATCATCTCAGCCGCTTCTGCAGGATATTTGGAATTAAAAATTCCCTCCTTATTACCTTCCTTGATAAGTATTGCATAAAGAGGAACCACCTCTTTTACAAGCCTATCCTGCATCTTCTGATGCAGAAGTGCGTTCTGCGGCCTATGGAGCTGCTCAAGTACTTCTGTTCCGGTATCACTCTTGATATTCAGCGCTTTCACCGTAGCCGTGAGGCGTTCAATGACACTAAGTCTCTTGTCGGCTATGATGATCCCTGCTCTGTAAATTGCCAGCCTGGTCATTCTGTCAACTATTGCATCCAGGATCTCTTCCTTGGACGCGAAATGATGATAAAGAGTTCCGCGCGCAATTCCGATCCGATTGATGATATCGTTTGTGCTGGCAGCATCAAATCCTTTCTCGGCAAACAGCTGCTCAGCCACATCAAGTATTTCGTTTTTTCTCTCTTCTGCTGTTTTTACAACTCTCATCTGATCTGAGTTCCTTTAGGAAAGATGCAATTTCTTTTACAGAAACAGTATCACCGACAACCTGTCGGTATTGTAACATACCACGATGAAATTGTAAACTGTTTTTCATACCGGTTTGCATCAATGCACCAGTATCTTTTTTATCATCTTCTCATTGATTGGCAGGAAGAATCCGGCGACAGGTCCCACCAGCGCAACGCACACGATGGTTCCGGCGCCTACTACTCCGCCGAATAAAAATCCTATCAGCGTAAAAACAGCCGGCCCCATATCATGGAACCGGCTTGTCTTTTTACATTGCTACGCCGTTGACGTAAAGAGTATATCCGTTTGTATTTACGCTTGAAATATCACCATCAAAAGATGTGATGTAGGTATCTGCCGTAAGAGTCCAGGTGCTGTCCTTGTCGATGGAGACGGAGACAGTTCCGACTTCTGTTGATACTGTTTCGCCCTTGGCATTTGTTATGTTGCCGTCAACAGTTCCGGTAAAGCTTGAACCATTTGTGAGGTTAAGTGTAAGCTCTGAATCACTGCCTACAAGAATTGTTCCTTCGAGGTCCTGAGCATCGGTATTTAAAGTAGCCTTGTTGGTATCGCCCGTCCAGCCGTCTGCGCAGACTGAGAGAAGGATGTTGTCCGCATCTTTATTGATGATATTCACACCGCTTAAATTGATCACAGCAGATGTGTTTGTAACGTGGAAGACATGACCGTTCTTGCTGGTAAGACTTCCGCCGTTCATGGTGAATGTAGAAGTTCCGCTGTCTGCATCACCCGACATTGACTGGTAGATCATGATCGTATCGTAGAATGTTGCATTACCGTTTGTGTCGGTGTTGTTGGCTGTCATATCACAGTCATTAAGTGTAATTGAATTGATACCCTCAATGCATACGCCTTCTGAAAGATTTGAAGTAAGTGTTGCATTGGATACTGTGATATCTGCTGTTGAGTATATTGCAGGTGATCCAAGGCCGTTTGTTGTATATGATCCGCCGTCAACCGTAACTGTTCCGCCACCTCTGTCTGTTCTGATGGCTGCTGAAGATCTTCCGCTGGTCTCAACCGTGAGGTCATAAGCTTCTGTGATTCCGCCGCCGGTAGTCATGATACCGCCGGATCCATCGCCTGTTGTTGTGATCTTGGTATCTGAGATAATAACTTTTGTTCCGTCACCGGTAGCACCGTTCTGGCCGCCGTTTCCGCCGTAGGAAAAGACACCGTTGGCGCCATCGGCATCTGATGTCACAGTTCCGCCTGTAATAGTTGTTGTGGAACCGTCTTTTACAAGAACTGCTGCATTAAGTCCGTAGAAGTTGCAGTTATCTCCGCCATCTGAGTCGCCGGTCTTGGTGACTGTGGGATTGGTAATTGTCACATCATCTGATGTGCTGATGAGAAGTGCACTTTCATCTGCTGTTGTGCTGGCGTAAGTCTTATCTTCTTGTGTGTCTGCTGAAGTAATCTCTTCAACTCCTGTGTAATCTATATCTGCACTGCTGCTTCCGCCGCCAAATCCGCCTCCGGGAGGATTTCCGGGTGCCTGTCCGTCCGGAGCTCCACCTTCCGGCGGGTTGCCCGGAGCCTGTCCATCAGGAGCCTGTCCATCAGGAGCCTGTCCATCAGGAGCTCCGCCTTCGGGTGCTTCTTTGTCGGATGACTGACCATCCGTCACCTCTCCTGTCGGAGCTGCAGTGTCTTCCGAAACAGTTGTTGCCGTACCGGCTGTGCTTGCCCCTGCCTCGCCACAGGCAGTAACTGCCGCACACATAACAGTAACCATTCCTATTGATAAAATTCTTTTGATATCTCTTTTCTTCATGCCAAATCTCCTTGTCTATTCATCCATGTTTGAAACATGTCGTATTTGATCTTGAATGCATTATCACACCCGAACCTAAAAGAAACTTAAAAAATAATTTTGGTTCCTGTTTTTTCAAAAAAGAATATAATAGTAGTAGGCGGAAAACCGCCAAAAAGGGGGAAGGGGAAACATATGGCAAATAACGAAAAAGAACTAAAACAGCTGTCAAAGCTAAAGGCTGAGGCAGCAAGAAAAAAGCCACTCCATTACATCGGACTGGCTATGGTGGTTCTCACTATTATTTACATCGTAGATGAGATCACCTCTAACATGAATGCTGCAATGCAGCCTTACGTGTTATTCGATCTTTTTAACATCACTTCAAGAAACGTCAATTCACCGGAGTACACAAGTGCGTTTAACGTTGTGGCTCCGATCCAGGTCTTTTCCAACCTGCTTCTTATCATAACTCCGTTCTACAAGGCACTGTCTGACAAGTACGGCCGAAAGCTCTTTTTAATGCTAAACACAATTGGCATGGGGCTTGGAATGTGCATCGTCATGACCGCACAGAACGTGGTCTGGTACATATTGGGAATGCTGTTTATGATGTTCTTTACGCCAAATGACATGCAGGTTCTCTACATCATGGAGACAGCGCCCAAGGAAAAAAGAGCTACCTACAGCTTCATCGCAAAGGGAATTGCGCTTGTCAGCGTATCACTCATCGGTGTGTTCTCACGAATGTTCCTCCGGGAAACTGTTCCTTCAAGCTGGCGCCTGGTCTATCTGATACCGGTGGTATCTGCCCTGGTTATCGGCTTTCTTTCATATTTCTTTATGCGTGAGACTCCGGTATTTGTGGAGCAGCGCATCAGCTATCTTTCGCTGACAGATGCAGAGCGCGAGCAGAAGAAAAAAGAGGATCATGCAAACGGTACATCAGAAGAGGGCGGCGTCTTCAAAGCTATCCGCTTCATCTTTACCAACAGACAGCTCAGGTGGATACTGATCGCGGGCTTTATCTTTTTTGCAACAACCTTCTACACATCATATTATGCAACTGTTCTGGAAGGTGCCATGTCCACAGATATGGTGGCAACAGCGCTGGTTATTTATCCCATCTTCAACGGACTTGTGACCATACTCAGCGGATTCTTTTCCGACAAGCTCGGGCGCAAAAAGGTCTGTCTTATCTTAGGCGGACTGACAATTGCAGGGCTCCTGGCATTTGTCCTCTCCTGCAGACTTGGCTTTGGTCCTGTCGCTGCCGGGATTGCCTACGGCTGCTCAATCGGCGGTCTCTGGTCCATGTCCGATACGCTTATCCTGACAATGCCCGCAGAGTCAACTCCATCAGGCATGCGCTCCTCAGTTATGGGTACCATCTCTGTTCTCATCGGAGCCGGAATGTTCCTCGGCCAGGCCATCTTTATTGTATGCCAGAACTTTCTGCCTATGGACATTCTCTTCATGATCATCTGCCTGCCGTTCATGGTGCTCAGCCTTGTAATTCTGCTTGTTAAGGTAAAAGAGACTAAGGATGCCGACCTGGATAACATCACAGCCGACACATATAAATAATGGTCCCGGGGGACGGAGGTATGGGACCATTAATATGTCAGGCCGAAGCCTCTTTTATACAGAAATTCACTGCCATACTTAAGGGTGCCGTCTTCCGCTTCCTCGACAACAGGAATATTTACCGGAAGATGGCCCTTTGGCGTATTGGCCCCGAAGATTGTCTCAATGACAGCGACCACGTTGGCGTTTCTGGCACTCATTCCTGTGGCGCTCTCTTTGTCTTTTGTCGGGTCTATGTTAAGACCGGCCCCCAGATATGCAATTACAATTGCATCGGCGTCCTGATAAACTGCTGCATCATAAGGCAGATTCTCGCTGATAAAGATGAACTTTCCTCCTGCCTTATGTGTGTCAGACATCGCTTCGTGCAGGGCGATAAACTGAGGGTCATCCTTATTAAGCACACTGCTGCCGGATGCATAAGAAAAGGCCAGAACATAATCAGCAGAAGAAATCTTTTTCCTGATAGTATCTGTGTAATGCGTCATAGCCAAAGAAGAATCATAGTAATAATCAACATCTGCCTGCTTTTCCAGCTCACTTAGCGCAAAGTTTATGGCCGTTGCATCGCCGGACTGGCGCCCTAAGATCACGCCTCTCTTTGCATCATCTTTAATCGGCAGGACATCTCCGTCATTCTTAACTACAGTAATAGCCTGCCTTGCAAGCTCCATCTCTTTTTCATGATGTTCTGCTGATCCAACAATTTCCTTACATTTTGCCACTCTATCATCAATAGAAATGTCATCTTTCTGCACTCCTGAAGGATCATAGATTCCGTACTCAGCCTTGAGGTTTAAGATGCGCTTTACACTCTCATCTATTCTCTTTTCACTGATCTCTCCAGATTCGACCTTTGCGATAATCCCTGCTATGTACTCATCGTAATAAGTTGCAGCCTCGGGCGAATTAAGATCAAGCGGAAGCAAAAGCAGGTCCACCCCTGCTTTTATAACCTCTGTGGCAATTCCTACTCCGTATTCCGCCGAATTCTCTTCTCCCGGAACAAGACCCGCTGTGGCAATTGCATCCATCTCAAGTGCATCGGTAACAACTACGCCGTCAAATCCAAGATCTGTACGAAGAATATTAGTAATCATCTTCTTTGACATGGTGGCCGGGAAAAATCCCTTTGTCTTCCCATCGCCAAAGGTCTTTTCCTCGTCGATCAGAGGATAAGTTATATGCGCCGTCATTATTATATCTGCGCCATCTTCTATTACTTTTTTGAACGGTACAAGTTCATTTTGCTGAAGCTCTTCATAGGTCTTTTCCACCGAAGGCGTTCCTATGTGGCTGTCCACTTCAGTATCGCCGTGTCCCGGAAAGTGCTTGTAGGTAGCGATTATATTGTTCCCAGCCAGTCCCTTTGAATAAGCGGCTCCAAGGCTCGCCACGGTTTGTGGATCATCGGAAAAAGACCTTGTTCCTATGACAGGGTTTGCCGGATTATTATTCACATCTATTACCGGCGCAAAGTCAATATTAAAGCCGATTGCAGCCATCTCTTCACCAAGGATGCTGCCTGTCATTTCTGCGTTTGCAGTTGCATCTTCCGTAGCTCCGATTGCCATGTTTCCGGTCATTCTGGTTCCGGTGGTTAGCCGGATGACAATTCCACCCTCTTCATCAATGGGCATCAGGTATGGAATGTGGGCAGATGCATCCTCTATCTGCATGTTGTTCTCCTGAAGGTCATAAACAAGTCTTGTAGTCTGCTCAGCTCCTGTGATATTGGCGCCAAAGAGTATGATCCCGCCGTACTGGTGGTTTCTGAGCGCACTGGCAAGCTCAGGAGCTGCGCCAAGTTCAGTTACGTTGACATCATTCCAGGTGCGGATCGCAGGAATTATCATCTGAGAGATCTTTTCATCCATAGACATTCCGGCGACGACTTTGTCAAGCTTCTTATCTGTTTTCTCGTCAATTGGATCGACTTCTATATCATCTTTTTCTTTGTCTTCCGTTTTATCCTCAGACTTACCGTCTGTGCTGTCTTCTGTATTAAACTGCTCTGCCTCTGATGCTTTGCTTGTTGTATCACTTAAAGTTTCTTCAGCTGTCTCTTTTCCTCCACAACCACCCATCATGCAGGTTCCTACCAGCGCCAGCATCGCAGCATAGACAAGTATAAGTCTTTTCAGGTTAAGCTTCATGTACTACCCTCCGACCATACATTATTCATCTTTATTTTATCACGAATAAAGACCTGCGGCTTTTCGTCCACTACAATTGATTCGTTATCTCATATGCAGTGGAAAAAGCATTCTATATGCCCGTCTGACAGCCACTGCATTTCATATTTTAGGACAATTTCGTAGGAAAAGACTCATTTACGAGTCAAAAATGACCCCCGTGGACGGAGTCGAGGGCTCATTTTTTTGGTCCCATAACTCCGTCCCCAGGGACCAAAATCAGGCACATAAAAAACGCGCCCCGCCATGAGCGGAGCGCGCAATAACTGTCAGTCAAAATATTACATGAGCATTCTGAACATCTCGATAACCTGCTCTTTTGTAGCCTCTCTCGGATTTCCGGGATAGCATGCATCTGCAAGAGCATCTGTTGCGAGCTGGTCAAGATCCTCTTCTCTGATCTTCTCGTTCTTCTCAGGGATTCCAACGTCCTTGGAGAGCTGCTTAACAGCGTTAATTGCAGCATCGCGGTACTCTTCCTGGCTCATCTCATCAACACCCTTAACGCCGAGAACTCTTGCGATCTCTCTGTACTTCTCGCCTGTGTAGTCGCGGTTGAATTCCATTGAGATTGGAAGGAACATAGCGCAGGCAACACCGTGAGGTGTGTCATAGTATGCTGAAAGAGTGTGTGCCATAGCGTGGTCGATTCCAAGACCTACGTTTGAGAAGCCCATTCCTGCGATGTACTGAGCCATAGCCATTCCTTTTCTTCCTTCGGGCTTGTTCTCAACTGCATCACGAAGGTTAGCACCGATGAGCTTGATTGCCTCTAAGTGGAACATATCTGTGAGTTCCCAGGCACCTCTTGTTGTGTAGCCCTCGATAGCATGTGTAAGTGCATCCATACCTGTTGAAGCTGTAAGGCCCTTAGGCATTGAGCTCATCATATCGGGATCAACGATAGCAACTTCAGGGATATCGTTGGTGTCTACACAAACGAATTTACGCTTCTTCTCAACATCTGTGATAACGTAGTTGATCGTAACCTCAGCTGCTGTTCCGGCTGTTGTAGGAACTGCGATTGTAGGAACCGCATGGTTCTTGGTAGGAGCAACGCCCTCAAGACTTCTTACATCCTCAAACTCAGGGTTTGTGATGATAACGCCGATAGCCTTGGCTGTATCCATTGAGGATCCGCCGCCGATGGTGATGATTGAATCTGCACCGCACTCCTTGAATGCCTTAACACCACTCTGAACGTTCTCAATTGTGGGATTGGGCTTGATGTTTGAGTAAACAGTGTAAGGAATCTTAGCCTCGTCCAAAAGATCTGTAACCTTAGCTGTTACCCCAAACTTGATAAGGTCAGGATCTGAAGCAACGAATACATGCTTGAATCCTTTCTGCTGAGCAATGCCAACTATCTCCTTGATTGCCCCCGCTCCGTGGTAAGACACGGTGTTTAAAACGATACGATCTGCCATTTTGAAACCCTCCTTTATATAAAATTATTTTTCAAAAAGAAACTTCTCAGGAAGTGTAACTCCGAAGTCCTTAGCAAGATGTCTGAAATCATCAGGTGTGATGGTCTGTCTCTTGGCGCCTGTCATGGAAAGAGTCTTAACCAGGATCCCTGCTGACTTCTCAACTGTATGCATAAGGCCGAAGGTCAGGTCAAAGTCCTCTCCTGCTGCGAACATTCCGTGATGAGCCCAGATTGCAACGTCATATTTCTCCATGAGCTTGCTGGTCTCAACTGCGATCTCTCTACCGCCCGGAACCATCCAGGGCACAACGCCGATACCGTCAGGGAATACTACAGGGCACTCTGTTGCCATCTCCCAAAGCTCTCTTGTGAAAGCCTCATCTGTAAGAGGAAGCACAAAGGTAAGAGCGATGGTGTTGGTTGTATGAGCGTGATAAATTACTCTGTACTTACCGCCTGTTACGCGCTTTTTAACCTCGTGATTCATGAGGTGTGAAGGCAGCTCTGAGGTAGGTCTTGCACCGCCCTCAAGGCCCCACATAATGCGGTACTTCTCACCCTTGTCATCGATCTCGATGATGCCGAAGCTCTCGGCGGGCTTGATGATAACGTTCCTGAAAAACTTACCGGATCCTGTAACCATGAAGAACTCACCTGCAAGGTCAGGGACTGTTGTTCCGATCTCCTTCCACTCGCCTGCAGCAAATTCCTCTTTTACCATATCAACTTCTTCAGGCTTCATTCTGTAGGAGAGGTTGCCACCGTTTCTCTCGTGCCATCCCTGCTCCCATCCGTCGTTTGCCATGCGGATAAAGCCCTGTGTAAACTCTGCGTCTAAAACTTTCATCGTAATACTCATCTCCTATCATTTATCATTCAAAGTTCAAACTCTCTTGGAGAGAACTTCTTTCTCGTATCTTTCAACTTCCTCAAACCACTTGCCGTCTTCCGGAGCGCCACATCTCTTGCAGTACTCGTTCCAAACATCTCCAAACGGCATGGTCTTAAGCTCTTCCTGTGTGATCATGAGCTTTGTAAACTCCGAATTATCCTGTAACTTCTTAAGCTCCTCATGAGGCATCAGCAAGGCATTCAAAAGAGCTTTCTGAGTGTTCCTGAAGCCTGTTGCCCAGGCACCGATCCTGTTGATTGATGCATCGAAGTAATCAAGTGCCATGAATACTCTGCCGTCGAGGCCGCCACAGCGCACGATCTCCTTCGCGATCTCTTTTGTCTCATCATCAAAGAGTACAACGTGGTCTGAATCCCAGCGCACAGGTCTTGTGATGTGAAGTGCGATGTTGGGATAGAAAGACAGAAGTGCAGGGATCTTGTCGCTTACAACCTCTGTCGGGTGGTAGTGACCGTTGTCCATAAGCGGAATGCACTTGTCAGAATGTGTTGCGGCAAAAGACAATGTGAACTCCGCGCTGCCTACTGTATATGACTCTACGCCGATTCCGAAAACCTTGGATTCAACGCAGGGCTTAACCTTGTTAAAATCAAAGGGCTCTGAGAGGATCTGCTCGATGGAATCCTTGTAGCGGTCTCTCGGTCCCTTGCGGTCTGCAGGGATATCCTTGAAGCCGTCGCCTGTCCAGATGTTCATAACGCAGGTCTCGCCAAGCTCCTCAGCGAGGTAATTGGAAATCCTGATGCATGCCTTGCCGTGCTCGATCCAGAACTTTCTGGTCTCCTCATCGGGAGAAGAAAGAGTGAGCGGATCGCATTTAGGGTGTGAGAAGAATGTAGGGTTGAAGTCACATCCGAGCTTTCTCTCCTTGCAGAAATCTACCCACTTCTTGAAGTGCTTGGGCTCAAGCTTGTCTCTGTCTACCCATCCGCCGTTCTCATCGTCAAAGATTGCATAGCTTGCGTGAAGATTCATCTTGGCGCGTCCGGGAATCAGCTTTAAAACCTCGTCGATATCAGCCATGAGCTCCTCGGGAGTTCTTGCTCTTCCGGGATAATTACCTGTTGTCTGGATTCCTCCGGTAAGGGGCTTGCTCGGGTCTGTGTCAAAACCTCTTACGTCGTCTCCCTGCCAGCAGTGAAGCGCGATCTCAGCCTCTTTAAGCTTCTCGATCGCTTTTTCTGTATCAACGCCTATTGCAGCGTATCTCTCTTTTGCCTGTTCGTAACTCATTTCGTGTTTCCTCCGTTTAAATAGTTTTATGCTCTGAATTCCTTAATCTCAAAACTGTCATAGATCACATCTCTGGCTGCCTTAAGATCAGGAAGCTCTCCTGATGCGATCATCAAAATGGCAATATTTCCGATGGCCGTTCCTTCGATGGGTCCGGCATAGACTTTAAGACCTGTCGCCTTTGCCGTCATCTCGTTAAGGTAGGCATCCTGGCATCCTCCGCCGATTATATTCACTGAAGTTATCTCTTTTCCTGTGATGGCGGAAATTTCCTGTATGGTGTCCGCGTAGCATTTTGCAAGTCCGCGATAGACACATTGCATGATTTCTCCCACTTTCTCCGGAACCGGCTGTCCATGCTCTCTGCAGTGTTCTTTGATGGCATCGATCATGCTCTCGGGCGAAAGAAATGCATCATCATTTACATTTATCTCTGCCCCGAAGTCCGCACATTTCCTTGCCTCTTCGATGAGGTCCGGGAAGCTGTAATTCCTGCCGTCTGCGTACTTGCTCTTTCTGCCTTCCACGTACTCAGTGCCGTTAAGCTCACGCCTGATGGACTGAATGATCCACAGTCCCATGATGTTTTTAAGGAATCTGTATCTGTACCAGGCTCCGCCCTCGTTGGTGAGGTTTGACTGCCTTGCGCTTTCGCTTGTTATAGGCTCTTTGTTCTCAAGTCCCAAAAGGCTCCAGGTTCCGCTTGATAAGAACACCGATGAGTCATCCCTTGCAGGAACTGCGAGGAATGCTGAGCCAGTATCGTGGGTTGCGGGAAGGATCACCTTTGCATCAAATCCGACTTCTTCCTGTATGTCTTTTGCCAGATTACCGACTGTTGTGCCGGGCATCGAAAGCTCCCCAAAGAGTCTCTCGGGAAGTCCCAGCCTCTTGATAACTTCCATATCCCAGGTCTTGCCTGCTGCATTTACAAGGTTTGATGTCGTGGCGTTGGTGTATTCCTGCCTGCGCACGCCTGTCAGCCTGTAGCCCAGGTAATCAGGCATCATCAAAAGAGCCTTAGCCTTCTCTAAAAGCTCCGGGCTCTCTTTCTTAAGAGCCATCAGCTGATATATCGTGTTGAAGGGCTGCTTCTGAATTCCTGTCCTCTCATAAAGCTCTTTTTCACCGATCAGGGAAAAAACCTCTTCCTCAATGCCCTCTGTTCGAAGGTCCCTGTAAGCAACCGCATCACCAAGCATCTCCCCGTCTTCATCAAGGAGCACGTAGTCAACGCCCCAGGTGTCGATTCCGATGGCTTCAGGAATCATGCCCTGAGCCTTGCAGGCCTTAAGTCCGTCTATGATCCCGCTCCAAAGATTATCTGTATCCCACACAAGATGCCCGTTTCTCTGAAGCTGCCTGTTCTCAAATCTGTGCATTTCCTTAAGCTTCATCTGCCCGTTTTCCAGCCACCCGATTATGTGGCGTCCGCTGGATGCGCCTATGTCAATTGCAAGAAAATATTTATTCATATCGAAACTCCAATACATTTAGTGTCAACAATGCTATAATATGGGATATGTGAGGGACTTTCTAGGACCAAATCTCTCCCAAAACAGGACCTTATTTGACATAATTTTTATTGGTGATTTTATGAGAAAAGAACTTGTTGAAACCCTGAGCAAAATGACTGAGGAAGAGGAGCGTATCCTCAAAGAAAACGGCGCTATTTCAAAAGAGCTTTACACCTCTGAGGATGAGTTTGTCATCGATGCCGCCAAGCTCCTTGAGAAGGGTAAGCTTATTGCGATCCGCCCACACACGAGGTTTGCATACTTTCCTGTGCACAGGCACAACTATATAGAAATGCTGGTTATGATAAAGGGGAATCTTACCACGAAGATTGTGGACGGCGATACACTCTTTTTATCAGAAGGCGATATCCTGCTGATGAACCGCCACACCAGACACGAGATCATGCCCTGCAGCAGCGATGATATAGCGGTAAACATTATTATCCTCCCGGAGTTCTTTTCCAGGAGCGATGTCTCCTACGACCGCGAAAACGTGCTTCGCGACTTCATCATCACTTCGCTGTCGGAGAAAAAAAATCACAGCGACTATCTTCTGTATCACACAAAAGATATGATCGCTGTGGATAATCTTGTTGAAAATCTTATCTGGACACTCACTTCAGGCCACAAGGGCATGAACCAGATTGTAAATACTACGATGAATCTTTTACTGATGAATCTCTCCGCGCTGTCTTCGGATACGTTAAAAGACATGGGCTCCAAGGGCCAGCAGACCACCATCAGCGCTCTTGAATACATCGATCACAACTATAAGAACGGAACTCTTGAGGAGCTGGCATCTGTCACCGGCTACTCAACAGCTTATTTAAGTCGCCTGTTAAAGAGCCACACCGGGAGCAATTTCAAGCAGCTCCTGCAGACACGTAAACTCCAGCAAGCCGCATATTATCTGGAGAACACCACACTTACCACCGAGAAGATCATCGAGAAGATCGGCTACGAGAACAGCGCTTACTTCTACAGGAAGTTCTCAGAGAAGTACGGTTGCTCACCCAGGGATTACCGTAAGAAGGTCAGTGTGCTGGGATAGAAAGTTAACCGGCTTATCCAAAATCATCCGGAGAATCAAGTTCCATATATCCTATTTCATATTTCCCGTTTCTGTATGAAAGATTAAAGCCCATGCTTGCACCGCCTCTTGGAAGAGGCTCTACATAGCATCTTATCGCCGGATTGGTTCCTTCTATGATCTCCGCCCAGTAAACACTTCTCAACATGGTTGTTGCATCCTCTGTCCACCAGTAGTTTACATAGTCATCTCCCACATCCTCGCTTCTTGTAAGACCGGCTTCCCGGATTGAGTATCTGATGACACATCCATCCGGCTCTTCGTAGTTTATCGTAAGACACTTTGCACCGTTTTCTCCCTTTGCAAGAGGCAGCTCTGCCTCGTTGTATTTTCCGGAAGAATCTTTATCAAACAGCCACATATCGCCAAAGGATAAGGGGTCTGTGCTGGTGTCATATGTAAGGGTTACAAGGATCTCTTTTACCCCATCTCCGTCAAGGTCACCGCTCTGTACATGCGGGAAACCCGTCTCCCATCCTATTGGAGTGACCAGTTTGTCGCCATTTCCAAATTCTATCGTATAAACTGCAGTCTCCTCCTGCTCATTCCAGCTTCTGTTTACCCTGTCATACAGACTGTCACCATCATAATCGCAGTCCATGAATTCTTCCCGCCAGATATATCCCTCACATTCATCAAGATATCCTACATATTCCCACAGGATAAACGGAGACATATCCGCATCGGCTTCCTCATCTTCCAGCGCAGTATAGTCGGGAAGTTTCCAGTCTTCATAATCGGTATCATTGGTAACGAAGATATCTGTCTCATGAAGGAAGTAATAGTGTCCGTCTTCGGATATGAGCATTTCATAGCCCATAGAACCGCCCATGGTCGGAACCACGCAGCTTATATACCTTGCGATGGAATCATCTGTCAGCTTAACAAGAGATGTAGTCACACCGCCTGTTTCAGTATCAGCTATGAACAGGTCACGATAGGAATCTTCTCCCAGAAGCTCCTTCATGGTATCGAGGTCATCCTGCGTAAATGTCTCATCTATGATGTTGGCATTAGTGTAAAACGGCTCATCATCTATATAGTCGCCATCCACTGAGACATTCATGCCCAGCCCTTCGACAAAGCCATCAGTGATCACATACAATGCAGCTTCATTGAGCTTGAATCCGATATAGGCCGGTTCACCATCGATGTCGCCTTCATCAAACTGCTTAAAAACAGCTTCATCATCAGAAACAAAATAGGCTTTTCCGGATACTTCTCCTGAATGAGAATAATAATAAAACTCTCCCGAGAACTCAAACCCATCTTCGTCCGGGGCAGAAATCTCAATGCTTGCTTCACATGAAGAGTGTACCGCTGTCCTGTTCCATGTTCCCAAAAAATCTGACGGAGTTGTTACCGCTTTTCTGTTTTCATATAGCGCTGCCAGGTTCTCCGGCAGGAATTCAAGATTGTCATTTGAGGAAAAAGACTCTTTGGCCGCAGCTTCATCGGCTGCCTGTTCTGCAATCTTATCTTCTTCAGAAATATCTTTTCCCTGCTGATCACCGTTGCCACAACTGCACAGCATGAGTGATGCCAGCAAGACAGCGCAAATAATATGCTTCTTCATTTAATTACCTTTAGTCCTATTATTCTATAGATGCTATTATCCTCAATTCGTCTGTATATGGCAAGTTTTAAATGATAAATTGACAACAATCGGGACTTGCATTTTTTAAATTTCGTGATATTATACTTTGTCGGCAAAGAAACATTTTGATTTTTTAGAAGGAAGTAACGTTATATGGTAATCGCAATAACAAACATAGTAATACTAGTGGTTTTATATCTTTTAGTCTGTGCAATATTCGCAAGATCAATGGGAATAGTTAAGTGCATCGATCCAATCAAGGCATATCAGAAAGAAAACAAAAGACATTTTCTTGATGGCTATAAGAACTGGAAAAGTGAAGAATACATAATAAAATCTTTTGACGGTTATGAACTTCATACGACTTATATTCCTTCAGCCGTTCCCTCCAAAAGATTTGTCATCCTGGTTCACTCATCAACCTACTGCAGGATCGGAGGAATCAAATACTTTAACATATTCAGGAAAATGGGTTATAACGGTATTCTCTTTGATCTTCGCGGTCACGGTGATAACAAAAAGTCTCCGTCAACATGGGGTATCAAGGAAAGCAAGGATCTTCTCTGTGTAATAAACGATACTGTTAACCGTTTCGGCGATGATATCAAGATCGGCGTACACGGCGAATGCCTCGGAGGCGTAACTGCTCTTACCGCTCTTAAGTATCATCCCAATATCTCTTTTGTAATCGCTGACAGCTGCTACAACTCACTTTATTCACTTCTTTGCAAGCTTGCTCAGCAGATAGCACATGTATCACCGGTACTTTTTGATCCGGCTGTGATCTTTTTCAAGCTGATGTTCGGATTCTCCTATAAAAAGATCTTTACAAAAGACAGCCTTGGCGGTAATACAGTTCCGATATGCTTCATTCAAGGCGACAGCGACTGCGTTGTACCTGTATCAGATACTATGGAACTTGAAAGCGCAACTACAGGCTACACTGAAACACACATATTTAAAGGCGCCGATCATACCCGTAACATTCTTACTGACGCAGATCGTTACGAGGATATCATCAGGAAATTTTTGTTCAGAGTCAATTTCATGGAGCTTATAGCTTAAGTATCAAAGCTTCCTCAGTTTCATGAGCTCAAACAATTCAGAATCTTTCAGGTGATTGGTGGTGCTAAGAAGAAGCGTCACCTTCCTGTCTTCTGTGCTGTCCTGCACATCGCGCTGCCAGGCCCAGTAATGAGGGCCGTCACCGATTGCCCTTAAGGTAGACATGAGGTATTCCATAACATATGCGGACTGTTTGATATCAGCTTCGCAATCATTCTCATAAAATCCCCGCCACTTGTCGTGCTCTCTTTCCCGCTGAACTTTGTCTCCTGCGAGGAAGGCTTCACGGGCGAGGCCGGCTTGATAGAAGGCTTTTTTGTATTCTCCGGAAAGTCCAAGGAGCATGCTCCCACAGGCAAGGGTTGCTCCGAGGTAGCCATAGTACAGATATTTTACCTGCATCAGCAGAGAATCTTTGAAAAGCTCTTTTCCTGTATCGGAGAGAGCTTTTTCTGTAGTCTCACATTGTTTTAAATATTGTTCATAGTTGTTAGCTGCCGCTTCCACAAGCTCTTTATACCAAATGATCTGATCGCGGAAGGTGGTAGCGCTTGTGGCCCAATTAAGATGTGGCGCAGGCCTATTTCTGTCTACAACAAAGTTCGTTGCAAGCATCCTGGTGATGTGGTTTGCGAACTGTTCACCGGCTCTGTTATCCTCGTGAGGGCCGAATTTCACCGAATACTCGGGCCACAGGGAAAAGAGCTTTGAAACAGCCTCTGCATTATTAGGACCGTAGTACGTCTTCGCGTAATCCGGCGCAAAGTGCGCTTCATTGGCGTCACCCTGCTGCCAGAGTTTTGCCACAAAATCAAGGTAATACACGTGTGGTTTGATGTTCGAGCAATTAATGACCCAAAAGTCCTCTGCGCCGTGGGAAAGGCAATCTGTAAGCTCTTTTCTTATAAAAGAGGGAGAGTTCGGCATCATGGTCATGTGGTTTGCGGCCTGAAGATCGTAGAAGGATACGTGGTAGTATATTCCGTGTCTTCCGTTATCGCTTTCTGTAGGAAGTGCATAGACCCTGGGGTCATCGTCGTTTTGCCTTCGTGACACCATCTTGCCATAGCCGTTGTCAGCCCAGATTCTTATGACGTCTTCAGGGATTTCAAGATAGCCGTCTCGGTAAAGCGCCATAATCTCTCCGTAGAGGTTTGTGCAGCAGACGGCGGCTTTGTCGTTTTCTTTGACCAAGTCGTACTGCATACGGATAATGCGGCTCATGAGTTCCCCTCTGGCCTCAGGCGTGTCATATCTTGGATCGTCTGCCCAGAAGGGCTTATCTCCCTGTCCTCTAAATCCAATGTTCCAGATCACGTTGCTATCTGACTGCTCCTTGATCGCGTCCTTCCAAAGTCCGATGAAGAGATCGCTGTGCTTTGCAAAAGAGGGCTCTAGATCCGGATAGGCTCTGATAAACATCTCTGCACCAAGAGGCTCTGCGTGATGGTGCGTTATATACAGGCCCATCCTGGTTGCGAGGTTGCGGTACTTTCTTGAATTCTTGTCCGTTCCCGGAATGGTCATATTTCCGCCCAGGCGCAGAAGTGCCTCAAAGGCCATTTCCCAGGGTTTTTCCGGATCTCCGTCAATGCTCCATTTTGCCAACAGAACTTCGTCGTTGATGAACCATCCACGGTAGCGGACTCTTGGCCTTGGTGCCCTGTAGATGAAGCCTTCCGGTATTTCAACGCTCTTACGCTTCTCGATCTTTTGGTCATTCCAGAGCCACAGCGGCTGTATACCTAGAAAGCGTCTGCTTATCTCATAGATTCCGTAGATGAAGCCAAGATCGTCGGAGGCTGTTATAGTCAGGGTATTATTTGCGCATGAGAGTGTGTAGGTTTCAGCTTCGTGGGAATTGTCTTTCTCCAGGACAAGCTTTGGAGTCAACGGATGAGTCACCGGGGACGTTACAGATTGACTCATTGCACGCAATGAGTCAATCTGTAACGTCCCCAATGACTCACCAAAATCTCTCTTTAAGTGTCCTAATGCATGTAAAACCTGCTCGCTTGCCTTGCCTGTTATTATTGTTAAATCTGAATTGATGATCATAGCTCTTTTGCCTCCTGCCGGCGCGGTAAATTAAACAAATAACTTTATAGAATTTCTTATATATTCAAGGATAACAGATGCCCCCAATTTACATAATTGTTTAACGCTAACTTGGTCGTTTTTTATAAGATTTCAATTCTGAATGAACTAAAAGATACCTGTTAATGATTTAGACTATTTAATAGTAGAATATGCCAATTGGAATATGTCTTGCTATTTATTCTTATTTTGTTTTTTCATCGGATACTACTGTCTGGTATTGAGATTTGTTCAGGGACAGTAGCTATGATCATTATGTTTGAGTAAACACTACTGTCTGCGAATTAAAATTCTCATGAGACAGTAGCCCTGTACCAGATAAAGTGTAATTCACTACTGTCTCCAGAACAAATTTATCGCGGGACAGTAGTCTACGCCAAATAAGAGTCACCAACAAAAGAGGAAACCTCATGAAAGACATGACAAAGGGCAGCATTATAGGTGCCATCATTTCTTTTTCTGTACCAATGCTGATTTCAAGCATCTTCCAGCAGTTGTACTCACTGGTGGATACTTATATTGTGTCCAGATACCTTGGACCTGATGCCCTGGCAGGAGTTGGTGCAACAGGCCTTTTGACATTTCTGATGCTCTGCATAGCGCTTGGAATGGGCGCCGGCGGAGGTCTTATCATCGCGCAGTGTTATGGCAGCAAAAACTATGAAAAGCTGCGCAGCACCATCATTTCCATGAGTTATATCATGCTGCTTCTGGCAGCCGTTATGTCTTTTGCCGGGTTCATCTTCTCAAGAAAATTCCTGGTGTTCCTGAAGGTGCCGGAGAACGTGCTGGAGTACTCCGTCACTTACATCAGGATCATCTTCGTATTCTCTATCGGCACTGTCCTTTACAACCTCACATCATCGATCCTCAGAAGCGTTGGCGATTCCAAAACTCCGCTCTACGCCCTCATCGCCGCGTCCTTTATCAACATCGGACTGGACCTTTTCTTTATCCTGAAGCTCGGTATGGGCGTTGCCGGTGCAGCCTACGCAACAGTGATTTCCCAGTTTGTATCCGGCCTTATCTGCCTTGTGATCATAATCAGGAAAAGAGCTGACCTCGGTTTTAACGGTACCGGAAGCCTGCTGCCTGATGCGCACACCGCACTTCTGATCATCAGAACGTCCCTGCCTTCGACTTTTCAGTCATCCCTCATCACTCTTGGCGGAATCTCTGTTCAGAGACTTATCAACTCTTTCGGCAGCGATGTAATGGCGGGATATGTTGCAGCGAACAAGGTTGATTCACTGGCAATTCAGGTGATCCTCTCCGTCGGCAATGCACTGTGCGTCTTCACGGGCCAGAACATCGGGATCGGCAATCTTGACAGAATAGAAAAGGCACTGAAGAAGTCACGAATAATCATGTTCTTCAGTGCCATTGTAATTGCTATATGTGCTTATACATTCAGATACTACATCGTTGGGATATTCCTGGATGCCGATGCCAATCCGATTGCTCTAAATACAGGTGCCCAGTACCTCTCAATCGTAGGCGTTGCCTATCTTATCTGCGCCATCATGCAGAGTTATCAGAACGTAATAAAAGGCGCGGGTGATGTCAACACCTGTATGGTCGCCGGAATGACCGAGCTTGCAGGCAAGATAATATTCGCCTACGCGGCTGCGCCTTTCCTTGGGCCTCTCGGAATATGGATCTCAACGCCATTTTCCTGGGCCTGCGGATGTGTTATTCCTGTTGTCAGATACTACTCAGGGAAATGGAAGTTCAAAACCCTGACATAATGGTCCCTGGGGACGGGGGTTAGGGGTCATTTTCAGAAAAATCATGCCATTTCAAGCTAATTGTATGAAAATGACCCCTAACCCCCGTCCCCAGGGACCAAAACTGAACCGCAACCCTGACCCCAGGGGCCATTCAGGCAAGGTTCTGTTTAAATTCTTCGATCACTTGAGCGCCGTATTCTGCGTAGTTATCTGATGCAAATTTCTTCAGCGCCTCATCCTTAAACCTGCTCCAACTCTCTGCTTCGTGCCTTACAAGGATCGGATAAAAGAACACTCCGTTCTCCAAAGCAGCCTGAAGATCTCCGGGGGCATCTCCGATCATCAGAATATGATTGGCTTCATACCCTTTGTCTCTGATCATTCCAAGACATGCGCTCTTTGAGCCCATCTCCTGGGTGCAGACGATATCAACCATATCAAGAAGCCCGAACCTCCCCCATTCAGCTCTTACAGCCTCGGGGTTAGCACTGGAAACAACTGCGATGTCGCACTTTCCGTAAATTGCATCAAAAGCCTCTTTCACTCCGTCAAAGGGCTTTATCTCTTCCTCGGGAAGCTGCTCAATCGATTCATTGACGCTCTTACTCCAGCTTAGTGCTTTTCCAAACACAGGCGAAACCTCAGTCATCCTGGCAACCGCATTGTTACTGAGTTCCGGCGCATCATCGCTCCAGGTCTTAAGTGCCTTGACTCCCTCAATCTCAGTAAAATTCTCATCAACATACAAAAGGCAAAGCGCCAGTCCCTTAAACCTGTTGATACCTCTTGTCATGGAAAAGAGATTGATCTCATTCCACTTATCAAGGATCTCTTTTTCCCATTTCTCAAGCCCCCACTCCCTGATCATGCAGGGACCGAAGCACCTGAAGTGCTTGATGTTCATGGTATCCATGGCGCATCCGTCCGAATCGATGCAGACTATATGATCATGTTTCTTTTCAAAATCCAAACCGGACATAACATATCCTTCCTTCATCAAAGCCTTGTATCCCATCTGTCACACCAGACAAGGTCGTTCGCCTCACCCTTAAACTCAGATTGTCCGGTGAGCTTCTCCACCAGCGCCTCAATGTACTCAGCGCTTCCGCTGTAAGCATTTATAAAAGTCTTCATCATAGGCACATCAAAGAGATGATTGGTGTAATTGAGCGACACTGCAACCGTGGGCACCTCATGTACAAACCACGGAATCTCGCAGGAGTGTGAAACCGAGTAGGTAAGCCTTGTGTTGTTCTCCTTGGCATAGCCCTTCATGCTGATGACAAACAACACGAGATCTGTGTTTTTCTTGAACTCTTCCCTGTTTTCGTGCTCCATCATCTTGAATCTGTTAAACTTCGACGGGCCTTCCATCTCGTATTCGTAGTAGTCCTTCGACGCCTTCACTTCAAATCCCGCCTTCTCAAGCTCTTTTACCAAAAGAGCCTTAGCAGGGTCAGGACCATCGGCCAGCGATACAGGTGCGCTCTCCACAAAGTACAGCACAACTCTCTTTTTATCCGCAGGAGTAACCGGCAAAATATGCTGAGTGTCTTTTACCAGAGTGATACTCTCATCCGCAGCCTTTCTTGCTAGTGCGTGGTGTTCATCACAGCCCACCACCGAGAGCATGTCTTTATTAGGAAAAGACATCTCGTCAAGGTCAAGGTGAGCCTTGAGTCCAAGGATTCTGTGAAGAGCATCATCAAGTCTCTCTGCACTGATCGTGCCATCCTCAATTCCTTCTCTTACATACTCGATATCCTCTGCAGGATCATTAAAGAACAGGATCATGTCACAGCCTGCCGCAATCACCTTCTGCATTGCATTCTTTCTGTCAGCTGCTGCCGTAAGTCCTGCCATATGAGTAGCATCGGTAACGATAAGTCCGTTAAATCCAAGCTGTCCTCTGAGGAGTCCCTGAAGCAGTTCAGGTGAAAGAGTAGCAGGCATAATGTCCTCATCCTTAATATCAGGATTAAACTTCTTTGTATAAGCTCTCTGAGCAATGTGACCAACCATGATGCTTGGAAGTCCTGCATCTATAAGCTTCTTGTAAACCATTCCGAAGGACGCATCCCACTCATCAACAGACAGATCGTTGCAGCCCATCACAAGGTGCTGATCTCTCTCCTCGCTTCCGTCTCCGGGGAAGTGCTTGGCAGCACAGGCAATTCCTGCCTTTGTCATCTCCTCCATGTAGGCAAGGGATCTCTCTGCCACAGCCTCCGGATCATTGCCAAAGCCTCTGGTATTAACAATCGTATTTCTCCAGTTGGATACCACATCGCACACCGGCGCAAAGCTCCAGTTGCAGCCGACAGCCTTGGCTTCTGCTGCGCCGACCTTGGCCATATCTCTTACTGTATCAAGGGTTTTACTCGCTCCGCAGGCAGCACCTGTTGCCACAAATGTTCCCTCACCTACGGCTCCGTTTCCACCGGCCTCGCAGTTTGCTGCAATCAGCACAGGAACCTTACTCTTTTCCTGGAAAAATCTGTTCTGTTCATAGACTTCCTCAAGAGTTCCTCCCTGCCAGCGAACGCCACCGATATGATACTTGTTCACAAGCTCATCCAGGGTCTTCTCATTCCTTCTGAGAGTGAGGTTGATAAAGAGCTGACCGATCTTTTCATCCATGGTCATGTCCTTAATCGTATCCTCGACCCATTTAATTTTCTTATCATCAAGATTAAAAGGCTTTGCCTTAAGATCTACCATTATTCCACCGTTCTTTCTTAATTCTTGTATCCGAAATCCGGAATCTTTGTCCATCTGTCTTTAAAGTAATGCGCAGCCAGCTTGGGCTTGCGGTCTCTTGTGAAAAGACCTTTCTTATTGCCCTGAACTCTTACGATGCTCTGACTTGTGGCAAAGTCTGCAAAGTTCCAGACATGCTCACCCACAACGAAATCATTCTCGTCAAAGACTGCGTTGTTCATTTTGTAGTACTCGACCTGATATTCCTCGGTAAACATCACAGGTGTTGTATCGTGAAGCCCCATGACCGTATCAGCTCCGTACTCGGTAAACATAAGCGGCTTGCCAAGCTCTTTCCACTGCTCAAGCTCTTTTCTGAGAGCTGTCTCAGCCGCCTCCAGATCAGGCCCTGCATAGTACCAGCCATAGTATCTGTTCAGGCAGATAACATCGGAAAGCTTTGCAGAAATGTCTCTGTCAGTTCCGCCTGCCATCTGCACGCTGGTGAGGGTACAAGGTCTTTTCTCCGGATCAAGCTCTTTTGCCAGCTTATAGAGAGGCTCGAAATATTCGTAAGCCCCCTCTGAGTAGGAATCCGGCTCGTTTGCTATATTCCACATGACTACGCATGCGTAGTTCTTATCTCTGTTTATCAGGTCGCGGATAACATCCTTGTGATGCTCAAAAGTCTTTACCCCATGTTCCTTGTCATAGGTTCCAACCTTTTGTCCGCCGAAATTCGCGCCGCCGCCGAAATCAAAATTGATACCAACGGCAGTGGTCTCATCTATCACAACAAAACCTTCTCTGTCCGCGATGCGCATCATCTCTTCGCTGTAGGGATAATGGCTGCATCTGAAGCTGTTTGCTCCCTGCCACTTCATAAGGGTGACATCCTTGATGTACATCGGAATGTTGATTCCGCGTCCGTTGGGGAAGGTATCCTCGTGCTTGCCGTAGCCCTTGAAATAGAAAGGCTTTCCGTTAATGAGGAACTGCTTGCCCTTTACCTCAACGGTTCTGAAGCCGTAAGGAAGCACGTAAACATCCTCTCCGAAAGTGATCTTTATGTTGTAGAGATATGCATTAAGAGGCTGCCAGAGGTGTACGTTCTTAACCTCAATCTTTCCTGTTGCACCATTGCACTCTCCGACCTTTGCGCCTGCTTCATCATAGATCTCAACAAGGCATTTCTCATCTTCTCCGACCGTTTCCACGCTGTAGGACAGCTCTGCGTTTTCGCCCTCTATCTTTGGCAAAAGAGATATGTCCTTAATGTAGTTCATTGGAGTAGTGTAGATGCGCACGGGTCTTGTGATTCCACAGTAGTTGAAGAAATCAAAGTTTGGATTGTTGGTCTTCTTTTTCTCTGTGCCTGCGAGCGAAGCCATTGGTCCGCCCATCATAGGGGCATCTCCGCCCACGGGAAGGGTTGTGTAATCTATGATATTTGATACAGCTATGGTCAGGAGATTTTCACCGTCTGTAAGCTCATCCCCGATCTCAACTTCAAAGGGGAGAAAACCGCCTTCATGCCTTACAAGCTCTTTTCCGTTTAAATACACTATGGCGTGATGCGTCACTGCATCACACCTTAGCACTACTCTCTGTCCCTCTCGCACTGCCTTCGGAACAGAAATCTTCTTCTGATAAAAAACGAAACCGTAGTGATCTCTTAAAGAAGCGCCCTCTTTAAGATCATTGTATGAAGCGGGAACAGGCATGGTTATCGAATTCTCCAGCGGCTTCTCATACCACTTCTCATCAAAGCCTTTTCCGTTATCCAGCGCAAAATCCCATACTCCCGAAAGGTCCATGACCATTCTTGAGCCTGTAATTATCGGATATAACATCTTTCTTCCTCCTCTCAGATCTCTATGTTTCCGTGTTCATCAGCTTCTTTGGGCACTGCTGTCATCCAGTCCAAAAGTCCCATGGCAACCGAGATTCCTGTCCATGACAGGATCAGATAAAACACGCCTTTCGCAAAGTGCCCGGCGTAAAACTGGTTTGCGCCGACAATTGAAAGAGCGCAGAGCCAGAGATATTTCTTTCTGTTTACAGTCTTAGGCTCATCAAGTTTTTCTTTTAGCTCAAAGTATTTCTCTCCGAGTCTGACCCAGAGTCTTTTATCTTTTTCTGTGCTCATTACTCTCATTTGTCGTTCCTTTCTTTATGCGTTCTGATTCTTGATCTCAGAAATCTTTTCTCTTACTTCTTCCATCTTCTCAGCGGTAAGCGGATAGTACTTCATAGCAATAACGTTTGCCAAAAGACCTATTGAAACAAGTCCGTACATAAGGAAGATTCCCACTACCTTGAGCTGAGGTGTATAAGGTGTATCAACGTCAGGCATTACTGTTGTAAATCCGATAGCTGCAAGACAGAGGCTTGCTACGAAAGGTGCCAGTGATGAAACAAGCTTATCTACAAAACTAAAGAGTGTACCCATAAGTCCGGGAACGTAACGGCCTGATCTGTATGTCTCATAATCTGCGCAGTCAGCAGTCATAGGGATAACAATGTTTGAACTTACCTGCTGGAATCCGCCTGCTACAACTGTCAGGATGAAAAGAGCTACTGTAAAGAAGCTGAATCCTGTGAATCCCTCATAGCCGGGAAGGTTGAGTGTTGTAGGATCTCCAAAGCCCCAAAGAAGCATCATCAGTACGTTTCCGATAAGAGCTATCCAGCTGCTTATAACCATTGCTTTTTTCTGTCCGAACTTGGTTGCGATCACGCCGACACCAAGGATGATGAACAGGACATTACCGATGGTTGTATAGATCTGGAAGCCGCCTGAAAGAGCGTAGTTACCTGCTACGATAGCGTACATGATAAGTGTAACTGTAGATGTTCTTGCTGCTGTACCGAGCTTATCTGTTGAAGCTGAAACAACCAGCATCTGAATAGCCTTGTTGTTCTTGATAACTTCGAAGTAATCCTTGAAGGTGATCTTCTGTGCCTTACCTGTTCCGAAGTATTCTGTTCTGTCCTTAGGCCAGATTGAGATTACTGCGATAGCTGTGAATACTGCTGAGATAAGTGCAACGATTGCCCAGAACTCATGGAACATCGCAATGTCTTTTCCAAGACCGTGGTACTTAGGTGCAAGGTATGATGAAACGAAAACCTGTCCGCCTGTGAAAAGGATCATATTGTAGATTGCATCAAATACTGTGAACAAAGGTCTCTGCTTGGGATCGTTTGTAACACATGACTGAGCTGACTTTGTAACTACACACTGGAAAGTGTAACCAATGTAGTAGATGGCGTTGATAAGGATAAAGAAGAATATCCTCGGTGCGCCTTCAGGAAGAGAAGGTGTTACAAAGAACATCAAAAAGCTTGCCAGTGCAAGGATAAGATTTCCTGCTATCATAAACGGACGATTCTTACCGAGCTTGCCGTCTGTCTTGTCTACGATGTAACCGATGAACGGATCTGTTACTCCGTCCCAGACTCTCATGATCATTGAGAAGCTTCCTGCCAGAACAACTCCCAGGCCAACCCATCCGGTGATGTAGTAGGCGATGAAGTTCATCAGAAATAAATAAAGATTTGTTGCTGTGTTGTTAAGCGCATATCCTGCAATTCGCCATGTCGGAACTCTGTGTATTCCGTTTCCGACATCGTATTTACTGTTTCCCATTATTTTTCCTCCGCGTTATCCTTTAACGATTTTCATGCTCTGCTGCAGTTCAGAGCACTTTTTTGTATTCTCATAATACTCATGAGGGCGGAGCGTAACAATGACAATATTTGTTAATTGTAGTATTATATTTACAGTTCTTTCGAAATAATAAATTTAGTACTATATTTTACAAATATTGTTTTATTAGGAGAGAATATGCAGAACGCATTTTTGGAGTTTACCAAGAGTTTTTTCGATAAAATGGGGATTCCTACTCATATTGCCAATCTGAGCGAGCCCCTTTCGGATGAAATTGATATGGGGCTCAGAAAGACCATTGTGAGCAAAAGAGATAATGAAGCAGTATCCTTAAAAGACATCGCAGAGTCTTTTGCCGAAAACAACAGCATATACTTCGCCGAAGACATTTACAGCTGCCACTATATCTTTATCCCTGTTCCCGAACAGGAGCTTCCTGTTGCCATGATCCTCGGGCCTTATCTTACTGAGATACCGAGTATACAGAGGACTCAGGATATATGCAAAAAGCATGGCATTCCACAGGGACTTACACAGTTTATCAATCAGTACTACTCCTCCACCACTTATCTGGATAACACTTCATCACTGGAGTATTTCATTGAGACTGTTGCGGAAAAGATATATGGAGCGAGCAACTACAGCATTGAATACTTAAAGCAGGACTCTTCAGAAAATACTGAGTATCTCTCCAGCGCAGAGAGCACTTCCAACGAGAGCACGGTCCAGCAATTGGAACACAGATACGTGCTGGAAGAAAAGATGATGGATGCCATCGCAAAAGGAGATTATGACAAGGCCATGCACTACAGCACCGATAAGTCTTTCAGTGGTCTTGACAACAGAGCATCCAGCACACTCAGAAGCAGAAAAAACTTCCTGTTTGTTTTTAACACGCTCTGCAGAAAAGCCGCCCAGAGAGGCAATGTTCACCCTGTATATCTTGATGAGATGTCCCGCCGTATGGCAATCCGTATCGAAAACATGACAGCTCCCGGCGAAGATAAGGAAGTTCACCGCGAGATACTCAGGAAATACTGTCTGATGGTTCAGCAGCATTCAACCTCCGGCTTCTCTCCCGTTATGCAAAAGGTCATGAACCACATATCGCAGTATCTGTCAGAGCCTGATCTTACACTTCAGAGTACGGCTCTTGAACTTGGCATTAATAAAAGCTACCTGTCATCCCTCTTCAAGAAGGAGACAGGCAGCACCTTTACAAATTATGTTAATAAAAAGCGTATAGATCATGCAATCTTCATGCTCAACACCACAGATTATCCCGTCCACACCATTGCATCAGTCTGCGGCATCACCGACATGACTTACTTTACCAGGCTCTTCAAGAAAGAGAAGGGAATGACACCCACCCAGTATCGCAACATGATCCACCCGAAATGAGCCCTGGGGACGGGGGTTAGGGGTCATAAAAAAGCGCCCTGCATATGCAGAGCGCTTTTAGCATTTTGTTTTTTATCAGAAATCAACTTCAGTGTCGTAGTAGCAGCACTTAAGGAGTTTCTCCATCTCTTCCTGGCTTGGCTGACGAGGATTGGATCCTGTGCAGGCATCAAGAATAGCATTTGCTGCGATGTCATGGAGTCTGTCAAGGAATACGTCCTCAGCAACAAAGCCCTGCTCTGCAGGAAGTCCGTCTGCACCGTAGTTCTTGATGCAGTGAGGAATGTTGAGGTCGTCGTTCATCTTGCGCAGATACTCGATAAGAAGCTTAACCTTCTCGTCGTCGTTTGATCCGCCGAGATTCATGTAATCAGCGATAACGCCGTAGCGCTTCTTGGCTGTCTCGTCCTTGGCGTTGAATGCGATAACCTTAGGAAGGTACATAGCATTGGCTGCGCCGTGAATGATGTGTGCACCCTTGTCAGCAAATACAGCACCGGTCTTGTGTGCCATTGAGTGAACGATTCCGAGAAGAGCATTTGAGAATGCCATTCCTGCAAGACACTGTGCGTTGTGCATTGCATCTCTTGAATCCATATCACCGTTGTATGACTTAACCAGGTTAGCCTGGATCATCTCGATTGCATGGATTGCAAGTGCATCTGTGTAGTCGCAGTTAGCTGTTGAAACATAAGCCTCGATAGCGTGTGTGATAGCATCCATACCTGTGTGAGCAACGAGCTTGATAGGCATTGTATGTGTGAGCTCGGGATCAACGATAGCAACATCAGGTGTGATCTCGAAATCAGCTATAGGGTACTTGATACCCTTGTCATAATCAGTGATGATTGAGAAAGCTGTAACCTCTGTAGCTGTTCCCGAAGTTGAAGGAATAGCACAGAAATGAGCCTTTGTACGGAGCTTGGGAAGTCCGAATACCTTGCACATATCTTCGAATGTTGTCTCAGGATACTCGTACTTGATCCACATAGCCTTGGCAGCATCGATAGGTGATCCGCCACCGATAGCTACGATCCAGTCAGGCTGGAACTTCTGCATAGCCTCAGCACCCTTCATAACGGTCTCAACTGAAGGATCGGGCTCAATACCCTCAAACAGCTCAACCTCCATACCTGCTTCTTTAAGGTAATCCTCTACCTTCTGAAGGAATCCACCTTTCTTCATTGAGCTTCCACCAACGCATACGATAGCTCTTTTACCCTCAAGTGTTTTAAGCGCCTCAAGTGCGCCCTTTCCGTGGTAGACGTCTCTCGGCAGTGTAAAACGTGACATAAGAAAAAACCCTCCTTTAAAATATTGTTAAATAAATAACGTAACCATCTCTTATTATACCATTTTTTCAGAAAAAATGCAGGGTTTTCTCCTAAATGTCTGTCAATTTCAATCTTCAATATAGGTATATTTCCTGATAAACCCTCTGGAAACCAGACACATTACCACACCGGCTATGCCCAGTATGAGCATCATAAGAGCAGCTCCCGAGCCTTTGCCAGTACCAAACAACGTGGTCCAGAAAGCGCTGCCGGCTCTTATAGCCATGAACGGTTCGCAGACCTTGTCAACAAAGAGCCCTCCCAGGAAAAGACCTATCGGAATCGTGAAGAACTGCAGTGTATTTCTGCACGCATATACCCTTCCCTGAAGTCCAACAGGTATGGTATTTCGCATGATGACGTTCTGATTGGCCGCCATGAGCGGGACAAAAAACCATCCCACAAACTGTCCGATGCACCATATCACCGGGTTTTCCGAAAACGCCAGAACGAAGTTTTCCGTTCCCAGGGAAAAGAGCATTGTGAGGAATATCACTCTTACTCTGTCCTTGGGCTTTGGAAGAACAGTCGGCAAAAAGCTGCCTACAACCATGGCTATGCCGGAACATGCAGTCACTATTCCAAAGACACTGTTTCCGGCTTTTGGAATTACAAGTGCCGGAAGCACTGCGTCAAACGCAGATGCAATCAGGTTAACTCCCGACATGAACAATATCACATGGAGTATCATCGGTGTCTTTTTCAAAAAGACAAGTCCCTCTTTTGCAAGCGTCAGAACATTTCCTTCTGTGTTCGCCTTGCTGCTGATTTCGGGAATTCTCACGAAAAGCAGCAGTGAAAAGAAGGCAACGGCAAAGGTCAGAAGGTCAACAGCGATAACAACATCAAGCCCCGCCAGCGCATAAAGAGACGCTGAAATGATCGGGTTTCCGATTGATACAAGTGATCTGCTCAGTTGCTGAAGCCCGCTTGTCTTTTGATAATCGTCTTTGGGCACAATAAGCGTGTATGCTACCTCGGAAGCCGGCTGCTGAACGGTATTCATAAGTCCCGACACCATGTTAATGGCATACAGATGCCACATGGACAATAGGTCCGTCTTATAAAGCACAAATACAACCACCGTTGTAAGCGCCGCGAAAAGGTCGCAGATAAGCATGGTTTTCTTTTTATCAAACTTATCTGAAAGTGCGCCGGCAAAAATGCTCATTATAACGTACGGCGCATAAGTGCAGATTGTCAGCGTCGCCGTGCTCAGCGCCGATCCTGTCTTTTCATAAATCCAGAGTGTCAGCGCAAACTGCGTTATGGCACTTCCAAGCTGTGACAGGCTCTGTGTACTCCAAAGCACGTAAAAATCTTTTAAATTCTTTATTCTGTTTTTCATTTTAATTCGCTCCTTTTTCCTGAATTATCTTGTTGAAAAAGGAGCATTTGCACTGCAAATGACCATCTTTATGCCTCCTGTTAATTATCACGCCAGGAATAACTCCATGTCGACACAGTCCCATGGTCCGAAGGGCGTGTTTATGACGTGCGCACCATACTCGGTAAAACCTACTGCTTCATAACATTTCCTGGCTTTTGGGTTATTGACGAATACGCCCAGGTCAATCCTGGTGGCGGTCAAATTCTCTTTAACATAATTTATTGCAAGCTTCAACAGCTCCTGCCCGTAACCCTTTCCGCGAATCTCCGGGTCCACGATCACGAAGCCGAACCTGACTGAAGAATCATCGTTATCATTGGGATACCTTATGATCAGGTGTCCTATGACATTGTTATAATCATCTATTGCCGTCAGCGGAAAGAATCTTCCGGTCTTGAGTGCCGGAGCGTAGTTTTCATCTACGCTGTCAGGTTTTAGCGGAAAGAATCCATACCTGTCAGCCGACCATCTGTACAGCTCTTCCTCGGTGCGAAGCCATTTTGCTATGATTGGTGAATCGCCTTTTTCGTATGCCCGTAGTTTCATGGATTATGCCTTCCTTCATCTTGCTTTGCTATTCCACTATCAGTTCTCATCTTTTTTATATATGGTAACAGAATTCAGGTTATGCGTCATATGAATTTCCACCGCTGTTTCTGTTTGATTCTTGATGCTTACTGTTTTTCATGTCCCGGGAGCGATAACCTGCCATTTTGCCACAGATCTCGGCCGGGATAAGACCCTTATGCTTGCTTTTCTCATGTCCCGGGCGCGATAACCTGCCATTCTGCCACAGATAACTCCCAGCGCCGGCGCAGGCCAACAATGAGTCAATCTGAAACGTCCTCGGTGACTCAAATAATATCAGAAAAGGGCAGATCTATCTGCCTTTACACTTATCCGGGCGATTTTTTCACTGATTTAGTCACAAAAAGGGAGCCTCCGGGAATCGGGGTCCCGCGGAGGCTCTTTATGTAGATAGGAGTTATGCAATTACAGATTTAAAGTAGAATTACTGAAGCTTGGTTGTCTCGCCTGCTTCGAACATTTCCTGTCTCTCGTCGATGATCTCCTGGTAACCTGCATCGAGGTACTTCTGTGAAAGCTCATCGTAAAGAGCATCGAACTCATCAGGCTTGCACATTACAAGCTGATCGCGGTACTCAGGGTAGATCTCTTCCTTGAGGGAAGTGCCATACTCTGTTACTGACTCAAGAGCGCCACCAAAGAGGCAATCTACGTTAACGCTGCCTGACTCATAGAGTGCAAGCTGTCCCTTGTAGTTAGCAAGGATGTCCTCGTAGAAGTCCTGAGGAAGTCCCTGAGGATTTATAGCCTTGATGTCTGACTCGATGTCGCCGAAGGACTTGGAAGCTGTAACTACCATCCAGTAGTCAACGTTGTTGTTGTGACCCTGCTGCTCAGGAAGACCTGACTGATCACCTACTGCTACAGGATTTCCGTTCTCGTCATAGTTGAAGTTAACACCCTCGATACCCCATGTCATTGTGAAGAGGTTCTCATCCTGAGCCATCCACTCAAGGTACATCTCACCGGCCTTAACCTCATCAGGTGTTGCGTTGTTAGCAAAACCAACCATTGCACCGAAGATGTTGTTAGGTCTGAATGCGTTGCTTGATCCCCATGTAGGATCCTGAACGAACTTGCTGTCGCAAACAACTACGCCAAGCTCTGCATCAGGATTTGTCTCATAGAAGGAATTGAGAACGTCCATTGTTGATGAAACGTAACCTGACCACTGGAATGCCTTACCGTTGATGAAGTCAGCATTTACGTCATCTGTGCTTCTGAGGTAATACTCAGGGTTGAGGTAACCGTCGTTGTAGAGCTCGTTGTTCCACTTAAGAAGTCTCTTCTGAGCTTCTGTTGAAAGAGCCGGTACCTGATAGTCACCTGTTGTTGCCCATGTAAGCTCATCCTGAGGATAATCTCTGAATGAATAGTTCTGGTCAGCTCCGGCACCTGCTACCTTTGATCCACTCATAGGATACTGATGTCCGTTCTCTACCATCTTGCCAAGAGCCTCAAGAAGCTCTGTGTTTGTTGCGGGATATGATCCGTCATAGCCGGCTTCCTTGAGCCAGTCTTTGCGGTACCATGTTACGAAGGTGTAGTTTGTGTTACCGTAAGGTCTCTTGCCGAGAACGATGTAGTCCTCGCCGTCAAACTGTGTGTAGCCTGTAAGGCCGTTCTCTTCCATGTTTGCCCAGTATGTGGGAGCAATGGTCTTGAACTGCTCAAGATCGATGGGCTGAAGATATCCGTCTGATGCCCATGTAGCAAGCTTGTCATAGTCGTACTCCATGCAAAGAGTAGGAAGTGTGTTGGTTGATGCAAGCATAGCGTAGTCAGTCATAACGTCTGAACGTGTGATGCCAACGTATTCAACCTTGATGTTGTACTTGTCGCCGAAGTTCTCCTGAACCCAGTTTGTCCAGTAGTTGTTCTCAACATCAGAGCATCCGTTTCCGTTATCTCCTCTGTCGTAAACAGCAACTCTCAGAGTAACCTGATCTGCAAAAGGCTCAAATCCGTCAACTCCGGGAACCACGTCTGCAGGTGCTTCTGCAGTATCTGCTGCAGGTGCATCAGCTGCCGGCGCTTCTGTCTGTGCAGGCTGTGAATCATCAGACGCTGTAGGAACAGGTCCGTTGTTTCCGCAGGCTGCAAGCCCCATTACCATACTTGCTGCGAGTATGGATGCTAAAACTTTCTTCTTCATAGTGATCCTCCTTAATATTTGAAAAGTGTTTTGAATAATGCACATTACATTCACAAGGTAGTTCCGCTCTCGGCAGCAGAGCTGCCTCGCCGGAACACGTTCGGACTAGACTCGAAAATACCTCGTCAAGTCCTCTCAGCCCTTTACCGCTCCAATCATAGTTCCCTGTACGAAGTACTTCTGCAGGAACGGATATATTATGATGATCGGTACCGTAACAAACATGATACATGCTGCCTGCAGAACCTCGGGTGTAGCCTGTGTGATTCCGCCGGTATCTGCCAGTGATGCGTTCTGTGCTTCAGTGGCAGATGCAACAAGCTGATACAATTTGTACTGGATCATCTTGAGCTCTGAAGATCTTGTGTAGTACATGTTGTCTGCGTATGCATTCCATCTTCCAACTGCATAGAACAGTGACAGTGTAGCCAGGATTGGCTTTGAAAGCGGAAGCACGATCTTCCAAAGAATCTGGAAGTTGGTTGCGCCGTCCAGAAATGCTGATTCCTCCAAGCTGTCAGGAATTGTGCTCTGGAAAAAATTCTTCATGATCAGCATGTTGTAAGGTGAATAGATAAGCGGAAGAATCAGTACCCATGCGGTATCCAGAATTCCCAGCTGATAATAAAGAATGTACTGAGGAATGATTCCCGCCGAGAAGTACATTGGCACCATCAGGATGAATGCCAGAACTCCGCGTCCTTTAAGTCTCTTTTTCGAAAGCGGATACGCTGCACAGGTGCAGACGATCATTCCGAGAAGTGTAAACACAAGTGTTACGATTACTGAAAATATCATCGAGTAAGTCATGGACGAATCCGCGAACACCTGCTTGAAAGCATCAAAGGTGATGTCCTTGGGCAGGAAGTACACCGACTGACTCATTACTGCTGTGTTGCCTGAGATCGACTTGGCTGCCACATGCAGGAAAGGAAGCACACAGGTTGCACAGAGCAGGATGATTACCAGCATCATGATGGCATCGCTTATTCTGAATTTGTTGACTGCATGCGCTCCGCCTGCGGAGAAACTCTCTTCGGTTCTGTTTATTTCTTTTGTCTTTGCCACTTTAAAGTTCCTCCTACAGTAATCCGTCTTCGCCAAGCTTCTTGGCTATTCTGTCTGATAAAAGAACCAGTGCCACACCTATAACCGATTGGAAAAGACCTACCGCAGTAGCCATACTGAACTTGTTATTTCCAATACCTTTATTGAAGATGTATACAGCAAGCTGATACTGGAACTCTTTTACCTGAGTATTTCCGAGGGATGTAAGCCTCTCGAGGTTACTTCCCATTACACGTCCCAGGTTCATGATAAGAAGCGTTACAATTGTGCTCCTGATTCCCGGAAGTGTTATATGAAGCATTCTCTGCCAGCGGTTTGCGCCGTCGATCATGGCTGCTTCATACTGTTCTCCGCTGATACCGGTTATGGCTGCCAGGTACAGGATCGTGCCCCATCCCATTGACTGCCACACTCCGATGAGGAGATAGGTTATTGCCCAGTGCCATTTCTCATTGAGGAACGGTATTCCCTGACTGATCATTCCCATCTTCATCATGGCTATGTTTACAAGACCGCTTGTAGGCTTGAACATTGTAAGTGCCACGCTTCCGATGATGGCCCAGGATAAGAAATGCGGAAGATACAGGATTGTCTGTGAAACCTTCTTGAATCTCTTGTACCTGAGTTCGTTGAGGATCAACGCCAGGATGATCGGCATCGGGAATCCCACGAAAAGATCAAGCAAGTTAAATACTATTGAATTTCTAAGGGCTCTTGAGAAGTCTGCATCTCTGAATACCTTTCTGAAGGTATCAAAGCCTACCCATTTGGAACCCGCATAACCTTTGGCCGGCTTGTAATCCATGAAGGCCATTCGCAGGCCCGGATATGCGCCAAAGCTAAATACTACAACTAAAATCAGTGGAATAAGCAGAAGAAGATATAACTGCCAGTCTCTTTTCAGAGAATGCTTCCAGGTTGACCCTGTAGCGACTGCTCCCCTACTTTTACTTTTTGCTCCCATATATATCTCGCCCCTTTCTACGGTCAATACTAAAGTAATTTAGACTCTCCATCTAATCACTTAGTCGAAAAAGCTTTGCATTATCAACCATTTATTTTTGAGTTTTATTGTTGATATGTTTATTATTTATACTTAATCGTTTTCTAAATTGTGCATTTTGCACAAACACCGATTTCCCGTCATGCGCAAAACAAAAGAGCCTCATCGGCTCTTTTTATGCATTCGATATTCATAAGAACTGCATATTATTTCTTGGGCTCAGTCAGCTTCTCAGCCTGAGTCCAGCCTGTATACTTCATTATTGAGGCGTTATCGATCTTGACCATCTTCCGTCTCCACTCTCCCGGCTGTGCACCCATTTTCTCAGAGAAGTGCCTGTTAAAGCTGGACACAGAGCGGAACCCCACCTGCTCCGATATGGAAAGGATAGACTCCTCTGTAGTTCTTAAAAGAATGCATGACTGAAGGATCCTGGTGGTGTTGAGATAGTCCAAAGGGCTTGTCTGCATGATCTCGTGGAACACTCTTCTGAAGTGAGTCTGACTGAGATGGCACATGTTTGCCAGGTCTTCTATAGGAAAGTTTTGCATGTAGTTTTCTCTTATATATTCCAGCGCAGGCATTATTGCGATATCGTTGTCATGCGCCACTCTCTGAGCAAGGTTCTCCTTCTTTTGCCCCGCATACACTCTCATAAGCTTCATAAAAAGAGCCAGCATCAGTCCCTTAACAGACATCTGATAATTCATCTCTTTGTTCACAAGCTCAGCAAGGATCTGGGTTACAAGGCTGTATATCTCCTTGTGCTCATCCCCGTGAAGTATCATCTGGAGATTCTGCGTCATATCATAATATATCTCTCCATAGGGCGATGCAGGCCCAAAGATTCCCTTAAACAGCTCATCCGGATTAAGGAAGATGTAGGACCATAGGCTCGACTGGCCTTTGGTGCTGTATGACGTGTGTGCCACATTCCTGGAAATGAAAGTGACATCCCCGGCCTTAAAGGGGACAGGAGTGTCAGCAAACTCTATAAAGCCGCTTTCCTGGTGGCATATGCCGATTTCAAGGCAGTTGTGAAAGTGGAGTTTGCCTGACTTTACATCCGATATGTACCATCTGTCTCCCGTCAGCACCAGCACGGGAAAATTGATGGGAAGCTCATAATTTCTGTACTCAATTACGGTTTTCTTTGGTTTCGACATGTCTTTTCCTTAATTAATTATTTAAATAAATATACATTTCAAACCGGCGACTTTTTCACCTAAAAGAAATTCTAACCTCAAATAGTTGAAATTGCAAAGTTTTTGTTGGTATCTGGAGAGATTTTTCGACCATATGAAAATATACTTTTTGTAAATATCCATAAAGGGGCGATAGTATGGGCAATCTTATATATGACAAAAAAGAAATCGAAGCAGCAGTTGACGCTATAGTAAAGCGCACCATGCGAATGGACCTGACCTGGGACTGGCCGGGCGGAGTTGCGTATTACGGTGTATGCGAAGCTTTTAAGGCTACAGGCAAAGAGGAGTACATCCTTGCTCTCAAGGAGAGGATCGATGAGTATATCGACGAGCTCGGCATTCCTTCTTTTACAGTAAATACCTGTGCCATGGGACATGCTCTTTTGTCACTTTATGAGTACTCGAGCGATGAAAAATACCTTGATATAGCCAAGCGCAAAATCGACTATCTGGAGAATGAAGCGCTTCGTTTTGGCGACAACGTCCTTCAGCACACGGTTTCGGTGAACAACGATTTCCCTGAGCAGTGCTGGGCTGACACACTTTTTATGGCTGCGTTTTTCCTGCTTAGGGCGGGAGTTCTTTTAAAAGATGAAAAGCTAATTGACGATGCTCTAAACCAGTACTACTGGCACATCAAATATCTTCAGGATCCGGCGACAGGTCTTTTCTACCATGGATACAACAACATCACGAAGGACCACATGTCGGGCTTCTTCTGGGGAAGAGCCAACGCCTGGGCAGCATACACAATGTCAGAGGTGGGTCGTATCCTTCCGGAGTGCTACCTCTATCCCAAGTTCCTGGACATCGTAGGTTCACTCAATGAGCAGCTTGCAAGCATCAAGCTCCTTCAGACCAAGGACGGTCTTTTCAGAACAATACTTGATGACGAGGAGTCCTATGAAGAAATATCAGCCAGCTGCGGTATTGCCGCTGCCATGATAAACAAAGGCAATCCTCTTCACATCAAATATATCAACAAGTCAACCAAGGGAATCCTGGAGAATGTATCTCCCGATGGACGTGTGCTCAACGTCTCCGGAGGCACCGCTGTCATGAAGGACAGAGATGGCTACAGGAACATTTCAAGAGACTGGATTCAGGGCTGGGGACAGGGTCTTGCCCTTGCATATTTTGCAGGAATTCTCAGTTACGACAAGATCCGAAGCGACGGCGCATTATAATTTTGTGGGGGTTACAAAAATGGAGAACATCTTAAAGCATACAACGGGGAGCTTTACCCTGCCGGGGGAGGCGGGATACGAAGAGCTCACCCTTGACCTTGCCCAAAAATGGGGCGCTGATGTTATCAGAGACAGTGACGGCACTGTCCTTTCAGACGAAATAACAAATTCAGGATACGGGATCTACTCCACCATCTGCATAATCAGGGACCACAACGAGTGGGCCAGAGCCAATCAAGACAAGCTTCAGCAGACTTTCCTTATGACAGCTCCCAAGGTTGCAGAGGAGTCTTTTCTCACCTTCCACCTGATGGACGATTTCTTCGATCAGCAGTTCAAAGTCAATGACAGTGCTGATTCCATGAAGTACTGGCAGGTCTACGACCGCACCACAGGCAGAGAAGTCAACAGAAATTTCTGGACCTACGAGAAAGAGGCCCAGAACGTCATAGTCAACAACATTATCCCCTGGCACAAATATACCGTGAGCTTTCTGGCTTACAGGATCTGGGAAGAGATTTCAATGTACAACCACGTCACCAACGGCTGGGACAAGGAGCATCTCATGCAGATCGATCCTGTATACCCTCAGACCAGAGAGTACCTCAAGGACTGGCTCACCAAATGGTGCAAGGAACATCCCGCCACCACCGTGGTGCGCTTTACTTCCATGTTCTACAACTTTGTATGGATGTGGGGAAGCGATGTGAGAAACCGCTATCTCTTTACCGACTGGGGTTCTTACGACTTCACCGTCAGCCCCAAGATGCTGGATGACTTCGCCGAGAGCTATGGCTACAAGCTTACTGCCGAAGATTTCATCAACACAGGGCTCTTCCATCCCACACATCTTCCGCCGGTCAAGACTCAACGCGACTACATGAACTTCGTCAATCAGTTCGTTGTTTCATTCGGAAAAGAGCTCGTGGACATCGTTCACAGCTTCGGCAAAAAGGCATATGTCTTTTACGATGACAGCTGGGTTGGTGTTGAACCATACGGAAAGCGCTTTAAGGAATTTGGCTTTGACGGCTTGATCAAGTGCATTTTCTCAGGCTATGAAGTAAGGCTCTGTGCAGGAGTTGATGTTCCCGTTCATGAGATAAGACTTCATCCGTATCTTTTCCCTGTGGGACTCGGCGGACTTCCCACCTTCTCAAAGGGCGGAGATCCGGCAAAAGACGCCGCTCTCTACTGGAGAAGCGCACGCCGTGCCCTATTAAGAGCCAAAATCGACAGGATAGGTCTTGGCGGATACCTGCATCTGGTGCAGGATTTCCCTGACTTTGTTGAATATATCGCAACCATCTCAGATGAGTTCAGACAAATAAAGGAACTGCATGAAGAAGGCAAACCTTACGTCCTCCCGATCAAGGTTGCTGTGCTCCACTCCTGGGGTAAGCTCAGGAGCTGGACCCTTTCAGGTCACTTCCACGAGACCTATATGCACGACCTCATCCACATCAACGAGACCCTCTCAGGTCTGCCTGTGGATGTTACATACATTGATTTTGACGATCTCAAGAACATGGATCTCAGTGACACAAACGTTATCATCAACGCAGGCTCAGCAGGAACCGCCTGGTGCGGAGCAGAGAGCTGGAACGATCCTGTAGTTGAAGAAGTCCTCACCGAGTGGGTAAGCGCAGGCGGATGCTTTATCGGCGTCAACGAGCCCTCTTCCACCGGCGAGAAGGATTTCAGATTTAAGATGTCAGGCGTTCTCGGCGTCAACAGAGACAGTGACTACAAGTCCTGCATGGGCAAATGGGCTTTTGTTGACGATAACTCAGACGGCCTGATTCCTGCTGTAAGCAGTATCCCGCTAAGGGGCAAAGTCCATCTGACCGACGGAGCAGCCAAAGTAGTAAAATCCAAGGATGGTTATCCGCTCCTGACAGTCAACAGCTTCGGTCGCGGCAAAGGCATCTATCTTTCAACCTTTGAAAACGCACCCGAGAACTACAGACTGCTTCTCAATATCCTGCTGTACGGCGCAGGCCTTTCCCCTGATCAGAAGTACATCTCTGACAATCCGATGGTGGAATGTGCTTACTTTGCCGGCAGCAACAGCCTAATAGTAATCAACAACTCGGAGGAGGCGCAGTCAGTATCCATATCCACTGACAACGGGCCTTTTGAGGTAAAAGACCTTGCTCCTCTGGCCACAGCAATTTACAAACTTTAAAACATGTTCATTTGGGGAAATGTAATGTTTTCAACACACTTTAAACTTCACAATCCATATACCGATAGCCTCTACTCCAAGGAGAGAGGCTATGGCCTTTTTACACCGGAGATGGCTGTCACCACCTCCGGTACTGCCCATGAAGAGGCCCTAAAGAGCGGAGGCTGGAACACCAGACACTTCTATGAAGAGGTATCTGACGAAGGCAGGCAGGTGCAGATAATAAAGGTATCGGTTCCTGCCTTTGGCACCTACAGGGTCACTGTAAGACTTACCGCCATGGACAACGATATAGAGAACCTGACGCTCTTTTCCTCAAGAAGGGCCATGATAGCCCGGGATATATCCATCCCCGCAGGCAACACTTGGGAAAAGACCTATCATACCGCCGTAACACCCTTCATCCCTGCACTTTCATCAGTAAGATGTGAAGATAAAGATATATTTATAAGCTATTCGGGCAGCAATATCGGTTCCGAAAACCTGACAGCAGAAGTGACCGTAACCTCGGAAAAAGTCCCTGTGATCTGGGTAGGAGGCGATTCCACAGTAACGGATCAAAACGCAGGGATTCCATATTATCCTTACGGAAGCTTCTCAGGATGGGCTCAGACACTGCCAAGGTACATTCAGGGCGCAGCTGTCTGCAATATGTCCCACTCAGGCCTTACAACAAACTGTTTCAGGGACGACGGCCACTTCGACATTATAAAAGAGATGATAAAGCCCGGAGACTGCCTGATCCTGCAGTTTGGTCACAATGACCAGAAGCGCAGAAATCTCGCGGCCTTTGGCGGCTACTCAGATAATCTTCGCAGTTTCATAAGTTTCACCAAAGTAATGGGTGCTGAGGCTATCCTGTGCTCTCCAATCAGCCGGATACCATTATCCCTTTCCCCGGGACAGGCACAGACTCTCTCACTCGGCTCCCATTACTCTCTCCTTTCAGATTACGCAAGGGCTACAGAAACGGTTGCAAAAGAGCTCGATGTACCCTTCATAGATCTGCACGGACAGACATTTGAGAAATGGGTGGAATTCTCCGAAAAAGCAAAAGACTTCTTCATGCCGGGCGATGTGACACACACCAACGAATACGGAAGTGTCATGATCTCCGACATGTTTATGAACACACTCCGCAGCACCGATAAGGGAAAAGAGACTCTTCCCGGCCGCTGCGACAACGGACTTACCTGCAGTTTCTGGAGTCCAAACTCCGACACAAAGGATATTCCTGCCCAGGAGCCGGAACCCGACATATTTGCAATCAACCTGCCCTACATGGACATTGCAGGCTTCGAGGACAAAAAGGGCCTTGAAAAAGCCTTCAGGTACTGCCTGTTAGACCCGTGTGTGATGCATCTTCACCCCGATTCTCCAATGCCGAGAGCTCAGCTTCTAATGGTCCTGTTCAAGGCTCTTCGCATAGCAGGCACACGGCCTTACACAGGAAGATTTTCAGACCTCAGGCCTGACGAATGGGACAGCGGATACGTGGAGACGCTCATCAATGAGAATCTTATTGATCCTGCTACAATCCGCCGTGAAGAGGACAAGCTCTTTTTCCGTCCCGATGAATCCCTTACTTACGAGGAACTGGACAGTTTTCTCGTAAGGTTTTTAGAGAACGATCCGGGCAAAAGAAATATCTCACTCGATGAATGCGTCAGGAAAGCTCAGGAACTCGGTATCGATACAAGAAACAATACCGCACCCGGCAAATGGATCTCCAGAGGCGAAGTATATACAGCCCTTGCAAGATTCATAGACCTGGCCGAGGGCATAAAAACAAGGAGCATAAACTTTGAAGCATGAATTTTTGTTAGACTACAGAGCAACAGGAAGCGAGGCCGAAATATTCTGGGATCTTCCGGATGGCGCTGATATGCGCTGTTCCTACCGCATCCATGTGGACGGCAAATTTGCGGGAGGCACCGGCAAAACCCACTTCACGCTTAAAGGTCTTTTGCCGGATAAAGAATATGAGGTAGATGTTTTGATGCACTGTCCGAGGGGCAATTCCAAACAGCTTGGGACCATCACCGTCAGGACTATGCATTTAAAGCGCCCTATCGACGTGACTTTCCCGCCCTACAATGCAGTTGGCGACGGCAGGACCATGAACACGAAGGCGCTTCAGAAGGCGCTGGATGACTGCGATGAGAACTCGTACGTGTATATTCCTGAGGGTACCTTCCTTACAGGCGCACTTGATATGCACTCCGGAACAGAACTCTTCGTTGACAAAAGAGCTGTTCTTCAGGGAAGCGATGATCCTTCCGATTACCTGCCTATGATACCCAGCAGGTTTGAGGGATATGAAAGGGAGTGCTACAGAAGTCTTTTAAACCTCGGAAGGCTCGATCACGCCTCAGGTTACAACTGCGAAAACGTGGTGATACGCGGTGGCGGAACCATAATGGGCGGAGGCTGGACTCTTGCCAAGGCCTGCGCCAAGCTGGAAGCAGAGAGGCTCAAGGACTATATCGCATCACTTGGTGATAAAATAAAAGAGTATGAGAAGCCCGAGACCATCTCTCACAGAGTCAGGGGCAGACTCATAGGCATGAATAACTGCAGAAACATCTGGATACACAACCTTATCCTTGGTTTTGCTCCGTCCTGGAACCTGCATTTTGTTTACTCGGATCAGGTTGTCACGGACCACTGCACCATCAAGTCACAGGGCGTGTGGAACGGCGATGGATGGGATCCCGATTCTTCAACAAATTCCACCATCTACGCCTGTGATTTTTACACCGAGGATGACTCAGTTGCCATCAAATCAGGTAAGAACCCTGAAGGAAACGTTATTGCCCGTCCCACTGAGAACATAAGGGTCTTTGACTGCATATGCCACTTTGGTCACGGACTGTGCATCGGAAGCGAAATGAGCGGTGGCGTAGAGAATGTCTTTTTATGGGACTGTGACATGAGGCCCACCTGGTCAGGCATTGAGATCAAATCCACCAAAAAACGCGGAGGCTATGTAAGGGGCGTATCCGTCAGAGATATAGCAGCTTCCCACGTAATGATACATTCTGTCACCTTCAACGACGATGGCGAAAGTGCCGGAATCTCTCCCGTCATCGAGGACTGCCACTTTGAGAGGATGCATCTTCTCGGAAGATTTCTTGATAACAACGCAGGGAAAAATGACTGGCACGACTGCCCTTCCATCGAGCTCTGCGGTTTTGATGAGCCGGGGCATGAGCTTAAGGACATTACCTTCAGGGACATCGAGCTGGAAGAGCCTGCAGAAGGCATAGAGGATATCCATGTTGAATATACAACAGATCCTGTTTTTGAAAATATAACAAAGTGTCCAAGAAGCAGTTACGGACAGCCTAAGGAGGAATGACAATGGAGAGATATGCATGGAAAGGCATGGTATTAAAGGGCAGGAAAGACGAATATATCAAAAGACATGACGAGATATGGCCTGAGATGAAGGAAGTCTTAAAGGCCGCCGGAATCTGCAACTACAGCATCTACATGTACGAGCTTGACGATGCCGAATTTGACGCTGAGGTATTTGGATATTATGAGTGCGAAAAGGGCATAGAATATGCCGGCAGATACCAGGCAGAGAGCGATGTCGTCGCTAGATGGGATGAGAGCATGAAAGGAATCCTCATCCTTGAAAAGGACGAAAAGACCGGGGCACAAAAGCAAATGAAACAGGTCTTCAGACTGGACTGAAAATCAAAACCGCCACTTAAAAAAGTGACGGTTTTATTTTGTCCTGTTAATTTATACAGCAGCTATTGTGAGCTTCTGCGGCTCCATATTTCTTATCTCGCCCTTTCGGCCGCGGCAAACCATTCCACTTTCAATTGAGATCATGGTCGCATGAGCCTTCATAGCCTCATTTATCTGCTTGACTGCAGCCTCATAATCCTGTGGAGTCATGGGGATTACGTATTCATGATTCAGATGCTCTGTAGAGATCACGGCCGATCTGAATCTTGGTACATACCTGATACCATAGAAGGTACATATCTCTGTATTCAGCATTCCACTGTTATCTGAGCATTGCATCGAAATATACATGGTTCACCTCCATTTTTGTTAGATCTTAAAGTCTTTTACAAAGTCTTCAATAGTTGCTGCTGCTGATGAAACTGTTGTTGCACTTTCATCGACACCCTGGCTCTCGTCAGCAACCTGCTGAGCGCTGACTGCAAGGTTATCGGTTGTTGCTGTAACTTCCTGTGTACTTGCGGACTGTTCTTCCGAAATAGCCGCTACAGATGTAGCTATAGTATCTACATTGCCTATCTTGTCGATCATCTCCCTGAAGGTCTCGCTTGTCTCATCAAGACTTGAGAAGATCTCCTCAAAGGTCTTGCCGGCTGTCTGTACAGCCTCTGAACTTGCTGTGATCTCATCCATGTTAGCCTGGGATTTCTCCGAAAGGTCTTTTATCTGCTGTGTGATCTCAGCTATGATCTTGCCGATCTCTGTGGTGGATTCTGCTGAGTTTGCTGCCAGCTGTCCGATCTCCTGAGCAACTACCGCAAAGCCCTTTCCTGCCTCTCCTGCTCTTGCTGCCTCAATTGAAGCATTCAGTGAAAGAAGGTTGGTCTGCGATGCGATGGAATTGATGATCTCTATGATGGAATTGATCTTCTGCGCAGACTCTCCTACTGCCTGAACGTCGGTGTTCATATCGCCCATGGATGAGGAAATCTTTTCCATGCCTCTCTGAACAACCTCCATGTCGCGCTGTCCGTCTTTTGCCTTAACAACCAGGTTGTTGACGGTCTCGCTGGCTGCATTGCCCTGCTCGGTAAGATCCGCAACCTCGTTAGCAAGCTCTGTAGCATTTTCTGCAAGCTCTGCTACAGCACTTGCCATTCCGTTCATGGCGTCTCTGATCTGGCCCATGTTTGTAGACTGTTCTGTAGCCTGAATATTGAGTTTGCCCGATGCATCCTTACTGTTCTCTGCTTCAACAGCAAGTCTGTCAGTCTCGTCCTTGATATTTCCGAGAGTTCCTCTCATATGACTTATGAACTCTCTCATGTTGTTGTTCATAAGGCCGATCTCATCATCTCCGCCCTCAGGAATCTCAGCAGTAAAGTCACCGTCTGTGATCCTGATGATATTCTCTGTAAGTGTTCCCACAGGCTTGGATACGATATTTCTGATGAGCATATAAAGAACTGCCGAAATAACAACCACCATGATGATCATAAGACCGTAAGCTATGATCTGGAATCTGTTAAGTCCCGCCAGGACATCATTCTTGGAAACTGAACAGATCAAAGTCCAGTCAGTTCCCGGGATTATGCTGGCGCGAACATAATAAGTGTCACCATGTTCATTCTTCAGCTCAGTTACATCTGTTGATCCGCTCTGGGCAAGTTTATATGCATTCTGAAGGAACAGAGCCTCCGGATGCTGACTCACACTTGTCCCGTTAAAGCTTGTATCAAAATATGAAAGGACCGTGTCATTGTAAAGAAGCATTGCGCCGCCGGTCTTGACAGGCTTGATAGCACCGATCTCCTCAACAATACCGTCCAGGGTATAGTCTGCTGCCGCAACACCAGCTCTTGCATCTGCAATTTTGACAGTTCTGGTAAAAGACACAACGGTGCTGCCGGTATCTGAATCCACATAGGGTTCGCCGGGAAGGAAGGTCTTGTGCTCAAGTCCCTCAATATACCAGCTTCTCTCCTGAGGAACATAATCGGGATCCGGAACCCATCCGGAAGGATCGATCCAGTCACCGTTCGATGTCGCAAGATACATACCGTTAGGCATGTACTCAGACTTGGTCAGCGTGGGAATAAGAAAGCTGGCCATAGCATTGTCATTCGGGAATGACACAGCGCCAAGGGCTTCTGCCGAAGCATCGAGGTACTCAACAATATTGGTTATCTCTCGTCCAATCTTCTCTGTATAATACTCAGACTCTTTCTCAAGATTGTTCTCGGCAAGTTCAATGATCACACTCCTTGCCTGAGTCGCCACGATGAGCATGATCACGATGATAGAAATTGCGATCATAGGAATCACAATCCTTAGCAGCTTACCGCTGACACTCTTTTTTGCCTTCTTGACCTTATTCTCCATATGAAATACACCTTCCTTTAAATTAGTAGCTAATTTAACAGTTTCGGCATGAGGGCATAGTTACACCCTCTCAAGTTACATTATAATGCATATATATTAATTTTGTTCGTTTTTACAATAATTTAATAAACACTCAGCCGATAATCCGGAAGACAAAAATCCCCTCGCCAACCAAATTGACGAGGGGCCATAATCCTGTATTTAATTACCCATCGACGCAATCAGCGCATCGATCTCTGCCTGTGAAAGCATCTTGCCCGGGTCAGCAGGCGCAGCTGCTGCCGGTGCCGAAGCTGCAGGCGTAGGAACAGAAGCCGGGCTGAAACCACCGCCGCCTCCGGCCTGTGAAGATTTTCCCATTATGCTGGCAAGAAGTTCCTGCTGTTCAGGGCTTAATCCGTTTGCATCCATGTGCTGAGCTTCCTTTCAAACTTTTCCTAATAGCATTTTACTTATTCACTCTATATATCGTCAAATAACATTTTTATAAACAGTATATTAATACTCTAGTTCTTTTCTCTGATAAGTCCGCTCTCAAAGGCTTTTAAAAGATCTTTAAGATCATCGATCTGGCGCTGCAAACCCTTACCTATATCGGTGTCACGGACCAGTATTCGTCTTTTGGTTTTCTCAGTTATCTGAATGGTCGGTGTATTCTCTTTTCCCTTAACAAAAGGCTTGTGCTGGGCAAGAGCCAGATGATGGGAGTTATAGATAAGAGTATAGCCGGCAATTCCGGTCTGCTCATGATATGCCTTGGAAATTCCTCCGTCTATGATATAGAGCTTGCCGTTTGCCTTGACGGGGCTTTCACCCTTTGCGGTCTTTACGGGAACATGGCCGTTTATGATATGAGCCCATTCAGGATCAAGGCCAAAATCTTTTAATATCTTTTCAGCGTAAGGTTCCATGCCGGAGAACTTGTAATAAGGATTAAAGTTCTCTTTTGTCAGCTCTTTTTCATGCTTCAGGAACATGCGCTCAAAGGTGGTTATCTTGTCTTTTCCGAAGAGTGGTGAATACGGTCCGCACCACAGATACCACATAAGATCAACTGCGTCCTGCTTTTTCTTCGGATCATCCCTTCCGTCCAAAAAGAACGCATCGTGCGCCTTCTTGTTGATGTAGTCCATCAGCTCTTTTCCCGAAAAACTTCCGTCGGTTGTGGTCATGGGAACAAAGTTTCCGCTCTCATCCATGGGAATGCAGCCGTGGTAAAGAAGGTTCTCGTTGACTATTCTGTACATTCCGCCGTGGGAGTACAGGAACTGGACGTGCTTTATAAGGAGCTGCGAGTGCATGAAGGAAAATCTCAGAGTTCTCATGAGATCTTCTTCTGCTTCTGTCAGCCTGTAGGGATCTGACGGGTCGATGGTCGGGAAGTTTGTGTCGTTAAGCTTATAGGTCTTTTCCCCGATGGTGATCTCGCCCTTGTCGTAATCGATCTTGTCCAGAAGGAGTCTCTCCTCAAGGCCGTACTCGGGGTGCTTTTTGATGAGCTGTCCTTCTAGCTTTAACTGAATGATACTGATGGCCTTGCACATCTTGGCAGCAAGCTTGGGGTTTACCGCATCGTACTTGTTCTCGTCAAGGATGTGGGTCTTAAAGCATTCGCAGGGATCGTCGCCGTAAACTTCCGCAGCGAACATGGAAAGCGGACGAAGGTTGATACCATAGCCGTCCTCCAGCGCATCAAAGGTGTTGTAGCTTGTTCCGATGCGTAGCACGTTGGCGATGCAGGCTGTATTGCCACAGGCAGCACCCATCCAGTCTATGTCGTGATTGCCCCACTGGATATCGACATCGTGGAAGTTCATGATCTCTTCCATAACAAGGTCGGGTCTTGCACCTCTGTCAAAAATGTCTCCGATGATGTGAAGAGAATCGATGGTGAGATTCTGGATCAGCTCGCAGAGCGCTATGATAAACTCATCGGCAAAATCGATCTCAATGATGCCGTTTATGATCTCGCTGTAATAGAGCTTCTTATTAAAGTCGTTCATGTCGAGGTGAAGAAGCTCATCTATTGCATATGCATAATCTGCAGGCATTTTCTTGCGGACCTTGGATCTTGTGTACTTGGAGCTCACCACACGGCAAATAGAGATAAGCCTGTTTATGGTTATCTTCTGATGCTCCTGAAGGTCCTTCAGGGAATAGCTGTCGTCATGCCTTATTTCATCTATAACTTCTCTGGGATAATAAATAAGATTGGCCAGCTGAAGCTGCTCCGCCTCCGTCATCTGATTGCCGAAGGTCTCTTCAATCTTGGCCCTTATGATACCGGACGAGCTTCGAAGCAGATGCGAAAACGCCTCGTACTCGCCGTGAATGTCGGAAAAGAAATACTCAGTTCCCTTAGGGAGCGCGCAGATTGCACGAAGATTGATGATCTCCGCTGCTGCCTTCCTTGAATTGGGAAACTCCTTACTAAGTAGACGCAGATACTCGATATTTTTCATAATATCCCCCGTTAACAAACAGAAATTTATGACTTTTTGACATCTATATCATAAATTATCTCTACGAAAACGTTTGCTGGTCTTTGAGTCTGGTCAAGTTTTCTCGTTATCTTTTTGTCAGCTGTGATTTTGGATTATCCGGCGCCGGTCCAACGCCTGTCATGCCTTCTTGCCGGTCTTGCAGATGTCCTTGAGACAGCATTCAGCACAGTTGGGGCGACGAGCGATGCACACCGCTCTTCCGTGGTCAACAAATCTGTGGCAAAGTCCGTTTCCTTCTTCCGGCGGGATTATCTTCCACAGCTCTTTTTCCACCTTGGCAGGTTCCTTGATATCATCCACAAGGCCGATCAGATTACAGAGCCTGATGCAGTGGGTATCGGTCACGATGGCTGGTTTGCCATAGACATCACCGAGGACGAGGTTAGCGCTCTTCCTGCCAACTCCCGGGAGCTTTAATAGCTCTTCCATGGTATCCGGGACCTTGTCATTATAGGTTTCATGCAGCATCTTCATGCATGCCGAAATGTCCCTTGCCTTGGAATTACCAAGTCCGCAGGGACGAACTATTTCCTCTATCTCTTCCACCGGCGCCTCAGCCAGCGCTTCAACGCTTGGAAACTTCTCATATAATAGCGGTGTGATCATGTCCACTCTTTTGTCTGTGCACTGCGCAGCAAGTCTCACACTCACCAGCAGCTGCCACGCCTTGTCATACGCCAGGGTACAGTTGGAATCCGGATATTCTTTTTTTAATCTCTCGATCACCTCAAGAGCAAGCTTCTTCTTAGTCATAGCATAATCATAATGGTCCCCGGGGACGGGGTCAAGGGACCATTTTTGGTCCCTGGGGACGGAGTCAGGGGACCATTTTTATAAAGTCATCGGGGACGGTTTTCTTTGTCTCCGCCTGCAATTCCGAGCATGATGAAAAACATCGGTGTCGCCACCACAACAGAAAAGCTGAGCATTCCATATACTATATATGAAATGACACAAAGCATTGCTGCGTTTTGGCAGCGGGATGTAATATCTCTTTTGACAAAAGAATTGATGAACACCCCGAGCATGACAATATAAATAACCACGCCGATGATTCCTATTCCAATAAGATAATCAAAATATTCGCTGTGGGACGATGTCAATGCAAGTCCGCCAAAATTAGCATTAAACTCCGCAAGAAGATTTTGATCCGTCAAAAGAAATTCATCCAAAGCGTAGGTGTAACAGTTGGGCCCCACGCCAAGCAGTAATTCTCTGATATTAAAGTTTTTAAGAAGTCCTCCCGAAAGTTTCCAGATATATCCGCGGCCGTTGGCATAGCTGTCATTGGACATACAGACCAGAATAATACCTATATAAGAAATAACAGAAGATGTCATCAGCAGAGTAAGTAGCTTTGATGTCACTTTAACTCCGTCTCTGCAAACAACTTTCCAAAGCAGCATGGCGCAGAGAACCGCCACCACGGAAATCATAAGCGATTTTGTTCCTGCAAGACACCATGCAACAAGACACAGCAAAAGATGGGCAGCATACATAGCCTTCACCAAAAGCTCTTTTGCCACAAAGATCATATAAATTGAAATCGGGATAATAACTGACATGTACTGGTTGTACCAGCCATAATTACCTATTGTCGAAACATACAGATGATACGCGGGATCTGCGCCTTCAGGATACATGTGAAGCGGGTCAAAGCCCAGGCGATTCACAATAACAAGCACAGTCGGAATCACAGAGGAAGCTGCAATAATATGCAATATCCTGTCGTCACAGACCAGCTCCCTTGATATAAGAAAATATGAAAGCGCCATGAGCACTATTGTCAAAAGACCCATTCCAAACCCGGGAACGCCGTAGATTGCTTCCTGTTTGAAATCCGAAAGAAGTGTCGAGACCGCAGATACACCGACAAAGGCCGCCATCATGATATCAGTCATGAGCAGTGGCTTTTTTTGTTTCCCGGGTTCGCCGTCATCTGACTTTCTTATATCTCCGATCAGCGAAACAACAAAATAAAAAATCAGCGCAAAGATGCATATCACATGATATGCCACAATCTTACGCTGGGTAATGTTATCAAAGGATCCCTCGTTGTACAGAGGCACCACAAAGAATACCGCCAATATGTATATCCATGCCAAACAGTTTTTATTAATCTTCATCTCAGTACCATTTTACCACGAAAAAGTGTCAACTTTTGTTTATAAATTCATAATATTTAGTTAATCACAATTTAATATCCATGCACAAATTCAGGTACCATGCCACTTTCAGTTTAACACGAACAATTGCTCTATTGTTTTTTATTTTGCGCTGTGATAATCTTCCCATCACTAGCGAGTAAATATGCACATTTAATTCTAAGGAGGGAATAAGTGTCATGCAAAAGAATATTTTAGTTTCATTAACAGCAACTGCAACAGCATTTTCTATGATTGTTGCACCTGGTATAACTGCATTTGCGCAGGATACTCAGGTAATTGTCGGACCAACCGATGCTTCAGTTACTGTTGAAAGCATTACAGTTGACAATGGTCAGACTGCAATCAATTCCACTAATAATGTAGTTACCGTTACAGGTGATGTAACATCATCAGGCAATGACGGCACTCAGTATTCTGTATCATATACAGATGGGCCAAAAACATATTCCAATTCTGACAACGCTGTTATTGCCAACAACAGCAACATTACAATAGAAGGCAGCTTAAATGCAAACGGAGATGATCAGAAAGGTATCGTCGCAAATGATTCAAAGGTAACTGTAGGTGCAAATGTTTCTGCGAACGCTGCAGGTATAACGGCTTATGGCTCAGAAGTTACTGTGAACGGCAACGTAAATTCCGCAGATGATGCAATATACGCAAAAGATCAATCCAAAGTTATCGTTGCGGGAGATGCCATTTCTACAGGTATGCATAATAAAATGTCTGCCGGTAACTGGAATCCCGATACACATACCTATGATAGAGAATGGGAAACTTTCTCCGGAGCAGGTATAGAGACCGATGGCAGCGCCAATATCTATGTCGGTGGAAATGTCATTGGAATAGGAACCGCATCTGTTGGAATATTCAAGGGCAGAGAAGATCAGCAGAACAATGAGCCTTCAGGTAAAATCGTGATTGAGGGCACAATTGCAAACTCTTCAGATAATCAACTGAGAATCAATATCAGCAACCACAATTCATATGACGAAACAACAGGACAGATGGTAACAGCTACATATGCCACAAAGCAGGAACTCCTTGATTCCATTCCTGAAATTACCATATATGAAATGGATAAGCCTTTTGTAAGCGTTAATAGAACTACAGAAGACACAACAGTCACTAGTGAGGAAATATATAACGACGTTATAAATGCCATTAACTTCATCATCAAAAAGAGCGATGATGTAAGCTTTGCCGATGGTAATGAGAACATAAAGACTGTCACAGCTGCTAACGGAAAAGAATTCAAGACAGTAAACATCAACGAAGCCTTCAAAATGGCAGCTAACGTTCCTGAGGGATATGAGCTCAGCGGTGGCGACAACAACAATGTCACAGTTACACCAAATGGCGATGGTACATACACACTTGTACTCACTGATATCAGAGGCGGTATCAATGTAACTATCAAGGCAGTTGTACGTCCTTCAGAGGATGGCAACACAGCAGAAGTTGTAGTTAACCCTACACCTGCATATGCTGACCCCAACCAGGCTCCTGCCGGCGCAATCGTAGTAACAAACACATCAGCATCAGCTGAACAGGCTGCAGCATCAGCTGCAATCAGCGGTGATAAGCCTGCTAAAATGGTTAGCTTCAATATGTCACAGATCACTCCGATCCAGTACAAGGAAGCTATCATTTCTAACGTAGCTGCTGCACCTCAGGGCGGCGCACTGAACATCCAGACAGACAGAGTTGCATGCTTCGATGCAAAAATGATCGCAGCAATCAAGGCTCGTCCTGACATTGACGTAAATGTAGTATTTACATACGGTGGAAAGAGACTTAAGGTTACTATCCCTGCCGGATATGATGTTGAATCTCTCCTCGATGAATCTGGTTACTGTGGATTCTTAAGACTTATGTCAATCCTTGGATCAACAGAAATCTAATAAAAAGACATTTGAAATAATTACCACTTTTTCGCAGGGCACCTTGCGCCGTCTGCGAGGGCTCTTATCTCAACATAACAGCCACACTTTAAACATGTAGCATCAAGAAGGTTGTCACAGCTTTTACACTGTGACAACCTTTTTTCATATTTCTCATCGGAAGCCTTTTCTTCATCAGACATAAGGCTTCTGGTTTTCTCAAGCTGGGATTTGATGTCCTCGTTGCCCGCCATATCTCTGAGCAGACATCTCTTGCAGCTGTTGTCCATATATTGCATGTTCCTTTCTCTTGATAGAACCTGTGAATAAGTGGGTTGCAATTTTGGTCCCTGGGGACGGAGTCAAGGGGTCATTTTTTGAGAAAAACTTTGCATTAGTGCGATTCTTTTGAAAAAATGACCCCTTGACTCCGTCCCCAGGGACCATTTTTTATCAGCCCTTCACTGCGGAAGCGACAAGTTCTCCGCCTTGTACATCAAACTCAATTATATCATGAGGAGCTACCCTGTCTTCAAGGATCAGCTTAGCCGAAAGTGTCTCAACATACTTCTGAACAAATCTCTTAAGAGGTCTTGCTCCGTAGATCGGATCGTACGCGTTGTCGATGACGAACTGTCTTGCTGCAGGAGTCAGGCGCACGCTGATCTCTCTGTCGGCAAGTCTCTTATTGAGGTCATCAACAATGAGGCCTACAATATTTCCAATATTGTCCTTGGTCAGAGGCTTGAACATGATGATCTCATCAAGTCTGTTGAGGAACTCAGGTCTGAAGTGGCCGCGCAGGTCTTCCATAGTCATATTCTCGGCATCTTCGCTGATTGTTCCGTCGTCCCTGATTCCATCTAGCAGATACTGGGCGCCGATGTTTGAAGTCATGATAAGGATTGTATTCTTGAAGTCCACAGTTCTGCCCTGTGAATCCGTAACACGTCCGTCGTCAAGGATCTGAAGCAGTACGTTGAATACATCAGGGTGAGCCTTCTCAATCTCATCGAAAAGAACTACCGCATAAGGTTTACGCCTTACAGCTTCTGTCAGCTGTCCGCCCTCTTCATATCCGACGTATCCGGGAGGTGCTCCGATGAGTCTGGACACGGAGAACTTCTCCATGTACTCACTCATATCAATTCTGACCATGTTGTTCTCATCATCAAACAGTGCCTGTGCCAGCGATTTGGCAAGCTCTGTCTTACCTACACCGGTAGGTCCGAGGAACAGGAAGGAACCGATTGGCTTACTAGGATCCTTGATTCCTGCCTTGGATCTCATGATAGCCTCAGAAACCTTGGTCACAGCATCATCCTGACCGATGACACGATGATGAAGCTCATCTGCCAGATGCAGAGTCTTGTTCCTCTCGCTCTCAGTCAGCTTATTCACAGGAATGCCTGTCCATCTGCTGATGATACCTGCGATCTCCTCATCGGATACTCTCTCATGCACAAGCTGAGTCTCGTTCTCACCGGCCTTAACAGCCTCCTCAGCCTCCTCCAGCTGTTTCTTAAGAGCAGGGAGCTTAGCATACTGAAGCTCTCCGGCCTTCTCGTAATCACCGTCTCTCTGAGCGATCGCAATCTCAGAATTTATGGTATCTATCTGTTCACGCATGGCAGCCAGCTTATCAACCGCCTGCTTCTCATTGTCCCACTGAGCCTTTCTGGTATCGAACTCCTCACGCAGCTCCGAGAGCTCTTTCTGCAGATTCTTAAGACGCTCAATACTAAGAGAATCATCCTCCTTCTTAAGAGCCGCCTCCTCGATCTGCATCTGCATGATCTTACGATTCATCTCATCAAGCTCTGCCGGCATTGAATCCATCTCGGTCTTGATAAGCGCACAGGCCTCATCCACCAGGTCGATGGCTTTATCGGGAAGGAACCTGTCCGAAATATATCTGTTAGAAAGAACCGCAGCACTCACCAGCGCCGAGTCCATGATCTTTACTCCGTGAAAGACCTCGTACCTCTCCTTAAGGCCTCTCAAAATACTGATGGTATCCTCGACGGTAGGCTCATCCACCATAACGGGCTGAAAACGTCTCTCAAGAGCCGCATCCTTCTCAATGTACTGCCTGTACTCATTAAGAGTTGTAGCACCGATGCAGTGAAGCTCGCCCCTTGCAAGCATTGGCTTAAGCATGTTGCCCGCATCCATTGCGCCATCAGTCTTACCTGCGCCGACAATCAAATGCAGCTCATCTATGAAAAGAATGATCTCACCATCCGACTCTTTTACATCCTCAAGGACAGCCTTAAGCCTCTCCTCGAACTCACCTCTGTACTTGGCACCTGCCACCAGCGCGCCCATATCAAGGGAAAAGATCTTTTTGTCCTTCAGCGCACTCGGAACATCGCCACTTGCTATTCTCTGGGCAAGAGCTTCTACAACTGCAGTCTTACCAACACCCGGCTCACCGATGAGAACAGGGTTGTTCTTGCTCTTCCTGGACAAAATCCTGATAACATTACGGATCTCAGTATCCCTGCCGATTACAGGATCAAGCTTCTGCTTCCTTGCCTTATCAACCAGCTCTGTTCCGTATTTATTAAGAGTATCGTAGGTAGCCTCAGGATTGTCCGTTGTTACATTTCTGTTGCCTCGAACCTCTGACAGCACCTGAAGAAATCTGTTCCTGTCAATTCCAAACTGCGCCAAAAGCTCTTTGACCGCCTTGTTAGGCTTCTTGATCACTGCCATGAACAGATGCTCAACGGAAACATATGAATCTCCAAGAGCCTTGGCCTCATCCTCAGCGGACAGCAACGCCTTATTAAGATCTGCGCCGATGTACGGCTGGCCTCCGGATACCTTGGTCCTCTTGCCGATAGCCTCTTCTATCCTCATGATAAAAGACCTTGTGTCGACCCCCATACGCTCTACAAGCTTGGCAATTAAGCTATCCTCAATTGTCATGAGAGAATATAGAAGGTGTTCCTGTTCAATTTCCTGATTGCCGTACTCAACCGCGACCTTCTCACAGTTCTGCACAGCTTCAATTGATTTCTGGGTAAACTTCTGTATATTCATAAACACTCCTCTCCGCAGGCAAAAGGGATTTCCTGCTTTGTGTTCTTTGTTCTATTCTTTGTATAACACAAATTAGCACTCTCGTCAAGAGAGTGCTAACAATAATTTTATCACCATTTATCACCATTATATCTGTAACAACAGATGATTCTTTTCAAGATCATAAAAAAGAGTTCCCTCATTATCTTTCAGATCAAATATCTTTACGATATCTGCCTCGCTGCCGGCTTCAATAAATTCCGAAGTAATATTTTTAAATGTCGATAGTTTATCCGGCGAAAAGTGAAGTGTCTTTTCATTGACAAAAACAGCTGTATACAGAATGTCAGCTTCAACCAGATCCTGGAAAATATGGCTTCCGTAGGAAAGCTCAGGGTTATAGCCGGCCTCTTTTTCCTCCATTTCACATACAGCCTCAAATTCACTGATATCAGCAAAGGTTGTCGGTACACCAAGTTCAGGAGATGATGTACCTATACGTCCCGGGACAATCAGCATCATATGCCGCCCCTGTTCCCTGAATGTCCAGTTCACCTTGCCGATTATCCCTGCAATCCTTGTTTTATCAGCATATGGCATATTGTAGTAGGCCTTCGGATCGACATAGACTATCAGATCAATTGAAACATTTCTCGAAAGTCCCATTGAAGAACCTATACTTTCAAGGATAATACTGTCCTTTGGTACACTATCGGGTATCACTACCCCTCCGTTATCCATGAAGACCTGAAGCGGTCTGCACTGCAAAAGATTTATTGAATATTCGCCGTTCTCTGAAAGATTCATAGTAAACTCAATATCTACCGGCTGCTCATATTCCTCCTGGATCAACTGCATCAGCTGCCTCATCTGATCCATTATTTCCTGCTTTTTCACCAGACCCCTGCAGGATATAAATCTTATATCCCTATAGATTCCTCGTTCTTTCAGCGAATCCTCGACCTCGTAGTCGTGCTCAAGCAGCGTATTTATCAGATACCTTGGCAGCTTGTCTTCAATATCTTTAAGTTCAAGCCTCTTTAGCACATGTTCACTTACATCCATGGCCTCAACAGCTCTCTGCGAAAACTGATGTTTCTCCGCTACTGTAACCGCTGATGTCGCTTCAGGCATATCAAGACTCACTAATCGGGGATACGAGCCCATGGTTCTGTCCACAGCAGATGTTCCAAGTCCCATGACCAGCCTGAGCATTCCTGCCTTAGGATCAATGTCCGCCAGGAACTTATACGGGCTGTAGGAATAGCCAACACCTGCAGCGCATGGCATATAGTACGGACCATAATAGGAACCGGACACACGCTGAATAAGCAGCGCCATCTGCTCATCTCTTTTATCAAGTCCCCTTCTTTTTCTGTAATCAAGCGCAGAGAGAGACATTGTACTTGCATAGACTGTCCTGATGGCGTCTTCAAATTCCTCAAGACGCTCCTCAAGCGTTCCCCTGTTTGCGCAGAATACCGATTCATACTTTCCCGCAAATGCATTTCCAAACCCATCCTCAAGGATACTGCTTGACCTTACGATAAACGGATCCTGTCCGTAGTATTCAAGAATGTGCTTGAACTGAGTTCGAAGTTCTTCGGAAAAAGAGCCCTGCCTGAGCTTTTCCGCGAACTCATCTGCCAGCGAAAAATACTCTTCATCTGTCCTCTGGCGGATACGCAGATCCCAGAATTCATTGTCTACAATATAGGTATAGTAGACATCAGAGCCCATAAAGAATGAATCATGAGGTTCCAATACATCATTTATCTTCGGGTTCAAATTGCGGATAATTGCTCTGGCCAAAAGCATTCCACAGGCCTTTCCACCAATCAGCCCCGTTCCTATCATATGATTTCTGACTACAAAATAATCCTCCGGTTTGAAATGCTTTTTTACCATAAGTCTCATCTTATCGTCCCTGGTCATCATGATATTGCACATAATATTGCATGACTCTGTCATGTCCATATGACTGTCAAACTGCATTTTTGCCGTGTTAAAAAACTTATCCCAGAAATCAATGTACTGGTCTTCCCCGGGTCTTTGAAAATTGTCCAGAAGCTGGTAAAAACGGCTGGACTGCACTCCGTCCAAAATAGGCCTGAAGGTTCCTTCCTCTTTGTTGTATACATGCGGAAGAAACATCGTCTCCGAGTCTCTGTTCCAGACCTTCTCAGGACGGACATACACCTTTTGGGAATCAGAATAAACATCAAGAAAAAGCTGTGTTGTATTAAGGATCTTGTTGACTGCATGAAAAGAGTGCTTTCCTCTGATTATCGGGAAGAACGCAACCGTATCCAAAATAAAAAGAAACGGACATGTAACCCTGAAAAAATTTCCCATCATAAGGTCGGTTGCCCAGCGTATCTGCAATTCTGACAGACAGTCAAATACATAAAAGGCATCCTTTCCCTCTTTTTCGATGATATTATGTATCTCAACGGTAAACGTCTCAAAATGATGGCTCAGTGGTACCAGGCAGGTCTTTACCTCAGGACAGTCTTCCACCAGCGGCTCATGGCTGGCAAACCTGAAATAGATTATGTTTCGCTTATCCTTCTTGGCCTGTTCTATGTACGGATCCACGAACAGCTTAAACTCTGAAAGGTCAGAAACCCTGAAAACAACATTATCACCAAGCCTGATGTTATCAAGAGCCTTATCAAATTCCGGTATTCCTGACAGTATACGTTCAAATGCTGCCATAGCCAACACCTCCTTTTGAACAAAATAAAAAAGCAAAGTACGCCAACTTTTCAGTAAGCGTCTTTGCTTCTTGGTTAGATTATATCACATTTTCAGATGTAAAAGCATAAATGGCATTTAAAAGTTCATCAGTCCTTCCCCTCAACCATGGGCACTACAGATCCGCCATAGGGAATCACATAAACCTTCTTATCTGTGAAATCAACGCCCTTCACAAGCTCCGCTGCATCCGTATAAGCCTCCATTCCCATAGGCCCTGTCGTATCCCCGTCAATGGTGGTGAGAATCCTGCACTCACCCTTCCTCAGGTTCTCGACAGTCAGGTAAAAGATAAATCCGCCGATGGTGAAGTCTGCACGAAGGGCCTCATCGAGTCTGCCTTCCTTAAGAGGTGCAAGCCATGCTGTATAGTCCGGCGCTCCGCATCCTTCCGGGCACTTACAGAGCCAAAGCATCTGTCCGCCTTCCTTCATGGCTCTCATACCGTTGAGCATGCCCTTGCAGCCCTGGTACAGGTTCATGTCCTTGGGTGCTCCGCCGCTGCTGACAATGACAATGTCAGCTTCCTCGTCGATCCACTTCTCGTAACACTTCTTTTGGAAAAGACAGCTCTCCTTCCAGGCCTCGTATAAGTCTCCGCCAAAGAGTCCGCTGTACCTGCCACTGGTAGCAACCACGATATTGATACCGTAAGTCACTTCCACCAGAGCTGCAGCTTCATTCATATCCTCGTTAATAGGATTATTATCCAAAAGAGCGCATCCAACCCTGGGGTCTGAATGAGCAAGCTTGGGATCCAGCGCCCTCTGATGGTTCTGTCTTATGGTCTGCCTTGAAGCAACTCCGGGCAGGATGTTCTTTCTTCCGCCGCCAAAGCCTGCCATCATGTGGTGCACGGTTCCTCCGACTACGATGACCTTTCTGCCCACAACCAAAGGATTTACGCGGACATCGGTGCCTCTTGAAGTCTGCCCGACAAGCACACATTCTCCGTCGCAGTCATGATCCACAACGGTAACATTCCGGTACATGTAGGAGCCTGCAATTATCTCTTTTTCCTGTTCAGAAGACTTCCTGTGAGTACCAAGTGCGATAAGCACGCAGATATTTTCAAAAGGAACAGCACAAGTATCATGAAGATAATGCCCCAGAAGAGTTACTATATCTCCCTGATGCATCCAGCTCCTGGTGATGTCGGAAACAACTATCGTAACCTCATCACCTGCCGAAACCTTCTCGCGAAGCGGAGCAGAACCAATCGCCCCCTCCTCTACACACGCTCTGAAAGCCTCCGAAACATCCTCTATCTCAGGCATCGGATCAGGGTTTAAAAACTCAATGGACTTCGCGCCCTTTATCTCGATATCCACCACTTCAGTTCCATACTTCAAACTAACAGATTTATCCATAACTTTCTCTCACTCACAAAACAGTTTTAAAAACAACAACAGCCACAATAAGCGACACAAGCACCAGGACAGTGACCACATCCCTTGCTGCAAAGGGATACTCCTTGTACCCGCTCTTATAGCCCCTCAGTTCAAATCCACGCATCTCAGCAGACATAGCAGATACATCCACCTTCTTAAGACTTGATACCAAAAGAGGCACACACAGCGGCGCAATAAGTCCCAGTTTCCTGAAGATGTTTTTTGTATCAAAATCCACGCCCCTGGCCTTCTGTGCATCCTGAATGTCATGGAACTCGGTTGCAAATATCGGCACAAACCTGAAGGCCGTGGTAACAATAAACGCATACCTGTATGGCAGATGGAGCCTCTTAACCAGCGCATTGCACAGATCATTCATCCTTGTGATGGCAAAGAGCAGCATAAGAGGAAGCATCGCAGCGATAACTCTAAGTGACAAGAGCAGCGCACTCTTAAGTCCACCAGTCGTGAACAGCACCACGCCCCCGATCACCAATAAGGGACTTCCGTCTCTTACGAAAAAGAGCTGTATCACGAACATAATAAGTCCCAGAATCATCAGGTTTCTCGTAAGGAAAAGAGCTCTCTTAAAAAGCCCAGCTGTAGCGGATATCAGAATCATCGCCACGATAAACAAAACTTCCGCAAAAACATTCTCACACAGTATTGCTGCGATTCCATACATAAAAGCCGCAGCCAGTTTGGTCACGGGATTTAACTTATGAAGAAAGCTATCTCCCGGCACATAGTTCAAAAGATTCATAACGCGCCTCCCTTCTGAGCTTTCCCTCGAAGGGCGTCAAGCATCTCTTCTACTGTAAAGACATCCTTAAACTCATCACCGAAGCGCAGCGCAAGCTCCGGAATCTGAGCAGGCAGAACTCTGGCCTTTTTGAGGATATCTACATTTTTCATCATCTCTTTTGTAGGGCCCTGTCCCAGAATTTCGCCATGATTGAGCACAAGAACGCTCTTTGCATAAGACTGCACAAGCTCCATGTCATGGCTGACCATAAGGACAGTCACACCCTTTTCCACGTTGAGCCTTGTAACATAGTCCATGATGCGGATGCACTCAAGGTAATCAAGTCCTGTTGTAGGCTCATCGAGAATAAGCAGCTCGGGCTCACAGGCAATCACTCCTGCAAGTGCAATCCTCTGCCTCTCTCCTCGGCTTCTTGAAAAAGGAAACCACTCGGGATCAAGATTAAAGGTCTCAAGAACTTTCTCTGTCCTCTCTTTAATCCGCTCCTCATCCCAGCCCTGGGCTTTCATAGAAAAAGCTATCTCATCCCTTACAGTGTTTTCGCAGATTTGTCTGTCGGGATTCTGGAAAAGAAATCCGCAGTCCCTTGCAAGCGTACTCGAAGGGGTCTTTAAAGTGTCTTTTCCATTAAGATATACATGTCCCTTCGTGGGATGCAAAAGTCCGTTGGTAAGGCGGCTTATGGTGCTCTTACCCGCACCGTTGGCACCGATCAGTGCCACAAAATCTCCCTTTTCAATATGGAAGTTTAAGTCTTTCAAAATAGGTCTTTTCTCGGAGTATCCAAAACTCACATCTTCAAAACGTATCATTCAAGGATCCTCCTGACCATCTTTTCTGCATCGTCCACGGTAAGCGTAACCTCACCGTCATATATCTTTTCCCTGATGAGCTCTGCTGAAAGCTCGGTTACTCTTGGCACGTTTATGCCAAGGTCCTTGAAGGTATCGATGGATGCTGCCATATCTCTCGGAGTTCCGTAAAAGGCAACCTTGCCTTTATCAAGAACCATCATATGTTTAACATACTCGCAAAGGAGCATGATCTTTTGCTCGACAATAATTACAGTGATGCCCTTCTCTTTATTAAGGGCAGTAAGTATTTTAAAGATCTCTCTGCTGCTCTCGGGGTCCAGCTCGCCTGTGGGCTCATCCAGAACTATCACTTCCGGTTCAAGCGCAAGCATTGATGCTATTGCCACCTTCTGCTTCTGACCTCCTGAGAGGCTTGAAATCTCGCGGTCACGAAGATCCTCAATTCCCAGATCCCTGAGCACTCTGTCTACGCGCTCACCAATTTCTTCGTGAGGAACGCCGAAGTTCTCAAGTCCAAAAAGTATCTCGTCCTCTACTACTGAAGCCACCATCTGTGAGTCGATATCCTGGAAAACCTCTCCGACCTTCCTTGCAAACTCCTCAGCCGGGTGCTCAGCAGTATCAACACCGTCAATGGTCACTGCTCCGTAAAAATCCCCTTTTATCTTCTGGGGAATTATTCCGTTTAACGCAAAGGTAAACGTAGTTTTACCGGCACCTGAAGTGCCGGTAATTCCTACGAAATCTCCGTCTGCAATCTCGATATTGATGTCATCGAGAGCTGCTGTTTTACTGTTTTTATAGACAAAACCTAAATTCTTAACTGAAATCATTCTTCTTCCTTATTTCCCATAACTTTGTTAACCGGAATGCTGAGTACTGTAACGATGACCATGTTGAGAAGTGCTGTCACTACAGTCACAATAGCCATGCTTACAAACTGTGCACCGGGCATCGGCTTAGCATATGTAAGTGCTGCGAGGCCGACAAATGCAAATCCTGAGATAAGTGTTGCCAGGAATGTGCATACAACAGGCTTAACATACTTAGGAAGTGCAAGCCTTATAAGCAGGCACATAGCGATTGCTCCAAGTGTCTCAGAGCCAAGTCCAAGCCATGGCATTGATGTTCCGATCTGTGAGATTGCTCCTGAAATAAGACCGATAGCTGCTGCCTCTTTGAGGTTTGGCTTAATGATGAAAATAGCCAGGCAGTATGTTGCGATCAGGAAGTTAGGGTGCATGTTACCAAGTGCGATAACTCCCGCAAACATACGAAGAACGATGCCTACCGCCATCATAACTCCAACCAGGATAAGGTTTCTTGTGTTAGCAAGTCCCTTCTTTTCCTCAACCAATACTTCTCTTTTTGCTGTGCTCTGTACGTCCATTTTTAATCCTCCTTGCCGTCTATGCGGCTATCAAAATGTGTTGGTACAGGGAGTGATTTTTTATGTAATAAAAAAATCCTGTCCCTGTATGAAGTTTCATACAAGGACAGGACTGTTATCCTGCGGTGCCACCTTGCTTATCGGAATATCCGATCTCTCATGAGAAAGCCAACACTTCCTCTACTCTGTAACGGGAGTTCCCGTCGAATACTACTAAGGCTGTTTCCCTTTCGCTTCGCCCTCAAAAGTCCATTCCTTCATCCATCCACTGCATCCTCTCACCACCGGATACTCTCTGTGAGCTTCACAAATGAAGTACTCTTCTTTCTCATTGGTTTAGCAAATTGTAGCACTAAAGTGAGTGAGCGTCAACCTATTTTGAAAAGAGATATCCATACTTTCTTCTTGTCTGAAGTATTATCTCCTTAACGCGCTCTTTTTCCTGCGTGCTGTAATCCGGCAAGCCTTTCATGGCCATATCAATATCTTTTTCCGAGTAGGTAAAAGAGATATTGTTTCCATACAGTTTCTCTGAAATCTCGAGCTGTTCTTCAAAGGTTTCGCCAAAAGTCTTGGGCTTCACGTGCCCCATCTGTTCATAGACATCCCGTCCCAACGGATAATCCATTTTGGTATCCGAAAGCAGAGCTCCTCCATTATCAAATATCGGGCATAAGCGGAACTCTTTTCTATCATTCATAAGAACCGCCATATTGTGAGTGTGCCTGTCTTCATTAAGAAAGAGCGCATCCAAAGTAAGAAGCCTGTTCATATAAGGGCCGAAATCACTAATGCCGGTAATCCTCTCTGTCTGACCAACGATAAGTCTTAGTCTTTCAGTATGATCAGCAGTGCTATAGATCATCTTATTAAGAGAAGTTCCATATGTCTGTAAAAAGAGTCTCTCCAAAGTAATAAGTTTCCATCCATCAGTGAAGTCCGGGCTTTTACATCCCCTGTATATATTGCCGTTGTATTCTATGGATTCCTGCTCGTAGTCGGTAAACTCTTTTTCATCAAGAGAAGACTTATGCAAAAGAGATGATACAACGCACTCAGCGAGTCCCTCATAACCCAGGTTATCGGCCTTGTACCAGAATCCGTCTCTTTCGAATTTCAGCTGGTTTCCCTTAGATGACCTTCGATCTGTAGTTTTAATGTCCTCATCAAACAGCTTCACCATATATCATCTCTCTATTCTTATCCAGAAATCATCGTCCGCCATGCGACCCTCAGTCTTTTCTATAATCATGATGGGGTCATAGAACGGTATGTCCAACCTCTTAAGTTCAAGCTTTAGCTTGTCTCTGGTTTCAGGAAAACATCTTGATTTTACAAAGTCCTCGTATTCTTCAAACGTGGGCTCTGTGTTCACGCCCATTGCACGATACAGCGGATTGGAAATGAAATTGTGAACTTCAACCTTCCGTTCCATCTCATCCACATCAATTATCGAACAGACAAAGCTGTGATACATGTACCATAGTCTCAATTTGTATTTTTTCTCCGGCACCTGCAGCCTCTGCGGAAGATCATGGTCTTTGATGAGCATGTCAGCAATCAGAGTGATCGGCCCTGTTATCTCATCATCCGAATACTCCCAGCGCTCTACTGTGCGCTTGGATACGCCGACAAACTCGGCAAACTCTTTCTGGGTCATGCCTGTGATCTCTCTTAGCAGTTTGATCTCATCTGAAGTTATCTTGGCAGGAGTTATATATTTTTTCATAGGATAAATTCCTCCTATAAAAATTAAATCACATTTTTGTCGGCAAATCAATGCGATTCAACCGACAAAAATGTGATTTATGTTTCCGATCTTCATCTTAAATTTCTATCTTATCTCTCCGCTGAGTCATTCGTGTCCACGATCTCAGCTTCTACATCAATGGCCTCAGCCTCCTGCTTAGCCGCCTCAAATGCCTTTCCATACTTTCCAAGCCTTGATGCAGTCCAGAGGTTTGATGCGCCGTCATAGGCCAGGAATCCGCCGATAAGCCTTACAATCAGTTCGTTGGCCTGTGATGCCTTGAAGATCAGTCCTGCGCCAAGTCCAACAGTTGCCAGTGCAAATATCAGAGACAGCCACCAAAGGCCGTATTTATATCTCACAAGCGAGAATGTCTGTCCCAGATTTCTAATGCCGCTAAGAAGAATAAAAGCACCGAAGATCTTAGGAATAAAATCCGTGAATGCAACAGGATTAAGGAAAATCCAAACGCCGACTGCTGCCACTATGATTCCGAAAGCAAAGGAACCGGAATCCACAAAGCCTCTTTCCTTTTTAAAGAAATATGAAAGCACAAACAGTACTCCGACAACAAAAAGAAGAGCAGCAAGAATCCTTGCCATAAGTGGAATAACTGCTGGCGCCCATGCTATGAGCACAACGCCTATCGCGATAATAACAAGAGATTGTACCACATATTCCATCTTCACTTTTCTGAAAAAATCCTTCACTGTTCTGTGCCTCCTTCATCAGTCTCTTTATCCTCAGCCAGAATGCTGTCCATTAGCTCGTAAATCTCATCTCTTCCGGTTTTCTTAAGCGCCGAGTACGGATAGATCCTGAGTTCCTCCGGAAGCCCCAGTCCCTGCCTGAGCATGTTCAGATGCTTCTCCATCTGGGAAGGCTTGATCTTGTCAGCCTTAGTAGCAATGATGACAGGCTGGAAGCCCTGATGTACGATCCATTTGTACATCTGCACGTCATTGGCAGAAGGGTCGTGCCTTATATCTATCAGCAAAAAGACCCTTCGAAGCTGCCTTGAGGTGTGAAGATAATTCTCGATCATCTTGCCCCACTGCTGCTTGGTCTTCTCGGAAACCCTTGCAAAACCGTACCCCGGCAGATCCACCAGGTAGAACTCTCCATTTATATTGTAGTAGTTGATGGTCTGTGTCTTACCAGGCTCCTGGGATGTTCTTGCATAGTTCTTGCGGTTCATGAGACCGTTGATGAGTGAACTCTTACCCACGTTGGATTTGCCGGCAAAAGCAAACTCCGGAAGCGCATTATCCGGAAGTGTGCTGGTTATACCACAGACTGTTTCAAGATTTACATTCTTAATTACCATATATTTATATTTCCTCTCTTAACATACTAACAGTATACCATTTATTTCATACCCCCGCCTCACGAAGTTGCCAGCATGATCCTGCTCTCCCTCAGTGCCTTGGACTGCTCGTAGTCATACTCAATTGTATTGATATTGGCTCCGGGGTAAAGCTGACGCAGCTTCTTAAGGACTCCGCGCTCTGCCACATGACTGACGAGGCAGCCAAACGGATGAACGATCAGTATCTTGTCATACCCCTGCTCTATCATGTCCATGGCCTCCGCCATCACAAGCCAGCCGTCACCGATGTTGTAGTACTCACTGAGTATCGGTGTTGCCTTCTTTTTCATATTATCAAACAGGCCATCCGCGAGAAATCCGTTTTGCAAAAGAGCTTTTCTCACCTGTGTCTGTGCCCCAATCAGGTAATTCATCACAAAGGCATATGCCTTGAGCATGGCCTTTGACGCACCCTTTAGTTCTGCCGACTTCATCTCGGTATAGACAACATAGGTGCAATAGTTAAGGAACCCTTCCATCCTGGATTCCATGTCATTCTCATGCAGAAAATCCTCCAGGTGCCTGTTTCCTATGGGAGAGCACTTGATGTAAATCTCTCCGCAGATGCCCACCCTTTTAAGGGTTTTTTCCTCCCGGGAGAACCTTGGAATCTCAAGGAAATCATCTATTATCTCCTGATATTTCTTTTCCCTGAAAAAGAGATTACGGCGAGCAGAAACGTCTTCGGACAAGGCCTTTATCCACTTGTCGTAGACTCTCTTTGTAGCTCCCTTCTCTTTCTCATAGGGTCTTATCTGCTGAAAAAGAGCCATCAGAAGATCCGCGTAGCACACCCCTGCCACAGCGCCAAAGAGCATCATCGGCGTTATCTTAAATCCCGGGTGGGACTCCGCGCCGGTGAAATTCAAAGATAGAACAGGAATCCTGTAGCCGCTCTTTTTCACACACTGGATGATCAGGTCATAGTAGTTTCCCGCTCTGCATGCGCCTCCGGCCTGAGGTTCCAGAATCGCTACGCTGTTAATATCAATGTCCGGGTTCTTTAGATGCGCCATCAGGTTTCCTATTATATCCATAGCGCAGGTGCAGTAACTCGGATTAATCAAAGAGAGCATCTCCTTCGGGAAATGCTCATATTCCGGCACAACATCCAATTTGTATCCGCCAAGTGAAAAAGCCGCACCAAGGAGTTCATTGTGATAGTGCAGCATATCAGGCATATATATAGTATGAGTTTTCCGCATACTTTTCGTAAACAAGGTGTTGTCTTTATTCATACTTAGTAAGAATATCCCCGGCCATTCTGTATAGCCGGGGATCGTTTCTGATTATTTAGCCGGTTTAAGCTTCTTGGGCTCCTTGCCTCTTACGATGAGAGGCTGGCTGGTGCCGTCTACACAAGCGTCTGTGATGACGCACTCGCTGATGGTGTCATCTGATGGAATCTCATACATTACATCCATCATTGACTTCTCCATGATAGAGCGAAGTCCTCTGGCTCCGGTTTCTCTCTCGTAAGCCATGGCTGCGATCTTCTGCACTGCCTCATCCTCGAAGGTGAGCTTAACGTTGTCGAAGTCAAAGAGTTTCTGGTACTGCTTAACAAGAGCATTCTTGGGCTCTGTAAGGATCCTTACGAGTGCTTCCTTGGAAAGTCCCTCAAGGGTTACAGTGATAGGCACACGACCTACAAACTCAGGGATAAGTCCGAACTTAACAAGATCCTGAGGTGTTACTTCCTTGAGAACTTCTCCGATCTCTCTTTCTGACTTGTCTGCGATCTCAGCGTTAAAGCCGATGGAGTTGCGGTCAAGTCTTGCCTCGACGATCTTATCAAGACCGTCGAAAGCTCCTCCGCAGATAAAGAGGATGTTGCTGGTATCGATCTGGATAAGCTCCTGATGCGGATGCTTTCTTCCGCCCTGAGGTGGAACAGATGCAACAGTTCCCTCTACTATCTTAAGAAGTGCCTGCTGAACGCCCTCACCTGATACATCACGGGTGATGGATACGTTCTCGCTCTTCTTGGTTATCTTGTCGATCTCATCGATATAAACAATACCGTACTGAGCTCTCTCTATGTCGTAGTCTGCATTCTGGATAAGCTTCAAAAGAATGTTCTCAACGTCCTCACCTACATAGCCTGCCTCTGTAAGAGTTGTGGCATCTGCGATGGCGAAAGGAACATTGATGATCTTAGCCAGAGTCTGTGCAAGATAAGTCTTACCTGAACCTGTAGGTCCGATCATGATGATGTTACTCTTCTGAAGTTCAACATCATTTCTGTCATCATTCCTTGGTGCAAGAACTCTCTTGTAATGGTTGTAAACAGATACAGCCAGAACCTTCTTGGCTTCCTCCTGACCGATTACATACTCATCAAGGAAATTTCTGATCTCAACAGGTTTAAGGAGATTGATCTGCTGGTCTTTGGCCTGAACAGGTTCATCCTCAAACTCTTCCTCGATGATATCCGCACATATGTCTACGCACTCATCGCAGATATAAACACCCGCAGGTCCTGCGATAAGCTTTTTTACCTGATCCTGTGTCTTGTTACAAAAAGAGCACCTGATCTCTCCGGAATTCTTTGCCATAATTTCTCCTTAATTATTTCTTGTCATCCTTCTCTCTTGGACGGTTCTCAACGATCTGATCAATGAGGCCGTAGTCGAGAGCTTCCTGAGCATCCATCCAGTTGTCACGCTCAGTATCCTTGCAGATCTCCTCGTAAGGCTTACCTGTGTTGGCTGCAAGCATTCTGTTGAGTTTCTCTTTGTTCTTCAGGATATGCTTAGCTGCGATCTCAATCTCGGTAGCCTGTCCCTGTGTTCCGCCAAGTGGCTGATGGATCATGATCTCTGCATTGGGAAGGGCCATTCTCTTGCCCTTAGCACCGCCTGAAAGAAGGAATGCTCCCATGCTGGCTGCCATACCGATGCAGATTGTGCTGACATCGCACTTGATGTAATTCATCGTGTCGTAAATAGCCATTCCGGATGTGATCTCTCCTCCGGGGCTGTTGATGTACATGTGAATGTCCTTGTTGGGATCTTCTGCTTCAAGGAAAAGAAGCTGTGCTACAACAACGCTTGCAGAAGTTGAATTAACTTCCTCCCCCAAAAATACGATTCTCTCTTTTAACAGCCTTGAATAGATATCATAGCTTCTCTCTCCACGGCTGGTCTGTTCAATGACATAAGGTATTAAACTCATAATCTTACTATTCCTCCAGTCTGCTTAGATTACATTCTAAACCAAATTATATTATACCGCATTTTATGCACCCTTTACAACTTTATCATAGTTCACATGACAGGCGGCCCTGCCCATATATCCTATGATGGCCGCCATTTACCCAAAATTTATACTTTTTTATGATATGACATAGAATAATTGGATTTGTTTATATCAGGTTAATTGATATTAAGCCCTCATAATGTAAGAATAAATATACCTAATATCATGATCGGAATATTTTGGAAAGGAGTCACGCTATGAGAAATGTATTAAGAAAAGGATTTGCAATTATCATTTCGGCAGCAATTGTACTGTGCCTTATTCCTGCCCAGAAGATAAGCGCTGCAGAATTCGATCTCGGAACAGCAACTGTTAACACATACGAAAACAGCTACTTCGGATATCGCATTACACTTCCCGATGGCTATGTTTTTTGTGCTTCAGAGCTCGGCAGCCCGGAAACAGCGATGGCTCTGGTCAATAGCGGTGCAGGAATAACCATCATAGAAGCCGAATCCACTACCGGCATCGCCAACATGAACATAATCCTTACAAACGGTGCCACCGGTTATACGGAAAAATCCGTTCTTGAGGAAGGTATGGCTGATGTAAAAGCAAACTTATCCGAAGGTATCACTTTAAACAAAATAGAAATCCTGAACAAAAAAGTAGCCGGCAGTAAACATGATATCCTTGCAACATCTGTAACAATAGGCGAGGTCACCATCTCCCAGAGACAGGTTGTTCTGATAAACGGAGATTACGGTATGTTCATTACTTTCTCCGGCGCAGATGATGCAGAAGCAGATGCAATGCTCAAATGGCTCTCAAAGATTGAGTTATAAATCAGTGATTTAAGCATAAAAAAGCTCCATCCTTTTATAGTACGGATGGAGCTTTTTATTGTCTGTTCAAAATACCGGTATCAGTCGTAAAGAGCAGCTAAAGAAGCACCCATAACAGCTGAAAGGATTATTGAAACCACAACTCCGATAACAACAAAGATGAGCTGTGCCTTAGCCCAGTTAGCCTTTGTCTTGGGTGTGCTGCTTCCAAATGCCCAAACAAGAAGCATTACGATGTTCACGCAAGGAATGCATGTGATCAGAATTGTGAGTACCCATTCACCAAGTGTTATTACAGGCTCAACCTCAGGCTGGCTGTAAGTTGGCATCTGCTGTGGGTTCTGATTAAGATTGTTCATGTCGTCCATAATATCCATCTCCTCTAAACATATATTTTTATTCACTAAGATATTATATATTGATAATTATACATTTGTAAACTTTTTAACGAATAAAGCGTGTCACCACACTATCATAAAATGGAATAAGCCTTGCAAAAACATTGCTGTGAAAATACACCATAGGCTCTTTTCCCGGAAAAACATGTGTCATTCTCCATATGTAAATCCCTATAGTAATAAGGCAAACAGCTATCACAGGATGTCTAAGTACGCTTACACTCTTGCCCTGTACGTACCTGCGAATAAAGAATGCCACTGCCAGCGCCACCCAGAGCGGATATGAAGGATTAAACTCAAGTGCCCTTATGGGGTGCAATGTGATCAGTTCGAAAAGAGCTCTCGTAAGGCCGCAGCCCGGACAAGGGAACCCGAACATTATCACCACCGGACAGAATCTGTGGAAAATAAGCTCTGTTATGGCCCACAATATAAACAGGGCAATTATTGGTGTTTTGTTTTGATACAGATCATCAAGGATCCGCTTAATTACTGTCTTTAACATAGTACCTATAATATACAGTACTCAGACAGTTTTATCATCTGTTTTCATCAAAAAGTCATACACTCTTTTCCTGTAGTCAGGCGCCGTATCAAAGGATGCATGTCCGTATCCGTTGTACATATAAAGCGCACAGTCGGTCCTGTTATCCAGTTTTTCAGCAATTTCCATCGTAGCATCACTGTCAAGGACCGCATCGTCAAATGCTCCGATGATAAGTACAGGGCACTTAATTTTCTCAATCTCATTTGTGACGTCAAAATCTTTGATCGTTTCTGCAAGGACCACGAACTTCTCCAGATCTTTTTCCTTGACAGTCTCTGCCACGTTGTCAAAGTACTCCCTGTACTGCTCATAAACTTCGGCAGGGTAGACCTCTTTTCCGAAATCCTGATACAGTTCTCTGGGGGCCTTGTCTCTGGCAAGCTCGATCCAATGATCGATGACAGCGCGCTGCTCAGGCTTAACATGTGACGATGTGTTTCCAAGAACAAGCTTTTTAACAAGTTCAGGATACCTAATCGCTATGGTCATTGCGATCATTCCACCCTGGGATGCGCCAAAAAGATATACATCCTTAAGGCCCAGTTCTTTCATAGCCTTCGCTGTATCATCCGCCATGTCATATATAGTGTACCCCTCTGATACCTCATATTTTCTGTCAAAAAGATATGTGGTAAAATCGCCGCCCATCATAGCATAGCTTGCTTCCACAGCCTCTTTTGCCCTTATCACGCTCTGAACGCTGAGCCCCGGCAGGATCACAAAGGTCTTGTTACCAAAACCAAACCTGCAATACCCCATCTCGAAGTCTTCTGTCCATACCATTCCTGTTTCTGCCATTTCCTTTACCTCCTGGCTTTTCTCTCATTCTATTTCTGGTAGTCTGCTTCGATTTTGATATTATCAGACCTCATATCACACTTTTGTCACACCATTAATTCGTTTTTGGCCTATTTTACATGATAGTCGTGTGTAATAAGAAACGACATCTCCTCCTACGTTTCCGTTAAATTCCAGAGTATGATGCTCCAGGGTATTGATATCAGTCAAATACCAGGCATCCTTCTCGGTCATTGTTCCCATGGCCAGATCAAGACTGTTTGAAATACAATTTGATATCAGCTCACCGGTCTCCTCATTATAGGTGTAGGTTCCATACCCCATTAAAGGCATCCACCGGGTATCCTTTTCCACCCCCGGCTGCCTTTACATTTCCTGATGGCATCGTCAGAAAGGCAATCACCAGCGCAGCAAAAAAGCAGGCATAGATTCCCCTTAGAATCCTGCCCGCTCTACGTTTTGAAACAGTGTGTTTTGGTCTATACATAAACCTTCTCCTGTTTATAAAAAATTAAGACAATGTTTGTATCTTCGATATTTTCATGTATAATTATCCGTTTATACTAATAGTATAACTGAAATAGTGGTCCCCACTTATGAATTTTTAATTAAAAAGGAGGCTCCCATGAAAAACAGACTACGATACTTAGCCTTAATAATGGCCCTGGTGGTTGCATCCACAGCCTGTGCAGGAGCCAAGGAAGAACCAGCCGCTCCCGAGCCGGAAGATACCGCTGTAGAAGAAGCAACTGAAGCTGCAACTGAAGCCCCTGTGGAGGAAGTCAAAGAAGAACCTGCAGAGCCGGAACTGGAAGAGCCCGATAACGTGGTTGAGCCCCAGTTCACTGACGATTTTGATGAAGTCGAAGACTACTCTGCATACCTCGAAGACAGCAGTGTAAAGTCAGGCAGCAGGATCTGGATACAGGGCAAAGTTACCGGCTATGACAAAGAGGCCAAGGCTATCACCGTAAAGACTAAGGACGGCGACTGGATCGTGTCAGTTGGCGCCTCAGGAACAGATGATTACTACAAGCTTGTAGAAAAGACTGTAGATCAGTTCGTAAGAGTATTCGGAGTATATACCGGGTATGAAGCCGACTATGGAATGCCATCAATGGCTTTCCAGCCCAAGGATTTCCAGAAATACGCATTCCGTCTGGAAAGTGTTGATAATAATTTCCGTCTGACTCAGGTTGATTACATCGTCAGCATCCCTAAGTTTGATCAGGACGAAAGCTTTATCAACATCACCTACAAGATGCCTTCTGTCTGGACAAAGGACGACAGCGAAAACGCCCACTATTACAGATTCCCGGAAGACACTCTTGCTTCATTTGTAATGTACAATTACATAGAAAATGCCAATTCAGGTTTCGACGAAGTTGATCCGGATAGTATACTTTCAGATCTGGCAGACAGCTATGTAGATGAAGGTGATGATGTTCTCAGAAAGCAATCATTCAAACTTGCAGGAAATCCTGCTCTTTGCTTTGAGATGGCTTTCACACCGGATGGATTCCCTATCCCTCTGACCATGTTCTGCTATATGTTCATTGTTGAGAACCAGTACTACTTCTATGGCATCACCGAACCTTATCTGGTTGGCGAGACCAGCAAGACACTGCTGGCAAATCTTTTGTCAGATGTCAAATACACCGCAGAAGGCACAGAAACTGCAGAAGCCAAGGCTGATGCATCCACAGAAGCATCCTCAGAAGCAAGCAAGGATGATAAAGAGGCTTCGACCAAGACTGACAGTACTTCTGAAAAGGCAGACAGTACTTCTGCGAAGACAGACAGTGCTTCTTCAGAGAAGACCAATGCTGCAGCTGATAATACGGCCACAGAACCTGCCAAGACAGAGGCTGAAAGACCTGCTCATCCGCCTAAATCCGAAATTGAAGGCAAAATCTTTACACAGCACGGAAAGATGAAACTCACCGGTGAAGTCAACGGTGAAACAAAGACTATTGAAGGCGAGGAAGATTTCCCTGTAATCCTCATCACCAGTGATATCATGGCAAACTACAACGAATCAACAGGTGTAACTAATTGTACTTTGGAAATGGAAGGTATACCGGTAAGCGTAACCTTCACCTTCTCCTATGATTCCAATGGTAACATCACTTATGTAACTGCTCCATTCAGTTATACAACAGCGCAGTATACTGCCGAAGGAGTTATGAGCGGAAAGCGCCAGTGATGATCAAGAAAGGATAACGAAAATGAAGGGACGTCAGACTATTAAGATAAACAGGTCCATGACCCCCGATGATATTCTCCATTTTATGGAGGCACATTGGGACAGAGAGAACATGTCAGAATTCGGAACCACCACAAAGCGAAATGGCGATCTTGAGTATATTGTTCTTCCGGCCACTGAAAACTGGGATGTAATCATCTACCCAAAGGAAGCCGGCGGTCTATTCAACAAGGACAACAAGCTGGTAATGTGTGCAGCAAGAGCTTCCCATGCAATTGATCCGTCCAAGGTTGACTACACCAAGTACTTCAGAAGAAGCAAGGACGCCTTCGACAAGATCAAGGATTCAAAGGAAGCCATTGATCTGAACGCAGAAATGATGGGCCCTTGTGAAGATGCTCTGCAGGAATATACAGGATTTATGAAGAAACTCCTGGAAGAAAACGGATACTTATAAAATTAATCAAAAACCGCGATAGTTACTTCCTGTAACTACCGCGGTTTATCTTTGTTTTTATTTATCGAACCGGGAATTGATTAAGCCTCTTCCTCAGTCTTCTTCTTTCTTGTTGTTCTCTTTGGCTTCTCTTCGCCATCCTCAGCAGCTGCCTTCTTGGTAGTAGTCTTCTTGGCTGCTGTCTTCTTGGGCTTCTCCTCGCCATCAGCTGCAGCTGCCTTCTTAGCAGTTGTCTTCTTAGCTGCCTTCTTGGCGCCTTCCTTAACGTTCTCTACAAGGAAGTCTGCTGCCTTCTGAACTGCAAGATCGCTCTTAAGCTGCTTCTTCTCAGCATCTGACATCATCTCTTTGAGCTTCTCAACTTCCATTCTGTACTGGTGAGCCATGCTCTCAATCTCTGCATCAACATCTGCATCAGAAACCTCGATCTTCTCAGCCTCAGCAACTGCCTCAAGAACAAGTCTACTCTTGATCCTCTCGATAGCCTGTGGCTTAACCTGTGCGAGCATCTGATCTACAGATCCGCCTGTGTACTGAAGATACTGATCCATGTTCATGCCCTGCATCTGAAGTCTCTGAGCGAACTCATTGACCATCTGTCTCTGCTGGGTCTCGATCATAGCTTCAGGAAGCTCCATCTCAGAATCCTCGATGACAGCTCTTACAACTGCATCTTCTCTCTTAGCCTTCTCATCAGCTGCCTTCTTCTCTTCAAGCTTCTTCTTAACATCTTCCTTGTACTCAGCTACTGTATCGAAACCTGCATCTGATGCAAATTCGTCATTGAGCTCAGGAAGCTCTTTAGCTCTGATTGAATTAACCTTGCACTTGAAGGTTGCATCCTTGCCTGCAAGATTCTCTGCCTGATAGTCCTCAGGGAACTTAACGTTTACATCGCCTTCCTGACCGATCTCGAAGCCTACAAGCTGCTCCTCGAATCCGGGAATGAATGCGCCTGAACCGATTGTAAGAGGATAATCTGTTCCCTTACCGCCGTCAAATGCAACACCATCAACAAATCCCTCGAAATCAAGAGAAACTGTATCGCCGTCCTTAACTGCTCTGTCTGTAACGTCGATTGATCTTGCATTCATGTTTCTCTGCTTGTCGATCTCAGCGTCAACCTCGTCATCTGTTACATCGAGGTCCATCTTCTCAACTTCGATTCCCTTATATTTTCCAAGCTTAACAGGTGGCTTAAGTGCTACCTCAGCAGTGAATACGAAATCCTTACCTGCCTCAAGCTCCTCAACATCAATCTTAGGTGAAGATACGACATCCTCGCCGCACTCTTCAACTGCCTTAGGATACTCTTCCTCGATAAGATCGTTGGCAGCATCCTCATAGAATACTCCCTTGCCGTACATCTGCTCGATCATCTTACGAGGAGCCTTACCCTTACGGAATCCAGGAATCTGGATCTTGTTTTTGTTCTTCTGGTATGCTTTCTCAATAGCCTTCTCAAGCTGTTCTGCAGGAACTGTGATCTTAAGCTTGGCCATGTTGTTTTCAAGCTTCTCAACTGTTACGCTCATTTTTGTTTCTCCTTTAATATAATGCTAAATTACCCGTCCGGGCACAGTCGCTAAAAGATTATATCACAACGAATAAAAATAATCTATATTTTTTATAAAAACATTCCCATACCGAATATAAAGTACAAAAGTCCAAGCTCAGCAATGAGCACAAGACCCATAAAAATCGGAACGGCTATGTTTATAACCCTTGTCACACCTCTGGTCCTTTTACCATCAACAATCTGATATACGCTGTAGGGAATAGCCCCCAGAACGCCCATTATGGTAAAGGCAGGAAATGTTATGAAGAAAAGAACTATGGAGCCAATCCTCACTTTCTCCTTCTGATTATCAAACCAGGCCCTGAAAAATGTGTATGTAAAACTGAAAAAGAAACCTATCACCAGGCCTCTTAACCCGGCAAACAGGGTATTCATCGGATCAAACACGCCACGCCCAAAAAACATGCCGTCAATGCTATCGATCATCCCAAAAATCGCAAAAGCTATTGCAAAATATCCCTGAGTCCTGAATCTGTCCTTTAACTGAGTTTTGTTTCTTGGAAGTGAGCCTTTGGCCTCCTTGGGTCGATAAAACTTCTCAGCGTTCTTCCTCTGCTCATTTTGCTCCATCGCTTCCTGATGTGCCTTCTGCTGCGCTATCTCCGCATCTGTCATATCACCGCTTCTTGCCCTCAGAAAAGCTATGAGTGCTTCCCTGTTTCCCTCAGTATATGAGTCGTTTTTTATGGTAAGAATAAGCTTCTTTTCAAGTGAACAGATAAAATCGTAGGCATCACCTGCATAGAACTTCACCGATTTATTAAGCGGTAAAAAGACATCTTTAAACACGCCTTCTGCTCCGGCCACAATAAACCTTACCTGCTTGTCGTCAGCGACAAGACTGCAGGTAACATCGCCGTCAATATATTCAGGCTTGAGAAGATTCTCACACCCTGACAGTTCCCTGGCTCCCAGCGCCGCAAGCTCTGCTTCACAGGCTCTTAATACTCCCTCATCAAGACTGTATAAAACCTTAACCATTATGTTTTCTCCCCAAAATTCATGATATCAACTCCGCTATTTTACAAAAAATATTCCAAATATAAAAGAGGGTATAAAGCTTTTTGTGAAATTGCCGAAATATCATAATGTGCATACTCTTTAAATCATTAAATATTCATTATATTTATGAAGGATATTGCACTTTTTTCCGCTCAAAGTTGTATAATATAAAGTGCACGGATTATCAAAATATCATGGAGGCGTGTTATGGCAAAAGAGAAAAAAAGTAAATCTTCAAACAGTATTTCATTTTTCAACAGCATTAAGACCAGACTCATATCTGTCATGATGCTTGTTGCGATCGTTCCTCTTGTGATCGCAATAATCGTGAGCTATGTAACATCCACCAAAAAAGCTACAGCCGACGCTGTTGATGCTCTGGACTGGCAGGCATGGTACATAGAGTCATCATTCGAAACCGTGATCCAGAAAAACATCATTGCAATGCAGGCTATTGCAGCAGCACCTTCTACAAAGACCTTTTATATTAATCCAACGGATCTCACAGCGGCTTCCAAAGCTCAGGCTTATCTGAATACCGTTGATGCATCTCTTAACGACGGAAACATCTCCGTTCTGACAGGTGCAGACGGAATGCAGCTGCTTCGCGCTTCCGGAAAACTTGTAGATGTATCTCAAAGAGAATATTTCAAGCAGGCTATGGCAGGAAACTGTTATGTATCAGACGTTATAACTTCCGCTTCAACAGGTGCAAGACAGATCACCATCGTTGCTCCGGTATATGCCGACGACGGAACTATCGTAGGTATGGTTCAGCGTAACTACAGCATGGATGCTCTTCATGAAATCCTTGCAGCAGAAGCTGAAGATGCCTTTGTTTCTGACAGAACAGGTATGGTAGCAGCCATGTCCGCCATGGAGATCACTCCTGAAAATGAAAAAGATATCGATCTCTCAGGTGCTCCTTTTATGAGTGACACAGGCGAGAGCGGAATGTATCAGCAGAATGCAGGTAACGGCGAGTCCATGATATGTTGGGTTAGATCATCTTCATCAGGCTTTGTTATCGCGTGCGCAAGAAGCGTGAAGCAGATCAAATCAACCGCCACATCAGCTGCCTGGCTTGTAATCATCATCGGTATCATACTTGCAATAGGTGCAGGTATTATCTCATTCTTCATGTCAAAAGCATTTACAGATCCTATCGGCGATGTAAATGATTCACTCTCAGCTCTTGCTGACGGTAGATTTAAGCCGGTAGATAAGCACCACCAAAGAAAAGATGAATTTGGAGGAATGGTAAGAAGCACCAACACAGTCATCTCCAAACTTGAAGAAATAGTATCCCATATCAAGGCATCCGCTTCAGACGTAGGAACATCCTCCGAGGAACTCTCCGACATGGCCAACCAGATTTCACAGACGGCTGAGGATGTATCAAATGCAGTACAGGAAATTGCCTCCGGAGCGACTCAGCAGGCAGACGAGATCCAGAGCGCTTCAGAGAATGTAGGAAAGATCGGCGATGCAGTCGGAGACGTCCAGAACTCTACAGGCAGCCTTTCAGATCTGGCAAGCAAGATGAAAGAAGCTTCAGAAGTTTCCAGCACATCCCTCGCTTCACTTCAGGATTCCTCAGCTGAGATGACTGCAAAGATCGATGATATTTCAAGAACCATCAGCGCAACTCAGGACGCTGTTACAAACATCAACGACAAGGTTGAGGGTATCGCTTCCATCGCAACACAGACAAACCTCCTCTCACTGAATGCTTCAATCGAGGCTGCAAGAGCAGGCGAAGCAGGAAAAGGCTTTGCGGTTGTTGCAGAAGAAATCGGCAAACTTGCTGATGATTCAAAGGCTATGGCAGACGATATCAGAAAAGAGATGGATGTACTTCTTGAACAGTCCAAGGCAGCTGTTCAGGCAGCCGAAGATGTTAAGCAGGGTAACCAGGATCAGCAGATAGCTCTCGGCGAGACGCTGAATGCAGTAAACGGAATGCTTGGCGATATCAGCAGCACAGTAGGCGGCGTACAGCTCATTTCCCAAGGCGCAGACACCTGCGAATCATCAAAGAACGCAGTAGTAGATACCATGAGTGCACTCTCGGCTATCTCCGAAGAAAACGCTGCTTCTTCAGAAGAGACAGGCGCATCCATGCAGGAACTCTCCGCAACAGTTACAACACTTGCAGGTTCTGCAAACAACCTGAAGGAAATTGCAGAACAGCTCAACAACGAAATGCAGTTCTTCAAATCATAAATCCGGTCAAACACGCTATAAATATACAAAATAGAGCGTACAGTTTTCTGTACGCTCTTTTTTTATTTAAGAGAGAAAGCCGCTCCCCACCGCGAATTCATCGTCGTCACGCAAAAATGAATATATATTAAATCATTAAAACATTATTATATTTACGTATATCACCGCCTCGTTTTCCGCGCCGAGTTGTATAATATAAAGTGCATGAATTATCTAAATATCATGGAGGCGTGTTATGGCAAAAGAAAAAAAAGCAAAGACAAACAACTCAGGTTCAGGCATTTCATTTTTTAACAGTGTAAGGACGAAAATTGTAGCAATCATGTTGGCCGTAGCCATCATTCCACTTACAGTGTCGATCATCATCAGTTATACGACATCTACAAATAAAGCGATGAGTGATGCTCAGGATTCCATGGCATGGCAAGCGCAATATATACAATCCAGATTTTCATCACTGGTAACCCAGAACCTCAACTTATGCCGTCAGGTTGGTGAAAACCCGACTATCATAGCTTATATTACAGCACCCGAGGCCGGTATTAGTGATGATGTCATTTTCGCCACTCTTAAAAGTGTTGATGACGTTTTAAATGACGGCAATAACACAACCCTTACGGGAGCAGACGGAATGCAGATAATGCGTTCTGATAACGGCAAGCTTGTTGATGTAAGTAAAAGAGACTACTTTAAAAAGGCCATGGCAGGAACTCCCAATGTATCTGATGTCATTGTAAGCAGTTCAACCGGTGTCAGACAGGTAACATTTGCAGCTCCTGTAACTGACGGCAGCGGAAACATATACGGAATAGTTCAGAGAAACTACGACCTCAACGATTTCCATAAGCTACTTGCCGAAGAGTCAGATGATGCTTTCATCGTTGATACAGCAGGTCTTGTTGCAGCTCACTCACAGTATGAAATCGGCGAAGGTGCACATGAAGAAGATGACAGATCAAAATCTGAATTCATGACTTCCGGGAAAAACCAGGGCTTCTATTTCGTAGACACAGGCAAAGGCTATCATGCATATGTTTCTTACATAAAAGAACCCACTTCCGGGTACACGATCTGTGTAGCATCAAACTCAAAAATTGTTCTTGCTTCATCAAGAACCACTGCAAGGATCATCATAATAATCGGTATCATCATGGCGATTATAGCTGCAGTAATCTCTGTTATGATGGGTAAAGTTTTTGTAGAACCAATCAATCATGTAAGCGATTCTTTATCACAACTCGCAGACGGACGTTTCAAGAATATCAACGAACACAACAGCCGCAAAGATGAGTTTGGCCTGATGATCAACAACACCAATTCAGTAATAGACAAACTGAAGGAGATAGTTGCCAAGATCAAAGAATCTGCTTCAGAGGTAGGAACATCCTCCGAGGAACTCTCCGACATGGCCAACCAGATTTCACAGACGGCTGAGGATGTATCAAATGCAGTACAGGAAATTGCATCAGGAGCAACACAGCAGGCTGATGAAATCCAGAGTGCATCCGAGAATGTCGGAAAGATCGGTGATGCCGTAGGCGAAGTTCAGACATCAACAGGAAGTCTTTCAGATCTTGCCGGCAAGATGAAAGAAGCATCTGAAGTTTCCAGCAGTTCTCTTGCATCCCTGCAGGATTCTTCATCAGAGATGACAGCCAAGATCGATGAGATCTCAAGAACTATCGGCGCAACTCAGGATGCCGTAACAAATATCAATGACAAGGTAGAAGGAATTGCCTCCATCGCAACACAGACCAACCTCCTTTCACTTAATGCTTCCATCGAGGCTGCAAGAGCAGGTGAAGCAGGAAAAGGATTTGCGGTTGTTGCTGAAGAGATTGGTAAACTTGCCGATGACTCAAAGGCTATGGCAGACGATATCAGAAAAGAAATGGATGTCCTTCTCGAACAGTCCAAAGCTGCAGTTCAAGCCGCAGAGGATGTAAAACAGGGCAACCAGGATCAGCAGATAGCTCTCGGCGAGACACTCAATGCCGTAAACGGAATGCTGGGCGACATCAACAGCACTGTAGGCGGTGTACAGCTCATCTCCGATGGCGCAGACACATGCGAATCATCCAAAAATGCAGTTGTTGATACCATGAGCGCACTCTCTGCCATTTCCGAGGAGAACGCAGCTTCTTCAGAAGAGACAGGCGCATCCATGCAGGAACTCTCCGCAACAGTTACAACACTTGCAGGTTCCGCAAACAACCTGAAAGAAATTGCAGAACAGCTCAATAACGAAATGCAGTTCTTCAAATCATAAATCCTGTCAAAACACGCTATACATATACAAGAGAGCGTACAGTTTTTCTGTACGCTCTCTTCTTATTTGCCAATATCTCACATCTTAAAAACGCCTTTAACCCTGACTGTGATCAGGTTTGCAACAAATCCGATGAGCACACCGGTGATTGTTCCTATCACCATCAGGAACGGGAGGTAATAAAGAAGACTCTGTGTCTCAAGAACCAGCATGGCCACTATTATCTGACCGATGTTATGGAAAACACCGCCAAGTACACTTACACCTGTAACCGAGAACTTGCCTATTTTTTTGGCAATCAGCATGGCGCAAAGAGACAGAGCCGCCCCTGCCAGTGAATACATCATCATAGAGATATTTCCGAAGGTCAGTCCCACCAGAACCACCCTTATGATGGAAAGAGCTATGGCATTCTTCTCGCCAACCGTATAGAGTGCCACCATGACCACCAGATTGGCCAGTCCCAGTTTGGCACCGGGTATTCCTATATTGAGTGGCAGCATGTACTCAATGTATGAAAGTACAAATGCCAGCGCCACAAAAAGTCCTAAAAAGGCTATCTTCCTGTTATTCATCGCAAACTACTCCGTGGTGCATATTAAAATGTCGACCCATCAATTTCATTATCCTCGCCGCCTTCTACCGTTACCACAACCTTGTTTGGAAGACATACTATCGACTCCTTGGAGTACTTGATATGGTTGTGCTTAACGCAGATCTGATCGGGGCATGAGGCTTCCGTCACATCGGCATATCCGTCTGAAATGGTAAGGATATTGTATGAGCCATCAGGCAGTTCAATCTTCTCGGTCCTGTCCTCTGAAAGAGGGTAAGTTCCGTAAACCCGCCCGTCTATGGTCACCACAACTTTCGCGGCATCCTTGGTATTATTCATTTGCCAGATCCTCATACCGACCGCTGTAAGCACTGCTGCCACCAGCAAAACCGCGATGAGGATCACATCATTCTTTTTCATTGCAGGAAATATTACCTCCAAGACTTAGCAGAACGTTATCAAGGCCCTTATCTCTAGCATACTCCATGAACTATCCTCACCGACTCCACGTCGGAAAGGGTTTCTGTTATGCCGCAGAGCGGCATGAACCTGCACGATGCTCTATGCATCCTGCAGAACAGGGCATGTCCACTATGCCTCTATCCCATTGGCTTACCTTTGGGAATACTTTCCTCAAGATATTTGCAGCTCCATTTATGTCTGCATTTGTTATTGTACCATCGTAGTGCCTGTAAAGTCCTCTCTGTATCCGCTTTCCTGAAAAAGAGTAGCTTTCCAGGCTATTCTTTTTATACACAGGAATATAGTCTTTTGCAAGAAAGTCTGCCTTTGATGTGTAGCTTTCCTCTGTGAGGACAAACTTTATACCATATTCAGCAAGTTTGTATCTGAGCATGTCTGCAAATATCAGCATTGGTATCTGCACAAAGTTCTGGTTATTGACATGTCCTATACCTATCTCCTGTTTCTGGTATGTATTATGTCCCATCACAACAACGTCGACATGGTTATCCCTTGCATAGTCTGCTAGCTGTCTGCTCACCTTATGGAACTGATCCTTTATCCTTCTGTTCCTCTTCTCGGTAAGAGCATTCATCTTTCTTGTCCTGTACCTCTTGTTACATGTCATGGCACAGGAAGAGAGTCTTTTCATCTCCTTGTTGTAAAGCTGGTTGATCGACTTGATCACCCCTCCCTTTATCACAAATGGCCTTGCACCAAAAGT
>NZ_ATVT01000003.1 GCF_000420865.1 Butyrivibrio sp. XPD2006
ATTCATTCTGTCAACTATTTTCGCAGAAAAAAAGACCCCTATACCATTTCTGGTATAAGAGTCTTATTTCCGTCACCCTTAACTTAATGACATTGCACCCATTGGGTGATCTTTTTTATGCTAAAATATCATTCGGCGACAAAAAAAATACAATTCTCGACAACGTTATGATGTGAAATAAATTTTCATGATATGGTTAAAATGAAAAAAAGGAATTTCATTTATGAACCCAAGGGGGCATTTTCATGGAAAAGAAGACGTATAATGAGAACGGTCTTTTGGTCGTAAAGGAAAACTATTACTGTGAACACTTCGAACCGGATGACGGGGCACTGGTTCCGATGAAAGAGTGTTGGTGTTGTAAGTGGTCGAACTTCAGAACTGAGAACAGAAATGGTACAAGCGAAACCTATAGCGTCTGCAATTATGTAGGAAATACAAACGTAGCAGTTAACAAATAGGGGTGTCCTTTATGGAACATGGGGATAAGAGTATATTACAAGTAAATATGTTTGGCGGGCTTGCGATTACTTATGAGGGGAAGAACATATCAATCGGCAAGAACAAGACAGCCAAGTATGTACAGCTTTTGGAGATTGTGTGGCTAAGCGGGGAAGCCGGAATTCAGAAGGAACAGCTGACAAGCATTCTCTATGACAGAGAAGAGCAGTCAAACCTTAGCAACAGCTTCAACAACCTTATATACCAGCTTCACAAGCAGATCAAGAAGTCAGGACTGCCTGACCATGATTATGTTGTAAACAGAGACGGAATCTTTTTTACGGATGACGCCATTGAGCTTGATTCCGATGTCCTCAGGTTTGTTCATAATATTGAACAGGCCAGGGCAGCAGAGGATGAAGCGGATGTAATCTCTTTTTACAAAGCAGCTTTTGATGAATACAAATCAGAAGTGCTTCCGGAGCTGGCGACACAGGAATGGCTTATAATCAAGAGTGTGCAGTATCAGAAGATGTATGCAGAGGCAGTGGTTGCCCTGGGTGCATACTATGAGAAGAAAAAAGATTATGAGACCATGCATCGCATATACAAAAAGGCTGCAGAGCTTTATCCTGACGATGAGTGGCAGATCGGAGAGATCAATGCTCTTATCGGAATGGAAGCATTCAAAGAGGCCTATGCGGTATACGATGAGACTGTAAGGTATTATACCGATGAGCTCGGCGTAACTCCAAGTAATGACCTGCTTGATTGTTATGACAAGATGAGCCGTCAGATTACCAATATACCGGGCAAAATCCTTCAGATCAGAGATGGTATTCTCGAGCACCGCGGTGCTGTTGCCGGAGAAGATGACGGAGCATACGATTGTTCATTCCCGAGCTTTATAGATGCATATCACATCTTGAGCCGCAACATGGAGAGAAGTGGACAATCGGTTTACATGATGCTTCTTAACATTGTTGACTACGAAGGAAAGAGGATTACCAACGCGGCCAAGCTTGAAACCAGGGCTAAGCTTTTACAGGAAGCTATAACACTTACCCTTAGACAGGGAGATACCTTCTGTAAGTACTCGGCATCACAGTTTTTGCTTCTTCTGGTTGGAACCAACAAGGAGAGCTGCAAGACTGTATACAGAAGGCTTCTGAATAAGTTTAAGCTTCTGGCCGGCCCCAGAACAGAGCTTGAGTACAGTGTTGTATCCTTGGCAGATCTGCCGGACAGACTGGCAGAGGCCAAGTAAGCAATAGAAATATTGTGGTTTTTTATGAGGAGGAAATTCCGCGTGGCTTATTGCCATGCGGTTTTTTCTTGAATTCTTAATACTTCGTTCACATATAACGCGGCTGAGTATTGTATAATTTTAAATAGTGAAATACCAGAAAGGAAGTGGAGAAAGTGGCGGTAGATCACCAGAATTACGGAAACCTAAGTTATAAACCAATACCGGGAAGTTCAGAACCTTTTGCCGATGAGGTAACACAGGTTGATATAGAGAAGCTCCTCAGAAAAAGAGATATTACAGATGAGTTCAAGATTCTTATGATGAAGTATGACTGTGCACTTACTGAAGTAAGAACAAGACTTGGTATTCTCAATAAGGAACTCGCACTGAGGAATAAGAGAAACCCTTTTGAATCCATCAAGATGAGACTTAAAACTCCTGTCAGTATTTTTTATAAGCTCGAGAACAAGGGCGTTGATTTTAGCATCGAAAATATCAACGAGTATCTGTCGGATATAGCAGGAATCAGAGTTATCTGTTCCTTTGTTGATGACATTTACATGCTTGCGGATTGTCTTGAGAGGCAGGATGATATCAGGATCCTGCAGCGCAAGGATTACATTGAAACTCCCAAGGATACAGGATACAGAAGCCTTCATCTTATTATTGAGGTTCCCATTTATCTCACTGAGATCAAGGAATACATGAAGGTTGAGGTTCAGTTCAGAACAATAGCAATGGATTTCTGGGCAAGCCTTGAGCATGAGATGAAGTACAAAAAAGACATCGAGAACGCCGAGGTGATCACGGAGGATCTTAAGTTCAGTGCTGACCTTATCAATCAGATAGATATGCGAATGCAACAGATCAGGGAGAAGATCGATGCCTCAAAATAACAGGTAGTTCTTACTATATATAAAGAAGGATGCGCGAGCAGTTCGCGCATCCTTTTAAATTGTGATTGTAATTATCTTGCTGTCCATCTTCCGCTGGCTCCGCAGGGGAGAATAAGACCGTTATTCTTGACCGGGAGTCCGATCTCACCGGCTTCTACATCGCCTTTGTGAATGGGGTCCAGCACAGTGTGAAGCATATATGAAAGTACTGCCGGCTGTAGACCTGTGGTGTATGAGTTAATGAGGAAGAAAAGAGGATTGTCCGAAAGAAGCTGCGATGATAGCTTGATAAACGGGAATACACTGGTCTCGATCTTCCATATTTCACCCTTGGGGCCTCTGCCGTAGGAAGGAGGATCCATGATGATGGCGTCGTACTTATTGCCTCTTCTTATTTCTCTTTCTACAAACTTGGTACAGTCATCTACGAGATACCTGATAGGGGCTTCCGATAAGCCTGATGCAGCCGCGTTTTCTTTTGCCCATGCTACCATACCCTTTGAGGCATCGACATGAGTAACACTGGCGCCGGCTTTGGCAGCCGAAACAGTAGCTCCGCCTGTGTATGCAAAAAGGTTCAGGACTTTGATCGGTCTGTCTGCCTTCTTTATTAAAGAAGAAAACCAATCCCAATTGGCAGCCTGTTCGGGGAAAAGACCGGTGTGCTTAAAGCTGAAGGGCTTGAGATTGAAGGTGAGATCTCTGTAGGTTATGGACCACTCCTCCGGGAGATTGTGGAACTCCCATTCACCGCCGCCCTTGTTGCTGCGGTGATAATGTCCGTTGGGCTTTTTCCATCCGATATGCTTTTTGTCGGTGTTCCAGATTACCTGGGGATCCGGACGAACAAGAAAATAATCGCCCCAACGCTCAAGCTTCTCGCCTGAGGATGTATCAATGACTTCATAGTCTTTCCAATTGTCTGCAATCCACATATTATTTCTCCATAGAATAGTTCTTTTCTTTATTAAATATGATATACTAAATCGATTTTTGTGACAAATGCACGAAACATAATACATCTATATATGGTCAGAGACTATATCGATAACCCAATAGGTTAAAAAACATCAAGAAAAACCTTTATAAAAGGCTGATTTTGTATTAAAAGTGATTAATTTTCAAAAACTTGTTGCATATGCACAAAAAATGTTTTATACTAACAAACGCTGTGACATGATAGCTATGAAGCGTGAGGTTGCTGCTTATCCAGTTGAGCAGGTTTTCCGTGGAGCGAATGTCTAGAGGCCGGAATAATGGCCAAACAAACTGACGACAAGTCACTGTACAGACAATTGTAAGTCTGCCTACTAACCCAAAGGCAGAAACGACGTGTAGAGAGTTCAAAGGCCTTACTTTGTGTTAAGGGTCAGGACACACACGGGAGAGTGTACAGTCACCGCTTGTCGTACTTAGATCAAAAAGTGCGAAAAGGAGGCGACTTTTTTTATGGCAAATCAGGTAATGAGAATTACTCTTAAGGCTTATGATCATCAGCTCGTTGATGCATCAGCCAAGAAGATCATCGAGACAGTCAAGAAGAACGGATCTCAGGTTAGTGGACCAGTGCCTCTTCCTACTAAAAAGGAAGTTGTTACAATCCTCAGAGCGGTTCACAAGTATAAGGATTCCAGAGAGCAGTTCGAGCAGAGAACACACAAGAGACTTATCGATATCATCACACCTACATCCAAGACAGTTGAGGCTCTTCAGAGACTCGAGATGCCTGCAGGTGTAAACATCAACATAAAGATGAAATAATTCGTCTTTATAATATAGAAACTATCAATTCACCTCTACTAGTATGATGCAAGGCGCATGATGCCGTGGTAACTGGAGAATTGTCAGATGACAATTGACGACATTGCGAACGAATTAAGCATCCGCTGTAGACGTAATAAGGAGGTAAATCACATGAAGAAGGCTATTTTAGCTACTAAGGTCGGAATGACCCAGATCTTCAAAGAAGACGGTTCACTGGTTCCTGTAACTGTTCTTCAGGCAGGACCATGCGTGGTAACACAGATCAAAACAGTTGAGAACGATGGTTACAGCGCTGTTCAGGTTGGATTTGTTGACAAGAAGGAAAAGGTTGTTAACAAGGACAAGAACGGTAACAAGACAATCTACCACCGTCACGGAGCAACAAAGGCTGAGCAGGGACATTTCAAGAAGGCTGGAGTTTCTTGCAAGAGATATGTAAGAGAGTTCAAGTTCGAGAATGCTGCTGATTATGCACTTGGTGCTGAGATCAAGGCTGATATCTTCGCTGAGGGCGACAAGATTGATGCAACAGCTGTTTCAAAGGGAAAAGGATTCCAGGGTGCTATTAAGAAGAACGGTCAGCACAGAGGACCTATGGCACACGGTTCCAAGTTCCACCGTCATCAGGGTTCTAATGGTTCCAGTTCAGATCCTAGCCGCGTATTTAAGGGCAAGGGAATGCCTGGTCACATGGGCAGCGTAAAGGTAACAGTTCAGAATCTTGAGGTTGTAAGAGTAGATGCAGACAAGAATCTTATTCTTGTAAAGGGCGCTATTCCTGGACCTAAGAAGGGACTTGTTGCTATCAAGGAAACCGTAAAGGTTGAAAACTAATAAAGCGCGAAAGGAGGACCATACAGATGGCTAATGTATCTGTTTACAATATGGAAGGCAAAGAAGTTGGCAAGATCGATTTAAACGATGCTATCTTCGGAGTTGAAGTAAATGAACATCTCGTACACATGGCAGTTCTTCAGCAGCTCGCTGACAAGCGCCAGGGTACACAGAAAGCAAAGACACGTTCTGAAGTTTCCGGAGGCGGAAGAAAGCCTTGGAGACAGAAGGGAACAGGTCACGCAAGACAGGGATCTATCAGAGCTCCTCAGTGGAAGGGCGGCGGAGTTGTATTCGCTCCGGTTCCAAGAGATTACTCTTTCAAGATGAACAAGAAGGAGAAGAGAGCAGCTCTTAAGTCTGCACTTACAGACAAGGCTCAGAACAACAACCTTATCGTAGTTGACGAGCTTAAGTTCGATGAGATCAAGACTAAGAAGTTTGCAGAGGTTATGAACAACCTCAAGGCTACACGTAAGGCACTTGTAGTACTTGCTGACAACGATCAGAATGTAGTACTTTCAGCAAGAAACCTTGCAGAGGCTAACACAACACTTACAAACACACTTAATGTTTATGATATCGTAAACGCTAGAACACTCGTCCTTACAAAGGATGCAGTTGCTAAGATAGAGGAGGTGTATTGCTAATGGCAGCATTACAGTATTATGACGTAATCCTTAAGCCTGTTCTTACAGAGAAGAGTATGAACGCAATGGCAGATAAGAAGTACACTTTCCTTGTTAATCCTGAAGCTAACAAGACACAGATCAAGGAAGCTGTAGAGAAGATGTTCGAGGGAACAAAGGTTAAGAAAGTTAACACCCTCAACGCTGACGGCAAGATGAAGAGACGTGGTATGACAATTGGTTTCACAGCTAAGACTAAGAAGGCAATTGTTCAGCTCACAGAGGACAGCAAGGACATCGAAATCTTCCAGGGACTCTAATTAAGAACCAGTAAATATACGTGCGAATCCAAATTGAGTCCGGGATTCAGCGCACAGCGCCGGGCACGTGATAAAAACAAAAGGAGAAATAATCATGGGAATTAAGAAATACGGCCCATATACCCCATCCAGAAGAAACATGACTGGATCTGATTTTTCAGAGATTACAAAGAGCACTCCTGAGAAGTCACTCATTGTTTCAAAGAACAGCAAGGCTGGTCGTAACAATCAGGGTAAGATCACAGTAAGACATCGTGGATGCGGCGGCAGAGTTAAGTACAGAATCGTTGATTTCAAGAGAAACAAGGACGATATGCCTGCAAAGGTTATCGGAATTGAGTATGATCCTAACAGATCAGCAAATATCGCACTTATCCAGTACGAGGATGGCACAAAGGCTTATATCCTTGCACCTAACGGATTAACAGATGGCATGACAGTTATGAACGGTGCTAACGCAGAGATCCGTGTTGGTAACTGCCTCCCACTTTCACAGATTCCTGTCGGTGAAAACGTACACAACATCGAGCTTTATCCTGGAAAGGGCGGACAGATGGTTCGTTCAGCAGGAAACGCTGCACAGCTCATGGCTAAAGAAGGTAAGTACGCAACACTTCGTCTTCCTTCAGGTGAGATGAGAATGGTTCCTATCGAGTGCAGAGCAACAATCGGTGTTGTAGGAAATGGTGATCACAACCTTATCAACTATGGTAAAGCCGGACGTATTCGTCACATGGGCATCCGTCCTACAGTTCGTGGTTCAGTTATGAACCCTAACGACCATCCACACGGTGGTGGAGAAGGAAGAGCTCCTATCGGACGTTCTGGTCCTAGCACACCTTGGGGTAAGCCAGCTCTTGGTTATAAGACACGTAAGGCTAAGAAGGCTTCCAACAAGCTCATCGTAAGAAGAAGAAACGGTAAAGCCATCAAATAAGGAGGAATAAAATGTCTAGATCACTTAAAAAGGGACCTTTTGCAGACGCAAGCCTGCTTAAGAAGATAGATGCTATGAACGCAGAGGGCCAGAAGCAGATTATCAAGACTTGGTCACGTCGTTCTACAATTTTCCCGTCTTTTGTTGGACACACTATCGCTGTTCATGACGGAAGAAAGCATATTCCTGTATATGTTACTGAAGATATGGTTGGACACAAGCTCGGTGAGTTCGTTCCTACCAGAACCTTCAAAGGACATGCTGGAAATTCTCCCGTTGAGAGAAAGAGCAGCATAAACTAATTAGTTATTCAATGAAAGGAGGTCTACTAACGTGGAAAAGGAAATTAAGCATAGATCACAAATTAAAAGAGCAAGAAATCGTGACAATAGAGAGACAAGACCTTTTGCTAAGTTATCTTACGCAAGAATACCAGTTCAGAAGGCATGCTTCGTAATGGACGCTATCAGAGGAAAGGATGTTGAGACTGCACTTGCAATCCTTGCATACAATCCAAGATATGCATCAAGCGTTATCTACAAGCTCCTCAACAGTGCTGTAGCAAACGCTGAGAACAACAAGGGTATGAACAGAGCTAATCTCTATGTTGCTGAGTGTACAGCAAGCAACGGCCCTATCATGAAGAGAATTCAGCCTAGAGCACAGGGCAGAGCTTACAGAATCAACAAGAGAATGAGTCATCTGACTGTTGTATTGGACGAGAGATAATTGAAAGGAGAACCAAGTAATGGGACAGAAAGTTAATCCTCATGGCCTCAGAGTTGGTGTTATCGCTGACTGGGATTCAAAGTGGTATGCTGAGTCATCAGATTTCGCTAACAATCTGGTTGAAGATTACAATATCAGAAAATTTCTGAAGAAGAAGTTATATGCTGCCGGTGTTTCTAAGATTGAGATCGAGAGAGCATCAGACAGAGTAAAGGTTATCGTATACACAGCTAAGCCCGGTGTTGTAATCGGTAAGGGCGGAGCTGAGATCGAAGTAACAAAGAAGGAGCTTTCAAAGCTCACAGACAAGAAAGTTCTTGTTGACATCAAAGAGATCAAGAAGCCTGATAAGGATGCACAGCTTGTTGCAGAGAACATTGCACAGCAGCTTGAGAACCGTGTATCTTTCAGAAGAGCTATGAAGTCTTGCATGAGCAGAACAATGAAGACAGATGCCCTTGGTATCAAGGCTTGCTGCTCAGGACGTCTTGGTGGCGCAGATATCGCTCGTTCAGAGTTCTACAGTGAGGGTACTATTCCTCTTCAGACACTCAGAGCAGATATTGACTATGGTTTTGCTGAGGCTGACACAACTTACGGAAAAGTTGGTGTAAAGGTATGGATCTATAAGGGTGAAGTACTTAAGTCAAAGGCAGTTGAGAATTCAGATAAGGAAGGGAGCGATAAATAATGTTAATGCCAAAGAGAGTTAAGCACCGCAAGCAGTTCCGCGGTTCAATGGCTCATAAAATCACTCGTGGTAACACAATCACTTATGGTGAGTTCGGAATTGTTGCGCTTGAGCCTTGCTGGATCAATTCAAACCAGATTGAGGCAGCCCGTGTAGCTATGACACGTTTCATCAAGCGTGGTGGTCAGGTATGGATCAAGATTTTCCCTGACAAGCCAATCACCTTAAAGCCTCTTGGAACACGTATGGGTTCCGGTAAGGGTGCAACTGATAGATGGGTAGCTGTTGTTAAGCCTGGTCGTGTAATGTTCGAAATCGGTGGAGTTGCCGAGGCCGATGCGAGAGAAGCTCTTCGTCTTGCGACACACAAGCTTCCTTGCAAATGCAAGATCGTTTCAAAGGCTGATTTGGAAGGCGGTGTATCTAAATGAAGACAAATAAGTATGTAGAAGAGCTTCTGGCTAAGTCATCAGAAGAGCTCCAGACAGAGCTTGTAACAGCTAAGAAGGAACTTTTCAATCTGAAATTCCAGAACGCTACAAACCAGCTGGATAATACAGCAAGAATCAAAGAAGTAAGAAGAAATATTGCAAGAATCCAGACTGTAATAACACAGAATGCTAAGGCTGCTAACTAAGCCTGTGAGAGCCTAAATCTAAAAGGAGAAATTGATCGTGGAAAGAAATTTAAGAAAAACGCGTGTTGGTAAAGTAACAAGCGATAAGATGGATAAGACCATCACAGTTTCCATTGAGGACCATGTTAAGCACCCTCTTTACAAGAAGATCGTAAAGAGAACCTATAAGCTTAAAGCTCATGACGAGAACAACGAGTGCCGTATTGGTGACACAGTTAAGGTCATGGAGACAAAGCCAATCTCCAAGGATAAGAGATGGAGACTTGTATCCATTATTGAACGTGCAAAGTAATTCGAAAAAAGGAGAAATATCATGATTCAGCAGGAAAGTAGACTTAGAGTCGCTGATAACACAGGTGCTAAAGAGCTTCTTACAATCCGTGTTATGGGTGGATCTACAAGAAGATATGCGAGAATCGGCGACACAATCGTAGCTTCTGTTAAAGAAGCAACACCCGGTGGAGTTGTAAAGAAGGGTGATGTTGTAAAGGCTGTTGTCGTTCGTACTGTTAAAGAGACACGTCGTAAGGACGGTTCCTACATCAGATTTGATGAGAACGCTGCTGTTGTTATCAATGAAGATGGTACGCCTAAGGGAACACGTATTTTTGGACCAGTAGCTAGAGAGCTTCGTGAGAAGAAGTTCATGAAGATTCTTTCTCTTGCTCCTGAAGTATTATAAGGAGGCGCCTAGATGTCAACAAGTAAGATCAAGAAGGGCGATACTGTAAGAGTTATCGCTGGAAAAGAGCTCGGCAAGGAAGGCAAGGTTCTTTCTGTTGATGCTAAGAACGGAAGGGTAGTCGTTGAGGGCCTTAACAAGGCTACAATACACGAGAAGCCTTCAGCAAAGAATCCTAATGGCGGAGTGGTTGAGAGAGAAGCTGCTCTTGATATCTCAAACGTTGTTTATCTTCATAAGGGACAGCCTACCAAGATCGGATTCAAGGTTGAGAAGGACGAGAATGGTAAGGTTGTAAAGAAGAACCGTGTTGCTAAGAAGACTGGCGACATTATCGACTAATAGGGAAAGGAGGTAAATTACGTTGAGTAGATATAAGGATTTATACAAGAATGAGATCGTTGATGCTATGACAAAGAAGTTCGGTTACAAGAATGTAATGGAAGTTCCGAAGCTCGACAAGATCGTTATCAATATGGGTGTTGGAGAAGCAAAGGAGAATGCTAAGCTTCTTGAGAACGCTGCAAATGATATGACTATTATTTCAGGTCAGAAGCCTGTTATCACAAAGGCTAAGAAGTCAATCGCTAACTTTAAGTTAAGAGAGGGTATGCCTATCGGATGCAAGGTAACTCTTCGTGGTGACAAGATGTACGATTTCCTTGATCGTCTCGTAAACCTTGCACTTCCTCGTGTACGTGACTTCAGAGGAATCAATCCTAACTCTTTCGACGGAAGAGGTAACTATGCACTTGGTATCAAGGAGCAGCTTATCTTCCCTGAGATCGAGTATGACAAGATTGATAAGACAAGAGGTATGGATATCATTTTCACAACAACTGCTAAGACAGACGAAGAGGCCAGAGAGCTTCTTACACTGTTCAATATGCCTTTTGCAAAGTAATTAAGGAGGGAAATAAGACACAATGGCTAAATTATCCATGAAGTTGAAACAGCAGATGAAACCAAAGTTCTCTACACGTGCTTATAACCGTTGTAAGATCTGCGGTCGTCCTCATGCTTATCTCAGAAAGTACGGAATCTGCAGAATTTGCTTCCGTGAGCTTGCATATAAGGGCGAGATTCCCGGTGTTCGTAAGGCATCTTGGTAATCTGCGAGAGCAGAATTAACTCGTGACCCTGGGATGGGGGTCACATGTATTAAAAAATTAGTATTACTCTAAGAAATGAGAAACACATAAGCGCGCATTGCGGCTTCGTGTCTCTGCTCAATTCGGGGAGTAGTAAGGCGAAGCAAAAATAATTAAGGAGGCAATTTAAAATGGCAATGAACGATCCTATTGCAGATATGCTTACAAGAATCCGTAACGCAAATACTGCAAAGCATGACACTGTTGATGTTCCTTCTTCAAAGATGAAGCTTGCAATTGCAAACATTCTTCTTGAGGAGGGTTATATTAAGAAGCTTGACGTTGTTGAAGATGGCGCTTTCAAGAATCTTCACATCACTCTTAAGTACGGTGCTGACAGAAACGATAAGGTTATCACAGGTCTTAAGAGAATCTCAAAGCCTGGTCTTCGTGTATACGCAGGCAAGGATGAGCTTCCCAGAGTATTAGGTGGTCTTGGTATTGCAATTATTTCTACAAACCAGGGCGTTGTAACTGATAAAAAGGCAAGAGAGCTCCAGGTTGGTGGCGAAGTTCTTGCATTCATTTGGTAAATTGGAGGTACGGGCATGTCACGAATTGGAAAAATGCCAATCGCAGTTCCTGCTGGTGTAACAGTAGAAGTTGCAGAAAATAATAAGGTGACTGTAAAGGGACCTAAGGGAACCCTTACAAGAGTATTCCCTGCAGAGATTTCTTTTGAGCAGGAGAATGGACAGATCGAGGTTAAGAGACCAGACGATCAGAAGAAGACTAGAGCATTACATGGTCTTTCAAGAAGCCTTCTCAACAACATGGTTGTTGGTGTAACAGATGGTTTCGAGAAGAAGCTTGAGGTTAACGGTGTAGGTTACAGAGCTGCTAAGAATGGTAAGACACTCTCTCTGACACTTGGTTATTCACACCCTGTAGAGCTTGTTGATCCTGAAGGAGTTGAGACAGTTGTAGAGGGACAGACAATCACAGTTAAGGGAATTGACAAAGAGGCGGTTGGCCAGCACGCTGCAATCATCAGAGAAAAGAGAGCTCCAGAGCCATATAAGGGCAAGGGTATCAAGTATGCTGATGAGGTTATCAGACGTAAAGTTGGTAAGACCGGTAAGAAATAATTAAGAAGGAGAGTGCACAATGGTTAGTAAGGAATCAAGATCAAAAATTCGTGCTAAAAAGCACATGAGAATCCGTAATCGTTTCAGCGGCAGTGCTGAGAGACCTAGACTCGCAGTATTCAGAAGCAATAACCACGTATATGCTCAGGTTATTGATGACGTAAATGGCACAACACTTGTATCTGCTTCTACTACTGAGAAGGATATCAAGGCTGAGCTCAAGAATACAGACGACATCGAAGCAGCAACAAAGATCGGAGATGTTGTAGCAAAGAGAGCATTAGAGAAGGGTATCAAAGCCGTAGTTTTTGATAGAGGCGGTTATATCTATCATGGTAAGGTTAAGGCTCTTGCTGATGCAGCCAGAGAAGCTGGCCTTGAATTCTAAGAAGGGAGAAGTTTACAAATGAAGCGTAATATCGTTGATGCAAGTCAGCTCGAATTAACAGATAAAGTTGTAACCATCAAGCGTGTTACAAAGGTTGTTAAAGGTGGACGTAACATGAAGTTCACAGCCCTTGTAGTTGTTGGTGACAACAACGGACACGTTGGTGTTGGTCTGGGTAAGTCAACAGAAATCCCGGATGCTATCCGTAAGGGTAAGGAAGATGCTACTAAGAACCTTATTACTGTTCCTCTTGATGAGAACAACAGTATCACACATGATTTCATCGGTAAGTTCGGCTCAGCTGAAGTTTTACTGAAGAGATCACCTGAAGGTACCGGTATCATCGCTGGTGGTCCTGCTCGTTCTGTATGTGAGCTTGCAGGTATCAGAAACATCAGAACAAAGTCACTTGGTTCAAATAACAAGCAGAACGTTGTATATGCTACAATCAATGGTCTTGCTCAGTTAAAGACACCTGAAGAGGTAGCAGCAAAGCGCGGTAAGTCTGTAGCAGAAGTTACTGCATAATAGGAGGAAAAATCAATGGCAAGCGAGAAGAAACTTAAGATCACATTGGTTAAGTCCACAATTGGCGCTGTACCTAAGCAGGTAGCAACAGTAAAATCAATGGGATTCAAGAAGCTTAACAGCAGTGTTGAGCTGCCTGACAACTCTGCAACAAGAGGTCAGATCCAGCAGATCAGACACCTTGTTAAGGTTGAAGAAATCTAATTAACATTACAATCATCCGAAACCGTTTTACGATAGCGCGAGTGGCCTTTGGCTGCGTATAGCGCTTGGGGTTTCGGCAATAATAAGGAGGAATATCATGGAATTATCCAACTTAAGACCCGCTGAGGGTTCTGTTCAGAGCGATAATTTTAGAAGAGGCCGTGGACATGGTTCAGGAAACGGTAAGACAGCCGGTAAGGGACACAAGGGTCAGAAGGCTCGTTCTGGAGCACCAAGACCTGGTTTCGAAGGTGGTCAGATGCCTCTGTTCAGAAGACTTCCTAAGAGAGGCTTCAAGAATATCAATCATAAGAATATCGTTGGAATCAACGTTTGTGCTCTTGACGTATTTGAAGATGGTGCAGTTGTAGATGTACAGGCACTCAAGGATCAGGGTATAATCAAGAAAGAGCTTGATGGAGTTAAGATCCTTGGAAACGGCGAGATTACTAAGAAGCTTACGGTTAAGGCTAATGCTTTCAGTGCAGCAGCTAAGGAGAAGATCGAGGCACTTGGTGGAACAACAGAGGTGATCTAATGTTTAAATCCCTAATGAATGCATTAAAGGTCAAAGAAATAAGAATGAAGATTCTTTTTACTTTCTTAATGCTCTGCGTAATCAGACTCGGATCAGCTATTCCCGTACCGGGAATGAACACAGCTGTTTTCCGTAACTGGTTTTCCGGACTTACAGAGAGTGATGCTTTTGGCTTTATGGATCGATTCACCGGTGGATCATTTGAGAACATGTCAATTCTGGCACTCAATATCACACCGTACATCACATCTTCCATTATCATTCAGCTTCTCACAATTGCAATTCCCAAGTTTGAGGAATGGCAGAGAGACGGCGAGGATGGAAGAAAGAAACTTACAGCGCTTACAAGATACATCACTATCGCATTAGCGCTTATCGAGTCCATCGCAATGGCAATCGGTTTCTACAGAAACACAGGATTCCTCACAGAGCAGAATCCTTTCATCGTAGTTCAGATTGTAGCAGCTCTTACAGCTGGTAGTGCATTCCTGATGTGGGTTGGTGAGAGAATCACCGAGAATGGGGTTGGAAACGGAATTTCTATTGTCCTGACTATTAACATTCTTTCAAGAATGCCGTCAGACATCAGCTCATTATTTGAGCAGTTCGTAAGTGGAAAGCCTATTGCTAGGGGAGTGGTTTCAGCAGTTATTATTTTAGCTGTTATAGTTGCAATGGTAGTACTTGTAGTTCTTCTTAACGGTGCTGAGCGCAGGATTCCTGTACAGTATGCTAAGAAGATTCAGGGAAGAAAGAGCTACGGTGGTCAGCGTTCAGAGATTCCTCTGAAGGTCAACACTGCAGGTGTTATGCCTATCATCTTTGCTATGTCACTCTTCCAGTTCCCAATCATCATCAGCCAGCTGGCTGGTTATCAGGGATCAGGTGCTTGGGGTAAGGTTCTTGCCTACCTCAACCAGAGTAACTGGTGCAATCCAAACCATTGGAATTATTCAATTGGACTTTTAGTTTACATTTTATTACTTATCTTCTTCGCGTATTTCTATACATCAATTACCTTCAATCCTATTGAGATTGCAGATAATATGAAGAAGCAGGGCGGATTTATACCCGGAATCAGACCCGGTAAGCCTACAAGTGATTACCTTACAGGTATCCTCAACTACATCATTTTCATTGGAGCATGTGGACTGACAATTATCGGTGTACTTCCAATCTTCTTTAATGGTGTATTTGGCGCAAGTGTTTCATTCGGAGGAACATCACTTATCATCGTAGTAAGTGTTATCCTTGAGACAATCAAGCAGATTGAATCACAGATGCTTGTTCGTAATTACAAAGGTTTCCTGGAAGATTAAGCTATGATACAATAATAAGAGGCGTCAGGGTCTGCGCTTTGCAGATCTTGAAACCTCTTATCTTAATTTTTGAGAAGGGTGAATGAGTATGAAAATTATTATGTTAGGTGCACCTGGTGCAGGAAAAGGAACACAGGCTAAGATGATCGCGGAGAAGTTTAATATTCCGCACATCTCTACAGGAGATATCTTCAGAGCCAACATTAAGAACGGTACAGAACTTGGCAAAAAGGCCAAGGAGTTTATGGACAAGGGACAGCTCGTACCTGATGAGCTTACTGTTGAGATTCTTCTTGACAGAGTAGCTGCTGATGATTGCAAGAACGGATATGTTCTTGACGGATTCCCACGTACCATCCCACAGGCAGATGTTCTTGATAAAGAGCTTACCAAGCTCGGCGACAAGGTTGATTTCGCAATCAATGTAGATGTTCCGGATGAGAACATTGTTCGCAGAATGTCAGGAAGAAGAGCATGCCTTAAGTGTGGCGCAACCTATCATATTGAGCACATTCCTCCAAAGCAGGAAGGAATCTGTGATAAATGTGGAAGCGAGCTTGTTCAGAGAGACGATGATAAGCCTGAGACAGTACAGAACAGATTATCAGTTTATCATGAGCAGACTCAGCCTCTTATTGACTACTACAACAAGAAGAACATCTTGAAGTCAGTAGACGGAACAAAAGACATGCAGGAAGTTTTCAGTGATATTGTTAATATCTTAAACGCATAAGAATATGGCTATTACGATCAAAACTGATGAAGAAATAGAACTTATGCGACAGTCGGGGCATCTTTTAGCAAAAGTTCATGATGAACTGCATGCTGCTCTAAGACCCGGAATCTCTACCTTTGAGCTGGATGAGATCGGCGAGAAGGCTATCCGTGCACTTGGTGGAATACCAAACTGCAAGAACTATGAGGGATTTCCTGCCTCTGTTTGCATATCTGTGAATGACGAAGTCGTTCACGGAATACCAAGTAAAGATAGGATCCTTGTTGAAGGTGACATTGTCACCTTCGACACGGGACTTATATATAAAGGCTTTCATTCTGACGCAGCAAGGACATGGGGCGTCGGCAAGATCAGTGACGAAGCACAGGATCTTATTGATGTGGCCAGGGACAGCTTTTTTGAAGGCATCAAAAAAGCCAGAGCAGGGCACAGACTGCATGAAATATCAAGGGCAGTTGATGATTATGTGACCGGTCACGGATATGGCGTTGTCAGAGAGCTTACGGGACATGGAATAGGCAAGAGCCTGCATGAAGACCCGATAGTACCAAACTACAAAAAGTTTTGGCCGGGACCTAAGCTTAAAAAAGGCATGACCATATGTGTCGAACCCATGATTACTCTCGGAGAGAGATATGTAGGCTGGTTGGATGACGAATGGACAGTAGTTACCGTTGATGGTAAGCTGTCTGCCCATTATGAGAATACAATAGCCATCACGGATGGTGAACCAGAGATACTGACTATCATTTGACAGTAAGGATTTAAGGAGGAAAAAGATGTCAAAGGCTGATGTAATTGAAATTGAAGGTAAGGTTATTGAGAAGCTGCCCAACACAATGTTCCAGGTTGAGCTCGAGAACGGACACGTTGTTCTTGCTCATATCAGCGGCAAGCTCAGACAGAACTTCATCAGAATTCTCCCGGGTGATAAGGTAACACTTGAGCTTTCACCTTATGATCTTACAAAGGGCAGAATCATTTGGAGAGATAAATAATAACATATCGATAATTTGTGGTAAAATATATTCATAACTGATAATTATATTTGCAGAATCTCATTTGAGAGGGTGCTATGCTTGAAAAGATATATCAAAGTTATGATGATAATAATTACTATATAGATATGAACAAGAAAAGGTTAGCAGGTGAAAACGCCTATACTGTAGGCGGCATGCTGACTTTTTTTATTGCCTTAAGTGTTATATTCACTACTTTCGCTATTGCAGTTGGAAATGGAATTCCGCATCATGCAGGATTTTTGCCTGCAATAGGTGTACTTGTCATTCTGTTTTTTATTAACAGGTTTGTTGCCGGTAAAGAACTCAGTTTTGGAGTGGTACGAATCTATGCCCTTTTTGTCTATACACTTGTCATTGTTGCCTTTTCCTTTGCGGATATATATATTTATCAGAAGTCCAGAGCGGTATTTTTCCCGGTGGCAATAGTTCTTTTGTCTGCCCTTTATATGGATTATTTCTGGGTAATGTGTCTGTATAAAGTGGTAATGGGTATAGTATTCATCTTGATGGATTCGTATTTTAAGAGCGAAACTCTTTTTATCAATGATATTACTGTAACCGCATTATCGGTGCTTGCATCTATGTTCTGCTTTTCAGCTATCATACACAGTTCACTGTCGAGACACGAGGATAGTGCACAGCTGGTTAAAAAGAGTCAGACAGACCTTCTTACAGGTCTTTTAAACAAGGTATCATTTGAGGAGGAAAGCAGGAACTATCTTGGCAGACGTGTACTGGGAGCCAGGTGTATGCTGTTCATATTTGACCTGGATGATTTCAAGAATGTCAATGACAAGTATGGCCACCAGACAGGAGATAAAACCTTAAAGCTCTTCTCGGAAATTCTTAAGGGGTATTTTCACCCGGATGATGTGATCGGAAGAGTGGGCGGTGATGAGTTTATGGTTCTGGTACTTGGCGAGATGCCGGACGGCTTTGTCGACAGGCGATGCCGAAGTATTATTCATGAATTCAGAACCACAGAAATAGACGATGCAAGAGGATTTACCTGCAGTATCGGAATAGTGGAAGATACACAGGGACATACATTTGATGAGCTTTACAAAGCAGCTGATGCAGCCCTTTATAAAGCCAAGCAGGGCGGTAAAGCAAAATATATTCTGGAAGAATGCAAATAATTTTACCGGGGTGATTAACACCCCGGTTTTTTGTGCTATACTGATGAATTGAAGGGTCTACACAATTTCAGATTGGAGGAGAATATGGGAGAAAAAAGACAGGCTATTTATGATGCCACAACACTGGGGAAACCTAAAATGGCGATACTTGGACTACAGCACATGTTTGCTATGTTCGGCGCCACAATTCTAGTTCCTATTTTGGTCAACGGTTACTTTAACGGCGAGGGACTATCGGTTCAGGTCACACTATTCTTTGCAGGACTTGGAACACTTCTGTTTCATCTTTGTTCTAAATTCAAGGTTCCGGCTTTTCTGGGATCATCATTCGCATTTCTCGGCGGCTTTGCCACAGTAGCAAATCTTAATACCGGAAAATACGCTAACATGACTTATGGGGAGAAACTTCCATATGCATGCGGAGGTATTGTAGTTGCAGGACTTCTTTATCTTGTTCTTGCGCTTATCTTTAAGCTGGTAGGGGTTAAGAAGGTTATGCATTTCCTTCCTCCTGTCGTAACGGGCCCGATCATCATCTGTATCGGACTTTCACTTGCGCCATCTGCGATTTCTAATGCATCGGCCAATTGGATTCTGGCTATCATAGCATTTCTGGTTGTAATTTTCTTTAATATATGGGGCAAAGGAATGTGGAAGATCATTCCTATCCTTATGGGCGTTGTTATCTCTTATGTTGTTGCAGTAATATTCCAGGCTCTTGGTATGACAAATGCTGACGGCTCCGCAATTATTGATTATGCACCTATAGCTACGGCTGCATGGGTCGGAGTTCCCAAATTTGTAATTGCCAAATTTGATGTTACAGCAATTCTTGTAATGGCTCCTATCGCAATTGCAACCATGATGGAGCATGTTGGAGATATCTCAGCTATTTCCGCAACAACTTCAAACAACTTCATCGAAGATCCCGGTCTTAACAGGACACTGCTCGGTGACGGACTTGCAACTGCTCTTGCAGGATTGTTCGGAGGCCCTGCAAATACAACATACGGTGAGAATACAGGAGTCCTTGAGCTCTCCAAAGTATACGATCCCAAGGTAGTACGAATTGCAGCTGTTTATGCAATAATCGTCAGTTTCATTCCTAAGATTGCTGATGTAATAGGTACAATGCCTACAGCTATCATCGGCGGAATAAGCTTTGTGTTATACGGAATGATCTCTGCAATCGGTGTAAGGAATGTAGTTGAGAACAAGGTTGACTTTACAAAATCTAGAAACCTGATAGTCGCTGCGGTTATTCTTGTATCCGGACTCGGATTTACAGACGGAATTACATTTACAGTCGGAAGCACATCAATAACACTTACTTCACTGGCAATTGCAGCACTGCTCGGAATTATTTTAAATGCAATTCTTCCCGGAAATGATTACAATTTCGGAGAGAATTATAAGGGCGATATCAACAGAGGCGTTAGTTTCAACAATATAGAAGAAGAGTAAATCGAAAAATAATCGATTTTTTGTAAAAAATCTGTTGCGTATTGATTTCAGTTATGTTATATTATAAGTCGGTCTTTTTGTGAGAAGGGCATATTATGCCCTTCTCAAGGCATTTTATCCATGCGTAAGAAAGGAGTAACAATGAAAGTTAGGTCTTCTGTTAAGCCTATGTGCGAAAAGTGCAAGGTTATCAAGAGAAAGGGCGTTATCAGAGTTATCTGTGACAACCCTAAGCACAAACAGAGACAGGGTTAATTCGAGCCGTTTTCGGATTACTTTTTGATACCAATATAGAACATGCTGATCTATAGCGTATTGGAAAGATCGGACCCGTTTCTGTCCGATTGGGCGTAACCTTATATGGCCCCAATCAAACAAGTAACTATTTTTTATCATTATTATTTATTTTTATGGAGGATTTTTAAATGGCTCGTATTGCAGGTGTTGATTTACCTAGAGATAAGCGAGTAGAGATCGGTTTGACATACATCTACGGTATCGGTAGAACAAGCTCAAACAAGATTCTTGAAGCAGCAAAAGTAAATCCGGACACACGTGTTCGTGATCTTACAGACGAAGAAGTAAAGAGAATTGCCGAGATCATCGGTAACGACTACGATGTAGAAGGTGACCTTAGAAGAGAAGTTGCCATGAACATCAAGAGACTCACAGAGATCGGATGTTACAGAGGCGTACGTCACAGAAGAGGACTTCCTTGCCGTGGTCAGAGAACCAAGACAAATGCAAGAACAAGAAAAGGACCAAAGAGAACAATCGCTAACAAGAAGAAATAATCTTCAGTAGCTTTTGAAAAATGAGCCCGGGCATGGCGAGTTCAGAACAGTAACAAAAAACAAAGATTTATAGGAAGAAAGTAGGTTAGTTTAAAATGGCAAATCAGAAATCATCAGCAGCAAAGAAATCAGCTGCTAAGAAACGTGTCAAGAAAAACGTTGAACACGGACAGGCACACATCCAGTCATCTTTCAACAACACAATCGTTACATTGACAGATGCTGCAGGAAACGCTCTTAGCTGGGCAAGTGCCGGTGGTCTGGGATTTAAGGGTTCAAGGAAATCTACTCCTTATGCTGCACAGGTAGCTGCAGAGACAGCAACTAAGGCTGCACTTATTCACGGCCTTAAGACTGTTGATGTATTCGTTAAGGGACCAGGATCAGGAAGAGAAGCTGCAATCAGAGCTCTTGCTGCAAGCGGCCTTACAGTTACATCTATCACAGACGTAACACCTGTACCACATAACGGATGCAGACCACCTAAGCGTCGTAGGGTTTAATCTAAACCCAATGTTTGCGGGTTACATGTGCAAATATAGATTATTATTTTTGACAATTAACTCGTTGGACGAAGGTGCGAATTAAGATTTAAAGCATTGTAAACAACATCAGATGAAGAATTCATCTGAGAAAAAGAAAGGAGCCAAACAATGGCAGTAAACAGAGTTCCCGTTTTAAAGAGATGCAGATCTCTTGATCTTGATCCAACATTCCTTGGATATGACAAGAAGTCAAAGAGAACATCAGCTAGAGCTGGTAAGAAGATGAGTGAGTACGGACTTCAGCTTCGTGAGAAGCAGAAGGCTAAGTTCATTTACGGAGTACTTGAGAAGCCTTTCAGAAACTACTATGACAGGGCTGATAGAATGAAGGGTCAGACAGGTTCAAACCTTATGACAATTCTTGAGACAAGACTTGATAACGTAGTTTTCAGAATGGGATTTGCAAGAACAAGAAGAGAAGCTAGACAGGTTGTTCTTCACAAGTTCATCACTGTAAATGGCAAGGTTATCAACATTCCTTCATACCTCATCAAAGCAGGTGATGTTATCGAAGTAAAAGAGGCTGCAAAGAACATCCAGAGATTCAAGGATATCTCAGAGATCACTGCAGGTAGACTTGTTCCTGAGTGGATCGATGTTAACAAGGAAAACCTCCAGGGTACAATCAAGGAGCTTCCTTCAAGAGAAGCTATCGACGTTCCTGTAGACGAGATGCTTATCGTCGAGTTGTACTCTAAATAATAATTGCATTGCAATTCATTATTATTATAAAATGTTAACAAACCACATAAGGAGGGTATATCAGTGTTTGATTTTGAAAGACCAAATATTGAAGTTGCTGAAATCTCAGATGATAAGAAGTATGGTAAATTCGTAGTCGAGCCTCTTGAGAGAGGTTACGGTATTACACTGGGCAATTCCCTTCGTAGGATTATGCTCTCTTCATTACCAGGAGCAGCAGTAAGTCAGGTCAAAATCGAAGGCGTATTACATGAGTTCAGTTCTATTCCCGGAGTTAAGGAAGATGTAACTGAGATCATCATGAACATCAAGAACCTTTCAATCAAGAACAGTTCTGATACAAACGAGCCAAAAACTGCATATATTGAGTTCAATGGTGAGGGCGTAGTAAAGGCTTCTGATATTCAGGTTGACCAGGATATCGAGATCATGAATCCTGATCAGGTTATCGCCACACTTTCCGGCAAGGATGCTAAGCTCTACATGGAGCTCACCATCACAAAGGGAAGAGGATATGTAAGCTCTGACAAGAATAAGACAGGTGATCTTCCTATCGGTGTGATCGCTATCGATTCTATCTACACTCCTGTTGAGAGAGTAAATGTAACTGTAGAGAACACTCGTGTAGGTCAGGTTACTGACTTTGATAAGCTTACACTTGATGTTCACACGGATGGAACACTTGGTCCTGACGAGGCTGTAAGCCTTGCAGCTAAGGTTCTCAGTGAGCACTTGAGCCTGTTCATTGATCTTTCCGAGAATGCTAAGACCGCTGAGGTTATGGTAGAGAAAGAAGATGATGAGAAGGGCAAGGTTCTCGAAATGTCAATTGATGAACTTGAGCTTTCAGTTCGTTCATTCAACTGCCTTAAGAGAGCAGGCATCAATACCGTTCAGGAGCTTGCAAACAAGACTTCTGACGATATGATGAAGGTTCGTAATCTTGGACGTAAGTCACTTGAGGAGGTTCTTGCTAAGCTTGATGAGCTCGGACTTTCACTCAGACAGGACGGCGAATAATTTTGTTATATGATTTCCGCTAAAGGTAAATCCGATGCGTACTGAGGTGGATTCTCATAATGGATCATTAACAGCATCTAAGGAGTAAGACCGATGAGCATCCTTTGATGTACCACAGCAGGGGGAACCCTGCAGATGAGAAAGGAAGTAATTTAAAATGGCAATGTACAGAAAGCTTGGAAAAGCAACAAAACCTAGAAGAGCACTTCTTCGTAACCAGGTAACAGCACTTCTTTACAATGGTAAGATCATTACCACAGAGGCAAGAGCTAAGGAAATCAAGAAGATCGTAGAGCCTATGATCACTCTTGCAGCTAAGGAGAAGGACAACTTCGAGACAGTTACTGTTGAAGCTAAGGTTCCTGAGAAGGACAAAGATGGCAAGAGAGTAAAAGAAGTTGTAGATGGCAAGAAGGTTACTAAGTATACAACTGTTAAGAAGGAAATCAAGAAGGATATGCCTTCACGTATGCACGCTAGACGTCAGCTTCTTAAGACTCTTTACCCTGTAACTGAGGTTCCTACTGAGAAGGCAGGAAGAAAGAGAAACACAAAGGAAATTGATCTCGTAGCTAAGCTTTTCGATGAGTATGGCCCTAAGTACGCTGGACGTAAGGGTGGTTATACAAGAATCGTTAAGATCGGTCAGAGAAAAGGCGACGCAGCAATGATGGTTGTTCTTGAGCTTGTGTGAGCAACGAGCCACGCGAAATAATAAAAGAGATGTATTCGGCATTTATGCCGAAATACATCTCTTTTTTATTTCATGCGGCGACTGCCGCAACAACGAGGGATTGCGGAGCAATTCCGAGTCCGTGGTCGTTGCGGGGTTACTTTTTTTCGAAGTGCTGATAGTCTTTACTATTATTCCAGTCTCCACCCCACTTAAAACCATGTTCCTTAAAGAGCTTATAAGCCAGATCGTTTTCGTCAATCTTGTAAGGGAATGAAGCAGATCTGTCAGCGTAAGCTTCACTGCCCTCAGGAGATATCTTTGTGGTACCGTCTTTGTTATACGTAACGTACGGGTTATAGAATGGATTGAGATCAATTGCTCTGCCGTAGGCATGATTGGAAAGCTTGGTTGTTCCTTCAACTACGCGATAGTTAAAACATGAAGTGTTGTTGGCGAGCATTGATGCTGTATCATCACCACCGTATTCATCAACAAGTCTTACACTTTCAATTCGATAATCGTTAGTATAGAGTTCGTAGAAGATTTCTACCATATCTTCAGCGAGAGCTTTGTTGCAGATGAGCTCTCCGGTCTGTGTTTCTCCGTTAAAATCAATATACTTTAGACCCATATACCTGAGTTCATCAAGTGATACTGTGCAGTCAACAGGATAGGATATTCCTGATATGCGCTTGAAAACATCATTGGATATAGGTTCATAGTAAAATCCATCCATGTAGGTGATCCTCTCAGGTGATGGCTCGGTATCAGGTTCCGGTTCGGGCTCGGGTTCCGGTTCTTCGATGATTTCCGGCTCAGGATCGGGGGTGACGATAACTTCAACTTCAGGCTCGGGCTCTTTTACCGGCTCAGGTTCCGGTTCCTGAATCTCTTCTACAGATGATGAAACTGCAGCTGTTTCAGGATTCTTTTTTGCATAATCCGAAAGAGTCTCGCCTCCTGCAAGAAGCCTTGCACCTGCAGCTGCTACGATGATGACTCCCGCCAGAAGTGCAAACTCTTTTAAATACTTAAACCTCATTGTGTTATTACCTCAGCTGTTATATTTTTCAAGGTCCAGTAGACCTTCATTGCTTGCGACAATTACCGCAGTAGCCATGTCTCCTGTAGTATTGGACATTGTATCAGTCATGTCAAGAATAGGATTGATGGCGATAATAAGGCCCAGCGCTTCGATAGGAATGTTAAGTGATTCCGCTACGACACCGAGGCAGATGAATGCACATCCGGGAACGCCCGGTGCTCCCAGAGAGAGCATTATTATGGTGAATGTCAGGGAAATAAGCGAAGGCAGGTCAACTACGATGCCATAGGCTTTTGCCAAAAAGAGACCGATTATGGTCAGGTAAAGACATACACCATCCATGTTGATGGTTGCTCCGAGAGGAATGGAGAAATTTGCAACCTTTGGTGAAACGCCCAGCTTCTCGGTGCAGATTCTCATGTTTGTGGGCATTGCTGCTGAGCTGGAAGAAAGCGTTAAGCTGGTAAATATTCCTTCCTTGTCGTTTTTAAAAAACTTAAGAGGGTTGAGTCTGCCGATAATAAGGATCAGAAGTCCGTATATGCACATCATGCAAAGGATCGCACCGGTATGTGTCAGTGTGACGCTAAGTATTGAAAGAAGCGAATCTCCGCCGAGCTTAATAACAAGAAGTGATATTGAAACAAAAGCTGCAAGCGGAATAAATCTGGTTATCAGAGTTGTGATGGTTAAAAACAGTGTGTTCAGGGCATCAAAAAGCTCTTTTAGCATAGAAGAGTACTTACCCACCATTCCGACAGAGATTCCGCACAGCATAGCCAGAAAGATCAACTGGAGGGTATCGGATTCAAGGAATGGAGATAAGAAGTTGGAAGGCACGATATTGAGTAGCGTCGACATTATGGATGTGTCCACAGAAGTATCCACGTTTACAGCCTGAGTGGCGATTCCGGAACTCAGTGCGAAGCCGAATTCTCCGGGCTGTACGAGGTGAAAGATACCAATGCCTAAAACAACAGCGATTACCGTGGTCAGGAGATACATTGATATGACACGGCTGCCGATCTTGCCGACTTCCGAAAGATTTGTAAATTGCGAGAAGCAGGAAACAATGGAAAAGAATACCACCGGAGCAATGATGATCCTAATGGCATTCATGAATATGGTTTTGATGGGCTCTAATATGTAGGTGCAGAGCCCGGTGTTAACGGAGGCAGGGAAAAGAAATTTCGCAAGAAATCCGAATGCCAGTCCAAGGAAAAGCGCATAAATAGCGGAGTTGTTGAGCTTTTGCTCTGACTGGCCGGCAACTATCCTGACGTGGTTAATATTGTTTTTGTTTCTGTATTTGAAATTCTCGCCGAAGGAACGCAAAAGGACAGCACGAATGGCGCTGACGCTGGCATCTTCGCTGAGGTCATCTTCATCGGAATAGGGTGAAAACTCCTCACCCTTCATGGACAGATTGACACTGGTTTCGCCAAAGAACTGTTTGACCTGGATCCTCAGATCGGTATTTGACGGAGCGTGCTTTAGAAGGTCAGCTATTATTTCCTCGGAGATCAGTTCGGTTTTTTGAATGAGTTTTTTGCCGACAGACATCTCGTTTAAGCTGTTTTCAATAAAGCTCATTACGTCAGACATAAAGGTGTAACTGCCTGAATTATAGAATGCAGTTATGTTTCTGATCTTTTTCATTACGTAGCAGCTCCTTTTGGTTTTGTCCGTGATCGCGATCACATATAAAAATTATATCATGCGAAGCGCTTAAAGTTGTATTATCCCTTGAAATCTAGTAAAATTAGCACTGTTATGAAGAAAATGATCCGTACAGACAAACTGGTATTTGAATATATAAGGCGCGACGAGGAAGGTAACGTTGAGGGCATCACAAGAGCCATTGATGATGTCAACCTTTCTGTGGAGCCCGGGCAGTTTATTGCTATTTTGGGCCACAATGGTTCAGGCAAGTCAACGCTTGCCAAACATTTTAATGCGCTACTTTATCCTACTGAGGGTGAGGTCTATGTTGACGGGATGCTGACAGAGGATGACGACCATCTCTGGGATGTCAGACAGGAAGCGGGCATGATCTTCCAGAACCCTGATAATCAGATAATCGGACAGGTTGTAGAAGAGGATGTCGGCTTTGGCCCTGAGAATATGGGCGTTCCAACAGATGAGATCTGGGAGAGAGTGGATGAGAGTCTTAAGGCTGTCCGTATGGACAAATTCAGAAAGTCTTCTCCGAACCATCTTTCCGGCGGTCAGAAGCAGAGAGTATCCATTGCCGGCGTAATTGCTATGCATCCCAAGTGCATCATAATGGACGAGCCTACAGCCATGTTGGATCCCAACGGCAGAAAGGAAGTAATAAGAGCTGCCAGAGGACTTAATCAGGTTGAAGGAATCACGGTTATTCTTATAACTCACTATATGGAAGAAGTTGTGGATGCGGACAAGGTCTTTGTCATGGACAAGGGCAAGGTTGTCATGGAGGGAACTCCAAGAGAGATCTTTGCACAGGTGGACAAGCTCAAGGCGCTCAAGCTCGGCGTTCCGCAGGTGACGCTTCTTGCACATGAACTCAGAAAGAGCGGTGTTCCGCTCCCTAATCCAATCCTTACGAGAAAAGAGCTTGTGGAGGCCCTTAAGGCATGTCGATAATTTTAAATCACGTAAATTACATATATGATGAAGACACTGCCATGGCCAGCGCAGCTCTTGTTGATGTGTCATTGAAGATTCCCGACGGCCAGTTCATCGGGCTTATCGGACATACGGGGTCAGGTAAGTCGACGCTGATCCAGCACATGAACGGACTGGTCAAGCCGTCAAGCGGTCAGGTATTTTTCAACAACGAGGACATCAACGAGAAGGATTATGACAAAAAGAAGCTCAGAGCCAAGGTTGGCCTTGTTTTCCAGTATCCTGAGCATCAGCTGTTTGAGTCAGACTGTTTTAAGGATGTGTGCTTTGGACCCAAGAACCTGGGACTTTCACAGAAGGAAGTTGAGCTGAGGGCGTACGAGGCTTTGAAACAGGTTGGCTTTGATGATGATTACTTTTATCAGTCCCCGTTTGATCTTTCCGGCGGCCAAAAGAGAAGAGTGGCTATCGCGGGTGTTCTTGCCATGAAGCCTGAGATACTTATCCTTGATGAGCCTACAGCCGGTCTGGATCCCAAGGGACGCGAGGATATACTGAATCTCATATCTGATCTTCACAAGACCATGGGCATCACCATTATTCTTGTGAGCCACAGTATGGAGGATGTTGCGGATTACGTTGAGAGGATCATCGTAATGAACAAGGGCAGGGTAGCCTTTGATGCGGAGCCCCGAGAGGTCTTTTCCCATTATAAGGAACTTGAAGAGATAGGACTTGCTGCGCCTCAGGTAACATACTGCATGCAGGAGCTTAAGGCCGCAGGTTTTGATGTGAGTACTGATATTACAACTCTGGAAGAGGCAAAAAAAGAGATTTTAAAGGCGCTGGGTAAATAATGCTTAGAGATATTACACTGGGACAATATTATAGGACGGAATCGGTGATCCACGCCCTTGACCCGAGAGTCAAGATTGTTGGAACCTTCTCCTTTATTATTTCCCTGTTTCTGGTCAAGAATTTCATAGGATATGTCATTGCGGGACTTTTTCTTGTCATCTGCATAAAGCTTTCAAATGTGCCTCCAAAATTCATTTTTAGGGGCATGAAAGCGATTTTTTTCCTGCTTATGATAACAATGGTCTTCAATCTGTTTTTGACGCCGGGAGAGCCTCTGGTGAGTTTCTGGAAGCTGCAGATCACCAAGGAAGGTCTGAAGCTTGCGATCATGATGGGAATAAGGCTTGTGTTCCTTATTACCGGATCATCTCTGATGACCCTTACGACGACTCCCAATAACCTTACAGACGGTCTTGAGGATCTTCTCAAACCCCTCAAGAAACTAAGGGTTCCGGTACATGAGATTTCAATGATGATGTCTATTGCCCTCAGATTTATCCCTATCCTCATGGAGGAGACGGACAAGATCATGAAGGCACAGATGGCAAGAGGCGCGGATTTTGAGAGCGGATCCATCATGAACAGAGCCAAGAGCCTTGTTCCGCTACTTGTACCACTGTTTATATCCGCATTCAGAAGAGCCAACGACCTTGCAATGGCCATGGAAGCGAGATGCTATCGCGGCGGAGAGGGCAGGACCAAGATGAAACCGCTTGTTTACAAGAGGATTGATATTGTCGGACTTGCTGTGATTTTCGGATATGTGGTCTGCTGCATCGTATTTGGCAGGATCCTTTTTAGATAATTTTGGTAAAAGAGCTGATGAGTGAGAAAAGACGTGTGATGCTGGTGGTGTCCTATGACGGAACAGCCTACAACGGCTGGGCACTTCAGACGAGCACCCACAACACAATTGAAGAGATGTTAAACCGCGCAATTCATGGGCTTACGGGAGAAGAGGTGCAGGTTATCGGCGCCAGCAGGACTGATGCCGGGGTTCACGCCTATGGGAACATAGCTGTTTTCGATACTGCCAGTTCAATTCCGGGAGAGAAATTCTCTTTTGCCCTGAATCATATATTGCCGGACGACATAAGAGTGGTGAAGTCGCAGGATGTTGCTGCGGACTTTCACCCAAGGCACTGCGATACAGAGAAAACTTACGAATATCGCGTTCTCAACACTCAGTTTGAGATCCCTGTGAAAAGACATTACACCTATCATTTCAGTATGCCTCTGGATGTGGATGTGATGCAGAAAGCGGGAAAATATCTGGTTGGAGAGCACGATTTTACGAGCTTTTGCAATGTTCAGTCCCAGGCGCTGACTCATGTGCGTACCATCAAGGATGTCAATGTGAGGCGCGAGGGTGATGAAGTCATTATTTCCGTGACAGGTAACGGATTCCTCTACAATATGGTGAGGATCATCGCCGGAACGCTGCTTCAGATAGGAAGGGGCAAGGGCAAGCCTTCGGATATAACAGGGATGCTTGAAGCAAAAGACAGATCGGCAGCAGGACCGACAGCTCCTCCACAAGGTCTTTTCCTGATGGAATACAAGTTCCTGAATGGAATTCCCGGGCCTTTGGAAAATGCAAATAATTGTTGACAAATATTGGCAGATAGTCATATAATATCTTACTGTGTGACGTAGTATAACTATGTCCTCATTTAAGCTAAGTGGCATATTGATGTCCCGGTAAGCCTCAATATGTTCATATACTGCACAATCAGGTGAAGGGTTGCGCAGAGTAGTAACAAATTTTAAGTAATTGTTCTAATCTGGTAATGGAGGAAACACAATGAAAACATTTATGCCTAGTGCAACTACAGTAGAGAGAAAGTGGTATGTAGTTGATGCTACTGATATGACACTTGGACGTCTTGCTTCTAACGTTGCAAACGTACTTAGAGGTAAGAACAAGCCTATTTACACACCAAACATCGACACAGGTGATTTCGTAATCGTAATCAACGCTGATAAGATCAAAGTTTCTGGTAAGAAGCTTGATCAGAAGATGTACTGGCACCACACAGACTATGTTGGACATCACAAGGAGTTCTCACTTCGTCAGATGCTTGAGACACACCCTGAGAGAGTTGTTGAGCACGCTGTTAAGGGAATGCTTCCTAAGGGATCTCTTGGAAGAGATATGTACAGCAAGCTCCATGTATATGCAGGTGCTGAGCATCCACATGCAGCTCAGAAGCCTGAAGTATTAACATTTTAATCGGGTAGTCGAAAGGAGAATCTAAAATGGCAAAGTCAGCTAATTACTACGGAACAGGTAGAAGAAAAAAGTCAATCGCTAGAGTATACCTTGTATCCGGAAATGGAAATATAACAATCAACAAGAGACCTATCGATGAGTATTTTGGTCTTGAGACTCTTAAGGTTATCGTTCGTCAGCCTCTCGTTGCTACAGAGACATCAGACAAGTTTGATGTTGTTGTAACTGTTAAGGGCGGCGGAACAACTGGCCAGGCCGGTGCAATCAGACACGGCATTTCAAGAGCACTTCTTCAGGCTGATTCAGATGAGTACAGACCTGTTCTTAAGAAGGCTGGATTTCTTACAAGAGATCCTCGTATGAAGGAGAGAAAGAAATACGGTCTCAAGAAGGCTCGTAGAGCTCCTCAGTTCTCAAAGAGATGATCATCTGCTATGGCAGATTTCAGAAGACTCGGTACATTTGTACCGGGTCTTTTTTTATATATGTGTTTACGAGGCATACCTCTTTTGTTACAATACTGCAATACCAAAAAACTCAAAGGGAGGATTGGTGTGGGGAATATTTTTGTAGAAGGCTTAAAAGAAAATAATATAAATAAACTATTATCTGCACCTAAAAGTGACCTCCATAATCACTCGACAAAAGGTTGTAGGCGTGAATGGCTATCTGAACAGCTACATGTTGACATTCCAAAGCCACCACAGCGACTTGATGGCCTGGAAGGTATGCAGGCATGGTTTAGGTCCTCTATAAAGCCCTTTTGTGATGGATATGAGAATATGCTGCTTAGATGGGAGGGCGCTTTTGCTGAAGCCGGGCGAAATAATATAACTCGTCTTGTAATGAATTTTGGTACAGCTGAAGTGGATCAGGTAGGAACGGTAAAGGGGTTTCAAGAGCTTATAGAAGGGTTCCATAAAGCGTATTGTCCTGATAGTATCTTTGAAGCTGAGCTGACCTATCCCTCTTTTGGAAACGTGGAACAAGAGGCAGATGAATTCGATAAATATGCCAGTTCAGGATACTTCAAGGCAATTGATATTTGCGCCGGAGAAAATGTTCAGCCATTTGAAGCTTTTCTCCCACTATACAGGAAAGCTGAGAAGTATCATTTAACTAAGAAGATGCATGTTGGAGAAACGGGTTCAGCTGAAGATGTCAGAAGGGCTGTGGAGATTCTTGGCCTATCAGAGGTGCATCATGGAATTAATGCATCAACATCAAAAGAAACCATGATATTTCTTGCGGATAATCATATAAAGGTTAATGTCTGTCCCAGTAGCAATGTAATGCTGGGATTTGCAAAGGATTATAAAACACATCCAATCAAAATATTGGTGGAGAATGGTGTTAGAGTTACCATAAATACTGATGATCTGCTGATCTTTGACTCGTCAATTGAAAATGAATATCTTAAACTGTATAGGGCGGGTACACTGAGAGCAGAGCAGCTTGAGGAGATAAGACAAACAGGATTAGGAATTCTGTGATAGTATGAAATAACATCTGGGGATAAAGGATTTTAAGTTTATGTTGGCACATAATAAAAGTGGATGGACGCTATTGGAATACTTGAAAGTAAGCGAAGATGATATAGGTGATTTTGATAATGTTACCGGCTCTTTTGCCGTTATATCAGTTAATGGTGAATACCTGATCGGTTTCAATTCCTGGAGGCAGCAATGGGAATTTCCGGCGGGAGGAATAGAACCCGGAGAAACAGCGCGAGAGGCTGCTATTAGAGAGCTATATGAAGAAACTCATCAGCGCCAGACTGATCTCGAGTTTAAAGGGTTATTTAAGATAAAAGATCCGAAGGGAACAATAAAGTATCAGGCAGTGTTTTACGGTACTATGCCGACCCTTGCTCCATTTTCGCATATCGCTGAAGATGAGATGGATAAGATACGCCTATGGGACTTTAAAGAAGATATCGGATATGTAGATGAATGTGATCTAAAGATTGTTGAGCTGGTCACGGGCAACATGAATAATCCGGAAACAAGCTTTACTATCAGACAAAAATCTGCCAGAGATATGCTTTCCCTTTGGAACTATAGTAATTACAGTGAGGCAACTCCCACTGCCCGCTTTTTCTATGATAATATCGAATCGGGAAATGCCATATTCTGGAGTCTGTGTGATGAAGAAAATATCGTCGGAGAACTTTACTCTTTTCTGGAGCTGGAGGATAAAGACTTCGCTGATGGCAAGGATATAGCCTATTTATGTGCATTCCGCGTCAATAAGGAGTATCGCGGCAAAGGATACGGAAGTATGTTGATGAATACAGCATTATCCGATCTGAAGTCAAAGAACTTTTCTTTGGCAACGATAGGTGTGGGTATGGACGAAGAAGGCAACAAAAAAATGTATGATCATATGGGATTTAACAGGAAGATTAAGGAGTGTTTCTTTGATCCCTGCGCAAGAGACAAGGATATGAAGCCTGCTGCGGATGAAGGCTTTATATTAATGTCAAAAGAACTGTAAGCGGATTCAAATGAATGCTGATTCTTGCCATAAGATATAATTGAAACAAAGCCCAATATATGTTATTATAATATTGATCTGAGCGAAAGCTCTTTGGATCACCGTAGGCGGGAAGAATTTCCCGTCATTTTTTTTGGAGTAACAGTATGAAAGAATTAAGTGTATTTATCGATGAATCTGGAGATTTTGGGGAAACGAGAGATATAAGAGATTATTATCTTGTCACTTTTGTTTTTCATGACCAAAATGAAGATATTTCAGAGAATACAAGAAGATTAGAAAATAGTGTAAAAGAATCCGGTTTGGATATTGAATATATTCATACAGGACCTGTCATACGAAAAGAGGGAATATTTGAAAATTATTCATTGGACGAGAGAAGACAATTGCTCTATAAGATGTTCAATTTCGTTATGAAATGCCCAATAGTTTTTTGCACAATAGCCATAAATAGAAAGGAAGCAAACGATAGGGTTCAATTATCAGGAAAACTTGGTAAGGCAATCAATCAGATGCTTTCTGAACATATGGATTTTTTGAAAGTTTTTGACAAGGTTATTGTATATTATGATAATGGCCAGCGAGAGTTGGGATCAATTCTAAATGCTATTTTTTCTATTCAATTATCGAATGTTGAGTTTAGAAAGGCAGAGCCACAAAAGTATCGTTTATTGCAGGCAGCAGATTTCTTGTGCTCTATAGACCTTTTAAGAATCAAAAGAGATGAGAATAGATTAAGCAAAGGTGAAAAACAATTCTTTTATAAACCTAATGAGTTAAAGAAAACATTTATTAAAGGTATTAGTAAAAAGCGGATGTAATGTTGCCACCAACTGCATACAGTAGCCCTGAGCTTTCTACCGTACGCAGCAGGTAAACAGCAACTTATCCTGTAAATGCCCAAAACAAGGCATTTAGGGTAGAAACTAAGCGGAGAAAACAGTTATGAAACTACTTGTCGTAGATGTTCAAAAGGGAATAACAAATGACAGGCTGTATGCCTACGAATCATTTATATCGAACATAACAAGGCTTATAGACGCAGCGAGAAAAAACAATGTGGAAGTAATCTACGTACAGCATGACGATGGCCCGGGATCGGGCTTTTCCACTGCCGATGAGGCGTTTGAGATTGCAGATCAGGTTGCACCTGTGGGGAATGGAAAGGTCTTTTGCAAGACAATTAACAGCTGCTTCGGGAATGCTGATCTTGCTGAATATCTGAAGCAGACAGGTGAAAAAGAGCTGATGATCATTGGACTTCAGACGAACTTCTGCATAGATGCGACAGTAAAATCTGCTTTTGAGAGAGGCTATAAGGTGATCATCCCGGAAGGGACAAACTCCACTTTTGACAATGATTACATGGATGCAGAGACCACCTATAAATACTATAACGAAATGATGTGGCCCGGCAGATTTGCTGAATGTGTATCTATGGAAAAAGCAATTGCTTTATTGGAGGAGTGAGGATAAGCAAAGGCTAAAAGAGTCGAGTTGATCCCGGCGCACAGTCATCCGGAATTCTTTCTGTATTCGTTAGGGGTGATACCTTCTCTTTTCTTAAAAGTATAGCAGAAGGCGCTTTCGTCGATAAAACCGCAGGAAACGGTGATCTCAGAAATGGTCATGTTCGTATTTGAAAGACAATATTTAGCCGCTGACATGCGGGTTGATAAGAGAAACTGGTGTGGAGTCACGCCGGTTTCTTTTTTGTATTTTCTGGTGAAGTGATAGGGCGAGAGACCTGCCATATCAGCCATTTCCTCAAGAGATATCTTTTGGGCGAAATTCTCCGTAAGATAGGCGGTAACCCGCTTTATGCCATCCTCTTTTGCGCTTTGTTCATGAGATGTGCCGGATGACAATTCCAGGAGGAGATTGCCGATCATAATGCTCATCTGAGCCTCGCTTGCTGACAAGTGCTTCTCTGAATTCTCAATCAGTCCTGCAAGAATATCACGGGATGATTTAAAGCTCGAAAGAGCTATGATATTCCCCCTCTCTTTTACAAGATAATCGTAATAGCCCTTTGCAGATTGCCCGTCAAAATGGAGCCACAGAGTTTTACAGCCTGTATTGGTCCTATAGGCGTGAGGCTTGTAGCAGTCAATCAGAACAGCCTCGCCTTTTGCCGCCATATGAAATTTATTGCCGAGCAATATTTCCATGGTTCCGCTCTCTATCAGTATAATTAGATAACTGTCGAACCGGCTTCTTTCAAGGGCGTAACCCGGCAGGTATTCAAAACTTCCCATGACAACAGGGTACAGAAAAAGAGACTTTGCCACAGCAGTTGGCGTATGCAGAAAATACTTGGAATCCCGAGTGATTTTTTCTTCTGTCGAAAGCATTGTATCCTCCAAAGATGAAGAGCAATTTTTTTATATTATAGAGCAAGTTTATCAATTGAGAAAGCGTGAAAATTATCCTATTCTCAAGATGGATCATTCAAATTGAGGAGATGACTATGGATACAGTAAAAATATGGGAAGAGCAGGTTGAGATACCTACATACGACATAGGAGAAGCCGATATAAATCCGATGTTTCTTGAAAAGAGGGTTTATCAGGGCAGCAGTGGCAAGATATATCCGTATCCTGCAATATCCGACATCAGCAGAGAAAAGAAAAACAAGGTCTGGAACGTTGTTTTTCTGGAAAACAGATATCTGAAGATCATGGTGATGCCGGAACTTGGAGGCAGGATTCAGAGAGCACTGGACAAGACAAACGGCTACGACTTTGTCTATTATAACCATGTGATAAAACCCGCTCTCGTGGGACTTACCGGCCCGTGGATCTCCGGGGGCATAGAGTTTAACTGGCCCCAGCATCACAGACCTACGACCTATATGAAGGTTGAGCACAAGATACGCGAAAACACAGACGGATCAAAGAGCCTTCTGCTTGGTGATGTTGACAGGATGTACGGAACCAGAGTCATCACTTCCATAACGCTTCGCCCTGGCAGGGCATATATTGAGATTGAAGGCCAGCTCTACAACAGGACGCCTCTTCCGCAGACATTTCTTTGGTGGGCGAATCCGGCAGTCTCCGTCAATGACAACACCCAGTCGGTTTTCCCGCCGGATGTTCATTCTGTGTATGACCATGGCAAAAGAGCTGTCTCAAGATTTCCCATTGCAACAGGGGAGTACTACAAGCACGACTACAGCGCAGGTGTTGATATATCCAGGTACAGAAACATCCCTGTTCCTACATCGTATATGGCTGAGCACTCGGAATATGATTTTGTTGGCGGATACGACTATGGCAGAGAGGCAGGTCTTTTGCATGTGGCAGATCATCACATATCACCGGGCAAGAAGCAGTGGACCTGGGGATGCGGAGATTTCGGAAAGGCCTGGGACAGAAATCTCACGGATGAAGACGGCCCGTATATTGAGCTGATGACCGGCATGTACTGCGATAATCAGCCGGATTTTGCGTGGCTTGCGCCTTATGAGGAAAAGAAATTCAAGCAGTATTTTATGCCCTACAAAAAGGCAGGCTATATAAAGAATGCGAGCCTTGATGCGGCTGTTAATCTTGAGGTTGCTCAGGAGGGGATAACGGCCTGGGTTTACGCAACCCGGGAGCTTGCTGATGCAAATATAGTCATCACAGACGAGGGAAAAGAAATACTAAACGAGAAGGTAAGGCTTTCACCGGATGATGTTTTTGAAAGAAGTATTGCCAGTGCAGGAGCTGACAGTACAAAGGTCAGGATTGCAGTTTATCATGATGGAAAAGAGCTGGTTGCATATCAGGAAAAGGACTGTGGGATTCCAAAGCTTGCAGAGCCGGCGAAGGCAGCAAAAGCACCAAAGGACATTCTTTCGAATGAAGAGCTGTACCTTACAGGGCTGCACATTGAGCAGTACAGGCATGCCACATATCTTCCGGATGATTATTATCTTGAGGGACTGAAAAGAGATGACGAGGACAGCCGCATTAACAATGCATACGGAATGCTGCTGCTTCGCAGAGGAGAATTTGAAAAGACAGAGGGGTATTTCAGAAAAGCTATAAAGAGGCAGACAATGTTAAATCCGAATCCCTGTGACAGCGATAGCTACTATAACCTTGGACTTAGTCTGTTCTATCGGGAGAAATTCGATGAGGCTTATGACGCCTTTTACAAGGCAACCTGGAGTAATGCACAGCAGGAGATGGCTTTTTACTATCTTGCAGTCATTGAAGCAAGAAGAGGGTGCTTTGAAGATGCGCTGGAGCATGTAAGCAGAGGGCTTATAAAGAACAGCGCAAATACTAAGGCAAGAGGCTTAAAGGCTGTTCTGCTGCTTCTTCTGAAAAGAGAAGAAGAGGCACGCTCTCTTTTGCAGGAAAACCTCCGGATGGACGCATTTGACTTTGTGTCGAGATGTCTTTTGACAGAAACAGATATACCCTTCGGTGAGGAGGCTATAACCGGGGATATTGAAAACTTCCTGCAGACAGCCAGGGACTTTGCTGAGTTCGGCCTTTATGAGAGGGCGATAAAAGCTCTGGATATGTGCAGACAGGGGAGCCCTCTTAAATACTACTACATGGCTTTTTATCTGGATAAACTCGGTGAGACCAAAAAGAGCCGGGAAGCGCTGTCCAAAGCGCAGAATGCATCCTTTAAGTACTGCTTCCCAAACAAACTCGAGGACATACAGGTGCTTGAAAGATGCATCGAGCTGATGCCCGATGGATCAAAGGCCTATTATTACCTGGGATGTCTTTACTATGACAAGCTTGGATATGAGAAGGCTGTAGGACTTTGGGAGAGGTCAAAAGAGCTTGATGACTCTTTCCCGACTTTGCTCAGGAACCTCTCGATAGCATATTATAATAAGTGTGGTGATAAAGACAGTGCAAAGCAATGCATGGAGAGAGCATTTGAGCTTGATCGAAGCGATGCCAGAGTCTTCCTTGAACTGGATCAGCTATACGCAAGGCTTGGAGTTTCGCCGTCGGAGAGACTTGAGAAGTTTTGCAGGAACATAGACCTCATCGAAAAGAGGGATGACCTCTACACAGAGTATGTGACTCTTCTTAACACTTGTGGAAGATATGATGAAGCTCATCAGAAGATAGCTGCCCACAATTTCCGGACCTGGGAAGGGGCTGAGGGCAAGATTACTGCTCAGTTTAAACTATCTCTTTTTATGCTGGCCAAAAATGAACTTGATAACGGCAAACCTCAAAAGGCAGTCTTACTCATTAACGAGGCCTTGTCCTATCCTGATAATCTTGGAGAGGGCCGCCTTGAGGGAACCAGGGACAACAACCTGTACTTCCTGTTGGGGCAGTGCTATAAGTCACTTGGAGATGAAACTCGGGCAAAAGAGTGCTTTGAGAAGGCAACGCTTGGCCGGTCGGAGCCTGCAGGAATGATGTATTACTACGATCAGCCTGCGGACATGATCCTGTTCCAGGGGCTTGGCTTTAGGGAGCTTTCTGATGAAACTGCTGCAAATGCAAGGTTTTACAAGCTTATAGATTACGGCGAGTACCACGTTGATGATAAGTTTAAAATGGATTATTTCGCTGTTTCAATGCCGGATATGTCAGTGTTTGACTCGGATATGGACATTAAAAACCGGGTGCATTGCTACTATCTCATGGGACTTGGGAAAATGGGAACAGGTAACAGAACTGAAGCTGCCAAGTGGTTTGAGAAAGCTCTTTTACTGGACAATAACCATCAGCTTTCTGCATTGTACCTGAAACTGTGTAAGTGATGGAGAAATATCATGAGGGATTTTAGAAGTCTTTCGGGAAAATGGGATGTGCGCCTTTTGGATGGCAGCACATACAGTGCGCTTCTTCCGGGGACACTGGATACAAATAAAATAGGGCATGAGGATAAACTGACGGGTAAGCTCCACCAGGACGAGAACTATGTGGAGAACAAGGCACTTGTGTCGGATGATGTGATTGCTACGAGGCTTACAAGGAACAACACCTACGAGGGAAAGGCTTACTTTTCGCGGAGATGGGAAGGTGATGTGCCTGAGGGGAAAAGACTCTTTCTAAAGGCCGAGAGAGCGAGAGTTTTAAGGCTTTTTGTGGATGGAAAAGAGGTCCGGGCGCAGGCGGGAAGTCTTTCGACTCCGTATGTGTTTGAAGTTACGGATGTGCTTAATGATGGAGCACTTCTGGAGCTGGTCTCGGATAACAGCTATGAGGATCTTCCCCGGAATGACATCGTCTACTCGTCTGCTGCCACGGATGAGACCCAGACTAACTGGAATGGGATCATCGGGGAGTTTGGAACAGAGACTGTCGAGAAGACATTTATTGAAAGTATAAGAGTGTATCCGAGGAAGGATGAAGGCGATGATAAGTGGACTCTGGATGTGAGAGCTGTCGTAGATTCTGAGGATGGCTTTGAGGGGAAGCTTGTTCTTGAGTTTAAAGAGCTGTGCATGACCAGGGAGCTGGATGTTACAGGCGGATCCGGGAAGAGTTTTTTTGAAATCGAGGTAGCCGCTGAAGTGGCAAAGGAACTGCTCTGGGATGAGGAGTGCGGAAAACTGATCCATGTGAGAGCAAGGCTTTTGGAGGATGAGTTTGAGACTGCTTTTGGCATAAGGTCATTTGAAGATATTGCCGGTCATCTGTGTCTTAACGGCCGCAGGATTTTCTTGAGGAGCGAGGCAAACTGCGCGGTATTTCCAGAGACCGGTCATCCGCCAATGGACGTCTCTTCCTGGAAAAAGATAATAAGGACCTACATGGGCTATGGAGTTAACTGTTTAAGATTTCATTCCCACTGTCCTCCGGAAGCTGCTTTCTGCGCAGCTGATGAGCTTGGAATTCTGATGCAGCCGGAGCTCTCACACTGGAACCCGAGGGATGCGTTTTCTGACGAGAAGTCAGCAGCATATTATGAAAAAGAGCTGAGGGAAATCCTTAATGTTTATGCAGACCATCCGTCCTTTGTTATGCTTACCTTCGGCAACGAATTGCAGGCAAAAGAGGATGGAAAAAAGACCGCGGAAAGGCTACTTGAGTTGTGCCATGATACAGATAAAACCAGGCTTTTTGCATTTTCTTCAAATGCTTTTTACGGAGAGCAGGGGGCAGATGCTGAGAGTGATTTCTACACTGCTGCTGGCTTTAAGGACCTGCCTATGAGAGCGACTTTTGCCGGAATGAAGGGGTATCTGAACAATGACTATCCTGACGCAGAGCACGACTACGCAAATACGGTAAAAGAGATCAGGAAGAGCTTCAAAAAGCCGATATTCAGCTTTGAGGTGGGCCAGTATGAGGTTCTGCCTGATTTTGGAGAAATAGAGGATTTCCGTGGCGTTACAAGAGCCGACAACCTTGAACTTATAAAGAAAAATGTCACAGAAAAGGGACTCTCCCATGAGTGGACAAGGCGTGTTGAGGCAACCGGAGAACTGGCGCTTCTTTGCTATCGTGAGGAAGTCGAAGCAGCTCTCAGGACTGAAGAGTACAGCGGAATTTCTCTGTTGGGGCTTCAGGATTTTCCCGGGCAGGGCACAGCTCTTGTCGGAATGCTGAACTCTCATCTTAAGGCAAAACCTTATAATTTTGCTGCGCCGGAGAGGTTTAGGAGGTTCTTTAAAGATGCGCTTCCGCTGGCGTTTCTGGATAAGTACACTTATGTTGATGGCGAAATGTTGAAAGCGGTAGTTAAGCTTGCCAACTATTCTAAGGGAGATATTACAGGAAGGCTTCTCGTAAAGGTGTCAGATGCGGAGAAAGCTCTTTTGACAAAAGAGTATGACGAAGTAACCTGCAGACAGGGAGAGCTTAGTGAGCTCGGAAAAATAGAGATTGAGTTAGAACTCCCTGAACCTAAGAGAAACAGTGAACTTACTCTTAATGTATCCTTTGCAGGATACGATAATTCATACGATATATACGTCTATACGAGGGAGAGCCAAAGCCCTGAGAAACCTGATTCTGTCTATGAATGCAGGGCATTGGATGATAAGGCAAAGGAAGTCCTTAAGGAAGGCGGGATTGTTTTCCTTGCACCGGATTCCACAAGGCAGGCACTTCCTGCATCGATAAAAGCCACTTTTTCCACGGACTTCTGGTCAGTCGGAACCTTCAGCTCTCAGGAAGGAAGCATGGGGCTCCTCATAGATGAGAAGCATCCTTTGTTCAGAAACTTCCCGACGCGGTTTTACCCGGGCTATCAGTGGTTTGTGCAAAGTTCGCAGAGAGCTCTTTTGCTGCCTGAGGGAGTGCGGAGCATAGTTGCTGTGATGGACTGTTATGCGTATCTTAGGAATATGGGAATGCTACTGGAGTATAGATGCAAGAAGGGAAGGATATTTGTTTCATCCATGGGATTGCATAATCTGCTTGAATACCCGGAGTGCAGAGCTCTTTTGACTGCGATATACAGATACCTTGCGTCGGATGAATTTGATCCACAGCAAGAGATGTGAGTCAATGGGTGAGTCAATGGGGACGTTTCAGTTTGACTCAAAATGAGTCAGTGGGGACGGTTCTCTTTGACTCCTATTAGCCCCGCATCTCAGAGATTGTAACACATAAAATCACCGGAGCCAAAGGCTGCCCGGGCACCAAAAAGCGGCGCCAAGCGTACTGTCCTTTGACTCCGGTGTTTTTATGTGTATTAAGGTCATTAAGCGGGGCTGGCATATGGGGATTGTGGCTAGTTGTGCTTCTTGAGGCAGGGTGAGCTATGAGAAGTCATGTTATTTGGAGAAAATGCGCTGAGCATGACTGGTGAAATTGACAAAGTCATGTTTTATTAAGAATTTATTCATAGCATGACTTTGAGGGGAGCAGAAAGTCATGTTATAGCAATTTTTTGTACTGAGCATGACTTTGTGGTCATGTTTTTTGGTGAAATCTGCAGGCACATGACTTTTTGCAGATTATTTATCATGTTTTTTTCGAAAATCTTATAAAACATGATTTGGCTAAAAACGTGAGTCATGTGAATTGACATTTTTTGGCAGAACATGACTGTAGTGCATCAAATAACGCATATTTGTTGACGGGGTCGCTCTGCTACAGAAAATATTTATTTCTTGCCGCACATTTTATATGATTAATTCGTTATACATTACAGAGGGAGGTGAAAGACAACAATCCATGGATATAGAAGAACAGTACGACAAAATATTTCGCTTCTGCTACTACAGAGTTCACAATACAGATATTGCGCAGGATCTTACCCAGGAAACCTTTCTTCGCTTCATGAACAGTGACTATAAAGAGCGCGGTGAGCAGATGCGCTATCTTTACACAATCGCCAGGAACCTCTGCATTGATGAAAGCAGGAAAGCAAGGACAACGGATCTTCCCGAGGATTATTCAGATGAAGGCAGCGGATCTGATGACCTGATCAGAAAGATCGAAGTAAACCAGGCACTTGATAAAATGCCGGAAGAAGACAGAGAACTTCTCATTCTACGGTACATGAACGAGGTACCACTTTCAGATATCTGCAAGATAATGGGTGTTTCAAGATTCGCCCTGTACAGGAAACTCAATTCTGTAAAAAGAGATTTTATAAAGCTGATGGAAGGAGGTAGTTTCCATGAGTAAAGACATAAGAAAGATGATGGCGGATGCATCGCCAAAGCCCGATATGGTCGGGAAGGATGCTTTCATAAGGGCATACAGGAAAAAGACTGAACGGACTGAGCTTAGTGTCTTTGACATTATAAAAAGTCAGTTCTCATATATCAAACTGCCGGTATGGCTTGTTTCAATCGCTGCACTTATTGTTGCAATCTTTGGAATCAACCTGAACAGGGAAACGGTCTTTGTGGTGGCAGCCATAATGCCCTTTGTGTCGGCGATTGCGGTTTTTGACTCCATGCGCTCCAGAATGTACGGAATGGAGGAGCTGGAGGGAGTAACAAGGATTTCCGGAAGAGGAATACTTCTGGCAAGATTCATCTGCATTGGGGCAGTGCATATAGTTCTTTTACTGGTGCTCTCAATTGTTGTGGGAAGCAGCAGCGGATATGGTTATGCCATGACCGGAGCCATTATTACTCTGCCGTATCTCATATCTTCGATAGCAAGCATGATCATTGAGAGAACAGAGATTGGAAGGGAAAATGCATTTGGCTGCATTCTGGTCTCTGTCATGACATCGGTTATGATACTGGCCATAAAGGATGAGAAAGCTCTTTTCGCAGCAAAATACAGATGGATATGGCTTGAGATGCTTGCTGTTTTTGTGGCTCTTGAGTGTATCCAGATTAAAAAGACATTTCGTTTGGAGGAGTATCAATGGAACTGAAAATTGATCGCATAACTAAGCAGTATAAGAATAAGATTGCGGTAGACAGGCTCTCTTTTACCCTGGGGAAAGGCGTGACAGGGCTTCTGGGAGCTAACGGCGCAGGAAAGACCACGCTTATGAGGATGATCTGCGGGATTCTGATGCCGACAAGCGGAGATATCACCTATGATGGGGCGAGTGTTTCAGAGGAGCGTTACCGCGATGTGCTGGGGTATCTGCCTCAGGATTTTGGGTATTATCCGGAGTTTAGCGGAAGAGATTTTCTTATGTATTTCTCTGCGCTTAAAGGACTTGATAAAAAAGCTGCCAGGGCAAGGACTGAGGAACTTCTTGGAGTTGTGGGGCTTTCTGATGTGGCGGGGAAAAAGATAAGAACCTATTCCGGCGGAATGAAGCAGCGCCTTGGAATAGCCCAGGCTCTTATAAACAGGCCGGAAGTTCTGATCCTTGATGAGCCGACCGCCGGCCTTGACCCCAAGGAGAGAGTGCGATTCAGGAACCTGATCGAAGAAATTGGAAAAGAAAGTATAGTTCTTTTGTCGACGCACATAGTATCTGACATTGAGCATATAGCTGACAAGGTTATCATGATGAGATCCGGTCAGATCATCTGGCAGGGACCGTGGGGAGAGGAAGATGGAAGTCTTGAGGACTTCTATCTGAAGGAATTCGGAGAGGAGAATTAAATGATGGGGAAAAAGAGCTTATTTGGCACACTTTTCTTTTACGAGATAAAAAAGATATTGAAGAACAGGTTTACGGTTGTTCTGCTGATCGTCATCACTGTCTATTCGTTCATGCAGGGGGTGTTTCAGTCGGAGCAGATGGGTGATTATGCAGATAGGACCAGGGAGCTGAAGATGGCTATCGACGGCCGGGAAATTGATGATGCGCTTCTTGCAGAGCTCTACGAGGCGGCCGATGAATACGGAGTCTTTTGGAACGAGACCAACTGCACTTATGAGGCGCTCTGCGACTGGGTGAGGAAGATAGTTGATTACGGAAGACCTATTGCTGACTATGATGCCAATGCTATATATCAGATCAGGGAGGACACCATCAGGGAAGGGATGGATCTGTGCGCCTTGACTGAGGGCGAAGAGCAGTACTGGGAAGAAAGGGAAGCTTCTGTCACCAAGCCTTTGGTGTGGCATTCTTTTGAGGAGATGTACGGGCTGTTTGATATTGTTCAGGCAATGCCGCTTCTCATGCTGTTTGTGGTAACTCTCCTCCTCAGCCAGATATTTGCAGGAGAGGTAAAAGACAAAACGGATCCCCTGCTTCGCTGCACCCGCGGCGGATGGGGCGTGACATATGTTGCCAAGATATCGGCAGCAGTTGTAAGTATCTTTTTGCTTACGGTTTTGTTTGGCGGAATTTCAATTATTACAAGTCTGATTTTGTGGGGCAGCAATGGCTGGGATGCCATGGTGCAGAACCTGATGCCTTTAACTTCTGTTCCGATGACCATGGGAGCGTTCTTCGGGAGACAGATCCTGGTGGCTTTTGCAGCTTGTCTGCTAATGACTGTCGCTACGTGCTTTTTGTCGGAATGCTTTAATAATCCGGTGGTGGTCATGGGTGCGGTATTTGGAGGATTTCTTCTGATACTTGCCGGAGCAAGGGAGATACCGATGGTCATCCGTCCTCTGTCACAGTTTCTGTACCTGCTGTCACCAATCGACATGGCATCGCCAAACGTTCTGTATGAATTCAGGCTTGTGGGCTATGGAGGTCACTACCTTACGGCCCTTCAGTTCGCGCCGATACTGTACTTGGTTATTTCTGTGGTTGCAGTGATTATCGGCTACTTTGTCTACCTGAGAAAGAATAAGGTGTGAGTCACCTGAGTGCAATTTAAAAAGATATGTGATATTATTTTCGCGTAGAAAAAGTTTTGTTTCTAATCGGGGAAAATGGGGTATGAAAAATAGGAAGTGGACTATGCGCCGGGCCGTTATTGGGCTGGTTATAGGTTGTACGCTTTTTGCAATCGTTGCTCAGACGGTTGTTTTTGAGGTGATTTCGAGGCAGCAGATCCGGAGAGAATCTCTTCTTAACAATGATGAGACGCTACAGAGAATTGAGGCGGAGCTTGATTCTTATATTCATGACAATATCGTCAAAATGCAGACCATATATACTGAGACCGATATGATCTATGCCATGAGACATTCCCGGAAAAACAAAAAAAGACTTCTTGATTACTATTTCACTGCATGGCATCTGTCAGAGCGCAGGTTTGATTCTGATGACCAGCTTCTTGCCATGTATATCTACGACAATGACGATACACTTGTCAGTTCCTGGAGAAAACAACCCTACAATTATCCCAATGACCTTTATGATACCGGGCAGTACGTAAATGTGGTACACCTCAAAAACTACTTAAGATCTGATGACTACTCCTTACTCCTGTCGGGATATCACAATGAAGAGGCAGACACGGATGTTATCAGGTTTGTCTTAAAGCTCCACACTTATGACGGAGACAGATCGCAGTTCGGTTATCTCATTTGTGATTACAGCACCCAGAATATTTCAAATATCATGAGTAAATACATCTCCTCAAGAGATGTGTATGTATGGCTGCAGCCTCAGGGGGATTCGCCGATCACACAGGTTGGAAATACCACCAAGGAGGAGAGCAAGCTCTTTACTGATCTTACGAAAATTGTGGCGACATCATCAGATTCGTTCCCAAAGTTTGATGACGAGTACGGCTCTTTTTACTTAAACAGCAGACAGTCGGAGAAGTACAATCTGCACATAATCATGCTCACTCCGCAGTCGCTGATGATGCACACCCAGAGCGCGCTGGCGAGAATGCTCATAATCATTGCCGTGTTTATTATTCTTGTCACACTGCTCTTCGGAACCCTGATCTCAGGCTATATCTATCGCCCGGTGGAGGCACTTTCCAACACCATCATCAAGATCAAAAACGGTGAGACCGATCTCAGGGCCAAGACTGACGGCTGGAGTGAAGAACTTAAAGTCATGGGTGATGAGTTCAACGAGATGCTGGATCAGATAGGGCGGATGGTGCAGGATGAGTATGAGGCTAAAGTCCTTATGGAGCGAACTCAGTACAAAGTCCTTCAGGCTCAGATCAATCCGCACTTTCTGTACAACACTTTGGATACCATGAGCGGAATTGCTGCGTCTCAGGACTGTACACTGGTCAGCGGCCTTTGTCAGTCGCTTTCGGCAATCTTCAGATACAGTCTGGATATCTCGGACACCCAGTCTACTCTTCAGCAGGAGATGGCTCATGTCAGAAACTATCTGTATGTTATGGATGTTCGAAACGGCAATACCATAAAATACACATATCGTATAGATTCCGACACCCTGGATGACAATATTCCAAGGATCACACTGCAGCCCATTGTTGAAAATGCGCTGCAACACGGACTTAGAAATACCAGAAGGAAGGATAAAGAGCTTATTATTTCCGCAAAGCACCGTGACGATAAGCTTGTGATAACTATAGAGGACAACGGTGCCGGAATGGATGCCGAGGCAATGAATGAGCAGCTTGCAAAAGCTGATATCGGCAGAATAGAGATGGGACGTTCCATAGGTGTTATGAATGTTAATGCCAGAGTCAAGAGTGTCTATGGAGAGGACTGTGGCATTCGCTATGAGAGTGGCCCTGAGGGTGGAACGAAGGCAATTATCGAATTGCCAATAGTAAAAGAGGAGGCAAAGGGAGCTTGAAATACAAGGTTTTGTCAGCTGACGATGAATTGTGGAGTCGCGAAAATATAAGACGTATGCTGTCCTGGGAGGACTATTCAATCGACTTTCTTGAGCCTGCTTGTGACGGTGAAGAGGTCCTTGAGAGAATTCCAAAAGAGAACCCGGACATTGTCATAACAGATATAAATATGCCATTCCTTGGGGGACTTGAACTTCTTGATAAAATACACACCCTGTACCCGGATATCATAACCCTTGCAGTTAGCGGATATGACGACTTCCAGAAGGTCAAAGGCGTGTTCATGGCAGGAGGTATCGACTATCTCCTTAAGCCTGTCGGAAGGGAGCAGCTTGTTGATTCCCTCAGTAAGGCTCTTAAGACCCTGGAGGAGAGGGAGATACAAAAGGCCGAAAAAGAGGACAACATCCTCAGGGAGAATTACGTTTCTTCTTTCCTTGAAGATGATGAGTTCTCATCTCTTCTAAACGGCAAGCTCTTCAGACCCGGCAAGGAATCACATGTACCCAGTACAAAGGTCTTTTCCGAGATATCAACCATCCTGGTGAAATTCCACGACGTTGAGGTGCTCAAGCAAAGCTACGACAAGGATGTTCTCAGGATGTCCTATGATATGAAAAAGAGACTCCGGGAGCTTATCGATGCTGAAAAATCAATAGTCTTCAACTATACGGACAAGGTAAACGAGTTCATCATTGAGCTGAATGCGACTCCTGCAAGACTCAAGTTCATTGCGGACAGGATACTTGAGACATTCCCGCTTAAGAGCCAGGGACCTGTGACTGTTGTCATTCACGATCAGGCAAGCTCCTTGGATGATATCGGAGCAGTATACAGGGAGATGATCGCAGAGCTGGTGATGAGGCCCTTTGGCAGGCAGCACAGCATAATAGCCTGCAGCGCAGGTGCAAGAAAACAGAAGGTCAATGATCGCTTTACCGACAGAGTGGAAGCTCAGATAAAGAGCTGTCTCAGTGCGCATGACATTAAGCAGGCCGGCAATATCATCAAGGAGAGCACTGGGCTTAACAGATGTGACAGCGCAGGCTGGAGCCTTCTTGAAGTCACGCAGTTCACTACAAGAGCCATCAATACAATTGCTGACTGTGACAGAGCCGGAGACAGCCGCAGCTATGAGGAAGTTCAGGATGCGCTCAACTACGGCCTCAGAACGCTGAACAAGGAAATCATCCAGGAGAATATCGATCTTGCACTGGAGATTGCATCCGGGTCCGAAGCGTCAGAGGACATTTCAATAAACAGTCAGGTTGAGAGTGTCAGGGAATATATCAGTGAGCATTACGCCGAGCACCTGTCCCTGTCTGACCTTGCCGAGCAGTTCTTTGTTGAAGCCAGTTATCTGTCGCGCAAGTTCTCTGCCAGGTTTGGCGAGACCATTACTGCTTATATAACGAGGTGCAGGATGGATAAGGCAAAAGAGCTGATGAAGGATCCGCACAATAAGCTGGAGGTAATTTCTTTTACCGTCGGATACGATGACTATAACTACTTCAGCCGCGTATTCAGGCGCTTTGAGGGTACAAGCCCCAGTGAGTACAGAAAGAACTGTATGGGAATAGAAGAGTGACAATTTTGTATTTTTTCAAAAAAGTGATAGTAAGATTTTCTAAAATGTGCTAATTGTCAAAAAACTGAATTGATAAAATAGCTTCGTAAACAGGAGATGGGGAAAAACTGTTTACGAAGCTTTTTTGTTTCAGGGAGGAGTATCACGGTGTTCAACCATAGAAAAATCACACCTTTCATAACTACATTTGCCCTGGCGGCTCTGCTGCTCGTATCAGGCTGCGGAGCCGACAGTAAGGCAAAAATCGACACCACAGACGGGGTGACTAATATCCTGGACTACGTAAGCGTAGACTTCAGCGGTAAGAACGGCGAAGGAACAGCTACTGTAAGCGTAGACTATGACGGAATCGAGACTGAGATGGTCGGAGGTGAGGCAAAGATAAAAGAGCTCAGCGATGTTGACGATCTTGCAGAGCTCACCAAGTACATTAACGCAGTATCATCAATCTCTTTTAACATCGACAAGAACACGGACCTGTCAAACGGCGATCAGGTGATGGTGACAGTTACATATGACAGCTCGGCTGCAGAGGCAGCAGGTGTAGTGTTCGGTGAGCAGAAGAATAAGCTGTACGAAGTAAAGGGATTAAAAAACTGAAGGAAGGTTCCAAATTCGGCCCGCGGATGGCTCGGACCGGTAAAAATACTTACTTTCAAATATACAAAGGAGGGTTACAAAGACTATGAAAAAGAGAATCAAAAGGTTGGGATCACTGCTGATGGCAGGTGTTTTAGCAGCATCTCTCGTAACAGGTTGCGGAAGCGCAGCAGGCGGAGCATCTTCAGGATCAGCTTCGGGGGGCGGATCTGACAAGATCAAGATCGGTGTTTCAATTTGGAGTTCCACAGACGTTCTTGGAAGCCAGTGTAAAAAGATTGTCGACAAGGCAGCAAAGGCTAACGGCGTTGAAGTTCAGTATGTAGACCAGGCTCACGTTTCAGAGCAGGTTACAGCATCTGTTGAGCAGCTCTGCGCAGCAGGATGCCAGGGTATCATCATTTGTAACTCAGCTGATTCCGAGATGACATCAGCTATCAATACCTGTACAGAGCACGGCGTTTATATCGCTCAGTTCTTCCGTATCATTTCTCAGGAGAACAGCCCTGAGGTTTATAAGACAGCTTGCAACTCCAAGTACTATGTTGGTGCAGTTCATGAGGACGAGGTTACTAACGGATACACACTTGTTAATCTCCTTCTTGAGAACGGCGACAGAAACATAGGTCTTGAGGCTTGGACAGTTGGTGATGCTACATTCCAGCTCAGATGGAAGGGCTATCAGCAGGCAATCGATGAATGGAACGCAGCACATGCTGATGATCCTGCAACAATCACAGAGCCTGTTTACGCTAACACATCTTCAGAAGAAGGCGCTGCAGCAGCTATGTCACTTTACAACTCAAATCCGGGAATGGATGCACTTATCGTAGCCGGCGGCGGTGGAGATCCTCTTGTAGGTTCAATCGGTGCTTATGCAAATGAAGGCCTCACAGGCAAGATCGACGTTGTATCAACAGACTTCCTTGATGACCTTGCAGATCAGCTTAAGTCAGGCGGAATGTTTGCTGAGTCAGGCGGACACTTCTGCGATCCACTCTTTGCGTTCTATCTCGTTCTTAATGCAGTTAAAGGAAATTATGTAAAGGAGGAAGGCACATTTGGTTATGAGATCCTGTTCCCGTATCTCTACGTATCATCTCCTGATGATTACGCAAACTACGAAAAGTACTTCGTAAATGATGATCCTTATACAGACGAAGAACTCGTTGAGATGGCTAGTTACAGCTTCGAAGATCTGAATAAGGCAGCTTCTAATCTTTCAATTGACGACGTTATTTCACGTCACAGCAACTAATATTTAAGACACAGCCGTATCCTCCGCCATCCGGAGGGTACGGTTTATGTAAGAGAAAAAATCTTTTCATAAATATCAAGCACCCTTAGGGAGGAGTGTATGAGTAACTTTCAAAAATTCAGGCAGAGTCACTGGTACGGACTGGTGATGCTGGCCGTAATCACCTTTGTTTTCTGGGGATTCTTCAAGATTCTTGCACCACAGACTTTCGGTGATTTTAATAAACTTCAGACTTATTTAAAGACAGCCCTTTACTATGCAGTAGGTGGCTGCGGTCTCTACTTTATCTGTGTAATGGGACCTTTTGATATGAGCGTGGGCGCAAACATCGTGCTTTCATCGGTGCTTGCGGTAAATATGAGCGAACGTTTCGGTTACGCGGGACTTCTTATTGCGCCGATTATAAGTGGCACACTGGTTGGACTGCTGAACGGACTTGTATATATAAAGCTTAAAATTTCATCTCTTATCGTAACCGCCGGACTTTCTCTGGTTTACGAAGCTCTTTCAATTTTTGCGACCAACGGAAAAGAGGCTATCCTGGCTCCTTCTTACAGAGCCTTCGGTGACTATCCGGGAAACCTCATACTTGCGCTGCTGGCCTTCTTTTTCTGCGGATTTATCCTTAAGTACACCAAGATCGGAACTTACACCTATGCCATCGGTTCAAACGAAGTAGTAGCCGGAAACATGGGCGTTAACGTTGATAAGTACAAGGTTGTTGCATTCGTACTTTGCGGATTCTTTGTGGGTATCGAGTCAATCCTTACAATTTCCTACGGAACCTCAATGACAAGTGCATCGAATCTTGCGTCCATGAGCCGTAACTTCCCTCCTCTTATGGGAACGTTCTTTGGCCTGGCATTTAAGAAGTACGGACATCCTGTTATTGCCATTGTTGTCGGCGAGTTTATCATTCAGCTTCTGTTCCAGGGCTTTGTTGCACTCGGTGCACCGACAACAGTTCAAAATATCGTAACAGGTATCGTGCTGCTTGCAATCGTAACAATGACCATTAAGCCCGTTAAAGGCGCAGTTGTTAAATAAGGAGGAGAGATATGAGCGAGGTACTACTTCATGCCGAGAAGATAGACAAGAGCTTCGTCGGTACACATGCCATAGATCATGTCACTCTGGACTTTTACAAGGGTGAGATCCATGCGCTGATCGGGGAGAACGGATCCGGCAAATCCACATTTACGTCCTGTCTTACAGGAATTTACCATAAGGACTCCGGAACATTTACACTTCTGGGAAAAGAGGTTAATGCAAAGAACCAGGTTGACGGAAACTATCAGGGCGTTGCCATCATAGTTCAGGAAACAGGTACTCTTTCAGGCCTTACCGTTGCCGAAAATATATTCCTGGGAAAAGAGGATGAGTTCACAAAGTTCCATGTAAAGAACACAAAGGCCATGGAAAAGAAGGCCCAGGAGCTTTTGGATTCTTACGGCTTTGGATATATAAAAGCCACAGATATCATTGATAAATATAACTTCGAGGACAGGAAACTTATCGAGATCGTTAAGGCAACATATTTTAAGCCTCAGGTCCTCATCGTTGATGAGACAACCACAGCTCTCGGTGAGAAGGGCAGAAAAGAGCTCTTCAAAGTCATGAAGGATGTAAAAGACGACGGAAGATGCGTCATTTTCATATCCCATGATCTTGATGAAGTTCTTGAACAGTCAGATAATGTCAGCGTTCTTCGAGACGGAGAATACATCGATACGGTAAAGAGCAGTGAAGTAACAACAGATGATCTGAAAAAACTCATGGTAGGAAGAGAAATGGATGGTAATTACTACCGTGCAGACTACGGTGAACCGATTTCTGATGAGGTTGTTCTGCGGGGGGAACACCTTTCGGTTCCCGGAGAGATCGAGGATTTTTCGATAGAGCTCCACAAGGGAGAAATCATCGGTATCGGCGGACTTTCAGAGTGCGGAATGCATGAGGTTGGAAAGGCTCTTTTCGGTGCATCCTATGACAGAGAAGGTACAGTAACTACAGCCGACGGCACTCAGATAAAAGACATCAAGACTGCCATCGATCACAGTATAGCCTATGCTTCCAAGGACAGATCCACTGAGTCCCTTGTCATCAATGACACGATCCAGGATAACATCACGCTTCCGTCACTGGAGGATATCAAGAGAAATCACATCCTGCATGCCAGAGATGAAAAAGCATTTGCAGAAAAATATGCAAAGCAGATGAGCACCAAGATGGTCGGAGTTCATCAGTTTATGTCAGCTCTTTCCGGCGGTAACAAGCAGAAGGTCGTTCTTGCAAGATGGATCGGCAAGAATTCGGATATCATCATTCTTGATTCACCTACCAGAGGAATCGACATCAGGGTAAAGGCTGATATCTACCAGATGATGGACAAAATGAGAAAGAGCGGCAAGTCAATAATCATGATCTCTGAGGAAATCTCGGAGCTTCTCGGAATGGCAGACCGTATCATCATCATGAAGGACGGACGTCAGAGCGGTGAATTTTTAAGACATGAAGGTCTGAAGGATACAGACCTTATAGCTAAGATGATTTAAGGGAGGCCGGTTATGGAAAACGAGAAAAAAGAAAAAATATCAATTATAAATCAGCCGGTCTTCAGAACAGTAATGCCATTTGCAGGATTCATATTCATTGTTGTCCTGTTTGCAATTCTGACCGGCGGACAGCTCTACACTCCGGGCAACTTAAAGCTTTTGCTGTCACAGTCCTATGTGCTTCTCATAGCATGTGTGGGCGTTTTCATGGTAATGACCATGGGAGGTCTTGATTTCTCCCAGGGCTCAATGCTCGGTGTATGCTCGGTTGTTATATGTTTTTTGTCCAATGTAAATATGCTGCTGGCAGTTCTCTGCGGAGTCCTGACAGGAGGTCTTATAGGCCTTGTAAACGGATTCTTTAACGTAAAGCGCAAGATAACATCCTTCATTGTTACTATCTGTAACATGTATCTGCTTCGTGGAATGGTTGCTTATGCCACCACCAAGAGCCCTGTGTATGGCGTGTCAAATATCACGTCATACAACACGATGGGATTCAATCTTACCTTCACCATCATAATCCTGCTTGTGGCTTTTGCAGCATTCAGGTACACGGGTCTCGGAAACAGACTCAAAGCTATCGGTGCAGGAGAGACAGCTGCCCGTTTTGCAGGTGTCAGGGTCGAAAAGACAAAGATGCTGATCTATATGACAGCGGGAATGATCACAGGACTTGCAGCATTCATCAACAGTATCAAGGTTGGTTCTGTAACATCAACCGCAGGTAACCAGCTTGAGACACAGATCATGATTGCCCTGGTACTTGGCGGAATGCCGGTCAACGGCGGTGCCAAGGTTAAGTTCTACAATATCATTCTTGGAGCGCTCACTTACAAGATCCTTACAGCCGGTCTTGTCATGTTGGGAATCGAGCCAAAGACACAGCAGCTCATAATGGGTATCGTGTTCCTTGTGATGGTTGCTGTATTTGCGGACAGAGAGACAGGAATGATCGTAAAGTAATTTGAAAATTAAACTGGGGGCGAATGGTCCCTGGGGACGGAGTCAAGGGGTCATTTTCATACAATTAGCAAAATGTTGCAAAAGTATTCTGAAAATGACCCCTTGACTCCGTCCCCAGGGACCATTTTGTGATATCATTTTTGGGGGAAGTTTTTAATATTATTTATGGGGAGGGTTACATATTATGGGACAAACTGATGAAAAAAGTATGATTGCCAAAGCCAGCGGTCTTAAGACGCCGGAGTATATCTGCTACGCATTGGGAGATGCAGGCGGATGTCTGGTATTTGGACTTGTTACGTCGATTCTTCAGACGTATTATACGGATGTCCTGATTTTAAGTCCGTTCTTTATCATGGTGATGTTTGTGCTTACCAGGGTATGGGACGCTGTAAATGACCCTATTATGGGCAGAATTTGTGATACAGCACCTGTTTCAAAGCATGGAAGATACAGGGTGTGGTTTCTGAGGGTGGCATTTCCTCTGGCCATCGCTTCAATCCTTCTTTTTCTTAAATTCGACGGTTTCGGAACACCGGGAGATAATCTTCCTGCATATATTTATGCAACCATCACATATGTGGCGTGGGGTATGATCTACACTATGCTTCAGATTCCCTATGGCTCTCTTGCCACAGTTATTACCCTTGATGTAAAAGAAAGATCCAAGCTCTCTGTCTTCAGAGCAGTAGGTTCAGCACTGGGCAGCATGCCTGTCATGGTGCTTTCAATGCTCTGCTTTTCCACAGATAAGGCTACGGGAAAGTCTATTGTAAAGTATGATGTTCTTCTGACAGGCGTCATTGTCATGTCTGTGCTGTCTGTGATCTCGCTTCTTCTGGCATTTGCAGGTACAAAAGAAAGAGTAAAAACAGAGCCACCAAAGCATGAAAAAGGTGCTGCGTCAAAGGCCCTTAAGCTTATATTCAGGAACAAGGCCATGCTCTCTATTTCCGTTGTTGCAATGTTGCTCCTTGCAGGACAGATGTTCACTCAGAGCTATTATATTTATCTGATCAGATACTACTTCGGAAAGGGCGGAATCTTTGTATCCCTGCCAACCATTTTGACCTATATCCCAATGGCAATACTTATGCTTTTTACCCCAAAGCTTGCAAGGAAGTTTGGTAAAAAAGAGATTACCTCCGTTGGTATGATCATAGCTGCTGCAGCAAATTTCCTGATGTTTTTCTTGAAATTCCTGGATCCGGGAGCGGCCCTCATGCCTTTTATGGTTTTGTGTCTTATCTCCGGATTTGGGCTTAATCTCTTTGTGCTTCAGCTCTGGGCTATGGCGGGGGATGCCATAGATGAGATTGAAGTCAGCACCGGAAGTAAGGACAACGGTACTGCATATGCCTTCTTAAATTTCTTTAGAAAGCTAGGTCAGGTTATTTCGGCAATAGCTGTAAATGCAGCCTTACTTGCAATGGGATATTATGACACTGCAAGCACTCTGGAATTTGTCTTTTCCGAAGGACAGCTTGATCTGATGTATGTTCTTGCAACCCTTATTCCGGCGGTAATGTTTGCGCTGATGGCAATTGCTTTGCTTTTCTGGTATCCACTCTCCAAGGAGAAGGTTGGTGAGCTTCAGAACCGGAAGGAAGACTATTTAAAGGGACAGGTCAGATGAGTAAATACATCGAAATAGACACAGATCTCGGTAGGATTCGGGGAAATGAAAGAGAAGAGTGCCTTGAGTTTTTGGGAATAAAATATGCTAAGGCCAAGAGATTTGAGTACGCAAAGCAGGTAGAGAGTTGGGATGGCACATACGATGCCACAGCTTTTGGAGATGCATGCTCCCAGTACAGGACCTACTTTCCACATCTGGATGTTCCTGAGCGGAGATTCTATCACAGGGAATTCCGTGAAGGATTAGATTTTACCTACAGCGAGGACTGCTTAAATCTCAATATCTATACACCCAAGAATGCACATAATGCACCGGTGCTGGTCTTTATACACGGAGGCGGATTTAATTCCATGGCCAACAGCGAGGGATATCTGGATGGCGAAGCCTATGCAAAGAGAGGGCTGATCCTTGTGTGCGTTAACTACCGCGTGGGTGTTTTCGGATATATGACACACAGGCAGATTCAGGATGAGTTTGGAAGAGATGGGAATTTTGGACTTGATGATATATTGGTTTCACTTAAATGGGTAAAGAGTCATATAGGCTCTTTTGGCGGAGACCCTGGTTGCATAACTGCCATGGGACAAAGCGCAGGTGCGATTTCGTTGCAGTATCTTTGTCTGTCAGAGAAGGCTAAAGATCTTTTTGAACGAGCAATTATGATCTCAGGAGCGGGTCTTTTCCCAAAGATGGGACGACCGAAGGCATCTGCAGACACCCGCAGCTACTGGGAAGAAGTGATAAAACTCTCCGGTGCGACAAACTTTGATGAGTTTAAAGAACTTGATGATAAGGCGGTTCTTGGTGCAATTGAAGAGATTAAGAAAGTCCGAAAAGATAATACCGTCAACACACAGCCTGTTATTGACGGATATCTTCTGACGGAAAGCGTGGAAAAACTAATAGAGAAGCCACTTAAGCTTGATTACATGGCGGGAACTACAAGTAATGATATGTACAATGTTGTTTTGTATAACATGGCACGTAAGTTTATGGGAAAGGCCGGCGGATATCGCTACTATTTTGACATCGATGCCCCCGGCGATGACAATGGAGCATTTCATTCATCAGATTTAAGATACCTGTTCGGAACGCTTGAAAAGAGCTTTAGGCCATATGATGACAAGGATATGGAAATATCAGCTCTTATGATGGATTACATTGCAGATTTTGTGAAAACCGGAAATCCCAATGCTTCAGGGCGTCCTGTGTGGAAGAGGGGAAAGAGTTGTCTTGTTATCTCAAAAAAAGGAATAAAGATGAAACGTCCGAACCCTGTAAAGCTGATAGTAAATACCTTCAGAGGAGACCCAAAATGAAATATGACCACAGATTTACTCTTAAAACCCGGGAGGAATCCACATTCCTTTTCAAGGAATCAGATATAAATGCAAGGCTTGATTTTTTCAAGGATATGGTCCGGGTGGCAATCTATAAAGACGGAAGCAATTTTTTTAACACCTTCTCAGTGTGCCCGGATGGAGAGATGCCCTATGAGGGAAGGGACAAGTTATCCTGCAAAGGCCTTACAGGCGAACAGACGCAGATGACTGAAGACGCAGAAGGCTGGACATTCACCTTTGGCAGTCACAAGCTTTCTGTCCAAAAAAAGAATTTTCTGATCGCACATTACGAAGGCGGGGAAGTTCTGTTTAAGGACAGGGAATACATGGCTTATAACCTTGAAGGCGAGCTGGGAAGAGGAGCCTGCCATTATCTTTCAAGGCAGGAGAATGAGTACATCTTCGGGCTTGGAGATAAGTCGGGAGATGTCAACAAAAACGGGAGATGCTTTAAACTTGGGACCACAGATTCCATGGGCTTTGATGCCGGGTCATCGGACCCTTTGTATAAGCATGTTCCATTCTATATCTGCAGGAATTCTGCCGGTTCATACGGAATTTACTATGATACTTATTCTGACGGTGAGTTTAACTTTGGAAGAGAACATGACAACTATTACTCACCCTTTAAGTCCTTCAGATGTGAGGAAGAGTATCTCGTCTACTATGTCTTTTACGGAAGCGTTCCTGAGATACTAAGGAGTTTTGTCCGATTGTGCGGAGGCACATTCCTTCCTCCGAAGTGGACGCTTAAATATTGCGGAAGTACAATGGCGTACACAGATGCCGATAATGCGGGCGAGCAGCTTGAGGGGTTCCTCGCGCTCTGCGAAAAATACGGTATTTCCCCCGGTGGATTTTATTTATCCAGCGGCTATACCCAGATTGGCGACAAGCGATATGTCTTTCACTGGAACACGGATAAGATCCCGTCGCCGGAGGGACTTAGCAGGAAGTTCAGAGAAAAGGGAGTAGAGTTTCTGCCCAACATTAAACCGTGCTTTTTAGATGACCACCCAATGTATGAGATGATCGCTGAGAATGGATGGTTTTTGAAAAACGGTGACGGCTCTCCGGCAAAGTTCCCTTTCTGGGGCGGAATGGGAAGTTATCTGGACTTTACCAATGAGAATGCGGCGAAGTTCTGGACGGAGTGTGTTAAAAAAGAACTGGCAGATAAGGGCTATTACAGCACTTGGAATGACAATAACGAGTACGATGTTCCTGATGAAGACGTATATGCCGATGGTTTTGGCAGGCCCATCAGAGCCAAGCTGATAAAGCCTTTGTTTTCATACCTGATGACCAGGGCAAGCCTTGAAGCTGTAACTGATATAGCGAACAAGACCGCTGTATCAAGATGCGGAATTGTGGGAACTTCAAGGATTGCATCCACCTGGACCGGGGATAACAGAACCAGCTTCGAGGATTTTAGGTTTAACCATAAGATGGCCATGACCATGAGCCTTTCCGGTATCTATAACTTTGGCCAGGACATAGGCGGATTTGCCGGCCCCAAGCCGTCTAAGGAGCTGTTCCTCAGATGGATACAGTACGGAATCTTCACACCAAGGTTTGTGCTCCACTCCTGGAACACAGACGGAACCTCAAACATGCCTTGGCTGTATGAAGACGAAGTGGAGACTGTAAAGCGCCTCTTTGACCTGAGGGAAGCCCTCATACCATATCTTTACAGGCAGATGGAGATATCTGTGGCTGAGTGCACTCCAATCATATATCCTGTCTTTTTGGAACAACTCGATTACGATCCGGAGAGCGATGTCTTTTTCTTTGGAAGAGACGTACTTGCATGCCCTGTTTTTGATGAGGGAGCTTCATCAGTCACAGTGACACTGCCGGGAGGTGAGTGGTGTCTGGTAAAAGACATCTCGGACAAGGGTGTAGTGCTTTCAGAATATGAAGGAGGTAATACCGTTGAGGTATCTTGTACCATCAGGGATATTCCCGTGTTCTTTGTAAGAAAGGGAGCACAGGTTTTTGATAAGTGATATAATACGTGGATATGACAAAAGAAATAGAACTTATAAGAAGTAAAAGAAAAACCATATGCATAGAGATAACACCGGATGCAAGGGTTGTAGTCCGGGCTCCCAAATATGCTCCACTGAGCGAAATTAACCGCCTTATCGGGGAAAAGGCGGACTGGATTGATAAGCATCTGCGCAAGATGCAGGAGAAGCAAAAAGATAGGGCAGAAGCGCCACAACCTGAGCTGACCAAGCAGGAGATCAAACTCCTTACAACAAAGGCAAAGCGCGTCATCCCTCAGAGAGTAAGATATTACGCAAAGCTTATGGGAGTAGAGTATGGAAGGGTGACCATCAGGATGCAAAAGAGCCGCTGGGGAAGCTGCTCTGCACAGGGAAATTTAAACTTTAACTGCCTCCTGATGCGTACCCCTGAAGAGATCATTGATTACGTAGTTGTGCACGAACTCTGCCATTTAAAAGAGATGAACCACTCTCCACGGTTTTGGGCTGAGGTTGAAAAGATCCTTCCCGATTACAAAGAGAGAAGAAAATGGCTTAGGGATAATGGAAACTCTATAACTTCCGGTTGATGTCCATGAAGTGAAAAGAGTGTGTATTTTCTGTGTATTCATGCGTGTTTGGTTGAAAACAAGCCTCCGATTTGTATATAATTACTGGCGTTGAAAAGTTTTGTCGGAGGGTAAACTGCATGAAATCTATGTTTAAGAGTATGGCTCTTTCATTGGCCATGCTTATCTTTTGTTTGTCTTTTTGGGGCAAATCTCAAGTCATCTACGCGGCAGAAGACAATGCCATAGTTGTTCCGGATCTTTCAAATTCGGATTTTGGTGAGGTTACGGAGATAGTCGCGCCTGATTCGATTCCTGATATCAATTCATTTTTTGAAATAGGATTTGGTTTTCACATATTTGATGCAAAGTCTTTTCCTGAGGGAGAGTTTACGTACAGGTTCCCTGACAGCCTTGATTTTTCTAAGGTTGCGGGAAGCCAGATCCCTGTATTGAGGGAAGAAGAACAGATCGGTTATGCCGTGATAGACGGTGAAAACGTCATTACCTTTAAGCTGAATCCTGAGGATTTTTTGGAGGATCCAAACGGAGTAGACGGTAACATCGCAATCACATGTAAGCTCGGCGATGATATTGCTGATGATGCAACTGAGGCGGAGATCCGTTTTAGTGATACACAGACTTTTAGAATCGTGATAGAGGAACCACAGGAAAGTGAAGAGGAACCTGTGCCTGAGCCCGAGCAGCCCATCACTCCTGAAGTAGAACCTGTGGAGGCAGATCCACCTTCATTTTCTGCAGAGCTGTCAAAAGAGTCTGTCGGTGGTGGGAACGGAGCTGTGAGAGATCCTGAAACAGGCCTTGTTAACTGGAAGATAACACTTACTGTTACAGGAGAGGGCAGCGGATATGAGCTTGTGTTAAAAGACACTATTGCGGCCTCAAATGCCGGAGGCGATGGTCTGGCCTGGCTTGGAGGCAAACAAATCGCAGCTGAGATTGTAAACGGTTCAGTTCAGGTATATTCACCGGATGGCGAAGTCTTTGGCGATGTGGCTACAACATATAGTAAGAATTCATTTACTTCAAAGCTTACAAACCTCTCAAATGGTGTATATACACTTGAGTATTCGACTAAAGATTACTATGGCTCACGTGATAATCATATATATCCTGAAGGAAGCACAATCTCTTTTAACAACACTATAAAAAGCGGGACTAAGGGAATAGACGCATCCGCTACATCAAGCTACAAGATCACAACTGAAGGGCTCCCGATGAATAAGGTGGCTTCAGCAGGCAGATATGATCCTGAGCTTAGGCTGTATGTGATCCCATGGACCATATATTTAAACAGAAATGCATATAACCAATCCATATCATCTCTTGCATCGGGTTCAGAAGTAACTGTAGCAGATACCCTTCCGGGAAACCTTCGCTACAGGGAAGGCTCTGCAGTGATAGGTGAGTCCGGCGGAGGACGCTTGTCTCAGGATCCTTTGGTAGACGGCAATACACTGACCTGGAACTTTACGTGGAATACAAACGGGTATTATGCGATTGGATATGAGACCTACATTGAGCCCGAATACTATGACAGTCTTATAAGCAATTCGAGCAGTGGTATTCTTTCTTTAAACTTTTATAATCAGGCAAGTGCAACAGTCGGAGGTTCAACAGGAAAAGCCGGCAAAACAAGCAGCGATAAAGCAAGAATCCTAGAAAAATCAGCGGCTTACAATGAAAGAACACAGCGTGTTGATTACACCATTGTTGTCAATGATAAGGCTATGATGCTTAATGACGGCAATGATCTGACTCTTACGGATGAAGTGACAAACGGAGCTTTTGTCACAGGGTCACTTAGTATAAAAGATTCAAAGACCGGAGAGGTTATTGAGCTTGGCGAAGATAAGATCATTTTCAGTGATCAGAGAACAAAGCTTACAGCAATTGTTCCCGATGGAAGAGCTCTTACAGTTAAATACTCTGTTGCTCCCGACACCCGGACAGGCACAGATATAGGAAGCGGAAAGGTTTCTGTTGAAGTTAAGAACAGTGCAAGTCTGATCGGCAAGACAAGAACAAGCGCAAGTACAGGTGGCAAATACAAGATGAATAAGGTATCTGCCAATGTATCAAGTAAGAGCGGAAGTATTACAATTACCAAGACGGATAAGGACAATTCCGAGAATAAGCTGCCGGGAGCTGAGATTGCTCTTTACAGAGTTGATACAGAAACAAACGAGGCTTCTTTAGTTGATAAAAAGACAACATCAGATCCTTTGGGCTTTGTAAAGTTCAGCAAGGACGGTAATTATAAGTCACTGATCTTTGATACGCTGTACTACTATCAGGAGGTTAAGGCTCCTGAGGGATTTGCAACAGACAGCGCAAAGCACTATTTCATCTTTGCCTCCAACAGGTATGAGAGTATAAAAGACAAGGTTACAGCTATTGTGGCCGGAGGAGAACTCAAAGTCATCGATGTAAGGAGTGAAGGCTCGGAATTTGAGACAGAGCTTCAGAACGAGAAGGTTGTTGTAAGGGTTGAGGAACCAACAGAGGAACCTCAGGAAGTCCCTCAAGAACCGGCAAAAGACCCTGAAGAAGGACCGAAAAAGAATCCTGAAAACCAGCCTGAAGTAGAGCCTGTAAAGGATCCAACTCCAAGCGACAACACACCTGGAGATACACCGGCTAATAACACACCGGATAACAGTCCCTCAGATAGCAGCAGTAGCAGTGTGAGCGTTGTAGCTCCTGCAAGGAATGTCATTACAATTTCACCAAGTGATCTTCCGGAAGTCCTGGGAGCATCCCTGGACGACCTTCCCGAGGTTCTTGGCGCAAGACGGTCAGAAACAGGTGATGACAGCAGCGCAGGCGCAGCAATTGCTATGATTGTCATAAGCCTCATGATAATCTGCCTTGCGATGAAAAACGACAATAAAACAACACGATAATAAAAATAGACTGATGCAATGTGCATCAGTCTATTTTTTACTCATATAAATTCATATCAAAGATTCTTGATCATCTCATCTCTTACACTGTCGTAGTGAGGTCCGACAATACCGAAGTCTTTCTCCTTGTATACCCAGAGGGCTCTTCCGATGCCGTATTTCTCGAAGGCATCATGGATGTCCTTGATCCAGTTGATGGTAGAAGGATTGGCAGGTGCCTGATCGATTACACCGTACTCTCCGCAGTAGAGAGGAGCGTTGTTTTTGGTTGCTGCCTCTACAGCAGGCTCGAAGAGCTCTGCGAAATACTCTGCGCCCATTTCCTTAACCTTCATCTGAAGGATAGCACCGGCCCAGTCAGGATCAAGGCTCTTGCTCTTCTCTGAATACTCGGCTGTTGTTGCAGGATATTCAACCGTGATGTCTTTTGGCATATTGTCCATCCACCAGGCTCTCTGATGTGTGAAGATCATGGGCTCATAGCAGTGGAAGTTGTAAACTACGTGATCATCCTTGGGAGGGTTGAGGAAAGGTACGCTTCTTACGTTGTTGTAGCAAACACCGCCGACTACAACGTATGTATCGGGCGCATTCTTTCTGATGGTATCGATGGCCTTGTCTGCGATGGCGTTCCACTCATCCTTGATATCAGGTGAGATAACTTCATTCAGAAGCTCAAATGCAACATCCTTCTGGCCTGCATATCTCTTGGAGATGCGATCCCACATCTGATAGAATCTCTCCTGGAGAGAAGCATCGTGGAAGAAGATTTCCTTGTCTCCGTTAACCTCAAGCGGATCAAATGTATATCCGTATGTGTTGTGCATATCAATGAGGATATTGAGACCGAACTCTCTGCACCACTTGATGCAGTTATCTACATATGTATAGCCATCCTCAAGCATTGATCCGTCTTCACCTTCAATGACAATGTAGTCGATTGGGAGACGAACGTGATCGCAGCCCCAGCTTGCGATCTTCTCGATATCCTCTCTGAGAATGAAAGTATCATAGTGTTCTTTTGTTTTCTCATCTGCCTGAGAGAGCCATCCTCCCAGGTTTACTCCCTTCTGGTAGCCTTCAAATTTTCTCATAGACGTTTTCCCCTTATCTATATTGTGTAAATTTACATTACAATTCAGTAACAAATTTAACCACATCAATCGTAGCACGAAAACGTTTAAGTTGCACGTGAATTTTTGTGAAATTTTTATTAGTTTTTGTTCTGTTTCCTAAACTGCAGAGGAGTCATGCCAAACTCTTTTTTAAAACTTGCTGTCATGTTGCCGGGGTAGGAAAATCCGCACTCCAGAGAGATATCCATGACGGACATATCGGTGGACAGCAGCAGATTCTGGACATGCTTAAGTCTTGTGATACACAGATACTCCGAAAAGGGCTTTCCAAGCTGGGCGGAAAAGAGCTTTGAAAAGTAAGTGACGGAATATCCCGAGATGGCAGCTACATCCTCAATCTTAATGGGCTTTTTATAGTTCTTTTCCACAAAGTAGACAGCCTCCATGATGGGTTCGGAAAGAGCCTTGTTGTGGAGTACAGTCTTTTCCCGGGCGCTCTGCCCTTTGTCGTTTATGAGAAGCAGAAGGGCGTAAAAGAGGTGTTTCACCTTAAGCTCTGCAACCCTTATGTCTTCAGGCTTTTCGTATTCATTAAGGCTGTCATAGGCATCAAGCAGAGTCTTTGCCAGAGAAAAGAGCTCTTTCTCGTCCTCGGGAGAATATTCCTTGGGGAACTGGGCATAGAGATTATCAAGGAACTGAGCCCCCAGCTCCTCCGTCAGCTCTTTTACATAATCCGGAGCAAACTTTATCAGGTAGTTCTCGTAGTAGTCAGCAGATCCCGGAATGGTGCGATGATAAGCGAATGGAGGCATACCGTTTATAAAACCTGCATGCAGCATGAATGTTTTGGTAGGCGTTATGACCTTTCTGTCACCATGTATGATGAACCCAAGAGAATAGTGGTCTGAAGCCACCTCCATAGATGGCATTTCAAAGCTTGATTCAAGCATTCTGTATATGATAGTGAACTGTTTGCCCTGTGGCAGGGGAAGTGCCATTTCCTGAACCTCCGTAGGTTTTCTTTACTCTTTTGTCTGATTAATCATAGCATCAAAATGACATAATTTCATTATTTTCACCTCCATAATGAAATAAATCCATAAGAAAATTATTGGATCATGAATGAAAATAGAGACATGAAAACGAAAAAGATTGATATGACAAAAGGAAGTATCATGCGAAATGTGATCCTCTTTGCGATACCTATCGTTCTGGGAAACATTCTGCAGCAGTTATATACGACGGTTGATACGCTTATAGTTGGACGTTTCTGCGGAGACAAAGCGCTGGCGGCAGTGGGCACAAGTGCCCAGCCGGTAGAGGTTTTGCTGTGCATATTTCTTGGGATCGGGACAGGAGCTTCGATTCTTGTGTCTCAGAGGATCGGTGCAGGTGACGGGAAGCGGGTAAAAGACATTGCGGCCGCCTCAACATCATTTGTGTATATGAGTGGGATTCCGATAGCAATACTGGGCTTTGTGCTGGCACCTTTTATACTTAAATTCATGGGAGTTCCCGCAGACGTGGAAGATGCAGCCCTTATGTACACAAGAGTTGTGTTCCTCGGGGCTCTTGGAAATATCGGTTATAACATGAATGCGGGAATTCTGCGAGGTCTCGGTGACAGCGTGGCATCACTATGGTTTCTGGTGGTTTCCTGTGTGACCAATATAATTCTTGATCTGACTTTGGTGGCCGGATTTTCTATGGATGTACAGGGAGCGGCTATGGCCACAAGTATATCCATGTTTGTTTCCTGGATTGTAAGTGTCTTTTACATAAAAAAGAAATTTCCTGAGCTTTCATTTAGTTTCCTCCCAAGGGCTCTGAACCTTCAGGAGATGAAGCAGATACTTGCAATAGGTGTTCCCATCGGTCTCAACAATTCGCTGTTTTCCTTCGGGCATATGGCGATGCAGACCCTTGTGAATGCGCAGGGCTATAAGTTCATGGCCGGAGCGTCGGTGGCGGGACGCATTACAGGTATAACGAATGTGGCCATTACTGCTGTATCGGCAGCAGCTTCCACGTTCTCCGGGCAGAACTTTGGCGCTGAAAACTATGACAGACTAAGGGATGGATACATAAAAATACCGGCAATCAACGGAATTGCAACTCTGGCGCTGGGCCTTGCGTTCATTTCCTTCAGAATGCCGATACTTAAGTTCTTTACACAGGATGAGACAGTGCTTATGTATGCCGGAAGGTATGTGGTGGCTGTGCTTCTGTCTCAGTGGTGTTATGCGGTTTTTAACTGCATTTCAAATATTGTCAACGGAGTCGGATATGTCAAATACACAACTCTGATAAACCTGATGATGCTATGGGCAGTCAGGATCCCATGTGCGTACATCATAAGCAGGTTCTTTGACGGGACCTATGTCATGCTGTGTTTCCCGATATCCTTTGCCTTTGGGATGATCTGCATGATAGGTTATTATGTCTTTTCCCCTGACTGGAAGAGAATTATTTCAAAAGCCGATTGGAATAAAGGTTTTGATACTCCTTTGGAGACATGCCGTACTCCTTACGGAAGGCCTTGAAAAAGCTCGAATAATCTCTGAAACCGAAGCGCTCGTAGGCTGATGTAATGCTCTCACCGCCGGTGATGGCATTTCTGCATTCTGCCAGGCGCTTTTTTATTATGTATTGATGCAGCGAGACTCCAAGAGTGTCCTTGAACAGGTGAGAAATATAGTACTTGCTGACATAGAACTCGCCTGCGATGTCATCAAGGGACAGGGACTCTTCCAGATTGCTCTCAACATAGCAGAGGATGTTCTGGAAAAGAGAGAGCTCCTCGCTTCCGGTTTCCTTGTGATCTTCATCATAGATAATACGGTTGATGGTCAATATCAGATCACAGAGACACAGATGTCGTGCAGCATCTGACCCGTAGCGATCGCTGGAGATTTCCTCAAGGAGCCTTAGAAACCTTGATTCTACCAGGTGAAACTCCGCAGGGGGAAGGTGATAGATGTACTTGTGGAAGGCCTCGGCTTTCTGGATAAGATACATGTAGTCAACGGACTCATCCATGAGGCTCTGACAGCACTGTTTGCTGATCCAGAATACAAACCTTCTGTAATTTTGAGAAGGATCGTTCATCAGAGCATGATGCATGATCCCCGGAGGTACAAGCATGAGATCTCCCGGAGCCATCTTGTGGCGTTCTACTTTGTCTTTTCCTGTAAAGATCTCCATGGTGATATCGCCTTCGATGAAGAGGTAGCACTCATAGTAGTTGTGGGCATGGGGACTCAAGGTCTGAAAATCCCTGTCGGAATAGTAAAAGACCTCGAAGTCGGAAGATACCATATACTGTCTTGAATTAAACGATGATCTGAGTTTGTTTTTCATGCCTATGATTGTACAACAACTTTTGCAAAGTTGGCAACAAGTAATTCTATTCAAAGTTTTGGCTGGGAAGTTTATGCTAGGACCATAGAAACAAACACAAAGATTCAAGTTGATTCATAGAAAAGGAGATTACAGATTATGGAAATGACACTTCGCTGGTACGGCAAGGAATTTGATACCGTTAAACTCTGGCAGATCAGACAGATTCCCGGAGTTAAGGGTGTTATCACAACTCTTTACAACAAACAGGCCGGTGAGCTTTGGACACAGGACGAGATTAAGGCTCTTAAGGCTGATGTTGCTGCTGAGGATATGAAGATTTCAGGTATCGAGTCAGTTAACGTATCAGATGCCATCAAAGCTGCCACAAAGGACAGAGATGAGCATATCGATAACTATATTAAAACTCTTGAGAACCTCGGTAAGGAAGACATCCACATGGTATGCTACAACTTCATGCCTGTCTTCGACTGGACAAGAACCGAACTTGCAAGGAAAAGAGCTGACGGCTCAACTGTACTTGCTTACACACAGGAAGCAGTAGATGCCATCAATCCTGAGAAGATGTTTGAGTCAATTTCAGGAGAGATGAACGGCACTGTAATGCCCGGCTGGGAGCCTGAGAGAATGGCTCATGTAAAAGAGCTCTTTGAGCTTTACAGCGGAATCGATGAGGACAAGCTCTTTGAGAACATCGTTTACTTCCTCAAAGCAATCATGCCTGTCTGCAACAAGTACGATATCAAGATGGCCATCCATCCCGATGATCCCGCATGGTCAGTATTCGGACTTCCCAGGATCATCAACAATGAGAAGAACATCTTAAAGCTCATGAAGGCAGTAGATGACGTACACAACGGTGTTACCTTCTGTTCAGGTTCTTACGGAACAAGCCTTGAGAACGATCTTCCTCACATGATCAGAGCTCTTGAGGGCAGAATTCATTTCGCACACGTAAGAAACCTCAAGTTCATCTCACCTACAAACTTCGAGGAGGCAGCTCACCTTTCATCAGACGGAACCTTTGATATGTATGAGATCGTCAAGGCTCTCTACGAGACAGGCTTCGACGGACCTATCCGTCCTGACCACGGAAGAATGATCTGGGGCGAGGTTGCAATGCCCGGTTACGGTCTCTACGACAGAGCCCTCGGCGCAACCTACATCAACGGACTCTGGGAAGCAGTAGAGAAATCACATGAGAGAGGGGTTTGAGAATTATGATTCTGAATAATGATTCTTTAAAAGATAGTGAGTGGAAAGAAAAAGGATATTTTGTTCCATCATACGACAGAGAAAAAATGATAGAGAAGACTGTTGCTGAGCCTAAGTGGGTACACTTTGGTGCAGGCAATATCTTCAGGGCTTTTCAGGCTAATCTTTCACAGAGGATGCTTGAGCAGGGCTTTGATGATACAGGACTTACCGTAGTTGAGGGATTTGATTATGAGATCATCGAGAAGATGTACAGACCTCATGATAATCTTTCTATCCTGGTTACTCTTAAGGCTGACGGAAATGTAGAGAAGTCAGTGATTGCAAGTATTGCTGAGTCATGCATTCTTGATTCTGCAAGAGCAGATGAGTTTGGAAGACTTAAGGAGATATTTACAGCTGATTCTCTTCAGATGGCTACATTTACTATTACAGAGAAGGGCTACAGCCTTGTAAATGCTGCCGGAGAGACACTTCCTGCGGTAAAAGAAGATTTTGAGAACGGTCCTGAGGCTCCAAAGAGCTATATCGGTAAGGTTGCAGCTCTTTTGTATGCAAGATACAAGGCAGGAGAGAAGAAGATTGCCATGGTGAGCACAGACAACTGCTCGCATAACGGAGACAAGCTCTATGCAGCCGTTAGCTCTTTTGCCAAGGAATGGGTACTTGCAGGAAAGGCAGATCCCGGATTCGAGTCCTATATTGACGATGAGGACAAGGTAAGCTTCCCCTGGTCAATGATCGACAAGATTACACCAAGACCCGATGACTCAGTTAACGAGATCCTCAAGAAAGATGGAGTAGAGGATCTTGAGCCTGTTGTAACTTCAATGAAGACATGGGTTGCTCCATTCGTTAATGCTGAGGAGAGCGAGTATCTTGTTATCGAGGACAAGTTCCCTAACGGAAGACCTGCTCTTGAGAAGGTTGGAGTTATCTTTACCGAGAAAGAGACTGTTGATAAGGTTGAGAGAATGAAGGTTTGCACATGTCTTAATCCTCTTCACACAGCCCTTGCTATCTACGGATGCGTTCTTGGATTTACCAAGATTTCAGATGAGATGAAGGATGAGAACCTCCTTAAGCTTGTTAAGGAGATCGGATATACAGAGGGACTCCCTGTTGTTACAGATCCCGGCGTTATCAGCCCCAAGGAGTTCATTGATACTGTTGTTAATGTCAGAATTCCAAACGTATTCATGCCTGATACACCACAGCGTATTGCCTGCGATACTTCACAGAAGCTCCCTATCAGATTCGGTGAGACAATCAAGGCTTATGCAGTTTCAGATACACTTGATGTCAAGAATCTTAAGCTTATACCTCTTGTTCATGCCGGATGGCTCCGCTATCTCATGGGCGTAAATGATGAGGGCGTTTCTTTTGAGCCAAGTCCTGATCCAATGCTCGAGAAGGCACAGGCTTATGTGAAAGATATAAAGCTTGGAGAGACCGACAGAAATAAGGTGAAGGCTGCTGTTCTTCCGCTTCTTAACGATGCTACCATCTTTGGAGTTGACCTTGAGAAGGTTGGACTTTCAGATATGATAATTGATTACTTCATGGAGCTTATTTCAGGCACCGGCGCAGTTAGAAAGACCCTTCAGAAATACTGCTGAAATGCTTGAATTTACTGACCTATCAATGTAAAATAGGGAAAGTATGAAAATTTAAGTTAATTGGAGGGAAAAAAGATGAAGATTTGTGCTAATTGCGGAACTCAGGTTCCTGATGATGCAGTATTTTGCAATAATTGCGGTAGTGCACTGACAGAGAGCGCACCTGCTCCTACAGCAGGCCCGGAGGCTAGCCAGCAGGCTCCTACACCTGTACCTGCTCCTGCTCCTGCACCCGGTGTACAGCCACAGCAGGGATTCCAGCCACAGCCAGGCTTCCAGCCTCAGCAGGGATTCCAGCCACAGCCCGGTATGCAGCCACAGCCCGGATTCCAGCAGTACCAGAAGTTTGATCCAAGTGATCACACAGCAGACTTTGATGCCAAGGATATCGCTGACAACAAGCTTTTTGCAGCACTTCCTTACTTCTTCTCTTGCCTTGCAGGTATTCTTGCAGGACTGTATGTGAGAGATTCAGAGTTCATCAAGTTCCATACCAAGGTTAACATTCAGTACGATATTATTTCTGTTATTATACTGCTGTTCTTTGCTATTCCGATTGTCGGATGGATTGTTGGAGCTGTTCTGCTGCTCATCGTTCTTGTTTGCAGGGTAATTTCCATTATCTATGTATTACAGGGTAAGGCCAAGGATGCACCTATTATCGGATCAATTGGATTCCTTAAGTTCGGTAAGTAATTTGTGTTATTGCTGAAATCTTAATATAGATTTACGGTGAGAATATGAGACTGCGAAGTGTTATGCTTCGCAGTCTTTTTTCTTGTGATGAGCAAACGATAAAACGCGGATAAATATGTGCATTAACACGGAATTCTTATGACTTTCTTAAGATTTGCGGTAGATATTCTTAAGATTAAAGTAAACCTATTTACAAGGCTTTTTTTAGATGATAATGTGGCTGAGGTGATTGATTAACGAAGAAAAATATTTCTGCTCCGCTCGGAGCAATCACTTTAGGATTTTGCGGCTTGGTTTCCTGGCAAGATCCGTGGCATACAGCGTGTCGAATTCGCTGTCTCTTTGCCGGGTGATATCTTTCAGACAACAAACATGTAGGAGCTGTCTTTGGGTGCGTTTGCTGCGCTTTCTGCAGTGTTCTTTTGCCTTGTCCCTTTCTGCGCTTTTTGCGGTTCCGAGGATGTGACGGAGCCGGTTGATTACAGAGTGGGACGGGTGTCTTTGGCCTCTGCATGTTTGTTGAATCTTCTTGAATCTTCATAATTATTCCCTAAATATCAGAGATATAAGGGCAAGTATCAAGGAACTGTTTGTGCTATAATACCACCATGAACGTAAATTCTTCACTCGATTTTTTAAATATGATAAAGACATCGTCTGCATCTCCGAGGACCAAGACGGTTCAGGCATCGCCTGCGCCTGTCGAACCTGATATGTCAAAAGACATGATTGCTGTCATCGATACAGAGACCAATTGGCATGATGAAGTAATGTCCCTGGGGGTGGCGCTTGCTGACGCTGAGACATACACTCTTTTAGGCAAAAGATATTACATCTTTGATCCGGAGTGCCGCGTGGGCGGGATGTTTTCCTATGTCATGCACAAGACTGACGCCAAGGCGATTACCTGCTCAAGAGATGAGGCAATGGCAGATGTGGGGCAGTTTCTGATGGATAAAGGCATCAGTAAGATCTTTGCCTATAATGCCAAATTTGACCTTGGTCATCTTCCGGAACTGCGCGGCTTTGAGTGGTTTGATATTATGAGGATCGCAGCATACCGTCAGTATAACCGGTTTATCCCGGAAACAGCTCTTTGCTGCAAGACGGGACGCCTTAAGAGCAATTACGGTGTTGAGCCGATCATGCATATGCTTATGGGAGATACAGGCTATCGCGAGACTCACAACGCAGTTAATGATGCCTGCGATGAGCTTAAGATTGTTGAACTTCTGGCTCTGCCACTTGAAACATACGAGTGCGCGAGACTTTAGTGAGAAATATTTCTAAAACTCTCTTTAGTTTCATAAATTGCTTACCGATATATCATATGAGGTGTACTTTGTTCAATGGTAGAGTTTTTATTAAATAGCACAAAATCTGCCGATAAACTGTGACAAAGTACTACATATAGCTTATAATTAAAGCAATTGATATTGAATGCGTGAAACCAGCTTCTGTCGAAATGATGAGGGGTCAGTCTTGAAGAGCAAAAGGGTTACACATACAGCCAAAGCCCTGGTAATGCTCTGGAACATCGGATTGTTTGCATTCATATGGTGTGCATACTACAATCGCAATGCTTTCCAGACCTACTACGTGCTGGGCGGTATCATTTCAATAATTATATATATCTTTATCTATAATGGATTATGCAACCTGTATAATGCTTTCAGGATTGCGTCCTCTTCTATTGCAGAGATGGTCATTTCACAGGCTATCTCCTTCAGTATTGCAGATCTGATTCTGTACGTTGAGGGAAACCTTATCAGGAACAGATATACCAGTTTTATTCCCGGACTAATAATTGTAATTCTTCAGACACTGGGTACGGCGCTTATCATAACTATATCCAAGCAAGTATTCATGTCATGCGTGCAGCCGCAAAAGACTCTTTTGCTGATAGGAAGGTGGGTTTCAAAGGATGAAGCTGACAGGTTCAAGGAAAGAATCCTCAGGAAATACAGCCATCTGTTTGATTTCAGATATGTGGAATATGAGACCATAACGCAGGCAGCCTTTGAAGAGAAGCTTTCGGAGTGCTGTGCAGTGATCATGTATGGCCTGTCGGTTGAGTATAGAAAAGCTTATATGCAGCAGTGTATAGATGAGCATAAGATCTTTTACTTCACACCGAGAATTGAGGATATCATCATTCAGGGCTGCTCTACAAGGCATCTTCTTGACACTCCTCTCATGAAGTACGATTACGTTTATGAGGATAAGAAGAAGCTGAACTCAAAGAGAGTCTTCGATATAGTATTCGGTATTGTTTTTGCAATATTCTTTGCTCCCGCAATGCTGATAATCGCCCTTGCTATCAAGATTGAGGATGGCGGACCGGTCTTTTTCAGGCAAAAGAGATGTACCAAGGATGGAGAGGTCTTCGACATCATCAAGTTCAGAAGCATGGTTGTGGATGCAGAGAAGAAGGGCATTCAGCCCACCATCAACAGAGATCCCAGGATTACAAAGGTCGGCAACATCATCCGCAGATACAGACTGGATGAGCTTCCTCAGGTATTCAACATTCTTGCCGGCGATATGACCTTTGTGGGTCCGAGACCCGAGAGAGTAGAGCACGTGGAGCTCTATACCAAGGAACTTCCGGAATTCAGATACAGAATGAAGGTAAAGGCCGGACTTACCGGCTATGCGCAGATCTTCGGCAAGTACAATACAACTGCGTTTGACAAGCTAAGGCTGGATCTTCTTTATATCGAGAACCAGTCCCTCGGCCTTGATATTCGAATCATTCTCCTTACCCTGAAAGTTATGTTCCGGGGCGAGAGCACGGAAGGCTTTGAAAAAGAAATGGTAAGACTGATGAACAAGAGAAGCGAAAAGGTAGGATAAACACATAATAAAAGAAATGTTTTTTTGATAAAGAGACTTCAAAAGAAGTCTCTTTTTTTGTGCTTTTTAGAAAATCTAAATACAAGATATGGTATAATCAAGTTAGTATACATTAATGTACGAGGTATAGTATATGACTTCAACAATGGTGTGTTTTGGCACACGACCGGAAGCAATAAAAATGTGTCCGGTTATACGAGAACTTAAAAAGCGGAATATAAAAACCACGATATGTGTGACAGGTCAGCATAGACAAATGCTTGACCAGGTACTTGATGCATTAGGAATCATACCGGACTATGACTTGGCAATCATGAAACCGGGACAGGATCTTTTTGATGTGACTATTTCAGCGCTGGAGGGGATAAAGAGCGTATTAAAAGAAGTTAATCCTGATATAGTTTTGGTACATGGGGATACGAGCACGACATTTGCTGTTTCTTTGGCGTGTTATTACCTTAAGATCCCTGTAGGACATGTTGAAGCAGGCCTACGTACCTATGACGTTTATGCACCGTTTCCGGAAGAGTTTAACAGACAGGCTACCGGAATAATTGCACAGTATCATTTCGCTCCGACTGAGATGGCAAAGAAAAACCTGATATCTGAGGGAAAGCCTCAGGAAAATATATTTGTTACAGGTAATACAGCAATTGATGCGCTAAAAATAACGGTAAAGGACGATTTTGAGAGTGAATATTTGAATTGGGCAAAAGGATGCAGACTGGTGCTTATAACTGCTCACAGAAGAGAAAACTTAGGTGAGCCTATGCATGCTATGTTCAGGGCAATTAAAAGAGTACTGAATGAGCATGAAGATGTTAAAGCAATCTATCCTGTTCACCTAAACCCTGCTGTTAGAAAAATTGTGGACGAGGAGTTGAAGGGGGTTGACAGGATGCGAATAATCGAGCCGCTGGATGTCCTTGAGTTTCATAATCTTATGGCTAAAGCATACATGGTTCTTACTGATTCCGGAGGGATTCAAGAGGAAGCACCAAGTCTTGGTAAACCGGTACTTGTTATGAGAAATGTTACGGAAAGACCAGAAGGCATAGAGGCCGGAACGCTTATGCTTGTTGGAACCGAAGAGAGTTCTATCTATGAGTCATTTTCATGCTTGCTAAGTGATGGCGATAAATATAATCAGATGGCTAATGCCAGGAATCCGTATGGAGATGGTCGTGCGGCTGAGAGAATAGTAGATGTTTTGGAAAAGTTGGTGAAATAAGGAAAAACACAACTGATGGTTGAAGGCAAAAGTTTAAAATTGTTGATACAGATGGGGGATTCATATCCTGATGAAAGTCCTTGTTCAAAACGCATGCGGACTTTTTACGATGTGTTTACGGAAAACGGTGACGAAGTTGTAGTCCTTGCTCCGTATAATAATGATGCAATTATAGACTATCCTGGAGCTGTGTATTGCAGAACAATTCCGCTTAGAAAGAAAAACTCCCTGTACAGATTTTTGAATTCATATTTATTTGGAATAACCTCTTTCCTTAAAGCGATGACTATAAAGAATGTTGATGTGGTTTTGACAACTGCACCTCCTCCGTTGATCAACAAGTGGGGAAAAAGAATTGCAAAATTTCATAAGGCAAAACTGGTCTATGACGTGAGAGATATATGGCCGGATGTAGCATGGGAAATGGGGGCTTTGGACAGGAAAAGTATTTATAGTCGGATATTTGAAGGAATCAGGGATAAAATGCTAGAGTGTTCGGACCTGATAATTGCAGTAAGTCCCGGAAAGGTAGAAAAACTAAAAAAGTATGCGCCTGATAAAACGATACTGGAAATAACAAATGGTCTGGACGAGGAATTTTTAAAAAACGATGAAGACAGGGAATTGGTAGATAAATACAAGCTTGACGATGTATTTACTGTCTGTTATATGGGAAACCTGGGCTTGGCGCAGGGACTGAAACAACTTTTGCGATTGGCATTTAAGGCGCAGGAAAACGATATGAATGTTCAATTCCTTTTATTTGGATCAGGAGCAGAGGAAAAGATACTTAAGGACTATGTAAAAGAAAAAGGTCTTAATAATGTTACGTTTCCCGGAAGAATACCGAATAAGCATATGTTTACAGTATTGAAACATTCCAAGATCAGTTTTGTCTCGCTGGTAAACGAGAATCTTAAGGATTCTGTTCCAACTAAAATGTATGAAGCAATAGGAGTAGGATGCCCCGTTCTTTTGGCTGCCAGTGGGGATTCGGCTGAGATATTGAAAAAAAGTGGATTAGGTATAGCTGTTGAACCTAATGACGATAGAGCGATATGGGAAGCTTTTAGTTACATGCATGACAATATCAATTTGTATGAGGCCAAAAAACAATATGCGATGGAATATATCCTTAGTAATTACTCAAGACAAAAGGCTGCAGGAGTGTTAGAAACCGAATTACATAGGATGATTTACGAATGAGAATACTTCGATTCATAAGCACAATTGGATTTTTAAAACCAATACAGATTATTTATCAGCTCAGATACAGAGTGTTAGGGTATAAAAGGATTGATAAAACAGATTGTTCTTGGATACTATCCAACAGAACAATCCTGTTAAGTGACTTGGATGAGAATCCGGATTATCTCAGACGGTTTAAGCCAGAAATGATTCTGGAGAATAGAATAGAACTGCTTAACAGGGAGGTGAGATGGAAACCGGGAGTATGGAATTATGAATCTGAATCTCATTTGTGGAACTTTACTCTGCATTACTTTGAGTTTGGAATCTCTTTGGCTTATATGTTTAGAGAAACCAAAGATGAATTGTATATAAAAAAGTTACTGGAGCTATACGGTGATTGGCATAACACTGCTCTGAAAGACAGTAAAGATATCTGGCATCCGTACACAGTATCTCTTAGATTAAGAAACGTTCTCATAATATATTGCATGCTGGATTCGGAATGGAGGGAACGTTGGTCATCACTGGTTCTGGAAGATATTTGTCTGCAATATAGATTTTTAAAAAAGAATCAGGAGAAAAACCTTTTAGGAAATCATTATCTTGAAAATCTGATTACATTGTACATTTGCAGCATTTTTCTGGAGGATAAAGACAGAGAACAGTACAAAAACAGGCTCTTTTCAGAGATTAAAGAGCAGATATTGCCTGATGGAATGCATTTTGAACGAAGCTTTATGTATCATAATTTGATATTGGAAGGGCTTCTTCGATGCTATGTTATTTCAGATGAGGCTGCTAAGTGTGAACTAAGTGACGTTATCAGGCGCATGACTGATTGCATAGTTGGATTCGAGACAGAAAAGAGAATACCACATTTTAATGATGCAGCTTCAAATGTGGCTAAGAGCAGAGATCAGTTGATCAATGCTGTAAAAGATACTATTTCATATACTGCGACACAAATTGAACACCTGAGTCACAGTGGGTATCATCGATTTGAATCGGATGGATTTGTTTTGCTATTTGATGCAGGCGAGATAGCTCCTAAGTATATTTCGGGCCATAGCCACTGTGACACGCTTAGCTTCGAATTGTTTTTGGGAGATACCCCTATACTTGTCAATTCCGGAACGTATGGATATCAGACAGAACATAGAGCATATTTTAGAAGCACCAGGGCTCATAATACTATTATGGCTGATGGTGTGGAACAGTCTGATGTATGGAGCGAACATCGCACAGCGCGACGGGCAACTGTAGAAAAAGTCTCGCTGACGGATAATGCTATCAGAGCTGAAATTCGTGATTTTAAAGGGAATTATCTTTCAAGAAAAATAGAGATGGGGACAACAATACTGGTAACGGATCATTCAAAGAGTGAATTTACCAGCTTTTGGCATATTCATCCGGAAGTTGAAGTGACTATGCTGAATGATTCTGCAATACTGATGCACAAAAGTAATGCTGAAATCATTCTGGAGGCTTGCGGAGGTCAATTCAAAGAAGTAAGCAAAAGCTGTTACTACTCAGAGGAAATAGGCAAGATATGCTCTAACAGGGTGTTCAAAAGCAGTGCTGAGAGAATAGAGATTAGGAGAAGATGAGAGAGGAAGGCACAATGATAAATGTAATTGGCTTGGGATATATTGGATTACCAACTGCATTGATGCTAGCATCGCATGGTGTTGAAGTTGTTGGAACTGACTACAACAAGAAGTTGGTTGAGACGTTAAATGCAGGCAAAACAACCTTTCAAGAGGAAGGGTTAGATGACTTGTTTGCGGAAGCGGTCAAATCCGGAATTAGGTTTACAACAGAATACCAGTCCACTGATACATACATTATTTCTGTTCCTACGCCTTATGATAAATTCAGTAAAAAGGTTGATACGGAATTTGTGATATCTGCCGTAAAGTCAGTACTGGAGAAGTGTCTTCCCGGATCGATCATAGTCATAGAGTCTACAATATCTCCCGGAACAATGGACAAATATATCAAAACTACCGTAGAAGAAGCTGGTTTGAAGGTGGGAGATGATGTTCATCTTGTCCATGCGCCTGAACGAATTATGTCAGGACACATGTTGAATGAGCTTTTACACAATAATAGGACAATAGGAGCATACAGCAATGTGATCGGAGAGAAGATAAAAGAGCTCTATATGAACTTCTGTGATGGTGAGATTGTTGTAACGGATATAAAAACTGCTGAGATGACGAAGGTTGTCGAGAATACATACAGAGCAGTGAATATAGCGTTTGCTAACGAGTTGGCAAAGATTTGCAGACATGATGGTATGGATGTATATGAGATTATCAGGATATGTAATATGCATCCCAGAGTAAATATCCTTCAACCTGGTCCCGGTGTTGGAGGACATTGCATATCGGTGGATCCCTGGTTTTTGGTAGGAGACTATCCTTCACTTGCAAAAGTAATAGATGAGTCTATGAGAACCAATGATGGGATGCCTGATTTTGTCCTGAACCGAATTTATGAAATCATGAAAGAAAAAGGTATGACAGATGTTTCAAGGGTGGGATTATATGGCCTTACGTACAAAGAGAATGTTGATGACATAAGGGAGAGTCCGACTCTTCAATTACTCGAAAGTCAACAAAGGCACCTTGCTACAGGACTTAAAGTATATGATCCATACATAAAAGATAATGTGGTGGAGAATCAATTACACAGCCTGGATGAGTTTTTGGATTCAATTGATATGATTGTTATCATGGTAAAACATGATGAGATTAAAGAAAACGCTAAAAAGCTAGCGGATAAAACAGTGTTGGATTGTCACAATTTTTTACAGATTCCTGGTGCTTATCATATTTAGATTAAGAATAGCAGGCTACACCTGTTGTACACGGACAGAAAACTATGACAAAGAGTTACTATATTGGGAGCTTTCCGCCACCATACGGCGGAGTTTCTATAAAGAATGCATTATTGTATGAAGCAATATCAAAAAGTGTTTCTTTAGAAAAAATCGTCTCTGAAAAAAGGATGATTTTGTATGTAAAGACATTGGGGAAGCTGTTTAGACGTGACTCAAAATATGTTATAGGTGTTTCTTCCAGATCCGGAAAATCAGGGTTGATCAGTACTTTGTTATACAGATTCAATAGGAACTCTATGAATCAGTCAATCTATTTTATGATGGGTGGAACTGAGGCTGATGAGATATCTTTTTCAAAGAAAAAATTAAAAGTCTACGAGAATTATAAGAGGGTTTATGTTGAAACTGATTCTATGAAAAGGAAACTTGTAAATGCAGGAATGACCAATGTTGAGGTGTATCCGAATTGTAGAAAAAAGGCTTCCTTCATCAATGATATTAAGAAGAGCGATGATAGACTCAAATGTGTTTTTTTATCAAGTATTCAAAAGGAAAAGGGTATTGAGATAGTTATTGATACGGCCAAGGAATTAAGTGAGGTTGAATTCTACATTTATGGAAATGTTAAAGATGATTATAGGGATGAGTTTTTTGAATGCATAAAGGGGAGTGCAAACACTCATTATATGGGGGCGTTTTCTTGGGATTCGGACATGTTGTATACGCTTTTGTCTCGATATGACATATTTCTTTTCCCGACATTGTGGTCCACAGAAGGGGTTCCCGGTGTGTTGGTAGAAGCCAAGATTTCCGGATTGGTTCCTATTGTTTCGGATATGAGTTATAACAGTGAGATTATAGAAGATGGTGTTGATGGAATAGTATTAGAGAGCAATGACTGTGGAGGAATGAAAAAAGCAATAGAACATCTGGTTGTAGACAGAGATAAATTGCAACGCATGAAGTTAAGCAGTAGAGATTCGGCTGACGCGTACTATATTGAAAACCATATTGACAGGATAATTGAAGTATTGAGATAGAAAACGTGGTATTGATATGACAGAGTTTATTGGCAACTCACAATTGTGTATGGACTTATTGGCTCCAATAACAAACGTTGAAGTGACAAAGTCATATTTTGACATTGTAGTTGAAGCGGCTAAAGGAATTGGCATTGAGTGCCAAAAAGTCAATAGAATAAAGATTAAAAGAGAGAATGGGAAAAGAATTGTTTTTGTAGCAACCATATTTGAGGCGATCAAAGCAAGGCTTGCCGGATATAATAAGGTTGTTTTGTGGGTGCAAGGGATAGCACCGGAAGAGTCGCTGGTCAGAAGATCCTCTTATCTTAGATGGCTTATACTTTCTTGCATAGAATATATTGCAGTTTTATGTTCAGACGCAGTTTTCTTTGTTTCAGAAGAGATGAAAAGGCATTATCAGCATAAGTATAATCTTAAGCCTCTCTGTTTTATCATGCCGTGTTTTAATGAAAGGATTGATAAGGCGTCATTTGATGCGCATGACTATGGTGATAACACATTTGTTTATTCCGGTGGAATATCTGATTGGCATTGTTTTACTCAGATTGTGAATATCTATGGAAATATTGAAAAGAAATATGGTGAAAACGTTAAACTCTGCGTTCTAACCAAGCAGACAGATGAAGCCGGCAAAATACTAGAAGAATGTGGAATAAAGAATTATAGCGTGAAGTATGTGAAAAAAGAAGAAATATGTCATGAAATGACAAGAGCTAAATTTGGATTCTGTATCAGGGATGATAGCAAGGTCAATAATGTTGCAACGCCAACAAAACTGTCCTCTTATGTATGCAATGGAGTTATTCCTATCTATTCGTCTGCTATTGTTGATTTTTATAGACAGAGCAAAGAAAGCAGATATTGCCTGTGTTATGATGACGCCTTGTTTTGGGACAAGCTTGATGGGTTAATAAAAGAAGACATAAGTCCGGAGAGTATATTTATTGAGTACAGTAAGGTGTTTGGGAATTATTATTCGTCGGATTATTACATAAATGGGATACAGAAATTCTTTGAGAATCTGACGAAGAATATGAGGGAGAATAATTGATAATACGATATGACAGGTATGTGACAAAAAGTATCCTGATAGTATTCCTGGTATGTGTGAATTCATTATTTATCAATAATCCTACGGCTTCAGGGATTATTGCTATGATTGAGATGATAACACTTTTTTTTGCTGCTCTCTTTTGCGATATAGATGTATTGTTTAAAATGCTGCTTGTATTTATGTCATGTGGCATTGAGAATCAATACTATGCTACAGGAGGCAGAACGTCTGAGTTCTTTAGTTTTTATAAGCTTCCAATCGGAGGGATTTATCCGTTCTTTGTAATTGTTATGATAGCATTGATTCGCTGCTATTTTAAGTATGGTATTGTTTTGCCTATAAAATCCTCACAGAATAACAGATTCTTCTTTTATACACTTAGTGTAGTCATGGCTGTTTTGGCGTTCCCTATGACGATCCTTACGATCTTTTTAAATGATAACGGTATACTATATTTGAGCGAAATGTGGAAATACAATGCCAGAGATGCATACCAGATGATTGTTATAATGGCACTTATGGTGCTTTTTTTTCATAGTTATTACAACAATAGGGAAATAGTTGGCGAAATCAAAGAACTTTTGCTGATGCTACTTTCATGTATGTGTTTAGCAGCAGTGATCCTTATTCTTATGAAAAATTATTATATAAACTGGGGAGCAGAGAAAGTTCTTTCTTGCCCGTTATTATTCTTTTTTTCGCCAGGACTTGTCTTGTTTGTGTATGAAAAAAGGGGTCTGTATTATCTGTTGGCCGGATGTCTGAGCTTGATCATTCAAATGAAATATACAGTAGGAATAGCGGGAACATGGTGGTTGTATGTAATTGGTGTTTTTGTGGTATTTCTTAAAATTATCCTTGAGACAAAATCTGATTACAGGAAATGGTTACTTAGTGTTGCATTACTTGTACTAGCAATGATAGGGCTTTGGTTTTTCATTGGAAGTGGGTATATCACAAGCGTTAATGGCCAGATATCATATAAGCTGAATACGATTATTAAGTATGCGACCGGAATCGGAAGTATTCACAGAAGTGTTTCAAGTACTAGTGCATCGATTAGTGCAAGAATAGAAGAGATTGTTAATGTGTTTTTAGAGTTTGCACACAAGCCGTATTTTGTACTCATGGGGAAAGGCTATGGGGGGACAGTAAGGAAATATTGGGGACTGTCCAATTGGAACAGATCGACTACTTCGACATTTCCACTGGTAATGATAACAAATAGAGTATATTCAGCTTTTCATATAGCTGTTGCTGAAGTGATAATAAATTATGGTTTGCTTGGGCTGATTCATTTTGCGTATCTGTTTATTCTTTTTCTGGCAAATGTAATAAAAAGAAACGGATCAATGTGGATAGTGATAGGATTCTTATGGTATGCACTGTTCTATTCGCTTTTCTATTCTTTTGATGTTGGGATTATCTTTATTTGCTGTGGATTGGTGGACACTCATAAATATAGTTTTCGGAGAGAAAAATGATATGGATGTTTTATATTGCAATTTGATAAGTAACGGCCCTGTAAGTGGGCATAAGCAGTTTGATTATAGGTGGAGTGAGATATTAGGACAACTTGCAAGAGTATCTTTGTTGTCTTATGAAAAAGGCTGGTATGAAAAGAAGGCTGATCAAATTGAGATCATTGAATGTAACTCGAAATCAAAAGCTGATAAGGACAAGTTGTTAAATCTTGGAGTCCTTAAAAAAGGATTTTTGCGAAAACTACAGATCAGGGAACATGTAGAAACGATATTTATATGTAAAAAAGTACTATCTATAGCTAAAGCTCAAAAGTATGATTACATTTTTATAGGAGGTATGGATTTTATTGTTTACCTTCTCTTCCGAAAAAGGCTGAAAAGAGTTTCTAATTTGGTGTTGATCAATCATTCTGCCACAGCTTATCAGAGAGGGATGGTGAAGCGGATTTTTTCTTTGGTTAAGGAAGATTTTATTCATGTTGTGATGGAGGGGGATGGAGTTAAGTTCTTTTCAAAAGAATATGGCATTGATTCAAGTAAAATATTTCATATACCGCATATGCTTAATTCGTATGATTGGAAATACAATGATAAGAATATTAAGTATGATTTTGTAGGTATTTCTAACAGCAATTCAGATGATGAAGTAAGGAAGATCATTGAGTGGGAGAATGAGGACAGGTTTTTTGAAAAGAATGGAATAAAGGCTATTTTCAGGTCTTCGGAAATTGATTATGAAACTAAGTTTCTCAAGGTTTTCTCGGGAAGATTAGGGCTTTCTTATGATGACTATTATTCTTATATTTGTGATTCCAGAGCTGTCATCATGCCATTCCCGGAAGAATTTGGATACAGGAGTTCCGGTACATTAATGGATTCTATGTCACAAAATAAGCCGGTATTAGGCACCAGATTTGGAACATTACTTCAATATAACAGACAATTTCCCAATATATGCAAAGTATATTCTGACAAGCAGGAGTTTAAGAGTAGTATCATAGAACTAATGGAGACAGACAGAAATAAAGATGAATTTGTTGCTTTTAAATACGAGCATTCAGACGAAGTTATACTTAAGAAAATAACTACATTGCTATGTGATACGATGAAGAGAGAGTAGTTTATGAGAGTTTCAAAAAAGGATTTGGTATGGACATACCTGGCGAAGTTCTTTTCGTTAGGCGTAAATGTCATTATATTGCCTCTTATTCTGTGGTATTTATCAGATGAAGAACTTGGGCTTTGGTATGTTTTTGCCGGGATTTCTCAGATGGTTAATCTGCTGGATTTTGGCTTTTCTGCTACAATATCAAGACATATGGCATATGCTTGGAGTGGAGCAAAAGAGATTATTCGATACGGAGTAAGCAGCAGTGATAATGAGGAAAAAAACTGGGAACTGATTTCGGAGGTCATAAAAACCAGTAAGAGTATTTATCTTCTGGTGGCGTTATTAGCGGTATTGATAATGTCGGTTGGAGGAACATTATACGTATATAGGGTTTCCGGTTGGAATCTTGAGAATAATGTTAAGTTAGCCTGGGGAATATACATATTTGCTGTGGCAATAAATATTCTTTTTGCATATTGCACTTCTCTCTTAAATGGCATTGGAGCAGTTGCAGAAAAGAATAAAGTTGCTGTGTGCTCAAAAACAGTACAGATTGTAGTAGCTTTTATTCTTCTGTCAAATGGTATAGGGCTTTTGGGATTTGTTATATCATATGCTGTTAGCGGAGTTACGCTAAGAATAGTAGGTATGCTGTATTTCTCACGAAGAGTTGATAAAAGGAATTTAGTAGCGGTAAGATTAGGCAGAGTGTATGAACAATTCAGAGTGGTTTGGGCGACAGCCTGGAAAGACGGAATTGTTACATTATCAAACTTTTTCTCTACCCAGATGGGAACGCTTATGTGTGCCTATTATATCGATCTGAAGTCAACAGGATCTTATGGGGTTCTGACACAGATTTTTATGACTATTGGAGCGATGGCATCTGCATATTATGCGGCATATCAACCGAAATACTGCAATTTGGTAGTGTCTGGTAAGGATAATGAAGTCAGAGAACTGACTTGTAAAGGTTTGTTGATTTACAAGATCTTGTTTGTGCTGCTATCACTGCTATTTATCTTTGTTGGGTTACCTGTTCTACACGTTTTGCGACCACAAATGAGTATCAATTTTTATTATGTGTTATTACTGGGCATATTCTATTACCTGTATATGCAAAATTCGACAGCATGTTCAATGATTTCATGTAATAACATTATTCCATATTATGGTAGCTATGTTATAACAGCTGTTTTGTCTGTCACTTTGTCCTATCTATTCGCTGTTAAGCTTGATTTTGGCATCTTGGGGTTGATACTGGGGCAATTGATTTCAAATCTAATCTTTAACAGTTGGTTTTGGCTACGATACTTGTTAAAGAGACTGAAAATAGCATATTCTGAGATTTACACAATTGGATGGAACGAGATTAAAAAGGTTGAAAAATTATGAAATCTATCGACAAAACTAATGTAATGCGAGTCCTAGACTCAAAAAAAATAGAATACAAGAGCCACTCCTATGAGCCCGATGCAACCATGTCGGGTGAGGAGATTGCAGCAATACTTGGGGAGGATGCGGATAAGGTCTTTAAGACACTGGTGACGCAGGCCAAGAGCGGGGCGTACTATGTTTTCGTTGTTCCGGTTAAGGCGGAGCTCGATCTTAAGAAGGCTGCTCAGGCAGCAGGTGAGAAGGCGATTGCCATGATCAAGCAAAAAGATCTTTTGCCGCTGACAGGCTATGTTCACGGCGGATGCTCACCTGTGGGCATGAAGAAGCAGTTCCCGACATTTGTGCACGAAACAGCAGAGGCGCATGACCACATATTTGTCAGTGCAGGCAAGGTGGGCTTTCAGGTTGAACTGACCCCTGCAGATCTTCAGTCTGTGGTTGGCTTTAAGTATGCGGATGTAGTGAAGGCTGACGCAGAGTAGTCTGCTAAACAGATACGATTAAGAATAAACTGTATTATGGGCTGACAAACGTCGGCCCTTTATTTGAATTACAGGAGACGACATGGAATATAATGTTAACATCAATGGTATAGATGTACATGCCAACTACAGCGAAGAAACTATAGATACCATCTTCAAGCCGCTGCTTCACAGGCTTTCAGACATGCGAAAGACCAAAAACGCAAAGCTTCTGGTTATGCTTGCTGCCCCTCCCGGCGCCGGAAAGAGCACGCTGGTAAGCTTCCTTGAATACGTGGCAAAAGACATAATTCCGGAATTCAAGGTACAGGCCATCGGGATGGACGGATTCCATCGCAGGCAGGAGTATCTTGAGTCGCACACTATGATGGTAGATGGCGCAGAGGTCAGGATGGTAGAGGTTAAGGGCTGCCCGGAGACATTTGACCTGGACAAATTAAAAGCGAGCATAGAAGGTGCTTTAGCAGGTACAAAGAAAGCATGGCCGGCCTATGACAGACATCTTCACAATCCTGTTGAAGATGCTATAAAGCTTGATGCTGACATTCTGCTTCTTGAAGGAAATTACCTTCTCCTTGATTCGCCCGGATGGGACGAGCTGTCAAATCTTGCGGACTACACCATCAAGATCACAGCTGACCCGGATATACTCAGAAGCCGCCTTATTGACCGCAAGGAGAAAAGTGGCAACAGCCGCGAGAAAGCTGAGCAGTTTGTTGATTTCAGCGACATGCGAAACGTTAGGCTCTGTCTGTATCATTCCAAGAACGCTGACTTGGAGCTTGTGCTTGATCCGAACAGTAATTATGTGCAAAAGGAAAACGCATAAACATCGGAGAGAACAATTGGATGACTCATTTGAGGGATGCTACTGTCTTGTGATTGATTTGATCAAGAGACAGTAGAAGATGTCGCATCATATCGTGTAGGGCTACTGTCTTATAAATGCTTTTTAATGCGGACAGTAGGAAATTCAGGTTTTGCCGATGCTATGGGTGAAAAATAGAAAATTTCAAGTGAAAATTTACTGTCTCCGGAAAGCTTTTGTGGCAAGACAGTAGTGCAAACTAAAATGTCTTCATCATTGCTACTGTCCTTGCACATTTTTTGTAGCAGACAGTAATGCCTACCAAATATAATGACCGTGGTTACTGTCTCTAAGCGAAATCTGCTGCAAGACAGTAGAGCTCGGTGTAAAACCATGTAATGACCAATGCCGATACAAGTGACAGAACAAATATCAAGCCATATATCCGAACAGTACCAAGAAAAATACAAGTACCAAGACAAAATCCACACATAAAACTCTTTTTACTACAGCCATAACAGAGTAAAATAATAGAACAGCATAATATTTAGCGAATACATAAAGTAAAGCACTAAATAAAACATTAACTAAAACATCAAATTACGGAGGAAAATAAAAATGGCTATAGACAACAATTGCGGATACTGCGTAGGAGGAGAGCCTCTTTCAAAGTTCGGAATCAAGATATGTGACCTTGGAGTGAGCCAGCTCATCCTGTTCAAGGAGCAGAGCCATCTTGGAAGATGCATCGTGGCCTACAAGGACCACGTAAGTGAGATCGTTGATATCTCAGATGAGGACAGAAACGCATTCTTTGCAGATGTGAACAGAGCTGCAAAGGCAATCCACAAGGCATTTAATCCTGACAAGGTCAACTACGGAGCATACGGTGACACAGGCTGCCACCTTCACATGCACCTCGTGCCCAAGTACAAAGACGGCTTTGAGTGGGGCGGAGTCTTTGAGATGAACCCACAGAAGAAGTTCCTCACAGACGCGGAGTACGACGAGCTTATTCAGAAGATAAAGGACAATCTTTGATCAGAAATGAAGAACAGGTTACAAATAAAAGTCATAGCAACAATAGCATCGGCAGCGTTTGTTGCCACACTTTCAGGCTGCAGCATGATACCGGAGGATATTCTTACCGAGCAGGTTTCGGATACTGCCCAGAGCCTTGCAAGCCGGGCAATCGAAGAGGCCGGTGACAAGGTAAAAGAGATAGCACAGGAAGCTGCCAAAGAGGCGGCTCAGCAGGCTGCGGAAAATGCACAACAGGCCTTTGAGGATGCCAAGCAACAGGTCCTGGAAGAAGCAGAGAATTATGCTGATGATCCTGACAAAGCCTTGAATGCCATAACTGCAACCACACCCGGAACGCTCACCTCTGCCGCTGACCTGAATATCGCTCCTAAGGGTGATAAAGACGGATATTACAGCTTTACTTACGATGGCAGGCAATACACGGCTATTCATAAGACGGATCATTGGAAGATAATTGATTCCTGCAACATATACAACGAAGCTGACATGCATATAATTTGCCAGGCTCTGATCGATCTGCACCAGATTCATGGCAAAGATATGGTGAGCTACCGCACGGCAGATGACATGGTCTACGAGTGGGAGGTCCACAATCTGGCTTACCTTTTGGTTGAAGATGATGATCCGATGAAAGAACGCCTTAAGGATGTGGATTTTGACCCACAGGATCAGGGATGCACGTTTGATGAGATCTATTACAATCACACCGGTAAAGAGCTTGATCTTGGCAGCATCTTCGGCGGCTGATTTCCGGGAGAACCATTATGACCTATGACAATATAGTTAAGGCCAATTTCATATCCCGCCCAAACCGCTTCATTGCTCACGTTGAGCTTGATGGCAAGAAAATCACAGTTCATGTCAAAAATACCGGAAGATGCAGAGAACTCCTGCTTCCCGGAGCTGCAGTGTATCTTGATAAGGCACAAAACCCCGAGCGCAAGACACCTTACGACCTGGTGGCCGTTGAAAATGATGGCAAGATCATAAACATCGACTCCCAGGCGCCCAACAAGGTGGTAAAAGAGTACTTGGAACGCCTTGGCGAATACGACCTGATAAAGCCCGAGCACAAATACGGCGATTCCCGAATAGACTTTTACATGGAGAAAGGCCCCGATAAATATCTCATGGAGGTAAAGGGCTGTACGCTCTTTAGAAACGGAACAGGTCTTTTTCCCGATGCACCAACCGAGCGTGGTGCGAGACATCTTCGGGAGCTTACACAGGCGCAGGAAGCAGGCTACAAGGCTGTCATAGCCTTTGTTATACAGGGTGAAGGGATTGATCGAGTTGAACCAAACGTCGAGACAGACCCTGAATTTGCCAAGGCCTTTAATGAGGCAGTAAACGCAGGAGTTCAGGTCCTGCATCTTAAATGCAAAGTTACACCGGACACCTTAAACGTAGTTTGATATCCGGAAGGAGATTTTTTATGAAGAACATTACACTGGGACGCACAGGCATAACCGTACCACAGAACGGATTTGGAGCACTTCCGATCCAAAGAATACCTCTGGAGGATGCAGTCAGGATTCTCAGAAAGGCCTACGACGGCGGGATAAGATTCTTTGATACCGCAAGAGCATATACTGACAGTGAGGAGAAGGTGGGCGCTGCTTTTGGCGACGGATATGTAAAGAGAGACGAGATAATAATTGCCACCAAGACTGCAGCCAAGACACCGGAAGAATTCTGGCAGCAGCTGGACATGTCACTTAATAACCTCAAGACTGACTACATCGACATCTACCAGTTCCACCTCATGGGACAGTGCTGGAAGCCCGGCGACGGCACAGGCATGTATGAGTGCATGTTAAGAGCCAAGGAGCAGGGCAAGATCAGACACATCGGCGGAACAGCCCACAAGATCGGCATAGCAAAAGAGTTGATAGAGTCAGGACTGTACGAGACTGTTCAATATCCTTTCAGCTACCTTGCAACGGACCAGGAGGCTGACCTCATTAAGATGTGCAATGAGAACAACGTTGGTTTCATCTGCATGAAGGGTCTCGCCGGCGGACTTATCACAAATTCAAAGGCTGCAATGGCATATATCAGCCAGTTTGACGGAGCAGTTCCCATCTGGGGTATTCAGAAGGAAAAAGAGCTTGATGAGTGGCTTTCATTTATGGACAATACTCCGGAGCTTGATGATGAGCTGAAGACCTTCATCGAGTCCGAAAGAAAAGAGCTTATGGGCGACTTCTGCAGAGGCTGCGGATACTGTATGCCATGTACCGTGGGCATCCAGATAAACCAGTGCAATCGTATGTCACTGATGCTTCGTCGCGCGCCCAGTGAGAGCTGGCTTTCCGATCACTGGCAGGCAGAGATGAACAAGATAGAGGAGTGCATAGGATGCGGAGCATGTCTTTCCAAGTGTCCGTACGAGCTTGAGATACCTACACTTCTTCGCAAGAACCTTGAGGACTATCGTGAAGTCCTGGCGGGCAATCGCCGGGTGAACTGACAGACAGGAGGGCCTCGGAACCATGAAGACATACCAAGCAGAACCTTTCGGACTTGCAAAATATCTTTTGGGTGAGTCGCCGTTCTATGATCCCAGAACTAAGTGCCGCTCCTTTGTAGACATTATCGCAGGCAAGCTCTACATAATAGAAGCCGGCGGACTGATGAAGCAGGTGGACTTTGACCAGAAGATCGGAGCAGCGGTTCCTGCTGAGAAAGCCGGTTCATATCTGGTAGCAGCAGCTGACGGACTCTATGTCTATGACGGAAAAGAGATCTCGCTGAACCGCAGTTTGAAGGACATCTATGAGACCTATCATCGTTCCAACGACGCCAAAGCTGATCCTGCAGGAAGACTGTGGTTCGGTTCCATGGCAGAAGGCGAGGGGATAGAGCCCTCGGGTGATCTTTACAGAAATGAACACGGAAGAGTTGCTCTTATGCAGCCGGACACCATAATTGCCAACGGAATGGCGTGGAGTGCCGACAGGACCAAATTCTACTTTGCCGATTCCGAGTATCACGCTGTCTTTGTTTATGACTATGATTTCGAGACAGGGAATATTACAAACCGCACTGAGCTTATCCATATTGAAGATGGTGTGCCGGACGGAATGTGCATAGACAGCGAGGACAATCTTTGGATTGCTGTCTGGGGCGGAAGGCGAATAGAAAAGAGAAGCTCAGAAACCGGTGAACTTCTTGCCATAGTAGAAGTTCCTGCTGAGCATGTGACCTCATGCTGCTTCTTCGGAGACAGCTTCGATGAACTCTTTATCACGACAAGTGGCAATGAGCTCTCAGGGGACTATGACGGGTGCCTGTTTACCTGTAAGGTAGATGAGAAGGGCCTTGCTCCGGACTACGCCATGATCTGAAATTGACATAGCTACAATATAGAAATACGAGTGAATATATGATAGAAAACATTACGCAGACACGTCCCACCAGAGCAGTTCTGGTGGGACTTAATACAGGAATAAGCTCATCCGACTTTGACAGGTCCATGGATGAGTTAAAAGAGCTGGTTAAGGCAATTGACATTGAGGCTGCTCTGACTGTTACTCAGTCTCTGCCATCGCCGGATCGCAGTACTTACATAGGAAGCGGTAAAGTGGAGGAGATCGCAGCATCTCTTGATATGTTTGACATTGACCTGGTGGTTGTGGATGGAGCTCTTTCACCCATGCAGGCCAGAAACCTTGAGAAGGCGCTGGATACAGAAGTTATCGATCGCACAGGACTGATCCTTCAGATATTTGCCAGAAGGGCCAAGACCCGTGAGGCATGTCTTCAGGTTGAATATGCGCAGCTTCAGTACATGCTTCCGAGGCTTGCACATATGAGGACATCTCTTTCCCGTCAGGGAGGCGGAAGCGGAAGACTGTCCAATAAAGGTTCAGGTGAGAAGCAGCTCGAGCTGGACAGAAGGCGCATTGAGCACCGCATGGCTGAGCTCAGAAGGGATCTTGAAGGCATCCGCAAGGAGCGCGATACCCAGAGAGGCAGACGTATGCGCTCAGGTCTTCCGGAGGTTGCGCTTGTAGGTTATACCAATGCCGGTAAATCCACTATACTAAACGGACTTATTGATCTGTACGGTGTTTCGGGAAGTGAGGACAAGCAGGTCTTTGAAAAAGACATGCTGTTTGCAACCCTGGATACATCCGTCAGAAAGATAGAACCAAAAGATCACAGACCATTTCTTTTGACTGATACCGTTGGCTTTATCAGTGATCTGCCCCATGACCTTGTAAAGGCCTTTCGCTCTACCATAGAAGAGGCTAAGTTTGCAGATCTTTTGCTGGAGGTCATTGATTTTTCCGATCCGGAATACAGGCATCATATGGAAGTTACTCAGCAGACACTTAAGGAGATAGGGGCGGGAGAGATTCCCGTTATCTATGTGTTCAATAAATCCGACATCCTGAAGGATGAGCAGATAGAGAGCGGAAGTCTTCCCATAGAGTTCCCGAGGACCGGGGCTGACCGTGTCTACATTTCAGCCAAGGACAAACACAGCCTTGATGCCCTGATAGAGGTAATCGACAAAAAGTTTGCAGAAGAAGAAACAGAGGTAACACTTCTTTTACCTTATAAGGAAGGTGCAATCCTTGGCGAACTTAACAGCAGAGGTGTTGTGAAGATGACCGAGTATCAGGAAGACGGAGTGCTTGTAAAGGCTCTTTTGACCGGAAAAGATATTTCAAGATTTGAAGCGTACATGAAATGAACTACCATCACCGACAACATCGGAAATGGTTTCTACAATACCTTGCGGCATAGTAAGGCACGTTCACAGTGCCGCTACTCCGTCGGGAAAAACCCTTCGGCATACTTGCAAATGTTTTAGATGCGCTTGTGGCGCGTGGGAACTAACACCTTGTATATTTTACGTGCCATAGGTTCTTGGTTTGTTAGATACATGGCACAACCGTATATATACAGTTTTAAAGGTTCCGATTGACTTATTTTACCACGAACAGCTGTTCGCGTAAAGGCGATTCATCCCACAACCGACTTCATCGGAAGGGGTTTTCTCGCTGAATTTTATAAAATTTAAAACTCCTTACATTTTAATTGTAATCCCAAACGATATATGGTAGATTTTATGAAGTTTGTAACTGAAGTGTTTTTAGTTTTTGTTGGTAAGGAGTTTTTGTAATGAGTAATATTAGCAACCCCAAGGTGAAAAGAGCACGCGCAGGCAAGGCAGTTTCTGCGGTAATCGGAGGAGTGCTTCTTCTTGTAGGCGTACTTAGTTTCTTTTTGGAGTGGTACATCCATAAGAACAACGTGGACAACAGGGTATATTTCGCAGACGCATACAATGAGAATATGCTAAAAGACGATATTTACGTCTGTGTCGATGTGACAAATGAGCCGTATGAGATCGGTTATTACGACAAAGAGGAGAGATACTATTATGTATCTGACGGGTATGACCTCTATATTGTAAGATGTTCCGAGAAGGAATATAACGACATTGTGTTTGGAGTAAAGTCTCAGGGCACTTATGAAATCATCGGAACAGTTACTGAACCAAACGATGAGGTTATGGACCTGGCTTTCGAGTATTATAACGAGGGCGAGGAGCCTGAAGATGTTGTTACCAGAAAAGAATTTGATGATTATTTCATGGGTTCAGCGCTTCTGATCGGTGGTCAGGCACACTCTGAAGGCGGCTTTATGATCCTCGGCATTTTTGCCGTAGGCTTTGGCTTTCTTATTTTCGGTTACGGATTATTTGCTCTTATTGGCTACAACAAGGCGTTTAACAGGATCTCAGATGTTGAGGCCCAGGTTCTTGAATCAGAGCTGGACAGCCCACAGACAGTATATATCAAGAAGTGTCATACATACCTTACACCAAGATATCTCGTCAGCATGGGACACAAATTCAATATCGTTCCCTATTCAGATATACTTTGGGCTTACAGATTTAACCAGAGCTATAACTTTATAACAGTGCTTACAAATGTTAAGCTCTTTACAAGAAATTTTGATACTCTCAGTGTTGCTGATATGTCAGGTATCGTATTCAAGAAGAATGAAGCTATAGCGCAGATTTTTGATATGATCCATCAGCACAATCCCGAGACATGCTTCGGATATACAGATCAGCTTCAGAATCACTTCAACTCTTTGGTAAGACAAGCGAATATCAACGAGAATGCCGGTTAAATTATCAACTTATTTAAAAAATACATATGGCGAGAAGATCTACAGGCTCTCCTTATCCTCGGGCTGCACCTGTCCAAACAGGGATGGCACGCTTGGATACAGGGGCTGTAGTTTCTGCTCGGAGGGCGGCTCCGGTGAATTTGCACAGGGACCTGATTTCATAAGAGATCAGGACAAAGGCATGACATCGGAGTTTTTTGACGTTGATGCTCAGATAGAAAGAGCTAAGGCTCTGATCAGGAATAAGACAGGAGCAACCAGGTTCATTGCTTATTTCCAGTCATACACCAATACCTATGGGGATGTGGGCAGGTTAAAAGAGCTCTACAAAAAAGCCATAAGTCGTGAAGACATAGTTGGCCTTTCTCTGGGAACCAGGCCTGACTGTCTTGGGCCGGAAGTTATGGATATGTTAAAAGAGCTCTCGGCTATTAAACCGGTCTGGATAGAGCTTGGACTTCAGACCATCCACGAGGATACGGCAAAGAGAGTGCGCCGGGGATATGAGCTTTCTGTATTTGAGGATGCATACAGGAGTCTTAAGCAGGCGGGGATCACGGTTATCGTTCATGTGATCTTCGGACTTCCGGGAGAGAGCACGGAAGATATGCTTGATACGATCAGATTCCTGTCGGCCCTTGATCCTGCACTTGACGGTATCAAGATCCAGAACCTGCAGATATTAAAAGGCGCTGACATGTACAAGGAATATCTGGATGATGTAAATAGCGGCACCGGAGACTTCCATATTATGTCCATGGAGGAGTATACTGATGTTGTGGCAAGGGCAATAGCTCTTTTACCGAAGGAGACAGTGGTCCACAGAATGACAGGTGACGGACCCAGAAAGCTTTTGGTGGAACCACTCTGGAGTCTTGATAAAAAGCGGGTTTTGAACATGCTGACAGCCAAGACAAAAGATCTTTTGACATAAAGAAGTATTGGGGAAGAGGGGAATTTCCATGATTATCATAAGTATTGTTTTGATCTTATCAGCTTTATTTCTTGCTTTCTGCTGGTGGATGGCAGGTTATGTCATGACCGGCAAGAAACAGACTTTGGAGGAGGCATTCGCCTGGCAGAAGGATCACTATGACACTTCTTTTTATGATCCGCTTGAGAAGACGGATTATACCGTTGAGGGTGAAGGCGGCTATACTCTGCATGTTCATTTTCTGAAAAATCCGACAGACACAACTAAATATATGCTTATCTCTCATGGCTACACAGACAACAGGAACGGAGATCTTAAGTATGTGAAGATGTATCTGGACTATGGGTTTAACTGTATCCTGTATGATCTTCGCGGACACGGAATGAATGCTCCTGCCTTTACTTCATACGGAATTCTTGAGGCAAAAGACCTTTTAAGAATGATAGAGGACAGCAGAAAGAGATACACGGATATGACTGTTCTGGGGCTTCATGGTGAATCTCTTGGCGCTGCAACAACTGCAACTGTCATGAAGTACAAACCCAATGTGGATTTTGCCGTTGCTGATTGCGGATTTTCCGATATTGAGAATGTTATCAGAGGTGCATACAGAAGTGCCCATCTTCCGTCATGGCTGTTTAATATAGCTGATTTTGGCGCACGTATAAGGTTTCATTATGCGCTAAAAGACATGAGACCTATTGATTCATTATCTGACAACACCGTACCGATACTCTTTATTCACGGCGCGGAGGACGACTTTATTCTCCCGAAGAATTCCGAAGATATGAAGAAGGCTACAGCCGGATATGCCGAGTGCTATACAATTCCGGGGGCTGGGCATGCAGAATCTGTGCTTGCAGACACTGAGGCTTACAGGAATTATGTAAAAAACTTTCTTGAAAAAGTTTTGCAGTAATTTATGAAAAAAATATAAAAAAAATATAAAAAAATTTGGTCGCGTGGTTAGTGGGGTTGGAAAACGAGTATTCGTAAACACCGCATGAATACTGGGATTAAAACCTGTTTTTGATGCACGGTTTTTTGTTGACATAACACGTGCTATATTGGTACGATTCTTCTACTCGAAATTTTATTTGGTGGGGACCGGATAAAAATGAAATTTTGTTGAAGGGAGAGATTTATTATGAAACGCGCGACCAGGGGATTTTTGTCCTTTGTAACAGCATTTCTGATTGTATTCTCTACATTCGGAAATGCTTTTTTAGTTGCAGAGGCAAGTGAACCCGAAGCTATCGAACAGATTGTAGAAGCTGCGGATAGTGCATCAACTGATGTAAGCACTGTAGATGCTGCTACAGACAATGCTTCAGCAGGAGTATCGACCGTTGTGACAGACGCAGCCGGAGAAGATGATACTTCTGAAAATGAAGATGAAAATAACGAGGAGAATGATGCTCAGAATGTGTCTGATGATGCGGCCGGTACAGCTGATACAGCTAATACAGCAAACACATCTGATGCCACAGAGACTGCATCAGATGAAACAGTAAACCTCGTTGTTAATGCCGTAGAGGAGGATGGCTATGTTACCCTTACCTGTGATGTTGAGGGTTCAACCATCTACTATTCAATCAATGAAGCCGGTGATGCCGGATATATAATATATGACGGCAAGATCAGCATCGATACAACACAGGACACTGTGATCTGGGCCTATGCAAGTTATGACTCAGATACTATGGATGCTGTTGACGGTGAAAGGGTTAAGTTTGAGTTTCCCGCAAAAGAGGATTCTGATGAAGGCATGGTAGGCCTTATGAGGAGTTCTTCAGCATCTGCTAACGTTGGAAAATTAGTTGAAGAAATTGCTGATGGTGATATGATTCTGATCGCTATTAACGGCTATACAATGGATAGATCTTTTAATGCTATCGAGCTTACAACTAATGACGATGATGAAGTTATACCTGATGAAAATGCTTTAGTGCTTACTGTTCACAGATCAGATGATGGACTGTGGTTTGAAAATGACGGTGAATATCTGGCTGCAGAGAATGGTAAGAATAATCTTTTGTGGGCACAAAAGAGCTTAGAAACTGCAAAATGGGTACTTAATGACAAGGTGATTGAAAACAGTACATCCAAGACCTCTGCTAGTAAGCCCTACTGTCTGGGAATCAAGAAAAATGACAACAGTGTATTCAAGGCATATGCAAAGGGAAGTTCATCCGGATTATTCCCGGTAAGCTTCTATTTCTTGGGCAAGGCTAGCACTGTTGCTGCTCCTACAGCATCAGTAGAGAGCGACTCCAAAGTTGAGTTCGGCGATAAGGTTGAACTTGCTTGCGTAACAGAAGGTGCAACAATCAAGTACAGCTTCGATGGAGAGAATTTCAAAGATTACGAAGAGGCGGTTGAAATCACTAAGGATGGAAATCTTTATGCTTACGCTGAACTTAATGGCGAAAAGAGTGATGTCGCTGAGTTTAAGTATGAGCTTTTCGCAGGATCCAGGATTACTGACGTTACCAGGCTTTCAGAAGATCAGAAGTTTGTGATCACTTTTGGAAGTGATAAGGCGATGTCTGTTACAGCTTCTGAGCCTGACAAAAAAGGAAATATTAAACTTGAGCCAACAGCAGTTGCAGTTGATGAAAACGGTCATCTGACTTATAGCGATGAAGCAGCTTCTTTTGCAAAGCTTTCTCTTGTAAAGGGTGAGACTGAGGGACAGTACTACATTACATCAGAGTTTCCTGTCGTTGAAGATGATAATCTGACAACTGATACACAGATCAAATACCTTACAACAGGTGCTACAGGAAACAGCCTCACATTCGAGACTGACAAGAATGATTACAGCCTTTGGACATTTGAGCCTGAAGAGGACGGTTCATTCCTTGTAAAGAATGTAAATGCTGTTTACCACGACAGTAGGAATAATATTGATAAGCCTCAGTATTTTGAGTTCTTTAATAATCTTTTTACTGCATACAGCTATCTTGCAGGAACAGACAAAAAAGATAACTATACCTTCTCAGCATACACTCTTCCTGAATTTGTTGAGGGTGAAGAAGTGGATGACGATACTGCATCCGTAGGCGAAGAGGCTAAGACACTTAAGGATGGCGACAAAGTCATCATGGTTATAAATGGTGCTGCACTTTCAGGCACTGTAAACGGAACCAAACTTGAAGGTGTCGGAATTGAAACAGCAGAAGACGGCTTAGTTACAGGCAAGGAAGGCAGTGTAGTCCTTACTGTAGAAAAGACAGATGACTATGTGGCATTTAAGTATCAGGCAGATGCTGAAGCCGGAACTTATAAATACCTGACAGCTCCTGCGGATGGAAAGCAGGGTCTTCTGTTTGCTGATGAACTCACTGATCTGTCCAAGTGGACACTGGAAGAGCAGACTTCAGGCGGATTCTATGTTAAGAACAACACAGCAGTATATACAGATAAGAATGGCAACACAAATGCTCAGTATATTGAGTACTACAAGAATCTGTTTACTGTATACTCTCTTGGTAACGGAGGAGTGAACTTCCTTACAAAGTTCTATTACGCAGGAGCTTCTGAGGACGATGAAGCAAATACAGTAGGTAAGCTCCTCACCAGAACATTCAATGATGGTGATAAGGTGGTTGCTTATCATCCTACTTCGGGCAAGGTGATGTCATCAACTGCTGAAAACGGCGGACTTAAGGGCATCGATCTTAAGCCTTCAGAAGAGGGACTTCTTGACATAAAAGATACAGATGCCGTTGTTTTGACAGTTTCTGTTGATGATGACGGAAATTATATCTTTAAGACAGAAGAAGGCAAGTTCCTTTCAATTGTTAAGGAGACTAAGCCTCAGGCAGATGGAACGACCAAGGACTATATCAATCTGGTACTTACAGATGAGGCAGTAGAAGGAAGTACATGGGTAGAGGCTGCAGCAGATGAAAACAATGCCGGAAACTTCTACTTAAAGAGCACAACCATGAAGGTTGGCACTAGCGTTCAGGCATTTGAATATTACAAAGGTGATTTCAAGGCTTTTGGATTTAAGGAGGATCCTGCTTACATCTTCAATTTCTATGCAGTAAAAGAAGGTGAGAGCACAGCAAAGCTTGAATATGACACGGATACATCACTTGCTGTAGCTCAGTGGGCAGGCAATGCTCATTATGATGAAACCGAGAATTCAGAAGAGTACATCAATGGTGATCTCTATGCTACCAACGATATGCTTGATAAGAACGCTAAGTTCACAGCAGTAGTGGGCGGAAATGCTTCAAAGCCATGGACATCAGCAAAGAGCACTACAACAGGTTCAACAAGCTTCTACATGGGTTCAACAGGAGTAATATCAGAGTCTGATTACATGGAGCTTTCATTCCCTTCAAACGGATACGGCAACATGTCCCTGGCATTAAGAATGAGGGCATCCAATACTGCAGCCGGAGCATTCCAGCTTCAGTATTCAACTGACGGAGAGAACTTCAAGAACCTTAAGAACGGTACATACTCATACAAGTATACAGCATATAAAAAGACCGGTGAAACGGATGAGAATGGCAAGGCAATCACAGAGCCATTTGAAGTCAGTGGATCCGGCGATATCACAGACGGTATTGCAAGAACATCACTCGCTCCAACCTACTATGTAACCTTTACTTTTGAAATTCCTAACGCAGCAGCCGATGCTGAGAATGTCCTGATAAGACTTGTTCCTACTGGCGGACTCAGTGCCAAGGGGGATAAGGAACCTCAAAAGGGCGGTGTTATCCGTATGGACAGCGTCAAGGTAACAGGTAATCCTGTAGTTGACTCTTCAGTAACAGCACTTGTTAAAGCTGATCCTGCATCGGGTGAGATCGGACTTAATCAGGAGATAGTTCTTTCAACAGCTACTGAGGGAGCAGAGATTTACTATTCAGTAAACGGCGATGAGTTCGTTAAATATGAAGATGGTGCGAAGATAAAGTTTACAGAGCTTCCTGCAACAATCAGCACTTATGCAGTCAAGGAAGGGCTTAAAAAGAGTATCACAGTAAACTATCAGTATACTCAGGCTCAGGTTGCAGCAGTAAAAGCTAATCCAAACGGAGGAGCTGTATTTGCAGATCAGTATGTTTCATTTAAGACTGCTACAGAGGGAGCTATAATCCTTTACAGATTCAGAACAGCTGAAGAGATTGCAAAGGATACTGAGACTACAACTAACAAACCTGCTACAGAAGATGCAGAGACAGAGCCTGCAGAGGAAGAGAAGCACGATGACTGGAAACAGTGTTCAGGTTCAATCAAGCTTGAAAATCTTCCATGTGAGATACAGGTTAAGGCAGTTCTTGCAGGATACAAGGACAGTCCTGTAACAACTCTTAAGTTCACAAAGAGACTTAATGACAAGTACAATGTTTACTTTGGTCAGATCCATGCTCATACAAATATCTCCGATGGTGCGGGATCACTTGAGGATGCACTTAAGCATGCTTCAAATGTAGATAACCTTGACTACATTGTTATCACAGACCACAGTAACTCAATCGACAATGAAAAAGAGTCAAAGATAGCCGAGAATGTAGATAAGTCTGCAAATGATGAGTGGACATATGCTCACAACCTTGTTAAGCAGTATTCAACAGACGACTTTACATGCGCATACGGTTATGAGATGACCTGGAGTAACGGACTCGGACATATCAACACCTATAACACACCGGGATTCCAGAGCCGTACACAGACAGAGTACAGTACATATGCAACAGCTCTTCAGAACTACTATGCAGCACTCAGAACTGTTCCTGATTCCATCAGCCAGTTCAATCACCCCGGAACAACCTTTGGTGATTTCAGTGACTTTGCATACTACTCAGAAGAGAACGATAATCTTATCACTATGATCGAGGTAGGTAACGGAGAAGGCACAATTGGTTCTTCAGGTTACTTCCCATCATACGAGTACTACACTCGTGCACTTGATAAGGGATGGCATGTAGCGCCTACCAATAACCAGGATAACCACAAGGGTAAGTGGGGTGATGCCAACACAGCACGTACAGTAATGCTCGCCGATACCAATGACGAGGATGCTATCTACGATGCAATGAGAAACTACCGCATCTATGCTACAGAGGATAATGACCTTTATATCTACTACACACTTGAAGGCAATATCATGGGATCCATCCTGGAAAAGGATGCAGTAGGTGATCACCTTGCAATCAAGGCTGACATCAAGGATCCTACAGATGGTTCTATCGGTAAGGTGCAGGTTATTGTAAACGGTGGAAAATCCATCGACGAGAAGACTGTAGATGAGAGTGAAGCAACAGTTGAGTTTACGGTTCCTTCACATTATTCATACTACTACCTCAAGATTACACAGAAGGATGGCAACATCGCTGTAACAGCTCCTGTATGGGTAGGCAGTGTTGAGGCTTGCGGTATCAACAGCACATATACAAATACAGTACTTCCTGTAGCTGGTGAGCCTATTGATGTTAATGTTGATTTCTACAACAACGAGTCAAAAGATCTTGTTATCAACGATATTGAGATCCAGCTCAGCGATGTTGACGGCAAGAAGACTCCTGTAGCAAAAGTTACCGGTGAGGAAGCTGAGATAACATCAGTAACTCCTAACAGCACCGCAACATATAAGACAGAATTTGTATATAACCAGGCCGGTAAGGTGACCTATGAAGTTACAGTAAATGCAACACTGGGTGGTGTGGAGAAAACTTACACAGATAAACTTACTGTAGATTACACAGTACCTGAGATGGTTGCAGATGTTATTATCGACGGTACTCATTACAATGACTATGTAACCGGCTACTATGGCGGAAACATGTCAGCATTTATCTCAATCTGTGCTTCGAAAAACATCAGAGCTAAGGTTGCAACTACAGAGATAACACCTGAGACACTTGAAAACTGCGCACTTCTTGTTCTCTCAGCACCTGCCAAGAAGGGCGGAACAGCAAATGCCGGAAACTATAGCGTATCACACTACAGTGATGAGTTCATTGCTATGGTCAAGGATTATGTGGCAAACGGCGGATCTGTGATAGTATGCGGACTTGCTGATTATTCGGACACTGCAGACGGACAGACTGCTACAGAGCAGAATAGGCTTCTTGAAGCCATCGGATCAACAATCCGTATGGGATCTGATGAAGTATGTGATGATACTAACAATGGCGGCCAGGTATACAGAATGTATCCTGAAACCTACAATGTAGAAGAGGCTGCAGGATTGTTTGCAGGTCTTCGTGATGGTCAGAAGTACAGCCAGTACTCAGGATGTTCTGTAGATATTTCCAACGCCGGTGCAACTGATTTTGTTGATGCTGCAAAGTGGCTTGTTAAGGGCTATGATACAACATATTCCGTTGACTGCAAGGATGCATCCGGTAATGCACAGGGAGGAGCTTTACCTAACGGTGTTAAGGGTATCAAGAATGACAACGAAGGTAATGTAACATTCCTTGCAACCCAGCACACCAAGGCTGGCGGAGATATCTACGTTGCCGGTGGAGTATTCATTTCAGACTTTGAGGTAAAGGCAGAGATTGATAACGCAGATTCTCTTCCTTTCACTAACTACACAATAATAAACAACATCCTTGGTGGTTATACTGTAGAACTTCCTGTATCAACAATCGCACAGGCCCGTGCAGGTGAGATGAATCAGGTATTTGCAGTTGAAGGTTATGTGACCAGCGGAACATCAAATCCTGATACAACCTTCTTTGATACGATCTACATCCAGGATGAGACAGCAGGTATTGATATCTTCCCGTATGCTACAGCAGGCCTTGAGATTGGTACCAAGGTACGTATCACAGGTTTTGTTGCACAGTATCAGGGAGATATGGAGCTTAAGGTTCTTTCAGCCAAGATTCTTGATGATGAGCCTTATGTATGGGAACCTAAGGTAGTAGATACCAGGACAGCTATGGATTATGCCGCACTCGGAGGATCACTTCTTAAGACCTCCGGTAAGGTAACAAGAGTCGCAGAAGGAGCTGACGGAAATATCGAAGAGTTCTGGCTTGCAGATGACGCAGGAGTAGAGGCAGCAATCTTCATCGACGGTTATATCAAGTCCGGTACAACAGGAGATGAAGGCAAGGCAGCACTTAATGACTTCGTTAAGGTTGGCGCTGAAGTTTCAGCAATCGGTGTTCTCTATATGCATCCTGAAGGAGACAGCGATGTTTCCGTACCGGTATTCAGAGTACGCAACTGCGATGATATAGTGCTTATTCACGAAGCAGCAGAGCCGGAGCCCGGATCAGGTTCATCAGGTTCAGGAAGTGAGACAGGTTCTGAAAGTGGCCAGGGCTCAGAAAGCGGATCAGGATCAGGCACAGGATCTGAGTCAGGTACAGGATCAGAATCAGGCACAGGAATCGAGCCCGGATCAGGAAGCGGCTCAGGTAGTGAGACAGGTTCCGAAAGCGGTTCAGGTTCATCCGATAATGGCGGAAACAGTGGATCAGGATCATCAGATGACTCTGCGCCTCAGTCACCTATACAGAGAGTGCTCGGAGCTATCAAACAGACTGTTGAATCCGTGGTAAATACTGTTACTGACGGAGTCAAGAATCTGGTTAACAGGATATTCGGAAGAAGCAACAAGAATAAAACAACCACAACAACTACAACAGGTACATCCGAAGGTGAAGTTGTAGGAAGTGTTACGGATATTACTGAAGATCAGACTGCTCTTGCAGAGACACCTGAACAGCAAAGTGGTGACCAGCCTGCTATTACAGAGCAGACAGGCGACAATAAAACTGATACAATTGTTGAGGAGGCGACAGCTACATCGGATAAGCCTGAATCAAAGGCAAGAAAAGCAGCCAAGGCAGCAGCAACCACAGTAGTGGTTACTTCGGGACTTGGCCTCGCAGCAATCGGAATCAGAAAGCTGTTGTTACTGTTACATGTCATTAAATAATTTTGATAAAAAGAGAATAGTTAAAAACATCTTCGTGATCATAGCTTTTTCATTGGTACTTATTCTGGCCCTTGTCCTTGCAAACAAGGACAGGCCGGAATATACCACAACAAGGGAAACCGGTGTTGAGTATGAAACAGCCAAAGTCCTGGCGATAACCGAGAATAACTCGGAAATCGACCGGGACACCGAAGGTGTCCTCAGAGGGAGCGCTGAACTGAAGGTGGAGATACTCACCGGCAGGTACAAAGGAGACATCTGCTTTGTTACCAACTATTTCAGCGCTCTTTATAATGTTGATGTAAAGCCCGGAGATACTGTATGTGTCCGCATAGATACAACAGGAGACAGAGTTTATAACTGTAATATCTATAACTACAACAGAGTACCGCTTATAATATGTCTTCTGGTGCTGTTTTTCCTGAGCCTGGCAATTATAGGAGGATTTCAGGGAATCAAGGCTTTTGCAGGTCTTGCCTACACTGTGCTCTGTATCTTCGGTATACTTCTGCCCCTGACACTTAAGGGAGTGCAGCCGATACCGCTGACTTGTGGGATTATCTTTTTTACGAGTGCTGTATGTTTCTATCTCATAGGTGGATTCAGTAAAAAGACAGTGGCTGCTGCACTTGGATGCTTTGGCGGAGTTATGATCGCAGCACTCCTGGCGCAGGTATCTGCAAACATTGGAGGAATTTCAACGTTTCAGATGGATGAGGCGGAAGCACTGCTTCTTTTAAAGAGTACGACTGCTATTAAGCTCAGAGGTCTTTTTACCAGCGGAATACTTATTGCAGCCATGGGCGCTGTAATGGATATAGCAATGTCTATTGCATCGGCTCTCGAGGAAGTTCATAATATTAATCCTGAGAGGGATGCAAGACAGCTGTTTACATCGGGACTTAATATTGGCCGTGATGCCATGGGAACCATGGCTAATACGCTGGTTTTAGCATATGTGGGAAGCGCACTGAATATGTGTGTTCTGATCTATTCCTACGGCGTTGGACTAAGACAGCTTTTATGTACGGACTTTGTGGCGATTGAGATCATCAGAGCAATTGCCGGAAGCGTGGGAATCATTTGTGCTGTTCCCTGCGTATCTATAATCGCGGCCCTTCTCTACACAAGAAAAAAGTAAGGGCGGTGTATTGTACTGAATTCAAAGAGTAAAACAAATTTATGGACATATATGCCGGTGGTGGTGCTTTCCGCAGTTTTTTGCTGTGTTCTGTGGGGAAGTGCTTCACCGGCTATTAAAATTGCCTATGACCTTTTTGGGATAGAAGCCTCAGACACGGCCTCAAGACTTATGCTCTCCGGAACAAGGTTTGTACTGGCCGGGATTATGGTCATTATCTTCGGATCTGCCATCAGCAGGAAAATGCTTATTCCGAAAAAGACATCCTGGAAGTATATAGTGATTCTGTCTCTGTTCCAGACCATAGGTCAGTACTATTTTTTCTTTATGTCTCTGGCCAATACTTCCGGAGTCAGAGGCTCTATCATCAATGCATCCGGTAATTTCCTGGCACCTCTTATTGCCATGTTTATTCTAAAGCTTGAAGCGCCTGCGCTTAAAAAGCTCGTGGGCTGTGGCGTGGGATTTACAGGCATAATTTTGTTCTTTGGCGGAATATCTTCCCTGACTGAAGGAGGAGTAACCTTTGCCGGAGAGGGGGCTATGCTCTGTGCAGCTATGTTTTACGCCATTTCCGGGTGCTGCATCAAGATCTTTTCCAAATATGAAAACCCGGTTATCCTAAGCGGATACCAGTTTGCTATCGGCGGTCTTGCTTTGTTCGCAGTGGGACTTTTAATGGGCGGAAGCCTTGTATTTGGCAGCATGGGATGTTATCTTAATCTAATATACATGGGATTCATTTCGGCCGGTGCATATACTCTTTGGGGAATACTTCTTAAGTACAACCCGGTCAGCAGAGTGTCTGTGCTGGGCTTTATCAATCCTATCATGGGAGTTCTTCTGTCAGCTCTTTTCCTGGGAGAGGGAAAAGAGGCGCTCTCTGCAGGAAGCATACTCTCTCTGATACTTGTGTCCCTGGGAATTTTCCTGGTAAACTACCAATTTGAGAAGAAAATATGACGACATTTGAAACCGGAAACAGAGAAGAAGCAATAAGATATAAGTTCACTTTGAAGGAGTGCTTTTTTGGCGACGCTGCATTCTACAGAAGAGTAGCAATGGTGGTGCTCCCCATGATCATCCAGAATACCCTCAGCAATATTGTGGGACTTTTGGACAATGTCATGGTAGGACGCCTTGGACCGCTGCAGATTCCGTCTGTGGCTGTTGTCAATCAGCTCCTTTTTGTCTTTTACCTGTGCATATGGGGGTCACTGGCCGGCGCAGGTATATTCAGCACGCAGTTTTTTGGCAAGGGAGATATGGACGGAGTGCGCTATGCCATAAGGTTCAAGCTCCTGACAGCCATTACCATATTTACGGTTGCCATCGCAATCCTGTACTTTAACGGGCCTGCGCTGATCCTTGATTATATTGCAAAAGACACTACGGATGCAGCCAGGGCTGAGACTTTAGGCTATGCTCTTTCATATCTGCACATCATGCTGATAGGCCTTGTGCCTTTCAGTCTGACTCAGGTTTATGCCAGCGCCATGAGAGAGTCCGGAAGAACTACACTTCCTATGATCGCCAGCATGATAGCGATGGTTGTGAATTTCGTGTTCAATGTGCTTTTGATATTCGGCTATCTGGGATTTCCGAGACTGGAAGTAAGAGGTGCTGCCGTAGCAACGGTTATTTCGAGATTTGTGGAGTTTGCCATAGTAGTTATCGGTGCCCACAGAAGAGGCTCGGCTTATGGATTCTTTAAGGGGCTCTACAGTAATTTCAGGATTCCCGTAAGCCTGATCTGGCCTATCCTGTCCAGAACACTTCCGCTTTTTTTGAATGAGTTTTTGTGGTCTTTTGCACAGGCAAGACTTCTGCAGGCATACTCTGTAAGAGGACTTGAAGTTGTCTCTGCAATGACCATAAGCAGTACTATTTCTCAGATATTCAACGAGGTCTTTTTATCAATAGGAAATTCTTCGGGAATCATAGTTGGACAGGAACTCGGTGCCGACAGACTTGTTTCGGCCAGAAGAAGTGCCTGGAGAATGGCTGCGCTCAGCTTTATGAGCACTATTGTAATGGGATCGCTTCTTGCGATGGCTGCGCCGTTTATTCCTCAGGTGTATAACACTACTCCCGAGACTAAAGCGCTGGCCACCAAATTTATACTTGTTTTGGCATGTTGTATGCCTATTCATTCGTATGCAAATGTGTCTTACTTTACACTGCGTTCGGGCGGCAAGACACTTATCACCTTTATATTCGACAGCTGCTTTGCTTGGCTTGTTTCTGTGCCTGCATCCTTTATCCTCAGCAGATACACAGCACTTCCGGCTCTTACTATATTCATCATCGTAAACAGCCTGGAGTTCATCAAGTGCATCATAGGTTTCTGTCTGGTAAAGAGCGGCATCTGGGTCAGAAATATAGTAAAGGCCGATTAAGGAGTTACGTACTTTGACATGATGTCTTCGAGCTCTTTGAGTTCCTCCTCGGAGAGATTCTCCTGGGCATATTCCATGAGACCTGAGGCGTCTTCGCTGTTAACATAGGACTGAACTTCTGAAACAGTGTCAAGAGAAACGTTGTTTGCGATGATCTCTGTAACAGTATCCTTGTCTTCTTCTGACATGGAGTCGAAGATCTCCTTTGTCTTACCTGAAGACTTCTCGGCGTAAGTGTCAATTGCCTCGCTGACGATGGCTTTCTTAATGGGATTGGCGGATTTCTTCTCCTCGTTTGACTGTGTCTGCTGCTGAGTCGCCTTCACATCCTTCATGATTGAATTCTTACCGACGAGGAATACTACTCCGATCAGTAATACTACAAAAAGTGTTATAAAAAAAGCTTTAGCTGCTTTCATTTTGATTTCCTTTCATAATGTCTTAATGTTAGATTTAGGTAGTACCTGTACAATGATGACATATCATATAGTAATGCCTATAAAAGCTAATGTCAAAGGAGATATGCCATGAGGATCAGAAGAATAACAGGGCTTGTGATGGCTCTTTTGCTGCTGGTTGGATGCGGCAGAAATTCAGAAAATATAAATCCGGATAATACAAATACAGAGAATGTAAGTACAGCTTCAGCCGACGCATCAGTTACAATAACATGCATTTCGGGAGATGCGTCAGATGCCTTTGTCCTTATCGGTGAAAACCATGTGACTGTAATAGATACCGGCCTTGAAGAGAACGCTCAGGAACTGGTGGACTTTCTTAAAGAGCAGGGTGTTACCAAGGTAGACAATCTCATCATTACACATTTTGACAAGGACCATGTGGGTGGAGCGGACCATGTTATAAACAGTTTTGATATTGGCACTGTCTACACGACGTATAAGTCAAAAGACTCGGATGACATCGCAAGTTACCTGGCTGCTCTAAACTCAAAGGGCCTTTCAGAGACCATAGTCAGCACAGAAACATCCTTTGAAGCAGACGGAGTAAGCTACGATATCTATCCGCCTCAGAGCACTGCCTATGAGAATGATGATAGCAACAACTCATCGCTTGTAATTATGGTAAGTGTCGGCGAGAGTAACATGCTGTTTGCGGGAGATGCGGAGAAACTGCGCATAAACGAACTCCTTGCACTGGACGACATTCAGGCTGAGATCCTCAAGGTCCCGCATCATGGCCGATATGAGAAGAACACTGAGGCACTTATACAGAAGGTTTCCCCGGAGTACGCCATCATCACATCAAGTGTCGCAGAACCTGAAGATCCGGAAGTTACCCAGATTCTTGAAAACTATGGTGTGACCACATATCTTAACCGTGAAGGGAACATCACAATAACAATGTCCGACGGTGACATTTCCATAACACAGTAAGGAAATAAGTATGGCAAAATCTGAGCAAAAATAGTAGAATTGTAGTGTTATGGACTTGTTTCAATATATGCGCGAAAACAATATGGAAAAAGAATCTCCGCTTGCCGCAAGGATGCGCCCCAGGACCCTTGATGAGGTTGTAGGGCAGCAGCACATCATTGCAAAAGACAAGCTTCTTTATCGTGCAATTTCAGCAGACAAACTCAGTTCAATAATATTCTATGGACCGCCCGGAACGGGTAAGACTACTCTGGCCAAGGTTATTGCCAATTCTACCAAGGCAGAGTTTACCCAGATAAACGCCACGGTTGCAGGCAAGAAGGACATGGAAGATGTCATAAGCAAGGCCAAGGACAACCAGGGTATGTATGGGAAGAAGACCATTCTTTTCATAGACGAGATCCATAGATTTAACAAGTCGCAACAGGATTACCTGCTTCCGTTTGTGGAGGACGGAACTGTTGTGCTTATTGGTGCTACCACTGAGAACCCTTATTTTGAAGTTAACGGGGCTCTTATTTCAAGATCCATAATTTTCGAGCTCAGACCTCTTACAAGTGATGATATCAAGGTGCTGCTGAACAGGGCAGTGACGGATACCGAGAGAGGAATGGGTTCATATAAGGCGGTCCTTGAGCCGGATGCTGCAGATTTTCTTGCGGATATTGCAGACGGTGATGCAAGACATGCCTTAAATGCCATAGAACTGGGCATTCTTACCACTCAGAGAAGTGAGGACGGACTTATACATATCACTACGGAAGTGGCAAGAGAGTGTATTCAGAAGAAAGTGGCCAGATATGACAAGGACGGAGATAACCATTACGATACCATCTCTGCATTTATCAAGAGTATGAGAGGGTCTGATCCGGATGCGGCAGTTTATTATCTTGCCAGAATGCTGAACGCCGGAGAGGATCCCAAGTTTATAGCAAGACGTATTATGATCTGTGCTTCTGAGGATGTCGGTAATGCTGATCCCCAGGCACTTCAGGTGGCTGTAGCAGCTTCTCTTGCAGTAGAGAGAGTGGGAATGCCGGAGGGACGCATCCCGCTTGCACAGGCAGTTACATATGTCGCAACAGCTCCCAAGAGCAATGCTGCCTATCTTTCAATAGATGAGGCGATGCAGACGGTAAGGGAAACAGGCAATCTTCCGATACCGCCGCATCTTCAGGATGCACATTACAAGTCGGCATCCAAATTGGGCCACGGCATAGGCTACAAGTATGCCCATGATTATCCCGATCACTACGTGGAACAGCAGTACAAACCATACGAACTCAACGGCAAGGAGTTTTACAGCCCTACAGGCAATGGTTATGAGCAAAAAATTAGAGATCACATGAAGAGATTGAAGAACAGGGATAACAAGTAACCGAGATTTGTGAGGAATGTTTTGTTTTAATGGAGATCAAGAAAAGAAGACGAAGAACGGGCAAAAAGGCCCGAAGAAATAGAATAATCGTGATACTGTCAGGCGTGCTGGCGGTTTTTGCAATTGTACTCGTGGGAGCCATGATGGGATGGCTCCTTATTGGCGACAGGAGTAAGACTCCGGAGGAAGAGGCTATAGAACAGGAGATACTGTTTGAAGCTTCTCTGGAGGAAGAGGAAGAAAAGAACGACGAGTATATCAATGAATCAACAATAGATTCTATTGTAAAAGGGGGCCATACAGTTTCGGAAGCACTTATGCAAAGACCCGCAACAGTTGAGATGACGCCCGAGAATACAGCTGAGTTCGCAATGATAGAGAACTGCAGCATTAATAAATCCGGCAAGGTTGAAGTGATTGTTACATCTGACGGAATTCCCAAGAGTGACGACAAATACTACTATCTCTTTGAAGAAGCTGTCTATGATGACGGAATCGTTGAGGGAAGCGAGCCGATTGCCAAGGTTTATAAGAGCGACGACACGTCTTTTGCCGTAGACCTCAACAAGGGTGCGGCCAATTCAAGGCTCTTTTCCAAGTTTCAGGTCGCTGTCAAAATGGATGACAAGTATGTTTCCATCAGTCACGCCAAGTACATAACCAATCCCGGCGCTTGTGCGGGCTACAGCTACGGTGGTATGCAGCACAGATCAATCAAGGGACTTCTTCCGGATCCTCTGAGGATCGGAGAACTGGCTGATCTGGGATGCCAGTATGCCACATATAATATTCCGCTCAATCATATCCTGGTCACATCGGGTGGAATACCTTATACCTACGGCGGCGTTACCTATCACTTCAACGCCCAGATCATGAACGACTATGATCACCTTTTTACGCGCCTTAATTCCATGGGAATTGATGTGGCTGCCATTATTCTCAATAATGCCAGCACGGCGGCATATCCGGAGATCACTCATCCCAGTGCGAGAAGCGGATCCACAGCGCCTTACTACATGTTCAATGCCACCAACGAGAGCGGAGTCAAAGCTCTTGCAGCTATCGGAAGCTTCCTGGCAAACAGATATTCAGGCTCAGGACATGGCAATGTCAGCATGTGGATAATTGCGAACGAAGTCAACGCCAGAAAAGAATACAACTACATGACTCATACCGACGTAAACACCTACACTGTGGCATTTACCAGAGCTTTCAGGGTATTCTACAACGCCATCAAGAGTCAGAACAGCGCAGCCAAGGTATATATACCTATTGACCAGCGCTGGACCTATAATACAGAGAAGACCGGAGACTATGATGCCAAGGATGTCCTTGATATATTCGCAGCATCTTTATCCGAGTACGGCAACATCGACTGGGGACTGGCAGCTCATCCATACTCCTTCCCCAACGGAAACACTGCATTCTGGAAGTCTTCCAAGTATGTCAATCACTCAGATACTACTCCATGTATAACCATGGACAACATAGAAGTTCTTACCAATTATATGAAGAGGCCGGAGATGCTTGATACATCAGGCAATGTGAGATCGATCATCCTCAGTGAGATTGGCTATTCATCAACTTCGGGTCAGGATCTTCAGGCAGCAGCCTTTGCTTACGCCTATGTCAAGATGGAAAAGAACGGCTACATCGATGCACTCATGCTCTCAAGACAGACCGATGCCGGCGACGAGATCGCAGCTCTTGGCCTTGCCCTTGGACTTCAGACAACAGGCGGCGGTAAGAAACATATATGGAATGTCTTTAAATATATTGATACAGATAAACGCAATGAGGTCATCTCTTTTGCCTATGATATAGTAGGCACGACCTTCTAGTAAGATTTTGAAAGGGGAGCATTATTATGACAAACGCAGAAAAAGCACTTAAACTCCACGAGGAGTGGCAGGGCAAACTTGAGACAACATCGAAGTCCAAAGTTAATTCCAAGGAGGATCTGGCACTTGCTTATACTCCGGGAGTTGCAGAACCCTGTAAGCTGATAGCACAGGACAAAGAGCTGGCTTACAAATATACGATCAAGTCCAATACTATAGCTGTTGTATCAGATGGAAGCGCGGTTCTTGGCCTTGGAAACATCGGACCATACGCAGCAATGCCTGTTATGGAAGGAAAAGCTGTCCTGTTCAAGGAATTCGGAGGAGTAAATGCCGTTCCGATCTGCCTTGATACGCAGGATACAGAGGAGATCATTAAAGCAGTTAAATATCTGGCTCCCGGCTTTGGTGGAATCAACCTTGAGGATATTTCGGCTCCAAGATGCTTTGAGATTGAAGAGAGATTAAAAGAGATGCTGGATATCCCGGTATTTCATGATGATCAGCACGGAACAGCCATCATTGTACTTGCCGGCATAATAAACGGCCTTAAAGTGGTCGGCAAGAAAAAGGAAGACTGCAAGGTTATCGTAAACGGTGCAGGAAGTGCCGGTATCGCCATCACCAAGCTCCTTCTTCGTTACGGATTCAAGAATGTTACAATGTGCGATAAGGTTGGAATCCTTCACAAGCAGTCCGAGAATCTTAACTGGATGCAGAAGAAGATGATGGATGTGACCAATCCCGATCAGATCAAGGGTTCTCTTGCAGATGCTCTGGTAGGAGCAGACATTTTCGTCGGTGTATCTGCACCCGGCATCGTAACAAAAGAAATGGCTCAGAAGATGAACAAGGATGCTATCATGTTCGCTATGGCAAACCCTGTACCTGAGATCATGCCTGATCTTGCAAAAGAGGCCGGTGTGCGCGTCATCGGTACCGGAAGAAGCGACTTCCCCAACCAGGTAAATAACGTCCTTGTATTCCCCGGAATCTTCAAGGGAGCACTGGAGGCGAGAGCGCGACAAATCACAGAGGAGATGAAGCTTGCAGCAGCAACAGCCATCGCAGGACTTGTGCCTGACGAGGAGCTTAACGATGAGAATATTCTTCCTGCTGCTTTTGATCCAAGGGTAGCTGATGTGGTCAGCGCAGCAGTAAAGGCACATGTAGTAGATTGATTGGAGTTTTAAATTGAGTTCGCAGTATTTAACGCTTTATAAGATGATAGTTCTGTACATGCTAAAGAGGTGTGACGATACTCTCAGCAAGTCCCAGATATACGATTTTATTCTGGAAAAAGAGTATACGACCTTCCTTACGTTGCAGGAGGTATTCAGTGAACTGGCGGCATCTGACCTTATCACAGAAAAGACCATGGCCAACAGGACATATCTTGAGATAACGGATGAGGGGGCGCAGACCTTAGAGTTTTTTGGAAACAGGATAAACCCGGCGATTAAGCAGCAGATAGATGAGTACCTTCGTGACAACAGCATGAAGCTCAGAAACGAAAAGTCTATTCTCGGGGATTATCAGAAGACCGGTGAAAATGAATACACAGTACAGCTCCTTGCAAGAGAGAACGGCCAGGATATTCTGGATATCAAGGTTCCTGTTCCCACAGAGGAGATTGCACAACATATGATCGACAACTGGCAGGAGAAGAATACGGAGATTTATCAGTATCTTTTTTCCAAATTGATGGAAGAATAAAAAGAAAAGCTCTCGGTTCCAAACGGAACTGAGAGCTTTTAATTTATCGAGCTGCTGACGAGAATCGAACTCGTGACCTCCGCACTACCAATGCGACGCACTACCGACTGTGCTACAACAGCTTGCTTGCCTTTCGGCAATCGCAAAGACTATTATAACGGGATGCGAAGCGGATGTCAATCAATAAATAATTATGCTTGTGAGATCACAGACATGTAATAGGAGTAGAGACTCCTGTAGGTATCGTTGTTGTAATGCAGACCGTCAGAGGTTGAGAAACCTGCCTGGCTAAGGTATGTATAGCCGTCGATCCACTGTACTCTCGGATCGAGCTCTGACTGAAGTCTTGCGTTAAAGCTTTCTATCTGGGCATTTGATACGCTGCTGCAGTTGCCGACGGGTGTTACAGCTGCGTAGTAAACAGTTATTCCTGCCTCGGTCCAGGCATCTATGTTGCTGTTCACAAGATTTATATACTTGCTTGCATTAGCGAGGTCATTGACACCAAAATTGATGATCATGGTGGTTCCCGGTCCTGCGTAGGATGGGATCTCTGAGAGCGCGGTGTTCTTAAACCAGCTGTAGCCCTCACCTATCTTGGCAATGTATGCCTTATCGGAAGATCCGACAGCCATCTGCATCTGAACAGTTCTTGAATCACCGACAAATACCAGTGGTGTGCCCGGAAGCTCTGTAACCATGTAATCGCCGATGATAAATGCAGTAGTATCACCGTAGGAAACTTCATACCATCCATTATCGGTCTCGCCGGTTACCTGAGTTTCGCTGCCCCATTTGAGCTTGCCGATCTTATCATAATCGGTTCCTGCTCCGTTGCGGACATTGACCGTATCGCTGGTGTACATGGTGACTGGTGCTTCATACTCGGTTACAGTAAATACCGTTCTCTCAAGTGTGGCACCTGCCTCCTCTGATGTAACCTGTATTGTCTCGGTAGAGAGATCTTCGCTGCTTGCAAGGACCTCCTCAGCCGCGCTGTCTATCGAGCTTGCAACAGCCGACACGATTTCATCACCGGAGATGTCTGCAGGATAAGCTTCTACTCTGGCTCTGTCGGCATATGCTGCGAGACAGCCGATAACTGAAAATGCACCGGCAAATGCTGAAAGCAATATTAAGTTTCTTATATTAATACGTTTGTTCTTCATCGCTTAAAAATTTTACATTAGGCTTAAAAATATGTCAAATTTATGTAATTTGACTAACAGAATGTGAAAAAGTATAATTGCTCTATATGCACATAAAACCTAGGAAAGGAATAATATTATGAGAGTAGTAATTCAGGACAATTACGAAAAGATGTGCGTTTGGGCGGCAAATTACATTAAGATGCGTGTTGGGGAACACAATAACGGACCGGAGAAGGACAGACCTTTTGTTCTTGGACTTCCTACAGGATCCAGCCCAATCGGGGTTTACAAGGAACTGGTAAGAATGAATAAGGCAGGAGAAATCTCTTTTGCCAACGTTGTAACTTTCAATATGGATGAGTACTTAGGGCTTCCTCGTGAACATGACCAGTCCTATTGGTATTTCATGCATGATAACTTCTTTGACCATCTGGTTGACATGAAGCCTGAGAATATCAACATTCTCAACGGCATGACTGATGATCCGGTCAAAGAGTGTGAGAACTACGAGAAAAAGATCGCTTCTTACGGCGGTATTGACCTGTTTATGGGCGGTATAGGCGTTGACGGTCACATCGCATTTAATGAGCCTTTTACAAGCCTTGCTTCACGTACGGGAGTAAGGGATCTTACAACAGATACAAGAATTGTTAACTCAAGATTCTTTGGAAATGACCCTGAGGCAGTTCCTGCACAGGCGCTGTCAGTAGGTGTCGGAACAGTTACAGATTCCAAAGAAGTACTTATTCTTATAAACGGACATAATAAAGCAAGAGCGCTGGCAGCAACCGTTGAGGGTGCTGTGAGCTCAAAATGGACCTGCAGTGCGCTTCAGATGCACAACGGAGCTATCATTGCCTGCGATGAAGCAGCTTGTGGTGAGCTTACTGTAGATACATATAAGTATTTCCTCGATATAGAGAAGAAAGAGAGGCTGTAATCATGTACACTATTACAGATCTGTATGACCTCGATCATACACTTGCAGCAGATTATCTGCGTCAGTTTACTTATCCCTGGGAAGCTTTAAAGGGAATCAAGGATTTCATCCTTGAACTTGGGCCAAAGCTTGGGGACGAGTATACAGAAGTTAAGGAGAACGTGTGGGTTCACAAGAGCGCAACCGTATTTGAGAGCGCATATCTTGGAAGCCCATGCATCATCGGACCAAATACTGAGGTCAGACACGGAGCCTTCATCAGAGGATCAGCCCTTGTTGGTGCTGACTGCGTTGTTGGAAACAGCGTTGAGCTCAAGAATGTAATCCTCTTTGATCACGTTCAGACTCCTCATTACAACTATGTAGGTGACAGTATCCTCGGATACTACTCACACATGGGAGCAGGCTCAATCACTTCCAATGTTAAGAGTGACAAGAAGCTCGTTGTTGTTCACAACGGAACAGAGAATATTGAGACCGGCATGAAGAAGTTCGGCGCTATGCTGGGCGATCATGTTGAGGTTGGCTGCAATTCAGTATGCAACCCCGGTACAGTTATCGGCCGTAATTCCAACGTTTATCCGACTTCCTGCGTAAGGGGAGTTGTTCCTGAGAATTCGATCTATAAGAACAGTGGAGAGATCATCCACAAGGAGGACAGATAATGGGTAAATATTTCGGAACAGACGGCTTCAGAGGAGAGGCTAACAAGAACCTGACCTTTGAGCATGCAGTACAGATCGGAAGATATCTTGGATGGTACTATGGTGCCAACCATGGCAAGAAGGCCAAGGTTGTTATCGGTAAGGACACAAGACGAAGCAGCTACATGTTCGAGTACGCTCTTTGTACAGGTCTTATGGCCAGCGGTGCAGATGCTTACATCATGCACGTTACCACAACTCCTTCAGTTGCTTACATTACAAGAGTAGACGATTTTGACTGCGGTATCATGATCAGTGCATCTCACAATCCGTTCTACGATAACGGAATCAAGCTCTTTAACGGCAACGGTGAGAAAATGGACGAAGAGACCATTCTCCGGGTTGAGGATTACATCGACGGCAAGATCGAGATTCCTGTTGCTGAGAGAGCAGAGATCGGAAGAACAGTTGACTATGTTGCAGGAAGAAACCGCTATGTAGGCTATCTCATCTCCAATTCAAAGTTCAGCTTTAAGGACAAGAAGGTTGGACTTGACTGTGCCAACGGTGCTTCATGGCAGATTGCCAAGGCAGTGTTTGACGCTCTTGGAGCCAAGACTTATGTTATAAACAATGAGCCTGACGGACTTAATATCAATACAGACTGCGGATCAACTCATATTGAGCATCTGCAGAAGTTTGTTGTTGAGAAGGGCCTGGATGTCGGATTTGCCTTTGACGGTGATGCTGACAGATGCCTTGCTGTAGATGAGAAGGGCAACGTTATCACAGGTGATCATATCATCTATATTTACGGTCTCTATCTCAAGGAGAGAGGCGCTCTTGCCAACAACAAGGTTGTCACAACAGTAATGAGTAACTTTGGCCTTTACAAGGCTCTTGATAAGGTTGGTATCGAGTACGAGAAGACCAAGGTTGGTGACAAGTATGTATACGAGAACATGGTTACATATGGTCACCGCGTAGGTGGAGAGCAGTCAGGACACATCATCTTCACCAAGTATGCAACCACCGGAGACGGTATTCTTACATCTCTTAAGCTTATGGAGGTTATGCTTGCAAAAGAGAAGCCTATGAGTGCTCTTGCAGCTCCTGTAGTTTTCTACCCTCAGGTTCTTAAGAACGTAAGAGTAAAGAGTAAGCCTGATGCACAGAACGATCCTGATGTACAGAATGCAGTTGATGAAGTTGCTAAGGCCCTCGGCGATACAGGACGTATCCTTGTAAGAGAGTCCGGAACCGAACCGGTTATTCGTGTAATGGTTGAGGCAGAGAGCGATGAAATCTGCGAAAAGTATGTGGATCAGGTAATTGATGTGATCCGTGAGAAAGGTCATTTGGAGTAAATTTATATGTGTGGAATAGTAGGATATATAGGCCACAAGCAGGCAGGACCAATACTGCTTGATGGACTTTCAAAACTTGAGTACAGAGGATATGATTCAGCAGGTATTGCTGTCAGAAATGGCGCAGACCAGGCAGTAGTCGTTAAGGCTGTAGGCAAACTGGAGAATCTCTCCAACAAAACTAACGGAGGATATGCCCTTTCAGGAGAATGCGGTATTGGTCACACAAGATGGGCAACTCACGGTGCACCGAGCCTTATCAACGCACATCCTCATGTAAGCGGAAACTGCACAGGCTCAGGCTCAGGAGAAGTAGAGTCTGAGGTTGTCGGTGTTCACAACGGAATTATCGAGAATTTCCAGGAACTCAAGGAAAAGCTTATAAGACATAATTACAAGTTCTATTCAGATACTGATACTGAGGTTCTGATCAAGCTTGTTGATTACTATTATAAGAAATACAAAGTAGGACCTATCGATGCGATTGCCAAGACTCTGGTTAGAGTACGTGGTTCCTATGCCCTTGAAGTTATGTTCAAGGACTATCCCGGGGAGATCTATGTTGCAAGACAGCAGTCCCCTATGATCATCGGTGTCAAGGATGATGAGTCCTTTATCGCTTCCGATGTACCTGCCATCCTTAAGTATACAAGAGATGTTTATTACATCGATAACATGGAGATGGCACGTATCAGAGCCGGAGAGGTTACATTCTTTAACCTTGACGGTGATGAGGTTGAGAAGGAAGTTACAACAGTAACCTTCTCTGCAGAAGCTGCTGAAAAGGGTGGATTTGAGCACTTCATGATGAAGGAGATCCACGAGCAGCCCAAGGCAGTTGCAGATACCATCGGCAAGTATGTATCAGGCACTACGATTGATCTTAGTGAAGTCGGAATTACAGATGAAGAGGCAAAAGAGATATCTCAGATTTATGTCATTGCCTGCGGATCAGCATGGCATGTTGGCATGGAGATGCAGTATATCATTGAGGAACTCGCAGGAATTCCTGTAAGAGTAGAGCTTGCTTCAGAGTTCAGATATCGCCAGATGCCTCTTGATAAGAATGCCCTTGCTGTGGTTATTTCCCAGTCCGGAGAAACTGCCGATTCACTGGCAGCACTTCGTCTTGCCAAGGAGAACGGCATTAAGACTCTTGCTATTGTAAACGTAGTCGGATCATCCATCGCAAGAGAAGCAGATCACGTAATGTATACCCTTGCAGGACCTGAGATTTCAGTAGCTACAACCAAGGCATACAGCTGCCAACTTATCTGCGGATACCTTCTTACACTTAAGCTTGCGGAAGTCAGAGAGACTCTTGATAGCGACAAGATTTCATACTACATAAAAGAAATCCAGAGCATACCTGATAAGATTGAGAAGATCCTGGATGAGAAAGATCGTATCCAGTGGTTCTCAGCTAAATATGCCAATGCTCACGATATCTTCTTTATCGGCAGAGGTATAGACTATGCAATTTCACTTGAGGGAAGCCTTAAGATGAAAGAGATCAGTTATATTCACTCTGAGGCATATGCAGCAGGAGAGCTCAAGCATGGTACAATCTCTCTTATTGAGGAGGGTACACTTGTAATTGGCGTTCTCACACAGCCATCACTTCTTGAGAAGACAATCTCCAACATGGCTGAGTGCAAGAGCCGTGGTGCTTACCTGATGGGACTTACTACCTACGGAAGATATAACATTGAAGATCAGGTAGACTTTACGGTTTACATCCCTAAGGTTGACGAACACTTTGTTGGAAGCCTTGCGATCATTCCTCTTCAGCTTCTTGGATATTACACCAGTGTTGCTAAGGGACTTGATGTTGATAAGCCAAGGAATCTGGCAAAGAGCGTAACTGTAGAATAAATAGGCAAAAAAATCCCCCTTAACTCGAGGCTGGTCGCTTAACCTCGTCAAGGGGGATTTTTTATGCGTGCGTTTAGTTATCGAAGTACCACAAAACTCTGTGGCTGCATATGCAATGAAGCATCTTTTATCTCAGTCTGACCTATCTCGAACACCTTGGTGGTGTTCTTAGGAAGGGTGGCTGAGGTCTTTTTATCTGACGGGTTTATGGCTACGATCAGATTTCCACGCTTATATACGAACGGGAACTCTTCAGCTTCGGCGTATATTATCTCAAACTCTGAACCTGCATGAAGATCCGTATACTCGTGGCGTAGCTTTGTAAGGGCCTTGACTGTGTTCAGGAGTGATTCAGGGTCTTTTTCCTGATCGGCTACAGTCGGTGCGTCATCAGCCGGATCTACCGGGAGATAGAGCTTATCGGCAGGAGCTTTAGAAAATCCTTTGTTTTCTGTGTTATCCCACTGCATAGGTGTTCTTGTTCCTGTCCTTGTATAGCCGCCTTCCTTGGTGGGAAGCTCAAAGTATCTCATTCCGATCTCGTCGCCATAGTAGATGAACGGAACACCGGGGAGAGTTAAGAACATTGCATAGGCAATCTTGAGCTCGTCGTAGCCAAGTGTTCTTCTGGGCCTCGGAGTGTCATGATTACAGGTTATAAAGCTGATATAGCCGTCTTTTCTTGTGGCATCGTACTTGGGCAGATAATCGCTAAGGAATCTCATGATATCGCCGTTTCCGTCCTTTTTAAGAAAGCTCTTGTCGCCGCCTTCTGTTTCATAGTCGCGCAGAAGAGTGTTGTAGCCGTTTCCTCTGTGATCAAGGTAGAAATCTGCGTGGAATCCGCTCTTAAGAGCCTGCACAGGATTGCTCCACTCAGAAATGATGGCTGCTTCGGGATATTCGTTATCCAGCATTTCACGGATATTTTTCCAGATGGCTCCGGTGGCTGATTTGTTCTCATCATCCTCTTTTACCAGGGAATCCGCCATGTCCACCCTGAAACCGTCACATCCCTTGTCAAGCCAGAAGCGCATAACATCCTTAAGAGCCTCTCTTGTGGCGATACATGCCGGATCATCGGGGGCTTTCTGCCAACTTTCGGTTCTTTTTAAAAAGCCGTAGTTAAGAGCCGGCTGACACTTGAAGAAGTTCAGCATGTAGCAGCCGTCCCTGTCAGCCTCACCGCCAATATAAGGATGGCCTGCAATTCCCTCTATCCAGCAGTTTGTCCAGATATATCTGTCTGTATATTCATTTTTCTCAGCCTTTTTACTCTCCTTAAACCACGCGTGTTCCTCCGAAGTATGTCCGGGAACCAGGTCAAGGAGAACATGAATGCCCTTTTCATGTGCTGTCTTAAAGAGTTTGTACAGATCCTCATTGGTTCCGTATCTCTTTGCTACCTTCTTATAGTCGCGAACATCATAGCCTGCGTCCTTAAATGGTGAATCGTAGCAGGGATTGATCCAGAGAGCATTGCATCCCAGCTCTTTTACATAATCAAGTTTTTCCGTAATACCGTTAATATCTCCGATACCATCTCCGTTGGTGTCATTGAAGGACTGCGGATATATCTCGTAAAATACGGCATCTTTTAACCAATCAGGCATGTGTGTACCTCCCAATAATGCTTTTCTGAATTCGTCATTAATTAACAATAACACATAAATGTACCGTGTGCCATAATTTGTCGGAAACGTTACCGGAAAATATTAATTGTGCATTATTTTCCTTGAAAAAATATCAGTTTCAGTGTATGTTATATGTGTCTGTACAACTGGCGGATAAGTGGGTAACCACATGGGAGTACAGATAATAATTTTGAACAGTCGACCGCCTGGGCAACCGCTTTTAGTGGCACGCTCAGGCGGTTATTTTTTGGAGGGAACAGTATGACAGACCTTAAGAAAGAACTCGGAAGCACAACCTATCCCGGAAGGGGCATCATCCTTGGTACATCAGAGGATGGCAAGTATGCAGTATGCGCATATTTCATCATGGGTAGAAGTGAGAACTCAAGAAACAGAGTATTTGTAGAGGAGGGAGAGGGAATCCGCACCCAGGCTTTCGATGAGTCCAAGATGGAGGATCCAAGCCTTATCATCTACGCACCTGTTCGTGTTCGCGGAACATCAACCATCGTTACAAACGGTGATCAGACAGATACAATTTACGAGCTTATGCAGGCAGGACAGAGCTTTGAGGAGTCACTCAGAACAAGAGAGTTCGAGCCTGATGCACCTAACTATACACCAAGAATTTCAGGTATCATGAACGTTAAGGGTGGAAAATACGACTTTGCTCTTTCAATCCTTAAGAGCAACCACGGCGATCCTTCTTCATGCCAGAGATTTACCTATACATACGAGAATCCTAAGGCCGGTGAGGGATACTTCATCCACACATATCAGGGTGACGGAAATCCGCTTCCAAGCTTTGAGGGAGAGCCCACACAGGTAAATATCTCAGGCGACATCAATAAGTTCACAGATGATGTTTGGACAGCACTTAACGCTGATAACAAGGTATCTCTTTTCACAAGATATATCGATATCGCAACCGGAGCAAAAGAGACAAGGATCTACAACAAGAACTTCAAAAAGGAGGAGAAATAAGATGAACGAGATTCAGTTAAAATACGGATGCAACCCTAACCAGAAGCCTTCACGTGTGTACATGGAGAACGGCGCAGACCTTCCTATCGAGGTACTTAACGGTCGTCCCGGATACATCAACCTCCTTGACGCATTAAACGGCTGGCAGCTTGTTTCTGAGCTTAAGAAGGCAACAGGACTTCCTGCAGCTACATCTTTTAAGCACGTTTCACCCGCAGGTGCTGCAGTAGGTACACCTCTTACAGACATTGAGAAGAAGATTTACTGGGTAGAGGATCTTGGCGAGCTCAGCCCTCTGGCAAATGCTTACGCAAGAGCCCGTGGAGCTGACAGAATGTCATCCTTTGGTGATTTCATCTCTCTTTCAGACGAGTGCGATGCAGATACAGCCCGTCTTGTTAAAAGAGAAGTTTCAGACGGTATCATTGCTCCCGGCTATACAGATGAGGCTCTTGAAATCTTAAAGGCTAAGAAGGGCGGAAACTACGCAGTTATCAAGGTTGACCCTTCATACGTTCCCGAGGCTATAGAGAAGAAGCAGGTTTTCGGTATCACTTTCGAGCAGGGACACAACTTCATCGAAATCAATGACGATATGTTTGAGAACATCGTTACAGACAACAAGGACCTTCCTGAGGCAGCTCTCATCGACCTCAAGATTGCACTTATCACTCTTAAGTACACACAGTCAAACTCAGTTTGCTATGTAAAGGGCGGAGCTGCCATCGGTATCGGAGCAGGACAGCAGTCCAGGATCCACTGCACAAGACTTGCAGGAAACAAGGCAGACAACTGGTTCCTTCGTCAGGCACCTCAGGTTCTGAATCTTCCTTTCCTTGATACAATAAAGCGTCCTGACAGAGATAATGCCATCGACCTTTATATCGGCGAGGATTACATGGACGTTCTTGCAGACGGCAAGTGGCAGAACATCTTTAAGGAGCAGCCGCCTGTATTTACCCAGGCTGAAAAGAGAGCTTGGCTTGATAAGAACACTGATGTTGCTCTTGGTTCAGATGCTTTCTTCCCGTTCGGAGATAACATTGAGAGAGCATTCAGAAGCGGCGTTAAGTATGTTGCTCAGCCCGGCGGATCAGTAAGGGATGACAATGTAATCGAAGCTGCCAACAGCCATGATATGGTTATGGCATTTACAGGTCTTCGTCTTTTCCACCACTGATATTTATAATAACCGGATAAAGGTAATAATTAAGGCCTCATCGGAGAGATTCCGATGGGGCCTTATTTTTTTATTATTTAGATGAGACTCTGATCGTAGATAGCTCTTTGTCCGCCGACATATTTGGGCCTGTGACGGGCACATGTTATAGGTGCTTCGCCGATCTTGCGAAGTGATATTCTCATGGGAACCGCAACGGCGTGCATGTGCATTCCTATCATGGTTCCCCCTATATCTATTCCTGCATCGGCTCTGCCACCGATATCTTCTACAAGTACAGGATCGTCGAATCTCTCATAGCATACGGTTCCAAAGGCTCCGCCGGCGTGATTGGGCTGCGGTATTGCATTTACCTGCTCAAATCCGTATTTGTCCATACAGGCTCTTTCTACCACAAGAGCTCTGTTTAAATGCTCACAGCATTGGGCGGCTGCAAATATGCCTCTCTGCTTGAGCACGGGGATGATACCGTCATATACTGCATTTGCTGAATCGAGGTTTGTAGCTGTTCCGATCTGATCTCCGAGAATCTCGCTGGAAGAACAGCCTATTACGAAAATAGAACCTTCCCTAAGCTTTGCACTCTCTAAAATCTCTGTTATTGCCTGATTTGCCTGAGCCTTTACTTCTGAATAATTCATTGAAATCGCCTGCCTTTAATCATGTTCTTGGGTCAGCTGAGTTCCATCTTTTTAAAGATCTTGATAAGTCCCGCTTTGTAGCACAGAAGGAGAGAGCCCACAACACCGATAAGAGCCTGAGCAATCTCATAAGGGAGCTTTATCATGGCATATTCGAATGTGCTGTAGACAAATGTCTTACCCAGCGTATACCCAACTACCATTATAACAGCACCAACAAGAGTGGCAACAAGGGATTTGGAAATACTCTCTTTTCCCTTATGAGCCATGTAGGAAATGGTGGCTGCCTGAAGACCGTGTACTACAAGTGAAACAAACATCGGAAGCGGGTAAAAGATCATGTCCCCCAAAAATGATCCGATACCGCCTACAATAAACGCTGCAAGTGGGTCAAGCAGGAGTGATGCTGTGCATATGATTAGGTCACATAGGTATAGATGTCCTCCCGGAACAGTGATGCCAAAACTTGACATTGCGATGTTAAGAGCCATAAATATGGCGGTTACAGTGAGCCATCTGACCTTATTCACCTCTTTGAGCGTTACCTTGTTTAAAACTGTTTTCTCCATAATGTTCTCCTCCTTGATAGTAGCCTTATTTTCTGTCTTGACTAACAAACTTAAATCAATATATCATCAAACTGATAATATTAAAAATATCAAAAACAAAATATTTTATATGACCAGATTTTATTGAGGTGAAGATGCAAAGTGAAAAGAGATATTTAACGGTATATGAACAGGTCAGAAAGGACATAATCGGAGGCAGATATCCGGTTGGAACAAAGCTGCCTTCCAAGCGTGTAATGGCAGAAGCCATGGATATGAGCGTGATTACAATAGAACATGCATATGAACTACTTGCGGAGGAAGGGTATATTGTGCCCAGACAGAAGAGTGGATACTTTGTGTCTTTTGACGACAGCGATATATACGTTGGGGCGGAAAAGAGCTTTATAACAGCCGGAAACAGGATCAAGCGCCTGAAAAACAGTGAAGGCTACGCTGCCAGATTCAGGGAAAAACCGGCTGATAATCAAAATAAAAAGAATGAGCCCGGTTTATCGTACTCAATTTATGCTAAAACAGTAAGGAAGGTACTCAGTGACTTTGATGACTATATTATGCAGAAGTCACCCCAGAATGGCCTGTTTGAGCTTAGAAGCGCCATTGCAGAGTACCTCATCAGGTCAAGAAGGCTTGATGTTACGCCGGATCAGATAGTGGTAGGAGCGGGGGCTGAGTACCTGTACGGGCTTATAGTCCAGACTTTCGGAAGGGACGTGGATTACGGAATAGAGAGTCCGTCGTATCAGAAGATTGCCCGGGTTTACGCTGCCGGAGGTGCAAGTCTCAAAATGCTGAAGCTGGGCAACGACGGAATTGAGAGCGATGAGCTCTGGAACAGCAATGTGAAGATACTTCACATAACTCCCTACAGGAGCTTTCCCAGTGGTGTTACCGCGTCTGCTTCCAAGAAGAGAGAATACCTTAAATGGAGCAGGAAGAATGGCGGATATATCATAGAAGATGACTTTGAATCAGAGTTTACTCCAAGCCGTAAGCCTGAGGAGACCATATTCTCTTTGGACGAAGAGGGGAGGGTTATCTATGTCAACACCTTTACCAGGACCATTGGAAGCTATGCAAGGTGCGCATATATGGTGCTTCCGGAGAACCTCATCTGTGAGTTTTCCGACAAGACAGGCTTCTATGAGTGTCCTGTTCCCACTCTGGATCAGCTAGTCATTGCCAGCCTTATTGACAGCGGAGATTTTGAGAGACACATTAACAAGGTAAGGAGATATAATCGCAATAAATGATATTTAGTTCAGAAACGTGCTATAATTGAATAATAAACTTTATACACAAGCCGAAGGTAATCAATGGATAATTACGATAATATTGATGAGCTAACAGGGCTCTATAATCTGAATGGAATCTTAAGCCATTTGCAGAGCCACGATAAAAGTGCTGCAGATAGCAGCTCGGTTATCATCTATCTGAATGTGATGAATTTTAAGGCCTTCAACCAGAGATATGGATTTGTTGGAGGCAATGAATTCTTAAGAGGCCTTGCAGGGGAGATAAAAGGTCTTTTCCCTGAGGAACTGATTGCCAGAACGGCAGGTGATCAGTTTATTATTCTTGCAAATTCCCTGGATGAAAAAGAGATAACGGACAGGCTTACCATGCTCTCGGAAGCTTCAACAAAGCATGACAAGGGGCTTCGCCTTCATATCAAGGCCGGAATATATCAGGAAGCGGGAGATGAGGCAGATCCTGTTATCATGATCGACAGGGCTAAGACTGCCTGCGATGATATCATAAGGGTATATGACAAGAGCATAAACTTCTATGATGAAGCGCTTAGCAAGAAGAATGAGCTGAGACAATACGTTATTGACAACTTCGAGAATGCATTTGAGAACAGGTATTTCAAGGTTTATTACCAGAAGGAAGTCAGAGCATTAACCGGCAAGGTATGCGGGTATGAAGCCCTTGCCAGATGGCAGGACCCTGTTATGGGAATAATCTCGCCCCTTATCTTTATTGAGGTTTTGGAAGAGGTTCATCTGATACATAAGCTTGATCTGTGCATCATTGAAATGGTATGTAAGGACCTGAGGGATGATATCGATAGCGGATACGCGGTTGAACCGGTCTCGGTAAACCTTTCACAGCTTGATTTTGAGCTGTGTGACATCATGGTAGAGATTGACAAGTGCAGGGACAAATATGACATACCGGTTGATCTTATTCATGTTGAGGTCACAGAGAGTGCCCTTTCTTTCGGTGCGGACTTCCTTGATCAGCAGATCAGGAAGTTCAGAGATGCAGGATATGAGGTCTGGATGGACGACTTTGGCTCAGGCTACAGTTCTTTAAACAACCTTAAGAACTTTGATATAGATGTGCTCAAGATTGATATGGATTTTCTGCGTACCTTCGATACCAATAAAAAGACGCAGGTTATCCTGGCAATGATAGTAAATATGGCCAAGGAACTTGGTATCCACACTCTGGCTGAGGGTGTTGAAACCAAGGAGCAGTATGAGTTCCTTCGCAGGATAGGCTGTGAGAAGCTTCAGGGTTACCTTTTTGGCAAGCCAATGCCTGTAGATGATTTTGACAGAGCGGTGGACTGCAGTTCTGGTGTATGTGAGGACTTCTCTCTTGCACCCTACTATGACAGGATCGGAGAGGTCAATTTCCTTGGAAATACGCCACTTAGAGACAAGAGCTTTGAGGTATTTAATAACCTGCCTCTTGCTATTATTGAGCTTCAGGATGAAATAGCACAATGTATTTTTGCAAACAGGGCTTATCTCGATTACCTCAGTACATTGGGCTATGCTTCACTGTCGGAATCCAACAGCGTGTACGGAACTACGAATCATCCCGACGTTATGGAATTTACAGTGTCATTGAAGCGTGCAGCAGACAGCCCTGACCACAGGTCTGTTTCTGATATAGTCACAAACGGCAATGCGGTTAATCATAAGATAAGATTTTTAGGTGAAGGCGGTGGTCGCAAAGCCTTTGCAGTTGTATCCAGGAATAATTCGATTCATGAGGAAAATGACACTGCAGAGAGTTTGCGCGTTGCCATGGCGCATGTCTTTAATCAATATTTCAGAGTTGATCTTTTTGATGAGGACGGCACTGTTGACAATATCTTCCTCAATGCAGATCAGAAGTCTGTTTCTGACATTACAAGAGATTCCAAAGAGGCTGTCAGGTTATATTCTGAATATTATATTTATCCTGAGGACAAGGAACGTTTCAAAAAATTCTATGATATTACTACAGTCCGTGACAGGATAAAGGATACAGAAAATGAATATGTTGTTGATTATTATCGGTCTGCTACACCGGGGGATGACGGAAGAATGCAGATGTACATGATACTTCCGTTTTATTATAATGGCAGATGGAAGTTTATTTCCCTCTGCAGATATGCGGATGAGATCAAGGATGATGTATGGAAATGATTGGATGAGAATAATATGTTAAGGTTTTGTTTTGGGGCATCCGGAGCAGGTAAGAGCACCGGATTATACAGGGAAATAATAAAGAGAAGCATAGAGGAGCCGGGCACTGATTTTCTTATCATAGTGCCGGATCAGTTCACGATGCAGACTCAGAAGGATGTAGTCAGACTGCATCCTAAGAGGGCTATCATGAACATAGATGTACTGAGCTTTGGCAGACTCTCCCACAGAGTATTTGAGGAGACAGGCCATGGCTCTTTTTCTGTGCTTGATGATGTGGGTAAGAGCCTGGTGCTCAGGCATGTTTCGGATATGCTTGGGTATGAACTCCCGATTATAGGCAGGAATATGCACAAACCCGGATATCTGGATGAGGTTAAGTCCACAATTTCTGAGTTCATGATGTACGGGATTGAAGACAAGGACCTTTGTCTTCTCGAGGAAAAGAGCTCTAAGAAGGGCGCGCTCAGAGCCAAGCTAGGGGATCTTAGACTTCTCTATGGCAAGTTCCTTGAATACATAGAGGGAAAATTCATCACCACAGAGGAAACTCTGGATATTTTGTGCAAAGCACTTCCGGAGTCAGCGCTCATCAGAGACAGCGTTATTGTTTTTGACGGATTTACAGGCTTTACACCAATCCAGTACAGGGTTATCAAAGAGCTTTTGTCACTTTGCAGAGAAGTCGTGTTCTCTGTGACCATCAGCCCTGATGAGGATCCTTACGCAGATGCTTTCCAGGAGCAGGAGCTTTTTATGCTCAGCAAGAAGACGGTAAGAGACCTTGAGAAGCTGGAGTTTGAAGTTCAGAAGGAAAACGGATCCAATGTACCTGATTTTGAGACATATAGGAAGCTAAGACACAGTGAGATGGCGGGAAAAGGCGATCTTGGGGATGTGTTTTACACAGAAGAGCCTGTTGCCAGGCTCAAAGACAATGAGCCACTGGCATTTCTGGAGAAAGCTCTTTTCCGATATAACCCTGAGAAGTTTACCGGAGATAACAATTCAATATTCATATATCGTACGACTACGCCTGCCGAAGAAATTCGCCAGACCATGATCAAGATTGCAAATCTGGTAAGGGATGAGGGCTATGCATACAGGGATATTGCGCTTGTATGCGGATCTCTTGATACTTACGGAGATATGATCACCAGAGCGGCGAATAAGTTTGGTATCCCCGTATATGTGGATCAGAATGTTTCTCTTATGCTCAATCCGTTTATTGAATACATAACAAGTGCTCTTAATATTGTGATCTCGGGATACAGGTATGAGGATGTCTTCCACTACATGAGAAGCGGAATGACAGGGTTTGATCCGGGTGATACGGACCTGCTTGAGAACTATGTGAGAGCTTTGGGAATAAGTGGCCGAAAACAGTGGGAAGACAGATTTCTGCGCAGAATGCCAAGGAAGTTTACCTCAAGGAAGCAGGAAATAGAGGAAAAAGAACAGCAGCTGCTTGAGAAGCTGGATGCTATGAGAGCGCAGATCAGTTCGGATCTTAAACCGCTCTTTGATGCAAAGGGAGGATCTGTAAAGGAGATCACGGATGCCCTTATTTGCGTCATAGAGGCTGCAAATTCAAAAGAAAAACTTGAAGCCTATACTCAGATGTTCGAATCGAAGGGAGACCTTAAAAAGGCCAGAGAATACGATCAGATATATACAAGAGTAATGGAACTTCTGAATCAGATGAATGGTCTTATTGGTGATGAGAAGCTTGATATGGCTGAGTACAGGGATGTACTGAGTGCGGGCTTTGGCGAGATTTCTGTCGGTACGATACCACAGGACGTCGACAGGATAATTGTGGGTGATATAGAGAGGACGAGACTTAAAGAGGTCAGAGTCCTGTTCTTCGTTGGTGTTAATGACGGTAGTATTCCTTCATCTGCCGGAAGCGGAGGCATTCTGTCGGATATTGACAGGCAGTTTTTGCAGGACCTAGGCACGGATATTGAGTTTGCACCATCTCCCAGACAGCAGATGTATATACAGAGGCTCTATCTGTACATGAATCTTACAAAACCTACGGACAAACTGTTTTTGTCATATGCTGAACTGGGCAATGACGGTAAGAGTCTAAGGTGTGCGTATCTTATTCCCAAGCTCAGACAGATGTTTGAGGGGCTTGAAGTTGAAAGACCCATGGAAAGCGGATTTGAACCTCAGATGGTGAGTCTTGAAGACGGAATGGAAGCATATTCCGATCTTGTAAGAGAGTATGCGGGAGGAAGGCTCTCTGAGCAGGAAGAGACAGAAATGTTCACCCTTAAAAAGGTCCTCGCTGAAAGCGATGACAATGAGCTTGTTAAGAGACTTACTGAGGCAGCTTTCGTGCATTATGAATCTGTTCCGATTGCCAAAGCGGTTGCTCTTGCACTTTACGGAGCAACACTGGAGAACAGCGTCAGCAGGCTTGAGCGGTATGCAAGCTGTGCCTACGCGCATTTTATCAAGTATGGCCTCTCACTCAATGAGAGAGAGGAATATAATTTTGATGCATCAGACCTTGGAAACGTGTTCCATCAGGTGCTTGAGAAGTATACCGGAGAAATAATAACAAAAGGTATTGATTGGAGAGATCTCTCCAAGGAAAAATCTGATGAAATATTAAATCGAGCTTTAACAGAATGCGCTGATGCGTACGGTGACACTATTTTGAGAAGCAGTGCACAGAATCAGCACATGATAGAACGCATAAAAAGAATACTTACAAGAACCGTAGACACTCTGAAATACCAGATTTCAACCAGCTCTTTCAATCCTGCCTATGTGGAAATGAGTTTTCAGGAGGCAGGGGACCTTGATGAGATCAATGTGGCTCTCTCAGAGGATGAAAAGAAAAACATAACAGAGAAGATGAAACTTAAAGGTAAGATTGACCGAGTTGATCTATGCTCTGAAGAGGATCGGATATATGTCAAGGTAATGGACTTCAAGTCCAGTGAGCACAGATTTAATCTGGCATATCTGTATTACGGTCTTCAGCTTCAGCTTGTGATGTATATGAATGTTGCCGTTGCATGTGAAAAGAAAAAGCACAGCGATAAGGAGATAATTCCGGCAGCAATTCTCTACTATCATGTGGAAGACCCCATGATTGAAGGAAATGCGGATACGGTAACAGATGATATCAATAAAGAGATAATTTCACAACTTAAAATGACCGGACTGGTTAATGAAAATATGGATGTGATCAGGAAGCTTGACGCAGGTTTTAGCGGAAGATCAGACATCATTCCTGTTGAAATCAAAAAGGACGGGACACCTTCTGCAAGATCACAGACGGCAAAGCCCGAGGAGTATGAGGCAATATCAAGCTTTGTTAACAAGAAGGTCAGGGAGTTCGGACGGAATATCCTGAATGGGGATATTTCAGTCAATCCGTACGAAGACGGCAAGATGAATGCCTGTACATACTGTGACTATAAGCACATATGCGGATTTGACGAGAGAATAAGCGGATATAAAAAGAGAAAGCTGGATATTTCCGCAGATGAAGCAAAAATGCGGATTATGAATGGAAATTAAAATATGGGAGTAGAATTTACAAAAGAACAACAGGCAGTCATTGATGCCAGAGACTGCAATATACTGGTATCTGCAGCAGCCGGATCAGGTAAGACGGCTGTCCTTGTCGAGCGCATTATCAGGATGGTCTGCGCAGGACTTGATGTGGATCATCTTCTGGTTGTTACTTTCACCAAGGCAGCAGCTGCCCAGATGAAAGAGAAGATAACAGAGGCTATACAGGATAAGCTTATTCAGGATCCGGATAATGCTCATCTTCAGAGACAGGAGACACTGATCCACAATGCTCAGATCACAACAATTGACGCGTTTTGTCAGTATGTTATCAGGAACAATTTCAATTCTATAGGTCTTGATCCATCCTTCAGAGTGGGAGACGAGGGAGAGCTCAGACTCATTCAGGAAGAAGTGATCAAGGAGCTTATAGAAGAGGAATATGAAGCGGCGAAATCTGTGGAGGACAGTGATTTCTTATTCTTCATGGATTATTTCAATCAAGGCAGCAGAGATGACAGGTCTATCGAATTTATTAATGATCTCTTTAAGTTTTCCGACAGTATGCCATGGCCGGAGGAATGGATAAGAGAGCGCGCGTTGGATTACGCACCGTCAGATACTCCGTTTGATGAACTACCATGGGTCAGGGAGTGCGTGGATCATGCCATAAGTGTCCTTAGGGAGTGCTCAGTCGGAATGGACAGAGCATACAGGATGAGTCTTGAACCCGACGGGCCATATATGTACGGAGACCTCCTGGAAAGTGAAAAAGACAGTATTGATGCGGCTTTGCGATATAATACCTACGATGCCCTGTTTGACGGACTTCGCGCGATTACCTTCGACAGACTTTCGACAAAAAGGGACCCTTCAGTTAATGCGGATAAGAGAGAAACTGCCAAAAATCTGAGGGGTGATGTTAAGGATAAAATCGCAGATCTGATCAAGAAGTACTTTGCTCTTCCTTCAGAGGCCGTCATAGCCAATATGGAGCTTTGTGACCGCGCAGTCAGAGAACTTTGCAGACTTACACTGGAATTTAAATCAAGATTTGATGAACTTAAGAAACAGAAGCAGATCATTGATTTCTCCGATATGGAGCACTATGCACTTCAGATACTTGTGGATCCCGATACCAAAGAGCCCACTCAGGTGGCCCTGGAATACAGGGATTATTACAAGGAGGTTCTTATTGATGAGTATCAGGACTCCAACAATGTCCAGGAGATGATACTTAAGGCTATATCCGGGGAAACAGCCGATATTTCAGAGAGATTCATGGTTGGAGATGTCAAGCAGAGCATTTATAAGTTCAGACTTGCAAGACCTGAAATCTTTATGGAGAAGTTCCACAGTTATGACAGGGATGAGAAGGCACCTGACAGACGAATAGATCTTCACAGGAACTTCAGAAGCAGGAGAGAAGTCCTTGAGATAACCAATTACATCTTTAAACGGATCATGGGAGACGACCTCGGCGGAGTTGAGTATGATACCGATGCAATGCTGGTCTCCGGAAGAGATTTTGAAGAGCCGGCTTTTGATGTCACACCGGAGGTACTCTTTGTCGATGGTGCAGACACACTTGATGAAGATATAACGGATGATGAGGGCATCAGAGATATGTCCGACAAGGAAAAAGAGGCCCTTCTGATAGCTGAGAGGATAAACAGCCTCAGGGAGGAAAACCCTGAGCTCATGTTCAAGGACATAGTAATCCTTCTAAGAGCGCCCTCCGGCTGGGATGAGATATTTAAGGATGTCCTTGAGGGACAGGGGATTCCCACATATATCGAATCAAAGAGCGGTTATCTGGATGCATCGGAAGTTGCTATTTTGCTGGATTTTCTGACTGTGATCGACAATCCCAGGCAGGATGTGCCGTTGACTGCTGTCATGCATTCTTCCGTGGGCGGATTCTCAGATGAGGAGCTTGCCCTTATCCGCATTGCAATAAATAAAAACGAAGAGCTTTCCGGAAGGGATTGTCTTTATGACGGCCTTATAAGTGATCTGCAGCTGGAAGAGATGCTCTCAGCCAAGGTCAGAGATTTTGTGGCGATGCTTGAAGAGTACAGGAGCATGTCAACCTACACTCCTGTTCATGAGCTTTTGCAGACCATCATAGACAGAACAGATTATGAGGCTGTAGTTACAGCGATGCCCGGCGGCAATCAGAGGAAGGCCAACGTGGAGATGCTGCTTCGCAAGGCTGCCGATTTCGAGAAGACCAGCTTTAGAGGTCTTTTCCACTTCGTCCGCTACATTGAGCATATTAAGGTTGTTCAGGTGGATTACGGCGAAGCAGGAACAATAGACGAGAACTCGGATGTGGTGCGCATCATGAGTATACACAAGAGTAAAGGCCTGGAGTTCCCGGTAGTGTTTGTGGCAGGCCTCAGCAAGGACTTTGACAAAAGAGATACCAGAGGTGATCTTATCATCGACATGGATCTTGGCATAGGTGTAAAGAGCATAAATACTGATCTTCGCGTCAAATACGACACCTTAAAACGCCAGATCATAGCAGGCAAGATAGGCACTGATAATCTGGGTGAGGAGATAAGGGTTCTGTATGTTGCTCTTACAAGAGCCAAGGAGAAGCTGATAATTACTTCCTGCGTCAAAGATATGGCAGGGGCGCTGAATAGCCAGTTAAAAGAACTTTCACAGCTGGGAAATGTCGGAGATGTCCTTCCGTACTCAAAGAGGGTGAGCGCTGCCAACTATCTTTCCATGCTGCTTCCCTCGTTAATGCTTCATCCTGCTATGGGAGAGCTTATTGATAAGTATGAACTCCCACGTGGAGAATATGATGCTCTTCTGGCAGATGCCACATCAGCTCCGGCTCTTAAGATAAGCTCTGTCGGAGATAAAGATCTTCTTGACGGAATAAGGTCAGGTGCCTTTAAGGCTACAATGCGAAGAGAAGAGCTTGAGATGGGCGGTAATATTGACGAGGATCTGCTTGAGAGATTGAAAGCCAAGTTCTTTGCTAAGTACCCTCACGCGGATCTGAAAGGTCTTTTCACCAAGACCACAGTATCCGAGCTCAAGAAAAAAGCTATGGTGGATGAGGGTGAGTTTGGAACTGTGTCAGCCGACTATGCACAGGATCAGGGACCTCTTACCGGAGCGGAGAGAGGAAGCGCATATCACAGGGTGATGGAATTGCTTGATGGTGACGCTTTTGCAGATGTATCGGTGGATAACCTTTCAGCCTGGATCAATAAGGCCGCTGAGGACGGGCGTATCCCTGATGAGTACAGGGAGGTTGTAAGACCTGAGGACATCAGAACTTATCTTTTGACTGATCTTGGAAGGCGTATGGCAGATGCTTTCGGAAGGGACGAACTGATGCGTGAAAAGCCCTTTATGATGGGAGTTTCCGCCGGAGAGCTTGATCCGGGATTTCCCAAAGAGGAGATGGTCCTTGTTCAGGGAATTGTGGATGCCTGGTTTCTGGAAGATGGTGAGATAGTCCTTCTGGACTACAAGACTGACAAGGTAAGAGATGATAAGACACTGGTCGACAGATATGCTGTCCAGTTGGAACTCTACAAGAGAGCGCTGGAAGCTGCCACAGGAAAAAAGGTAAAGGAAGTATATATCTACTCCTTTACCCTTGAAAGTGTCATAAAACTGGACTGAGCATGGTATACGCCAGTGCCACGGCATTGGCCGCCAGATGCACTATAAACGGTACGCTAAGGACTCTGTGCCTGTAATAGCTGTATGTAATGATAAGCCCCATCAGGAAGCCGTATATGGCCTGAACGGGATGAATATGATAAATGCCAAACAGGGCTGCTGTTACCACAATTGTGACGGCAGCTCTTTTTATGTGCCTGTTCAGGAAGTTGAAAATAAAGTACCTGAAGATAATCTCTTCAACCAGAGGCGTTGCAAAGCAGTACACCATGATCAGTATGGCTATGGAGTCGGAGATCAGATACATACTGCTTTCGGAGCTCTGAAAGGATTCAAGCTGTGTAAGTCCCGACTCATTGAAAATAAATGTCAGCAAAAGAGCTGACAGAGCGCCGATAAGAGCCCACAGGGCATGTATTTTGATTTGTTTTAAGTCAAAAGCATTATTCAAAGAAATTCTCCAGATCTTTTACAGTTTCAAGTATGTAGTCAGCCTTGGCCTGTTCCATCTCATCGCGGCTTCCGTAGCCATAGAGAATGCCTATACAGGGAAGTCCCAGCGCATGTGCTCCTTCAGCATCGTAGCATCTGTCGCCGATCATTATTGCGTGTTGTTTTACAAGTTCTGTGGCTCTTTCCTGCAACTCGTCTTCACCGGTGAAAAGACCCTGTTCCCGGGCCAAGTCAGTAAGCTGAGAGAGTACTTCCTGAACAACCTCGGACTTGGTGGATCGTGTGCCGTCGAGCTCACATCCCACGATGACATCAAAGTATTTGGCGATATCAAAGTGATCGAGTACCTTGTGGATCATGACCTGTGGTTTGCTGGATGCAATAGCTACGGTATAACCTTTGCCTCTAAGATCTGAGAGCAGTTCTTCCATTCCGGGATATACACTGTTCTCGAAAACTCCTTTGTCGTTGTAGTACTCTCTGAAGTACCCGATTGCCTTCCAGGCATCTTCCTCTGAAAAGCCGTATCTTTCCATAAAACTCTTATCGAGAGGAGGTCCCACAAAGAGCCGAAGCCGCTCTGTGTCTGCTTCTTCGATATTATATCGAAGTAGCGCTCTGCGAGCGGCATTCATGATTCCGGGACCGGAATCCGTAACAGTTCCGTCCAGGTCAAATAAAAGAAATTGATATTTGTGCATGTTTCCTCCAAAATCTATTGACAATCCAAATGCAGAATAGTTTAATTGATGTGAAATAAAAATAAACCGCTAGGGGAGCTATGCTGAGATTGTACGTGCCACGCACGACTAACCCTTACTACCTGACCCGGATAATACCGGCGTAGGGAAGCAACGATATCTCTTATTCATCAGGGTACATTATACTGTGCTTTTGTTGATTATGGAATATCAAGGTCAGGAACCCTCCCATTTTAACGGTCATATAAAGGGAGGATTTTTTTATGAGTTTATTTCTTGAAAAGGTAGTCGAGGACGGCTACACATCTTACAACATCACAAAGGGCGGTTATATCTTTGTTGTTGTTCTTGCAGTAATTGCATTCCTTGCTATAAGCTACTTTATCAATGCAGACGGAAAGGGAAGGCTCAGCGTTAAGCAGCTCACAGTTTCAGCTCTTTGCCTTGCTCTTGCATTCGTTCTTTCAAACGTTAAGCTTTTTAAGCTTCCTATGGGCGGATCGGTAACAGTATTCAGCATGTTCTTTGTGACATATATCGGATACCTGTACGGCCCGAGAGTAAGTCTTTCAGCTGCATTTGCTTACGGCCTTCTTCAAATGATCGTAGATCCGTATATCATCAGTGTTCCGCAGATGCTTTGCGACTACGTACTTGCTTTCACAGCTCTTGGCGTTGCCGGATTTTTCCACAACACCAAATATGGCATGTTCAAGGGTTATGTTGCAGGAGTTCTCGGAAGATTCATATTTGCAGTGCTTTCCGGTGTAGTATTCTTTGCGGATTATACTCCTGAGGGAATGTCACCTCTTGGATATTCAGCAGCATACAACGGAAGCTATCTTGGAGCAGAAGCGTTTCTGACTGTTGTAGTTCTTCTGATCCCGGCAGTTCGCACAGCACTCAACAGGATCAAGAATGAGGCTCTTGAGAAAAGCGTAGTAAAGCAGGCACAGACAGTATAAGATAAACGAAAAGCCCGGCACTTTGTCAGTGTCGGGCTATTTTTTTACAGTATCTGTATTCCGTTCTTGGTAGCTTCTTCTACCATATCTTCAGGCCAGATAGAGCACTGAACCTCTCCGATATGAGCTTTTCTGAGGAAGAACATGCAGATTCTTGACTGACCGATTCCGCCTCCGATTGTATATGGCAGTTCCTTGTTGAGAATAGCCTTCTGGAAAGGAAGCTCGGCTCTCTCAGTGCATCCTGCCTTCTCAAGCTGGGCCTTAAGTGATTCCTCATCAACCCTGATTCCCATACTTGAAAGCTCAAGTGCGATGTCAAGAACAGGGTAGTATACGATGATATCGGCATTGAGTTCCCAATCGTCGTAGTCGGGAGCTCTTCCGTCATGCTTATCGCCTGAAGCGAGCTCGTCACCGATCTGCATTATGCAGACAGCACCCTTAGCCTTGGAAATGAAGTATTCACGCTCCTTGGGAGTATTGTCGGGGAACATATCCTCAAGCTCCTGGGTTGTGATAAAGAAGATCTCCTCAGGCAGAATCTCTTCGATATAATCGTACTGAATGGACAGGAATTTCTCGGTTTTTCTGAGAACCTTGTATACGTTTCTTACGGTTTCCTTGAGGAAATCGATATTTCTGTCCTCTTTATTTATAACCTTTTCCCAGTCCCACTGATCCACGAAGATTGAGTGGATATTATCAGGAATCTCATCTCGTCTTACGGCGTTCATATCTGTGTAAAGGCCCTCGCCTACGTTAAATCCGTATTTCTTAAGGGCATATCTCTTCCACTTTGCAAGAGAGTGTACGATTTCAGCCGGACGCTCGTTTTCATTGAGAATGTCAAAAGCTACAGGACGCTCAACACCGTTGAGGTTATCATTAAGTCCTGACTCGGGAGTTACAAACAAGGGAGCGGTTACACGCAGAAGATTGAGCCTTGTTGCAAGCATCCCCTGGAAAAAGTCTTTGACGGTCTTGATTCCAACCTGTGTGTCGTGAAGATCAAGAGCTGATTTGTAGTTCTTTGGGATCTTAAGGTTTTCCATCTTATTATTCCTCTTTATATTTTAATTTCTTCCTACAATTTAATAACTTTTAGCGCAATATTGCAAGAAAAAATTGTTTTCTTCTATCAGTTAGGGAGGGGGGATTCAAATGATATATATTGACATAAAAATGTCAAACAATTTTTTCAAAAACAATTCACAGATTCGTCACAGACTCCTATTTACAAACCGTTTGAAAAAATTTATCATATGTGAAAGTTCGAAAGCGAAAACGATTTCGCAACTGATTTTTTGTTTTATGGTAGTAAGGAGTGATTATTATGTTAGGAGAAATGATTAAAAAGCACATCATGCTTAAACCTGCTCAGGTCAAGGATTTTGTAGATGCTGCAACAAAGTGTGATTTCGATGTAGACATTTACTACAACAGATATGTTGTTGATGCGAAGTCAATCCTTGGTGTTTTTGGTCTTGATCTTACACAGCCTCTTACAGTAGAGTACAGAGGATACAACAAGAATTTCGAGACATTTCTTAACGCAATGGCAGTTTGATAATTGATGCTTAGTTAAATAGGAAAATAGGAGGAGGCTCTCTATGGTATAATCTTTGAGTGAATACCGTAGGGAGCTTTTTTATGGATATAAGAGTATCAGTCAGAGGGCTTGTGGAGTTTATCTTAAGGTCCGGAGACATAGACAACAGAATACACCAGGCAAGTCCCGATGCCATGCAGGAAGGCGGCAGGATACACCGTATGATCCAGAAGAGTATGGGGCCTGACTACCACGCCGAGGTATCTCTTTCTTATGAAAAGAGTTTTGATAAGTATAACCTTATCATTGAAGGCCGCGCAGACGGAATACTGGACAGATATATGGATGAGCCTCTCAGCAGCCTGGAAATCGGCCAGAGCTCTTTTCTCCCTACTGAGCGCTATGCGCCGATGATCGATGAGATTAAAGGAACTTACAGAGAACTGGCCAAGATGAAAGAACCTGTACCTGTGCATCTTGCGCAGGCCAAGTGCTATGCAGCCATGTATCTCTATGAACGCCAATACCCGGAAATCGATGTGCGGATGACTTACTGCAACATGGATACTGAAGAGAAGAAGTTCTTTGACTCTACGTTTACTTACTCAGAGATAACCGGGTGGTTTGAAGATCTTATAGAGAAATACAAAAAGTGGGCAGATTTTGAGTGCGATTGGGCTCTTGAGAGGACCTTATCAATAAAGTCAGTGAATTTCCCATTTGCCTACAGAGATGGTCAGAAAGACCTCGCAGCCGCTGTCTACAGGACAATAGTCCATAAGAAGAAGCTGTTCCTGGAAGCTCCTACAGGTACAGGTAAGACGATATCCACTGTGTTTCCTACTGTTAAGGCCATGGGAGAGGGCAAGGTGTCCAAGATCTTTTACCTTACTGCCAAGACCATAACCAGGACTGTGGCAGAGGAGGCCTTTGGAATCATGCGTTCTGCGCAGAACCTGAGGTTTAAGACTGTTACCATAACAGCCAGGGACAAGATCTGCTTTGTTGATGAGGCAACGAGAAACTGTAATCCGGTGGCCTGTCCCTATGCTAAGGGACATTATGACCGCATCAACGATGCCATATTCGATATGCTTACCCATGAAGACAATTTTGACAGGGATACCATTGTAAGCTACGCCAGGAAGCATGAGGTATGTCCTTTTGAGATGTCGCTTGATATGAGCCTTTGGAGTGATGGTGTGATCTGCGACTACAACTATGTCTTTGATCCTTTTGTATATCTGAGACGTTTTTTTGCCGATGGCATAAGGCATGACTACGTCTTTCTGGTTGATGAGACCCATAATCTCCTTGAGAGGGGCAGAGAGATGTACAGTGCTGTCCTCAGGAAAGAGAGCTTTTTAGATCTCAAGAGAACTATAAAAGACTTTCATCCCCGCATAGTCACAGCTCTTGGCAAGTGCAACAATGCGCTTCTTGAGCTTAAGAGAGAGTGCGATGAGATGGTGGTCTATAACTCTATTGAGAGATTTATCCAGCCTCTGGACAGGCTCTCCGCAATCATAAGCGAGTACCTTGAAGACCACTCCGAAGGACCTTTCAGGGATGAGATACTCCAGTTCTATTTTGAAATATCAAGATTTTTGACAATATATGACCTTTTGGATGATCACTATGTGATGTACGGAGAATATGCCGAGGACGGCAGCTTCCTGCTCAGACTTGCGTGTGTAGACCCATCCAGAAACCTTTCGGCCTGCATGAGCAGGGGAGTATCTTCAATACTCTTCTCTGCAACGCTGCTTCCGATTCAATACTATAAGAGCCTATTGGGAGGAGATGACAAGGATTTTGAGATTTATGCCAAATCTATATTCGATCCTGCCAGACTGGGGATATTTATAGGCTCCGATGTGACAAGCAGATATTCCAGGAGAAATGACGATATGTATTATAAAGTTGCGCATTACATACATAGTGTTGTGAGCGCAAGAAGCGGTAATTATCTTATTTTCTTCCCGTCACACCAGTTCCTTGAGGAAGTCAGCAGCGTTTATGAGGATAATTTCTATGATCCCGATACAACGGAGATCCTTGTGCAAAAGAGCTATATGACCGAGGAAGCCAGAGAGGATTTCCTTGGCAGGTTTTCTGAGGGCAATAATCTTGATCTTTCGCAGATCATCCATATGGACATGGAGGTTGTTGAGGACAAGAATGTTCTCGGTTTTTGTGTCATGGGCGGAATCTTCAGTGAGGGAATCGACCTTAAGTATGACAGCCTTATAGGTGTTATAGTTGTTGGGACCGGTATTCCCATGGTGTGCAATGAAAGAGAAGTAATAAGGAATTATTTTGAAAAAAGAGGTCTTGACGGCTTTGACTACGCATACAAATATCCGGGGATGAATAAGGTACTTCAGGCAGCAGGAAGAGTAATCAGAACCAGTGAGGATATTGGTGTGGTTGCCCTTCTTGATGACAGGTTTTTACAGGCTACTTACAGGGCATTGTTCCCAAGAGAATGGAGGGGGTATAAAACAGTATTGTCCGATTCGGTCAATAATGAGATATCCCGCTTCTGGAGCGGCTTTAATGACGATTTAGAGGGCCAAAACAGAGAAAAATCATAAAAAATCGCGAAAAAGGTTTACATAAAATTGCTTTCAATAAACTTATGTAAACTTAAAAACGAAGCAAATTGTGCATAATCAATACAAAAAACATCGAATTATCAGATAAATGATACAAAAGACATAGGAAAATGACACGGGTGTCATGTGGATAACTCTGTGGAAATTGGGGATTATTCGAAAAACTGTTTTCAAAATACCGCATAAATAGGCATTCTAAATCGGCTGATAAAAAACCGGGAAGTAAGGGTGGAAAAACCTCATATGACTAGAATGGTCAATATATTTATGTAAACCAAGAAAATTAGTGACACCGACGTCATAAAAATGCTTGAAACCCAGTATCCATCTGTGTTTTGCCAATGTTAACAACATTCTTGATAGTGCCACGATGTTGTTGTAAAATAAATTCTAATATTGTTGAAAGAGGGGAGGAGCTTATATGAAGATTCATGACTATGGTCAGGATGTAGTTCTTCTTAATAAAGAGATGCTTTCTGAGAGAGCCAAGATGTCAACAGGCTTTATAGGTGCATGTAACAAGCTTCTCAAACGTGCTAAGGAAATAGACGATACGAATCTTTTGGGCTACAGCTATTATTATCTGGCTGATGCCTACTATCTTATAAGTACAGACTATCGTAAGTTCAATACCAATCTTCTTAAGGCAATCGAATATCTTCAGAGCTGCGGAGACAACGAGCATCTGGCAAGATGCTATAATCTCCTTGGAATTGATGCGCTCAATCATGGCAATCCCGAGCTTGCGCTTGATTTCTTCCTGAGCGGACTTGGATATTGCGAGAATATTGATAAGAACAGCAGTATTCCCGGGTTCCTTAAATTCAACATCGGTCAGATATACTATGATAACGGAGAGATCAAACAGTCTCTTGGGTATATCCGTTCAGCCTACAGGGATATTCGCAAGAATAAGAAGGAAAGTCTCTATTTCAGGAATCTCCTTTACTGCTATTGTTTCCAGGCAGATTGCTACATCATTCTCGATAAGAAGGAATCGGTAGAGAAATGTCTTCAGGGAATTGAACAACTGGAGCAGGCAGAAGGTGTGAATCTTGAGCTGTTCCGGGATCTTCCGGTACTTGATATCAAGATGCGCGGATATTACTATCTCGGAGAGATGGATCTTTATGAGAAATATGCTGATATGCTTTCTTATCAGCTTCAGAATAATAAGTTTGCCCTGGACAGCATGGAGGATATCTATGTGGTCTGCAGATTCTTTATGAAAGTGGGCAGATACGGTGAGGTCAAGAGGATCATCAAGAATGCCGAGAGGAGCCTTAATGACCTAAATATCCCAAATCTTGTCAAGGGACATGCCAAGCTTAGAATTGAGTTTTATGACAAGATGGGAGAAACCAAAGAGAAGAATCAGGCTCTTTTGGACTATTACAATGCTTCTCTGGAGCAGGAAAAAGAGAGTATTGCCAACTATAAGTTCTTTATGAATATAAGGAACAGGCTTTCTTCTATAGAAAAAGAAAACATCATGCTGATAAAACAGGCTGAAACGGATCCTCTTACAGGACTTGGCAACAGATACGGCCTTAATAAGTATGCTGACAAGGCATTTGAGGACGCATACGAGGGACGTTATTCACTTGCAGTGGAAATTCTGGACGTGGACAACTTCAAGATATACAATGATACCTATGGCCATCAGCTGGGTGATCTTTGTCTTAAAAAGATATCAGAGGTCATCGCAAACCTGTGCAACGTAAGGCAGAGCGTTCACGCTTTCAGGTACGGAGGCGATGAATTTGTTCTTGTATATGAGAATATGTCAGATGAGGAGATAATGGAATGCGCTACGTCACTGCGTGATCAGGTGGCATCTCTTAAGTTTGACAACAGGCGCTTCCCGAGCGGACCTGTCGTCACCATCTCCCAGGGCATAAGGAACTCGGTACCGAGCGAGACCAATAAGCTTTGGGATTACATGTACGCTGCTGACAACGCTTTGTATGACGTCAAGGAACACAAGAAGGGTGAAGTGGTGCTGCTTCATCAGGCCATTATTTCACAAAAGTCTCTTGACGAAGCCAAGCATAGCTGATTATTATTATTTTTTACTATAAATGAGGAGAATATAATGAAGAAAGAACTCGAAAAAACCTATAATCCCAGGGATATAGAGGACAGACTCTATCACAAATGGGAAGAAAAGAAATATTTCCATGCTGAGGTTGATAAGACCAAAAAGCCTTTTACTATTGTAATTCCACCGCCAAACATCACAGGTAAGCTCCACATGGGTCATGCTTTTGACCAGACTCTTCAGGATATCCTTATAAGATGGAAGAGAATGCAGGGCTTTAATGCACTTTGGCAGCCCGGAACAGACCACGCCAGCATTGCTACTGAGGTCAGGATTACAGATGAACTCAAGAAGCAGGGAATCGATAAGAGAGAGCTTGGCCGTGAGAAATTCCTTGAGAAGGCTTGGGAGTGGAAAAAAGAGTACGGCGGAACCATCGTTTCCCAGCTCAAAAAGCTCGGATCTTCCTGTGACTGGGACAGAGAGAGGTTCACAATGGACGAAGGCTGTAACGAAGCTGTTACAGAGGTATTCGTCAAGATGCATGAGAAAGGCTACATATATAAAGGAAGCAGGATTGTAAACTGGTGTCCTATATGTAAGACTTCTATTTCTGATGCAGAAGTTGAGTATGAGGAGCAGGCAGGTCATCTTTGGCATATCAAGTATCCTCTTATCGAGGATGACGGCTCCGTATCAACAACTAAGTTTATCGAGTTTGCAACAACAAGACCTGAGACAATGCTTGGTGATACAGCAGTTGCTGTTAATCCTGAGGATGACAGATACAAGGATTTCAAAGGCAAGAAAGTTCTTCTTCCTATAGTTAACAGAGAGCTTCCTATAGTAGAGGACAGCTATGTAGATATGGAGTTCGGAACAGGTGTAGTTAAGATCACCCCTGCTCACGACCCTAACGACTTTGAGGTTGGCAAACGCCACAACCTTCCCGAGATCAATGTCCTTAACGATGATGCTACCATCAATGCCAACGGTGGCAAGTTTGAGGGCATGGACCGCTATGAGTGCAGGGATGCCATTGTAAAAGAGCTTGATGAGATGGGACTTCTTGTTAAGATTGAGGACTATTCTCACAATGTTGGTACTCATGACCGTTGCCACACCACAGTAGAGCCTATGATCAAGGCACAGTGGTTCGTTAAGATGGATGAGCTTATTAAGCCTGCAGTTAAGGCAGTTAAGGAGGGCGAGATCAAGCTTATCCCTCCGAGAATGGACAAGATCTATTACAACTGGACTGACAATATCAGAGACTGGTGTATTTCCAGACAGCTCTGGTGGGGACACAGAATTCCCGCATATTACTGTGATAAGTGCGGAGAAGTTGTTGTTTCAAAAGAGGCTCCTAAGGTATGTCCTAAGTGCGGACATGAGCACTTTACTCAGGATCCTGATACACTGGATACATGGTTTTCATCAGCTCTTTGGCCTTTTGAGACACTCGGATGGCCTCATGAGACAGAGGACCTTAAATACTTCTTCCCTACAGATGTTCTCGTAACCGGTTATGACATTATCTTCTTCTGGGTTATCAGAATGATCTTCTCAAGTTACGAGCATATGGGAACCTATCCGTTCAAGACAGTTCTTTTCCACGGTCTTATCAGAGATTCTCAGGGCAGAAAGATGAGTAAATCTCTTGGAAACGGTATTGATCCTCTTGAAGTTATCGATAATTACGGTGCTGACGCACTTCGTCTTACTATCGTTACAGGCAATGCGCCGGGTAATGATATGCGTTTCTACAACGAGAGAGTAGAGAACAGCCGTAACTTTGCCAACAAGGTATGGAATGCTTCAAGATTTATCATGATGAACATGGCAGAGGATGCACCTTCAGCTATTCACCAGCCGATGCCTGCAGGTCTTGAGCCTGTTGATCACTGGATCCTCTCCAAGCTAAACAACACCATCAAGGAAGTTACCGAGAACATGGAGAAGTTTGAGCTCGGTATTGCTGTTCAGAAGGTATATGACTTTATCTGGGATGAGTTCTGTGACTGGTACATTGAGATGGTTAAGCCTCGTCTGTACAACTCAGACAATGCGGTTTCTCATGAAGCTGCACTCTGGACACTCCAGACAGTGCTTATAAATGCGCTTAAACTCCTTCATCCTTACATGCCTTTCGTTACAGAGGAGATTTTCTGTACTATTCAGGATGAAGAGGAGTCAATCATGATCTCCGACTGGCCTGTTTACAAGGATGAGTGGAACTTTGCCGCTGATGAGAAGGCAATTGAGACCATCAAGGAAGCTGTTCGCGGAATCCGTAACGTTCGTACACAGATGAACGTAGCTCCTTCACGTAAGGCCAAGGTATTTGTTGTAAGTGACAACAAGGAAGTTCTTGATATCTTTACAACAGGTAAGCTCTTCTTTGAGGCACTTGCTTATGCTTCAGAGTCTGTTTGCCAGACAGGCAAGGACGGAATTGCTGATGATGCTGTATCTGTAGTTATTGCAGATGCTACTGTATATATTCCTTTCTCAGATCTTGTAGATATTTCTGCAGAGATTGAGCGTCTGACCAAGGAACAGAAGAAACTTGAGGGAGAGCTTAAGAGATCCCAGAACATGCTAAGCAATGAGAAGTTCCTCTCCAAAGCTCCTGCCGAGAAGATTGCTGAAGAGAAAGAAAAACAGCAGAAATATCAGCAGACTTACGATCAGATAACAGAAAGGCTTGCTCAGCTGTCAAAGTGACCCAAAGGCAAGCAGATTGATTATGGACGATTTACTACTGGCGCAGGTTAATGAGCTCCTTGAGAGGGCTGAAAATGGTGCCAAGATAAAAATTTCAGAATGTGATGGCTTCTTAAATCAGATTCCGAGCTTCAGTGATAAGCACACCATCGAAGATACCAAGGATTTCCTGAGCTTTTTGGGAAATCCTCAGGATAATATCAACATAATCCATGTGGCCGGAACCAACGGTAAGGGCTCTGTATGTAATTACATCTCTTCGGTTCTGACCAAGGCGGATTATACCGTTGGAATGTTTACTTCACCGCACCTGGTGGAAGTAAATGAGAGATTTTCAATTGACGGCAAACCGATATCCGAAGGAGTCTTTGCAGAGGTCTTTATTGAGACCTTGAAAAGAGTTATGGAATATGGCAAGGAAGGATATTTCCCCACATATTTTGAATTTCTTTTCTTCATGGCAGTTATTCTCTATGATGTTTATCCTGTGGATTATCTGATCCTTGAGACGGGGCTCGGAGGAAGGCTCGATGCCACTAATGCTGTGGCAGCTCCTATTCTCACTGCCATTACTGAGATCGGATATGATCACATGCAGTATCTGGGTACAACCATTGAGGAGATTGCGGCTGAGAAGGCAGGAATCATCAAAAAGGGAGTGCCTGTAGTCTTTTTTGACAAAAGACATGAGAGCAGTGAAGTGATCAAAAAGAGGGCACTTGAACTTGACTCAAGAGCTATTGCCGTAGAGCCCAAAAGCATCGAAAACATAGAGTCTGTAAGGGATGAGAGCGGTAACAAATACATTGCTTTTTCATATAATTCCCTTTATGATAAATATGCTGATTTAAAACTCTCCACAGAGGCTAAATATCAGGCTCAGAATGCGGCTGTTGCCGTTACTTGTCTGGAAGTTCTGAGGGATAAGGGAGCAAACATCTCCGAGCTTGATATCAGGGAGGGACTTCTTACGTCCAAGTGGGATTGCAGGATGGAAGAGATGCGCCCCGGAGTTTATGTGGACGGAGCCCATAACCTTGACGGTATAGAGGCTTTCCTTGACAGTGTGGAGGATATCGGCTGCGATGGCCGTAAGATGCTTCTGTTTGGCATTGTAGGTGACAAGCAGTACAAGGACATAATATATCAGATCCTGAAGAGAGGGATTTTCGATTCCATATATGTGGCAACGCTTGAGACAGACAGGACTGTATCAACATCAGATCTCAAGATAGCCTTTGAGGACAGCAAGGATGAGCTTGGCATAATCGGCCTGCCCATCAAGTATTACAGCAATGTGAGGGATGCTGTAACAGATGTAATTGCTATGAGAAAATCCGGAGACTATGTATTTGCCGCAGGTTCATTGTACCTGGCAGGGCAGATCAAGTCAGTCATTTGATGACAATATAAGAGGAAAATGTAATGCTAAATTTTGAAGAAGAGCTTAAAAAGTTCAGACCCAGCCTTGAGATTGAGGATGCTGAGGAGATAATCTACAACCAGGACATCGACGATATGTCAGATGTTATAGTGAAACTTCTCAAGGAAGCAAAGGTAGAATCCGAAACAGCAAAGAGGTCTAAATAAAAATGGCAACCACCAAGAAAAAGCTCGAAAGTTTGTCTAACAGATATTACAACGAAGGGCTTGAGAAGGCCACAGTAAGGGATATGACAGGAGCTGTGGAGGCACTTCACCAGAGCCTTAAGCTCAATAAATACAACATTGATGCAAGGAATCTTCTGGGTCTTGTTTATTATGAGACCGGTGAGGCAGTACCTGCTCTCTCTGAGTGGGTAATCAGCAAGAACCTTCAACCTGAGGATAATCTGGCCGATGGTTACATGGACATGGTCAGAAGTAATCCCGGACAATTTGATAATATCAATCAGACCATCAAGAAATTCAATATAGCGCTCAATTACTGCCACCAGGACAGTCTTGATCTGGCAGTCATTCAGCTCAAGAAGGTGCTTTCATTAAATCCCGGATTTATCAAAGCGCATCTTTTGCTTGCCCTTTTGTATCTTAAGAACGGCAACTTTGACAGAGCCAAGATTGAATCTCAGAAGGCTCTTAAGCTTGATACAGGCAATCTTCTTGCAAAGCGTTACCTCAAAGAGGCAGATTCAATGCTGCTTCCGGGTGAGAGCGGTAAGCTTGTATCCGATGTGGCTTCTTCTGAAAATGATGAAGTAATCAGATACAACAGCGGCAATGAGATGATCATTCAGCCCGTCAAGAAGTCTGCCATTGCCAGAAGCAACTCCATCTGGGGTATTCTTCTGGGTATAGTGCTTGGTGTGGCCGTAGCAAGCTTTCTTATACTTCCTCAGCGTATCCAGAGCATAAACTCCAAGAATCAGGAAAAGATTGCTCAGATCAGTGAGGAGTCAGACTCTAAGTCTGCACAGATTGTTGCTTATGAACAGCAGATAGCTTCCCTCAAGGAAGAAATCGATGCCCTTGGTGCAACTGTTACCGAGTATGAAGGCGTTGATTCTACATCTGCAGCCATGAACTCGCTTATGAAAGCCGTTAACATCTACATGGAAGACTCTCAGAACTATGAGGGTATGGCAGAAGCTCTTGCAAATATCGACCTGGATGTTATTAAGGGCGATGTGTCTGCAGAGTTTACTTCACTTTACGATTCTCTGATGACCCAGGTCGGACCTCAGCTTGCTAAGTCCTATTACAACACAGGCTATGAGGCATACAAAAATGAAGACTTTGAGACTGCAATAACCAATCTCTCAAAGGCTTACCAGTATGACAGTACCAATGTAAATACACTGTATTATCTGGGAAATGCTTACAACGACAGTGGCGATACCGACAAGGCCAAAGAGATTTTTGATGCAGTGATCACGGAATTCCCGGGTACAAAGAGCGCTGCAGCGGCTGAAACTAAGCTTGCGGAGATAAATAACTCAAATGGTTAATTTTTCTGACCTTAACTTTATATTCAGATTTTTGCCAGTATTTTTGGTAGCTTTTTATCTTACACCGGTTAGATTTAGAACATGGACTCTTCTTTTTGGGAGTCTTTTGTTTTATGCGGTGGGAGATCTAAGGATGTTCCCTGCCTTGCTGGCGGCGGTAATTGTTAACTTTCTTTTTGCCAAGGCACAATCCGGTGAAAAGAGTAAATCAATGCTTTTCTTTATTCTCGCCATTGACGCGGGAATGCTTATAGAATTCAAGATCCTTGGTCAGTATGTGGACAGTTCTCTTTTGCCTATTGGCATCAGTTTCTACATCTTCAAAATGATCAGCTATCAGATGGACGTTTATAGGGGCAAATTCGAGCAAGACGCATCATTCGTAGATGTTGCGGCTTATTTCACCATGTTTCCACAGGTGGTTTCCGGCCCTATTATGAGGTTTGACAGATATCTGGAGAACCCGATGCTCAGGGAAAAAACATCTCCGGGACAGATTGCGGAGTCAATTGAGGATGGACTTCGTTTCTTTGTGGCAGGTCTTGCAATGAAGGTGCTTCTTGCAGACCATCTTGCTATGCTGTGGAGAGATATAGGAACTATCGGATATGAGAGTATATCCACACCCCTTGCATGGCTTGGCGCCGTTACCTATTCGCTTGAACTCTACCTGGATTTCTGGGGATATTCCCTTATGGCTTCAGGTATAGGTGTCATGATCGGATTTCCTTTTATTACAAACTTTGATCATCCCTACGGCAGCGGAAGCATATCCGAATTCTACAGAAGATGGCATGCCACGCTCGGATCATGGTTTAAGGATTATATTTACATCCCTCTTGGCGGAAGCAGGAAGGGGCAGCTTAGGACTGTCATAAATCTTCTGGTGGTATGGCTTATCACGGGCTTCTGGCACGGAATAACCCCGAACTTTATAATATGGGGTCTGGTTCTGGGCTTTATTATCATATGTGAGAGACTTTTTGTACTCAAAAAGCTTCCGACTCCTGTTTCGAAGTTTGTCGGTAAGGTAAATGTACTTGTTATCATTCCGCTTACCTGGGTTGTTTTTGCTATTTCTGATTTTGATATGCTTGGATGCTATTTTTCCAGGCTTTTCCCGTTTGCAGGCGGTGGTATCTCTGTAAACCGGGGAGATTTTTTGAAAAATATCGGTATTTACTGGAGTGTACTGCTTCCATCACTTATTCTGCTGATCCCAAGAGTTTATGATTTCTGGGTTAATCGCAGAAACAGGGTACTATTCAATATCGCATGGATAATACTGTTCTGGACATGTATTTACAGCCTGGCAGGAGCAGCAGGCAATCCGTTCTTGTATTTTAGATTCTGATTGAAAGGCAAATTAGTGAAGATTCTTAAGAAATGTCCGATCCTTGTGGGGATTGTGGTCATTACAATTGCATTATCGATAGTGTCTTTGATATTCAAGGACACGGTTTATGCCGGATATGCTGATAAATATGAATCCGGAGATATACCGCTTTTGGCACTGGCCTTCAAGGGCGCAATTGATGAGGTGTATCCATGGAGTGATATTCAGCAGGAAGCTCTTTTACCGCAGGATGTTCAGACTGATGAGGCGCCGGAGTCCCCTTCACAGCAGGAGGAGGTTACGACAGAACAGCAGGCACAGGATATCCAGTCTGAGCCTGAAGAGGCAGTTTATATTTCGGGCAATGATGTGTCGGGAGACAGCCTGTCGGGAAACAGCGTTTCGGGGAACTCAGAGGATATAACCTATGAGTTTACCGAGGTTGATGACGATTATTTCACAGATGCTGTGTTTATAGGCGATTCCAGAACGGTAGGACTTTCCGAATACTGTGAACCCCTTGATACACGTGCTACCTTTTATGCCAAGATATCTCTGACCATCTTCGATGTGTTCAAGAAGGAGTACATCAAGACAGATGAGGGCAAGATCAGTCTGGAAGAGGCTCTTACCAGGAATCAGTTTGGCAAGGTCTATATCATGCTTGGCCTTAATGAAATAGGAACCGGAGACAGTGAGTATTTTAAAGCTGCTTATGCTGAAGTCATAGGCAAGATAAGAGAGCTCCAACCGGATGCGATCATCTACATTCAGGGCATCATGCATGTAACAGCGCACAAGAGTGATGCAGACAAGAATTTCAACAACGAGAAGATCAATGCAAGAAATGCAGCAATTGCAGAGCTTGCTGACAATAAGACCATCTTTTATATCGATATGAACGAAGCTGTGGATGATGAGAACGGAAACCTGGAAGCAGGGCTTTCTTTCGATGATGTTCATCTAAAAGCATCATCTTATGAAAGATGGCATGAGTTTTTACTTCATAATGCTATAGTGAGGTGATAAAATGGCTAGAGAGATGACTTTTAAAATGGAACGACCCGGACTGTTAAAAGAGGGAGACCATGTGAAGGTCACTGAGGGTGTTCTGCCCAGTAATTATTACTACACCATCGATCCATCTCTTGCAATGTCGGGCAATTTCCCGTTCCGTGAGAGAATGCTGGCGAGGGAGGGCGTAGTTACCAAAGTAGAAGAAAACGCCAGAGGATTCTATGTTACTGCGGTTTTCGATGAGCAGAGCACTTGAGGATCCCAGCGCATAAAACATATACAAGGAGGAATAATCATGGAATACATTTCAACAGACAAGGCACCACAGGCTATCGGACCTTATTCACAGGCAATCAAGGCAGGGGATTTCCTCTATGCATCAGGACAGATTCCTATCAATCCTGAGGATGGCGAGATAGATACTACAACTATTGCGGATCAGGCCGACAGAGTATGCAGAAATATTGGTGAGATCCTCCATGCAGCAGGCACAGACTATGAGCACGTTGTAAAGACAACATGCTTCCTTGCTGAGATGAGCGATTTTGCAGCATTCAATGCTGTTTATGAGAAATACTTTACAGGTAAGCCCGCAAGAAGCTGTGTTGCAGTTAAACAGCTTCCAAGAAACGTTCTCTGCGAGGTAGAGGTTGTTGCATACCTCAGATGATATAGGATTTCGAGAACGCAGTGGAGAAATCCGTATATCATCGAAAGTATGGGGGAACACGATGAATAAAAGTTTTGTTGCTGGTCTTTTGCTTACAGCAGTCTTTCTTACCGGCTGTGGGAGCTTAAACGGCAGACACAATATTGACTCGGGATTTAGCTATATCGAGAGCCACGAGTATCAGAGTGCTCTTGACAGCTTTAATGCGGCTGAGGAAGGCGGAGAGGACAAATGCCTTATTTACAGGGGAAGAGGCATTGCTCACCTGAACAGAGGAGAGTATGAGGAGGCCATTGAGAACCTTCTGGCTTCTCTTGCTTCCGATGAGGGAATAGTTGATGACATGGATTTTGACACCAACTATTATCTGGCAGAAGCATATCTTAATACGAAGGAGTATAATAAGGCTAAAGAGGTATATGATGCCATTCTTGCTCTTAGAAGCAATGACAGTAACGCATATTACCTCAGGGGGACAGCCGAGCTGGCATCAGGCAATCACGATGCCGGATACTCTGACTTTACCAAGGCCATAGCGCTCAATTCCCGTGATTATTCAATGATCATAATGATATACAAAGCCCTGGATGAGTATGGCTATACAGATGAGGCTACAGCCATTCTTCAGACTGCCATCGACAACGGCAGGGAGTTTATGTCCAATTTTGAGAAGGGACAGATCTCTTTTTACCTTGGTAACAACGGTGAGGCACAGAGTTATCTGGAAGCTGCCAACAATGAGAGAAACCAGGTAAAAGAGCCTGTTGTTATCCTTCTGGGACAGACCGGAGAGAAGCAGGGTGACTATAACTATGCAATCAGTGTTTACAGGAATTATTTGAGTGAAGAGCCTGACAGTGCTCTTGTTTACAATCAGCTGGGGATGTGTCAGATAAAGCAAGGGGATTATGAATCTGCAGTGACATCCTTTGAGGCGGGGCTTGCGCTCGATGACAAGAACCTTAATCAGGCACTGATGCTTAATGAGATTACAGCCTATGAATACAGCGGAGATTTTGGGGTAGCCCAGACTATGATGCAGTCATATCTGGAGAAATATCCGGACGATCAGGAGGCCATAAGAGAGAATATATTTCTCTCTACAAGATAGAAAAGGAGGGTATGCAAAAAATGGCAAAAACAGCAATTATCACAGGTGGTTCAAGAGGTATTGGTGAGGCTATGGCTCTCAAGCTCGGTGAGCTTGGCTACAATGTAGTTATCAACTACAGAAGTGAGTCATCCAAGGCACTTTCTGACAATCTCGCAGCTAAGATTAAGGAGCAGTACAAGGTTGATACTCTTGTAGTAAGAGCAGACGTTAGTAAGTATGAAGACTGTGAAGCCCTTGTAAAGGCAACTGTTGACAAGTTTGGCGAGAATATCGACGCTCTTGTAAACAATGCAGGTATCACAAATAACTGCAACTGGATCGACATTACGAGAGAGCAGTACGAGAATGTTATCAACACTAACCTCATGAGCTTCCTGCACATGACACACCTCGTTCTTCCTTACATGGTAAACCATTCAGACAGACATCATCAGTGCTGTATCGTTAATACATCATCTGTTGGAGGACTTACCGGTGTTATCAATCAGGCAGACTACTGCGCATCCAAGTCAGGTATCATCGGCCTTACAAGAGCACTTGCTCTTGAGTTTGCAGGCAGAGGAATTCGTGTTAATGCCATCGCCCCCGGTATGATCATGACAGACATGCTCCGTGGCGTTAACCAGGAAGAGCTTAATGCTCTTGCTGAGACTATTCCTGAGGGATTCATCGGTGACGTATCCGATATTGCCGGAGCTCTCGGATATATCCTTACAGCATCCTACGTAACAGGACAGGTTATTTCACCTAACGGTGGATTTGTAATGCAATAATTGAATACAGTAAACTTAAAAATCCCAACAGGCTCGTGCCTGCTGGGATTTTTTATTTGGTGGATTTTCTTTTCGGTTTGCCGGTGTAAGCCCTTATTATGCCTCGTACTGTTTCTTCCAGATGAGGTTTAAGTTCATCCAGAGAAACCGGATCACTGTACATTATCGAGCTGTAGCCGGTGGATCCGACAAGTTCGATTATCATAAAAAGCATTACTTCAGGATCACGAAGCTCAAGTCCGGATTCTTCGATCATCTTTTGGTATACTTCGGAAAAGTCTATATCATATTCTGTCATGGGGCTTGTCAGAGCTCTTTTAAACACTGCCCATGAAAGATCCTTATAAATGAAGGAGAGAAGGCCTTTATTGGCGTTAAGCTCATCCAGAACGTAGTCCATTATGAAGATTATGCGGTCCTCAAAATCCGTGATACCGGCGTGTTCCAGTGCATCGTACGCCTGCATGAACAGCTGGGAGGACTTGTGGGCAATAAGCCTGTTCCTTATGTCATATTTGTCTTTAAAGTAAAGATAGAATGTTCCCTTGGCTACTTCTGCCTTATTTACAATATCGGAAATAGAAGTCTTATTGATGCCCTGAGAAGTGAACAACTCAAAAGAGGCATTTAAGAGGTTTTCCATCTTTAGTTTCTTGTTTAAATCTGCTTTTCCCATACAATCACATCCTTCTAAACCATATTATAACATAGCGCTAAAGCGCCCGTTTTTTTATTTCATAGTGAAATTATTAAAAAGAAATAAAATTTATGACTATCGGTCAAAAATAATTGACTCATGGTCATTTATGTGATATACCATAATACAGAAAGTGACTGTTGGTCAATAATTATTTTTTAAAAAGAGGAGTTGGTGTTATGAATAAGCTTTCAAATCTGATTGTAAAGCTGAGATATGTAATCCTGATCGTTGCAGTAGCACTTCTGATTCCATCAGCAGTAGGTTACTTCAACACCAGAGTAAATTACGATATCCTTACTTATCTTCCCAAAGATATTGAAACTATGAAGGGACAGGACGTTCTTCTTGATCAGTTCGGAACAGGTTCTTTTGTTCTGTATGTTGCCGAGGGAATGGAAGAGAAGGATGTTGCAAAATTAAAATCCCAAATAGAAAATGTGGACCATGTTGCGAAGGTCCTCTGGTATGACTCGGTAATGGATCTGAGCGTTCCGATGGAAATGCTTCCGAGCGATGTGTATGAAGCCTTTAACAGTGGCGATGCCACAATGATGTTTGTGGTATTTGACTCAGGAACATCTGAGGACTGCACAATGGATGCCATTGAAGATATCAGAAAGATTTCTAATAAGCAGTGCTTCATGAGCGGTATGAGTGCCATCGTTACAGATACTAAGAATCTGGCCATGAAGGAAACACCGGTTTACGTAGGTATAGCTGTTCTTCTGGCTGTAATAGTACTTTCACTGACAATGGATTCCTATCTGATTCCGTTGTTCTTCCTTCTTAGTATAGGAATGGCAATCGTCTACAACATGGGAACCAATGTGTTTAAAGGAGAGATTTCTTTTATCACACAGTCACTGAGTGCAGTACTTCAGCTTGGTGTAACTCTTGATTACTCAATCTTCCTGTGGCACAGCTATCAGGAGGAACTGGAAAAGACATCTGATAAGAATGAAGCCATGGCAAACGCCATAACGGCGACCTTCCAGTCGGTTATCGGAAGTTCAATTACAACAATTGCAGGTTTCGTTGCTCTTTGCTTCATGAGCTTTACACTGGGACTTGATCTTGGTGTTGTAATGGCCAAGGGCGTTATCTTCGGAGTTGTTGGATGTGTAACAATTCTCCCAAGCATGGTACTTGTATTTGACGGTCTTATTGAAAAGACCAAGCACAAGCCTTTGATGCCTGAGTTTGATAAGCTGCCAAAGTTTATTGCAAAGCATTATCTCGCATTCTTTGCGATATTCCTGGTACTGATTGTTCCGGCGATATACGGCAATAATCACACTTCAGTTTACTACGACCTGACTCAGACACTTCCTGACAGCCTTGAGAGCGTACAGGGAGCCAACAAAGTCGATGAGAAATTTGAAATGAACTCCGCGTATATGCTTCTGGTGGATAAGAACCTTGACAGTGCTTCAATGAACCGGATGATAAAAGAACTCAAGAATACAGACGGAATCCTTTCAGTACTCGGCGCAGATTCGATTGTAGGACCGGCTTTTCCAAGAGAGCTCATTCCTGATGATGTGTTATCTGATTTAGAGAGCGATGAATGGCGAATGGTTCTTTTGACAACTGATTATAAGATTGCATCTGATGAGATCAACGAGCAGATAGCAAGCGTTGATAAGATTGTAAAGAGCTATGATCCAAAGGCTATGGTCGTAGGTGAGGCTCCTTGTACCAAGGACCTGATAACAATAACAGACCATGACTTCCAGGTAGTTAATATAGTATCCATCGGACTGGTATTCCTTATCATTGCATTTGTACTTAAGTCCGTATCGCTTCCGTTTATTCTGGTTGCGGTTATTGAGTTTGCAATCTTTGTTAATATGGGACTTCCGTATTACACAAATACAACAATACCTTTCATTTCATCAGTAGTTATCGGAACCATACAGCTTGGTGCCACAGTTGACTATGCGATCCTGATGACAACCAGGTATCTGAATGAGAGAAGCAGCGGCCATGACAAGAAAGAAGCTACACTGATAGCTCTTTCGACAAGTATGAAGTCGGTTATTGTAAGTGCGCTTAGCTTCTTTGCAGCAACCTTCGGCGTAGGACTTATATCAAGTATTGACATGATCGGTTCTCTTTGCATGCTTATGGCAAGAGGCGCCATCATCAGTATGGTTACCGTACTTCTTGTTCTGCCGGCTATGTACATGCTCTTTGACAAGCTTATCATGAGAACAACATTCGGACTGCAGACAGAGGAAAAAGAACATCACCATATCGGAGATTTACTCCACAGACATAAAGTAGCTTAATTCCCAGGAGGAGAAAACAATGATCAGAAAGAATTTAATCAAATCATTATCAGTGGTTATGGCAGCAATGCTGGCAGTTATGACAGTAGCATGTGGCCAGACAACAGCAGATACACAGACACAGACAGCAGTAGAAGAGACAGCAGAAGAGGCTGAACTCGAAGAGAAGATAACAGGCAATTCCGTTGTGACAGGATCCGAGGCAGATGCCGGAAAGGTTGAAACCGTATATGTAACAGCGGATGCCAACGGAGCTGTAAACGATGTTATCGTAAGCGAGTGGCTCAAGAATGCCACAGCTTCATCGGAAATATCAGATACTACTGAACTTAAGGATATTGTCAATGTAAAGGGAACTGAGACATTTAAGGACAACGGAGACGGCTCACTTACATGGGACGCTGAAGGATCGGATATTTACTATCAGGGAACTACAGACAAACAGCTCCCTGTTACCATGAAGATCACATACACTCTTGACGGAAAAGAGATTACTCCTGAGGAACTTGCAGGAAAGAGCGGAAGAGTAACAATCCGTTTCGAGTATGAGAACAACGCTAAGCAGACAGTTAATGTCGATGGAAAAGACATTGAGGTTTACACACCGTTTGCAATGGTATCCGGTATGATGCTTGATTCAGACAAGTTCTCAAACGTTGAGATATCAAACGGTAAGGTTATCTCTGACGGCGGCAACTATGTGGTTATGGGTGTTGCCCTTCCGGGTCTTAAAGAGAGTCTTGATATCTCTGATGATAAGTGGGATGAGCTTGAGGATGCAGATGAGATCAAGGAAAAGCTTTCAAACAGCTTCGAGATCACTGCTGATACTACAGACTTCGAGCTTGGAATGACAATTACAATGGCAAGTTCAGACATCCTTTCAGATTTTGGTCTCACAGATATCACAGGATCTGATAAGATTGAGGATCTTAAAAATGATATGGGAGATCTCAATGACGGATCAAATCAACTTGTAGACGGAGCAAAAGAGCTTAAGGACGGAACAGGAGAACTTAAGGACGGAACAGGTAAGCTCTATGACGGAACAAGCAAGCTTTATGACGGAACAGGTAAGCTTGCAGACGGAGCCGGAGAACTTAAGGACGGAACAAGCAAACTCTATGACGGAGCCGGAACTCTTCGTGACGGCGCAGGCACACTTGCCGGCGGAACAGCAACATTAAAAGATGGAATTTCAGCTTATACAAACGGTGTTTCACAGGTCAATGACGGCGCAGTAGCTCTTGCACAGGGTGCAACAACTGCTAAACAGGGATCTTCAGCGCTGAAGACCGGAGCAAGCCAGCTTGCAGACGGTGCTAATACACTTGCCAGAGAAGTAAGCGGATTGGGCGAGCTTCTTCCTGCTTATAAAGCAAGGATCAACGGACTGACAGATGCAATGAATCAGAACGTTACTGCACTCACTGCAAAGAGAAGTGCACTTGAAAAGACACAGAACTTCCTTGCAACAGGCCAGGGTTGGGATGAGGATGTAGCAAGCACGATTGCTGAGCTGGCAGGAGCACCTGTATCTCAGGAGGATGCTACAAAACTGGTTCTTTATGCAAAGCAGGCACTTGCTGCATCTGCTGAGGAGACTCCTGCACTTCCTTCTCCCAAGGCAGCAGCTGCCGCACAAGCTGCGCAGGCAGGTCAGCCCGATCAGACTTCTGCAGAGACTACTGAAACTGTAAATGTCGATATTCCGGACAACGGCGATGAACTGGTACAGGAAGTTACATCAGATACCATTACAGAGGATGATGGCTCTGAGACACCTGTTGTGACAGAGACACCCGTTGTAACAGAGACACCTGTTGTGACAGAGACACCTGTTGTAACAGAGACACCTGTAGTAACAGAGACACCTGTAGTAACTGAGACTCCTGTAGTAACTGAGACTCCTGTAGTGACAGAGACACCTGTACAAACAGAGACACCTGCGACAGAGAATTACAGTACAACTACCTTTACTGTTACTGATCTGACACCTGAAGGTGATGTAGATGCAATGCTTGGTGCATCACTTGCTACAGACTTAAATGGGGATTCATCAGCTGATGAAGCGAAAATTGCGAAGCTTGAGGAAGAGCTTAAGAAGACTCAGGAACAGCTTCAGGAGGCATTGACAGCAGCGCAGACAGCCAAGACAGAAGCAGAAAAATACGGAGCTCAGGCACAGGCAGCAGCTGATGGAATGAATTTATATTATCAGGCAGCGCTTCAGTACAGACAGGGCGTTGAAGACCTTAAGGCAGGAATGAGAGTAGTTGCCAAGTACCAGAAGCTTGTTGGTGCAACAAGTGCAGCTATTACTGCAATTGATCAGACATTGGCAAGCCTTGGCAGCATCGGCCTTGATCCTGAAGAGCTTGCAGGTATTATGTCAACAGTTGAGACAAAAGCAGGTGAGCTTCAGAACGGTACAGCAGCTCTTGCAAACGGAGCAAATCAGGTATACGGCGGTGTAACACAGCTTGACGGTGGTCTTGGTGAGCTCAGCGCAGGTGCAAACCAGCTTGCTTCAGGAACAGGAACCCTTGCTTCAAAGAGCGGAGAGCTCAATGACGGCGCAAGTAAGCTTAACGATGGCGCAAACAAGCTCAGTGACGGAACTGCAGAACTTAAGGATGGTGCCGGTCAGCTTAACGATGGAGCCATGGAGCTTCTTAAGGGTGCCGGTGATCTCAACGATGGCGCTAAAGAGCTTAACGACGGTGCTAAGAAACTTGATGACGGCGTAGCAACACTTGATGACGGAATGCAGCAGCTCTTAGACGGTGTTGTAAAGCTTGATGAAGAGGGTATCAAGAAGCTCTATGAAGCATTCGACGGAGATCTTACAGATTTCGCTGACAGAATGAGTGCAATCCAGGAAGCAGGCAACAGTTACACATCATTCGGTGGTTCAAGCAGTGATGTGGACAGCAGCGTTAAGTTCATCTTCAAGACAGACAGCATTAAGAGCCTTTAATATAACTAAATCCCGCTTTTGAAACGGTCTGAGACCGAAGTGTGTTGCAACACTTCGGTCTTGTTTTTTGTTTATATGTTATAATCAAAAACCGAGACTTGTGAGATTTAGGAGATCAGTGGATATGAAAAAGAGATTTTTTACAGCTGTTATGGCTGCTTTCGTGATTGGAAACGTGCTTGTAGGTTGCAGTGCAGAAAAAGAGTATGCAGGCATCAATATAAATGAGCCGGAATCAGAAGCGACACAAGACTCTTATCTTGATATCAAACCACAATACACCTTGATAACCGATGATTACATGTATGTCGTGGATGAAAACGGCGATAAGGTGAGAGGGTTTTTCAAGGCTGATATTATAAAGGCGATCGGGGATGAAATAAAAATATCATATTATCTCAGATTGGTGACAGCCTTCGAAAATATCGCGATATGCGCATACGATGAATACGGAGCTGATGAAGTTAAGTTCTATGCATATAATTGTGACACCAAGGAGGTAGTTAACTTCTTTAACGGTAAGTTTTATCCGAGTGCAACAGATTATTACAATGGTAATGTTCTGATAAGATATAGCGATGTTGAATATTCATTTACAATAAATGAGGATCTTACTTATACAGAAAATGATCCTGTTAATGAAGATTTTTTTGAGATTCTCGCTGATTATAAGATAGAGAAACCCCAGGATCGCAGTAACAAAGGCATTTCGGTGGCAAGAACTTTGGATGAAACAGGATATCTTCTGGTAAGTGCAAAAGACGAAGATCCTAACGGCGGAGATTCAAATCGCGGATATTTTATGTTAAAAAGCGATGGATCAGTTACAGCGCTTCCGCAGATTAAAGGTGAAAGAGTTACGATTGCAGACTACAGCAGATCAGGAATCATCTACGAAACATCCAAGGATTGGGATTTTGAAAAGGCTTACTGCCTTGATACTGATACTCTTGAAGTCAAAGAACTTCCCTGGGAGGAGCAGAAAACCTCTCTTGGCATAAATGACGGCATTCTTTATTCATGTGATAACACCGAGTCAGATGTATACATGATAGATACCTACGATTACTATGCGTATGACATGGCAAGTGGCGAGGAGAGTAAGATCTTTTCAACAAGATCCGTTCCCGGAAGCGGATATGGTCTTGGCAGGAAGGGCGACTTCCAGATGTGCGGAGACAATGCTTTTGTACTTGATGTAGCAGGAGACAAGATCAAGTGGCTCAGGGTAAGCTATGAGGATGGAAATGTGTCTTTTACCGATATAGATTGTCCTGTCAGAGACGTGACACCGCTTTCGTATGGCACTGTTGAATACGAAGCCGAGAGCTACGTGTGCCCGAAATGCGGGAAGGTTGTAAGCAAGAGCTATGAGGAATATCCGGTTATAGATGAAAGTTATTCAGAGCATGCAGATGAGATCAACAATAGTTTAAAAGAGCTTTTAACTGCTGATGATTTTTATGATTACAGTGATGATGATTGTGATATGCATGATTATGAAGAAGGTCTTTTTGATACTCATGAATCCCTGGTCTGGGAAATGAATGTTATAAATGACAGGTTCCTTACTGTAGATATGTCAACATACTCGATGGCTGTTGGTGGAGCCCATGGTTATGGAACCGATTATCAGGTGGTCTATGATCTTGAGACGGGAAAACGCCTTAAAAACGAAGATATATTCAGAGGTGATGAAGAGCAGTTTAAGACCTTTATTGCAGAAAAGACAAGAGAATATGCGGCGAACAGCGATGAAGATGAGCGTAGCAGATTCTTTTCACCTGACCTTGATGCAATCTATGATATGGCTTATGAGATCGCAAGCTTTGAAAATACAAACCTGGAATATTATGATGATCATCTGGAGCTTGTTTATCTGCAATATGAGATTGGGCCTTACGCTGCAGGCGTTTTCTATATCGATATCTCGTATGAGGATTTTATAGGCGCAAATACGCTAACTATTGAATGAATTTTTCTTATTTACAAACATGGTACAGCATGCTATACTATGTTTCGTTGACGCGCTGTTGCGCAGATACGGAATAGGGGAATCATACAATGGCTAGTATCACGGTCTCCAAAACCGTTCATGCGGGTTCGAATCCTGCTTCCCCTGCTACTTCAGAAAGGTTGAAAACTAGATTTTACTAGTCTTTCAGCCTTTTTTGTTTGCAAACAGGAGATTTTTGGTATACTAGAGGATATATTTTAAATCAGAGAGATGGGGAAATTTTGTCATGATTTACGAGAATGTACTTGAGGCAGTCGGGAATACTCCGCTGATACGCCTTAACAGGATGACAGGTGAGGACAGTGCTGAGATACTTGTTAAGTTTGAGGGGACAAATATCGGCGGATCCATCAAGACCAGGACTGCGCTCAACATGATAATAGAAGCTGAGAAACAGGGGCTTATCCACGAGGATACCGTTATAGTCGAGCCTACAAGCGGCAACCAGGGAATAGGACTTGCGCTTGTAGGAGCAGTAAGGGGCTATAAGACCGTTATCATCATGCCGGATTCTGTCAGCGAGGAGCGCAGAAAGCTTATAAGACACTACGGCGCAGAGGTTGTACTGATCCATGACGACGGCGATATAGGAAAGTGTATAGATGAGTGCTTAAAGGCAGCTCTTAAAATGCGCGACGAGGATCCAAAGGTCTTTGTACCACAGCAGTTTGAGAATCCAAACAACACTATGGCTCACAAAAAACATACTGCGGTTGAGATCATTGAGCAGGCAGGAAAGCCGATCCACGGATTTTGCTCGGGTATAGGTACAGGCGGAACCCTTACAGGTATCGGTGAAGTGTTAAAAGACAAATATCCTGACATCGAGATCTGGGCTGCCGAGCCTGAGAATGCAGCCATTCTCGCAGGCGGAAATATCGGAACTCACATGCAGATGGGAATCGGAGACGGTATTATTCCTGATATTCTCAACCGGAATATCTATGACAATATCTATGTTGTATCCGATGATGAGGCCATAACTACATCCCAGAAGCTTGCAAGGCTTGAGGGCCTTATGTGCGGAATATCTAGCGGAACCAACGTGGCAGCAGCAATTAAGCTTGCTAAAAAGCTTGGACCGGGCAAGACGGTAGTGACTGTTCTTCCCGATACGGCTGAGAGATATTTCTCAACTCCACTTTTTGATGAATAAATTTAACTTTTTATTGCTTTAATGCGTTGCAGTATGATATACTAACCGGGAACAAGGGCGTTCGAATCGAATTAATTCGTGCGCCTTTTTCTTATATCTGAGGTTTAGTTAGGAGGAGATGCATATGGGCAATTTATTAACTTCCGTTGAGAACATCAACAATGCTGTTAACGGTTTTGTATGGGGACTTCCCATGCTGATTCTGCTGGTTGGAACCGGCATTTTAATGACAATTCTCACCAAAGTATTCCAGATTTCTCACTTTAAGCACTGGGTCAGGAGTACCATAGGCGGAATATTTAAGGATAAGCATGTCACAGCCCACACAGGCAAAGACGATACGCAGATTTCACAGTTCCAGAGTCTTTGTACCGCTCTTGCGGCAACTATCGGAACCGGTAATATCGCAGGTGTCGCAGCAGCCATTCTTGCAGGCGGTCCCGGAGCGATATTCTGGATGTGGATTGTTTCTTTCTTTGGTATGATGACCAATTTCTCCGAGAATGTTCTCGGAATTTACTACAGGCGCAGAAATGAGCGCAATGAATGGTGCGGAGGCGCAATGTACTATCTCAAGTACGGTCTTGGCTCCAAGAAAGGCTTTGCTCATATCGGAGCATTTCTTGCTGTTATGTTCAGCCTTTTCTGCGTAATCGCATCTTTTGGTATCGGCAATATGAGTCAGATCAATTCTATTGCGGTCAACATGAATTCAGCTTTTGGTATACCATACGTTTTCACCGGTGCACTTCTTATGGCACTTGCAGGCCTTGTTATTGTGGGCGGTCTTAAAAGAATCGCATCCGTAACTGAGAGACTGGTGCCCTTCATGGCAGTGATCTACCTAGTTTGCACAATTGTAATTATTGTTCTTAATTTTGATAAAGCAGGTGCTGTATTCGCCTCCATTATAAAGGGAGCCTTCGGTATGAGAGCAGTAGGCGGCGGAATTGTAGGAAGCGGAGTTGCCTATGCTATGCAGTGGGGAATGAAGCGCGGAGTATTCTCCAACGAGGCAGGTCTTGGTTCATCGGTTATGGTCCATTCTTCATCCAATGTAAGAGAACCTGTAGTTCAGGGAATGTGGGGAATCTTTGAGGTATTTGCAGACACAATTATCGTATGCAGCCTTACAGCTTTTGCTGTACTTTCCAGCGGACTGGTCAATCTTGATACAGGTGAGGTTGTTTCTGACGCGGTTTCAACAGCTCTTGTTGCAGAGGCTTTCTCAACAGTATATGGCAAGGCCGGTGCAGCTTTTATAGCCATCGCAATCCTGTTCTTTGCGTTCTCGACAGTACTGGGCTGGAGTCAGTACGGAAGCAAGGCTTTTGAGTATCTGTTTGGTACAAAGGCATCCAAGATATATCAGCTTGTATTTGTAATCTTCATCATGGTAGGCGCTACAATGGACCTTACTCTTGCATGGGATCTTTCAGATACCTTCAACGGTATGATGGCTATTCCGAACCTTATCGGTGTACTGGCACTTTCGGGAACAGTAATGAAGATAACACAGAACTACGTTGACAGAAAAATAAAAGGAAAGCACGTTAAACCCATGCTTTCCGCTGTAGATGAGATTCAGGAGCTACATGAAGAAGAACTCAAAATGGCTTCAGGAGAGTAAACTCATCGCACTCTGAACAAATTGTTATCTGATAGTTTTCGATTTCATATGGTAAAAGATTCAGTGCCTCACAGTCATACACGGCTGATGAGGCCTTTATCTTGCCGTTTTCAAGGCGCAGGGAGATGCCTTTTGGCTCCATGGCTATCCCTTTTCCGCTGTGTTTCATGATGCTCTCTTTTACGGTCCAGAGTCTTGTATAGACTTTGTCCGCATCATTTTCGCTGTCCATAAGCTCTTTTGCCAGATTCTGATCATCTTCGCCAAATACATAGTTTACAAGGCTGTCCTTAAAATGCTTGATCTTCTCGATGTCTACGCCAATCTCTCTGTCTGAAATGCCAAGGATGACAACATCTCCTGAATGGGATATATTGAAAAAGATATCGCCATGTCCCTTGATGCGTGGCTTTTTGTTCTGATCCGGCATTACTTCATAGCTTGAGATACCGATGTCCTTCATGGCTGTGTCAAGAAGTATTCCGGCACCAAGGGATAATAGCTTTGAGTGCTGCGGTTTGAAGGCATCGATTTTTTCTTTTCTGAAATCCGGCATCCTGCGGTACCATATATCAAACTGCCCGGGATCCTGAAGAGAATCAATATTCATGATGTATAATCTGTTTTGTGTTTTCATGACGTCATTATAGCACCGGATGAACGCAAGGAAAATTGTCAAAAGGGCATATGTACAATAAATAGTGTATAATAATACGTAAGAGAGATTGGAGAAGTCATAGATGATAAACCTTGCAATTGTAGAGGATGAAGATTCATATGCGGATCAGCTCACTGAGTTTGTGAACAGATACCAGCAGGAGAGCGGTAATCATTTCAAGATCACAAGGTTCAGAGACGGAGATGAGATCACAAACGGCTACAAAAGTCAGTTTGATATTATTCTCATGGACATAGAGATGAAGCTTGTCGACGGAATGACGGCGGCTGAGGAGATAAGAAAGCTTGATCAGAATGTGGTGATCATGTTTATCACCAACATGACAAGCTATGCCATAAGGGGGTATCAGGTGGATGCTCTCGATTATGTCCTTAAGCCTGTGAGTTACTTTGCCTTTTCCCAGAAGCTTGACAGGGCTCTTGGCAGGGTCAAGAAAGAGGACTCCAACATCATTTCCATTGAGATGTCATCCGGAGTTAAAAAGCTTGATATCGACAATATCTTTTATATTGAAAGCCAGGGGCATAATCTGAATTTCTATACAGGAGCCGGAGAGTTTACCATAAGGGCCAAGCTCTCTGATTTTGAACAGCAGCTTGCTCCGTACCATTTCTTCAGGAGCAACAAGGGCTATCTTGTTAATCTCAAATATGTGGACGGCGTTGAGAAGGGTAGCTGCATCATAGCAGGTAAACAGCTCCTCATAAGCCGTGCCAGAAAAAATGACTTTATGACAGCGCTTACTGATTACATGGCAGGAATATGATATGGAAAACTATTATCAGGATATACCCAGACTATATACGGCCATCGCGGAATGGCTGGCCTGCATTACCTATTGCCTTGTCTTAAAGCGCAAGGTCAAGAGAAGCAGCTTTATAATAATCTCTGTGGTTGCACTTTTGGTGCAATCTCTTTTTCTTGTTTTCACGGCAAATCTTCCCATATTCTTCTGGATTCCATGTATGCTCATGGCAGTTGGTTTCATGTTTGTTTTCATGTTTATCGTATGCGATGATACGGTGAATGTGGTCGGATATTACTGTGCAAGAGCGTTTCTTCTGGCAGAACTGGCAGCATCTTTGGAATGGCAGCTGGCATGCTTCTTCAGGAGATTCAATGATTCGATGGTGAATCAGGTTTTCATTCTGATCCTGGTCTATGCTTTTGTGTTTGTATGGGCTCATCATATGGAAAAGAGTATAACAAGAGGTATTTTCCAGCTGGAGATAAACACACATGAGCTTTTGGCAGCGATACTTATAGCGGCAGCAGTCTTCGCTTTCAGCAATCTCAGTTTTATTTTTTCAAATACACCGTTTTCTGTAGGTGTTGCGGCGGATGTCTTTTATGTAAGGACTCTGGTGGATGTAGCCGGTATCATGATCCTCTATGTATATCAGAGCCGTATCTGTGAGCTTCTTGCAGAAAAAGAGCTGAGTAACATCCATTCGATGCTCAAAGCCCAATATGATAAGTACAGAAACTATCAGACTACCTTCGATATGATAAACGTCAAATACCATGACTTAAAGCATCAGATTGCAGGGCTCCGTGCGGAGATGAGCGAAGAACAGAGACAGGAGTGGATAGACTCACTGGAGCAGGAGCTTGAATCCTACAGTCCGGAGCTGCAGACGGGCAATAGTGTTCTGGATACACTGATCGCCGGAAAAATGATGAGCTGCAGGGCCAATAACATCAAAGTTACCTGTGTTGCGGATGGAAATATACTTGATTTCATGCATGTTGCCGATATCTGTACCATATTCGGAAATGCCCTGGATAACGCTATAGAGAGCGTTTCGCTCATTGATGATCCGGAAAAGAGACTCATCCACATATCTGTGTCTCCGAAGAAAAATTTTGTTATAATACAAATAAACAATTATTGCGAAAACCAGATAAAGATAAAGAATGGTTACCCGGTGACAACTAAGGCAGATAAGAGCAGTCACGGTTTTGGGTTAAAGAGTATACGATATACTGTCGATAAATATCATGGAAGTGTCACTTTTGATGTTAACAAGAACTGGTTTGAACTCAAGATACTTATACCTCGCGGAGGAATAGCATGAGTATATACGGAACAGTCATTCAGGACTATGTGGGTTTTGTGCTTCTGGTAGCTCTTTTGTACAGCAGCAGGATCAGGCGATCAGATAAGCAATTGGGACTCAGATTATTTACAATGATCACTATTATGACAATGATAGCCTGCATTGTAGATTCCCTGTCCTTTTTTGTTGACGGAAAGCCCGGGCTCTTTATGAGGATCGTTGGCATTGTGACCAACACCTATTGCTTTGTTGTCAATCCGATATTTATCGCATCCTGGTGTCTTTACGAGGACCTGAAACTGTATAAATCCATGGCCAGGGTTAAGAGAATATATACTTATGCATTTATTCCTGCAATTTTGCTGGTTGTCATTGCGCTGGTCAATATGTTCCTGCCGATCATCTTTTATCTGGATGAGAATAATGTATATCACAGACTTCCCTTCAATTATGCATATTATATTGTGGATATAGGGTATGTTCTGTTCAGTATCTGGATATTTAAATCCTATGAAAAACGATATGGAAGACCACGGTTTTTCCCGTTGTTTATTATGTTAAGCCCTATAATTCTGGGATGCGGGATCCAGGTTCTGTTTTATGGTGTATCACTCATATGGGTGTCCATGGGTGTAGGTCTTACAGCCATTTATATGTCCATACAGAACGAGTTTTCATATCAGGATAAACTTACCGGACTTTATAACAGAGCTTATCTGGATTACATGCTGGAGAGCAGTACCAGAGACAAGAAACCTCTGGGCGGCATCATGATAGACGTTGATTACTTTAAACAGATCAACGATACCTACGGTCATTCATATGGCGATGAGGCGCTGATTGATGTTGCAAGGATCATAACCTTTGCCAAGCCTGACAAGGCAGTGGCAATAAGATTTGCCGGAGATGAGTTCATAGTCATGCTGAGGTCTGCCAATGAGAAGCAGATGCAGAGCATGGTCGAGAGCATAAGAGAAGAACTCAAGATGTTTAATGAAACAGAAGAGCGAAGATATAAGCTGTCTCTTTCGCTGGGATACAGTATATACGAACCGGCTCATGACTCGATCGATATCTTCTTGAAGCGCATGGATGACAACATGTACGAGGAAAAGAAGGAGAAACACACAAGATAGTTTAATTACCGTTCATGACAAAAATCGTACCGTTTGTGACAAAAACGGCACGATTTTTTTTGCGTGCTAGTATAAAGTCAGCGAAAGGAGAGAAAACGTGAAATATCAGGACATAATCTCAAAGATGACAATTGAAGAAAAAGCAGCCTTTTTAAGCGGAAAAGGTGAATGGGAGACAAGAGATTTTGAAAGACTCGGAATTCCTTCAATCTTTTGCTCGGACGGACCTCACGGAATCAGAAAACAGGCCGGAGCCGGAGATCATTTGGGACTTAATGAGTCACTTCCTGCGACATGCTTTCCTACTGCTGCAACAATAGCAAACAGCTGGGATGAGGACCTTGGAGAATCACTTGGTGAGACTCTCGGTGAAGAAGCCATGGCACTTGGAGTAAATGTACTGCTTGGCCCGGGACTTAACATAAAGAGAAGCCCTCTCTGCGGAAGAAATTTTGAATACTTCTCAGAGGATCCGTACCTTGCAGGTAAGATGGCGGCATCCTATGTAAGAGGAATCCAGTCCCAGGGAGTATATGCATGCCCCAAGCACTTTGCGGTAAACTCTCAGGAGCTTCGCAGAATGGCTATGAATTCTGTTGTTGATGAGAGAACTCTCAGAGAGATTTATCTGACAGGTTTTGAGATCGCAGTCAAAGAGGGCGGCGCCAAGACCATAATGTCAGCTTACAACGAAGTTAACGGCACTTATGCCAATGAGAATAAGCATCTGTTAAAAGAGATACTCAGAGATGAGTGGGGATTCGACGGAATCGTGATCACCGACTGGGGCGCAAGTAATGACCATGCGCTCGGAGTTGCGGCAGGATCCAACCTTGAGATGCCAAATCCCGGACTTGACTCAGCAAGAGAACTGATAGATGCAGTAAAGAGCGGCAAGATTTCTGAGCAGGACGTTGATGAGAGAGTGGACGAACTTCTCGATGCTGTAATGACTCTTACATCAAATGCAAAGGGCAGAAAAGAGCAGTTCGACAAGAATGCACATCACGGAATTGCCAGAAGGGCAGCAGCTGAGAGTGCAATACTTTTAAAGAATGAGGATAACATTCTTCCTCTTAAGAAGGGGGCCAAGGTTGCCATAATCGGCGATTTTGCCTTCGTTCCAAGATATCAGGGAGCAGGATCATCCCTTGTCAACCCTACTAAGGTAGAGACAGTATCTGAGCTGGTTTCAAGCTATGACCTTCAGGTTGTGGGCATGAGCCGCGGATATTCAAGAAGCGGAGAGGAAGATGCACAGACCCGTCAGGAAGCACTGGATCTGGCTTCAAGAGCGGATATAGTTCTTTTCTTCTTTGGACTTAATGAAAATTCGGAATCTGAGGGTATGGACAGAACCCATATGAGAATTCCTCAGAATCAGATAACACTCCTTCAGGAGCTGGGACAGGCCAATGCAAATCTTGTCGGTGTTATCAGCGCAGGATCTGCCATTGAGATGCCATGGCATCATTATTTCAAAGCACTGCTTCACTGCTACTTAAACGGACAGGCGGGAGCCGGTGCAACTCTGGATATTCTTACAGGATCGGTTAATCCTTCCGGTAAGCTTTCCGAGACAATACCAAGGAGACATGAGGACACACCTGCTTATCGCTATTATCCGAGTCAGCAGAGAACATCCGAGTACAGAGAAAGCCTTTATGTGGGCTACAGATACTATGATACGGCAGATGTTCCGGTGCTTTATCCCTTTGGATTTGGCCTTTCTTACACAAGCTTTGAGTATTCTGACATAACAGCAGATGACAGCGGAGTGTCTTTTTCGATTAAGAATACAGGAAACGTGGACGGCGCAGAAGTGGCGCAGCTCTATGTATCCCTTCCGGACGGAAAGGTATTCAGACCGGCAAAAGAGCTTAAGGGCTTTAAGAAAGTTTATTTAAGAGCCGGTGAAGCTCAGAAGGTAACAATATCTTTTGACGATAAGACCTTCCGTTTCTATAACGTAAGGACTGATGCCTGGGAGATCGAAGGCGGTCGCTACAACATAATGGTTGGAAGCAGCAGTGCAGATATAAGGCTCAGTGCAAATGTTGAGATACAAGGTACAGCTGCTGACCTTCCATACAGCAAGGAAGAGATGCCTTCCTACTACACCGGCAAGATCGAGAATGTAGGGGATGCCGAATTTGAGAAGCTCCTCGGAAGGCCGATTCCCGATGGAAAGTGGAGCGGACAGCTTACAAGGAATGATGCTCTGTGTCAGATGTATTACGCAAAGAGCGGACTTGCAAGATTTGCATATAATCGCCTCACTGCAATGAAGAAAAAGGCTGACGATAAAGGTATCCCGGATCTGAACACTCTTTTCATATACAACATGCCTTTCAGGGCTATGGCCAAGATGACCGGAGGTGCTGTGAGCATGGAGATGGCAGACGGAATTGTCAATCTGGTGAACGGCCACTTCTTTAAGGGCCTTGGAGCAATAATAGGCGGATACTTCAGAAACAGTAAGAAGAACAAAGCCTATGAAGCGAAGATGAAAAAGTGAGGGGACTGAAAATGAAATTTTGGAATGATTTTGCTGAAAAACATCCTGCTGTAGCCAAGTGGGTCAGAGAAGGCGGACTGTTTGTGATAGTAAGTAACGCCATAACGGTATTTAAGTATCTTTTGCTTACTTTCCTGCCTGCTGCATTTGCCTTTATGGGTGACAGGAGTTTTGGATGGCCGGGAATTCCGGTGACTTTATTCGGAGAGACCTTTGAGTGGAACATCCTGGGATATGACCAGGCCCACGGAGGACTTGCCTATTTTACCGCATACATGATTGCCATGATCATCGGAGAGTGTATTAACTTTCCTATCCAGAAGCTTTTCGTGTTCAGAAATCATGAAAAGCCCGGTAAGCAGATTGCATGGTATGTGATGGCATTCATAGTAATTACCTGCATTGTAAATTCCATAAACTGCGTTTGGGTTGCAGTTGCAGGAAAGTTCGTTCCGGCATGGGTTTACAACATAGGAACCACAGTACTTAACGGCGGAGTGTCCATGGTAGTATTCTTCTTTGTCAATAAGATAATATTCCCCGAGACACCCAAGGATGCCGAGTAATTAAAAGATCGCAAAGGGCTGACCACCCTTTTTGATAAAAGAAAAACTAAATGCTTTTCTATGGGAAGGAGAAAAAGAATATGTTACAAATCAACATTGCTGACGTCATTGCTGTCCTTAATACAATGATCCCACAGCTGATTATCATCGGTGTGGTACTTGTTGCAGCAATCATCTGCACAATTGCAGCAATCAAAATCAAGAAGCCTTTAAAGGGCTTTGTAAGAAAGCAGGCATGGCTTGTATTTCTTTTGACACTGGTACTTGTCGTAACCAACATCTTACTCGTGCCAATGTATTCCATGGTAAACATGGCAATGGGTGGAGGAAAGATTTCAGAAGAATCATCTGAGCAGGCAAAAGAGCTCTGCACAGAGATCGCAGAGGAGGGTATTGTTCTTCTTAAGAACGATTCAGCAGCTCTTCCTCTTGCAGCAGGAACAAAAGTAAACGTATTTGGATGGTCATCAACCAATCCTATCTACGGCGGAACAGGTTCAGGAGCTCTTTCTGCAGCATATCCTACAGTTGATTTCCTTCAGGGACTCACAGATGCAGGAATTGAGTACAACCAGGAACTTGTTGATTTCTACAAGGGCTGGAGAGATTCAAGACCTTCAGTCGGAATGATGGGTCAGGACTGGACAATTCCGGAGCCTACAATTGATGAGTACGGTGATCTTTTTACATCAGCAAAAGACTATTCCGATACAGCTATTTTCTTCATCGCACGTTCAGGTGGTGAGGGCGCTGATCTCCCTGTAAGCTACGATGGCGCTGATACTTACAACTTCGATCCTAACAGCTTCTTTGGAGGAACAGGAACACGTTACTCAGAGCAGGCTGATGACCTTGATGCAAATAAGTCATATCTTGAGCTCTCAAACAGAGAGAAGGCTCTTCTTGACAAGGTTACATCAGACTACAGCAAGGTTATCGTTATCGTAAACTCAGCTAATGCCATGGAGCTTGGCTTTGTAAATGATTACTCACAGATCAAGTCAGTTATCTATTGCCCCGGAACAGGTCAGACCGGTTTTGACGGACTTGGAGAGATCCTTGCAGGTACAGTTAATCCTTCTGGAAAGACTGCGGATACATTTGTTGCAGATCTTCACGCAACACCTACAGCCAACAACTTTGGTGATTTTGATTACACAAATATGTCCGAGTTTGGATTTGAGAACATGTTCGCCGAGGGCGGAATGTCTTATCCGACATTTGTTAATTACGTTGAAGGTATCTACGTTGGATACAGATTCTATGAGACAGCTTTTGCTGAGGCAGAGGCAGGAAACATGGACTTCGACTATGACAGCGCAGTTGTATATCCTTTCGGATATGGACTTTCATACACAACCTTCAGCCAGGAGATGGGCCCTGTAACCACTGATGGCAAGACAGTTTCATTTGATGTAACAGTTACAAATACAGGAAGTGTAGCAGGTAAGGATGTAGTTGAGGTTTATTACAATCCTCCTTACACAAACGGCGGAATCGAGAAGTCAGCAGCAAATCTCATCGCATTTGAGAAGACAGGTGTTCTTGAGGCAGGAGCTTCAGAGACTGTAACTATCTCTTTTGCAATGGAAGATATGGCTTCCTATGATACATATGGCGAGGGCTGCTATGTTCTCGACGCAGGAGATTACGAGATCTCAATCAACACAGACGCTCACAACAAGATTGCAAGTGAGACCGTAACTGTTGATTCAAAGGTTGTTTACAACGAGTCAAACAAGCGTGAATCTGATTTTGTCGCAGCAACAAACCAGTTTGGATTTGCTGAGGGAGATTCCTTCACATATCTCTCAAGAGCAGACGGATTCGCAAACTATGATGAAGCTACAAAGGCACCTGCATCTTACGAGTTGTCAGATGCATATAAGGCAACATACTTTAACGAAACCAACTATGATCCTACTGCATACAACAACGATGCAGACGTAATGCCTACAACAGGAGCTAAGAACGGTGTTAAGCTCGCAGAGCTTCGTGGCCTTTCTTATGACGATCCAAAGTGGGATTCACTGCTTGATGAACTTACAGTGTCTGAGATGAACACCCTTATCGCACTCGGCGGCTATGAGACATCAGCAGTTGATTCTATAGATAAAGTCATGACTTATGACTGTGATGGACCTGCTTCCATCAACAACAACTTCACAGGTCAGGGTTCAATCGGATTCCCTGCAGCAGTAATGATCGCATGCACATGGAACAAAGATCTTGCTTATGCTTTCGGTGATTCAATCGGTAAGATGGCAGACGAGATGGATGTATCCGGATGGTATGCACCTGCTACAAACACACACAGAAGTGCATTTGCCGGACGTAACTTTGAGTACTATTCAGAGGATGGCGTTCTCGCAGGCTGGATGTGCGCTAAGGCAGTAGACGGAGCAAGAGCTCACGGCGTTTACTCATACGTTAAGCACTTTGCTACAAACGATCAGGAGACCAACAGAACAGGCTTCCTTTGCACATGGCTCAACGAGCAGTCACTTCGTGAAGTATATCTTAAGTCATTTGAGATAGCATTTAAGAAAGCTAACCCTGCAGCAACAATGGTAGCCTTCAACAATATCGGAACAGTTCCTGCTGAGGCTTGCTCAGAGCTTCTCAACACAGTACTTCGTGGTGAGTGGGGCTTCAGAGGCCTTGCAGAGACCGACTACTTCGGTGGCTACGGATACCAGGATTCAGACAGAATGATCAGAAACGGCTGTGACCTCATGCTTGCAACTTATGAGACACCTCAGTCAACAGTAACAGATCAGACTTCTGCTACATCTGTTATCGCTATGAGACAGGCTTCCAAGAATATTCTCTACACTGTTGTTAACAGCAGAGCATATGACAAGAACATCAGCACAGGACTTCCTACATGGGTTAAGATCCTCTATGCTGTAGATGCACTTCTCATCGCACTTATCGCATTCCTTGAGTTCAAGGCAATCAAGAAGTACCTTGCTCAGAAGAAGGAACTTGCCAATACACCTGACAGTGCTGAGGTATAAGATGTGCTGTAAATACCGTTTTCGGTGATTTATAGATCGTAATACTTTAGGAGCTCCCCTGCATTTTGCAGGGGAGCTCTTATTTGGTTATAATGGTTCTGGGGATAAAAAGGAGAGTGTGTTATGAAAAGAAGAGTTATTTCGATTTTACTATCAGTATCTATGCTGTGCACTGCCTGCAGTTTGGGTGGGAATACTGCACAGGATCAGCCCGCTGACCAGTCTCAGGATCAGGCAACGCAGGAAGCTGGTGAGGATGCTCCGGCAGCCGATGCGCAGACACAGTCAGTAGAGTCAACAGGAACTGCAGCTGTAGGCAAACTTCCGTCACTTCTTGGAGATGAGGAGGAGATATACTACGATGAGAGCCTTGTTCCAAGTGTGGAGCCGTATACGGTTGCGCCTGATTTTTCAAATGTAACTTATCATCCTGATTATGCGTATCTTTTTGAAGATCAGTATAAATCAGAGTGGAACGATCCGTCACTTCTTAGAAATGCCCTTATAAAGAACGGATTTGCTATTAAAAACTCAAGTGGTGCCGATGAATTCTACGAGATCTACGAGGATAACCGTTATTTCTTTTTCCCGAACTTTGTAACTGTCGATTCACTGATGCACACATATCACCTGTATTTTGCTCATCTGATGAAGAACACGGAGAAGGATTATCTCGCAGACAAGCTCAAGGAGCTCAGCGCTCAGATGCTTGAAAAGAGCGCAGCCCAGTACGGTGAGCTTAAGGGTACAAAGTGGGAGAGCGCAGCTCTCAGGAACTTAGAGTTCTTTTACATAGGAGCATACCTTCAGGATGAGACTGTAGCAGCTCCTGTTGATGATGCAGGCTTTGGAGATGTCGTTAAATCAGAGATTTCCAAGATACAGGGTGCTGAAGCTATTGAAGATTGCGCTATCACAGGCTTTATGGAAGATTACACACAGTACAAGCCAAGGGGCTATTATGAAGGCGATGAGCAACTGGAGAAATACTTTAAGGCTATGATGTGGTACGGACGTATTCCCATGGCGCTTAATAATGAGGATACAGTCAGAAGTGCGTGCCTTATGAGCAGCGCTCTGGCAAGTGATGACGAGGCATGGAAGAGCATCTACACAGTTACTTCCTTCTTTGCCGGTGCATCCGATGACCCCGGATATGACCAGTTTTCAGCTGTTATTGAGCAGTGCTATGGTTCAGTGCCGGATGCTTCTGTTCTTGCTTCTGATGATGAGGCCTTTGCAAAGGTCCTTTTGGCAGCAAAAGAGCTTGATCCTCCTGCAATAAATTCTGTTCCTGTCATGGAAGGTGAAGATCCGGTTATTCCGTCATTCCGTTTTATGGGCCAGAGATTTACCGTAGATGCGGCAATCATGCAGAAGCTCATTTTCAGCGCAGTCAAAGAAAACGCAAACGGTGACAGAAGATATTTACCTGATACTCTGGATACAGCTGCGGCACTTGGTTCCGAGCAGGCAGCAGCAATCCTGAAAGAGCAGGGAGATTACGAGTTCGAGAATTATGAGAAGAACATGAATACTGCTGCAGAGCACTTTAACAATTCAGATCCCAAGATCTGGAACAGCAGTCTTTATGCCGGCTGGCTCAATACCCTCAGACCTCTGTTTGAGTCAAAGGGCGAGGGCTATCCGATGTTCATGCAGAACGCAGAGTGGGATAAAAGAAATCTCGAGTGCTTTGCAGGTTCATTTGCTGAACTCAAGCATGACACAATCCTCTACTCCAAATCAGTTATGGCTGAGATGGGCGGAGGATACGATACTCCACCGGATGACAGAGGCTATGTTGATCCTGAACCCAAGATCTACAGCAGGTTCATCTTCCTTGCAAACAACACCAGGGAAGGACTTGAAAGCCTTGGAATGCTCAGCGACAGGGATGAGGAAAACCTTCTGCGACTTGCGGAGATAGCAACAAGACTCCTTGAGATTTCTGAAAAAGAGCTGAAGGCAGAGAGTCTTTCTGATGATGATTATGAGTGGATCAGAGAATACGGCGGATATATTGAGCACTTCTGGAACGAGGTAAATAACCCCGATGATACAGAAGAAAGAGTATATCCCGAGAACGTTCCCTGTCCTGTGATTGCAGATATCGCAACTGACCCTAACGGCAGCATTCTTGAGGTCGGAACAGGCTATGCCCAGACAATGTATGTTGTATTCCCTATTGACGGAGAACTTCATGTGGGAAGCGGAAGCGTATACAGCTTCTATCAGTTCGAAGCACCTATGTCAGACAGGATGACTGACTCAGAGTGGCGCCAGATCCTCAAGGGCGGATATCTTGACGACAACTGGGAGTGGGTTGAAACAGAAGCTGCACCGGATCAGCCGGAATGGACACAGAGTTACAGAGTAGGCGATAAATGATTGGCCCGGTGACTTCAAAAACCGGTAAAAAGATATTTTGGCTGCTACTGCTCGTTGGAGCAGTGGCGGCCTTTTGCTGTTTAATTGCAATGAATTATATTCCGGGAGGCTTTGCCTGGCAGGAAAAGACAATTGAGCTGGCTGATGGAAGAAAGCTTGTGCTATCAGGTAAGATACTGGAGCTTGAAGATACAGCGGGAAAAGAGCTCTGGAAATCCGATAAGGGCCACAGGGTTCAGGACGCATTTGCGACCGACCTTGACGGAGACGGAGATGAAGAGCTCATTGCTCTTTTGTGGAAAAGAGGCAGATTCGGCCCTGCAAGACCCTACTGGATAACTTCTGATGAAAAGAAATACAGCCAGCATATCTTCATTTATGATATAAACGAAGATGGAAGCGTGACTCAGAAATGGTGCGCCTCAGATATCGGACCAACAGTTGTCAGGATGAAGGTCATGGACAGGAACAGCGCATTCCTTCTGACCGAGGATATTAACGACAAAGCCTGCCTGTGGAGCTGGCAGTCCTTTGGACTCAAGAACATGGATAACACTGTCAGCTTTGCATGCTTTGGTGATAACATAATCCATGAGGAGATATATCTCTACGGAGAGAGCGTATCAGGCGGCAATTATGATTTTTTGTATAAGCCTTTTAAGAAGGATATTCAGGATGCCGATGTGGCAGTCATTCAGCTTGAGACAATGCTGGTGGACAAGGCATCAGCTGTGGGAGGATACCCGTCATTTGGAACTCCTTTAGGTGTCGGAAGGGCAATAGCGAACGCAGGATTTGACGTGGCTACATGCGCCAATAACCACAGTATGGACCGCGGGCTCTATGGCATAGATGTGACTACAGGTTTTTGGCAGCAAAATCACATTACCTGCGTCGGGCTTCACAGCGCTTACGATTCCGATAACAGAGCCTATAAGATTATTACCAGAAACGGCATAAATATTGCGCTGTTTGCTTACACTTACGGCATAAACGATCAGGGGAATGAAAATGATTTTTCTTTTCTGCTGAATGGCTTTCCGCATGGAGAGGAGCAGGAAAAAGAGTTTGTGGCTGACCTTAAAAGTGCAAGGGATGAAGCGGACTTTGTGATTGTCTTCGCCCACTGGGGACAGGAGTATGAGAAGGAGCCAAACGACTATCAGAAGCATATGGCGCAGCTGATGGCAGAGGGCGGTGTCGATGTGGTAGTGGGGACTCATCCGCACGTGGTGCAGCCTGTAGAGACCATAAAAAGACCTGACGGAGGAGATATGCTTGTTTATTACAGCCTTGGAAATTTCAGGGCGGGTCAGGGATTTAGTGAGGACACAAAAACCGGAGCAGAAGCTCTTTTTACAATAGAGCACTGTTATGATGGAGTGAGACTTGCCGGTTATGATATAAAAGAGATTGACGCATATTGGAAAGATGGGCTGAGCAATTGATGTTCTTTTAGATGATTGGGAGGAGTATGATATGTCTTTTGACAAAAAAACAGCCGTATCATTGGGACTGACCGTGGCGCTTGCTGTGTCGGTTGTAACTGCCGGGATGATCGGCGGAAAGATAGGATTTAAGAGTAATGGGGAGCAGGAAGTGGCGCAGTCGGCTTTAGACTCTGCTGCGGGTGAAGTGGCAGCCAATGAGCTTCCTGTAAATGTGATTGATGACAAGTACAGGACTACCTATGAGGTCTTTGTGTATTCCTTTTGCGATAGCGATGGGGATGGAATCGGAGACCTGAAGGGACTTACGAGTAAGCTGGACTATATAAGTGACGGCGATGTTGCTACTGACACAGATCTTGGCTGCAATGAGATCTGGCTGATGCCCGTTTCTCCATCACCTACATATCACAAATACGATGTGACCGATTATAAGGACATTGACCCGGAGTACGGAACTTTAGAGGATTTTGATGAGCTTATAAAGGCCTGCCACGACAGAGGAATCCGCGTTATAATCGATCAGGTATACAATCATTCCTCCGTTGAGCATCCATGGTTTAAGGAGGCAGCGGAGTTTTTGGCAGATCACCCCGGGATTACGTTTGAGGATGGAAATTATAGCACTTCGTTTTACATAGATTGTCCGAAGCTTTCTTATTACAATTTTGCAAACGAGAAGAAGGATGGATATGAACCGCTTCCGGGTACGGATTACTTCTATGAAGCCCGCTTCTGGTCAGGAATGCCGGATCTTAATCTGGACAGCGATGCGGTTCGCAGAGAAATCGCTGATATCACAGGATTTTGGCTTGATCACGGCGTGGATGGTTTCAGGCTTGATGCCGTGACTTCATACTACACCGGCAATGATCCTGCCAATATCGAGTTCATGACGTGGCTCAATGACACGGTAAAGGCTAAGAATCCCGATGCTTATATCGTGGCAGAGGCATGGACCAATTCTGCAACTTACCACAAGTACTATGCCAGCGGAATCGACAGCTTCTTTGACTTTGACTATGCGGGAAGTGAGGGCGTGATCGCAGGTGTTGCAAAGGGAACAGCTCCGGCTTCAAGGTATGCTGAGGCACTTGTTAGCACTCAGAAGGCACTTGAAACAAACGGCCCCGGGACAGCCATTGACGCACCTTTCTATGTGAATCACGACATGGCAAGGAGCGCAGGATACTTCACGGGAAAAGGTGCTGAAGATAAACTTAAGCTATCCTGGGGACTTAATCTCCTGATGCCCGGAAATGCCTTTATCTACTACGGCGAGGAGCTTGGAATGAAGGGCTCCGGCAAGGATGAGAATAAGAGAGCGCCTATGTACTGGACGGCGGACACCAAGGCGGACGGCATGTGCAAAGGCCCTACGGCTATGGATTCTTTTAAGATGAAATATCCTGCTGCAGATGAGCAGAGTGAGGACCCTGCTTCAATCTATAACTACGTTAAGGCTGCAATCAAGGCGCGTAATATCTTCCCTGCAATTGCCAGGGGAGAGACGGCGGTGATCAGCGAGCTGACTGACTCGGATATCTGCACATTTACGAGATGCTGCAAGGCGGATGATTCCGGACGCTACGATGCAGAAAGACTGTTTGTTGTCATCAACACATCGGATGAAGCTAAGACTATAGATCTGTCAGCTGTCACTGATGCTGTGGAAGCTTCCGATGCACCTGTGTCAGGCGCTGACATCGCATCCCACGGAATTGCCTATCAGCTGAACACCGGTGAGGAGTGGAGCTCACTGGAGAATGCTACGCTTACCATGGCGCCTTACGGCATTGTTATGATCAGATTTTAAGGAGTCTCCAAATGTGTTATGATAGGAAACGAAATTATTTATGGGGACTGAGTCAGATATTATGAAGTATTTTATTATGTATATTAAACAGACCCTCAGGTTTGTTTTAAAGCCGCTTTCCTTTGTACCTGCAATTATCATGATGCTGGTTATTTTCAATTTCTCTGCACAGGAAGGTGGTCAGAGCAGCCAGCTCAGCTACGAGGTTGGCGTGAAGGTTCTTACGATCGCCAACGAGAAGCTGGACAGGGGATGGAGTGAAAAAAAGATCAGGCAGTTATCCAGAGAGGGACAGCACTATATAAGAAAGACAGCACATTTTACGGAGTATTTTCTCCTGGCCGTGTCAGTGGCATTCCCCCTTTATGTATATGGGGTAAGGGGATTGTGGCTGCTGTTTTCGGCAGGAATATTCTGCGTGGGGTATGCGTGCCTTGATGAGTACCACCAATCCTTTGTGGCGGGGCGAACGCCGGGGAAAAAGGATGTAGTCATCGACAGCGTGGGTATCTTCTTTGGAATAATTGTTACGAGGATAGTGGGATGGACAGGCAGGATGACGATCTTCAGGCCTCTGTCCAATCGCAAAGAAAAAGAAAAAAGGTGATACGGGGTTATGTTAAAGGTATTTTTGGCGGAGGACGAATTTGTTGTCCGCGAGGGGATCAAAAACAATGTGGACTGGAAAGCCCACGGCTATGAATTCTGCGGAGAAGCAGGCGATGGGGAGCTTGCTTATTCTATGATACAGACGCTAAAGCCTGATATCGTCATAACGGACATCAAGATGCCATTCATGGACGGCCTTACCTTAAGCAAGATGGTGAGGGCCGCCTTTCCCAATACAGAAATAGTACTCCTGACGGGCTATGAGGATTTTGAGTTTGCCAAGGAAGCCATTAAGATCGGCGTGTGCTCATATCTCTCCAAGCCTATAAGCGGAGAGAATCTGTTAAAAGAGATCGATGCGGTAGCAGCCAAGATTGAGGAGAAAAACCGCGAGCGTGAGATAGCAAAGCGCTACGAAGAAGATATGAAAGAGCGCACAGAGCTTGATAAGCAGGAGTTTTTCGAAAATCTTGTAACAGGTGAGAAGGACCTTCCGTATATTCTTAACAGGGCAAAAGAGCTGTCGATTGATATAACAGCTCTCAGATATAATGTGATAATCCTCAGGATCCGTTCGATCAAGCACGGAACAGATGAGTATTCGGGCAGTGTTGTCGGTGTTTCTGACAAGCTGGTTGATATAGTTGCCGCCAACAGAGCACTGCTTTTTGACTTAAACCTTGATGGCAAGGCAATACTGTTTAAGGGTGATACTGATGAAGAGATCGGAAGGAACATTGACAGAGCTATTTCGCAGATGAAAGAGCTTTTCTTGGCATATCCTCATATCAGATATTTCGGAGGCGTCGGTCAGGTTGTCGAGAGAATATCGGACATTCCGAGCTCTTTTACCTGGGCAAACAGAGCCTACGCCCATCAGTATCTTACAAGCGAGAGCGATTTCCTGTTCGGCTCGGAGGAAGGACTACATTCACAGAGGGATGATGTGATACTCTCGGAGATCGATCCAAGGCACATAGACAGAAGGCTTGTAAAAGAGTTTCTTCGAATGGGCGATGAGTCAGAGACAGAGTTTTTCCTGGATGAATTTTTCAAGGGCATGGGCAAGAATGCAATCCGCTCAACCATGCTCAGACAGTATATTTCCATGGATATCTATTTCACGGTATCCGACTTTATTCTAAATGAACTCGGTCTTTCCAAAGAGGAGATGGATGCCGAGGTTCCGCAGTCAGACATGCTTTCGGATGAAAAGACCACTTACGAGTATCTGGTCCGCATCCTGAAAAAGGCAATAGATCTCAGAAAGCGCACGTCACAGAGCCATTACCGCGAGGTCATTGGCGAGGTGCTTGCATACATCGATCAGCACTACAGCGATGAGGAGCTTTCTCTTAACACACTGGCAGCGCACGTTAATTTCTCACCCAATCACTTAAGTGCTGTATTCAGACAGGAGATGGGTCAGACCTTTATCAAGTATCTTACGGATTTCCGTCTTGATAAGGCAAAAGAGATGCTGCTTTCCACTTCCAAAAAGAGCAATGAGATCGGAATGCTTGTGGGTTACAAAGACCCGCACTATTTCTCATATCTTTTTAAGAAGACAACAGGCATGACCACAACGCAGTACAGAGGCAAGGGACGCATGGAGGATGAGGAATGAGTACGGCTTCCAAAGAAGGCCGAAAGAGGAATAAATCCCGTTTGGCCACTCAGATCCGAATATCATATCTGATACTTCTTTTACCCAATATCGTGTTCATGGTCTTTGCTTTCTATAATCTATGGAAGCTGAGCGCGCGCTATGACGACATGCTCAACTCCGTTGTTGTGGCTTCCGAGTTTTCCCTCGATTTCAAAAACGACTTTGACTATGAGACATATCTTTTGATAGTAGGTAATGTTGCGCCCGGGGATTCCAAGATCCCCGAGCTTCTTGCCGATGCCCGGGGCGTTGTCGACTCTCTTAAGGACGTCACGGATACTGCTGATAACAGGAAGAGGCTTCAAAGTGCCGAGAAGTACCTCAACAACCTTCAGGGGTATATCGATAACATTACTGAGAACCTTGGCTTTGACGACAGATATGAGGCAAACATGCTGATCTGGGAGAACGATGTACAGATAGTTACATCTCTTTTACAGGAGACCATCAACGAGTACATTTACTATGAGAACAGACAGATTCAGATAGCCCAGGCTCAGAACAGGCAGTTTTATTTAAATACGATCAAGGTGTCCATGGCTATCTTTGGTTTTATTGTTGTGGCCATCATAGTGGTTTCGATTGTGGGTCCGCTCTGGATCACACGTCCCATCGAGGAACAGGTTACAAGGGAGCAGAAGCAGCTTCGCAAGGCGGAGTTTGAGCTTTTGCAGGCACAGATAAATCCGCACTTTTTATACAATACTCTGGATGCCATTGTCTGGTCGGCTGAGGCGGGCAATCAGAAACAGGTTGTAAAGATGGTGGGTTCGCTTTCCGAGTTCTTTAGGTCCTCTCTTAATAAGGGAAAAGAGCTTGTAAGAGTGAGGGAGGAGTTATCTCACGCCAGGAGCTATCTGGAGATCCAGCAGATAAGGTATCAGGATATTTTAAGTTACGAGATAGATGTGCCGGAGGAGCTTTTTGAGTACGAGATACCCAAGATAACCGTTCAGCCTATTGTAGAGAATGCGCTTTACCACGGCATCAAGAACAGAAGAGGCGGAGGAAAGATAACCATAACCGGAGAAGAGGGCGATACGGATTACAGGATTATCGTCGCAGATGACGGTATGGGTATGGACAGTGAAAGACTTTCGGAGATCTCAAAGGGGCTTGCGGACAAGGCCCCGGAGGATGCCAAGATCTACGGACTGTATAACGTTAATGAGCGCATAAGACTCTTTTACGGAGAAGAATACGGTATCACGCTCTCATCGGAATATGATAAGGGAACAACAGTTACCATAAGGCTGCCGAAAAAATCAACCGAAATCGTAGAAAATTGAAACAGAATAAAAAATAAATAAAATATTCAACTTTTTCTCTTTGTTTATTTAATGGAGATTTTACGGCTTTTTCTCTAGAATTGTATTTAGTAAGGAATGGTCCTTACAGTAAACATCCATTCTAGGAGGAAAAATTATGATGAAGAAAGTATTGGCACTTCTTATGGCATCTGCAATGACACTCGGTCTTGTTGCATGCGGAAGCTCAGCACCTGCATCTACAGGTTCAGCACCTGCAGCATCAGGCGGAAAGATTAAGGTTGGTATCATTAACAACGACCCTAACGAGTCAGGTTATCGTACAGCTAACGACGCTGACCTCAAGGCTAAATTTACAGAGGCTAACGGCTACGAAGCATCTTTTGCTTACAGCTTAAAGAATGATGAGCAGATCCAGTACGCTCAGAACTTTATTCAGGACGATGTTGATTATCTTCTTCTTTCAGCTGCTGATACAGCAGGCTGGGATTCAGTTCTTAAGGATGCACAGGCAGCAGGCGTAAAGGTTATCCTTTTTGACCGTACAATCGATGCAGATCCTTCACTCTATGAGGCTTCAATCGTTTCCGATATGGCAAAAGAAGGACAGACAGCTGTTGACTGGCTCGCTGGCCAGAACCTTTCAGAGTACAACGTAATCCACATTCAGGGTGTTATGGGATCAGCTGCTCAGCAGGGAAGATCAGGCGCTCTTGATACTAAGGTAGCAGCAGAGTCTAACTGGAACATCGTTAAGCAGCAGACAGCTGAGTGGAACGCAGAGAAGGCTCAGCAGATCGTTCAGTCAGTTATCGACGCAGGCACACCTTTCAACGTAATCTATGCAGAGAACGACGATATGGCTAAGGGTGCTGTTGCAGCTCTTGACGCAGCAGGTATTTCACACGGCGTTGGCAAAGACGTAGTAGTTATGGGATTTGACTGCAACAAGTGGGCACTTGAAGAGCTCCTTGCACAGAACTGGAACTATGACGGACAGTGCAATCCTTTCCAGTCAAGCTACATCGACGATATCATCAAGAAGCTTGAGGCAGGCGAGACACTTTCACAGAAGACCATCATCATGGACGAGAAGGGCTTCGACGCTTCAACAATTACTCAGGACGACGTAGACAACTACGGAATCTAATAAATCAGTTATGAGAGGCGCAGCGGCATTGTCTGCTGCGTCTTTTTTAAAGAAATGAGGAGCAGCCCATGAATGAAACCACATTACTAAAAATGCGTGGCATTGATAAATCATTCCCCGGCGTCCGTGCGCTTCAGAAGGTAGATTTTACCTTGAACAAGGGAGAGATACATGCGCTGATGGGGGAAAACGGCGCAGGAAAATCAACGCTTATAAAAGTACTTACAGGTGTTTATCCCAAGGATGCGGGAACAATTGAGCTTGAAGGTGCGGGAGAGGTAGCTATCCACTCACCGCAGGATGCTCAGAACCTTGGAATAAGTACCGTTTATCAGGAAATAACTCTTTGTCCCAATCTTACTGTTGCAGAGAATATGTTTATCGGAAGAGGTCAGGGAGTACTCACAAACTGGAAGCAGATAAATGCCGATGCAGACAAGCTTCTTCAGTCGCTGGATATTCCGGCCAGGGCAACTCAGCAGCTGTCAAACTGTTCCATAGCCGTACAGCAGATGGTGGCCATTGCAAGAGCAGTAGATATGGACTGTAAAGTTCTTATTCTGGATGAGCCTACATCCTCTCTTGATGAGCAGGAGGTTGAAAAGCTCTTTGGCCTTATGAGAGACCTCAAGGAGATGGGAGTTGGCATCATCTTTGTAACACACTTCCTTGATCAGGTATACGAAGTGTGCGATAAGATCACTGTTCTTCGCGACGGACAGCTGGTCGGTGAATATGAGATCAAAGATCTTCCAAGAGTACAGCTTGTTGCCAAGATGCTTGGTAAGGAAATGGATGATCTTTCAGACATAAAAGGAGAATCAGATGAATACAAAGGAAATGACGCTGGAGAGATCGTGTTCGAAGCTGAAGGGCTTCAATCTGACGCAGGCATAAAACCTTTTGATTTTCATATCAAGAAGGGTGAAGTCAACGGCTTTACGGGACTGCTTGGTTCCGGACGAAGCGAGTGCGTAAGGGCAATCTTTGGAGCTGACAGGATCCTTGGAGGCAAGGTAAAGGTTCACGGCAAAGAGGTTAAGATCAATAAGCCGATCGATGCCATGAAGAACGGAATTGCCTATCTTCCTGAGGACAGAAAGATCGACGGAATCATCGGGGATCTGTCCGTAAGAGATAACATCATCCTTGCGCTTCAGGTTATGAAAGGCTTCTTTAAGCCCTTTACAAAAGCTCAGGCCAAGGCCTTTGCCGATGAATACATAGATAAGCTCAATATCAAGACAGCTTCGGCTGATAAGCCGATCAAGGCACTTTCCGGAGGTAATCAGCAGAAGGTTATTCTTGCAAGATGGCTTCTTATGCATCCCGAATATCTGATCCTTGACGAGCCTACAAGAGGTATTGATGTAGGTACCAAGGTTGCAATTCAGAAGCTGGTGCTTGAACTTGCATCGGAAGGTATGAGCGTTACCTTCATTTCATCCGAGACTGATGAGATGCTTCGTACATGCTCAAGACTTGTAGTAATGCGCGATAGAAAAGTAGTCGGAGAGCTCTCCGGTGATGATCTTACACAGAATAAGATCATGGCTACTATCGCAGGAGGGGAGTAAGGTATGACCAAGAATAAAGGAAATGTTTTGGGCGTGATAAAAACAATAGCGTCCCACCAGCTGTTTATACCGCTTCTTGCACTTGTACTTCTTGCGGTAGTAAACCTGGTAAATGATCCATCATTTTTTGAGATAAAAGACGTAACAAACAACGCAGGCTATATAGTTAAGTCCGGTGCGCTTATCACTATTCTGGACTACGGCTCAGAGCTTGCAATTCTCGCAATCGGTATGACACTGGTAACTGCAGCATCCGGCGGACAGGATATTTCCGTTGGAGCAACAATCGCAATCGCGGGATCAGCAATGCTGAGAGTTCTTTGCGGCGGAAACTCAAGACCTGAAACAATTCAGGCTCCTATCATTGTAGCTTTCCTTGTAGCATGTATAGTCGGAATGCTCTGTGGTGCCTTCAACGGAATGCTGGTTTCCATATTTAAGATCCAGCCCATGATCGCAACTCTTATCCTGTTTACCGCAGGAAGATCGATCGCAGCCTGGATAAACAACAACGAGCTTCCTATCGTTCCGGATCCTAAGTTTGCGTACTTTGGCGGATTCATTCCGGGAATACCGATCCCGACAACAGTTTTCATCGCAGCAATATGTATCATCATCATTGCAATTGTGCTTAAGTTTACCAACCTGGGACTTTACACTCAGGCAGTAGGTATCAACGAGAGTTCATCAAGACTTAACGGTATCAACCCCACATTTATCAAGTTCCTTTCATTTGTTATCCTGGGACTTTGCGTGGCAGTTGCAGCTCTGATCAAGGTTAGCCGTCTTTCAACCATCAACTATTCGGTTATTGCAAAAGACATTGAGATGGATGCAATTCTTGCCGTAGCCCTTGGAGGAAATGCTCTTTCAGGCGGTAAGTTCAACATCTGGGCTTCAATCCTTGGAGCATATGTAATCCAGTTCCTTACAACAACACTTTATAAGTTCAATGTGCCTTCGGATGCACTTGCAGCTTATAAGGCGGTAGTTGTTATCATCCTTGTTGTATTCTCTGCTCCTAAGGCAAGAGAGTATATGGAGATGTTTGTAAAGAAGCTGAATCCTGTCAGAAAGGAGGCGGCTTAAATGAAAGACAAGAAAAAAGAAAGCATCTTCAATAAGATGAATGACACTAACCTCCTGCTGACCATTACCATTGTGATCTTTTTCCTGATGTATATCGGAGCGGTACTGTTCCAGGGAGGCGGATTTTCCAAGCCTCAGATGTTCTTTAACATCTTAAACGCCAACGCTGCTCTTATCATCACTGCATGCGGAATGAGTATAGTAATGATCTCGGGCGGAATCGATATTTCCGTTGGTGGAGTTGTAGCTCTTGTTTCAATGTGCTGTGCAGTATATCTGGACAAAACAAATTCTCCGAGCCTTCTGGTTTCGGTACTTATAGCTGTTGGTATCGGTGTACTTTACGGACTGGTTCAGGGTTTTTTGGTTGCTGTTCTTGATATCCAGCCGTTCATAGTTTCTCTTGCGGGAATGTTCTTTGCAAGAGGTATGACAACCATAGTAAACACAGCACCTTTCAACGTTGAGAATCAGGCGTTTATGGCGCTTAAGGACACTCGTGTGAATGTGCCTTTCCTTGGTTCATACAACAAGAAGGGTATATATGTTCCGGCATATATTGAAATTGGTGTTATTGTAGCTCTTCTTATTGTGATATTATTGTTTGTAGTGCTCAAATGGACCAAGCTTGGAAGAAGCTTTTATGCAGTGGGCGGCAACAAGCAGAGTGCGCTGATGATGGGTATAAACGTAAGAAGGACCAAGTTCCTGTCACACCTTATCTGCTCAACACTTGCCGGTATCGGAGGATATGTATATTTCCTTCATGTAGGATCCGGATCTGCAAGCCATGCAATGGGTATGGAGATGAACGCTATTGCTTCATCAATCATCGGTGGTACACTGCTTACCGGTGGTGTTGGTAATATTATCGGAACATTCTTCGGAGTGCTTTCCCTTAGTACCATCCAGAACATTGTTGCATCAGCAGGACTTGATGAAGCATGGTGGACAGGTATCACCATTGCTGCAATGCTCTGCATCTTCCTTCTTATCCAGAGCGTAGTTATGGCTCAGAAAAAGAAAGCTATCAAGGCCTGAGGATAAATAAGGAAACATGAAAAGATTTTTAAAATTGATACCTTTGCTGCTCCTGCTGCCGGCTGTTCTGGCAGGTTGCGGGAGTGGCGTTCCTTCCGAAAGTGCGGAAGAAATAATAGAAACCCAAAAAGCCGACGATGCCATTACCGTCGGCTTCTCTCAGTTGGGGGCGGAATCAGATTGGAGAAGTGCCAACACAGACTCTATGCTTGAGGCCTTCAAGGAAGAAGACGGTTACAATCTGATCTACAAGAACGGCCAGCAGAAACAGGCCAATCAGATCACAGCCATCAGGATGTTTATTCAGCAGGAGGTGGACTATATAGTACTGGCACCTTCTACTGAGGACGGATGGGAAACTGTTCTGAGTGAAGCCAGAGAGGCAGACATTCCTGTGATCCTCGTTGACAGAAGAGTAAACACGGCGGATAAGAATCTCTACTCATGCTGGGTCGGTTCTGACTTTGAGCTTGAGGGAAAAAAGATGGCGGCCTGGATCAAGGCATACACCGAAAGCGCAGGTATTGCGCCCGAGGACCTTCACATAGTAAACATTCAGGGCAATATCGGTTCGACAGCCCAGATCGGAAGGACAAGAGGCCTTGCAAATGCTGCCAGGGACAACGGATGGGACCTTATGGCGGAGGTGAGCGGAGACTTTACCGAGAACAGAGGAAGAGAGGTCATGGGCGCTCTTCTTAAAAGGTTTGATAATATCAACGTTGTCTACTGTGAGAACGATAACATGGCCATAGGAGCCATCGACGCCATAGAGAGCGCAGGACGAAAAGTGGGTTCAAACATCAAATATGGTGAGATCATGGTGGTATCCTTCGACGGTGTCAACGAGACAGCCCTCGAGTATGCAAACCAGGGCAAGATTTCCTGTATCGCGGAGTGCAACCCTCTCCACGGACCAAGAGTCAGGGCTCTCATCGAGATGCTCCAAAGGGGGGAGACACCTGAGAAGTTCAACTATGTTGACGAGACACTTTTTAGTTCTGTTCCGGGAGTCGATGCAATCGTGGTAGACGGCAAGGCTTATAAGGTTGAGAGAAAGTGATCAGGATGCTTCCAGGCTTAGAAGGCTAAGACTAAAGAATCGAATCAGACATGCTTGTACTTATTATCGGATTGGATGTTATACTTAAAGTGTCTAGTTAGTACGATGATACCGGGCTCGGAACATGGAGGTAATACTTATGAAGAAGACAGCTGCAATGTTTCTTATAGCGACACTTTCAATCAGCATGCTGGCAGGCTGTGGCAAGAGCAATCAGCCTTCTGCGGATCAGCAGACAGCGACCACTCAAAAGACTGAGGCTCAAGCTACTGCCCAAACCACGGAGATTATTTCTTCGGAGGATGTTATAGCAGGCTATACCGTCAAGGACCTGGAACTTAACGACGTTGCTCTGGCCGATTATATCAAAGACAACAAGGTGACCATGATCAATTTCTGGGGGACATTCTGTGGACCTTGTCTTTCGGAGATGCCGGCTCTTGGCGAAATTGAAAGAAGATACAAGGATAAGGGCTTTGAGATTGTGGGACTTACCACTGATGTGGCTGATCTGGAAGGAAATTATGATGAGAGCACTATTGATGATGCGAGAGCTATCATAGAGGATACAGGAATCACATATCCAATTCTCGTAGCTCCTGCGCAGCTCATGGTGGATATCGGACTTCAGTACGTTCCGACAACATATTTCCTTGACTCAGAGGGTAATGTTCTTGGCTCTCCCGAAGTGGGGAGCAAGACCAGCGTGGAATGGGAGGATGTTATTAACAGATACCTTTCCGCAGAATAAGAAGAGGTTGTTATGAAAAAGACTGTACCGATCTATGTTACGCTGATCCTTCTTTTGATTGCCATAGCTTCCTGCATTTTCGGGATCAGCAGAGGCGAAGTGAAAACCGTAGCTAAAAAGGCAACCAATATTTGCATGGAGTGTATCGGAATTGGCTGACAGTGGCTTAAAGAAACACAGAATAATAAGAAAAGGTGTTCAGGCTGGATGGGGAATCCTTTCGAATGCCCATTTCAAGGGCTTTCTTACAGCGTCTATCTATAAGGGACCGCTCAAGAATTTCTGCGTTCCGGGGATGAACTGCTACTCGTGTCCGGGGGCGCTTGGAGCATGCCCAATCGGAGCCATGCAGTCCATCTTCGACGCCAGGAAAAGAAAATTCGCCTTTTATGTAGTTGGCTATCTTGCTGCGATAGGTCTTTTGGTGGGAAGATTTATCTGCGGATGGCTGTGTCTTTTTGGCCTTATTGAAGAACTTCTTTATATGATCCCAACCCCTAAAATAAAGATACCACAGAAGGCAGACAAAGTTCTCAGATACCTTAAGTATGTATTTCTTTTGGTGTTTGTCTTTGGACTGCCCTTTTTTTACAGGTCAGAACTTGGGACGGGAGATCCGTTCTTTTGCAAGTATATATGCCCTGTCGGGACTTTGGAAGCAGGAGTTCCTCTGGTCCTTTTGGACAGTTCACTTAAAACGGCGATAGGAGCGCTCTTTAGGTGGAAGGTAGCCATACTCGTTGGCTGCATCCTTGCATCTGTCTTTATTTACAGACCCTTCTGCAAATATGTATGTCCCTTGGGAGCATTCTATTCCCTGTTCCAGAAGGTGAGCCTCCTTAAGATGTCTTTTAACAAAGACGCGTGTGTGAATTGCGGAACCTGTGCCCGAATCTGCAAGATGAATGTTGATCCAATGAAGAACCCCAACAGTGCAGAGTGCATCAGATGCGGCGAGTGCGTTAAGGCCTGCCCCAGTAGTGCACTCAGGTTTAAAATATAAACAGATTATAAATAATAATAAACCAACCATAAAATTACAAAATATTTGTTTTTTATGATGGGTGGTATGATTGCTACATGGTTATCCTATAACCTATAGAAAATAAAAACAAGGGAAAAAACAGGGAAAGGATAACGAAAATGAAAAAGAGATTCATTGTAACAGTTCTGGCGATGGCAATGGTAACTACCTCTGTAGCAGGAGTTAAGGTAACAGCTTATGCAGATGACGGCGAAGGCGCACCTGCAGAAGAGGCCGCAGCACCCGCAGCAGAAGCAGCACCTGCAGCAGAAGCGTCAACACCTGCAGCAGAAGAGACCCCAGCACCTGCAGCAGAAGAGACAGTACCTGCAGAAGAGGAAGCGCCTGCAGAGGTTATAACTGAGACAGGGGATGGCCTTGTTATAACAGATAATTCTGACGGATCCAAGACTGTTGAGTATGATCTTAGTGTAACAGGAATGACATCAGAGGAAAGCTTACAGGAAGTTGTAGATGAGAAGACAACTGAGCAGGAAGAGATAAAAAGCGACGTTGAAAGTCAGAATGGAACATACACCTATGAAATTACTACTAAGGTTGAGGAGAAGGAAGAGGAAGTAACTGAAGAGAAGTCCTTTGAATCCCAGGAGAAGCTCGAAGAATATGTAACAGAGCTGGCTACTCAGGAAGATATAAAGAATATTGAGGTAGTTACATCAGAGCAGGGCGTTACAGCAAAGCAGGTTGATTTTGACGGATATCATCAAAATGAAGATGGTACTGTAACAGAGAGCTCTGATGAAGAGGGTATCTACTATTACGAGGGTTATTATGTTAAGTATAAAGGAGATGACAGTTACTCAGTAGTTATTACAGGCGGCGTTGAGAGCATTACTATTGACCTGTCATGGCTTGCTGAAGATGCATTTGTCAGAGATATGTGGGGAGATCCGGAGCCCGGAGACGGAACAGGATACAGCGTAAGTATCGTAAATGAGTCCGGAGATGTCTATGAAACAACAGAGTATAATACAGGAACCGACGGACCATACAGATATTGCGCAACATCCAAATTCAAAGAGGAATGGGGAACAGTGGTATCCGAAGAAAATGGCAAAACTTACTACATTCCAAATGATATCCGCTATCTCAACGGAAGATTATTAGACCTTAAAACAACCGAGGCTGCCAGATATTTTTGGCCTAGCTACTGGGATAGATACGATAACGCAAAGAATATGACTCTTGATCAGATACTTGAGTATTACAATTCTGTTCTTGATACTGAAGAACCTTACACAGATGTAGCAAAGGCGTGGGCAGATAACTTTAATGAAAGAGCATGGCAGACCAGTTACGTTGCAGATGGTGAAGAGCAGACAGGAAATTCATTATTTGCCAACTTAAAGCTTGAAGATGAAACACCTTTGGATTTCAACGTTAAAGTTCTCCTTGATGGCGGAGCTACAGATAATTTTTATCAGAGCACTGCATGGAGCTTTATAGAAAATATTGTCCTTGGGGTAGTTAAGACCCTCAATGCAGGCATCAGCTACACAAAGGTATCCGATGTATTTACTGCAGAAGTAACTGGAAATGGTTCTATTCCTTCCGACAGCACAACACCGGATCCAACACCTACACCAACACCGGATCCAACACCTACACCAACACCTACACCAACACCGGATCCAACACCAACACCTACACCAGCACCGACACCTACTCCTACACCTGATCCAACACCTGTAGTTATAGAAGAAACGCCCGTTGCATTGGCACAGACTCCCGCACAGCCTGAGGCTCAGGTTCTCGGAGCAACAAGGCAGGCCGGCAGTGGCGCAGCAGTACTCGGAGCAAGAAGAGGCGCAACAGAGGATACATCGAACATGGCAACATCAGTAGCACTTATCCTTGCAGCAGCCGGCACACTTGCAGCAGTATTTGCTAAAAGAAAAGAAGCGTAAGCAAAAAATATCCCGATAATCCCTATAATAAAAAGAAACACTAAGTTGGAAAATGGCTGCTTTGATAAGCAGTCATTTTCTTGTATCAAAGGGCGTTTCTGCTCCGGCTGTAAAGGGAAGATCAGCGGAATGTAATCGAAAAAAAGAAAAAAGTGTTGACATGAGTTCGCCATTGTGTTAAATTATATCAGTGTTTGAAAACAAAGCAGAGTATCCACTCTCACCCTGCGGCACAGCCAGTAGCGGTTAATATCTTTTCAAATCCAAGCTATAGCGCGAGGATTCTGTGATTGATTTTAGTGGATACATTTGCGAATGTATCCATTTTTTTTATTCATTTTGGAGGGTAAAGCCATTAGCGAGTTATTTATTAACGAACAGATCAGAGCTAAAGAGGTCCGTGTAATCGGTATTGAGGGAGATCAGCTTGGTGTTATGTCAATTCAGGATGCCAGGAAGATCGCAGAAGACGAGGGTGTTGACCTTGTCATGATAGCTCCAACTGCTAAGCCACCTGTTTGCAGAGTAGTTGACTATGGTAAGTTCAAGTATGAGCAGCTTCGTAAAGAGAAGGAAGCTCGTAAGAAACAGAAGACTGTTGAGATCAAGGAGATCAGACTTTCTCCCAACATTGATACCAACGATCTTAATACTAAGGTAAACGCTGCCAAGAAATTCCTTGAGAAAGGAAACAGAGTTAAGATCACACTTCGTTTCCGCGGACGTGAGATGGCACATATGGGAGCCAGCGTTCACATTCTCACAGATTTTGCAGAGGCACTTGCCGATGTTGCTGTTGTTGAGAAACAGCCCAAGGTTGAGGGACGTTCAATGACCATGTTCCTTGCCGAGAAGAAAAACTGATCATTAGCCATTATTGGTTAAAGATAAATATGATATAGGTCAATACAGAGAAATCCGTATATCATAAAAAGCGTAAAGTATAGGAGGAAATAGCAATGCTGAAGATGAAAACAAAGAGAGCAGCTGCCAAGAGATTCAAGGTTACAGGCACAGGAAAGCTCATGAGAAACAAAGCGTATAAGCGCCACATCTTAACAAAGAAGTCCACAAAGAGAAAGAGAAATCTTAGACATGCCGGACTTGTTGACGCTACTAATGTTAAGACAATGAAGCAGATCCTTCCTTACGCTTAATCAGTTGGAAGAATCTAAAGTCAGGTATATTTTTGATCATTTATAGGAGGATTTAAAGATGGCAAGAGTTAAAGGCGCATTAAATGCCAAGAAGAAGCACAATAGAGTACTTAAGCTCGCAAAGGGCTATAGAGGAGCAAGATCAAAGCAGTACAGAGTTGCTAAGCAGTCTGTAATGAGAGCTCTTACTTCAGCATTCGCTGGACGTAAGCAGAAGAAGAGAGATATGAGATCTCTTTGGATCACACGTATCAATGCTGCAGCAAGAATCAACGGCCTTTCATACAGCAACATGATGCACGGCCTCAAGCTTGCAGGTGTTGACATCAACAGAAAGATGCTTGCAGAGCTTGCAGTTAACGATCCTGATGGATTCAAGACACTTGCAGAGCTTGCAAAAGAGAAGATCGCATAATAATATCGGAAACTTATATTGAATAAATAGTTTTTTGATAGTAAAATTAAGGAGTCTGAAGAACAAAATTCAGATTCCTTTTTTATTTGAAAAATTGCAGAATGGAGGCATTATTATGGCACTTGAGAATTTACAGCCACAGGAAGTTTTTACTTTTTTTGAAAAGCTGTGCAGCATTCCGCACGGCTCATATAATCTTCAGCAGATAAGCGACTATCTTGTTTCTTTTGCAAAAGAGAGAAACCTTGAGGTCATTCAGGATAAGGAGCTCAACGTTATCATCAAGGCTCCGGGAAGCGAAGGATATGAGGATAAAGAGCCTGTTATCCTGCAGGGACACATGGATATGGTTGCTGTTAAGGATGACAATGCAGATATCGATATGAAAACAGAAGGTCTCAGAGTTAAAACAGACGGAGAGTACGTCTGGGCTGAGGGTACCAGCCTTGGAGGGGACGATGGCATAGCTGTTGCTTACTGCCTTGCACTTCTTGATTCCAAGACCATTCCTCATCCTCCTCTTGAAGTTGTTATTACAACCAATGAAGAAACAGGTATGGAGGGTGCTGCAGCAATCGATCTCTCCGGTCTTAAAGGCAGGAAGATGATCAACATCGACAACGAGGTAGAGGGACAGTTCATCACCAGCTGCGCAGGCGGAGCCCGCGTTTATTCCAAGGTTCCCGTTACAAGAGATGTGACCTACACCGGAGCCAAGGTACTTAGCGTCAAGGTTGAAGGCCTGCTGGGCGGACATTCCGGTGAGATGATAAAGTGCGGAAGAGGAAACGCGAATATTATTCTTGCAAGAACTCTTGCGGAAGCCGGTGACAAGGTGAATCTCAACCTTATCAGCTTTGACGGAGGAAGTGCAGACAATGCAATTCCTTCATCCGCAGTAGCTCAGATTGTTATCGGAAACCGCGATCTTGATGCATTTAAGGAGAGTGTATCCGCTACAGAGGCAGCTGTTAAGGGCGAGCTTGAGGTTAAGGATCCGGGACTTAAGATTACCGTAAGTGACGGCACAAGCTCTTTTGACAAGGCAATCACCGCAGCTGATACAATGAAGTTACTTACCATGATATGCACCATGCCTGACGGTGTACAGGCTATGAGTTCAGCAGTGGAGGGACTTGTAGAAACATCATTGAATCTCGGAATTGTTGCGACAAAAGATGGAGTGATCACTGTAGAACAGTCTGTAAGAAGCAGTATTGAATCTTCCAAGGATTTCCTTATCAGGAAGGTTAAGACCATAGCGACGATGTTTGGTGCCGGAGTTGAGGTAAACGGCAATTATCCGGGATGGAAGTTCAGACAGTCATCGGAGCTCAGAGATCATATGGTGGCTGTTTACAAAGATATGTATGGCACAGAGCCCAGAATAGAAGCCATCCACGCAGGACTTGAGTGCGGAATCCTGAGCGATAAGATTGAGGGCCTTGACTGTATTTCAATAGGACCCGGCATGGACGATATTCACTCACCCAAAGAGAGGCTGTCGGTTAAATCAACAGCAAATGTATGGGAATATCTGAAGGCTGTTTTAAAGTGATAACTATGGGGAATAAAACAGGAGGTGTTACATGAATCCAACCAGAAAAAGTATTATGGACGCCGTTGTGGTACTGTTCAATGAAAAGGGCATGAAGTTCACAATGGATGACATTTCAAAGCTGCTTCACATCAGTAAAAAGACTATTTACAAGGAATTTAACGACAAGGACGAGCTCTTTTACGCTACGGTTGATTACGGCTTTGCAGCCATCAAACAGAAGGAAGCTGAGATCATTGCAGATGATTCTCTTGACCTTGTTGATAAGATTGCCAAGGTGATAGTATGTCTTCCTGACAACTACAGAAATATCGATTTCAGACAGGTTTACCAGCTCAGGGATAAGTTCCCGGTAGTTTATAACAGGATAGCGGGTAAGATCGAGACTGACTGGGATGAGACCGAGAAACTCCTGGCCGAGGCTATGGACAAGGGACTTATCAAAAAGGTTCCGATTCCTGTAATCAAGCTGACTATTGAGGGTGCCATTGAGAAGTTTTTAAGTACCAAGGAACTGGCCAAGACTCACGTTACATACGAGGAGTCCCTTAACAGCATGATTGATATCATAATCAACGGACTGCGCGTCTGAAGCATCTTTTGGAGGGGTAATAATGATCTACGCAGATGGAAAGATTTTTCTTTTGCAAACCTTGAACACATCCTATCTGTTTCGAAAGACTGAAACGGGACATCTTGAGCATATTCATTACGGCGGCTCAATTTATTCCGCTGAGACCTACGACAGGCTCAGGACCGAAATAGACTTAGAATCCGCTGATAAAGAGCTCCTTGAGAAAATGGTGGCTGCCATGGCCCCCAAGCACTACAACGGCGGTGGTAATATGACCTACTATGACGATGAACATCCGAATTTCTGTCTTGAAATGATGGGGCTGGAGTTCTCGTCGTTTGGCAAGGGAGATATCAGAGAGCCCATGGTTGAGCTCACCTATCCTGACGGCAACAATACTGTTGATTTTCTTTTTGAGGACTACGAAGTCAGAAAGGGAAAAAGAGCTCTTGAGACCCTTCCATCTTCTTACGATGATACTGACAGTGCAGAACAGCTGATCATTAAACTTGCAGACAAAGGATACGGAACGAGACTTGATCTGATCTATACAGTATTTCCGGACTGCGATGCTATCACCAGGAGTGTGGTTCTTGTCAATGATGGCGAGGGAGATGTAAGGATAGACAGGATCCTCAGTTCCTCTGTTGATTTCTATGAGACCGGACTTAAGTTTACATCTTTCCATGGCAGATGGGCCTATGAGATGGGCAAGTCAGAGTCTGTTTGCAAAGCGGGCAAGATTGTCTCTGAGGAGCTTGCAGCTGGTGAATCCGGTTCAAGATCTAATCCTTTTGTTATGGTAAGTAATACCGAAACTGATGAAAATAACGGTGACTGCTATGGCTTTAATCTGATCTACAGCGGCAATCACTATGAAGCTCTTTCATCCAACGGCTGCAGTATAAGCAGGTTTGTTTCGGGCCTTCAGCCTGCCGGATTTTCCTGGGTGCTCTCAAAAGGGGATAAGTTTGAGACTCCCGAGGCAGTGATGACATATTCAAACCGTGGATTTAACGGCATGAGCAGAAAGATGCACAGGTTTGTTAAAAAGCATATTGTGAGAGGACAGTGGCGTGACAGAGAGCGTCCTATCCTCATCAACAGCTGGGAAGCCAATTACTTTAATTTCAATCAGGGATCTCTTTTAAACCTTGCAAGAGAAGCGTCCAAATGCGGCATTGAACTGTTTGTAATGGATGACGGATGGTTTGGAGAGAGAAATGATGACCACAGATCACTCGGCGACTGGTATGAGAACAAGAAAAAGCTTCCGGGCGGGATTAAAGAGCTGGCAGAAAAGGTAAATAACCTTGGAATGCTTTTTGGCATCTGGGTTGAGCCCGAGATGATAAGTGAGAACTCTGAGCTATACAAAGAGCATCCCGACTGGGCAGTGCAGGTACCGGGACATCCTCATTCCAAGGGAAGATCTCAGATGAATCTGGATCTTACAAGGACAGAGGTTCAGGACTTTGTCATAGATTCCATGAAAAAGGTTTTTTCTGCAGGAAAGATATCTTATGTCAAGTGGGACATGAACAGAATATTCTCTGACCGCTTCTCAACGGCGCTTTCTGCTGATAAGCAGGGAGAGTTCCAGCACAGATACTATCTGGGACTTTACAGGATCATGAAGGAACTGACAGAGAGCTTTCCTGAAATACTCTTTGAGGGCTGTTCTGCAGGCGGTAACAGGTTTGATCTCGGTATTTTGTGCTATTTCCCTCAGATATGGGGAAGCGATGATACCGATGCCTTCTGCAGACTGGATATTCAGAGAGGCTACAGCTACGGATATCCTGCAAGTACGGTTGGTGCGCATGTCTCGGCATGTCCGAATCATCAGACTCTCGGAAATGCAACTCTTGAGACCAGATTTGAGATTGCAGCAGCCGGCTGTTTTGGTTACGAGTTAAACCTCTGTGATATGAATGAAGCCGACAAGAAGGCTATTTCTGATCAGGTGGAGTTCTATAAGAAGTGGAGAGGTCTTTTCCAATACGGAGAATATTACAGACTTCCTGATGACGGATACATGATCGTGTCAGGAGATAAAAAGAAAGCGATTGCGTTTGCGGTTGAGAGAAATATGGCTCCAAATTGTGACTACAGATGCATTAAGACCCTTGGCCTTGATGATTCTGCGGTATACAGTGTCACAAACAGAGTTGTACCGCTGAGCGTAATGGATTTTGGAAGCCTTGTTAATACTATGGCTCCCGTTCACGTCAAGCAGGATGGAATCATCCATCACCTTATTGACAAGTTCACAAATTTCAACGGGGAAGAGCAGAAGGACACAGCAACAGGTGCAGCGCTAAAAAGCCGCGGCCTGTCGCTGAATGCATCTTTTGGCGGAACCGGATACAGTCAGGGTACCAGGATCATGAGAACCGGTGACACAAGACTGTACCTTTTTGAAATGATTTAATCGCTGTAGCTGACATCCATGTTGGCATAAACTTCAAAATCAGGATAAGCTTCTTTTACAGCTTTGACAGCGTTGTTAAACACATCCGTTTTGTTTGGTACGAAATCAATTACCAGATCAAAGCGGATGTTCTTTTTTTCGAAATCAACAAAGAATCCGTGCATCTGAAGAACGTTGTCGAAGGAAGATACGATCTTTCTTACGTTGTTTCTGACCTCTGTGATTTTCTCATCTTTGGTGTTTACGGAATAGATACCGATGGAGATTATGGACACGTTGTGTTCCATGTAAACTCTGTCCTGTATTTCTCTTGTGATTTCATCAATCTTGTCAGCGGTAAAGGTGTCGGGAATTTCAATATGGACTGAAGCCATTACACGATCAGGGCCGTAGTCGCTGAATATCAGGTCATAGGCGCCCTGAACACCGTCTACGTCAACGATTGTCTTCTTGACGGCAGTAGATACCGCTGAATCTATACGCTCGCCCAGAATCTCGCTTATAGTGTCCCTTAGCATCTCCAGAGCTGACTTTATCATAATGATGGCGATTATTGCTCCGAGGTATGCCTCCACTGAGAGACCCGAGAAAATAAAGATAAAGGCAGCCACAAGTGTAGCGGCGGATATTATCGAATCAAATTTAGCGTCGGTACCGGATGCAACCAAAGACTCTGAGGATACCTTTTTGCCGGTATTTATAAAGAACTGACCAAGCAAGAGCTTAACTACAACTGCGACAGCAACGATGATAAGAGTTACAGTTCCATACTGAGCCGGTTCCGGGTGCAAAATGGATTTGCATGATTCCACCAAAGAGGTGATGCCGGCGTAGAGCACGATGATGGAGATTATCATGGCGCTCAAGTATTCAATCCTTCCGTATCCGTAAGGGTGCTTTTTGTCAGGAGCCTTGCCTGCGAGAGCTGTTCCGATTATCGTGATGACTGATGAGAGCGCATCGCTTAAGTTGTTGACTGCATCAAGCACAATTGCGATAGAGCCTGATATCATACCGACAACCATTTTGAAACCGGCAAGGAGAATGTTTACCACAATGCCAATTATGCTTGTTCTGATGATGACTCTGCCTCTTGTTACTACTTTTGAATCTGCCATATATTCTATCCCCTCAAGTGTTTTGGATTACTGAATTGTACCACGGATTTGGCCTTGGCATACCATAATAATATAAAATATGATAAAATTAATAAAGTATGGGCGTATTTTTAGATTAATTTCTGAAAATATTTTTCTTATTTTTGAGGGGCGAAAATGAAGAAGAGCATCACAGCAGGTCTTTTTACCTTTGTTGCAGCACTGGTCATAACTACTGTAATTGCAGTCTTATACGTTACAAGTGCAGCCGGAAGCAGAAGGGAAAGGGCTGAGTTTATTGCGCAGTCCGTTGCTGACAGGATCGAAGCCGAGATACAGCGAAGAGATTATATAACCAGAATGTTTGAGATCGAGGTATCCGGCAGCAAGGACGGCATTACTCCTGAGAGCTTTGCTATTACCGCAGATGAGGTGTTCAACGATTATTTGGATATCGTTGATATCACGCTTGCACCCGGTGGTATAGTGAGCTACAAGTATCCCCTGGACAACGGTAAGGCTGAGAGAACAGATCTTTTTGCTGACGGCGCCGGCGGAATCTATGCAGATTACAGCAAGATGTCAGGACTTGGTATTATCATGGCGCCTGTAACCTTAGAGGACGGAAGCTACGGCATTATTCTCAGAAGACCTATTTATATGGGGGAAGTTTCCGAATCGAATTTCTGGGGATTTGCTTCTGTGGAGCTCAATCTTTCAAACTTTTTATCCGAAGTAAATATCAGAGCCCTTGTTGATGGAGGCTACGATTATAAGCTGATCGGCGACAACTCTATCACCGGTGAGAACCGCATGATCATGGAGAATTCGGAAAAAGAGCTGTCGTCTCCCGTATCGGCAATGATAAACACTGTCGGTGGCGGAGCCTGGACGCTTCTTATTTCTCCGAAAGCCAGCTGGATGAATCTCTATGAGATAACCGGATCAATGCTTATTGCTGTTTTGATCAGTATTCTGGCAGCTTTGGCAGCAGGAGCGTTCGTATCTGTCAAGGCGTATTCCAAGGAATTGGAGGTGCTCTCTTACAGAGATGCTCTGACCAATATCAACAACAACAGAAGTTATCAGGAACACATGGAAGAACTCAGCAAAAAGAAACTTCCATATGGCCTTATATTTATGGACCTGAATGACTTTAAACAGGTCAATGACACATACGGACATGAGGCAGGAGATACTCTGCTCAACATCGTAGCCAAGAGACTTCAGAACAGTATCAGGGAGAAGGACAAGGCATTCAGAATCGGTGGTGATGAGTTTGTTGTTGTAATCCACGGAACTCATGACGCGCAGTTCTATGAAGGTGTTATTGCCAGAATGCGTCAGAATGTGGCCAGGGATGTAACACTCAATAACGGCGTTATCCTTAAGGTGTCCATAAGTGCCGGATTTGCACGCTGTCCTGAGGACGGAAGCAAGTTCGAGGACGTTGTTAAGAAGGCCGATGACGCAATGTATCACAACAAGAGGCTGTTCAAGGCACAAAAAAAGGCCGGTCAGGAAGCGGGGACTGAACAGGCCGGATCATCAAGATAATAAGGCGGAGTGAAAGATAATGGCGGGAGGAAATTTCGATACTATCAACAGAATCTTTGACACCTTTGCGGTTACTTCAAGAAGCCGCTATGTCTATGTATATGACATGGAAAAGAACGTTTCCAGGTGGTCTGCAAATGCTGTTGATTATTTCGGTTTAACAGGGGAGTATATCTATAACGCAAGTTCGGTATGGGAGATTCGCATCCATCCCGATGATATCGACAAATATAAGGAGTACATAAACGCTGCATTTGCCGGGCAGAAGGTTGATCCCAACTATGAGTACAGAGCCCGGAATAAAAACGGCGAGTATGTGATCTGTTCAGCAAGGGGCGTGGTGATAAAAGACTATGCGGGAAGGCCCGTCTTTTATGCCTGCTCTATCATAAATAAGGGTATTGTGGACAACAATGACCCGATAACTCTTTTACCAAATCAGTATGAGATGCTCAACTACATGAGGCAGCTTAAGACTCAGCTCAAAGAGTACTCGATCCTCATGATCAACTATATTGATTTCGGTGGCATCAACAGAAGATACGGATACACCATGGGTAATACGATCCTCAGAGCAACGGCTCAGAGGCTTGTTGACGAGGGCAAGAACATGGGACGTGCTTTCAGAGGTGACGGAACAACTCTTGCTTTCATCTCCGACTCCATGACCATTGATGAGATAAAGAAATTCTATGGCCGTATGAGAACCTACGCCAGAGAATCGATCATGGTTGATGACAAGAAGATAGGAGCGGAACTGGCCGGCGGTGTTATTGTTTCAACCGACTGCAACGTTGATGAGCATTCGATCTACACAAGTGCCAAATATGCCCTTGATTATTCCAAGACTCAGAAGCACGGAAATCTCATTATTTTCCACAATGATGCACTGGACAACAACAAGAGCAGTATTGAGCTTGTAGATGCTGTAAGAAACAGCGTTATAAATAAATTTGAGGGCTTCCATCTGGAGTATCAGCCGAGAGTATCTTCTGTAGGAGGTAAGCTCGTTGGAATGGAAGTTTTCGTAAGGTGGCATAAAGAGCCTTACGGCGAGGTTTTACCTTCAGAGTTTGTGCCGTGGCTTGAACAGGACCCGGTGTTCTATTCACTGGGCAACTGGATCCTTGAAAAAGCGCTTATGGATGCGCTGGAGATCCGCAAAAACAACAAGGACTTTTACGTCAGTGTAAATCTTGCATTCATGCAGCTTGAGAGGTCTGAGTTCAGAACAACTCTTCTTGATATCCTGAGAAAGACGGGATATCCTGCGACAGGTCTTTGCCTGGAGATGAGTCAGTCCAGCAGCAGACAGCTCTCCATGGAGCATTTAAAGAGTCAGATCGAATTCATTAAGTCCTGCGGAATCAAGATCGGAGTAGATTGTTCATCATTTGAAGCTCTGGATATGGTAAGGCATCTCCCTGTGGATATAGTGAATCTGGCACCGTCTCTTACAGGCGTTGTGGCAGATAACCTCACGGTTAAGTACATGATAGAAGCTATTACAGCGTTCACCCACAGACTTGGGATCAGAACGTGCTTTAGCGGAATAGAGGATCAGCAGACGGATGCAATAGCAAGACAGTACCCGGTATCTGAGCTCATGGGCTACTACTATGGCAGACCGTGCAGAATAGAAGATTTTAAGAAACTTGAGCTGTTAGGGCAGCAGTGATGCCTGCGGCTGGAGGAATAGATGAGTAAGTTGTTTCGTTTCGTGCAAAATGAAGATGTGCTTAAGTCTTTTGAGGAGTTCAAGGATAGTGTACTCCTTGAAAGGCCTGTGGTTATTGCGCGCAATGGAGACTATACACTCTTTCTTCGAAGGAAATCTGACGATGAACTTGAACTGACAACTGAAAATACACTCAAGAACGTTGTTGCAGCCAGCAGAACCTATGTGGTCTCGGATACTACGGATGACCTGGTGGCAAGAGGTGTAAGACATGCCTGCCAGAAGATGTCGGAGCTCTCAGATGAGGACGTCAACAGAAAGAGACTACAGATATGGAAGTGGTATGTCATGGACTGGCAGCTGAAATCCGGCTCCAACACTGAAGAGATGATGGAAAAAGAGCTCCATTGGAGCGAGGATGCAGGCAACACCAATCAGGATATCCTTGATATGGAGTCATTTCTGCATGGAGACTATCTGAATCTCGGAAATACATTGTATCTCATTGACAAGTATCTTGCGAATGATGAGAAGTACAGGGATATATTCAGGAAGTTTGCCATTGAGGATGTCATGGAGATGACCAGTGAGGACACCAAGGACAGGTCGCTGGCAGAAGCAGAGCAGAAGAAACAGACTGATGGTCTTCATAAACACACCTACAGATTTACCGTCAGCGTAGAGGCAACTGACAAAGAGCACGCAAGAGCAGCATTGTTGCGGTATCTGGCCGGTGATGACAGAATCAAGGTCCAGAAATAATAAAAAATTTATAAAGCACTTTATAAACTTTTAATGGTTTAACGCGAAAAAGTGTGCCATATTCTCTATCTTTTGAGGGGGTACTGAGATATAATGTACCCATTAAATGAAATTTTATTTTGAAATGTTAAGGGTTGAGGGGCTCTTTTATTTCATCGGGTATTTCATTTAAAATCATATTTCTTTTTGAGATGGAGGAATTGAATATGAGGCGTTCCGCAAAGAGCAGACACAAAGTTAGCCAGAGTAGTATCGCTATTATGGCAGACGCAATTAAGGCAAAGGAGCAGAACCTTTCATACGGCAAGTTCAAGGCGCTAGACCTACTTGGATCCGGAAGTATGGTGGATGAAGAAGAGCCATCTGAGTATGCAGTCCACAGTTCAACACTGGTTCGCAAGACTGTACAGAGAGAAGAGAAAAAAGCAGTTGCTTACGTTAAGGTAAGAGCGGTATAAAAACCTGGTATAACAACTGAATATTGATAAAAAAATGGGAAGGACCTTTAAAAGGTACCTTCCCTTATTTTTGTTTATTTATTTGGAGAGCTTGCTCTCTCTGTAGATGATGTCCGTTCTGGCAGGACCGTTACTTACCATTGTGATAGGATATCCGATGTGCTCCTCGATGAACTCGATATACTTTCTGCAGTTCTCGGGAAGATCCTCGTATTTCTTGATTCCTCTGATGTCGCATTTCCATCCGGGAAGAGTTTCAAATACAGGCTTAGCCTTATCAAGAAGATGAGTTACAGGGAACTCTGTTGTAACCTCGCCGTCTATATCATAACCTACACATACTGGAATCTCATCGAGATATCCGAGTACGTCAAGTACTGTGAAAGCAACATCTGTAGTGCCCTGAAGTCTGCAGCCGTACTTACTTGCTACGCAGTCATACCAGCCGACTCTTCTGGGACGGCCTGTGGTTGCACCGTACTCACCACCGTCACCGCCGCGGCGTCTGAGTTCTTCAGCTTCATCTCCGAAGAGCTCTGAAACGAATGCACCTGCACCTACAGCTGATGAATAAGCCTTGGATACTGTTACGATCTGTTTGATCTCATAAGGAGGAATTCCTGCACCGATCGCACCGTATGCTGCAAGAGGTGATGAACTTGTAACCATAGGATAGATTCCGTGGTCAGGATCCTTCATTGTTCCAAGCTGGCCTTCAAGAAGGATTGTCTTGCCCTCTTTGATTGCCTGATCAAGATAAAGAGATACATTTCCAACATACTCTTTTACCTGCTCTCTCCATTCTACTATCTGATTGAAAAGAGCTTCCTGATCTATAGGATCTGAGTGGTAGAGATTAACAAGCAGTACGTCCTTGATCTCGGCGATCCTTGCAATTTTCTCTTTGATCACATCATCATCCTGGAAGAACTCGTTGATCTGCCATCCGATCTTGGCAAATTTGTCTGAGTAGAAAGGAGCAATTCCGGACTTGGTTGATCCGAAGCTCTTACCTGCGAGCCTTGCTTCCTCAAGTGTATCGAAGAGTACGTGATAGGGCATCATTACCTGTACTCTGTCAGAGATCATGATCTGCGGCATCGGAACACCCTTGGATGTGATCTCATTAAGTTCGTTCATGAATTTTGTGATATCAAAGGCAACGCCGTTACCGATGATATTCATTATGTGCTGGTGGAAAACGCCTGATGGCATAGTATGCAGTGCGAACTTACCATAGTCGTTTACAATTGTATGTCCGGCATTGGCACCACCCTGAAAACGTATTACTACGTCAGCCTTGTCCGCAAGGGTGTCCGTAATCTTACCTTTGCCTTCGTCTCCCCAGTTGGCACCTACAACAGCTTTTACCATAATAGAAAGCCTCCTCATTACTTATAAAAAGTTTCTTAGTTTCAAACCACATATAAATATATCCTATTAACGCGAAGAAGTAAAACGAAAGTTTCAAAGCTGCCTGAAATGTTTAGTTTTTTCCTAAATTTTATAAATATTTATACAATATTAAGACATAAATAACGTAATATCGATTAAAATATAAGGTACAGATTGTTAACAATTTCTTTTCCCCGATTTGTGATAGGAGGATATTATGGCTAAGACCGGTGCTAAGTCAGGTGAGTTCGGAGGCGAAAGCTTTAGAAGGCTTTCTGTTGCCGATAAGTTCAAAAAAGTATTTAGTAATTTTAGAAATAACCTTATTGTTATCTTTGTTGTAATTGTGATCATTGACCTGGTTTCACTAATAAATCTTGGAAATATATATAATATTTATTATGAGCAGAATTCTCAACAGGGAGAGATAAGGATTACTATTCAGGCTCTGGCAAAGTACTATCTCTGGGCAATGAATGCTGTTGAGGCAGATGATAGGCAGGAACAGCTTGACGGTGCTCAGGAAAAGATTGACGAGATGAATGCAGGACTGGATACGCTGAGCAAGGTCTATAAAGGAGATCTTTCCAACGCCTATGCTCATATCAAGGACATAGATAATGCAGATGAGACCTTGAAGGAACTTATGAATTCCGGAGCTGCCAAGGAAGATATTTATGCATACTATGTAAGTACTGTGAATGAAGCTATTAAAGTTGTCGTTAAGGACTTTAAAGAGATTGGTCTGTCAGCCAAAGCGCAAGCGCAGAAGGCATATGTCACTTCAATAATAATGGTTATCATTATGACCATCATCTCCCTGGGAGTTGTTATCTATGCGCTTGTTTATTCAAGAAAGGCAAGAGGAGCCCTTACAAACAGTATCCTGGGACCTATCGGCGCAATTTCCACAGCTGCGGACGATATGGCAAAGGGTAAGCTGGAAGTTAACATTGAGACTGATTCCGAGGATGAACTCGGCAAGCTGGCAAATGACCTTGCGGAGTCCACAACGGTTATAGAGAGTATTGTAAAAGACATTGATGAAACTTTGAGAAGAATGTCCGGCGGAGATTTCTCATCAGGTTCAAGGAATGAAGAAATCTATATCGGAGACTATGAGGCAATCAGAAATGCCCTTTCAGATATTTCGGAGAACCTCTCCAGCACACTGCTGGAGGTTAAGAATTCCTCAAGTCAGGTATCTCAGGGAGCAACCAACATGTCCCAGGGAGCTTCTGATCTGGCGGAAGGCGCAACAGATCAGGCTGCAGCTGTAGAAGAGCTTACAGCATCTGTAAATTCCATTACAGAGCAGACCAAACAGCTTGCTGATGTGGCCGAGAGAAGTAAATCCATGGCTACATCTGTAAGAGATAATGCAGAGACCAGTGCGCGCAAGATGCATCTTGTAACCGATGCTATGACAAGGATAACTGAGGCATCTGCAGAGATCGAGCAGGTAACCAATTCCATCGAGGCAATTGCCAAGCAGACATCACTCCTTGCACTCAATGCTTCAATTGAGGCAGCAAGAGCCGGTGAGACAGGAAAAGGATTTGCTGTTGTTGCAGATCAGATCGGAAAACTGGCTGACCAGAGTAGCGAAGCAGCCAAGAATACACATCAGCTCATTGCGGACACCATGGATGAGATCAATAACGGAAATTCAGTAGTTGCTGAGACCACTGAAGCGCTTGATGCTATGAGAGACAGCGTCGAAGAGATCACGGATATGATCGTTGAGACAGGAGAACTTGCACAGCAGCAGGCTCAGAGCATGGATGAGATCGACAAGGGCATCGAGATGATCTCCAACGTTGTACAGAACAATTCAGCTACAGCTCAGGAGTCGAGCGCAGTATCATTAGAACTATCTGAACAGTCAGAGTCTTTGAACAATCTGATCGGACAGTTCACAATAAACGGCTGATATATATATCAGGCCGCATAAAACGTTAAAAGCCCTTTGCGTATGGCTTGCTCCTGCGCGAGGGGTTTTGTCTTATCACAGTGTGCTTTCCGATAGTATAATAAGAAAGACGGAGGAGAGCACACTATGATAATAAGAAGAGCAAAAGAAGCAGATATAAAAAGAATTATGGAACTGCTGGGACAGGTGCTTGAGATTCATGCAAGCATAAGACCTGACATCTTTGTTTCAGGCACAACCAAGTACAGTGAAGATGATTTAAAGGAAATGGTCCCGGATGACGAGAAACCGATTTTCGTGGCGGCTGATGACAGAGACTATTGTATGGGCTATGCGTTCTGTCAGCTGAAAAACCCTGCATTCACCAGCACAATGGTACCTCATAAATCTCTTTACATAGATGATCTGTGTGTGGATGAGAAATATCGCGGAGAGCACATTGGAGAGAAAATCTTTGAATATGTAAAGAAAGAGGCGAAAAAGCTTGGATGTTATGAAGTGACGCTCTGTGTCTGGAACGGAAATGACGCAGCGGAACACTTCTATGAAAAGATGGGAATGACCACGAAGGAAAGAGTGATGGAGATTATTCTGGAATGAGAGAACGCTTTCAAGATTATCTGAAAAACCAAATTGAAATCTACAAAGGAATTGCTTTCCCGGTAAAATCAGGGCCTCTTAAGAGGCTTTTTACAAGCAAGGTGGATGTTATGAAGCTGCATCCAAATCCTGATGACGAGTTTACAAAACCTGAGGTAGGACCGAGCTATCGCATTATTTCGGAGTACGAGCAGTTTTTCAGGACTAACGTAAATCTCTATGCTGAAGAGCCGCTTATCATCGAGAAGATGCATCCCGACGGCTATATGCTGATAAACGGTCATCACAGATGGGCGGCTTACTATAATGTCGGCAGGAAAAAGGTTCCGGTAAATCTCGTGAATCTTACTCACGATGCAGACATTAAGGAAATGATAAAGAGTGCGGTTCATGATAAGAGGGTTTCTCTTGATCTTGATGAGGTTGTCTTTACTAAGGGTGATGAAGGAACGGTTGAGAAAAAACTCATGTTTCCGTTTAACCGTATGTATAAGGAAGATATCAGGCTTGGAGTGCCGGCACTTTTCCATAATCTTGCCAAGTATGGTTATGATATCTGGGTTTATACTTCACAGTATTATTCAATGGACTATGTCCTTAATTACTTCAAGCATTATCACGTGAAGATCAATGGAGTCATAACAGGTGCCGAAAGGCAGAAATCCTTAAGTGCGATGAGCAGAAGTGATTTCGACAGCCTTATTGCCGACACATATAAATACACGCTGAGCATTGATAATGATTCTGTGGTCAGGATCAATACAAGAACAAAAGAATTCGAAGATTTTGCTATTGATAAACAGAAGGGGAACTGGGCCGATCAGATCATGACAATTATCGGAGGATTCAATGAGGAAAAGACAGAATAATGAAGAAAAGATGAGGGTATCCTTTGATCTGGATGAGGTTCTCTTTGTATATCCCAAGACACACAAGACAGAGCCGGAGCTTAAGTTCCCGTTCAACAGGATATACAAGGAGAGGCTGCGGCTTGGAACACCTGAGCTTATAAACACTCTTCAGAAATTGGGATATGAAGTCTGGGTATACACATCATCTTTTCGCAGTGAAAGATATATAAAAGGACTGTTTCGTCACTATGGCATCAAATTTGATGGTATAATCAACGGGAACAGGCATCTCAGGGAAGTGCAGAAAAACAGCAGTCAGCTCCTTCCTCAGAAGGTTCCGAGCAGATACAGGATATCTTTGCATATCGACGATGAATCCATTATCTGCACTCAGGGGAGAACTTTTGGCTATGAAGCTTATCAGCTGGACGGACCGGATGATGAGTGGAAGGAAAAGATAATAAAATTCGCCGGAGAGGTAAGACACAGAAAAGAACTCCGGGAGGGGATAAAGGATGAAGATCAGGTGGACGGTAACTAAAAAGAGCGTGTTGAGCATAAGCCTTTTTGCTCTGATCCTAAGCGCTCTTATGTGCATCAGTGGATCTGTTATATTTAACCGTGCTATTCAAAAAGAATATAACGCCAATGGATATGTCATCGCGAATATCATTCTCGATGAGATTGACCATGACAGGATTGCTGAGTATACAACCACCTGGAGGAGCGATGACTATTATAAGGAGATGTCATCATATCTTAGAAATATGCAGGAACACTCGGGAGCTGCGTACATATATATTGCCGTTCCCTATGAAGACAAGACTATGCGTTATGTCTACGATCCTGCCACATTTATCGGTGACTCCGATCCAATCTCGGCTTCTTTTGACGAGATATGGACAGCCTACAGGGAGGGAGTAAGGCCAAAGAGCTATCTGATCAGGAAATCCAAAAAGTACGGCTTTTTGACATCCAGCTGTCTTCCGGTTAAGGACAGCAGCGGAGAGGTTGTAGCTCTTTTATTTGTAGACACCAACATGAAAGTGATCCTCTCTACGCTCTACAAATATGTTTTTTATATGGTGATAATAGCGCTGCTCCTTTTGCTCTTGTACATCATATTCAGTTATACAGCTCTGAAAAAGAATCTTATCGGTCCGCTTCTGACCATCAGAAACAATGTCAGCGGATTTGCCAAAAATAACGCTCAGTCGGATGATACCCTGAGTGCCATTAAGACCGGTGATGAACTGCAGGATCTGGCCGAAGAGATTGGCAGCATGGAAAAAGACATTGTGAATTACATTGACGATATCAGGACCATCACTGCTGAGAAAGAGCGAATAAGCGCTGAGCTTGATGTCGCAGCCAAGATACAGTCTGATATGCTTCCGAGTGAGTTCCCGCCTTTCCCGGACAGAAACGAGTTTGAAATCTATGCATCAATGCATCCTGCCAAGGTTGTCGGCGGAGATTTTTATGATTTCTTTTTCCTGGACAGTGACCATCTTGTGATTGTTATGGCGGATGTATCAGGTAAAGGAATTCCGGCAGCTCTTTTCATGGTGAATGCCAAGACCAATATAAAGAACAGAACTTTAAGCGGAGGCAGGATATCGCCTTCAGAGGTACTGTTTGATGTTAACAACCAGCTTTGTGAGGGCAATGAAGCAGAGCTGTTTGTAACTGTATGGCTTGGAATTCTGGAGATATCGACAGGTAAGGTTGTGGAAGCAAATGCAGGACATGAGCATCCTGTGATAAGAAGGGCAGGCGGAGAGTTTGAACTTTCCAAGTACAGACATTCTCCTGCTGTCGCTACTCTTCCGGGACTTAAGTTCAGAGAGAACGAGTTTAAGCTTGAACCGGGAGACAGTCTTTTTGTTTATACGGATGGTGTGACTGAGGCTACCAATGCTGAAGATCAGCTCTTTAAGACAACAAGACTTCTTGAGGCTCTCAATAAAGAACCTGATGCCGATCCGAAGCGCGTATGTGAAATTGTGACTGAAGAAATTGATAAATTTGTGGGTGATGCTCCACAGTTTGACGATATTACAATGCTGAGTTTTAAATATCTTGGCAACCAATAATTTATAGTGTATTATATTCCCTGGCGTAGATGATATGAATTTTTATGCGAGGAATATGTACTATAATGAATGACAAAAAAGAAGCAACTAAACCATATAAGAGGGTGCTTGCCTGGGTCGGAATAGTCGTACTCGTTGGCATGTACCTTCTTCTTTTATATGAAGCACTTACAGGTTCACCTGATACCTACAATGTATTTATAGGATGCGTGGCAGCGACAATAGCTGTGCCTATTCTTCTTTGGCTTCTCATCTGGGCTATTGGTGCTCTGACAGGAAGACATACTGTGGCTTCACTTGATCCGATGACCAGTAACAAGAAGCATGATAAATACGGAAATGTAGTACCTGAAGGTGAGATCGATACTGTCGTTTTTGACATCGGAAACGTGCTCACAAACTTTGCCTGGGATCAGTTCCTTGAAAATAAGGGATATGACAAGGAAATGGTTGAGAGAATGGGCAAGGCATCCGTTTATAGTAAGGACTGGGTGGAATTTGATAAAGGAGACCTCACTACAGAGCAGATCTGTCAGAGATTTGCAGACAATGATCCTGAAATCGGAGATGAGCTCAAGAGCGCATTTTCTGATCTGACTGATGTTGTTACCAAGAGAGATGAAGCTATTCCGTGGATACAGTCTTTAAAGGCAGCAGGATACAGAGTACTTGTCCTTTCCAATTTCAGCAAGCAGGCTCTTGAAGGCTGCAGAGATGCAATGTCTTTTCTTGATGTCGTTGACGGAGGAATACTCAGCTACAGAGATCATGTAGTCAAGCCCGATGAGGCGATTTATAAGCTTCTCATGGAGAGGTATGAGCTTGTGCCTGAGAAGACTGTGTTTATAGATGATACGCCTGCCAACATAAAGACGGCGAGAAGTCTGGGCTGGCACGGTATTGATTACAGGAATTATGACCAGGCTGTAGAAGAGCTTCACAATCTGGGCGTCAGATATTGATAGTTATACTTATTGTTTTGTGTTTTATTACGGAGGATTTTTGCAATGACTAACTGTAACGCGTGCGGAGTACCGCTTGCCGAGGAAGATGCTTTTTGCCCTAACTGCGGAGCAGCTACAGGTAAGCCCAAGATACAGGCTCCCAAAACGGTTATGGATATACAGCCGGACCCGACGATCAGTCAGTCGTCAGTGCCTGTGCAGCCGGTAATGCAGGGACAGACACTGCCTGTACAGCAGCCTGCGATTTTGCCACAGCAGCCAATGGACTGGCAGGCTCAGGCAGCCATGAAGGACAGGGCTCAGAATAAGAGCTATGCGACCGCCATCAAGGTCATGCTTGTTGTGGCCTGCATTGCAGGAGCAACCTATTATCTGATTCCGCTTCTGTGGTGTGTTCCGATGACCATTGTTGCCTGGAAGAAGCTCGACAGAGAAGAGCCTCTCGGAACAGCATTTAAGGTATGCACATGTATTTTTGTCAGCAGAATCGCCGGATTTCTCATGTTTATGATGAAAGATGAGAAGCCTCGCTATATTCAGTATTAAGGGAAAATAATCTGTACTTTTTTAGCTGTAATTGATATAATGATTTTTGATAAACCAACACAAAAGTGGCTGAAAGCCAGAAGGGATGCGGGATTCAATGACCATGGAAAATGACGGAAGTGTCAATGAGAACAGCGTAGAAGACATTGTTTCAAGATACCGTCCTGAGCTTGACAAGTTAGTTCCATATTTGAATTGGCTTAAAGATAATGCAAGCAATGAAGTGGCTCAGAGCTATAGCAATTCTGAACTCAAGTCTATGCCGTTTCCGATTTATGATTCTACATTGCTTTCTTTTGTTAAGGCAGCTCAGAATACGGCTCTTATCGATCGTAACTATGTCTATGTATATTCCAGACATCGTATAAGTTCAGCCAAGGATGAGCTTACCATTATTCATGATGCGCAGATCACAGATATTGATGATCTTGCCGGCATCCTGTCCAAATACATTCTTACAGGTATGACCAAGGGTACTGTGTGGGCTGAGGGAGTCCGCAACGGAGTTTTGTACAACGTGGTCAAGAAAATGGACGAACTCGTTAAATTTTGGGCTGTGAAAACTTGCTGAGGTTTTGTCGAAGCTAGTTTGAACGTGTCCTGGTGAGCGCAGCGAGGCAGAACTTCCTTGTGATAAAGTGAAAAGGTTTTTGGAGGAGAAATGGGAGAGAAGTCAGTCCAGAAGAAAAAGTACATTCTTGAAAAGGCCAGAGCAGTCTTTTCCGAAAAAGGTTTCAAGAATGTTACCATGAAGGATGTTGTAGACGCCTGTGCAATCAGTCGTGGGGGTCTTTATCTCTATTTCTCAAGTACAGAAGAAATCTTTCTTGCAGTTCTTGCAGACGATTCCTCTGAGGATGATGAAGAAGCAGTTGTTGCAGCGCTTTCAGGTGATGCATCCGCCGGCGATATGCTGGCTCTTTTCCTCAAGGAACAGAAAAAAGAAATCCTTAGAAAAAAGAACAATCTCACAGTTGCCACTTATGAGTTTTTCTCTCTTCATAAGGCAGCTGCCAAAGACAATCCTCTTAAAAACCAGTTTGATACAGCTGTAAGGATTGTTGAGAAGCTTATAGAAAATGGCGTTGATAGCGGTGAATTCTATTGCGAGAACCCTGTAGGTTGTGCTCGCAATCTTATGTACGTGGTGGAAGGCCTCAAAATTGCTTCCAAGACCATCGGCGTTACAGAAGAAGCCATTGACAGAGAGCTGATGTATGTATTAGAGGGGTTAGTGCCCGATGAATTAAATAATTAATTAGTTTAAAAAGTGCTTAGTTAATTCTAAAGCACTTTTTTAATAAATAAGTTGTTAGGAAAGAGGAGATTTTATGAGCGCAGTAAGACGAATTTATGTGGAAAAGAAAGCCCCTTTCGCCGGCAAGGCAAAGGAACTTAAGTCTGAGATCAAAGGCTACCTGGGGATAAGGAGTGTTGAACAGGTAAGAATCTTTATCAGATATGACGTAGAGAACATATCCGATGAAGTATTTGAAAAGGCTTGCAGAACCGTATTTTCAGAGCCACCTGTAGATATCCTTTACAGAGAGGAAATTGAGATTCCGGAAAATGCAAGGGTGTTCAGCATTGAGGCTCTTCCGGGACAGTTCGATCAGAGGGCAGATTCCGCAGAACAGTGCGTGCGCTTTATCAAAGGCGATGAGAAGCCTGTTATAAAGACAGCTGTAACATACATGCTGATCGGTAATGTATCTGACGAAGAACTGAAGAAGATTCAGGACTACACCATGAACCCGGTTGATTCCAGAATTGCAGCAGATACTAAGCCTGAAACTCTTGTTGAGAATTACGATGAGCCCGAGGATGTTAAGATCCTCGATGGCTTTAAGGACATGCCGGAAAAAGACCTTGAGGAGCTCTATAAGTCTCTTGGTCTTGCCATGACCTTCAATGACTTTAAGTGGATACAGCAGTACTTCGTATCTGACGAGCACAGGGATCCAACAATGACAGAGATCAGGGTTCTTGATACATACTGGTCAGACCACTGCCGTCATACAACTTTCGGAACAGAACTTGTAAATGTAGAGTTCGGCGACGGCTTCTACAAAGAGCCCATCGAGGGTGCTTACAAGGACTATCTTGCAGCAAGAGATCAGCTCTACAAGACCGATGACAAGAAGAAAGAGAAATTCATCTCCCTTATGGATATTGCGCTCATGGGAATGAAGAAGCTCAAGGCTGACGGCAAGCTTACAGATATGGAAGTATCTGAGGAGAACAATGCCTGCACAGTTGTTGTTCCTGTTGAGGTTGATTACGGTCAGGGACCAAAGACCGAGAACTGGCTGGTATTCTTCAAGAATGAGACTCACAACCATCCTACTGAGATCGAGCCTTTCGGTGGTGCTGCCACATGCCTTGGCGGTGCTATCAGAGATCCGCTTTCAGGAAGAGGCTATGTATATCAGGCTATGCGTGTAACAGGTGCTGCAGATCCTACAGTTCCCGTTGCTGAGACCATGAAGGGCAAGCTCTCACAGAAAAAGCTTGTCAGAGGTGCTGCTTCAGGCTACTCATCCTACGGTAACCAGATCGGACTTGCAACAGGCTATGTCAAAGAGGTTTATCATCCCGGATACGTTGCAAAGCGTATGGAGATCGGTGCTGTAATGGGCGCTGCTCCTCAGGAGCATGTTATCAGAGAGAGCGCAGATCCCGGAGATATCATCATTCTCCTCGGCGGACGCACAGGAAGAGACGGCTGCGGCGGAGCTACAGGTTCATCCAAGGCTCATGACTCCAAGTCACTTACCAGCTGCGGGGCTGAGGTTCAGAAGGGGAATGCTCCTACAGAGAGAAAGCTTCAGAGACTCTTCAGACGTCCTGAAGTAAGTGAGCTTATCAAGAAGTGTAACGACTTTGGTGCCGGCGGAGTTTCTGTTGCCATCGGTGAGCTTGCACCCGGACTTGATATCAATCTTGACCTTGTGCCCAAGAAGTATGCAGGTCTTGACGGAACAGAGCTCGCTATTTCAGAGTCACAGGAGAGAATGGCAGTAGTTGTTGCCAAGAAAGATACAGAGCAGTTCCTTGCCTATGCTGCAGAGGAGAACCTCGAGGCGGTAGAAGTTGCGGTTGTTACCGAGGAGCCAAGACTTGTCCTTAACTGGAGAGGCAAGAAGATTGTTGATATAAAGAGAGAGTTCCTTGATACCAACGGAGCTCATCAGGAAACAAAAGTTAAAGTAGAGATTCCTTCCAAGGATGACAACTACTTTGAGACCATCGCCAGCGAGGGCGCAAAAGAGGCACTTGAAGAAGGCGATGTTAAGAAGGCATGGCTCTCTGAGATGAAGGACCTCAACGTATGTTCACAGAAAGGTCTTGTTGAGATGTTTGACTCATCAATCGGTGCCGGCTCGGTTCTTATGCCTTACGGCGGTAAGTACCAGCTCACCGAGACCCAGACCATGATCGCTAAACTCCCTGTTCTTGCAGGTAAGACAGATACAGTAACCATGATGAGCTACGGCTTTGATCCATACCTTTCAAGCTGGAGCCCATATCACGGCGCAGCATTTGCTGTTACAGAGTCTGTTGCAAGGATTGTTGCAAGCGGTGGTGATTACAGGAACCTTCACTTCACATTCCAGGAATACTTCAAGAGAATGACTGAGGATCCGACAAGATGGAGTCAGCCTTTCACAGCACTTCTCGGTGCTTTTGAGGCTCAGCTGAAGTTCGGTATCGCATCCATCGGTGGTAAGGATTCAATGTCCGGTTCCTTTAACGAGATAAACGTTCCGCCTACATTGGTTTCTTTTGCTGTAGACGTTGCAAGACTTAAGGACGTCATCACACCTGAGCTTAAAAAGAGCGGTAATAAGCTTGTTCAGTTCGTTCTTCCTAAGGACAGCTTTGACCTTCCCGATTACGACAAGGTTTGCGCACTCTTTGGTCAGGTAAAAGAGCTTATGGCAGCAGGCAAGATTGTTTCAGCCTACGCTGAGGATGCTTACGGTATCGCAGCAGCAGTAAGTAAGATGGCCTTCGGTAACGGTCTTGGAGTTAAGATAGCAGACGGCATTTCTGCAAAAGAGCTTTTTGCTAACGATATGGGTAACATCATTGCCGAAGTTCCTGCAGAGTTTGCAGCTGATGCCCTTGCAGTAAGCGGAGCAAGGCAGATTGGTGAAGTAACAGATAATGCTAAGTTTGAGGCATGCGGAGCTGTTATCGAGCTCTCAGAAGCTCTTTCAAACTGGAAAGAGAAGCTTGAGAAGGTATTTCCTTCAACGGTTTCAGATGATAAGAGCGAAGTTAAGTCTGATCTCTTTAAGGCAGAGAGCATCTACGTATGCAAGAACAAGGTTGCAAAGCCTACAGTATTCATCCCTGTATTCCCGGGAAGCAACTGTGAGTACGATTCTGCAGAAGCCTTCAGAAGAGCAGGAGCCGAGACAAACGTTAAGATCTTCAGAAACAGGGATGCACAGGACATCAGAGAGTCAGTTGCAGAGTTTAAGAACGCTATAAACAACGCTCAGATCATCATGTTCCCGGGCGGATTCTCGGCAGGTGATGAGCCTGACGGAAGTGCCAAGTTCTTTGCGACAGCCTTCCAGAATGAGGAGATCAAGGCAGCAGTAGAAGATCTTCTTGATAACAGGGATGGACTTGCACTTGGTATCTGCAACGGATTCCAGGCTATGATCAAGCTCGGTCTCGTACCTTACGGACATGTAACAGGACAGACTGAGAATTCACCTACACTTACATTCAATACCATCGGAAGACACATCTCCAAGATGGCATACATAAAAGTAGTTTCCAACAATTCACCATGGCTCACAGGAGCAGAGCTCGGCGGAGTTTACACAAACCCTGCATCCCACGGTGAAGGAAGATTTGTTGCACCTGACGATGTCCTTAAGGATCTCTTTGCCAAGGGACAGATCGCAACCCAGTACTGCGACCTCGACGGCAACGTAACCATGGACGACGAGTGGAACATCAACGGTTCCTACATGGCTGTTGAGGGAATCCTCTCTCCGGATGGAAGATGTCTTGGTAAGATGGCTCACTCAGAGCGTCACGGAGATGGTGTGGCTATAAATATCTTCGGTGAGCAGGATCTTAAGATATTCGAATCAGGCGTTAAGTATTTTTGTGATTAAGGGATTCAAAGTCACAGGAAGTTCATGCTTGCATGAATCTTCATGTGACCTTGAAGACTTATTAGATGTTTTTGGAGGTTTTTGATGAAGGCGTTTTTGATACTTGAAGACGGAACGGTTTTTGAAGGGAAGCATATCGGAGCTGATAAGGATGTTGTCAGTGAGATAGTTTTTAATACTTCAATGACCGGGTATACGGAAGTGTTTACCGATCCGTCTTATGCGGGACAGGCAGTTTGTATGACCTATCCGCTTATTGGAAATTACGGCGTATGCCTGGATGATATGGAGTCTGAGAAGATTTGGCCGGATGCTGTTATAGTCAGGGAGATGGCAAGGGTTCCTTCAAACTTTAGGTGTGACATGAGCCTTCAGGAGTTTTTGGAGAAGTATGAGACTCCCGGAATTGAAGGTATAGATACAAGGAAACTGGTAAGGATTCTCAGGGAAAAGGGTACCATGAACGGGTATATCACTACCAATGAGAGCATTACTTACGAGAGCATTAAGGATAAGCTTCATGCTTATACAACAGGGGATGTAGTTTCTAAGGTTTCATGCAAAGAGAAGGTGAAGCTCACAGCACCTAACCCAAGAGGCGAGAAGATCCCTAAGATTGCTAAAGAGCAGAACGGCAAAGGCCTTAAGGTTGCCCTTCTTGATGTGGGCGCCAAGAGGAATATTTCTGATGCGCTTCTTGCAAGAGGATGTGAGGTGACAATTTATCCTTACAACACCACAGCCGAGGAGATCCTTGCAGATAAGCCCGACGGAATCATGCTTTCAAACGGCCCCGGAGATCCAAAGGAGTGCACAGGAGTAATTGAGCAGATCAAGAAGCTTTATAACTCGGATGTTCCGATCTTTGCCATCTGTCTTGGACACCAGCTCATGGCCCTGGCAACAGGAAGCGATACCTACAAGCTGCATTACGGTCACAGAGGCGGCAATCATCCGGTAAAAGACCTTGCAACAGGCCGTGTTTATATATCATCACAGAACCACGGATATGTTGTGGATACGGATAAGCTGGACAAAACAGTTGCAGAACCTGCCTTTATGAATGTCAACGACGGCACCAATGAGGGACTTAAGTATGTGGGCAAGAACATATTCACGGTTCAGTTCCACCCGGAAGCATGCCCCGGACCTCAGGATACCGGTTATCTGTTTGATCGTTTTATCAGTATGATGCGCGCTTAAGCTTTAGTAGGAAGGAATTTGTAGTTATGCCAAAGAATAAAGATGTAAAAAAGGTTCTCGTAATCGGTTCGGGACCCATTGTAATAGGACAGGCTGCGGAGTTTGACTACGCCGGAACACAGGCCTGCAGATCACTGAAGGAAGAGGGAGTTGAAGTTGTACTCGTAAACTCAAACCCCGCTACCATCATGACAGATAAGGACATCGCTGATGAGGTATACATCGAGCCTCTTACAGTCAAGGTCCTTGAGCAGATAATTGAAAAAGAAAAACCTGACTCAATTCTTCCGACCCTCGGAGGCCAGGCAGGACTTAACCTTGGTATGGAGCTTGATGAGTCGGGCTTTTTAAAGAGCCACAATGTAAAACTTCTTGGAACTACTGCTGAGACCATCAGAAAAGCTGAGGACAGACAGGAATTCAAGGATACCATGGAAAAGATCGGAGAGCCCTGCGCAGCATCAACCGTTGTTCACAACGTTGAGGACGGCGTTGCCTTTGCAAAACAGATCGGTTATCCGGTAGTTCTTCGTCCCGCCTTTACACTTGGAGGATCCGGCGGCGGTATCGCTCATAACCAGGCAGAGTGCGAAGAGATATTAAAGAACGGACTCAGACTCTCAAGAGCCAATGAGGTTCTTGTTGAGCGCTGCATCGCAGGCTGGAAGGAAATCGAGTACGAGGTAATGCGTGACGGAGCAGGGAACTGCATCACCGTCTGCAACATGGAAAATATCGATCCTGTCGGCGTTCATACCGGCGACTCAATAGTTGTTGCTCCATCACAGACCCTTACTGACAAGGAATACCAGATGCTCAGAAGTTCAGCTCTTAACATTATCAATGAGCTGGGGATCACCGGAGGCTGCAACGTACAGTTTGCTCTTCATCCCACAAGCTTTGAGTACTGTGTAATTGAGGTTAACCCAAGGGTAAGCCGTTCATCCGCTCTTGCAAGTAAGGCAACGGGATATCCGATTGCCAAGGTTGCTGCCAAGATCGCTCTTGGATACACTCTGGATGAGATTAAAAACGCAATTACAGGTAAGACCTATGCAAGCTTTGAGCCTGCTCTTGACTATTGCGTAGTCAAGTTCCCGCGTCTTCCTTTCGATAAATTCATAACCGCCAAGAGGACCCTCACTACACAGATGAAGGCAACCGGTGAGGTTATGAGTATATGTACTAACTTTGAAGGTGCAATGATGAAGGCTATCCGTTCTCTTGAACAGCATGTGGACTGCCTTACAAGTTATGATTTCTCAGACCTTGACGACGATGATCTGAGGGAGCGCCTTAAAGTGGTTGACGATCAGAGAATATGGGTTATAGCAGAGGCACTTCGTCGCGGCTTCAGTCATGATGAGATCCATGAGATCACCATGATCGACCTCTGGTTTATAGACAAGCTCCATACACTGGTCAAGATGGAACTTCGTCTGCTTCGTGCAGGAGAGAGGAACACAGCAGGAAAGACCGGCACTCTCGAAGATGCCAAGAAGGCCATAAGTTATGACCTTCTTCTTGAGGCAAAGCGCCTTGAGTATCCCGACAGCGTAATTTCCCGCTTCACAAGATTTGATGTTTCAGTGTTAAAAGAGCTGAGGGATTTCTATAATATTAAGGCTTCCTACAAGCTTGTTGATACCTGTGCTGCTGAGTTTGCTGCCCAGACACCTTACTATTACTCGGTTTACAACGGACCCGATTCGGAGGATGAAGCCCGCTTAAAGGAATCGGACAAGAAGAAAATCCTTGTCCTTGGTTCAGGCCCTATCAGGATCGGCCAGGGTATTGAGTTTGACTATTGCTCTGTTCATGCAACCTGGGCATTTAAGAAGGCCGGCTACGAGACCATCATTATCAACAACAACCCTGAGACTGTAAGTACTGACTTTGATATTGCAGACAAGCTCTACTTTGAGCCTCTTACACCGGAGGATGTTGAGAATATCGTCAGGCTTGAAAAGCCTGACGGAGCTGTAGTTCAGTTTGGTGGTCAGACTGCGATCAAGCTCACTCAGGACCTCATGAAAATGGGTGTAAAGATCTACGGAACCGATGCTGCGGACGTTGATGCTGCAGAGGACAGAGAGATATTTGACCGCATCCTTGAAGAGACGCAGATCAAGCGTGCTGCGGGAGCTACAGTGTACACAGCTGAGGAGGCAAAAGAGGTTGCTAACCGCCTCGGCTATCCTGTACTGGTGCGTCCTTCCTACGTTCTTGGCGGACAGGGCATGCAGATAGCTCTTTCCGATCAGGAAATCGAGGAGTTCATGGGCATCATCAACAGATATGCTCAGGATCATCCAATCCTCGTAGATAAGTATCTTCAGGGTATTGAGACAGAGGTAGATGCTGTGTGTGACGGCGAGGATATCGTCATCCCCGGTATCATGGAACATATCGAGCGGAGCGGAATCCACTCCGGCGATTCAATCTCGGTTTACCCCGCACAGTCTCTTTCACAGAAGGTAAAAGACACTATCGCAGAATACACAAGAAGACTTGCAAAGGCACTTCATGTAATAGGCCTTATCAACATCCAGTTCATTGCTGTCGGAGATGAGGTATACATCATTGAAGCTAACCCCAGGTCTTCACGTACCGTTCCTTACATCAGTAAGGTTACAGGTATTCCGATCGTTGATCTTGCAACACAGGTTATGCTCGGCAAGAAATTAAAAGACCTTGGCTATGAGCCCGGACTTCAGAAGGAAGCTGAGCATATCGCCATCAAGATGCCTGTATTCTCATTTGAGAAGATCAGAGGTGCTGAGATCAGTCTCGGACCTGAGATGAAGAGTACCGGTGAGTGTCTCGGAATCAGTAAGAGTTTCAATGAAGCTCTCTACAAGGCTTTCCTTGGCGCAGGAGTAAATCTTCCGAAGCACAAGCAGATGATCATCACCGTCAAAGATTCCGACAAGGGTGAAGTCATCGAGATCGCAAGGCGTTATGAGAAGCTGGGATACATCATTTACGCCACAAGATCAACTGCCGAGACGCTCAACGAGAACGGCGTAAAGGCAAGAAAGATAAATCGTATCAACCAGGAATCTCCTACAGTCATCGACCTTATCCTCGGTCACAAGATCGATCTTGTAATCGATACTCCTACTCAGGGAAGAGATAAGACAAGAGACGGATTCCTCATCAGAAGAACAGCAATCGAGACCGGTGTAAATGTTATAACTGCACTGGATACCGCCAGAGCTCTGGTAACAAGCCTTGAGTGCTCGGCCAATGAGGAGAGCCTTGAGCTTATAGATATTGCTAAGGTGTGATGCTTATGGCAAGTGAAAAAAGAAATAACGTGACATATGATGATCTGTACAAATACAGAAGCATATGGATGGGAATTGCTATAGTATGGATAATTTACTATCATTTTCCCCATGATTTTATTACCAATCCGTTGCTGCTGAAATTGCAGCTGTATGGATATGCAGGGGTGGACATGTTTCTTTTTGCGTCGGGAATAGGATGTTACTATTCCCTGAGCAGGGACTGCAGTCCCCTCGGCTTTATGAAGCGAAGACTTAAAAGAATCCTTCCGTCCTACTGGTTTTTCCTGATCATGTGGTCGGCTTTGAAGCTTATTCAAAATCAGGTTGACCTAAAGGCTATACTTGGTAATTTTCTGGGAGTTCAATATTTTTCATCTGCCGGCATTGCGTTTAACTGGTATATCGGTCTTTTGCTTGTATTCTATATTCTTGCACCACTTCTTTTTGAATTGTTAAAAGGAGTTGTTGCACCGGTCAAATATGTAATGCTTACCGCACTGATGATCCTGTTTACTGTTCCGTTTATAGGAGATCAGGGATTATTAATAGCTTTTTCAAGACTTCCTGTATTTTTTATCGGAATGTGTTTTGGTAAAGCGGGAGTCATAAAGAGAAATGTGAGTAAAAACGACGCTTTTCTTATTACGGCAGCAGGCTTTTTGGGCGTTGTTGTTCTCTACATCGTAGACAGATACTTTTATTCGCATATATGGGAAACCGGTCTTGCATGGTATGTGTTTATGCTTATAGCACCGTTTTTGTGTCTTCTGATTTCCTGTGCATCAGACCTTGTAAGTAAGGCAGGACCCGGAAGGATAGTGCTTTCCGTATTTGAGTTTTTCGGGAAGTATTCATTTGAATTGTTTATGGCTCATCTCTTTGTGATAGATATTAGAGCATTTTTTGTAGAAAAAGGGATACTTGCCGATGGGCTTTGGACCTGGTGGTCTGTTATAATATTCTCAGTACCGTTTGCTCTGGTTCTTGGTATTCCCGGAAGACTTATCGGAAATAATAAAAAAATCTGATTGGAGATACAAGTCTTTATGTCCAGGGTTATTTATGAGAATGCTCTTGATAATGAGTTAGATATAAAGGATTTAAGCTTTGAGGGAAACGGCGGGATTTCTTTTGCCGGAGGCGCGATGCGCATGACATCTGCAGAAGAGACAGTGCTGTGGTATACAAAGCCTCTTCCGGCTGATGTCAGGATTGACTGGGAATTTAAGCCTTTGTCAGATTCCGGAACAGCGCAGCTTCACTTCGCAGCCAAGAATGCAGGCGATAAGATATCGGAATTTCTTTTGTCTTACTACAACAGAGGATTGGCAGAAGAGAGGTCTTTTCACACCTGCTCACTCTACAAGAACGGCCCGGAGAATATGGTATATAAAGGAGCAGACCCCATGGCGGGCGCTGCGGAGGATACCTGGTACCGGCTTTCTATGGTAAAGCGCGGAAAAGATGTCTATTATGGAATAAACAATCTGGAGCTGGTCCATTTCCATGATGACGGAATTACTCTCGGTGAGATACTGACAGGAGGCAATATGGGGCTTGGACAGCTTTCCGGGACAGAGGCTCTCTATAAAAATTTAAAGGTGACATGGATATGAAGATACTAGTTATCAACGGACCGAACCTGAACTTCCTCGGAATCAGGGAGAAGGCGGTTTACGGCAATCAGGATTATAACTATCTCTGCAATATGATAAAAGACAAGGCGGCAGCTGATGGTGATGAGGTGGAATGCTATCAGTCAAACCACGAGGGAGCCATTATCGACAGGCTTCAGGAGGCTTACAGCGACGGCACGAAAGGGATTGTCATAAATCCCGGAGCATATACCCACTACAGTTATGCTATCCACGATGCGCTAAAGAGCCTTGAGAATATCATCAAGGTTGAGATACACATCTCGGATATCCAGTCCAGGGAGGAGTTTCGAAAGGTTTCCGTTACAGCTCCTGCCTGTGATAAACAGATATACGGACATGGCCTTAACGGCTATCTTGAGGCTATGGACTATATACACGAAGCGCTTAAATAAACCAACAAAGGATTACTTACATGGCAAAGACAGTTAAGATGGCAGACATAGCCAAAAAAGTTGGAGTGAGTGTTGTCACGGTATCCAAAGCCCTCACGGGACAGAAGGGTGTCAGTGAGAGTACCCGTCAGCAGATCTTAAGGCTTGCGGATGAGATGGGATACGTTCAGCCCTCCGCTGCTACCCGCAGTGAAGTAAAGGGCCATAACATAGGCATTATCATTCACGACAAATACTTTAGCAAATACAATTCATTTTATCTGCAGATGTATCAGATGCTCACAAGCCGACTTGGTGCTCAGGGAGATTTCACTATCTTAGAGCTGATAACCCATGACATGGAAAAAGAGCTGACGGCTCCGAATCTGCTTAGGGAAAACAAGATAGATGCTCTTGTGATGCAGGGTGAATTTTCAAGGCGGTACTGCGAGTTTATAAAGAGCGTGGCAGGAGATATTCCTTTGGTATATCTGGATTTCTGCGACGAGTCCAGAGATGAAGTGTCTGTTATATCAGACAGCTTCTACGGCTCCTACTATATGACCAATTACCTGTTTGAAAAAGGTCACAGAGATATTGCCTTTGTGGGATCTCTTTTGCAGACAACATCAATTACCGACAGATATCTTGGATATGTAAAGTCCATGATGGAGCATGGAATTCAGGTAAGGCCTGACTGGCAGATTGATGACAGAGATAAGAATACCGGAATCATCTTTGAACCTGATAAGCTTCCACTTCCGCTGGAACTTCCCACAGCTTTTGTATGTAACTGCGATCTTACAGCAGGAGTACTTATTAAGAGGCTGGAGAAAGAGGGGTACAAGGTTCCCGAAGATTTCTCGGTAGTAGGATATGATAACTTTATTTTCCCGGGAGTCTGTGACGTGGAGATAACCACTTATGAAGTAGATATGCCTGTTATGGTGCAGAAGGCAGTTTCCTATCTGACATCTCTTTTAAATGGAGAGGATGTGAAAATGGGAACGCACATTATTACAGGACATCTGATAGAAAAAGACAGTGTAAAAGCTCTTAGCTGATGCTAAGAGCTTTTGTTTTTTCTGTATTCGGCAGGTGTCTGCGAGGTTTCTCTCTTAAAGAGCTTTATGAAGTGACTGGTGTTGGCGATGCCGACATCGTACCCCACGGCATTTACCGTGATATCTGTCTGTTCAAGAAGTGTCTTGGCCTGCTGGATCCTGATGTTGTTGAGATATTGAAGAGGTGAGTGGCCGTAGTAGTTCTTGAATTCCCTGCAGAGCCTGTATTTGCTTACAAGGAGCCTCTGTTCAAGATTATCTAAAGTAATAAAGGTGTTGTACTCCTGGTCGAGTATCGACTTCATCTCCTGTATATAGCCCGGTATGCCGGGAGTTGCAGAGGGGGTAAGAGCTTTAGAACCTGCCAGATATCCTTCCGTGAGAATGTCAGTCAGTATCCTGGCTCTTAGAAGCTCCGAGTCTGCTCCCTGCCTTAGCAGCAGTCTTTGCAAATATGAGAGCTGGGTTCCTATGTGTTTTTCTTTAAATTCTATAACCTTGGATGAATGTTCTGTATATAGTCTTAAGGATTCCCCTGATAGCAAAAACAAGTGAAAATAGCAAGGAGTACTCTTGGTGTCAAAGCGGAAATTCTCATAGGGCCTTAATAGTATCATGCTTCTCTCGGGCATTGCTATGCTGTCTTTTGTCTTTATCAGAGCATCCCCTTTTTCGATATATAATAATAAATAGAATGGATTATCGATACATTCAAAGGTGGTTGGGATACCGTAGGTAATGGCTCCTCCAAAGACTGCTCTGAGGATGAGAGGATCCAAAGATTCGCTGGCACAGGCCATGAATCTCTTGGTGTCAAGGACATCGGTAAAAGATGTGCCACTACCGAAGAGCCTGTGGAAACGAAAGATATTATTCAGTTCATCGATCGTGGTGTATTTTGAAGATGCCATGATTTACTCCTGTTTATGGGAACATTATAGTAAGTAAAAAGGGAAATATCAACCTAAAATTAACTAAAACGTTTAAGCTAATTAGGTAAAATAAGTTAAATAAATGATTAAAAAGCTAAATTTAAAGCTGATAAATTCATTTATGCAAGAATGAGTTATAAAACGCAAGAATAATAGATGATTAAAAAAAGTAAATAATGTATTCTTCAATCAGTAAATGAAACGGAGCTCGTTAAAAGGAGGATGAATATGAAATTGAAAAGAGCTTTAGCGGTCACACTTATGACAATCATGGCAGCAGGTACGGTTGCTTGCGGGGAGACAACCGTATCTGAAAGCGGTCAGGAGACAGGCGCAGATACTGGCGCAGCAGCACAGGCAGAAGACGAACAGGTTGCTACAGCAGATGCACCTGCTTCCGATTCAGAAGGAATCAAGTCTTACGCTGATCTCGTTCTTGGAGAGGACTTCACTGATCTTAATGCAGAAATCTCTTTCTTCAGCAACAGAACAGACCTTGATTCAGAGGATTATGGCGGAGTTACATGGAAGGAATACATTGAGGCCTTCAATGAAGTTTATCCTGATATCACAGTAAACGTGATCACAGATACAAACTACGCAGAGGATGCCAAGACACACCTTCAGTCAGGAGATTATGAGACAGTAATTCTCATTCCTGCAATTGACAAGGCTGACCTTTCTTCATACTTTGAGTCATTCGGAACTCTTGATGTTATGAACGGACAGATCAACTACGCTGATCACTGGGAGTATCAGGGTGAGGTTTACGGAGTACCTTCAACAGCAACAGCTCAGGGTATCGTATACAACAAGAGAGTGTTTGAGGAGGCAGGTGTAACAGAGCTTCCCAAGACTCCTGAGGATTTTATTGCTGCGCTTAAGAAAATCAAAGAGCATGATCCTTCCATTATTCCTCTCTACACTAACTACGCAGCAGGATGGACAATGGGAAGCTGGGATGATTACACAGGAATCAGTGCAACAGGTGATGTAAACTACACAAACGGAACACTTCTTCATGAGAAGGATCCTTTCAGAGATTATGGCGATTCAACCCACCCTTACGCTGTATACAAGATTCTCTATGATGCAGTTGCGCAGGGACTTACAGAGGATGACTACTCAACAACCGATTGGGAAGGCTGCAAGGGTATGATCAACAGAGGCGAGATCGGATGCATGGTTCTTGGATCATGGGCTTATCCTCAGATGGAAGCTGCCGGAGATAATGCAGCAGATATCGGATACATGCCATTCCCTGTAACAGTAAATGGCAAGCAGTACGCTCTTGCAGGTCCTGACTACTGCTACGGCATCAACAAGAATGCTTCGGATGATGAGAAGCAGGCAGGAATCATCTTTGTAAAGTGGATGACTGAGCAGTCAGGCTTTGTATATAACGAGGATGGTCTTCCAATCAAGGTCGGAAGCACAGAGACAAAGCTTTCATTTGACAATGTTGAATTCCTTCAGGAAGCACCTGCAGCAGAGGGAGAAGAGGATCTTCTCAACGAGCTCAACTCCGAGTCAGAGCTCAACTACAGAGCAGGCGGTGACAGAAGAATCCAGCTCATCATCGAGCATGCATCAATGGGCGATATGGAATTTGATGACATCATGAACGAGTGGAATGAGAAGTGGACAGAGGCTCAGGAAGCCCTCGGCGTTTCAGTAAATGAGTAATTTCAGTCATTTGTTTTTTGCCTGACAACCAAGGAGGATGGGACAATGAAATGGCTTAAAAGTAGAAAGGGACAACAGACTGTAATAATAATCAGCTTTATCACTGTCCCATTACTTCTTCTTGCAATCTTTACCTACCTGCCCTTTGCACAGATGGTACAGTTTAGCTTTTATAAAATGAAATATCTTACACCACCGGACAAAAGAGTCTTTGTGGGATGGAAAAACTATATTGATGTGTTTACCAGAGACGATTGTTTCAAGGCATTAAAGCTCAGTTTCTATTACTGCGCCGGTGCACTGTTTCAGCTGGCACTGGCACTGTTTCTGGCAACGATCTTGAGCTTTGGGGTAAAGGGCGGAAACATCTTTAAAGGAATGATGTTCTTTCCTTACCTTATAAGCGGAATCGCTATCGGTTTTATCTTCAAGTTCTTTTACACAAGAGGGTTCGTCCTTGATTCTATCTTGGGGATCATTGGAGTGAACAAGGACATTCTTCCCTACTGGCTAAAAGATCAGAGTGTAAATAACTGGTCCCTGGTGGCGACCTCTGTATGGCGCTACTTTGGACAGAACATGGTCCTTTTTATCGGAGCAATCATGTCGGTGGATGCTGAGCTATATGAGGCAGCTTCCCTTGACGGAGCAAATCGCTTCCAGCAGTTCTTCCACATAATTCTTCCGAGTATCAAGACCATTGTCACCTTAAACGTGATCCTGTCAATAACCGGATCCTTAAGTGCTTTTGAACCTCCGTTTGTAATAACGGGAGGTGCTAACGGAACAGGAACCTACTTCGTTATCATGAACGAGATTGCACATGTCACGCAGAAAGTAGGACTTGCAAGTGCCATGGCTGTGGTACTTCTGGTGATCATATTCATCGTCACCATATTGCAGAAACTGTTCTTTAAATATGTTTTCAGAGAGGCAGACGCATGAAGATAAGAAAGTTATTCATAAACATAATTAAATACCTGATCCTTGTATTCTTTGCGTTTGCAGCTGTGGTACCTGTAGTATCCTGCATATTTACGGCATTCAAGACATCGGAGGAGTATCAGACAACAAATGTAATTACACCCCCCTCAAACTGGTTATACTTCAATAACTTCGTCAAGGCCTTTCAGACAGCAAACATGGGCAGGGCATTTATGAACTCTCTCATAGTAATGGTGGTTGTTCTCGTTGTTTCTGTCGTAGTCGGAACGCAGCTTGCTTATGTACTGAACCGCTTTGAGTTTTTCGGAAATACCCTCATAAGAAATCTGTTTTTGTTTGCATCACTCCTTCCGTCAATTGCCATGCAGGTTACGGTGTACAAGATCATGAGTACCTTGGGATTTGTAAATCACCTCTACGGCTACATCATCATGATGTGCGGAACTGACGTCATCTCCATTTATATCTTCATTCAGTTTATGGAGAATATATCAAATTCAGTGGATGAGTCGGCGATCATAGACGGCGCTTCCTACTGGACAGTTTATTGGAAGATCATTCTGCCGCTTTTAAAGCCTGCAGTTGTTACGGCGTGCATATTAAAAGGAGTATCGGTCTACAACGAGTACTACTGCGCCAATCTTTATCTTATGGACAAGGAGATACGAACCATGTCCACCTCCCTTTATACCTTTGTCGGTCCCATGGGAAGCCAGTACAACCTGATCTGCGCAGGTGTCCTTATTTCGATCTTCCCGGCGTTTTTAGTATTTATCCTTTGCCAGAAGCAGATTTACAGCGGAATCACGCAGGGCGCAGTTAAGGGATAAAAGAGTTTTTGAGGTTTTGAAATGTTACAGGAAATACAAAAAGAATTAACGGAACATATCATACCCTTCTGGAAGGAACTTAGAGATGATGAATACGGCGGCTACTACGGCCTTATGGATTTTGATCTGAAGGTAGATAAAAAAGCTGAGAAAGGCGCAATACTGAACAGCCGCATTCTCTGGTTCTTTTCAAGGGCATTTAACGAGTTAAAAGACATATCGCTTCTTGAAGAAGCAGACCACGCCTACAGGTTTTTGAAAGACAAACTTGCAGGTGATGGCACAAAGGGAATCTGCTGGTCTGTTACCTACGACGGCAAGGTTCTCGATAGCACAAGACATACGTACAATCAGGCATTTGCCATATATGCTTTATCGGAATATTACAGAGCAACGGCTGAACCGGAGGCACTTTTGCTGGCGCATAAGCTCTTTTTCCTGATAGAGGAGATGTGCAGGGACAATGACGGTTATCTTGAGGCTTTTGATGAAGACTTTAATCTTCTGCCAAACGACAAGCTCTCAGAGAACGGCGTTATGGCTGAAAGAACCATGAATACAGCGCTTCACGTGCTTGAGGCCTACACGCTTTTATATGAGGTGACAGATGATCCTGATATAAAAAGGTGCATAGGAAAGAAGCTTTCTGACCTGCTCCGTATCTTTAAGGACAGGATCTACAACAAAAAGAAACACAGGCAGGAGGTTTTCTTTGACATAAACTACAACTCTCTGATAGACCTTCACAGCTTCGGCCATGATATAGAAGCATCCTGGCTGATCGATCTTGCTCTCGATACCCTTGGCGGTGAGTACTTAAGGGCAAAAGATATAGAGGAGATTCGGAGCATGACTTTGGAAATGGTTGAGAATACCTATAACAAAGCCTTGATTGACGGATCCTTTGTAAATGAGTGCGAAGCCGGAAAAAGAGATGATACCAGGATCTGGTGGGTACAGTCGGAGGCTATGGTAGGTTTTGTAAATGGTTATCTGAGGAGTGGAAAGCCTGAGTATTTACAGGCTGCAAGGAGCATATGGCAGTACACAAAGAGTAATATCATCGACAAGAGAGAGGGCTCTGAGTGGTTCTGGCAGGTTGATGAAAACGGGAATCCGGGCAAAAGACCTATAGTAGAGCCTTGGAAGTGTCCCTATCACAACGGCAGAATGTGCTTTGAAATGATGAACAGACTTAAAAAAGGAGCAATAGATGATTCACGAAAAGTATTACGAGGAGCTTGAAAAGCAGGAGAGGCTTATCACAAGGAGGAATGAGCCATCTGACTTCTATAACGGCCTCTATAACAGATATATAAATCCTGTTCTTACAAGAGAACATATTCCGCTTACCTGGAGATACGATCTTGATAAAGACGAAAATCCCTACTTTATGGAGAGACTTGGCGTAAATGCAGTAATGAATTCGGGTGCTATCTATTTAAACGGTAAGTACTACCTTGTTGCTCGAATCGAAGGAAATGACAGGAAGTCATTCTTTGGAGTTGCAGAGAGTGATAATGGAATAGATGGATTCAGATTTTGGGATCATCCGGTTCTTTTGGAGGATACCTGCAAGGAAGAGACAAATGTTTATGACATGAGACTTACGCAGCATGAAGACGGATATATCTACGGAGTTTTCTGTTCGGAGAGTAAGGATACATCAGTCAGTGACCTCTCAGCTGCAGTGGCTTCTGCGGGAATTGTAAGAACGAAGGATCTAAAGAACTGGGAGAGACTTCCAAACCTTGTCACCTTGAGAAGCCCCCAGCAGAGAAACGTTGTTCTTCATCCGGAATTTGTCGATGGCAAGTATGCCTTCTATACAAGACCGATGGATGATTTTATTGAGACGGGAAGTGGCAGCGGAATCGGCTTTGGGCTTTGCAGTGATATAACGCAGGCGGTGATCGACGAGGAGAAGATGACAAGCCTTCGTAAGTACCACACCATCACCGAGGCCAAGAACGGAGCCGGTGCTGTGCCTATAAAGACAGCAAAAGGATGGATACACATAGCTCACGGAGTCAGAAATACAGCAGCGGGACTCAGATACGTTCTCTACTGCTTTGTGACAGATCTTAAGGACCCGTCCAAAGTGATCGCTGAGCCGTCAGGTCTTTTAATAGGACCAAGAGGCGATGAGAGAGTAGGAGATGTCTCCAATGTTGTGTTCACGAACGGAGCGATAGTTAATGAGAAAGAAGAGGTGTTTATTTATTATGCATCATCAGATACAAGAATGCATGTTGCAACAACCACAGTGGACAAGCTTCTTGACTACTGCTTTAACACACCGCAGGATCCCGGCAGGTCGGTCCTGTGTGTAAGACAAAGAGACGATTTGATAAACAGAAACCTTGAACTATTAAGGAGAGAAAACTAATGAAGTACGAGATTTTCGGACCGGGTACAACGCACATGCCCTGGCAGGATAAGCCTGAGGGACTTAAGGAAGCTCCTATCTGGAGATACAGTGCTAATCCCATAATTGACAGAAACCCTGTGGAGGGAGTTGCAAGAATATTTAACAGCGCAGTAATGCCTTATGAGGATGGATTCATAGGTGTATTCAGGGGAGAGCAGACAAACGGTATCCCTGCGATCTACATGGGTAGAAGTGCAGATGGAATTAAGTGGAATATAGATAGTGAGAAAATTCCTTTTACGGATGAAGAGGGAAATCCCTTTATGCCTCAGTACGCCTACGATCCGCGACTTGTAAAGGTTGAGGATGATTACTATATCATCTGGTGCCAGGATTTTTACGGCGCATCCATAGGAATAGCTAAGACAAGAGACTTTAAGAAGTTTGTGAGAATTGAGAATCCTTTTATTCCCTTTAACAGGAATGCGGTTCTTTTCCCGAGAAAAATAAACGGAAATTATATGCTGCTCTCAAGACCTTCAGATTCAGGTCACACTCCTTTCGGAGATATCTTTATAAGTGAGAGCCCTGATATGACATACTGGGGAAAACACAGACATGTCATGGGACCAAACGAGAACTGGTGGGAATCACTCAAGATAGGCGGAGGAGCAACTCCCATTGAGACAAGCGAAGGCTGGCTTTTGTTCTATCACGGTGTTACCGGAACCTGCAACGGATATGTGTATTCCATAGGAGGAGCAATCCTTGATATTGATAATCCTTCTGTTGTTAAGTACAGGTGTGAGACATTTCTTTTGACACCGCAGGAGTGGTATGAGGAGAGAGGTTTTGTGCCAAATGTATGCTTCCCATGCGCAACGGTACAGAACAAAGAAAACGGACAGATCGCCATATATTACGGAGCTGCCGACAGCTATGTCGGACTGGCGTTTGGTTATACCGATGAGATCATTGACTACATCAAGGATCACAGCAATACTTCCGAGAATGACCGTGAGATCGGAAGGCGGTGATGATAGAGATGAGTAAAAGACCTGTCATCACATATTCAAAAGAGCCTGTGCTTGAACCCAAAGAGGGCTGCAAGTGGGCAGATACCATGGTCCTTAATCCGGCACTGGTGCTTGATGAAGACGGGAAGACCATACACATGCTCTTTAGGGCAACAGGTCCCTGGCCTGAGGCTAATCTTAAGGGGAAGTCGGATCCATATCCGATTTTCCTGGGATACGCAAAGAGCACCGATATGGGAGAGAGCTTTGAAGCTGACTTTGAAAGACCTGCTCTTGCCCCGAAGCTTGCCTACAAAGAGCAGGACATGTACGTGATAAATGACAAAGGAGAGAGAGTTCTGAACTATGCAAACGGGTGCATAGAAGATCCAAGGCTCTTTTACGTGGAAGGACAGCTCTATCTGACCGTTGCCTGCAGACTCTTTCCTCCGGGACCTTACTGGGAAGGGGATAAGAGAAAAGACAACCTGCCTGACTGGGTGATGGATCCGGATAGCCCGGTGGGCGTTCTTGCCAGGAGAAATGATACTGTCACGGTTCTTTATAAAGTCGATCTTAATGAGCTGAAAGAAAGAAAATACGAAGAAGCTTTCTCTTATGTAGGGCCGCTTACGGACGGGAATCTTAGTGATAACAGGGACGTTTTCTTTTTCCCGAAGAGAATGAATGTCGGAGGAGCAAAAAGGCTCGTTATGCTCCACAGACCTGAGAGAAGCTATGAGTTTCCTACGGGCGAAGGCGTTATGACGCCTGCGATCTTCCTGGCGGCAGCAGATGAGTTTGAGGATTTTGTAACTAAAAGCGCTTCTCACAGTCTGCTTGCCAAAAGCGAGTTTGACTGGGAACAGGAGAGGGTTGGAGCAAGCTTTCCTCCGATAGATTTAGGAGATGGAGAGTGGCTTGTATCTTATCACGGAAAAGAACTTCCAAATTACGGCTACACTCAGTCTTTTATGATACTTAAGGAAAGAGACGGTGACTTTCCCGAAATAAAACACCGTATGTCTGAAAGACTGATTTATGCAAGACAGAAATGGGAACTTCCCGATAAATTCCCATGTCCCTGTATCTTTACAACCGGAGCGGTGGTGGCAGGTGATGAACTGATCATGGGCTATGGAGCAGCTGATCAGAAGATCGGGATAGCTAAGGTAAATCTAAAAAATCTGACGGACTATGTTCGCAGATTTGACGCATGCGGAAACAGGACGGATTGACCAAGTAAACAGCGATTGAATTTGCGGTTTTGCAATCGCTGTTTTTTTGTTGCCCAAAATTGGAGGAGAAAATGAAAGAAAACAATCTTGAGATACTATTTTTGGAGCCTGTCTGCAAGCACACCATCTGGGGTGGAACAAGGCTGAAGGACGAGTTTGGATGCAGAGAAGAAGGAAATGATATAGGAGAGTTGTGGGGAATATCGGCCCATCCGAATGGGGATGTCACGGTAAAAAACGGGAAGTATAAGGGCATGCATTTGTCTGAACTTTGGGAGAAGCACAGAGAGCTCTTTGGAGATGTGCAAGGTGATGTGTTCCCGCTCCTTGTCAAGATCATTGATGCCAGGGACGATCTCAGCATACAGGTTCATCCCGATGACGGATATGCTGCAGAACATGAAAACGGAGCTCTTGGAAAGACTGAATGCTGGTATGTCCTTGACTGCCCGCCTGAGGCAAGTCTTGTTCTCGGTCACAGCGCCAGAGATAAAGGTGAGCTGGATGAGCTTATAGATCAGGGCAGATGGGGACAGCTTATAAAAAGAGTTCCCGTAAAGAAAGGGGACTTTTTGCAGATAGATCCCGGAACGGTGCATGCGCTTACGAAGGGCTGCCTTATTCTGGAGACTCAGGAAAACAGTGATATCACCTATCGCGTATATGATTACGACAGACTTGAAGACGGGAAGAAGAGAGAGCTTCACCTTGAGCAGAGTAAGGACGTCATCATGACTCCGGCAAGACCAATAGAAGAATGCCTGGTTCCTGCATGCAAAAGGGACAGAAGAGCAAACACCCTTCACAGTGTTTACGGATGTGAGTATTACCACGTCTATGAGATGAAGGTTGAAGGACGGGCACAGATTTTGGGTGTGTCTGAATTCATGCTGGTAAGTGTTGTGGAAGGATACGGAGAAGTGGAAGGATGCGCCATTTCAAAGGGAGATAGTTTTATCATACCAAAGGGATATGAGAAGGCGGGCTTTTTAGGCAACATGAAGATCATAGCATCAACACCGGGACAGAAGGAACAGAGGAGAATAGGATGAAAAGAGATTACAGAGATGAGTTTGGAAAATGGAAAGAGGCAAGTCTTCTTGATGATGATCTTGTAGCTGAACTTAATGTTATGGAAGAGAATGAAGCAGAAATGGAGGATGCCTTTTATAAGGATCTGGCTTTTGGGACGGGAGGCTTAAGGGGCGTTATAGGAGCCGGTACAAACCGTATGAATGTCCATACTGTCATAAAGGCCAGCAAGGGAATAGCGGATTATTTAAATGACGAATTTGGTGATGAAAAAAAGAGCATCGCTATCTCTTTTGACTCAAGGATAAAGTCGGAGCTCTTTGCAAAGACAGCAGCGAAGGTCTTTGCCGGATGCGGAATCGATGTGTACATATATAAAGAGCTGATGCCGACTCCCTGCTTGTCTTTTGCGGTGAGAAAACTTGGGTGCAAAGCAGGAGTTATGATCACAGCCTCCCACAACCCGGCCAAATATAACGGTTACAAGGTATACGGCTCTGATGGATGCCAGATAACCACCGAGGCTGCAGAAAAGATACAGGGGTATATTGATGAGGCAGATGCTCTTGATGTGAGAATGGTCAGTGAGCATGATGAAAGGATTTCTTTTGTACCTGATGAAGTCTATGAATCTTTTATCAATGAGGTGTTAGGACTCTCGCTGATCGGCGAAGAAGATGGCGATAAAAGTGCTAAGATAGTCTATACTCCTCTAAACGGAACCGGAAGAAAGCCTGTTACAGATGTACTTAAAAGAGCCGGATTTGTGGATGTCCATATTGTAAAAGAGCAGGAGAATCCCGATGGTAATTTCCCGACATGCCCTTATCCCAATCCTGAGATTCCTGAAGCGATGAGGTTAGGAATGAACTATGCGGAGGAAATAGGTGCAGACATTCTTCTGGCGACTGATCCCGACTGCGACAGAGTTGGAGTTGCGGTAAGAGATAAAGAAGATTTTGTCTTGCTCACCGGAAATCAGGTTGGATGTCTTTTGCTAAACTACGTATGTGAACGCAGGATCAGCATGGGAACTATGCCAAAGAACCCTGTTATGGTAAAGACTATTGTCACCAGCGATCTAGGTGAAAAGATTGCTGATCACTACGGCGTAAAGACCATCAATGTCCTCACGGGATTCAAATTCATTGGAGAGCAGATCGGGCTTTTGGAAACTCAGGGAAGGAAAGATGATTATGTCTTTGGATTTGAGGAGAGCTGCGGATATCTTTCGGGTACTCATGCAAGGGACAAGGACGGAGTTAATGCTTCTCTCCTTATTTGCGAGATGTTTGCATATTACAGGAAGATGGGTAAGAGTCTTGCTGATGTTCTTAATGAGCTTTATGAAAGATACGGCTACTATCTGAATACACTCTATAGCTTTGAGTTTGAAGGCCCTAAAGGGCAGGAGAAAATGAAGAACATCATGGAGAAGTTCAGAAACCTTAAAGGAGAGCTGTGCGATCAAAAGGTCATAAAGACTCTTGATTATCTGGAAGGAGTAGATGATCTTCCAAAGTCAGATGTACTTAAGTTCTCTCTTGAAACAGGTGCAGGCATAGTCGTAAGACCCTCAGGCACAGAGCCCAAGATCAAGATATATCTCTCGGTTCCGGGAGATGATAGGGCCGGTGCACAGAAAGCGGAAAAAGACTTGGCTGTTCTGATTGAGAAAACCATAACTGCTGTGGTATAAAAGTATTATGAACACTTATATGGTTGAAAAATACAGACATCTTAATAAAAATATCAGGAAAGGACAGATTCTGTTTGTTGGTTCATCTCTCATGGAGCATTTCCCTATTAATGAGATTCTGGTAAACAGAGGGCTTGATCTGGCAATCTATAACAGGGGCATAAGCGGATATACTATCCCTGAGCTTCTTGAGTCGATGGATGAGCAGATATTTGATCTTGAGCCTTCCGTCATCTTTATTAATATCGGAACCAATGATATAAGCAGGCCCGAGGAGACAGAGGAGGATCTGCAGAGGGATTATAAGGAAGTTTTGCGGCAGATAAAAGAAAAGCTGTTTTCTACGAAGGTCTATATGATGGCATATTATCCGGTAAATCCCGCCATGGCACAGGAGATACAGGCCTGGCCCGAGGCTGCGGAGGCTGCAAAGCTTCGAAAAGAGCGCCTTCCCCGGGCAAATGATGTTGTAAAAAAACTCGCAGCAGAATTTGGATATGAGTTTATAGATGTAAATGAAGGGCTCTGTGATGAAAAGGGAGAGCTAAGGCGTGAGCTTTCGACCGATGGAATTCACATGTGGCCTGAAGCTTATGAGATCATTTTTGATAACATGAAGGATTACTTGTTAAAAACAGTTGAAAAATGATTGTGGATAGTTTATACTATCTTAGTTGTTTGAGTTATGTAATTTAGGAGGAATATTTATGATTTCTGCAAGTGATTTCAGAAATGGTGTAACCATCGAGATCGATGGCAACGTATGTCAGATTATTGAATTTCAGCATGTTAAGCCTGGTAAGGGCGCTGCTTTCGTAAGAACCAAGCTCAAGGATATCATCAACGGCGGTGTTAAGGAGACAACATTCCGTCCTACTGAGAAGTTCCCTGCAGCTAGAATTGACAAGAAGGATATGCAGTACCTCTATCAGGACGGCGATATCTTCAATTTCATGGATTCAGAGACTTATGAGCAGATCGGTCTTACATCAGACCAGATCGGCGATTCTCTTAAGTTTGTTAAGGAGAACGAGACCTGTAAGGTTATGTCTTACAACGGCAACGTATTCGCAGTTGAGCCACCTATGTTTGTAGAGCTTACAATCACAGAGACAGAGCCCGGCTTCAAGGGCGATACAGCTACAGGTGCTACAAAGCCTGCAACAGTTGAGACAGGTGCTAACGTTTCAGTTCCTCTTTTCGTTAACGAGGGAGACGTTATCAAGATCGATACAAGAACAGGTGAGTATCTCTCCAGAGTTTGATAATACGTAACCATATCTGACGCAGTATAGGTCATATTTTATAGAAACTAACTAAGACAATAGGAATCACGATTTTATCGGGAATACTATTGTCTTTTTATTTTGCAAAAAATTGATTTTAAAGGAGATTATTCAGGTATGGAAATTAAAGAATTCAGCCGTGTTATGGCTAGAGAAGTGAGCGATAAACTGGGGAAGGGCATTGATATTGAGTGTTCGGAAGTTTTAAAGAACAACGGAGTGGTGTATCACGCCCTTACTATTAGAAAGGAGGGAGAGTGCATCGCTCCTACAATCTACATCGATCAGTTGCTGGAGAGATATAACAGGGGGACTCTTTTGATGTCACTGGTTGATGATGTGGTAAACATGTACAGAAAGTGTGCTCCCGCCACAGATACAAACATAGACTTTTTTGATGATTTTTCGGTGGTTTCCCAGCATCTTTTCTTTAAGGCTGTGAATTATAAGAAGAACATGAAAAAACTTGAAAATGTGCCCATAAAGAGGGTTTTGGACCTGGCGCTTGTACCGCTTGCGCTGTTTGAGCATCCAAGACTTGGTTCCGGGACAGTAATGATAGAGAATTCTTATCTTGATATCTGGGAGATATCAAAGGATGAGCTATGGGAAAATGTAGTGGAATGTGCTTCGAAAGTTGCACCTCCCAAGATCAGAGGGCTGATGGATTTTCTTTCTAAGGTAACGGGAAATGAAGAAGAAGTGGATGAGCTGTGCGGTATTTATGTGATTTCAAATACTGCCGGCAATCTCGGCGCGGGGGTTGTGTTCTATCCGGGGCTGTTACAGGGCCTTGCCGATGATCATGAATGCAATCTGTTCATAATTCCCTCATCAATCCATGAGTGTATTGTTATACCGGATTCCAATATGTGTACAGAGACCGGCTCATTAAGAGACATCATCAGAGAAGTCAACAGATCTACTGTTGCGGATGAGGAGGTACTAAGTGATAACCTGTATATGTATGACAGGGAGACTGATAAATTCTTTATTGTAAAAGAAGGCTGAGCCTGCAGGTGGTATATAAAAAGAGCTGTCCGGCTTATGCCGTCAGCTCTTTTTACAAGTGCACCCGACTGGACTCGAACCAGCAACAAAGGCGTCGGAGGCCTACGTTTTATCCATTAGACTACGGGTGCAACATAGATTATGATATCACACAAATCAGTACTAGTCACTATCCGCATCCTGTGCGTTGTGCAGAGCCGACGTGCTCTGTCAACTTGACTTGACCTGTGTTTACCATTAAAATCATTTTGGTGGAATGCGCCAAACCAATATTTTCGAGGTTTTATTATAATGAGAAAAAAGAAGAACAATGTAACAAATTGGAGAAATGAAAAGAAGGATATATTTGCTATCCTTGGAGATAATAAGAAGTACCTGATGCCGGCTATCTTAGTGGTAGCAGTTGTTTTGACAGTAGTAATTGCAGTAAGTGCCAATCACAGGGCTACAGAGATTGCAGCAAGCACTGCCACAGAGGCTGAATCAACGGTGTTTGAAGTGCCGGATGTAGCGATGGAAGAAAACACATCTCCGGAAGTAAATGCTCTTGTGGAGAAGTATTACACAGCATCAGCAAACGGAGATGCAGATACTCTTGCAGCAATTTATAAAGGACTTGATGAGACAGAGATTCTTAAGGCAGTTGCAGCCTCAGAGTATATTGACACAATAGATAACATAAAAGTGTACACTAAGCCTGGACCTGTAGAGGGCAGCTATGTGGCATATGTATATAACGAAGTTAAGCTCTATGACTACGAAGGACGTGTTCCAGGACTTGAGATTCTATACATCTGTTCTGACGGAAACGGAGACCTCTATATCAACGGAGATGTTGTGGATGCAGGAGAGCTTGATTACCTCAAGCAGATCAATGTTCAGGCGGATGTTATCGATCTGAACAACAAGGTTGCATCAAGCTATAACGAGATGGTAAGCGGTGATGAGGCTCTTGCTGAGCTTCTTACCAGGATGCGTTCCGGTCTTCAGGTATCAGTCGGAGAGGCTCTGGCTACTTCTGAGGCATCCACACCTGAGGAGAGCGCAGCAGAGGCTTCTTCTGAAGAAGAGGAGACGGTATCAGATACAGTCACAGTTACCACAAGAACAATTAAGGCAACTGATGTTATAAATATCAGAAGTTCCGATTCCGAGACGGCTGATATCCTTGATAAGACAACACAGGGACAGGAGTTTAAAGAACTCGAGGCTCTTGCAAACGGTTGGAGCAAGGTTGAGTATAAGGGCAAGGAAGCATATGTTAAGACAGAGTTCTTTGAGGTTGTATCCGAGGAGACTACTGTAGTTGATAACGGAGATGAGGGAGATACAAACGGAGAGGATGAATCCGCATCTGCGGCGTCATCTGCTTCTACACAGGAATCATCTGCAGCTTCTTCAGCTTCAACAGAGACCCAGACCAAGGTTTCTTCATCCAAGACCGGCAAGATGACTCTTACGGATTCTGTTAAGTTCCGTAAAGGTCAGAGCACTGACAGTGAGGCTATCACAACTATATACGCCGGTTCAACTGTAAATGTAATAGAGCAATATGCCAGCGGATGGGCTAAAATAGAGTATAATAATAAGACAGGATACGTTAAATCCGAGTTCCTGCAGGACTGATAAATACATAATTCCTTTCAAGGAGGTAACATCTATGTTTGGACGTTTGAAAGTAGCTATTATGGGTACAGGCAGAATTGCCGAGATAATGGCCAGGACACTGAAAGATACCAAGGGTGTTACATGTTATGCAGTTGGATCACGAACAATAGAAAATGCCGAGAAATTCGCCAGGGAATTTGGCTTCAAAAAGGCCTATGGTTCCTATGCGGAGCTTGTTTCCGACCCCAAGGTCGATCTGGTTTATGTAGCCACTCCGCATTCGGAACACTTTGAGAATGTTAAGCTTGCTATATCCGCAGGCAGAAATGTAATCTGTGAGAAAGCTTTCATGCTCAATGAGAATCAGGCCAAGCAGATCTTTAAATTTGCTGAGGAAAAGGGAGTTCTTGTAACAGAGGCAATCTGGACCAGATATATGCCTATGAGAACCAAGCTGGCTGAGATCCTTTCCAGCAATGTCATCGGTGAGCCCACTATGCTCACAGCCAATCTCAGTTACAATATTGCATATAAAGAGAGAATCCAGAAGCCGGAGCTGGGCGGAGGAGCTCTTCTTGATCTGGGTGTATATTGCCTTCACTTTGCATCCATGGTTTTTGGTAACGATGTCAAGGATATTGCGTCAATATGCACCTTCAACAATCTTGGAATGGACATGCAGGACAGCATTACCCTGAGATATTCAGATGGTAAGATGGCTGTTTTAAACTCGACGGTTCTTTCAACCGGAGACAGAAACGGTGTTATCTACGGAAGCAAGGGATTTATTGTTGTTGAGAATATCAATAATCCCGAAGCTATCGCAGTTTATGACAATAATTACAACAAGACCGCATATTATAAGAGACCCAAGCAGAAAACAGGTTATGAATATGAAATCGAAGCCTGTGTAAGGGCAATTTCCGAGGGATGGCTTGAGTGCCCTGAGATTCCGCATGCCGAGACGCTTAAGATTCTTAACATGATGGATTTCATCAGGAGCAATAACCATATCGTTTTCCCGGGGGAGAATGATAATCCGGCTGTTAGTGCAGCTGAAACAGCACTTGAGACTGAGATTAAGCCTGAAGTTGAAACAGAGACTGTAACAGAAACTGAAGCAAAGACAGAAACAGAGCTTCCGACAGAGGATCAGGAAGCTGTGGAGCAGGGAGAGTATGAAGAAGAAGTTAATTCTGGGGATAATTCTTCTGGCACTGACGATTAATCAGTTTTCTTTTGTCAGCCTTGCGGATGAGACTGATGATGCTATTTCTGAGATGAAGGAGGCAGAGGCAGAGACACAGGCTGCCATCTCCAATCTTCAGAAACAGACCAAGGAAACCAAGGAAGCAATCAGTGCACTTGAAGGACAAAAAGAACAGACACAGCAAAGCGTAAGCAATCTGGAAAACCAGAAAAGCTCTCTTCAGAGCACCATAAACGGTTATTCCAGTAAGCTTGAAACGCTTAATACAGAAATTGATGAGGCTGAGGCTGCAATGGCCGTAGTCTCTTCTGAAATAGTCCGCCTTAACAATGAGCTGTCAGAGGCTCAGAAACAGGAACAGGACAGATATGAGCTTCTTAAAAAACGTCTGCAGTCCACCTACGAAAGTGGTGGAACATCGGGATTACTCCGTGTTCTTTTGGAATCGGGGTCTATTGGTGAACTTCTGACCAAGTTTGAATATCTAAATGCCATTGTCAGATATGATCGCACAAAAATAGCTGAATATCAGGAACTTCAGGCCAAAATTGAGGCTCAGAAGAAGGAAGTCGAGGAGAAGGAAGCTGAGCTTGATGCTTATCAGGATGAGCTTGATGAGAAACACGAGGAGCTTTCAAATCTCACCGATGAAGTAAAAGGCCAGCTTTCATCAACCAAGAATTCCCTTTCCAATGAGAAGAATAAGCTTTCAAGTTATGATGAACAGTTAAAAGAGCTGGATAAAAAGATGAAGGACCTTGAAGCACAGACTGCAGCAGCGCAGGCTAAACTGGCTCAGCAATTGGCTGAACGTCTTGCTCTTTCCAAGGAAAACCTCGGTGGATCATACGATGCCAGCGAGCAGGAGCTTATATGGCTCGCAGCCACGATCCAGGCAGAATCAGACGGAGAATCCTATACAGGTAAGCTCGGCGTCGGTTCCGTTATCATGAACAGGGTAAAGAGCTCAGCTTTTCCTAACAGTGTCATAGGAGTAATTACGCAGCCTATGCAGTTTGCACCTTACAGATCAGGTAAGGTTGAGTTTATCATTGCCAATGGTCCCAATTCCACATGTATAAGAGCTGCACAGGAGGTTTTGGCAGGAGCCCGTATCGGAGACTACCTCTTCTTTATGACTCAGTACTGGGCAGATTATTACAGAATTAAGAATTATACAATGATAGGAAATCATGCATTCTTCTATCGTTGGGATACTTATGATCCTCCGCCAGAGGAAACACCTTCTGAGGATGAGGTTCCGGCAGAGGAAATTCAGGATAACAGCGGGGAGTCATCAGAGAATCAGGACAGCGGAGAGTCGTCAGAGAATCAGGACAGCGGAGAGTCATCAGAGAATCAGGACAGCGGAGAATCATCAGAGAATCAGGACGGTAGCGGAGAGTCATCTGAGAATCAGGATAGCGGCGGAGAGTCGTCAGAGAATCAGGATAGCGGTGGAGAATCGTCAGAGAATCAGGATGGCGGTGGAGAATCATCCGGAGAAAGCACGGATTCCAACACTGATGAAAACAGTTCTGATGGCGGAGAATAGCGGAAAAATCGCTGTTGAATAAGTATACAAAAAAACTCTTGCGCTTTAAACCATCAAAGTGTATAATTGTATACAATTATTGATGTTAATGATTTACAGGAGGAGTAAAGCTATGTCATACGTAGATGAAGTCTACAACTACGTTGTAGAGAAAAACCCGGCTCAGCCTGAGTTCCATCAGGCAGTTAAGGAAGTGCTTGAGTCACTTCGTGTTGTTATCGAAGCCAATGAAGATGAGTATCGCAAGGACGCTCTCCTTGAGAGACTTGTAACACCTGAGAGACAGATTCTTTTCAGAGTACCATGGGTTGATGATAAGGGACAGGTACAGGTTAACAATGGTTTCCGTATCCAGTTCAATTCAGCAATCGGACCTTACAAGGGAGGACTTCGTTTCCATCCTTCAGTAAACCTTGGTATCATCAAGTTCCTTGGCTTTGAGCAGATCTTCAAGAACTCTCTTACAAGCCTTCCTATCGGCGGCGGTAAGGGTGGTTCCGACTTCGATCCTAAGGGCAAATCTGACAGAGAAGTAATGGCATTCTGCCAGAGCTTTATGACAGAGCTTTTCAGACATATTGGTGCTGATACTGACGTACCTGCCGGAGATATCGGTGTAGGCGGACGTGAGATCGGATTTTTGTACGGACAGTACAAGAGAATCAGAGATACATACGAGGGAGTTCTTACAGGTAAGGGCCTGACATACGGCGGATCACTTGCTCGTACACAGGCTACAGGCTATGGTCTTCTTTACCTCACAGAGGAGCTTCTTAAGTGCAACGGCTCTGACATCAAGGGCAAGACAGTAGTTGTTTCAGGAGCAGGTAACGTTGCTATCTACGCAATCGAGAAGGCTCAGCAGCTCGGCGCTAAGGTTGTTACATGTTCTGATTCAACAGGATGGATCTATGATCCTGAAGGAATTGATGTAGCACTTCTTAAGGAAGTTAAGGAAGTTAAGAGAGCAAGACTTACAGAGTATGCAGCTGCAAGAAAGTCAGCTGAGTACCACGAGGGCAAGGGTGTTTGGTCAGTTAAGTGTGACGTTGCTCTTCCTTGCGCAACTCAGAACGAGCTTCTTCTTGATGATGCTAAACAGCTTGTTGCTAACGGCGTTCAGGCTGTATGTGAGGGTGCTAACATGCCTACATCTATCGAGGCTACTGAGTACCTCCAGAGCAACAAGGTTCTCTTTGTTTGTGGTAAGGCATCCAATGCCGGCGGTGTAGCAACATCAGCTCTTGAGATGAGCCAGAACAGCGAGAGACTTTCATGGACCTTCGAAGAGGTTGATGCTAAGCTCAAGCAGATCATGGTTAACATCTATCACAACATTGATGATGCTGCAAGAAAGTACGGCATGGAAGGCAACTACGTTGCAGGTGCTAATATTGCAGGCTTCCTTAAGGTTGCAGAGGCAATGAAGGCTCAGGGTATTGTTTAATAAAACACATCACTGATGATAGAAGGTCGGAGCGATATATGCTCCGGCCTTATTTTATTTTGTATGTCTGTTGTGGTAAGATATTCATTGGAAATTTGAAGACGTAAGGACTTGTTGATGATTATGGGAAGATTGGTTGATTCGGTAAAAAGGGTTGGAAGATTTCTTTTTGATAAAGAGACACGCTTTAATTACCTCTGTATTTTAGGTGCATATAACGGTCTCAGTGACGAGGCGTTTCTTAAAAAGAAGTTCAAGATTGCCATGGGATATGAACCGGATTTAGAGAATCCGCTTACCTACAGTGAGAAGCTTCAATGGTTAAAACTCCATGACAGAAAGAATATATATACACAGATGGTAGACAAGCATGAGGTCAAGGCTCTGGTTCGCGACATGATAGGAGAAGAGTACGTTGTACCTGAGTATGGCTGCTGGGACCATTTCGATGATATAGATTTTGATAAGCTGCCTGATAAGTTTGTTCTTAAATGCACACATGATTCCGGTGGAATCTACATCTGCAAGGACAAAGCGAGGATGGACAAGGCGGCTGTTAAGGAATTCATGGAAAAGAGGCTTAGCAGGAATTCATATATCTTTGAGAGAGAATGGCCTTATAAAAACGTCAAGCCAAGGATACTTGCGGAGAAGTTTATTGAAGAGATTGCAAGTGACGACCTTAGAGACTATAAGTTCTTCTGCTTTGACGGAAATGTTCCGTATTTGTTTGTCGCATCTGAGAGAATGGGTGATAGCGAGACTAAGTTTGACTTTTTCGACAGAGAGTATAATCACCTCGATCTTATAAACGGCCATCCAAATGCTGCTGTAATACCTGAAAAGCCTGCAAATTTTGACCTGATGCTTGAATTGTCCGAGAAGATGTCTAAGGGAATTCCGCAGGTCAGAATAGACTTTTATGACACCGGAGAACACGTTTATTTTGGTGAGTTTACTTTCTCACATTGGGGAGGGACTAAACCCTTCGAACCGGAAAAGTGGGACAGGATCTTTGGAGACTGTATCAAGCTTCCATCCAAAACACATGAATAAAATTTTAGCCGGAGACAGTTATTTAACTGCCTCCGGCCTTTTATATTTAGCTTTATTATTCTTTTGCGGATTCTTTTAAGAGCTTTTGTATCTCTGCTTCGGTTTCAAGGCTCATAACCTTGCCTGCGAGATCATCGGCTTCTTTCTTGGTCCATTTGGAGATGATACATCTCGCTGTAAGGACAAGAACCGGGTTCACAGAAAATTCCGTGAGACCGAAAGAGATGAGCAGAGGAATCATAAGTGGATCGGCAGCTGCTTCTCCGCACATTCCTACAGGTATTCCGGCTTCTACACCACATTCTATTATGTGCTTTATAGAACGGAGAACTGAAGGCTGGAAAGTGGAGTACAGATAAGCAACATCAGCATTTCCTCTGTCAACACTCATGGTGTACTGAGTCAGGTCATTGGTTCCGATTGAGAAGAAATCGGATTCTTTGGCAAGAAGATCGGCAATCAGAGAAGCGGAAGCAGTCTCTATCATGCAGCCTATTTCAATATCCTTGTCATAGGCGATATTCTTTGCGTCAAAGTCCTTTTTGATCTCGGCAACCATCTCTTTTACCGCACGAATTTCTTCTACGCAGGTAACAAGAGGAACCATGATCTTAACCTTGCCAAAAGCACTGGCTCTTACAATGGCGCGGAGCTGGATCATATAGTTGTCTCTGTTTCCGAGGCAATACCTTACAGCTCTGTAACCAAGGAAAGGATTCTCTTCCTTCTTGATGTTGAGGTAAGGAATATCCTTGTCACCGCCAACATCAAGGGTCCTGATGATAACAGGCTTGCCACCGAGAGTTTCGGCAGCTTCCTTGTATGCAGCAAACTGCTCATCCTCAGTAGGCATCTTGGTGTTGTCCATGAACAGGAACTCGGAGCGGAAAAGACCTACACCTTCACCGTCACATTCAACAGCTTTTTTGGCATCTTTTGGAGTACCTATGTTGCAGAACAGTTCAAGATTGATTCCGTCGGCAGTCACTGTCTCTTTTCCAAGGAATCCCTTAAGCTCAGCCTGCTTTTTGATATAGTCTTCGCGCTTTATGATGTACTGGGAAAGGATGTCTCCCTCAGGGTTGATATATACATTTCCCTCTGTGCCGTCCACGATAGCTGTATCCTTGTCTTTTACCAGATTTGTAATGTCCGGTACAGAGAGTACAGCGGGAATCTCAAGTGCTCTTGCGAGGATAGCAGAGTGGGAAGTCTTGCCTCCAACCTCTGTAATGATACCTGCTACATTTTCCTTGACGATCTGTGATGTCATGGAGGGAGTCAGATCTCTTGCTACCAGAATTGTTCCGGGAGCAACCTTGCTTATGTCTATGTCTTCTATGCCGAGAAGGATTTTAAGAAGACTTACCTTGATATCGCTGATATCAGAAGCGCGCTGACGCATCATATCGTCGTCCATCTTTGAAAACATTCCGATGAACATGTCGCAGACTGCTTCTACCGCAGATTCAGCACACTGGCCTGCAGCTATCATTTTGCCCATTTCTCCGGACATTGAAGGATCTGACATCATTACAAGGTGTCCCTCAAGGATTTCTGCTTCCTTGGGACCGATACGCTTTCTGATATCTTCAGCCATCTCTGCTGTCTCTTTTTTGAATTTTTCAACAGCACTGTCAAAGCGGGCTTTTTCGCTTTCTGTATCTTCGACTTTCACTGCATCATATTTGAGTTCATGCTCGGCAATAACGCAGATACTTCCGATTCCGATTCCGCGTGATGCGGCGATTCCGTTGTACATGTAAAACCTCCCAGTTTCATAAGGTCGTCAAGTGATATTAATCACCCAGACCTGCCTCTACTAATTCGATAGCCTTTTTAAGTGCATCCTGTTCGTCAGCGCCGTCGCACTGGATCTCAATCTCAGCACCGCATTTGATGCATGCGCTCATGAGCATCATAACGCTCTTTGCATCGTAAGCTGTTCCGTTAAAAACAACCTTTACATCGCTGGCAAAAGGTGTCATAGCCTGTGAGAAGACACTTGCCGGACGCATGTGCATGCCCTGTTCGTTGGTTACTGTAATTTTCTGTGATACCATAATAAGTTTTCCTTTCTGTTAATCAAACAATAATAAAGCTGTCAGTAAATTTTATTTATGCTTCCTGAGCGTTCTTTTTGAGTATTCCGAGAAGGACAGCTCCTACCAAAGATCCAACCAGGAGAGCTACAAGGTACATTACAACGTTTCCTACTACAGGGAATACAAAGATTCCGCCGTGAGGAGCCATGAGTGTACACTTGAATGCCATTGAAAGAGCACCTGCAACGCCTGATCCAATAAAGAGTGAAGGAATTACGTGAAGCGGATCAGCTGCTGCGTAAGGAATAGCACCCTCTGTGATGAATGAAAGTCCCATGATGAAGTTTACAGGACCTGATTTTCTCTCAGCTGCAGTAAACTTGTTCTTGAAGACAAGTGTTGCGATTGCAATAGCGATAGGAGGAACCATTCCGCCTACCATAATAGCTGCCATGATCATGTAACCTGTCTCGTTCTGATTTGCAAGTGATGCAAGACCAAAGGCATAAGCAGCCTTGTTGAGAGGGCCACCCATATCAGTTGCCATCATTGCGCCAAGAAGTGCTCCGAGAAGGATTATTGATCCGCTTGACATTCCGGTAAGAACGTTGGAAATCCATGCGTTGAGTGCACCAACAACAGGGTTGATGAGGCACATAACAAGACCGATAAGCAGTGTTCCGATGAGCGGATAAATAAGTACCGGCTTGATACCTTCAAGAGCAGGAGGAAGAACCTCACAGATCTTGCGAAGACCAAGTACAATGTAACCACCAACAAATCCTGCTACAAGAGCACCGAGGAAAGCTGAAGGAACATCTCCGCCGGGAGCAGCAAAGGTTGCACCGGTTGATGCAAGATATCCGCCTACAAAACCAACTGCAAGACCTGGACGGTCAGCAATACTCTGAGCGATAAAGCCTGCAAGAATAGGAAGCATGAATCCGAATGCGGCGCCACCTATTGACTTAAACCATGCAGCTACAGGTGTGTTTGAACCAAAGTTGCTTGGATCGATTGAATAGTCATCTAAAAGGAATGCAATAGCTATAAGTATTCCACCACCGATAACGAATGGAAGCATGTGTGATACACCGTTCATAAGGTGCTTGTATGCTTTTCTTCCTACGCTTTCGTTAGCAGAATCGTCAGCCTTGGTAACAGTGCCTGTGTGATGATATACGGAAGCTGAACCTGACTGAGCCTTTTTGATAAGATCCTCAGGACCATGGATAGCTTCTTTGGTTGAAGCGATGATAACCTTCTTGCCGTCGAATCTTCCCATATCGATGTTCTTGTCAGCTGCAACGATAACAGCATCAGCTTCAGCGATTTCTGCAGCAGTGAGAACATCCTTGGCTCCGCCTGAACCGTCTTTCTCAACCTTGATATCAAAGCCCATCTCTTTTGCCTTGAGCTCAAGAGCTTCAGCGGCCATGAATGTGTGAGCTATTCCTGTAGGGCAGGCAGTTACGCCGACAAGCTTTTTGACAGAAGGAGTGGCAGGAGCAGCAGCTGCTGCTTTCTTTGCGGCTTCGGCTGCATCTTTTTCTGCTTCCTTTTTATCAATTATATCAAGAAATTCTTCAGGTGTTTTGGCATCAATGAGCTTTTGTGAAAAACTCTGATCCATAAGAAGTGTCATAAGTTTTGAGAGCACTTCAAGGTGTGTGTCAGCTGCTGTGTCAGGAGCAGCGATCATGAAGAATAACTTGCTTGGATTTCCATCCAGTGACTTGTAATCGATTCCCTCGGGAATTGTAATTGCAGTTACGCCTGCGCTTACAACAGCTGCGGATTTTCCGTGCGGAACAGCGATTCCCATACCAACTGCTGTAGAACCTTTTTCTTCTCTTGCAAGGATTGCTTTTTTGAACTCCTCCGCATCCTTAAGATTTCCAACCTTTGTATGCAGTTCGATGAGCTTGTCGATTGCTGCATTCTGGTCAGCGGCACCAACACCGAGTGCGATGCCATCCTTTCTTAGTAAATCTGTGATTTTCATAGACCCTCCTTTTGGCATTTTTTGCCTACATAGTATCCCCTTTACAAAATCTTTTCCTCTTTAAAGATTTTTATAAAGCTCTAGAATTGCCTCTCCTGTTGCGAGATCGTCTGAGAAAGCAGTGGCGCTTCCTGCTGCGGTACCCATCTTAAGAGCTTCCTCATAACTCCTGTTCTTGAAGTAACCGGCAACAAATCCTGCTACCATTGAATCTCCGGCGCCAACCGAGTTCTTGACTTTGCCCTTTGGAACTCCGATACGGAATTTTTCTCCGGTCTCGGCAATGAGCATCGCACCGTCTCCGGCCATGGAAATGAGAACATTTCTTGCGCCCATTTCCTGAAGCTTCTTGGCGTGAAGTTCAATCTCGTCATCAGTCTTAAGCACTGTGCCAAACATCTCACCAAGCTCGTGATTGTTCGGCTTTATTAAGAATGGATGATATTTAAGGACATTTTTTAAAAGATCCTTTGTCGCATCCACAACGACATCAACTTTTTTGTCTGCTACCAAAGCGATGAGTTTTTCATAAACATCATTTGGAAGAGAGTTCGGAATGCTGCCTGCAAGGATGAGCATGTCGCCGTCCTTAAGGTCTGCAATTTTGTTAAAGAGCTTTTCTCTGGCTTCTTCCGGGATTCTGGGGCCCTGAGCATTGATCTCAGTTTCGGCCTCTCCCTTGATCTTTACATTGATTCTTGAGATTCCCTCATCCAGATGGATGAAATCTGCGATAATGCCTTTTCCGATAACGCTTTCCTCAATAGCCTTACCGGTAAAGCCTGCAGTGAATCCAAGAGCAGTATTCTCAAGGCCCAGGTTTTTAAGAATCGTTGAGACATTAATGCCCTTGCCACCGAAGTAACAGTCCTCAGACTCGGAACGATTTGTCATTCCGGGAAGGAGCTTGTCGCTCATCCTTACGATGTAATCAATGGCAGGATTAAATGTAACCGTATAAATCATTTGTGCCTCCCTTTTTATTCAACTACCTTGATAATGGTTTTACTGTGGTAGTTCTTGCCGACTTCTTTGTCGGTGATAATGCAGCAACTGGATATGTCTGCAAAAGTAACTGAACTTATCTGTCCGAACTTGCTGTGATCAGCAAGAACGTAGGAGATGTATGCATGCTTGACCGCTTCTTCCTTAACAAGGGCCTCGTCCACGTCGGGAGTGGTATATCCTGCGTTTATTGAGATACCGTTGGTGCCCATGAAAGCTTTTGTGAAGTGATATTTCCTGATTCCTTCGATGCAGTCGGGACCTATGATGGCTTCTGTTGCTGCCTTACATCTTCCGCCGATTATCATGGTATTGAGATTCTTCTCAAGAAGCTTCTTGGCGTGAACAATACCGTTGGTGATATATTTGGCCTTTGTATTTTCGATGTACTTGATCATCTCCAGTGTAGTAGTGCCGGAGTCGATATAGACGAAGTCATCATCATTTATCAGTGAAGCTGCATATCTGCTTATCAGGTCTTTTTCTTCAACATTTAATGTGGCCTTGGCTGAAACCGTCGGCTCCAATGTGTTGACATCGCTTGCGGATAGAGATGTGGCACCGCCAAAGACCTTTAAGATCCTGCGCTCATCGTGAAGCACCGAAAGGTCTCTTCTGATCGTAGCCGCCGATGCATCAAATTCTTCCATCAGCTCTGTGACTGTTACAGCGTTTTTTTCATTGATATATGCAACTATCAGATCTCTGCGTTCCTGAGTGAGCATTCTGATCCCTCCAAACATAGTCAGCTATCTTATAACTAGAGAATAGCACCATAAAAAATCAAAATCAATCAAAATAAATCACAAATAATCAATAAACTTTTTATTAAATAATCACAAAATAATATTAAATGATAAAAATCAATCAACTAATATGCACCAAATGATCACTCATTATTTCATAAGATAATCTAAAAAAAGCATAAAGCTTTGCTTATAACCGTAAATCTGCCTTTACAAAAACCGCCAAAATAAACTAAAATAGAATAGGATTCTGTACAAAAACAATTGGAGGTGACTGGCTTTGGAAGAATTTACACTGAATAATGAACAGATTGATATCCTCGGTGAGATTGCAAATATCAGTATGGGTAATTCAGCTACAACACTCAGCATGATGGTAAACAGAAAAGTTGACATCACTACTCCAAACGTCAAGGTCATAAAGAGAAGCGAAGCTCTTGATGACTATGAAAAGACATGCATCTTTGTTCAGATTCATTATGTGAAAGGTCTTGAGGGCAACAATGTGCTTGTCCTTAAAGAGCATGATGTCAAGGTTATGACAGACCTTATGATGGGCGGAGACGGAACCAATACTGCTGGAGAAATAACCGATCTTCATCTTTCGGCAGCATCCGAAGCCATGAATCAGATGATGGGAACCTCTGCGACCAGTCTTTCATCCATGCTTGGAGTGGCCACCGATATCAGTACACCGATTGTTAATCAGATAGATGTAGAGAGTATTAAAGTTTTTGAAAAAATGTTTGATACTACTTACGATAAATTTGTTAAAATAGCATTTAGGATGACCATAGGTAATCTTATTGATTCCGTTATGGTCCAGCTTTATCCTGTGCAGTTCGCAGAGGATATGTGCGACAAATTTATGAGTAAAGGAAAATAACGTATCAAATGAACAAGGCAGAAACACTAGAGATCAAGAAACAGTTTACACAGGAGAGATGCACTATCGACCACATCTGCGGATGCTATGTGGATCATGAAAAGAATAAGAAGCTGACCTTTAGAAAGGCCTTCGGATCACTGCCGGAGGAAGAGACCTTCAAGTACCTGGATATTTTCCAGCACACGCTTGCAGGTACTTTTGGCAAAAACCTTATAAGTCTTGAGTTTCCGTTGGATCAGGAACAGCCCGGAGGCACTCAAGACTTTCTTTTGACTCTCAGAAATTCTAAGCTCGAGGATGATGAGCTTGTTGACGAGTGTTATGACAAGATCATTGCGAATTACGTAAACGGTGAGAATTACTATATTATTCTGGTCCATGCGGCCTACGATGTTCCCGGTATCACCAAAGACGGTATCGAGATGGAAGATGCATCAGACAATGTCTATGACTACATTCTCTGCAGTATCTGCCCTGTTAAGCTCTCCAAGGCAGGCCTTGGATACAATGAGTCCAAGAATGCCATCGAGGAGAGGTACAGAGACTGGATAGTAGAAGGTCCGGTGAAAGGATTTCTTTTCCCGGCATTTATAGAGAGAAATACAGATATACACAATATGCTTTACTTCACCAAAAAGCCCGAGGATCTTCAGCCTGAATTTGTTGAGGCTATGTTCGGCGGAAGAGCTCCTATATCAGCACCTGAGCAGAAGGACATCTTTGATGCGGTTGTACAGAACACTATAGGTGACGAGGCTGACTATGACATCATGAAGAATGTCCACGACAATCTGAATCAGATGATAGAGGATCACGTGGATGATCCGGAGCCACTTGAGCTTTCCAAAAAGGATGTTAAGCAGCTCCTTTCAGACAGTGGTGTATCCGAGGAACGTTTGGGATACTTTGACGAGAACTATATTAAGTGCGCAGGAGACGAGGATTATCCGCTTCTTGCCAGCAATATAGCTCACACCAAGAAGTTCGATATTGAGACACCCGATGTTGTGATCAAGGTTAAACCTGACAGGACAGATCTGGTGGAATCCAAGATCGTAGACGGAAGACAATGCCTTGTAATAGCAGTGGATGATCATATTGAAGTCAATGGGATCAATGTACGAACATTCATGAACAGGTAATATGATCAGTTTACTTTGGAATTACATCAAAATTAATAATGCTGAGCTTAGAGAGATAAAAGAGTATTTTGATAAGTGCAGCGATGAAATAGATAAAAGCAATCTTTTTATGCTCCGCAGAGTGTGCATGTACACATCTCTGGTTTTTCTGGGCATGATGGCTTTGTCATATATAATTGTGCCCGGATTCAGGATAACTCCCGGGCACATTGTGATTATTCCGGTATTGGGCATTTATTTGGTTATAAATTCATACACCAGAAGAAAGAGCAATATCACCGGGATTAAAGCAAAAGTAATCTGTCTGGTTTATTACACACTGATGTGTGCAGCATTTATCATAATGGATCTGGCTTACAGCGAGAGACCGGTTCTATGGGTCCCGCTGGCCTTAATGGTCTTTCCTGTTCTCTACATTGACAGACTGATTCTGTATGGAGTTGAAGAGACTATAGCAGTTTGTGTCTATGGATTCATTTCCTATCAGGAAAAGGGATACGTATATTTTATCTGGGACATGTATATGGTCATAGCGGCTTATGTTATTTCGATGATCATAGGGAGGATAATACTTGGCGTCAGAAGTAAGGAAGGACTTGCACTGGAAGAAGTGCGCAGGTTCAGTCAGGTGGACAAGCTTACTAATGTCCTTAACAAAGGCGCTCTTATTGCTGAAATAGAATCGTATTTAAAGCGCAGAAGCGATGATTCCTACTGTGCTATGTGCATTTTTGATGTTGATGATTTCAAGCAGGTTAACGATGGAATCGGTCATACCGGAGGCGATGCTCTTTTGGAACACATAGGAGAGCTGCTTTTAAAGAACTTCAGACCTACCGATATCATCGGAAGATTTGGAGGGGATGAGTTTGTTGTTTTCATGCCTAACATGAAGGAACTTTCTCTTGTGGAATTCAGATGCAGATCCCTCCAGATGATGCTTGAAAGCTACAGAATTGAAGATAACGGTCCATTTACACTCAGTATCGGAGCTATAGTGGATAAGGGAGATCATTGTTGGGAGGACATGCTCCGGATGGCTGATGATGCCCTGTATAAGTCTAAAATGTCCGGCAAGAACAGATGCAGTGCATGGGTTGTAAGAAAGGATATTAAACTGACAAAACCCGGACTTGTCTTTCTCACAACTCTGGATGAAGAAAATGCGCAGGTGCTTTTAGCTGAGGAGTCTGATCGCTTTGATATTCTCGCCTGCAATGACAACGACGAGGCTATTGGCTATGTGAGCCAGTACCACAATGAGATAAAGATGGTTGTTATCGAACTGAACAATGAAAGCCTTATGGGCAGCCTCGCAATAAGATATATCAAGGAACGTGAGATATTCAGTTCTATACCTGTCCTTGCTGTTGTGGATACGGATGAAGCCATTCCGCTGGCAGAAGAGCTCGGAGCAGACCGGGTTCTTAAGACAGAAACTCCAAATGAATTATTTGCTATTACTATCAAGGAGCTTTCGGGTGTATGATAGTATAGTTATCTACATATAGAAGGGAAGATATAAATGTTAAAGACGTTACTAAAACAGGTCAAGCAGTATAAGCTTGCATCCATACTGACGCCACTGTTCATGATCGGGGAAGTTATTTGTGAAATGATAATACCCGTTCTCATGGCCAGAATAGTGGACATCGGTATTTACGGAAACAACATGGGATACATCTTTTCCACAGGCGGAAAGATGATCGTCATCGCAGTTTTGGGACTTCTGGCAGGACTTCTGGGAGCGTATTACGGCTCCATGGCTTCCACCGGATTTGCCAAGAATCTAAGAAAGGCAATGTTTGATAACATACAGACCTTTTCTTTTTCAAACATCGACAAATTCTCAACTTCAGGTCTTGTAACAAGACTTACCACCGATGTTTCCAATATTCAGAATGCCTACATGATGATCCTCAGGATGGCCATGAGAGCTCCCGCATCCATGATAGTTGCTATGGTCATGAGCTTTCTGATAAGCCCCGAGCTTGCAAGGATCTATCTGGTGGCTGTAATCTTTCTTGCTGTTGTTGCAGTTTTTCTCATGAGAAGGGCAACCAGATACTTCAAGGAAGTTTTTGAAAAGTACGATGAGCTCAATGAGAGCGTTCAGGAGAATGTTTCGGCCATAAGAGTTGTCAAAGCTTATGTGCGTGAAGACTACGAGAACAATAAGTTCAAAAAGGCAGCTCTTAATATCTACAACATGTTCGTTAAGGCAGAAGGTAATGTAGTATACGTGGCGCCTTTGATGACAGCCACTGTTTATGCCTGCATTCTTCTTATCAGCTGGTTTGGCGCTCGTATGATAGTTGCAGGAAACCTCTCAACAGGTAACCTTATGAGCCTTCTGACCTATTGCATGAGCATACTTATGAGCCTTATGATGCTGGCCATGATATTTGTGATGATGACCATGGCCGAGGCAAGCGGAAAGCGAATTGCAGAAGTTATCGAGGAGAAAGCAGATCTGACCAATCCTGAGAATCCGGTCATGTCAGTTGCGGACGGAAGCATCTCTTTTGACCACGTATTCTTCTCATATAATAAGGGTTCTGACGAACCTGTGTTAAAAGACATTACTCTGGATATAAAGTCCGGAGAGACCATAGGTATTATCGGAGGAACGGGTTCGGCAAAATCCTCCCTTATAAATCTTATAAGCAGGCTCTACGATGTAACAGACGGTTCTGTTAAGGTCGGCGGAGTTGATGTCAGGGACTACGACATGGAAATCTTAAGAGACCAGGTTTCTGTAGTCCTTCAAAAGAATGTCCTGTTCTCCGGAACCATTATGGAGAATTTGAGATGGGGCGATAAAAATGCCTCTGAAGAAGCTGTAAAAAGAGCCTGTGAAATGGCCTGTGCGGATGAATTCATTGAGAAGATGCCCGATGGTTACAACACTGTGATAGAGCAGGGCGGAACCAATGTGTCCGGAGGTCAGAGACAAAGGCTTTGTATCGCAAGAGCTCTTTTAAAAAGACCTTGTATTCTTATCCTTGATGATTCCACAAGTGCTGTTGATACAGCAACTGATGCCAAGATCAGAAAGGCATTTGCGGAGATGATTCCGGGAACTACCAAGCTTATAATAGCGCAGCGTATCAGTTCCGTGCAGGACTGTGACCGTATTATTGTTATGGATGACGGCAAGATCAACGGATTTGCAAGTCATGAAGAACTTCTTAAGACAAACGATATCTACAGAGAAGTTTACGAGTCACAGACCGGTGTAAGCGGCGATGCTGATTTTGACGCAGCTACACAGCAGTAATTGGAGGTAATATATGGCAGAACCAAAAGCAATTAAAGGGGGACCAGGTGGCGGCGCAAGACGCGGAATGCCAAGGCCCAAGATAGAGAATCCCGGCAAGCTGTTCGGAAGGCTCATGGGATATGTTTTTAAATATTATCCGATACACATGCTGACAATTGTGGTGTGTATTCTTTTGACAGTATTTTCATCGGTCCAGGGAACTCTTTTTACCAGAACCCTGATCGATTCCTACATTCAGCCGATGATCGGAGCAGCTGATCCTGACTATGGACCGCTGCTTGGTGCAATGGCAAGAGTAGCTGTCTTTTATGCACTCGGCGTACTCGCAGCTTTTGTACAGGCCAAGGTGATGATCTATATCAACCAGGGAACGCTCAGAAGACTCAGGGAAGAGCTTTTTGTACATATGGAATCTCTTCCCATCAAGTATTTTGACACACATGCACACGGCGATATCATGTCGATCTACACCAATGATATCGATACCTTAAGGCAGATGATAAGCCAGAGTATTCCGCAGCTTTTATCAAGTGCTATTACCATCGTTTCTGTGCTGGCATCAATGATAGTCCTCAGTCTTCCGCTTACGGGAGTAACTCTTCTGATGGTGGCTGTTATGCTTTTCTGTTCAGCCAAGGCCACAAAATCATCAGGCAAGAACTTCGTTGCCCAGCAAAAGAATATCGGTGAGCTTAACGGCTTTATCGAAGAGATGATGACAGGTCAGAAGGTTGTTAAGGTATTCAATCACGAAGAAGAAGCCATTGCCAGATTTGATGAACTCAATGAAAAACTCTGCGAGAGTGCCTTTAAGGCCAATGCTTATTCTGGAGCTTTGGGCCCCATCAATGCACAGCTTGGTAATACCAGCTATGTTATCTGCGCCATGATAGGTGCAGCGATTGCTCTTTCGGGCAGCGTGGCAGCAGGCTTTACTGTAGGTATGCTGGCGAGCTTTCTCACCTTCAACAAGAGCTTTTCGATGCCTATCAACCAGGTCAGCATGCAGTTCAATTCCATCATAATGGCTCTTGCAGGTGCCGACAGGATATTCAAGCTTCTTGATGAACCTTCGGAGACTGATGAAGGCTATGTAATGCTGGTTAATTCCGAGAAGAGAGACGGCGAGATCGTTGAAGCGGATCACCACACAGGACACTGGGCTTGGAAGCATTATCACAAGGCAGACAATACAACCACATATCAGCCGATGGAAGGCGATGTTACCTTCAATGACGTGGACTTTGGATATACCGATGAAAAGATGGTACTGCACAACATCGTGCTTCATGCAAAACCCGGACAGAAGATCGCTTTTGTAGGATCAACCGGAGCAGGCAAGACCACTATCACCAATCTTATCAACAGGTTCTATGATATTCAGGACGGTAAGATAAGATATGACAACATCAATATCAACAAGATCAAGAAGGCAGACCTCAGAAGGTCTCTTGGAATAGTTCTTCAGGATACACACCTGTTTACAGGTACTGTTATGGAGAATATAAGATACGGCAAACTTGATGCCACAGATGAAGAGGTTAAGGCAGCAGCCAAGCTGGCCAATGCCCACAGCTTTATCAAGAGGCTCCCTGAAGGCTACAATACAATGCTTACAGGAGATGGAGCAAATCTTTCTCAGGGCCAGAGACAGCTTCTTGCAATCGCAAGAGCAGCCATCGCAGATCCTCCGGTGCTTATTCTTGATGAAGCTACATCATCAATCGATACCAGAACAGAGAAGATTGTTCAGGACGGAATGGATAAGCTCATGAGTGGCAGAACAACCTTTGTCATCGCTCACAGGCTCTCGACCGTCAAGAACTCCGACTGCATCATTGTTCTTGAACATGGACGTATTATAGAGCAGGGAACACACGATGAGCTTATTGCAAGGAAGCAGAAGTACTACCAGCTTTACACCGGCATGAAATCCGAGACGGCATAAGATCAGATAAGATAAAGACAGCCCGGACAGAATTGTCCGGGCTTTGCCATGCATCATATTATTTTTGATTTCTGAATTCACCTGGATCTTTTAAAAGAGCCAGCTTTAAAAAGTAGTTCATAAGTCTCTTGTCATGACCGGAGAGCTGATGATAGTAGTAGACTATCTCCCGGTCTTCTATGGATGTCCACTGATTAAGTTGAGATGGGGACATATCCGAACATTCGTTAAGAAAATCCTGATATAGCTTCTCAAACTGAAAATCCATGTCATCATCGGAGATTATGTATTCTGCAGCCTTGATATCCTTGTTGCCCTTGCCGGAACTTAAGACAGAGAGTCTTATAAGCTTGGACAGTGAGGTCTTGTAGAAAGCAGAGAGCTTGTAGAGAGAATCTGTTGATGGCATAAGCCGTGCAGTTTCATAGTGTGAATATGTTGCTCTGGTCACGCCAAGATATTTGGCTATTTCACTCTGGGTGTAATCATTTTTGGTACGCAGTAGCCTTAGATATTGAGAAAGCGGGGTGTCGCTCATATTTATTCCTCCATTATATTATGATAATACTGAAGGTAGCGTATTCCTTGATTAGGCGACAAATTCTATCATAACACTTGAATTTGCTATAACTTTGCAGGAAAGATTTAATAAAATTACAATAAAAAGATTTTATATGTATCAAAATTGGGTTGCGCGATATTTTAAATAGCGTATAATAGAAGTTGATGCGGGACCAAAGAGAGGCTAGCTATCGGTCCTGCAATAGAACAAACCATCATAATTATGAAGGGAGAAACAATATGAACATGAAATTAGCCAGAAGACTCCTGGCATTCACAATGGCAGCAAGCCTTGTTGTTATGCCACTTACCGTAGGAGCAACCGATTCTGCACAGCCTTCAAGCAGTGACAGCAGTGTAACAACAGAGCAGGCTGCAGCTGTTGAGACTACCAGTCAGGTAGCAGCAGGCGGACAGGTTGTTAAGAACCAGCTTCCCGGTGCATTTGCTATCCAGAATGATCCTGCTGTATCAGGTATCGCTGTTACTGAGACACCTGATCAGATCAAGGCTTCAGCAGGTCTTGGTGCAGGTCAGACACCTTTTGTTAAGGGCTACACACTTGATCCCAAGAGGAGCAATCTTGCTTTTGCAAGCTTTGAGGCAGGTGCAGCACAGATTGGCGGAAGAGTTCTTGGCGGACTCAATCTTGACTTCGGCGCACTTACAGACGGTAAGTACACTCAGCTTCCTGAGGGAGTTACAATTCCTGTGACTCTTGGAATCAAGAATTACAATCCTAACCTTACATACTATATTGTTAAGGTTTCAAAGGGTGGCAAGGTTGAGCTTATTCCTTGCGAAGTAGTTGACGGTATGATCAAGTTTGAGGCAACCGGCGGACTTTCTGCTTATGGTCTGATTGCAAAATAATCGACCGGAATTATATTGCTCTATAGCTGGGAAATGGCCGGCGAAGTGCCATTTCCCAGTACTTTTTAGGGATGACAGCCGGTGAGGAGAGTATGGGAAAAGAGGAGAACAGACAAACGTGCAATTTAATAAGCATGATCATTGTCTTGTCTCTTGTTTGCCTGTGCATGTATGGAATCCTGGGGGTATATGGCTTTTCGCTTTTCCCGGACGAGTTCGGGTACTGGGCCAGCGCAGCGAGAGCTTTGGGATATGACTTCTCTGAAGTTGCATCTATGGGCTCGTATTATTCTTATGGGTATTCCCTGATTCTAATTCCACTTTTATCGGTTTTTAAAGACTCAGTTATCTGCTATCGGGCAGCGGTTGTGGTCAACCTTGTATTGCAGATATTGTCTTTCTTTATTATGATCCGTATCCTCGATGATCTTGCAAAGGGCATTAAAAGGCCTGTGAGGATCATCCTGGCCGGGAGTGCAGTGCTTTATCCCTCCTGGGTCTTTTACACTCAGATGACTATGTCTGAGGCACTTTTGTTTTTTCTTTACACTCTGATCATTTTTATCATGATCCGCTTTCTTAAGGAACCGTCCGTATTAAAAGGCATTATCCTGACTCTTTGCACGGTCTATATATATACCGTGCATATGCGGACCATAGGAGTAGCTTTAAGCGTATTTATCATGCTGATGATAAAGCTCATCCGGGGAAAGGACAGAGAGAGGGCAGCCTGTATAGTGAGTGCTGCTTTGCTGACCCTGGGATTTGTTTTAGCTCTTTTTGCAAAAGATATTGTTCAGGGCCTTTTGTATAACAGCGGGCCTGTTATCAGAACTTCCGTAAACGACTATTCAGGACAGAGCGGTAAGCTTATAGAGATTTTGACGCCGAAGGGCTTTGCAAGATTTTTTGTGAGCATGTCGGGCAAGATATTATATCTTGGCTGCGCCACCTTCGGAACAGCATTCGTAGGAATATACAGTCTTTTTAGAAAAATGCTTAAGAAGGATAAAAATGCATTTTTTATCCTGATGACATCGGCTTTTCAGTTCCTGGTCATGTGCGTGTATTTGCTTCACAGCGCAGACCCCGGAGAAAAGAGATTTGATCTGTTTGTGCATGGCAGATATTTTGATTTTGCGATTCCACTGCTTGGGGTGTTAGGTATATACGCTTTCCTTGAAAACAAAGAATGTCGCAAAACAATTGTCTTTTCCAGTGTCTTAACCGCTCTGAGCAGTGTGGTCGCTGTTTTGATAGTAAGCCTCAACAGAACAGGAATGAGCGATCCCCACGGAATGCTGATGATAGGAATGAGCTATTTCCTGGATCTTGACGATTACAGGCCGGTAAGAACGATCATCCTGTCTGTGCTTTTTTCCTTTGCGGGAGCGGCAGTTCTTATCTTTCTTGTGAGTATATATCACAGAAAGCACAATGCCTATGTCCTTCTGTGCATTCCGCTTATGCTGGTGGTACTGGGGTATAGCGCATGTAACCACTTTATATATGTCTGCCAAAGTTATATCTACGGCGACATCCAGGTGGCGGATAAGATCACGGACCTTCGCATTTCAGGGTTTGGCGGGGACATAATCCTCCTGTATGAGGGAGGGCTTGAGTACATAGATACAGTCCAGTTCAGATTACGGGATGAACATATTAAGGTTTATTACCCGGGAAAAGACATTTCAGATCATCCTGAAGCCCTGAAGAAATATATAAGTGAGATTCCGCAAAAAGCCATTGTGCTGACAGATTTTGAAAGCAGTATAAACCTTAGCCTTGATGAGAGCTATAACAGCTCATGGGAGGCGGGACATTTTTGTATACACTATAACAGACCTGACGGAGACATATGATGAAGCTGATCATCCAGATACCCTGTTACAATGAAGCGCAGACGCTGACCATAGCACTTGACCATCTTCCGAAGCATATCGATGGAATAGATGAGATCGAGTACCTCATCATCAATGACGGCAGCAGGGATAACACCGTGGAGGTTGCCAGAAACTGGGGAGTCAACCACATAGTCAACTTCAAGCAGAATCAGGGCCTCGCAAAAGGATTTATTGCAGGTCTTGACGGGTGCCTTAGATGCGGTGCGGACATAATCGTCAATACTGATGCCGATGACCAGTACAGGGGAGACGATATAGAGAAGATAGTAAGACCCATTCTCAACGGGGAAGCGGATATTGTCATAGGAGCAAGACCCATCGATGATACGGAGCACTTTTCCTATATCAAGAAAAAGCTTCAGCATTTTGGAAGCTGGACTGTGAGAAGAGCCTCCAATACCACAATACCGGATGCTCCCAGCGGCTTCAGAGCCTTTAGCCGCGAAGCTGCCATGAAGCTCAATGTGGTCAATGATTATACCTACACTCTTGAGACCATAGTTCAGGCCGGCAGAGAGAAGATCCCTATTACGAGTGTCCCTGTAAGGACCAACGCGGAGCTCAGACCTTCAAGACTGTTTAAGAGTATATGGGGATATGTAAAGAAGTCGATGCTGACGATCCTGCGAGCTTATGTGATGTACAAACCTCTTAAGGCTTTTTCTCTGATAAGTGTTCCCTTTATCATAGTCGGAACAGGTATCGGCATCAGGTTCTTGTACTTTATGGCCCGGGGTACCAGCGGCGGACATATTCAGTCTTTGATTTTGGGATGTATGCTGATAATCATAGGATTTCTTACTTTTGTTGTGGGAATCCTTGCAGATACTATTGCATCCAACAGAAGGATACTTCAGGATGTCCAGTATCATGTCAAGCGTATAGAGTACGGTAGCAGTGAGGAAGATATAGATGATTCTAAGCAAAAGAAATGTGTATAAGAAAATAGCTGCGAGACTGATGGCATTTGCATTTGTTCTGCTAACTCTTTTGACAGGACCTTGCATTTGCAGCAGGGCAGCAGAAGGAGAGCAGCTATCGGGAGAACTCATAACCCTTTCGGAAGATGCCGGTGCATACGCTCTTCCTTCCGAGACCTCGGAGATCGTAAAAGAGTTTAAAGCCGGAGATGTGGTCCTAAAGACCAATGATACTCCCAATTATATTGAAATCTACTACCAGGACCAGACCTTATATATTTCAAAGAAGAACTTATCTGTTGAAGCTTCTGCAAATGAGGCTCTTGCGGCTGAGATGGAAAAGCAGTCACAGATCGACAAGTCCTGGATCGAATCTTACGTATCCCAGATGAAGGCCATCAGAAACGCCAGAATCTGGAGAACAGTCATAATCATCCTGATCGTGGCAGTCGTGGCTGTGATCATATTTAAGAGTGTGACACATAAAGAAAAAAGTTAACTTTTTTAGTTTTTGATAGATAGTCAGAAAGGGCACCTTGACAATTTCATATCTGATTTTTGCTTTACACAAATTCATATATTAATTATTTGACATTTAGTATTGTGTAACTTTTTTTATTCTTATCTCTTTGATTCTCTGTCTGTCTGATTGCATGTACAGAAAGGAGGATGAGCCAGAGATGAAAACACAGAATGAAAGGAGTATAATAATAATTGTCAGTGAAAGAAAAAATGGTAGCAAGACTTTTGTCAAAACCAAGTGATTATACATTTCTTGAGCTAAAAGGACTAACATCAAAGCTGGGGTGTACGATTATACAAGATAGGAATGGCTCTCGTTGCGAGATAATAGCTCCAAGCGGATCTAAGTTCATTGTTCATAAACCTCATAGTTATAAATATTTTAAGTCATACGTGATAATAGCTTTGATTTCATTTTTGAGAAAGGAGGGATTGATTTGAGCGATTTGACAACTTGTTTGAAGTATAAGGGTTATGAAGGAAGTATAGAGATAGATTTTGACGAAAACATTCTTTATGGTCATGTACAGAATTTGGATAATCCTAATGATATGGTTACATATGAGGGTGAAACCATCAAAGAATTAAGAGAAGATTTTGAAGGAGCGATTGATTTCTACCTTTCAACACTAAATGAAGAAGCATTGAAATGATTAACTGTTTATTATATATAAACAAAGCATAACTGAACAATAACTAAAACAAATCCCAGCGTAGAGCAAAAATGAGATATGAAATTGCTCTGAGCTGGGATTATTTATTGTGGGAAAAGATGAGAAAAAGAAGGAGTCTAAACCGGAGGGTGTACTATTACGGGAACTTGTTTGCAACAAAAAAGTTCTCTTTGTCACAACCAAAAATATCGATTACATACGTAACCAACAGGAAATAAAACAGCTCCAAGAATTGGCATTTAAACTTACAATTGTTTCCTCTAATAAAGCAAATTATCCTGCAAGGCTTATCGAAATATACAAAAAAATCTTTGTACTTGCCATATGCAAGCTAATTAAAAAGGGTAATCTACAGGAATATGACGTTGTGTTTATTGGATTTGCACCACAGCTCATACTTCCTTTTTTTCGAAAAACCTTTAGTGGAAAAAAAATAATAATAGATTTTTTTATTTCTGTCTATGACACCTTGGTATCTGATAGGCAAAAATTTAAGCGAAACAGTATAGCTGCCAAAATTTGCCATTATATAGACAGCACTACACTTAAAAATGTTGATCTTGTAATAACAGATACAAAGGCACAGGCTAATTTTTTTATAGAGGAATTTGGAGCTGACAGCAAAAGGATTGAAACCATTTACCTTGAAGCTGATAAGACTATTTATTACCCTCGAATGCAAAAAAAATCTGACAAATTAAGGAATAAGGTTGTAGTGCTTTATTTTGGCAGTGTGCTTCCTTTGCAAGGAGTAGATGTTGTTCTTGAAGCAATCAGAAAATTCAAAGATGTATCAGAAGTCTTTTTTGATATTATTGGCCCCATTTCATCAAAAATGAACAAGCCAATACAGGAAAATGTTAGGTATATTGATTGGCTATCACAAATCGAACTTGCAGAACATATTTCTCAAGCTGACATATGCCTTGCCGGACATTTCAATAAAGTTATTGAAAAAGCTGATAGGACAATTCCCGGAAAAGCATATATATATGAGGCCATGAAAAAAGACATGATTCTAGGAGATTCAGCTGCAAATAGAGAAATATTTTCAGAGGACTCACACCACATATTTTCTAAAAGAGGTGATGCGATTGAATTGTCCACAAGAATCAAGGACTACATCAGTGATTATATGAAAAAAACAACTGGATCAGAAAAGGCACTACCGTAGTGTTCTAATAAGGTGATATCTTGACGCAAAAAATGTGATGTGGCGCTTTATATCAAGAATCCTTAGATGCAGGAATTGGGTATTTGTATTCTATTTAGCAGGTCGGTATTCAGCACAGATAATAGAAAGATATATATGAGTATATGCGTGAGCACATAAAAAAACTAGCAAAAAGTAATAAAATAATAGAGTTTTTAGTCTTAATAGGATACTTGCTTATCAGTTTATTTAGGTACTTATTATTTACTATTTTTTTGATATTTAAAATTGACGATATGAAAGTGGTTTTTAGTTGTAATAAAGGATTAAGGTATGGCGACAATCCACGGTATATTTCTGAAGCCCTTGCAATTAAAAGACCAGAATACAAGATCATATGGCTGCTTGATAAGGATGTTAATTGTGTAGTTCCATCATACGTGAAGAGAGTTCCCAGCTCTTTTCTTCATACAATATATGAATTATCAACCTCAAAAGTATGGGTTGATTCTAATACCAAAGAAATTGGAACTCGAAAAAGGAAAGGACAGTTATTTTTATTCACAATGCATGGTAGTTATGGTCTGAAAAAAATAGGTTTAGATTTAGGGAAGAATAATTCTTTGCATAACAGATTATTATTGCCATTCAATTCTCGCATAGCAAACATAATGTTATCAAATAGTTATGCCACATCAGCTATTTACAGACGGGCTTTTAATTACAAAGGGCGAATAATCGAAAAAGGCAGTCCCAAAAATGATATTTTCTTTCAATCAGGAAATGAAATCAATATAAAAGTTAAGAATTATTATAAATTACCAATTGATAGTCATTTAATAATGTATGCACCTACGTTTAGGGATGATATGTCCTATGACTTTTTTAATATTGATCTAAAAAATGTTTTGTCAGCTATTAAAGAAACATATAGTGGTGAGTGGTACTTTTTGGTGAGAGTACATCCTCAAAATTCACAATTAAATAATCATATTGTTTGTTCTGAAAAGATAATTAATTCTTTTGATTACAGCGATATGCAGGAATTACTAATGGCAACAGATATTCTAATAACCGATTATTCTAGTTGCATGTTTGACTTTATTACTAAACCAAAACCATGCTTCATATATGCTCCTGATCTAGAGGATTATGAATCCAAGCATGGCAACTATTACAAAATGTCGGAATTGCCATTTCCCGTAGCAGGAAGTAATAACGAACTTATAAACAACATAAAAAATTTTGATATTGATAACTATATCAAAGCTATTGAAGATCTTCATAAAAATGTGGGGCTATGCGAAACCGGCAATGCATCAGAAAAAGTCGCCGATGCGATTATTGATTTTATAGAATCCCATAAAACATAAATGGACAAGCAAGTGGAATTAAGAACAGTAAAATATGAGCATTATAGAATAACACAGTGGATAAGAGCAATGAATGCTTTTGTTCTTTAGCATAAATACGTAACCACCGGAAAATTTAGCGCTTACTATAAAAAAGGAGAAAGATAGTAAATCAGAAATGAATATCGCAATTATTATTGCCGGAGGTGTAGGCAACAGAATGGGACAGGATATCCCAAAACAATTTATTAATGTATACGATAAGCCTGTTATTGTATACACATTGGAAGCATTTCAACGCCATCCACAAGTAGATGCTATTGAAGTCGTTTGTATTGAAGGCTGGGAGGCTATGGTATGGGCTTATGCAAGGCAATTCAATATATCTAAGTTGCGTTGGGTTACTGAAGGCGGACGGTCAGGACAAGAGTCTATAAGAAATGGCGTATTTTTTCTGGAAGATAAGTGCGATGAAAATGACATCATAATTATACATGATGGTATAAGACCTGTTGTAAACAGTGAGGTTTTAACCGATGTTATAGATAAATGTAATCAGTATGGGAACGCTGTTACATCATCTCCTTGTAATGACCAAATGTTTCTTGTTGACGAATCTGACGAAAAATCAACAACCGACTATATTGTTAGAGAGAGGATTAGAAAAGTCACTACTCCACAGGCATATCGCTTTTCTTTAGTAGATAAGGCTTATCATGACGCATTTAATTCAGGAAAAGGTCTTCATTCTTCATCATATACAAACACAATGATGGTAGATTTGGGTATAAGACTATATTTTGCCGAGGGCTCCGAAAAAAATATCAAACTTACAACAGTAGAGGATCTTGAAATTTTTAAAGCAATACTAAAATCAGAAAAGCAAAATTGGATAAAGAGTAAAGATGAATTATAACAGTATATACCGCTCAGATTTACTAGAAACCGTAAAAAAAATACCAGGTTTAGATACACTGTTCACAAAAACCATTATGATAACAGGCGCAAATGGAATGATTGGATCTGCTATAATTGACGTTCTTATGCTTGCCAATGAAGTATACAACTTAAATATACAAGTCATTGCAGCTGTTCGTTCGATAGAAAAAGCAAAAAAAAGATTCATAAACTGGGAAACCTCGAGTTTTATTGACTATATTGAGTATGATGCTGTTGCTTTTGATACTAAACCTTCTGGCATTGACTTTATTATTCATTCAGCAGGTTATGCTTCTCCAATTTATTATGGAACAAATCCCGTAGAAGTCATGAAGGTAAATATTTTAGGCATAGCAAAATTACTAGATTATGCCAAAGAAAACAAAAATACTCGTGTTATCTATATTTCTTCAAGTGAAATATATGGCAGATTATCTTCGAAAGTCCTATGGAGTGAAAATGACATTGGGGCAATAGATATATTAAATCCTCGTAACTGCTACTCTTCTTCCAAGCGCGCTGCTGAAACGCTGTGTATATCTTATTTTCAAGAATATGATGTAGATACTGTTATAGTAAGGCCTGGACATATTTATGGTCCAACAGCTATTGCCAGTGATAATAAAGTATCATCTTACTTTGCAAAATGTGCGATGGCAAAAAAAGATATACATTTAAAAAGCTCCGGCAATCAGATTCGTTCCTACTGCTATGTTTTGGATTGCGCAGGAGGGATCATTGCAACCATGCTTCACGGCAAAAGTGCAGAAGCATATAATATCGCTAATCCTGATAGTAATATCAGCATACGTGAGCTAGCATTTGCCTTTGCGGATGCCGGGAATGTGCAAGTGAAATTTGATAATCCATCTGATGCTGAGATTAGCATATTTAATCCAATGGATTGCTCTGCGCTAGATGCTCAAAAGCTTACTAATATTGGTTGGATGAGTTCCTTCACTAAGGAGAAAGGAGTTTATTCTACATTGGCGGGTATATATAAGTAAACGCATAGAAATTTATAGAAATACTTTATAGAAGGATATTGTTAAAGCATGAAAATAATAGCGTTTTATCTTCCACAGTTTCATACTTTTCCAGAAAATGATAAATGGTGGGGAAAGGGATTTACAGAATGGACTAATACAAAAAAAGCGCAACCATTGTTCAAGGGTCATTATCAGCCACATACCCCGTTAGATGAAAAATACTACGACTTATCTGACCCCAAGACGATGAAAACTCAGGTTGACTTAGCAAAACATTATGGTATTTATGGCTTTTGTTTTTACCATTATTGGTTTAATGGAAAGTTACTGATGCAAAAACCGGTTGAAGAGTTTCTTTCTAACAAGACTATTGATATGCCTTTCTGTTTATGCTGGGCAAACGAAACATGGACACGGCGTTGGAATGGTGGAAAAGGAAAAGGTGAAGTTCTGATTAAGCAAGAATATGGAGACGAAAACGATTGGAAAGAACATTTTTATTACTTATTGCCATTTCTTAAGGACAAAAGGTATATAAGGATTAATGATATGCCTATCCTTCTTGTTTATAGACCGGAGATAATGCCTTGCTATGAAAAGATGGTATTTCTATGGAAAAAACTTGCTAAGGATAACGGTCTTAATGGTCTATATATAATGGCTCAAGGCAGCAATTATTGTGCCAAAAACAGATACACAAAATCTTTAGGCGTTACAGATGCATGCATAATGTATGAACCTGGATACACTATCGCCGCGCTTAAACAGTGTAATATCAAACATTTTGTTGCTGACTTGATAGAATTCTTTCCGTTCAATTTGTATTACTACGCAAAAACTATTATCCGTATGCTTTCATGTTTTATAGCCAAAGTATGTGACTATAAATGTCCAGCCTTCATAAAGCGACTAATAATAAATCGCATTAGTTATGATTTGGTCTGGCGCACAATATTGAAACATCGAGTGATAGAGAATTATTACCCCGGAGCATTTGTAAGCTGGGATAATACTGCACGAAGAAAATGGGAAGGGCGCGTGGTTTATGGTGCCACCCCTGATAAATTCCGCAAATATTTTGATTTGCATATTAAACGCATTCAAAAAGAATACAAAAAAGATTATATTTTTGTTACCGCTTGGAATGAGTGGGCTGAAGGAGCACATCTTGAGCCAGATGAGAAGTTCAAGTTCGGATATCTAAACGCTATTAAAGATACTCTTATGAAAAATGGTGAATGGGAGTAAATGAGCTAATAATATGTGAGCAGACAATATTCATGAACTTTGATACATTATATTGATTAGGACTATTAGAACATATTTTGCGTCTGCAATAAGATAGGGGCAGAGAACTCAATATGTCTTAGCGATAGTTGATCTGAATTAACGTTTTTTAGTTATCTGATTTTAGTTGCATTAATTCTCTTATGCTTTTTTAATTCTGCAGGACTAATAGAAATAAAATAGCTAGGCACCAACAAACTACACTGGAGATGAGTATATTATTATTATTTTACAATTGTCGAGAATGCTTGAAGTGAATGGATATACCAAAAACTCATTGAAAGAGTATAAATTATACTAAGACTCCAAAAGATGTTTTATGGGAGGCGAGAAATGAAAATAAAAAAAATACTGTTTGTTTCTCATGAATCTGGTGTAGGTGGATCAACTCAAAGTCTTATCATGTTAATACGTGGTATACAAGAACTATATCCAGACATTCATTGTACAGTAATAATTCCAAAAAAAATCGGAACTAAAATAGCAGCAAAAGAACTATTTGCTGAAAATAATATAGATTGTACTGAAATGTTATTCCGAAAGAATTATAGAGAAATTGGAAAAAAGTATTCTTTCAAATATCTAATATTTGATGTGATAAACTATCTGTCAAAGTTTTCTATTACAAAATATATAAAAGAAAATAAAATTGATCTTATATGTACAAATTCTTCAGCTGTTGATGTTGGCGCACGTGCGGCTTTTGTGATGAATAAGCCACACGTGCAATATATTCGCGAAATGATGGAAGATGATTATGGTATAGAGTACAGAAATAAGAAACTCATGAGAAATATTATTGAAAAGTCAAACGGTGTCATTTTTATTTCACAGTTTGTGAAAACTAAGTATATGCAATTATATAATATTCGTCATAGTACTATTTTTTATAATGGATTTGATGTGCATAGGTATTATAACCCAGACCACATTATTTTCAATAAAGAATATATTAGTATTGTCCAAATTGGTGCGATAAGAGCTGGTAAAGGGGTAAAAGAGTCAATTGAGATAATGAATCTATTAAAAAATAAAGGCTTTATGTCTTTTAAGATGGTATTTATTGGGAAGGGAATGAAGAGTTATATTAGTGAAGTAGATGAGCTCATTGAAAAATATGATCTTACAGGTCATGTAAAAATCGAAGACTTCACAAATGATATATCAGGAGTATTAAAAAACAATGATATTCTTTTAATGAATTCTAAAGCCGAAGGCTTTGGAAGGGTTACTGTTGAGGCTATGTTAGCTGGATGCTTAGTATTAGGTAGGAATAAAGGCGGAACCATGGAAATACTATCTAATCAAAAAACAGGTATTCTTTTTGATACATATGAAGAAGCTGCTAATAGAATAATTGAGAGTTTCGCAGCCATTGAAAAAAGTCGTCTAATTGCTAAAGAGGGACAGGACTTTGCCTATACTAATTTTCATTATAGGAAAGCATCTGCTAATTTTATTCAATTTTGTAGAAGTATATGAAAGAGTGATAAATAAATGAAAAATGAGGGTTACAGTAATTTTATAGATGTTGTTATCACGTTCTTCATCGTAACTTTTGTCAGATTTATAATTACTCCTCATGGTCTTCCTGTCGCTAGTGGATGTGATCAAGTTTCACTAATATCACCAGCTGCATTTCTTGCTGGTTATGATTGGCGAGATGTTGTTACTACTGCAGGATACTATGGTATAGGAGTTTCGTGGCTTTTAGCGCCTTTCTATTATTTAGGATTGAAAAGTATACATATTTATTGGCTTTTGGGCTTTTTGTCTGATCTTTTATTTGGATTATGCGCATGTGTGTATTACTGCATTATTGCCAAATTTACAAACATAAATAATCGCGTTAACAGAGTCGCTATTGCAGTTATTGTTTCCTCAACAGCTTTATCAAGCAATTATTCTGCCGTAGCTGGTACTAATGAGGTGATGTTAGATTTTATTGGTGCCATCATATGTTATATGCTATTTGTTATGCTTTGTTGTCCTCAAGGGAAAAAAACAAAATATGAAATAGTTTTATTGATGATATTTGCATATATGTACACTGTCCATACAAGGGCAGTGATTTATTTGCTTGCATTTGCTTTATTATCAATCGCTTTATGGTTTTCACATAAAGAGCAATTAGTCCACAGATGGTTCTGGTATCTTTCCGTTATCGAGTACTTTAGTGTTCAGATTTTACTTAAATATTACCAATCGTTTATTTGGGTCGGTACTGCTAGAAATTCCTCAATTGCTGCCACATTATCGGGTAAGTTAACAGCGAGTGATTACTTTCTTAGGATCAAGGTTATGTTCATGATTGTTATTTCAACATTGATCAATCATTATTCATTAACACTTGGTGTTGGCTTTATTGCTATTGTCACATTTTGCATTCTTATTTATAAGATAGTGAAAAACCATGAAAATATTTATATGACTACAGAATTCTTTGTCGGACTTTATTTCTTTTTTGCATACATTGTATGCTTAGCTGGTATGGCTTATATATGGTCTAAAGGTGCTGCGGATGGAATTAGCTCGGGAGCTAATTATGTAACCCAATATAGGGCTTTTTATTATCCAAGATATGCAGGCACTTTTATTCCGGGAATGGTCTTAATGGCGATACTTATTATTTACAATAACCATTATTTACGAAAAAAGGCAGTACTTATCTCTTCCCTTTCAATTATTGTCATGAGCATATACTATCTTCAAAAGGTTGTCCCATTTATAGATAATAAAAGAATTCGCTTTTTTCTAATACATGCTATCCAAGATAAAGGGGTTAAGGCAGACCATATGCTTTGGACTGCCAGTATTCAATTCATCATATTTATCGCCATTGTTTGGGGAATGACTTTTTTTCTATCAAATAGGAAATATCTTGATATATTGGCTGGCGTTATGTTAGTGTATGTAAATTTTCTTTTATGGAATATGTACTTTAATGATAATCATCTTACGGAAATAAAATACTATTCGTATGCTAATTCCGGATATGAATTATTATGCTCAATATCAAATGAAATAGACAATCCTGATATTTATGTTATAGATATACGGAATAAGTCTTCTGATGAAATATGGCATATGTATCAGTTTATGAATTACTCGATGCATATCGTTCCAGGACTTCCCCCCGATGGTATTGACAACTGTATATTGTTCAGTAACGGAATTATAAAAAGCCATTTCTTGAATAATTATTCTTATATTCAATTAGATGATAATGAGTATGTATATTATTGTGGAAATGAATATGCAAGAATAATAGAAAGTGTGTTGAAATGAAGAATCCTTATGTTAGTAGATTATCATTTATTACTTCATTCTTGCTATTAGCTTTTTTGCTTCATTCCATTAGTGAGAAAATAAGTTTTTCAAACGCATGTGATTCTTTTTATTCAGGAAATATTATACTTGATCACAAAATAATTGATGTTAACCCTGAGAATAACAAAATCCTTTTTATTAGCGGAAATAATAACAATATAGGAACTGCTTGTCTAAGCATCAATACAATTACTAAATATGGAACATATAGATTGATTGGAAATGAAGAAGTTGTAGGGATGTATTCAGGACGAATTGATTCATCCGGGCAGCCGATGGTTATACAAATAGCCGGTTATACAGATGCAGCTAATGCGGATATTAAAATTTGTATTTCTGGTCACGAATTCAGTTTGCATTTAACCGATAAACCACAATTATACACATATCTCATAGAAGAGGGAACTTCAAGCGGCGACTTTTATTTATCTGCAAATGCAACACAGGATTCTAAAATATACATTGATCAAATTATGTGCGCTTACTACCCCAAAAAATATATAAAAGATCTCGCAATTGGTACTTATTATTATTCTTATAGGTGATTACTATTTATGAAAATTGGTATAGTGACTCTTTATGCAGCCAACAACTATGGAGCTTATCTTCAAGCATTTGCACTTCAAAAATATTTGAGAAATTGCGGACATCATCCTGTCTTTATAAAACATAACGCCAGAAAGCCAATTCGAACTCTGTTAGCACATTTAAAAAATGAGCTGACACATTTTCGTCTGAATAATCTTTTTTTTGTCTGCATTAGACATGGCGGTAATATTCCATATCTTAACAAGTTTGATTATTGTTCTATAAAAAAAGCAAACTCTTTAGATATGGTTATTTTAGGAAGCGACGAGATTTGGAATACTAGTCGTAAATCCATATATGAGAATAAAGTATTATTTGGATATGGAATTAACAATATAACTATATCGTATGCTCCTTCTATTAATAATGCTAAAGCAGAGGACTTTCAAAAAAAACCGGAAATAATTGATATGTTAAAAAAAATAGATTGTATTTCCGTCAGAGATGAAAGAAGCAGAAAAATCATTTCATCTTTGCTAGATAGAAAAATAGTAACAGTTGTAGATCCTACACTTTTATTAGAAAAGAGTAAATGGGAATCTTTTGAAAAAAAAATCCTATTGCCAACTCGTTTTATGATGTTGTATCTATATGCCATTGAAGATTATGCGCTGGACTTCATTGAACAATTACAAGATTATGCAGATGAGAAAAAAATTATTACTGTATCTTCTTTTGCTAAAATAAAGTGGGCAGATAAAAATATTGGCATGACACCATTTCAATTTCTATACGCAATGCATCACTCAGATGTTGTGGTTACAGATAGTTTTCACGGGTTAATGTTTGCTCTCATATATCAAAAGAACTTTATTATCCCCAAAGCTGCATCATCTAAATTACAAGATACTATTACACAATATCATTTGGAGGACAGAGTTTTTTCTAGCGAAAGAAAAGTAAAAAATATCCTTCAGCAAAATCCAGATTATAATAAAATAAATAAATTAATGAATTATAACGTAAATAGTTCAAAACAGTACTTAAGCCATTGTGTCCAAAAGATTTGTGATTTAGTTACTCCTTCTATCACTGAGGAAAAATAGTTTTGTAGAATATAAGGAAGTGAGATTAATAAATGTACACTATTAAAAAGGTATTCTATCGTGTGCTTAGATACACATATCTGTTGCGTACTCGGGCAAAGAACAGAAACACAGATTTTACACTAATATCTCAGAATTGTATAGGGGGTGTAATATATAAAAACCTAGGTTTAGAATTTAAGTCTCCTACCATTGGCATGTTTATAGAAGGAGAGAATTTCATTAAACTTGTTCAGAACTTTAAATATTATATGAGCATTAAAGCTGTTCCGCTTAACGATGAATATATAGATCCAATAGACAGTTCAATTCATTATCCTAAAATTGCTGTTGGTGATCTGGAAATATGTTGCCTGCACTACAAGAACTGCGAAGATGCAATTGATGCATGGGAAAGAAGACGTAAAAGAATTAATTATGATAAAATCTATGTTCTTGGTAATTCGTGGAATATGCACAGTGATGAACTACTTGTAAAAAAACTCTTTGAAGTATCTCCATATAAGACAGCAGTGTTTGTAACTAAAGAGTGCAATTGCGAGGGGGCTATTTTGTTGCCAGGTGATTATTGGCATTTAGATAATCGTGGTATAGTACGTCCTAATATAACAGACAACATGCCTAGAGGCTTTCATAAATATTTCGAAACCTTTTTTGATTATGTTTCTTGGCTTAATTGACGATATGATTTAAATTTCTTAAGAAGGTTAATCCCTTTTAAAAGGTACCCCATTTATGGATTGATACTATGTACAATTTTGTTGAATAAATAGATATATTCAGATCTAAAATATCCCCAATACTGGTACATTCTGGGAAAGCACAAACTAAATAGAACTACAATATAGAAAGAACAATATATAGATGTCTAGAGAAAAAGAATTTGCCAAAAATACGTTTATTCTGGCTTTAGGCCAGTTCCTTCCAAATTTGTTTAGTATTCTTTATATTCCATTAATAACAGGGCATTTCAGTACTTCAGAATATGGAGAATATGATTACCTTCTTACAATTATCTCGCTCTTGCTACCTATAGCAACATTACAAATTCACTCTTCCGCGTTTCGTTTCTTGATTGAAGCAAGAGAGAATAAAGAAAAAAGCAAGTCAATAATAAGCAGTATTTTCTTTTTCACACTTATTGTTTCTTTGATAACTGTACTGATATTTGCATGTATTTACACTAATGCTACATTCGAAAGAATCATCATAGGAATGTACATTATTTCTGATGCTTTTTTCACCCTTCTTTCATATATTGCCAGAGGACTCGCGGATAATGTTGGGTATTCAATTGCATCATTTATATTATCTGGGCTAAAGACAATGTTTGTATTTATTTGTCTTGTATTCCTAAAATCTGGATTATGGGGAGTTCTTACGGGAATATGCTTGAGCTATATTCTAGCAATGCTATTTATATTTATTAAAGAAGATTTACTTTCTTATATATCTGTTAAATCGGTTTCATTGTTAGTGATAAAAGAATGCATTGCTTATTCCTGGCCAATGGTTCCAAATAACCTTTCCAACTGGGTATTAAAAGTATCAGATAGAATTGTAATTACATTTTTCCTTGGGGTTGAAGCCAACGCTATATATGCAGCTGCAAATAACATTCCAAATATTCTAAATATGGCTAAATCGGTTGTAGTAATGGCATGGCAGGAAAATGCATCTATTGCACTTAATGATAAAGATGCCGCCGAATACTATTCCAAAGTTTTTAAAGATATGCTTTCATTGATTGCAGGTATAACGGCATTAATAATTGTATCCTCACCATTACTGTTTATATTACTTATACGGGGCTCATATGAGGATGCCTATTATCAGATGCCAATTCTTTTTCTGGGTGTATTCTTTGGATGTATGTCCAGCTTTCAGGGTGGGATTTACATTGCACACAAAAGAACTGTTAACGTCGGAGTAACAACTATTATAGCAGCAGTAATAAATCTGTTATTAGATCTGCTCCTTGTCAATAGCATTGGCATATCTGCAGGATCTGTTTCTACACTGGTAAGCTACCTGTTCCTGTTTGTATTTAGGCTTTTCGATATTAAGCGTTTTCAGGAAATCAATTACTCTTATATACAGATTATTGCTTATTCCGTTTTTTTAGGCGCTATATGCATTTTTAGCTTATTCAGAACACCTTTTATATATGTGCTTAATGCACTATTAGGCTTTATATTTGCAATAAATATAAATAGAGCATTTCTCTTAAATATTTCAAAAAAACTTCTAAGGAAATCATCAATGTGAGTTTGAACGTTTTGGAAAGGAATTACTGTGAAAGTATTAATTAATGAAAGACTAAGTGGTCACACCACATTTAAAACAGGTGGAATTGTAAAGGAATATTACATACCAGAAAATGCACAGGAACTTATAAGTATATATAGCGATGAAGCCAGAATAATAGGTGGAGGATCCAATATCCTCGCAGCAGACCATGATTTCAACAAAGTCATTGATGTCGGATCATTTAACACTGATTTTATTTCATATGGGAAAGGCAAATACAAGGTTGGGGCATCCGTTAGGTTGCAGCAATTAATCAAGAGAATAAACTCCGAGGGGTATGGTGGAATAGAATATTTATACTCTGTGCCCGGTTTAATCGGAGGTGCCACTGTTATGAATGCAGGCCGTGGTAAATCCTATCATCAGTGTATCTCAGATTATATCGATAAGGTAGTAGCTATAGAAGGCGGTAAACTCAAGTATCTAACAAAAAATGAATGTAATTTTGGCTATAGAGATTCTCTTTTTAAACATTCTGGTATGGTAATAGTATCGGTGGGGTTCTCTTTCCCCGAAATAACTTCTGAAGATAGCGAGAGGCTCATTCAACAGCGTATAGATCATTGTAGGCTGACTCAGGACAACTCTTGCCCGAACTTTGGATCTGTTTTCTGTAAGAGTAATAAGTACATTATGAAGCTTGCGAAAAGGTTTTCAATTAAAAGTGGGAACTGCCACTTCTCGAACAAGACTACCAATTGGCTTCTTAATGATGGTGGAACATTTGACGATGCTATGAAATGTATTAAAAAAGTAGAGCGTATGCATGAAATCCTTGGGCAGGAATGCAAGCGAGAGGTTATTGTGTGGGAATAAAAAAATAAGTCATAGAAATGGAGACACTATGAAGAAAATCATTACATTATTCGTTGTTTTACTCTTGGCGTTATCAATTCCGGTAACAAGTTCCGCCGCCGGAGTAACCAAGTACTCTTCCTGGTCAAAGTCTACAGCAAAAAAGATTCGTAATGCTGATGCTAATAAGAAATTGACCATTAAGGCTGGCCAGTTCACATCTTTCTCTCCGGAGATCAGAGATGCTATGATTGAGCGCCCTGATGTCCAGGTAACTGTAAAATGGAATAAAGATGGCACAGATATGAAGTTTGTTATTCGTGCCGGTACAGATGTAACGCAGGTTTTTGATGAGAAAGGATATGCTGGATTTGAATACCTTCAAGGTTTCTTTGGCGAAAAAGGAAATACTAAGGAAGCAAAAGCAATTCAGACCAGAAAGGGTGACATTGCCAATGCGGTAACTGTTGTTGGATTGAAATCCTATGCGGGTAATAGTGAGGAATTCAATGCTTATCAATATTACAGTAGGTATGAAGATCTTCAGACTGCCATTGGCCCGGATGGGGATAAACTTTTAGAACACTATAACTCTTTTGGAAAAGCAGAAGGACGAGTAGGGAACTGACTAAATCAAGACCGCCTGTAAAGGCGGTCTTGAATGACATGACAATTACTGAAAGGGTGACAGGCACTTAGTAGAATTTATCACAAAGTTCAGTAAACAGATATGTCTTTTACCCAAGAAAAAGGAGCAGCTATGCGCTGCTCCCTAAATGACAATCAATTAGCGGTTACTGCCAAAGTCTCCTTCGTATCAGCCTTTGCGAAGAGTTCATCGATTTTTGAATTGGTAAGATTGTAATCATTAACAAGGTTTTCACGAATCTCTTCATCCGGTATATGGTGCCTACGGGAGAAACAAATGAGTTTTAATGCAGCATCTTCCGTAACTTCGCGGGTAACTTCACGAGTAACTTCACGGGTAACTTCACGAGTAACTTCACGAGTAATATCTCGTTTTAATGACAATTCACGATCCCATTGTTGCATATATTTGCCGATGACCTCCTTCCGATTTTTTACTTTTGTAACGATATTTTCTATAGCATCAATATCGTTGTTTGGAACAGAGGGTTTCTGTCCTGTTACTATGTATTTTAACATCTCTTTAAGCTTTTTACTATGCTCAGATGATATTTTTACCGGACTGCCAAGGGCATCAAAGTTAGAATTTCCATTGCAGTAAAGGTAAATGTGACGTATTCCGTCATCATAGGCTATGTTTGGATGCGTTAATAAACAAGTACTTGCTTCGTAATACATGTCACCGGCCCCAAATGGGTCATAGGAGAGGATGGTAACGGATACAAAGTTTGGAAGCTCGTCATAGTCGTTTCCGGATTCAAGGCTTTTTACGTCGTGCAGGGCTCCGTAGTATCTGAATCTTTTGGGAAGATACTTTCTGTCAGATTCTCTGTTTTCCATTTCTACATCATAAATTGTGGCAATAAAATTGTTGTTTTGTGTATCTTCCTCGATATAGGCATCAAAGCGAATTCCATGATAGGAAGTGTCGATAGCCTGATACGATTTCTGGGACGTAACATCATCGATGACAAAGTCTTTGTTAAAGACTGCTTTTAAGATGCTTTTCATTATTACTTTTGCGTCATCTTTGTTTTCAAGGGTGCTGTCAAAGAGGAATCCATCAATAAGGTTCATAGAGGCGACACTTTTCTTCGCTTCATTAAAAGATAGTTTTCCAGAGTTTCTTGTTCCTGTGTTCATAAAAGTCCTTTCAAAAATGTAAAAAATGTGAATAAACTCAGCGAAAATGCTGATGCCGTCACGAATGTGACAACTGGCTCGGAATGAGCATAGAAACAATCGTAACAAATAAATCTTAAGATTTACCGTCGAAATTTCTTAAGATTTTTTGTAGAATTCTTAAGATTTTTTGTAGAGCAAATGGTCAGGCAGACTTACGATACTCCAGGTATAGTAAAAGAGAAGTGCATTTTGTCTTGAAACATCACCCATATCCCAGATAGAACGTCGCATATCTGGTGGCGCAGCAGGCGTCAACTTTCAGGATTATATTAACAAAGCTCACGACGTAAATATATAAAAAGCAGCTGAGCAGGATCATGGCACACAGCCTGAAGTTTCCTGAATGTGAGAGGACAAGGATTATCACAAATATGATAAATGAAACAATACATGCAATGATAAGCGCCGTGGGAAGGTTATCTATAACATCCTGAGTCATAGTGACACTACGGGCATCGAAGCAGTAGTTCATAGACATCAGTGAATGAACATAGCAGTCGGCTCCCTTCATGGCAGGGGCTATCCTGACTCCGAAATACAGGGAAAAGAACATATACAGGGCAGTTGCCGGATAAACTGATTTTGGTGTTATCCGCTCTTTTTTTGCGATAAGTGAGTACGTCCCCATATACATGAGAACCGGGTACATGCTTTCCAGGTATCTTCCAAATACGAGGTGGTCGCACCTGCTGACAGCAGTGCCATCCCAGTAAGCCATAGCTGTCCGGAAAAAGAATAAAAGCCCCAGTAAAAAGGCTCCTGCAAAAGTAAGCAGGCTAAAGAGGGAGATAATAGAGAATCGTTCTAAAGAAGCACCTTTTGATCTTCGCGAAGCAAACCCAAAGACAGAAACCGTCCCGGCTATAATTCCAATCATCGTGATCCCCATTCCGGATACACATACATTCATCATCCACCCACAAAACGATTTAATTAAAACAATCTGACCGGACAGGGAAAAGAGCTCTCTGTATAGCTGGGGATCAAAGAAGCTGTCCAGCAGGTTGTAGGCAGGCTTTATACCAAGATAAACATATTCCCTTAAGAGATGATTACAAACTCTGTCCAGAAGAATAGATACAATGAAACTGATACCAAAAAATCTCCCCGAGACAAGAGTCCTTTTGGCCATGATCCTTATGAGTAAAAGTGTCAGAAGAGTTGATAGTACAATAATAATCCCCCTTTGGTGACACATAAATGCGTAAACGCAGATAAAACCAAGTGTTGCGCTGAGCATGTTCTTTTTTCTGCCGGAATCTGTACCGGCCGAGTATAACTCCAAAAGAAGATATATGATAACCCACGGAACCAGGAAAAGAGCGGGCTCAGCCCAGGTGTATTTTGTATACAAAAGAACTGACGGCATCATTCCGCATATCAGGGACAGCCAAAAGGATTCTTCTTTTTCAAAGCCAAAATGTTTTTTGGATATTCTGAAAATGAGAACAGGAATAAAGGCATCCAGAGCACTGTTGCAACAAAGAAGGAATTTGTATCTGATAACAGGATCTTTGATGAAGAGAAAAGCCGGAAGATAAAAACAGGTCATTCCGTACTTGTAAAAGAATCCGTCTGTAGATAGAAAACTGCTCCAGTCGTAACCTGCCAGATAGGCAGCAGCCCCCATAGTCCCAAGGGCATCTTCCACCGGAGGTGCCGACAGAAAGAGGCTCGGCAGCGCAGATATGATAAAAGAAATAAAAAGTAGTATGAGTCCCATGAGATTATTGTACTACATCAAGATGGAAAATGTATCACATAAGCTTGAAACGATATTAAAAATACCATAGAATTGTTTATAGTATAAAAAATCTGTGGGTTTTAGGTGAGATGAAAAAAATAAGATTTGGTCTAAAGATCGATTGGAAGAGGATTTACTCCGTTGTTTTTCCTGCGAGCATTAGTGGTACGGATTCTTTAGTTGATTATCTTTTCAGGGTTATCATATTTCTTTTCCCGTTATATACATATCAGACTAAGGCGCTGATGGGATTATCCGGCAAGGATATTCTTGTGGGCATTGTTGTGCTACTTCTGGGGCTTAGGTGCCTTTACAGATTTATCAAGGAAAAAGAGATTGTGAACATAACATCGGATTACAGAATGGCGTTTGCAGTTGTCATATTCCTTCTTATCCTGTTTAACTTTGGTAGGCAGTTCATATCCAATAATAAGGAGATGCCTCATACATATCTGTATATTGAAGCAATACTTCTTTTGTTCTGCTCTTTATATATAAATAAAAACAGCACATTGCACAGGTATTATCTTCAGCTCATGACAGCATCCTTTGCGCTAGTGTACCTTAGCATGTACAGATACATATTTACTGCAACGGCAACAATTCTCGGCGGGGAAAATCTTCTAAAAAGTCCAAGATCTTTAATCCCACTTCTCATGCTTTCTGTACTGGCCGGTTCTGTCCTTTATTTGAGTGAGCAGAATGACAGGATGCAAAAACTCTATCTGGTGGCAGTAGCAGCCGGGCTTGTCCTTTTCTTTCTCTATGGCGATATGATGGCATTTTGCATTATGATGCTCCTTATAATGGGACTTTCATTTATAAAAGAGCCAACATCCCCAAATATGAAAAAGAGCATTATCCTCATATTCCTATATGGATTTTGCGCTTCAAATGCGCCTCTTCTGACATATTTTGGAGCAAAGGGAATTACAAGGGAGTTTGACCTTGAGTATAGTATCTACATAGATATCGTGATAGCTGTCGCCGGGCTTTTAGTGAGCAGTTTCTGGGAAAAGATGGAAGGAAAAGAACAGGATGAGAAGGATGGTTATGCCGCTGCACTTTCAGCAAGATGCAGAGGGATCATGCTGATCATAAGCGCGGTACTATTCATAGCTTTCATATTTGGAAGCAAAGGTGCGGGACTTCAGAAATCAGTCGGAGGTAAGGCACTGTATGGAGTAACAAACGGTCTTTGGGAGTCGGTCAAGGGTTCATCCGGAGAGATATGGCATGTTCTGCAGGTGTATGGAGTTATTGGAGTAGCTGTTCTGGTGGCCCTGATGAGCATCGCGCTATACAGAGTGGCAGATATATATAAGGATCCTGAATGCAGTGAGGTGGAAAAGGGGTATCTTGCAATTACAGTTCTTTTCCTGGCACAGAGCCTGTTTTACCCATTTTCAAGTGCTTCCCTTCCAATATATGCGATCCTGGTTGGATTGGCTTTGAAACTTGCAGTACAGGAAAAAGAGGTTGCCGGCGAATTGCAGAGCAATGAAAAAATAGCAGATAAGAAAGCTGCCTGGAATTTGCATCTGCAGCGAGGTGCGATGGTGCTGGGATATATTACTGAGTCAGCGCTTGCTGCAGGACTTATAGTGCTGCTGGTGGCAGGTGTATACAGATTTATCAATCCTGTAGATAGCGCAGGAGCAGTCGAATCAATGGTTCAGGTTGCGATAGATGAGAGGCAGGAACAACTTCTTGCTGCGGAACTTGCCAATGCAGAGTCTAAAACTATCACGGAGCCCGAAGAGCAAGGCGAGTCTGATGAACAGACAGGTGGTGGGATAGGGACAATTCCCAATGCCTGGACAGCACAGAAGACACAGGCAGATGATCAAACGCAGGCAGAGCAAGATGCGCAGACAGAATCCCTATCACAATGGGAGCAGGAGCTTGAGGAAGAACAGGCTGGTGATGATCAGCAGATCCCGAAAGAAGAACCTGAAGATCAAGAGGCCCCGGTAGGAGATCCGGATCCCGGAGTAAGCGGCGGAGATTACCACATTTACGATCCTAAGGCTTCGTATGCGACTGTAGATGAAGTGGTCACCGGAGCAAACGGAGTTGTTAATTTGAGATCCATTCCCAGTATCGGTGCGGATTCTGTGGTGGTTCATCCACTGGAAACAGGGGAAACTGTAACAAGAACTGCCATAGGTGAAAACGGCTGGTCAAAGGTAAACTACAACGGGCGGGAGCTCTATGCTGTTACCGAGTTTTTGACGGTTTATACGGAGCCTGAGCAGCAGGCAGAAGAACCCGGACAGGAAGAAGAGGCAGAGAACGAACAGGAGGCTGCTCCGGAGGATGGTCAAAAGGAGCAGAACACTCAGCAGCAGGCACAGAAACAAAAGCCACAGCAAAAGGCGGGGTATTCGGTTCAGTGGACTGAAGATAACAGGAAGTGTTCAATCTGGAGCGCAGGAGTTTTGCAGGGAACCCTGACCATTACTGATGGAGAGGGAACACCTCAGACTATTACATATTACGGGACCTACAATCAGGGGAGTGAGAGGGAACAGAAGAAATACTTTAATCTCTCGGTGCCTCAGGGAGATGGCACTTCGGTCATAAATGTTGATCCGGGATTTATAGCAGCCATCAAGGATATGGGATATTCCGGAGTCTATTTAAACAAGCAGATACATAACTGGTAATAAGGCAGATTTCATGGATAAGTCAGAGCAGAAAATAATCAAAAATCAAAACAGAAAAAAGTTTATATCACAGACGGCACTTTTAGTGGTGGTGACAGCAGTGTTTCTCACAGTGCTGTGTGGAGGATTGTTTGCCGTATTTAAGACCTACACAATTTCTTTTGACCTGGGAGACGGAAGTGAAGTGCTGACACAGACATATGGGATCGGCTCGGGCGAGATCAGTCTTGGAATACCTGAGAGGAAAGGCTTTAGGTTTACGGGCTGGACAGGGTCAAACGGCAAAGATCCCAAGGTAAATGTCAAAGTGGGAGCGGGACAGCTTGGAGATCTTTCCTATAAAGCACACTGGTCTGATAAGCTGGATGTAATATGTGAGGACTGGCTTGTAGACAAAGATGGGAATCTCATTTCCAACATCACATCTGATGTGGATAAGTTTCTAAAAGCCGGTAACAGCGCCAAGGATTACAAGGTGGTAGACAGGACCATGCAGGTCAAATACGGCTCCAAGATCAATCCCTCCAAATGGGGGAACGACAAAGGATACAAGGCTTATTCCGATAAATATATTTATATCGGCAACTCGGGGGATACGAAGGTTTCTGAGAATGGAACCAGGGTTTTCAGATATTTTTATCCGGTACTTGATGTGAATTATCTGCTTGACGGAGGAAGTTGCAAGGATGCCGGGGTTAATGATGCGGATGTGGCCCTTTTTGATCTCTATGTTGATGGTGAAGTGGTAAAAGAGAGGATCAGTGATTATTGTTCGTCTGTTCCCTGCGGATCAACGTATCAGATCAAGCCATGTTGGGTAGGAGTTGAATATTTGAGCATGGACGATGAGGATATCACAGGTACCATGGGAACTGACAGAATAAATGTCGATCTGTCTTTTGCCACAAGGCCGGGTGATGTTTCAGTAACCTGTCAGGACTGGATTGTAGACAAAAACGGCGTCAGGCTGATGGAAATCACAGACGTGGTGGACAGATATCTGGAGGCCGGCAACAGCAATGGAAAACACAGCGCTGTTCCAAGAAGTATAAATGCCTCTCCGGGAGATGTTATTGATGGCTCACTGTGGGGAGATGACCCTCTGCCGGGAGCATATCATAACAATTACTGCTATGTGGGCTCATCTCGAAAGATCACGGTTGGAAGCAGGAATGAAACGGTATACAGATATTTTTATCCGGTACTTGACATAGGCTCACTGGTAGACGGAGCCAAAAAGAATAATACTTCAAAAGTGGCAAAGTTCACTGTTTTTGTTGACGGAAACCCCGTGGCTGAGAATGTCACTGACTATTATGACGGGATTCCCTGCGGATCTTCATACAAAGTGGAGATAACAGAGTATCTGAATTATGATATTAAGCATATAAGCAGCGCCTATGATGAGGGGGAGATGGGCAATTACGCCAAAAGCCTCACACTCAGATTTGAGACAAGAGCAGGGGATAACTACCTTATCCTTGAGGACTGGCTTGTTGATGATGATAATAACAGGATCAGGAACATTTCTGAGGAGATAGATTCATATCTGAAAGATAAAAAGAGCACAGCAGAATACAGGCTTCAGAACAGGACCATCAAGGCCGCTGCAGGAGAGACTATAGACTGCAGCCTTTTTGGGAACGATGAAAATATCGGAGCATTTTCCGATGAGTATATCTATGTCGGATCTTCGGGAGAAGTAACTGCAGGTGCAGGCGAATCCAGAATATACAGGTATTTTCACCTGTGTCCGTGATCTCTGAGCATCTTAAGGATCTCAAAAATAGCATCTATGAGAAGCAGCATTCCGCAGGAAAGCATGTACCATCTGTTTTCAATGTCCGGTGTGATCAGAATGTAACCACCCAGGAAAACTGTCACAATGCCCTCAAATGAGGATCTGAAGCGTTCAAACGCCTTGGTGTACAGCCTGAAGTTAATGACGTTCTGATATGCAAGAGATAGGAATACGATTCCGATTATCATGCTGGAAATGACAAAGAGGGCCTCGGGTTTAATCAGGATGGCCGATGTCAGAACCAGCAGAATGATGCATAGCATAACTCTTGGTCTTTCTTTTCTGAATTCAAGCCCTGAATCTCGTAGGTGTTTGATGGTAAGTACTAATTCATAGATACATACTATGAGCAGTGCAAGGAACACCACGGATTCCATTGCAAAATCAGGAAACGCAAAGCAGAGAGCGGAGAGCACAAGGGACAGTGCGATCCTTATCAGCTGTTTTCTGTTTATCAGTCCCCATAATCTTACAAACAGTCCCTTTGAATCATCATCCTCTTTTTTTATCTTTTTGACTTTGTTCTTGAGATTCAGGGCGTCGTTGCCTGCCATCTTCATTATCAGTTCTTCAAAGGCTGACGGCCCAAGCGCTGCAAATTCTTTTATCGTACTGACGCCGGTCTCGGACATGGAATCAAAGAGCGTATCAACGAAGTTCTCTCTTGCCCCCATATCCATACCTTCAACAAATCTCTCAATAAGATCATTTAAAAGATGGCTTTCGGGTGCGTGATCATCGCATTTTACCGGACCGTCCGGTTCAATTACCCAGGTCTGTATACTGTGCTGAATAAGCGGGTTTGCGGAGCTTTTAATGATAATACTCTCGCCTGCAGGAGGCTCGAAAATTCGGCCGATAATGGAGTATTCGGGCGTGATCTTGGTGATCTTGCTGAGTATCCTGTAGATGAGGGATTTATCAAGAATATCGGGACAAAACCCGGGGCCGTCGTTGAGGTATACATGAAGTAGCTTGTCCTGCTGACTTCCCTCAAGATGAGCGGCAGAATAAAGCGCGAGATGAGCGCCTTTGGAATGCCCCAGGATATAGACATCAGAGCTTGCGGCATCAACATGCTTTTGAGCATAGGAGAGTGCAAGCTCCTGGGAAGGAACATGAGTATAGCTTATCATGAAATCTTCCTTCCATCCGATGATGGTGGCGTCAGTGCCTCTGAATGCAATGATGGTCGGCCCGCCGGGGATAATATAGGTTACAGCTGCAAACTGTTTGTCCTGGCTGTCGTAGATATCCTGAAAATCCACAAGCTGCACATCCCTGAATCTTACAGATTCTGCGCAGTGTCTTGCAAATTCAAGGTCTTCTTTTACAGAACCTGCTCTTGTATTTTTTAAAAGACCTTTTGAATCGAGCTCGGATATTGCATCATGAATGGACATGGAATTTCCGCCCTGCAAAACGGGCTTAAAGTCTATATAGATAAGCTCTGAGAATACCAGATTATCTTCAATTCTAAATTCTCTCTCTGAAAAAGACAGATCACCTCTCCAGAGGATATAATCGGATATATGTGCCATGTTTAAACCTTTGCCATGTGATATATTTACTCATGAAAAGAGGAGCTGCAGCAATCAGTTGCAGCTCCTTTATTTTAGCACAGATTATAGGGCTATGCGGAATTATCCGATAGCTTTTTTAACTGCCTCGAGAACACGGTCAGCCTGGAAAGGCTTAACAATGAAATCCTTGGCTCCTGCCTGAATAGATTCAATAACCATTGCCTGCTGTCCCATAGCAGAACACATGATACAAACTGCATTAGGATCTGCAGCCTTGATTCCCTTCAAGGCTCCGATACCATCAAGCTCGGGCATTGTGATATCAAGAGTTACAAGGTCGGGTTTTAACTCATTATATTTTTCGATTGCGACTTTTCCGTTCTCTGCTTCGCCGGCAATCTCATATCCATTCTTGGAGAGGATATCCTTGAGCATCATGCGCATGAAAGCGGCGTCATCTGTAATGAGTATTCTTTTTCCCATATTGAACCTCCAATAAGTATTTTTAGTTGCGTAGGCTTTAAAGCAATTTTTAAATTTGAGAATTATTATTGGTACATAATCTATTGTACCACGTAATTTCAGTTGTGCGCGTTAAATCGTTATGCAAATAATTAAAATTTGATAAAGTCTCTGAGAAAATTGTTTGAAAATCACGTTCATTTATTTCAGGACCGGAAGAGTGCTGTCATAATTGAAATCGCCGTGATTAACAATCTGCCATTGAATAATAGCGTAGGTATTGTCCGAATTGGTTGAGTTGTTTGCGCTATTTGGCTTAAGTGCTACATCCAGAGATTGATTATCGGTTATTGGTATACTTTCTTTCATTATACCATCTTCTTCGTCTGAAGAATAGCCTGAATTTACTGCTGCAACAAAGGCATTTCCTTGATGACAGGCTTCGTAGTAAAGTTTTTGTCTCTCGGTAAGATTATTGCTTAAATTGTAGTCTGCTTTTGAGTTTACCAATGTGAGTGTTGCAAAAGAGATTATACTAAGCACAGTAAAGATCAGGAGGATGGAAGCACTGCCTATATGAGATCCGCCGGATGCTTTATTCATATCAATCCGCCTCCTTTCCCAGATAGGTGTCAACATTAAAGTTTAAAATTGCCAGATTGGGATCAACGTTTTCGGGAAGATAGTCACCTTCAATGCTTCTTACATCAAGAACTGCAATATAGCCTATTGCGGCTTTGCCGATGAGAGGTACATTGTAATCTGTAACATCTGAATACACTTCACTTGCCTCTTTCACGGAGATATTTATGCTGGCAAAGTAGGCAGCATCTGAAAGTGAATCAATGCGTTCCCATTTTTCGTTAAAGAAAAGGATGATATATCCGCTTTTCATGGATGGATCATCAGGGGTGTGAGAGACATATGCGCCCGGATAAAGTTTTTCCATCTCAGTAAGATCACCGTTTGTTCCGGTAAATGCTTCTGCCAGATTCTGAGACCAGATTGTGGCGCTTGACATGTTCTCGGCTCCCTCAGCCATAAAATGCGCAGAGGTAAAAAGCCTTACGCAGACTGCTGCAGAAAGGGAGAAAAACATGATGGCTATTATCAGTTCCATAAGGAACAGGCTTAAGCGTGAATTACTTCTCTGATCCATTAGTTACCTTCTGTGCTTCTCTTTGAGATGTATAAAAAGTCTTCGGTTCCGTCTTCAAGAACAACTTCGATTTTGAACAGTTTGGATGACACTTCTTCTATGTCAAATGATTTCACTTCCATGATCTTCTGGCCTGACTGAGGGTAGATAACATTCAGATCATCTCTTGCCATGAGTTCCATCAGTTTCCCGTCGAAATCATATATGTAAGTGTTGTATGATTCGCCGTTTATCTCTTTGCTCATGACAAGAACTTTTTCACCGAAAAGATCTTTTGTGCCAACACTTCCGTTTATGTCTGACTGTCTAATCTTCTCGGTTATGTATGCGCTGGCAATTCTGTGCGAGTTGTTATTTGCCATGGAGGATACATTTTTCTGATAAATGGTTGCTCCGATGGCAATGACCGCTAAGGCGCACAACACAAAGAGCAGCATGAGACAGATAACAAAAACGGAATCTATCATGTGCTTGTCTTTTTTATTTGGATTAAGTGTTGTCTGATCCATAAACTTTACCTCAGTATCACTGTGTAATCAGGATAAAGGTTTGCTGCGATTGGCTGGTAGTCGACAAAAAATGTATTTTTGTCATAGGTAAGTCCGTAGTGCTGTTCCATGTATTCAAGGCTTGGAGGATACATTCCCTCTATTGCATAGCACTGGACTATGTCTCTCGAAATGGCATTCTCCAGCGACTCCTGCTGTTTTTCGATTGTGCTTCTGCCGGAGTACTCAACTGCCATAAGAAAGAAGACCACGATCAGCGCAAAGATCGTCACGGAGACTATCCTGTAGAACAGTGGTGATGGCGAAAATATGTGTTTTTCGTTATCAAATCTGTTAGCCATTTGTATTCCTCATCAGCCTATGGTTGTCATGATACCCATCAATGGCAGTATTACCGACAAAAGGATCATTCCGACAATGAGTGAAAGGATGATCACCAGAGTCGGTTCAAGTATCGAGATGAGAGAGTAGATGCGCCTCTCAGTGTCTTTTTCAAGTCTCTCCGAAACCTGCCTCATGGCCTGATCCATTGATCCTGATTTGAATCCTACGGAGACCATCTGGGCGTAGAAGGAAGTAAATATATTTGTCTTTTCCAGCGCCTCGGGGAAGCTGTCGCCGTCAAGAAGGAGCTCTTTACACTTCTCGATCTTGTCCTTCATATCGTCATCTGAGGAGAGCTTTTTGACAAGGCCGAGACCTTCGTAGGTATCCATACCGCTGGAGAGCGTCAGCACCATTCCGCTGGCAAATCTCTCGAGCTCTATGTCGTGCATCAGCTTTCTTGTGAGAGAGAATTTTCTCATGAGCTTTTTGAAGTTCTCTCTTCCTGCAGAAGAAGAGAAGTAAAGGAAGCATGCGGCGAATATTACGAGAATAGCGACAAGTATAATGGAGTACCTGTTAAGCGCGCTTCCCAATGACAAAAGAGATTGTGCAAAGCCGCTCATGCTGGTTCCCAGCTGTGCAAATACCTGTTCAAAGATCGGGAGGACTTTTGTTATCAGAACAAGCACAACGATCAGCATCATGAATACCATGATAAGAGGATAGCTCACGGCGCTTCTGATGTTGGATTCGATATTTTCTTCTCTCTCATAGTAGTCGGCAAGAGACTCCATTACGGTGTCCATGTTTCCCGACTCTTCGCCTATGGTGACCATGTGAACGACATAGTCCGGAAAGGCTTCACTCATGTTCAGGGCCACATGGAATTTTTCGCCGCTGTGGAGAACATGACTGATGGAGCCCAGAAGCTTTTTTGCAGCAGCATCGTTTGTATCCTGCTCCAGGATATCGATTCCGTCAGCCGGAGCGATTCCTGCCCGCAGCATCAGTGACATCTGTCTGCAAAAGGTTGAGATCTCGTAACTCTTTAATTTGCTGAATTTTGCTGTACTGCTCATAAGTTCCTCCATTACGAACCTGAGTTAATAAATATACTTTACGGAATAGTTGGAGCCGTCTCCGATAAATTCGCGAAGAGATTTTTCCTTGGTGTTTGATGCAAAGGTGGGATCCATAAGGGACCACTCGTTGCCGTCAAATTCGATCATACCGTTTACCCATCCGACATCTTCTATATAAGTGGAGAGCCATGCATGATAAGCTGTTCCCGCGTAGCCGATTTCCATTCTGGTCGGAATTCGCTGGCTTCGCAGCATGGTGACCATAAGCGCCGCATAGTCGAGGCAGATTCCCTTTTTGGTATAAAGAACTTCATCCACATCCGGAAGATAGCCGCTCTGGACAGTTTCGGCTTCCTCGTGGTCATATACGATGTTTCCGATTATATAGTTGTAGACTTCGGAAACGACCTCCAGGTCGGTGTTGCATGTATAGGCGAGATATTCACTCTTTGCCACCGCTTCATTGGAAGAGGTGAAGTTCACATACTGATTGGGATAGAGGAAAGGCGAAAACTCGTTGGTGATATTTACATCCAGCATTTGGCTGTAAGCCTGGGAATACTGGGTTCCTTCGATGTTTTCGAAGATGTTTACCATGTACTCGCCGTTGCCCTGCTGAAGCGGGAATACCTCTTCCTTCGGGATGCTGGATACATTGTAGGTGTAGGTTATCTCCGAAGGACCTGTTATCTGGAGCTTTACCTTGGGAGAATCCCCGAGGTAGGTTACTACGATGTAACCTTCGGAAATATTCGAAGCGTCCACTTTTGCATACTCATTTTCGTAAACGACTTCGCCCGGAGCTTCGGGCACAAGACAAACAGGAGTATTGTCGCGGCTTCCTTTTACACGCTCTGCAGCGGGAATCTCTACGTCGGGAGTCGGATCCGGTTGGACAGCAGTCCTTGAGAAATCAGCGACTATATCTTCTGATTCTCCGCAGCCCGAAAGGAATGTGGCAATACCCAGTATTAAGACTGACAAATAAGATATTAGATTTTTCTTTTTCCTAAGAAAAATACTCATACATTAAGAAAGTTTAAGAGGCAGTTCGCGGATCTTCTTGTATCCAAGGGATACAAGATCGGAAATGCTGTCGAAGTGTTCATCGCAGTTGAGCACCTTTGCATAGGCGACTTCAATGGGGGTTCCGACATTCATTTCGTTGTAGCCGTGGATCCTCTTTGTGAGATCAAGTAAAAACATATCGGCAGCAGTGCTGTCGCAGTTCTCGATTAGAATGATGAATTCGTTTCCGCCGTTTCTTCCGACGTAGCCGTATTGCTCGCTTACATCCTCGAGAATAGTGGAGAATTCAGATATGAGCCAGTTGCCGTTGTCATGGCCGTTTGCGCTATTGATGGAGTCGAGGTTATTGATCTTCATCAGCATGAATCCCGCATTTGGCAGCCGCATCTGATTGTTGAAGCTCTCAATCAGAAGATCACAGCTGTATCTGTTCGGGAGCCCCGTGAGATGGTCCAGATAGGCCATTTTGTTCAGGTGCCGGCCGATGTAAGCGGTTTTGCTGAGAATATAGAAATCAAACAGAATGGAAAAGACAAACAGCACCAGGCAGATGGCAACAACCACAAAAAATGCAGGAGTTGCGGCATCTGAAATCTGATGAAAAATATCTTTGTCCTTGTGAAAAAGAAAAGCCAGGATAATTGTCAGCACACCCAGTATGATAAGTGAGATTACTTTGTAGATGTAGACGCTGTTATATACGTTAGTACGTTTACTCGAGTTATAGAAATCAGGTTTCATATGATTCCTCCATATAGAATAATTGTACTATAAATATGTAAAATGCGCACTCTTAAAGTGTATGGGCGATAGGAGTTCTCTTCTCGAAGGTATAGTATTCTTTAAAACCGCATGTTAACGCAATATCGCGCATCTTCTCAAATCCGCAGGCTATTTTTTCGGGAGTGTGAGCATCGGAACCAACCGTAATTATCTTGCCGCCCAGTTCCTTGTATCTCTTTAATACGTCAGGAACAGGATTCGGTAAAAGAGATATGTCATTCCCCAAAAGCTTTGAATTGAAATCCAGGCCTTTGTCGTTCTTTATAAGATAGGAGAGTATCTCATCGATCTGATCAGCAAAACGGCTGTAGCAGTAGGTGGTATCTCCCTTTGGTGCGTACCTTGATACGTAATCGATGTGTCCGAGAACGTCAAAATCTGTAAAGAGCTTTATGTTCTCGAGAGTTGAGTCGAAGCATTGTCTGTAGATGTTTTCTACCGTATCACCTTCCCAGAAATCGGGGTAGAAGGGGTCTTTTCTGTTCACCAGATGTATTGATGCAATGACAAAATCGTAATCGCCCTTTTGCACGAACTCTGTATTTTCAGCGGCTATATGAGTCTGCATTCCGACTTCTACGCCGAACTTCATATCTATCCTGCCTGCGTAGAGTTCTTTGTAATGAAGAAACTCCTCTCTGTAGGCATTTGTGTCCAAGATAAAAGGAAATTCCGGGAGGTTATACCAATCGGGAAAATCCGCATCCTGATGCTCGGTAAAACAGATTTCTTTAAGTCCCTTGTCCAGAGAGCTCTTTATCATGTCCTCCATAGGTGCGGTACTGTCTCCGGAATGATGTGTGTGCATGTGATAATCTGCTGTTATTGACATTTTGATTCTCCGTTTTTTATGTTTAAAAGATCCGATTAATTCATATCGACAGTTTACTAATATTTTATTATATTATCTAGCATAAATTTAATATTCTCACTTGATTTATGGGCAAAAGTCGGATAAAATTGTAGGTGCTGATAAAAATTTATCAAGATAGATATAATTTAAGAAACAGCAACTCATATAAAATTCATTTTAGGAGGAACTTAAAATGGCAGTAAAAGTAGCAATTAATGGTTTTGGCCGTATCGGTCGTCTTGCATTCAGACAGATGTTTGGTGCAGAGGGTTACGAAGTTGTAGCTATCAACGATTTAACAAGCCCTAAGATGCTTGCACATCTGTTGAAGTATGACTCATCACAGGGACGTTACGTAGAGCTCGGACACGAGGATGACGTAACAGCTGACGACGAGGCTGGAACAATCACAGTTAAGGGTAAGACAATCAAGATCTACAAAGAGCCCGATGCAAACAATTGCCCTTGGGGTGAGCTTGGTGTAGACGTAGTTCTTGAGTGCTCAGGATTCTATACATCTAAGGAAAAGGCACAGGCACACATCAATGCCGGCGCTAAGAAGGTTGTTATTTCTGCTCCTGCAGGAAATGATCTTCCTACAATCGTTTACAACGTTAACCACACATCACTTACAAAGGATGACAAGATCATTTCTGCTGCATCTTGCACAACAAACTGCCTTGCACCTATGGCTAAGGCTCTTAATGACTACGCTCCTATCCAGTCAGGTATCATGTGCACAATCCACGCTTACACAGGTGACCAGATGATCCTTGATGGTCCTCAGAGAAAGGGCGACCTCAGAAGATCACGTGCAGGTGCTGTTAACATCGTTCCTAACTCAACAGGTGCTGCAAAGGCTATCGGCCTTGTTATCCCTGAGCTTAACGGCAAGCTTATCGGCGCTGCTCAGCGTGTTCCTACACCTACAGGATCAACAACACTTCTGTTCGCAGTAGTTAAGAAGGCTGACGTTACTAAGGAAGCTGTAAACGCAGCTATGAAGGCAGCAGCTACAGAGTCATTCGGATACAACACAGACGAGATCGTTTCATCTGATATCGTTGGTATGAGATTTGGTTCACTCTTCGATGCTACTCAGACTCTTGTTAACAAGGTTGATGATGATACATACGAAGTACAGGTTGTTTCATGGTATGACAACGAGAACTCATACACATCACAGATGGTTAGAACAATCAAGTACTTTGCAGAGCTTGGCTGATTAACCTCAAATACGAAATAGACTTATTTATGAGGTCCGGTCCATATGGGCCGGACCTCATTTCTTTTTATCAAATTTCTAAAATAAAAGAATTTCTTTTAAATAAAAACCCAGGAGGAAAAAAATATGTCACTCAACAAAAAGTCCGTAGATGACATCAATGTTAAGGGCCGTCGCGTACTTGTTCGTTGCGATTTCAACGTACCTCTCAAGAACGGTGAGATCACAGACGATACAAGAATCGTAGCAGCACTTCCAACAATCAAGAAGCTTGTTAAGGATGGCGGTAAGGTTATCCTTTGCTCACATCTTGGTAAGGTTAAGAATGGTCCTAACGAAGGGGAATCTCTTGCACCTGTTGCTAAGAGACTTTCAGAGAAGCTTGGCAAGGATGTTAAGTTCATCGATGATTACAGCGTTACAGGCGCAACAGCAACAGGAGCTGTTGAGGCTATGAACGAGGGAGATGTAATCCTTCTTCAGAATACTCGTTTCAGAGGCAAAGAGGAGACTAAGCCTGAAGAGGCCGGAGAGGCTTTTGCAAAAGAGCTTGCTGACCTTGCAGACGACTATGTATGTGATGCTTTCGGTTCAGCTCACAGAGCACACGCTTCTGTAGCAGTTGTTACCAAGTACATCAAGGAAAAAGGCGGAAACAACGCAGTTGGATACCTTATGCAGAAGGAGATCGACTTCCTTGGAAACGCAGTTGAGAATCCTGTAAGACCTTTCGTTGCTATTCTTGGTGGCGCTAAGGTTGCTGATAAGCTCAATGTTATCAACACTCTTCTTGATAAGTGCGATACACTTATCATCGGTGGTGGTATGGCTTATACATTCCTTAAGGCTAAGGGATATGAAGTTGGTAAGTCACTTCTTGACGAGACCAAGATTGACTACTGTAAGGAAATGATGGAGAAGGCTGAGAAAGCCGGCAAGCAGCTCCTTCTTCCTGTTGATACAGTATGCATCGATTCTTTCCCTGATCCTATCGATAACCCTAACATCACAACAACTGTTGTAGATGCTGACAAGATTCCTTCAGACAAAGAGGGTGCTGATATCGGACCTAAGACAATCGAACTTTACGCTGAGGCTGTTAAGTCTGCTAAGACAGTTGTTTGGAACGGACCTATGGGCGTATTTGAGAACCCTGTTCTTGCAAACGGTACAGAGGAAGTTGCTAAGGCTCTTTCAGAGACATCAGCTACAACAATCATTGGTGGTGGTGACAGCGCAGCAGCTGTTAACCAGCTTGGATATGCCGACAAGATGAGCCACATCTCAACAGGTGGCGGAGCTTCACTTGAGTTCCTTGAGGGCAAGAAGCTTCCCGGCGTTTACGCAGCTGACGATCGAGCATAAAATAATCTGGAGGGAACAAAAATGGCACGTAGAAGAATAATCGCCGGAAACTGGAAGATGAACAAGACTCCCAGCGAGGCAGTAGCTCTTTGTGCAGAGCTTAAAGATCTTGTAAAGAACGACGCTGTAGATGTTGTTTACTGTGTACCTGCTATCGATATTTGTGCAGTAGCAGAGGCAGTTAAGGGCACAAATGTACATGTTGGTGCAGAGAACTTCTACATCGTAGACAACGGTGCATTCACAGGAGAGATTTCAGCTCCTATGCTTAAGGATGCAGGCGTAGAGTACGTTATCATCGGTCACTCAGAGAGAAGAGATATCTTCGGAGAGAATGATATCCTTATCAACCAGAAGGTTAAGAAGGCATTTGCATCAGGTCTTACACCAATCCTTTGCTGTGGTGAGTCCCTTGCACTTCGTAAGGCTGACACATACAAGGAATGGATCGAGAGACAGATCACATGGGATCTTAGCGGAGTAACAGCTGATCAGGTTAAGAAGCTTGTTATCGCATACGAGCCTATCTGGGCTATCGGAACTGGCGAGACAGCTACAGCAGATCAGGCTGAGGAAGTTTGCGGACTTATCCGTGAGCTTATTGCTAAGCTCTATGATCAGGCTACAGCTGATGAAGTTCGTATCCAGTATGGCGGATCAATGAATGCCGGCAATGCTGCAGAGCTTCTTTCAAAGCCTAACATCGATGGCGGCCTTATCGGCGGTGCATCACTTAAGCCTGACTTTGGCAAGATTGTAAACGCATAACTTTAGCAGTTACTAAGATGGCCCTCGGACTGATGTCCGGGGGCTGTTTTTTTATACAAACAAAAAGGCTGCAGCTTATCATAACGATAAGCTACAGCCTTTGAAATACCGGTTATTTTTAGAAATTACTCAAGTACTGTTGCGCCGAAAACTGAAGCAAGCTTGAGGTATCCGGCATAACCTGTCTCGTCAAGAACTGAGCTGTAGTCAGAACCACCTGGGATCTTTACCATAAGAACCTGATCGTTGTAAGGGAATACTACTTCTACAGTAACATCGTTTCTTGATGAAAGAGTATCGATCATTTCCTGATCTACTACAGATACTTCTGTTGTTCCGAGAACGAATGCACCGTTTGAAGGAGCCTTCTCGTATGTAGCCTTAACAACATCTTTGTACTGTACAGCTGAAGCGCCTGTGATATCTACGAAAAGAGTAGATGTAGTAACTTCTGCAACACCCATGTTCTGGATAGGAAGCTGCTCACCCTTCTGTGTGAGTGCTGTCCATACCTTAGCATCAGGCTGTACAGGAGCCTGTTTCTCAGTAGCGTACTGCTCATCGTTTACAGGAGCCTCAGCAGGAGCCTCAGCAGGAGCTGCAGGAGTAGCTGCAGGCATTGTTCTTGTAACTACAACCTCGTGTGCACCAATTCTGAAACCGGCTGTTCTGGAAGCTGACTGACCGGGAAGGAGGTTAACAACCCATCCCCATACTACACCTGAGTCAATATTCTCTACTCTGTCTTCACGTACTGCAGGTTCATCATTAAAGTGATCAAGAACCTGTCCATAGTATCCGTACCAAAGATTATCAAATGGAGTCTCAGGGTCAGTATTTACTTCCATAGCATTTGTGCCGTTAGTCATTGTGAATCCTGTAGAATCACCGTAAATTGTTGCAAAGTCATCAGAACGATTAGGGCCAACCATGATATCTGCAGCAGATCCAACTCTGACTTCCTGCTCCTGATCAGTGTTGTTCTGTACATTATAAGTGAATCTTACAGCGTCATTGTCAAGCTCGGGAGTGATTGTTGTGCTGATACCGTTTGTATCATATGCTGTGCCATATTCAAAAGAACCGCTATTGCTGACAGGTGTTGGCTCACCGCCGTTTACACTTACAAGTGTGTCGTAGCAGCTGTTGCGGTATGTGCTCTGAACGTGATTGCCGTTCTCGTCAACGCGGTAAACATTAAGTCCCTGGTTGTCGCTGTGGTGACCGTTACGGTCCTCTAACCATGTGTCAGCAACATTGTAACCGATTGTTGCGTTTGAATCTTCCTGTGCAACTGCCTCAGTCTGAGCAGTTGTTGTTGTTGCAGCAGCTCCGTTTGCTCCCTCTTCAGCAAAAGCTGTGCAAGGCATTGAAGTCATAAGCAGCATTGATGCGCTTATTGCAACGCCTGTTTTTGTTAAGATTGCTCTTTTCATTACTTCCCTCCTAAAACACAAAAAATATTTCTATTGTTTGCCATTAAAATGAAATTTTTTTACAGCAAACGTCACAATTCTAACAAAGAAAAATTAAAAGTCAATAAAAAATATAAAAAAAACATAAACAAATCACAAAGCGGACACAATTACAGAAAAGCATTATAGAGCAACTTTTGCAATGCACAACATGGATTTACATGCTACAATGTAAATAATGTGAAAGCGGTTACATATGGTCAAGATTTGCAACTTTTTGATGAAATAATGAAGTGAAAATGAATATTGTTTACATTATGATGATATAAGATTCAAGTAACATACACACAATTAGTTGTAATGGGAGGGTTATATGGAACTTAGAACAGCATGTTCACCCAAGGACGAGAAGTATTACGATACCGCAAGACTTCGCAGTGAGTTCCTGATTGATGATCTGTTTAAGCCTGATGACATCAAGCTTGTTTACAGTCATATCGACAGGATCATTACAGGTTCTGCAGTACCGGTTGACAAGGTGCTGAAGCTCACCGCAGGTGATGAGCTAAGAGCAGAGTATTTCTTACAGAGACGTGAGATGGGTGTCATCAATATAGGTGGCGCCGGCACTATCACAATAGACGGCAAGGAATACGAGGTAGACTACAAGCAGGGAATGTACATCGGAATGGGAGCAAAAGATATTTATTTTGCAAGCAAGGATTCCGGGAAGCCTGCCAAGTTCTACATAAACAGTGCTCCGGCACACAAGACTTATCCTACAGTTCTTATTAAGAGAGAAGGAACTCCTTCTGAGGACGTTGTCATCATCAAGGATGAGAACAAGAAGGAACTGGGAAGCCTTGAACAGGCCAACCACAGAGTTATCAATAAGTACATACTTCCGGGACAGGTTGAAACCTGCCAGCTCGAGATGGGTATGACGGAGCTCAAGCCCGGATCTGTATGGAATACAATGCCATGTCATACACATGACAGACGAATGGAAGTTTATCTCTATTTTGACATTCCCGAGGATGCACTTGTAATGCACTTCATGGGAGAGCCTACAGAGACAAGACATATCATCATGAGAAATGAGCAGGCTGTAATCAGCCCAAGCTGGTCAATTCACTCAGGATGCGGAACTCAGGCCTACACATTCATTTGGGGAATGGTGGGAGAGAACCAGGATTTCGACGACATGGACGATTGTGCCATGACAGACTTAATGTAAATCAAAGATTATAGGAGGGTAATATAATGTCAGATTTTTTAAAGAACTTTTCACTTGAGGGTAAAGTAGCATGGATCACAGGAGCTTCATATGGTCTTGGACTCGCATACGCTGTAGCTTATGCAGAGAGCGGAGCTAAGATCGTATTCAACGATATCAATCAGGAGCTTGTTGACAAGGGACTGGCTGAGTACGAGAAGAGAGGAATCAAGGCATTTGGTAAGGTTTGTGATGTAACCAAGGAAGACCAGGTTCAGGCTTTTGTTGCAGCTGTTGAGAAGGAAGTGGGAACAATCGACATCCTTGTTAACAACGCCGGTATCATTAAGAGAATCCCTATGCACGAGATGAGCGTTGAGCAGTGGAATCAGGTTATTGATGTAGACCTTACAGGTCCTTTCATCTGCTCCAAGGCAGTTCTTCCTGCAATGATGAAGAAGCGCTCAGGTAAGATCATCAATGCATGTTCTATGATGTCAGAGTTTGGCCGTGAGACAGTATCTGCTTATGCAGCTGCTAAGGGCGGACTCAAGATGCTCACAAGAAACATCTGCTCTGAGTATGGTCAGTACAATATCCAGTGCAATGCAATCGGACCCGGCTACATTGCAACACCTCAGACAGCACCTCTTCGTGAGAAACAGCCTGATGGATCAATGCATCCATTCGACAGATTCATCCGTTCAAAGACACCTGCACAGAGATGGGGCAGAACAGAGGATCTTATGGGTCTTGCTGTATTCCTTGCTTCTCCTGCATCTGATTTCATCAACGGACAGGTTGTTTACATTGACGGCGGTATCTCAGCATACATCGGACAGGATCCCGGAAATCTTGATCCTTCCAAGTTCACAGATATCGACGAGAGCACAGCACAGTAAGTAAATTTTTATATAAAGAAAGGCATAAGAAATGGATAAAATTTGTGAAGAACTTTATAAGATCGGTATTGTTCCGGTAATCGCAATTGACGATGCTAAGGATGCAGAGCCTCTTGCTCAGGCACTCATTAACGGCGGACTTCCCGCTGCAGAGGTTACTTTCCGTACAGCAGCTGCTGAGGAAGCAATCAGGATCATCTCTACCAAATTCCCTGAGATGATCGTAGGCGCAGGTACAGTTCTTAATGCAGAGCAGGCTGACAGAGCCAAGGCTGCAGGTGCTAAGTTTATTGTAAGCCCCGGCTTTAACAGAGCTAACGTTGAGTACATTCAGTCAATCGGAGTACCCGTTGTTCCCGGAACAGCTACACCCGGTGAGGTTGAGCAGGCTATCGAGCTTGGACTTGACTGCGTAAAATTCTTCCCTGCTGAGCAGAATGGCGGTATTGCCAAGATCAAGGCTATGGCAGCTCCATACACCAAGATGCACTTTATGCCTACAGGCGGTGTTAACAAGAACAACTTAAATGATTACCTCAGCTTCAACAAGGTATTCTGCTGCGGCGGAAGCTGGATGGTTAAAAAGGATCTTATCTCAGCAGGCAAGTTCGATGAGATTGAGGCAATGACAAGAGATGCTGTAAATGCAATGCTCGGCTTTAAACTTAAGCACATCGGTATCAATCAGGATAGTGCAGAGGCTGCAGAGGCTGTTGCAGACAAGTTTGATACACTCTTTGGCCTTACCAAGAAGGTTGGCAATTCTTCAGTATTTGCCGGATCAGCAGTAGAGGTTATGAAGTCAAAAGGACGCGGAACATGCGGACATATCGCTATCGGATGCAATAACATCGACAGAGCTGTTTATCATCTTGGAAGACAGGGCGTTAAGTTTGATGAGACATCTTTCTCATACGATGCTGATAACCATCTTAAGGTTGCATATCTTGCTGACGATTTCGGCGGATTTGCAGTTCACCTTGGGCTTAATTAATTTAAATATCGGAGGACAATATAATGGCAAAGAAAGTTGTTACATTTGGTGAGATCATGCTGCGTCTGCAGCCTGATAATTATTTGAGATTTGTTCAGGTTGATCACCTGGAGGCTACATTTGGTGGCGGAGAGGCAAACGTATCCGTTTCTCTTGCAAATTACGGACTGGATTCAGTTTATGTAACCAAGCTTCCTAAGCACGAGATTGGACAGGCTGCTGTTAACTCTCTTAGAAAGTACGGCGTTGACACTTCCAAGATCACAAGAGGTGGCGACAGAGTAGGTATCTACTTCAACGAGAAGGGTGCTTCACAGAGAGGTTCAAAGTGCATCTACGACAGAGCACATTCAGCTATTGCTGAGGCTGTTCCTGCAGACTTCAACTGGGATGAGATCTTTGACGGCGCTGAGTGGTTCCACTTCACAGGTATCACTCCCGCTGTAAGCGACAGCCTTGCAGCTATCACTCTTGAGGCTTGCAAAAAGGCTAAGGAGCATGGCCTTACAGTATCCTGCGACCTTAACTACAGAGGCAAGCTCTGGAGCAAAGAGAAGGCAGGCAAGGTTATGGGCGAGCTCTGCCAGTATGTTGATGTATGTATCGCTAACGAAGAGGATGCAAACGATGTATTCGGTATCGCAGCTTCTTCAACAGATGTTACAACAGGTAAGCTCAACAGAGAGGGCTACATTGAGGTTGCACAAAAGCTCACAGAGAGATTCGGCTTCAAGAAGGTTGCCATCACACTTCGTGAGTCTATCTCAGCTAACGACAACAACTGGAGCGCAATGCTCTACACTGACGGACAGGCTTACTTCTCCAAGAAGTATGCTCTTCACATTGTTGACCGTGTAGGCGGCGGAGATTCATTTGGCGGCGGACTTATCTACAGCTGCGTAAACGGCTTCGGACCTCAGGAGACAATCGAATTTGCTGTAGCTGCTTCAGCTCTTAAGCACTCCATCGAGGGAGATTTCAACCTTGTTACTGTTGATGAGGTTAACAAGCTTGCAGGCGGAGACGGTTCAGGACGTATCCAGAGATAATTTGAATAAAGATAAAAAAAGTATTAAAAAGCGTCACCTGTTATTCACAGGATGGCGCTTTTTTGTATAATTTAAGATGCAGAAGAATGCGAGGTTTTTTATGAAGCTGGACAAGACCACTGAGACATTGCTGATCTTTATGGCGGCATTCGTCATTCTGTTTACGGCCTATTTTGTAGACAGAGTATGTGCGGATAATAATGTTTCATCTGAGTACACCATCGATATGACCCTTACGGGAGCAAGGCTGTCGGATGGGGTCTATGCAACTGTGGCCAAATCAGGCGAGGGAAAGGCCAGAAATCATTACTTCGCGCAATTTGATTTTTCTATCCAGAATAATGGAAATATCGGAATAAGTAACTGGACAGCCACAATAGATGTGCCAAAAGGAACGGAATTATCTAATTTCTGGGGAGTTGAGGCGGATATCGAAGGCGATAAGCTTGTATTTACCCCTGAATTCTACAATCTCTCTTTTTCCAAAAACGACAAGCTGGATTTTGGGGTAGTACTTAATACCGGAGAATCATTTTATCCGTCAAAGATAAACTTTAGAGGATACAAAACAGGCAGAAACGGCAACGTATTTACAAATATTATCTTCGTTGCATTTATTATATGGGCAGCACTCTTTGTGGGATTTTTTGTTACAAGATTTAATCTTAAGAACTATCGTGAGAAGCAAAAGAATGACGTGAGGGTTATTCTTCAGTCCATGAATACATTCATAAGTTTCATAGATGCAAAGGACCCTTACACCAGAGGTCACTCAAGAAGAGTAGCCATGTATGCTGCGGAGATAGCAAAGAGAATGCGCCTTACGGAGGACGAAGTACAGAACGTATATTACGCGGGGCTTTTACATGATGCAGGTAAGATCAGCGTTCCGGATGCTGTACTCAACAAGCCCGGCAGACTCTCTGACGAAGAGAGGAAGCAGATACAGGATCATACAGTGGCCGGAGGAAAAATGTTAAAACAGATGACCTCGTTGCGCGGTATCAGAGAAACAGCCCTTTATCATCACGAGAGATATGACGGTGATGGCTATCCGGAAGGACTTAAGGGTGAGAGTATTCCGCTCTACGCAAGGATTGTAGGTGTTGCCGACTCCTATGATGCCATGTCCAGTAACAGAGTGTACAGAAGACATCTCAACAAGGATGAAATAATAGAAGAGATACAAAAGGGTTCAGGCACTCAATTTGATCCCAATATCGTTCCGTATATGGTCGATATGATCAATGACGGCTATGTTAATGTAGTAAAGATGGAGACAGCCGAAAACGACTCGGGAGAAAATAACTTCCACCTCACTGAGGACGATATCCCGGGTGTATACATGGGATTCTGAGGCGCCTTAGCGGCCGTATAAGTGTCCGTCAAACTCCTTAAAGTAAGTCTCCTCGACTTTTTTCATGAAGACTGTCAGGTCATCATCTCCGAAGCATAGCTGGAAGCGTACCGATCCGACGGATTCTCCGATGAGATGAAATCTGATGTAGAGGATGTTCTTTCTGAGCCAGACACCGCCTGCAGTGTAGGCACAGTCATAGACAGGGAATATTCCCTCTGCCATATCTTCTATACCAAAGTTAAGCTTCAGGGCATTCTCCGGAAGGGAGGATGCCTTGTTTTTGTCTGTGTATCTGAAGACAAGAAATGAAGGACCGGTTTCTGATATATTGACCTCCAGGCTTTCAAAGCCCTGAGGATTATCGTTTAGCTTGTAAATGCGATTGTATGAGCTAAAATCGGCACTGTGATCTGCATAAGTTTTAGTATGACCGTAGTTTTCCGGGAGCCTTGGCGGAGCAATCCTGAGGCTGTCTGCATATGCCAAAAGCTCACCGTAAGCTCTTTTACCATCTTCTGAAACATGATCTGCGCCAAGAAGATTTTCGTACAGAGCATCGTAGATCACCTGATTTCCGCCTGCCATTCCCTGGGTATCTGCGGTGGTTACGATCAGCATATTCTCCGAAGGCAGGCTTATTCCGAGCTGTCCGCCCATTCCGTAGAGAACAAAGCCTCCCTTTTCATTCTGCCAGATCTGCATGCCGTACCCTTGAGCTTCACTGGGAAGAGGTGCTGTGGGCAGTGTGTCGCTGAGATTTGACGTGGCTTCTTCAACAAATTCTTTTGGTAAAAGAGATCTCGTAACGCCGTCATTACATGTAATTGTCCCGCCTTTTTGGAGCAGGTACAGGATTTTCAAAAAGTCCGCCGGAGTTGCCATAAGGCCGCTTCCGCCCATGGATACTCCAAAAGGATCTTTTACCATATATGAATCCTTGCTGAAATCCATATAGTCAAATGCCTTGAGCTTCAGATAATCAAGCATGGGCATGCCTGAGAGCTTCTCTGCCAGAGCGCACAGAGTGTGGGCCGCGGAGGTGTCATAGTGGAAGATTGTACCGGGCTTATGTGTGGGAGCCACCTTAAAAAAGCTCTCGACCCAGTCGGATTTCATATCGACCTTGTAAGTTGTTGAAGCGTGGCATGTTCTCATCTGCAGCATGTTTCTGATGGTGGTCTGTCTGATCCATGGATGAGTGTTATCATCAACATATTCAGGAAAATGCACGGTTATGGGATCGTCAAAGGAAAGCTTGCCCTCATCTGAGAGCAGCGCTATTGCCATGGCGGTAATACTCTTACTTACGGAAAAGAGTCTGTGCAGAGTATCAGCAGTATAAGGCGCATAGTATTTTTCAAAGATGAGTTTATCGTCCTTCATGATGAGAAGACTGTGCATCGGAACTTCTTTTTTATTCAGTTTTTCAAGAACTGTTTTTATGGCACCTGACGGGATGCCGACGTTTTCGGGAATGTCTCTTTCAAAAGTGAACATAAGGTTTTCTCCGTGTAAATTTACTAAAATTAGTATATCATAACACGGTATGTTTTCTTGAAAGAACATGCTTTGTGGGTTATAATCATATATTAGTTAGAAAATAAAGTGAGGTTTATATGTCGTCTATTATCCAGAACAATCAGGTTTTTAATAATGAAGTGCCCTTCTGCAGGGTATACAGTGTTGAGAGCAAGAAACAGCTGGAGGAGAGGTTCCTTGCACACCGTATATCATACTTCATTGAATGGCAGGATAAATCAATTCTGCAGAGACTCTTTGACAGAAAGGGCAGCAAGATAGTCTGCACATTCAAGATCAATAAGGGAGACCTTTTAAAGGCTAAAGAGCTTTCTCAGGGAATAGAAGGTATCAAGTACAAAGATTATGGCGAGCTCAAGAATACAGAGCGTATCCGCAGACGCAGTGAGGCAGTCAAGGACGAGAGCACAGGGCTTGAGATGCCTGAGCTTAAGTTTGAGAATAAGATAGGCAGTACTGAAGATAACAAGGAACTTTGAGATAGGGCAGGGGATGAATGTCTCCTGCTTGTTTTATGTGCTGAGGAGAACTTATGGCAGAGAAAAAGAATTCAGTAAAAAAGACAGTTGGCAAAAGGACAGTTAGTGCGAAAAATGCAAGTCCCAAAATGGATGCAACAAAAAGCCGTTGTCCGGTGTTTAAAAAGTGTGGGGCTTGTCAGATGATCGACACACCTTATGAATCTCAGCTTCGCAAAAAGCATGCACATGTGGCTGAGCTTTTAAAACCATACTGTAAGGTTGAGTCGTTCATAGGCATGGAGAGCCCTGAACACTACAGATGCAAGGTTCATGCGGTTTTTGATCATGACAGAAAGGGCAATCCGGTAACAGGTATATACAGAGAGGGAAGTCATGAGGTAGTTCCGGTTGACAGCTGTCTTTTGGAGAATCAGAAGGCTGATGCCATCATTGCAACCATCAGAGGAATGCTTAAATCCTTTAAGATTAAGACCTATGATGAAGACAACGGCTACGGACTTCTTCGCCACGTGCTTATTAGGATAGGCAAGAACACAGGAGAGATCATGGTTGTACTCGTAACGGTATCACCTGTTTTCCCGTCCAAGAACAATTTTGTTAAGGCTTTGAGAAAAGAGCATCCGGAGATCACCACAATTGTTCTTAACGTCAATGACAAGCAGACCAGCATGATCCTTGGAGATAAGGAGAAGCCTATATACGGCCCCGGCTTTATCTATGACATTTGCTGCGGAATGAAGTTTAAGATTTCACCCAAGTCTTTTTACCAGGTAAATCCTGTTCAGCAGGAGGTGCTGTACAAGACTGCAATTGACATGGCCGACCTGTCCGGTGACGAGATCGCAATGGACTGCTACAGCGGAGTTGGAACCATCGGACTTATCGCAAGTCCTCATGTTAAAGAGGTCATCAGTGTAGAACTCAACAAGGACGCGGTCAAGGACGCAATCCTCAACGCCAGGATCAATGAGGTGAAAAACATTACTTTCTATCAGAATGATGCCACAGCCTTTATGCAGCAGATGGCAGACTCAGGAGATAAGGTCGATCTTGTGTTCATGGATCCTCCAAGATCAGGCTCAACACCTGAATTTATCAGGTCACTGATAAGTCTTGCGCCACGGAAGGTAGTGTACATATCCTGTAGTCCTGACTCTCTTGCCAATGACTTAAAGCTCATTACAAAGGGAGGCTACAAGGTAAAAAGAGCTGTTCCCGTGGATATGTTCCCCTTCACAAGAGGATCGGAAGTAGTATGTCTTTTGACAAAGGAAGGTTAGTTTTTTGGACGGTAACAGAAAATCTTTTTTGGTAATAATTTTGATAGCACTCGTTATGACAGCTTGTATAATTGTATACCTTGAAACTTTTTGAAGTCTGAGGTATATTCTTTAGAAGATATTAGTGATTTAACGTGGTGAAATTGAGAGGAGAGAGAAATGTCCCAGACTCAAGGCTGTACAAAAAAGTATGTTGAGATGAACAAACAGGAGCTCGAGCAGGAGATTGTTAAGCTCAAGGCCGAGTACAAAAAATATCAGGAGATGGAACTGTCCCTGAATATGGCAAGGGGTAAGCCATGCAGAGAACAGCTTGATCTTTCCATGGGTATGATGGATGCGCTGAACTCAGAGGCCGATCTTTCATGTGAGGATGGAACAGATTGTCGTAACTACGGTGTTCTTGACGGTATCCATGAGGCTAAGGTCCTTATAGGTGCCATGATGGAGAATAAACCTGAGAACATCATTATTTATGGTAACTCTTCACTTAATGTAATGTATGATACCGTATCAAGAGCATACACACATGGCGTAATGGGCAATACTCCATGGTGCAAGCTTGATAAGGTTAAGTTCCTTTGCCCTTCACCGGGATATGACAGACACTTTGCCATTACTGAGTATTTTGGTATCGAGATGATCCCTGTCAAGATGACACCTACAGGTCCTGATATGGACGAGGTAGAGAGACTTGTGTCAGCAGATGAATCCATAAAGGGAATCTGGTGCACACCCAAGTATTCCAATCCTCAGGGATATTCATATTCAGATGAGACTGTAAGACGTTTTGCACGTCTTCGTCCCGCTGCAAGAGACTTCCGTATATTCTGGGACAATGCGTACGGAGTTCACCACCTCTATGACGATGATCAGGATTATCTTATCGAGATCCTGGAAGAGTGTAAGAGAGCAGGAAGCCCTGATATGGTATACAAGTTCTCATCAACTTCCAAGATCACTTTCCCGGGTAGCGGAATTGCTGCCATTGCCACATCCCTCAACAACTTAGAGGAGATCAAGGCTCAGCTCAACTATCAGACCATCGGACATGACAAGGTTAATCAGCTTCGTCACGTAAGATTCTTTAACGGAGATATAAATAACCTCAAGGAGCACATGAGAAAGCATGCAGCCATCATAAGACCCAAGTTTGAGGCTGTTCTTGAAATATTAGACAGAGAGCTTACTCCCTGCGGAGTCGGTGAGTGGACCAAACCAAAGGGCGGATATTTCATCAGCTTTGATGCTCCTGAAGGATGTGCCAAGGCTACTGTTGATAGAGCCAAGAAGGCCGGCGTTACCATGACCGGAGCCGGTGCTACATATCCATACCACAAGGATCCACACGATTCAAATATCCGTATTGCTCCGACACTTCCAAGCTTACCGGATCTTAAGCTCGCTATGGAGATTTTTACAGTATGTGTAAGACTTACAGCTGCTGAAAGACTTCTGAAGGAGATGGATTAATAATGAATCTAAAAGAACTGAAGATTGGTCAGTCAGCGGTCATTAAGGCCGTTGGCGGTGAGGGCGCGCTTAGACAGCACTTCCTGGACATGGGTGTTATACCCGGAACGGAGGTGACTGTTATTAAGTATGCGCCTTTAGGCGACCCTGTAGAGCTTCAGATTCACGGATATGAGCTCACTCTGAGGCTTGCTGACGCTGAGAAGATTGAGATTGAACCGATCAAAGAGCGCGCCAACAAGCATGAGAGAATAACTGAAATTGAGAATTCAGAGCATCCGGGACTTGGAGAAGACGGCAGGTATCACGTTGAGGGCGATGGAGGGAAACTTCCCGAAGGAACTCTTTTGACATTTGCCCTTGTCGGCAATCAGAACTGTGGCAAGACTACTCTTTTCAACCAGTTAACCGGTGCCAATCAGCATGTCGGTAATTTTCCTGGAGTTACTGTGGATCGCAAGGATGGGCCTATTAGGGATTTCCCTAATACGCTTGTGACGGACCTTCCGGGAATATATTCCATGTCTCCCTACAGTGCAGAGGAGATTGTATCCAGAAATTTTGTAATTGAAGAAAAGCCGAAGGCCATCATCAACATTGTTGATGCAATGAACATTGAGAGAAATATGTACCTTACAATGCAGCTCCTTGAGATGGGGGTTCCCATGGTAGTTGCTCTCAACATGATGGATGAGGTAAAGGGCAATAACGGCTCCGTTGATATCAATAAAATGGAGACGCTTCTTGGCGTGCCTGTAGTTCCTATTTCTGCTTCCAAAAATGAAGGTGTGGCAGAGCTTGTACGACATGCTGTACACCTTGCACAGTATCAGGAAAAACCTGTTGAGCAGGACTTCTGCCAAAAGACAGATCACGGTGGAGCAATCCACAGGGCAATCCATGCTGTGGAAGCCATACTTGAGGATCATGCTGAAAAGGCAGGCCTTCCGCTTAGATTTGCAACCACCAAGGTTATTGAGGGCGACGATATTGTAAGGGAAAAGCTGTCCCTTGATGAGAATGAAAAAGAGATGATAAGGCATATCATCAGGCAGATGGAAGAGGAGAGCGGAATGGACCGCAGCGCAGCCATCGCTGATATGAGATATGACTTTATTGAGCGTGTCTGTGAGCAGACTGTTGTCAAGCCCATGGAGAGCAAGGAGAGGATACGCTCTGAGAAAATAGACAAGATCCTCACCGGAAAGTGGACGGCCATACCGTGCTTTATACTTATTATGCTGCTTGTATGCCATTTGACTTTTAATGTCATCGGTGCGTTCTTGCAGGACATAATGGAGATGGGAGTTGACTATCTGAAGGGACTTGCTGAGGCCGGAATGGCTGCAGCCCATGTAAATGCGGCTATTCAGGGACTTGTACTCGACGGTATATTTGACGGCGTAGGAAGCGTGCTAAGCTTCATGCCTATTGTCGTTACGCTTTTCTTCTTCCTGTCACTTATGGAGGACAGCGGATACATAGCAAGGGTGGCGTTCTTTATGGACAAGCTCCTCAGGCGAATCGGACTTTCCGGAAGAAGTATTGTACCTCTTCTTATTGGCTTTGGATGTACTGTTCCTGCGGTTATGGCCACCAGAACACTTCCGTCAAGAAGAGACAGACGCATGACAATTCTGCTGACTCCGTTTATGAGCTGCTCAGCCAAAGTGCCGATTTATGCATTTTTTGTGGCGGCATTTTTCCCGCACAGGGCAGCACTGGTAATGGTACTCCTTTATCTTCTTGGTATTGCTGTCGGTATTATTGCAGCCCTCGTTTACAAGAATACGATATTCAGGGGCGAGGCGGTGCCTTTTGTAATGGAGCTGCCAAACTACCGTATGCCCGGAGCTAAGAATGTGGCAAGACTGCTTTGGGATAAGGCAAAAGACTTCTTTACAAGAGCCTTCAGCGTTATCCTTATTGCAACTATCTGCGTATGGTTTTTGCAGAGCTTTGATCTGCGTTTTAATATGGTTGAGGATTCTTCGACCAGCATAATGGCTGTACTTTCAAGTGTGCTTGTTCCATTGTTTGCGCCGATTGGACTTGGAGACTGGAGAGTTGTTACTTCCCTCATTACCGGATTTATCGCCAAGGAGAGCGTTGTATCAACAATGAACATCCTCTTTGACGGAGGCGTTCAGAATGCACTCAGCAGCGCAGGCGCCGCTACGCTCTTGGTATTTTCGCTTCTCTACACCCCATGCGTTGCCGCTATTGCTTCCATCAAGAGAGAGCTGGGAGGTAAGTATGCACTTGCTGTGGTTTTGTGGCAGAGTCTGATTGCATGGATGGTCGCATTTGTCCTGAGATTTATATTTATTGCAATTGGTATTTGATATGACTGATCTGGAAAAGAAAGTGCGGGATAAATTCCGCTTTATAACAAAAACTCTGATTGAAAAAGAGCTGACGATCACCACGATGGAGAGCTGCACTTCAGGGCTTGTGGCATCTCTTTTGACAGACACCGAAGGTGCTTCTGCGGTGCTCAAGGGGGCCTTTATCACATACTCAAATGAGGCCAAGATAAAGCAGAATGTACCGGCGGATGTGATTGAGAAATTCGGTGTGTACTCTGAGGAGACTGCACTTGAGATGGCGCTGGCAGCAGGAAGGGCGTATGATGCGGATATTTCGGTCGGAGTGACAGGTACGATGGGCAACGCAGACCCCGCCAACTATGATTCTACGCCGGGAGAAGTGTTTTTTGCGATAGCAGGGAGAGATGGTGCTCAGAGCTATCATATTTCGGTACCTGTACAGGATAGCAGATTTGAATACAAGCTTTATGTAGCAGGTGCCATTGCAGATGAGATTGCACGTGTTATGTAAACGAAAAACACCTTTTTGTGTTTGGTATTCTATGCTATACTATACCTTGGTTACATACTATAAGAAAGAGATGGAATAATGGAGTCTAAGCAGTACAGTAAAAGGATCCGATATTTGCGCAGACTCATCGTTACTACAGTGGCAGCTGCCTGCCTTATTCCCACTTGTATTTGCGTTATTCTCGCCGTCAGATATGACAGACTGCATACCGATTACGAGAAGACAATGGCCGATCTGGAATGGTACAGAGAACAGTTCGGCAGCGAGAGAGATATTCTGGCTTCAGAAGCGGAGCCGGGAGAAAATGGTTCAGATCAGTCTGAGACAAACTCAGAAGGAATGGATGTGGATTACGCCACGGTGGATGTCAGTGGCGCCCAGAATCCGGAAGATATAGAAGGCACCAGATACGTCTATCTGACCTTCGATGACGGACCAAGTACGTACACAGATGAGATCCTGGACATACTTGATGAGTACGATGTAAAGGCCACCTTCTTTGTCTGTGGCAAACCTAATGCCAAGTACACAGAGCTTTACAAGAGAATAGTTAATGATGGGCATACCCTTGGGATGCACTCGTACAGTCACAAGTACAGCGAATTATATGCTTCCTTGGATTCTTTCAAGGAGGATACGGATAAACTAAGAATTTTTTTATATGAAACAACAGGCGTGTGGGCCAAGTTTTACCGGTTCCCCGGAGGAAGTTCCAATACCGTCAGCAAGGTCGATATGCATGAGCTGACAGGATATCTGGAGGATTCCGAGGTCACATTCTTTGACTGGAATGTGTCTGCGGGAGATGACAGAGCCGGTGCCAACAAGGACACTATTTACGCCAATATAGTTAACAACGTGCCCAAGTTCAAGCATTGCGTAGTCCTTATGCACGATGCGGCTGACAAGAAGAGCACGGTAGATGCACTGCCTGAGATAATCGAAGCGATCCAGGCAATGGAAGACACAGTGATAGTACCGATAACCGACGATACGTTACCGGTTCAACATATCAACTAAAGAAAAAAGATTGAATGGAGGATATCTAGATGGGATTTTTTTCTGAGCTGAAAAGCGACCTCTCACAGGCTGTGAACACACTTATGCCTGAGGACAAGCCTGAGGCAGAGAGCCTTAACGAAGACAAGGCACCGGTAGAAGCGCCCAAGCCTGTAGACCTTGACAGCATGCTCAATCGCCTTGATGACATCAAGCTCGATGAGGCAGCAGAGGAAAAGAAGGAAGAAGTAGAAGAGGCTGTAGAAGAGGTTTCTGAGGCTGTAGAGGAAGTTGAGGAGACTCTTGATGAGGCTGTCAATACTGTAGCTGAGGCTAAAGAGGAGATAAAAGAAGAAATCAAAGAAGACGTAGCTGAGGCCGTTGACGAAGTCCGTGAGCTCGAAGAAAAGATTGAGGAGCAGACTCAGGAAGAGATCAAGGTTGAAGAGCCCAAGAATGCACTTGAGGCTATAAATCCTGCACATATCGACAAGTATGTTGCAGACAAAAATGCAGAAACAGAAATGATAACAAGAAATGGGGGATTTGATACTATGGATTTCGAACAGCAGACACCTACAGATGAAGTTGCCAGCATTACCGAAGGTATGATCGTCAAGGGCGACATTGCCACAACAGGTTCACTTGAGCTTATTGGTAAGATCACAGGTAATATCAAGTGTCTTGGCAAGCTCAACATTACAGGCGAGATCAACGGAGATTCAGATGCAGCTGAGATCTATGCAGAGTCAGCAAGAATCACCGGTGAGATCAAGAGTAAGGGCAGCGTTAAGGTTGGCCAGAGCACAGTTATCGTTGGTAACATCTATGGTTCAAGCGCAGTAATCGCAGGTGCGGTTAAGGGCGATATCGATGTTCACGGTCCTGTAGTTCTTGATACAACAGCTATCGTAATGGGCAACATCAAATCTCAGTCAGTACAGATCAACAATGGTGCTGTTATCGAGGGTATGTGCTCACAGGCTTATGCCGATGTTAATCCTTCAGAGTTCTTTGAGGGACTTAAGAATAAATAATTTAATTACGGAGACATTATGAGAATTTTATTAAAGCTCAGTGGTGAGGCACTGGCAGGTGATAAGAAGACAGGCTTTGACGAGGAAACTGTCAGAAAGGTTGCCCTTCAGGTCAAGCAGCTTGTAGATAACGGCACACAGGTCGGTATCGTTATTGGCGGAGGTAATTTCTGGAGAGGACGCAGCAGCGAGAATATTGATCGCACCAAGGCTGACCAGATCGGAATGCTTGCAACCATCATGAACTGCATCTATGTATCTGAGATTTTCAGAAGTGTGGGTATGATGACCAATATACTTACTCCATTTGAGTGTGGTTCATTTACAAAGCTCTTTTCAAAGGACAGAGCCAACAAATATTTCGCAAGAAATCAGGTTGTGTTCTTCGCAGGAGGAACGGGACATCCTTATTTCTCAACAGATACAGGAGTTGTTCTCAGGGCAATTGAAGTTGATGCTGACTATATCCTTCTTGCCAAGGCTATTGATGGAGTATATGACAGCGATCCTGCCAAGAACCCTGATGCAAAGAGATATACAACACTTTCAATCAACGAGGTTATTGAGAAGAACCTGCAGGTTGTAGATATGACAGCATCAATCCTCGCAAGAGACAATCACATGCCTATGCGAGTATTTGCTCTCCAGGAGGAGAACAGCATTGTTAAGGCATCAACGGGCGAATTCAACGGAACTACCGTTACAACAGATTAACCAGGGGAGGTTTAGGGTATGAACGAAAGACTTAAGAACTTTAATGACAAAATGCAGAAGTCCTTTGACTTTCTTAGAGACGATCTTGCATCAATAAGAGCAGGAAGAGCCAATCCGCACGTTCTCGACAAGATCAAGGTTGATTACTACGGAACACCTACTCCTATTCAGCAGGTTGGAAACGTATCTATCCCTGAGGCCAGGATCATTCAGATCGCGCCATGGGACAAGACACTTATCAAGGATATTGAGAAGGCTATCATGGCATCAGACCTTGGTATCACACCAAGTAATGACGGTGCTGTGATCAGACTTGTTTTCCCTGAGCTCACTGAGGAGCGCAGAAAACAGCTCACCAAGGATATCCGCAAGAAGGGTGAGGATGCTAAGGTTGCAGTCAGAAACGTAAGACGTGACGGCAATGATGCACTCAAGAAACTTAAGGGAACCGAGGTTTCAGAGGATGAGATCGAGGATCTTAACGATGAGCTTCAGAAGATAACCGACAAGTTCATTAAGGATATCGATGCAGCTGTAGAAGAGAAGAATAAGGAAATTATGACGGTATAAGGGGATTAAGTCATGCATGTGTACATGCTTGCATGTTAAGCATGCAATGACTTCAAGACCCGAGCGAACATGAGGAAAAAAGATACGCGAGGAATGAGCGGATCGATTTCCGAATGTTCGCAGGATTGCGAGAGTGAAGCGGAGCAATCCGTATACCGTCATATGGGTGATATAAATGGACAATGTTAATAATATTCCTGCACATGTAGCCATTATTCTTGATGGCAACGGAAGATGGGCCAGGGAGAAGGGCATGCCCAGAAACTATGGCCATATGCAGGGAGCCAAGGCTGTTGAAGACATTCTCGTGGACGCAAGGGACATGGGAATCAAATATCTTACAGTATACGCATTCTCAACTGAGAATTGGAGTCGTCCTGAGGCAGAGGTTTCTGCCCTCATGACGATTTTGCGTAATTACCTCAAAACCAGTATAAAGAAATCCATGAAGAACAATGTGCGCTGCCGTGTTATCGGTGAGCGCTCTCTGCTTTCAGAGGATATCCAGAAGGCAATTAAAGAGCTTGAGGATACAACTGCCGGTAACACAGGACTTACATTCACCATTGCCATCAATTACGGCAGCAGGGATGAGATCACAAGGGCTGTCAGAAAGGTTGCAGCCAGGGTTGAAGCCGGTGAGCTGAAGGCAGAAGATATCACGGAGAAGGATATAGCTGATAATCTGGATACCAATTACCTTCCGGATCCGGACCTTCTTATCAGGACCTGCAACGAGCAGAGAATATCCAATTATCTGCTCTGGCAGTGTGCATATACGGAGTTCTACTTTACTCCTGTAGCATGGCCTGATTTCAACAAGGCTGAGCTTGAAAAAGCGGTAGAAGCTTATGCCGGCAGAAACCGTAAGTTTGGAGGACTGAAGGAATCTTGAAGACCAGAGTTATCAGTGGAATTGTAATTGGAATTGTGCTGGCGGCAGTACTTATCCCGGGAGGGTACGTACTCTCGGCAGCACTTTTGATAGTATCACTTATAGCGTTTTTTGAACTGACAAGGGCATTGGGAGTCCATGAGGGCAGTGGCAGGATCAATATGCTGGAAGCCTGCGGATACGCATCAATCCTGGTTCATTATATCCAGATGATGCTTGTTAAGGACTACAGGTATTATATTTTCTCCATCATGTTTGCCTTTTTCCTTATCATGGTTTGTTATGTTGTGTCATTCCCGAGGTTCAAGGCATCTCAGGCGATATTCTGCTTTTTCTGCTTTATTTATGCGCCGGTGAACATGTCTTTTGTATACCTTCTCAGAATCAGAAATCTTGGTGCATACTTCGCGTGGGTACCGTTTATTGCGTGGGTTTGTGATACATGCGCATACTTCGCGGGAAGATCATTCGGCAAGCACAAGATGGCCCCGGTCCTTTCACCCAAGAAGACCATTGAAGGCGCTATAGGAGGAATACTGGGATCTGTTATCGTAGGTGCGATAATAGGCTATATCCTCTACAGGAATGAAACTCACAGTATAGCTACGGTTTGGGGTCTTATGATAATCTGCTTTGCGGGAAGTATAATTTCTCAGATCGGAGACCTTCTGGCATCCGGAATAAAGCGTGATCACAACATCAAGGATTACGGAACACTTATCCCGGGCCATGGCGGAATAATGGACAGATTTGACAGCGTTATATTTGTCATTCCATGTATTTATTTTTTGGCAGCTGTAATGTTGCCTCTCATGAGATGATTTTTAAAGGATGTTAATATGAGAAAGATAGTTTTACTCGGATCAACAGGATCCATCGGAACTCAGACACTTGATGTTGTGAGAAATAATCCGAACGAGCTGGAAGTCGTTGGACTTGCGGCTAACAGAAGTGTACCTGAAGTAGAGAAACAGGTCCGTGAGTTTAAGCCTAAGTTCGTGTGCATGTTTGATGAAAAGGCAGCAGGGGAGCTTCAGGACAAGATTTCAGATACCGGTATCAAGGTAATGGCCGGTATGGACGGACTTCTTGATATAGTATCTGTTCCGGAAGCGGATACGGTACTTACAGCGGTGGTTGGAATGATCGGCATCAGACCCACCATCAGAGCAATAGAATGCGGCAAAGATATTGCCCTTGCCAACAAGGAGACGCTTGTTTGTGCAGGCCATATCATCATGCCTCTTGCCAGGGAAAAGAATGTACAGATTCTCCCCGTGGATTCGGAGCACAGCGCTATTTTCCAGTCTTTAAACGGTGAGCCGAGAGACAAGGTTGAAAAGATTCTTTTAACAGCCAGCGGCGGACCCTTCAGGGGCAAGAAGAGATCGGAGCTTGAAAACATGACAGCTGCCGATGCCCTTAAGCACCCCAACTGGGATATGGGACCCAAGGTCACAATTGATTCATCATCACTTGTAAATAAGGGACTTGAAGTAATGGAAGCCAAGTGGCTCTTTGGAGTAGGACTCGATGATATTCAGGTGGTTGTTCATCCGCAGAGTATTGTGCACAGCGCTGTTCAGTTTGTGGACGGAGCAGTTATTGCTCAGCTTGGAGTGCCGGATATGAAGCTGCCTATCCAGTATGCTCTTTTCTATCCCGACAGAAGACCTATGCATGAAAAGAGACTTGACCTTTTTGAGCTTTACAGCCTGACCTTTGAAAAGCCTGATACAGACACTTTCAGAGGCCTTAAGCTCGCTTATGATTCTGCCCGCGCAGGCGGAAGTATGCCAACAGTTTTCAATGCCGCCAATGAAATGGCGGTTAAGAGATTCTTAAAGGGAGATATCAAGTACCTTGAGATCTACAGCATGATAGAGGAAGCAATGAGCCATCACAACAAGGTGGATAATCCTGATGTTGCTGCCATTCTTGCGGCAGAGCAGGAGACTTATGAGTTCCTCGGAAAGAAGTACAATATCTGATGTTAGTAAGTGTTTTAATATTCTTCATAATATTCGGAGTTTTGGTAACATCCCATGAATTCGGCCATTTCATAATTGCCAAGTCAGGCGGGATAAGGGTCAATGAGTTCTTTGTCGGTATGGGACCAACCATCTGGAAAAAGCAGAAGGGAGAGACCCTCTACAGTATCAAACTCCTTCCCATCGGCGGAGCATGTGTCTTTGACGGCATGGATCCAGTGGCTGAGGAGAAAGAGGGCTACGATGAGCATTCATTCCTGAATGCCCCTGTGTGGAGGAGAATAGCAACTCTTTTTGCAGGACCCTTTGCAAACTTTATTATCGCTTATCTTCTGGCAGTTATTCTGGTGAGCTTTTCAGCCTGGAATTTCCCTGTCATCAACAAGATGACCGAGGAGTCAGCAGCTGCTGAAGCAGGAATGCAGCCCGGAGACAAAATAATAAGCGTAGACGGTGAGAAAGTTTACATGTCCGGAGAAGTTACCATGATCTCTCAGTTCGCTGAGGGAAGTCCGATGGACATCGTGTATGAGAGAGACGGTCAGAGATACGAGACCACTCTTTTACCCAAATACAGTGAAGATGAGGGCCGTTACTACATGGGAATTTATCTCGGTGAGTACGGCAAGATAGAGGGACCGGCTGCTCTTAAGTACGCATGGTATGAGGTCCGCTATTATTTCAAGACAACCTACAGAAGTCTTGCTCTTCTTGTTAAAGGAAAGCTTTCCAAGGACGATGTCTCAGGACCTGTGGGAATGGTCAAGATGGTGGATGATACCTACGAGGAGGTCAAGCCCTACGGTGTTTCCGCAGTTATTCTCACAATGCTTTCACTTACGGTTCTTTTGTCGGTTAACCTGGGAGTAATGAATCTTTTACCAATCCCGGCTCTTGACGGAGGAAGGCTGGTATTCCAGTTCATCGAGGTCATTGTGGGAAAACCCGTACCACCTGAGAAGGAAGGCTTTGTTCACATGATCGGAATGGTGGCATTGCTTGCCTTGATGGTATTTGTACTGTTTAACGATATTAGCAAATTTACGAGGTAATTTACATGGCCTACAGAGATAACACAAAGGTAATCCATATTGGCGACAGAGTAATCGGCGGAGGCAATCCCATCCTCATTCAGTCCATGACCAATACAAGGACTGAGGATGTTGAAGCAACAGTTGCCCAGATAAAGAGACTTGAGGAGGCCGGCTGCGAGATCATAAGAAGTACCGTGCCTACACTTGAAGCAGCCAAGGCTCTTTCCGAGATCAAAAAACAGATTCATATCCCGATTGTTGCGGATATTCATTTTGATTATAAGATGGCTATTGCAGCCATGGAAAACGGCGCAGACAAGATCAGGATCAACCCCGGCAATATTGGTGGCAGGGACAGGATAGCTTCTGTTGTTTCCTGTGCCAAGGAGAGAAGTATTCCTATCAGAGTCGGCGTTAACAGCGGCTCTTTGGAAAAAGACCTTGTGGAGAAATACGGCGGCGTTACAGCGCAGGGACTTGTTGAGTCTGCCCTTGATAAGATTGGAATTATCGAGGATCTTGGCTATGACAACATGGTTGTCAGCATCAAGTCTTCAAATGTAATGCTCTGCGTAGAGGCTCATGAGCTTCTGGCTCAGAAGTGCAGATATCCGCTTCATGTCGGAATCACAGAGGCCGGAACTGTTTACGGAGGAAATATCAAGTCGTCCATAGGACTTGGAATCATCCTTAACAAGGGAATCGGAGATACCATAAGAGTTTCTCTCTCCGGGGACCCTGTTGAGGAGATCAAGACAGCCAAGATGATCCTTAAGACTCTGGGAATGAGAAGCGGCGGAATTGAAGTTGTATCATGCCCTACATGCGGAAGGACCAAGATCGATCTTATCGGACTTGCCAATGCGGTTGAGACCATGGTTCAGGGGTATGACCTCGACATCAAGGTTGCAGTTATGGGCTGCGCAGTAAACGGACCCGGAGAAGCCAAAGAGGCGGACATCGGAATTGCAGGCGGCGTGGGAGAAGGCCTGCTCATTAAAAACGGAGAAGTAGTTAAGAAGGTTAAGGAAGACCAGTTGCTCGCTACGTTAAAGGAAGAGTTGGACAATTGGCCTAGGTAAAGGTTTTTATGGGGAAGAGTTTTTTTGAAGTATTTCCTGCCCTTAAGCTGGATGAACACACCGGCGATATCATGGGGCAAACTGAGGTTGTAAAGGTTTCAACCACCAGGAAGCAGGATTTTATAAGAATTTACATTGCCAGCAACAAGCTGATCGATAAAGCTGACATCATCAAAACTGAGAACAGCATCAAGAAGCAGCTTTTTGGCAACCAGGATATAACCATCAAGATATACGAGAAGTTCTCGCTTTCGGCGCAGTACACGCCGGAGAACCTTCTGGATATATACAGAGAGAGCATTGAGCTTGAGCTAAAAGACTATGACCATATGGAGTATAGTCTGTTTCGCTCGGCTTCTTTTTTGTACCCTGATCAGGGTAATGTCATCATGCAGCTGGAAGACAGCGTTGTGGGCAAAAAGAAAGCCCCTGACCTTATCCGCGTGCTCTCCAAGATCTTTAATGACAGATGCGGACTTTCAGTAGTTCTTTCCCCTGAATTTGTCGAAGTTGAAAAAGAGGATAAGGAGCCCGATTACTCCGAGGAATCTGCCAAGATGGCTAAAAAGCTTGAGGCAATGGAGGAGAAGGAGGCAGAGAAGGAAGCTGAAAAGGCGGCCAAGGCTGCTGAGAAGGCTGCGCCTGCCAGGGCCGAGAGTAAGGCACCTGAAGCACCTTCTAAGGTGGGCGCTCAGAAGTCTTTTGGCAAAAGAGATTTCGGCGGAAGCTATAAGAGAAGCGATAATCCGGATGTACTTTTCGGAAGAGATTTTGATGATGAGGCCATGAAGCTGGTTGACCTTATGGGCGAGCTTGGTGAAGTTACCATTCACGGCAAGATCATCGAGTGGGATTCAAGAGATATCAGAAATGACAAGACAATTCTTATCTTTGCTGTTACCGATTTTACGGATTCAATAGCAGTCAAGATGTTTGTTAATACTGCAGATGTTCCCGCTATAACCAAGGATATTAAGATGGGAGCCTTCGTTAAGATCAAGGGAATCGCTGCAGTTGATAAGTTTGATCACGAACTCTCAATCCAGTCTGTTGTGGGAGTCAAGAAGATTCCTGACTTTACCGTCAAGAGAGTTGATACTGCTGATGAGAAGAGAGTTGAGCTCCATTGCCATACCAAGATGAGTGATATGGACGGAGTTTCAGAGGTAAAAGATATTGTAAAGCAGGCCTATAAATGGGGAATGCCGGGTATTGCCATTACAGACCACGGTGTTGTTCAGGCTCTTACCGATGCCAATCACGTCTGGGAAGATCTTTACAAGGACGAGAAATCAAGGCGCAAAGAGGCAGGAGAGCCTCCTCTGGACAGACAGGATTTCTTTAAGCTTGTACTTGGCGTTGAGGCATATGTAGTAGATGACCTTAAGGAAATTGTTGTAAATGACAAGGGGCAGAAGCTTGATGATACTACCTTTGTTGTATTTGATATCGAGACAACGGGCTTTTCTCCTATCAAGAACAAGATCATCGAAATCGGTGCCGTTAAGATTAAAAACGGCGAGATTGTAGACAGATTTTCAGAGTTTATCAATCCTCAGGTTCCTATTCCGTACAGGATTGAGAAACTCACCAGTATCACCGATGACATGGTTATCGGCGCTCCTACCAGAGAAGTTATCATCCCGAAGTTCGTAGAGTTCTGCGAGGGAGCAGTACTGGTGGGACACAATGTGTCTTTTGACATAAGCTTTATAAATCAGAACTGCGAGGAGCTGGGTATCGATGCTGATTACACTACCGTTGATACGCTCTGGCTCTCAAGATATTTCTTCCCGCTGCAGGCCAAGCATACTCTGGACGCAGTGGCCAAGACTTTGAATATTGTACTGGGACATCATCACAGAGCTGTAGATGATGCTGAGTGTACTGCGCTTATTTTCAACAAGTTTGTACCTATGCTCAAAGAGCAGGGGGCAGAGGATCTGACTCAGGTCAATATACTTGGCAAGCCAACACCTGAGATGATAAGGCATCTTCGTCCCAATCACTGCATTATCCTTGCTAAGAATACACTGGGAAGGGTTAATCTCTATACCCTTGTCAGCAAGTCTCATATAGATTATTTCAGAAGATTCCCTCTTATTCCTAAGAGTGAGCTTATCAAATACAGAGAAGGTCTTATAATCGGAAGTGCATGCTGCGCGGGAGAGCTGTACGGTGCAGTTGTTGAGGGAAGACCACCGGAAGAGATTGCAAGACTTGTAAGCTTCTATGACTATCTGGAGATACAGCCTGTGGGCAATAACCACTTCATGGTTGAGTCAGAGAGATATGAGGACATCAATAGCGACGATGATATCAGGGAGATCAACAAGGAGATCGTAAGGCTCGGTGAGCAGTGGAATAAGCCTGTTGTTGCCACCTGCGATGCGCATTTCCTTAATCCCGAGGATGAGATATACAGAACAATCATCATGGCCGGTAAGGGTATGAATGATGAGGAGCCGGCACCGCTGTATCTGAGGACCACAGACGAGATGATGGCTGAGTTCGATTATCTTGGCGGTGAGAAGGCAAAAGAGATCGTAATTGATAACACCAGAAAGATCCTGGATATGTGCGATTCCATTTCACCGGTTCGTCCGGATAAGTGCGCCCCCGTCATTGAAAACAGTGATGAGATCCTTACCAAGATCTGTTACGACAAAGCCCATGAGATCTATGGTGAAAATCTTCCTGAGATTGTACAGGAGAGACTTGAGAGGGAACTTAATTCAATCATCAAGAACGGTTTCGCGGTTATGTATATCATTGCCCAGAAGCTGGTTTGGAAGTCCAACGAAGACGGATACCTGGTAGGATCCAGAGGATCTGTCGGATCTTCTTTTGTTGCGTTTACATCGGGTATTACGGAGGTTAATTCCTTAAGCCCGCATTACGTGTGCCCTAACTGTAAATACAGTGATTTTGATTCTCCGGAGGTTCTTGCTTTTGGCGGTAATTCGGGCTGTGATATGCCTGACAAGATGTGCCCCAAGTGTGGAACCAAGCTTTATAAGGACGGATTCGACATTCCTTTCGAGACCTTCCTTGGATTCAAGGGAGACAAAGAGCCTGATATCGACCTTAACTTCTCGGGAGAATATCAGTCCAAGGCGCACAAATATACAGAGGTTATCTTTGGTTACGGACAGACTTTCAGAGCCGGAACCATTGCTTCACTTGCGGATAAGACAGCTTATGGTTTCGTTAAGAAGTATTACGACGGAATCGGTGTCAGCAAGAGAAAGAGTGAGATCAACAGGATCGTCCAGGGATGCACCGGCATAAGACGTGGTACAGGCCAGCACCCGGGTGGAATCATAGTTCTTCCTGTGGGAGAGGACATCAACTCGTTCTGTCCTGTTCAGCATCCTGCCAATGATATGACAACGGCGACTATTACGACACATTACGATTACCACTCAATCGACCACAACCTTCTTAAGCTCGATATCCTGGGACACGATGATCCTACCATGATCAGATTCCTTCAGGACTGCACGGGAATGGACCCCAAGACTGTGCCACTGGATGACAAGAAGGTAATGAGTCTTTTCATGAATACAGAGGCTCTTGGCGTAACGCCCGATCAGCTTGGCGGAACCAAGCTCGGATGTCTCGGACTTCCCGAGTTTGGTACAGACTTTGCCATGCAGATGGTTATTGATGCGCAGCCCAAGTCTCTTTCCCACCTTATAAGGATTTCAGGTCTTTCACACGGTACCGACGTTTGGCTCGGAAACGCCCAGACCCTGATCCAGGAGGGCAAGGCAACAATTGATACCTGTATCTGCTGTCGTGACGATATCATGATCTATCTGATCCAGAAGGGACTTGATAAGTCTGAGTCCTTCAAGATCATGGAGGCAGTACGTAAGGGTAAGGTAGCCAAGGGCAAAGAGGGCAACTGGGAAGCCTGGAAAAAAGACATGATAGACCACGGTGTACCTGACTGGTATATCTGGTCCTGTGAGAAGATCAAGTACATGTTCCCCAAGGCCCATGCGGCTGCTTACGTTATGATGGCATGGAGAATTGCGTACTTTAAGGTTTATATGCCACAGGCCTTCTATGCAGCATGGTTTTCTATCAGAGCCAAGGCCTTCAACTATGAGCATATGTGTCTGGGTGAGAATCACCTTCACAGCATAATGAAGGATTATTTAAGCCGCAAGGACGAGCTTAGTAACGCTCAGCAGGCAGAGTACGGAGATATGAGACTGGTAGAGGAGATGTATGAGAGAGGCATCGAGTTTATGCCGATCGACATCTTCAAGGTTAAATCCAGAGATTTCCAGGTTATCGGAGATAAGATCATGCCTGCTCTTACAAGTATTGACGGTATGGGTGAGAAGGCTGCGGACCAGATCGTTGAGGCAGCCAAGGACGGACCGTTCCTTTCTAAGGACGACTTCCGCCAGAGGACCAAGTGCCCTCAGACTGTTATCGACAAGATGGCCGATATGGGACTTTTGGGAGATATTCCGGATTCCAATCAGATAAGCCTGTTCGACCTGATGAAGGGATTCTGACAGGCTGGTGCGCTGTAGTCCTGAATGGAACAAAAGATATTTCGGAGGAAATTTATTTAATGGGAGTAACACTTACCACTAAGATGCTTACAAAGGAAGCTATTAGTGCGATTTCAAATGGACAGCTTGAGAGGGGAGATATTATCAGGCTTCGCAAGAATGTTGTTGAATATATTGAACCTGTGAAGAAGAGATTTAATCTGGCATGTGCGCTGCTGGCGACTATGTTTATTCTGATGACAGCTTCTTCATTAGCCAATTTCAGCAAGAACGGAGCGCTGGATATACCACTTTTGATAAGTATGTTTGCTCCAATTGTACTGTTTCTAGTAGTTGCTTTTGGATTTATCGGATGGCTGAGCTTTGGAAGGATAAAAGGCCAGTTCAACAGAGCGCTTAAGAAGGGACTTCCTGACCTCTATGAAGAATTCAAAATTTAAGATCCTTCCAATATGCATTCTTTTGGGCTTCCTGGTATGTATATATGTCTTTATTGGAAGGCCCATGATAGCTTTTGTTAGTGACATAGAATCTTTTAAGAGTTACATAGACAGCAAGGGTATTGCAGGAATACTGACCTTTGGGGCGCTTGTATTTTTTCAGACCTTTTCTACCTGTATTCCGGGACTGCCTTTTTATCTGGCTGCCGGCGCTGTCTGGGGAGGACTGAAGGCTGCACTTATATGTGATCTGTTTGCATCCCTTGCCAATACTCTGGCTTTTATTTTCAGTGAAAAGATAGGCCGGAAGGTGCTTTGCTATCTGTGTCCTGAGGACAAGATTGAGTATGTGGAGAAACTGGCAGAAGGCCACAATCCTGTTCTGACTCATATCATATTTATGTTCCTTCCGCTGCCAAAGGATAACTACGCATGGCTTGGCTATTACACCAAAGAAAGCATTTCTAAGTGGTTTATCATTACATTTACCATGCGTTTTGCGCAGATATTTATCTACACCCTGGGAGCTGAAAAGGCTGTTAATAATCAGTATGGCCTTATCGCAGCCGGTTGGGTTTTCGCAGTGCTTGTGTATGTAGGAGCTTTTATCTATCTAAGGAAAAAGAAGAATGGTTGACGTGTTTGGAACGCTGGGACCCAGCTGCAGAGATGAGAAGGTGCTCTCTGAGATGTTCAGGGAGGGCATGACTGGCATAAGGATCAATCTGTCCCATATAATGCTTAAGGATTGCCTTGAGGACCTTGATAAGGTCAAAAGAGCTGCATCCGCAAATGGAGTAAGCCCCAGAATTTTGATAGATATGCAGGGGCCGGAGCTGAGAATCGGTAAGCTGGCAAAACCGCTTGGTCTGAAGGATGGAGATGTCCTTCGATTTGGAGGTACCTCAAATTCTGGGGAAGACATTGTTTCTCTGGATGAAAGAATCCTTAAAGCTCTTGAACCCGATCGTGAGATCCTGTTTGATGACGGTAAGATTGCTGCAGTTGTAATTGGAGTTGAGCAAGGCGAAGTTCAGGTCAGAATCACAAGAGGTGGCACGCTCTATGGCAGAAAGAGCATCGCTATCGTTGGCAGGTCAGTCGATATGCAGGCTCTTACAGACAGCGACATAGAGAATATCAAACTCGCCTGTCAGACTGGAATCTATGGCGTAATGCAGCCTTTTGTAAGAAGCGCAGAGGACCTTAAGACGCTCAGAGAAGTTCTTGATAATAACGGTGGCAATGAAATTAAGATTTACGCCAAGATAGAAAACACCAAAGGCGTAGAGAATCTCGAGAGCTTTTTTGACTATGCAGATGAAGTAATAATTGCAAGAGGCGACCTAGGAAACGCAGTTCCTCTCTGGGAACTTCCGGGAGTTCAGAAAGACATCGCTCGCAGGTGCAACGCTGCAAAGATGCCTTTCATGGTAGTAACCCAGATGCTCGCATCCATGGAACACAGCAAAGTTCCCACCAGAGCAGAAGTCAGCGACATCTACAACGCCATACTCGACGGCGCATCCTCTGTCATGGTTACTGGAGAGACAGCAATAGGCGAGTATCCGACAGATGTTATAAGGTATATGAGAAAAACTGTAGAGACAGCAAGAAAAAATAAGTGAATGTGTATTGACATATGCATTCACTTGTTTTATATTCAACATATGAACAATTATTCATACGTTGAAATGAAAGGAAGATGATATGTCAGTAGGTGATGTAGAGCACTGCGATGTAGTGCACAAACATGCAGATGTGGTACTGAAGGTACACAGAGAGATGCCTGATGATGACAAGCTTTATGATCTGGCAGAGCTGTTCAAGGTCTTCGGTGATTCCACAAGGATTCGAATTCTCTTTGCCCTGTTTGAAGAAGAGATGTGTGTATGTGATATAGCTGACAGCCTTAACATGACTCAGTCGGCAATATCTCATCAGCTTAAGATACTTAAGCAGAGCAAGCTCGTTGGAAACAGACGCGAGGGCAAACAGATTATTTACTTCCTGGCAGATGACCACGTAAGAACTATCATCGACCAGGGAATCAACCATATTGAAGAGTAAATTATGAGCCTTATGAGGGCAGAAAGGTGGATATTATGAAGAAAACATTTAAGTGTGAGGTAGACTGTGCAAACTGTGCAGCTAAGATGGAGGATGCGGTTAAGAAGATCGACGGCGTTGTAAGCGCAAGAGTTAATTTCATGACTCAGAAGTTTACACTTGAGGCTGCTGACGACGTTTTTGACAGTGTATTTGATGCGGCAGTCAAGGCCTGCAAAAAGGTTGAGCCGGATTGCGAGATAGAGACAGCTTAAACAATTGTCCTGAAAAGGAAGTGATGATTTATGACTAAGAAACAAAAAAAGACCCGCAACAGAATACTCATAGTACTTGCAATATTTGTCATCCTGCTGGTACTTGATAAGATCGGCATAATGGAACCGCTTCCCTGGTTTGTGAAGCTGATCATATACCTTGTTCCTTATGGGATCATCGGCTATGACGTCATTCGAAAGGCTGTTATTAACATAAGCCACGGACAGGTCTTTGACGAGAACTTCCTGATGATGATAGCAACATTCGGAGCATTTGGAATAGGCGAGTACTCAGAGGCTTTAGCCGTAATGCTCTTTTACCAGGTTGGAGAGCTCTTCCAGAGCTACGCTGTCGGCAAGTCAAGACAGTCCATTACAGACCTTATGAGTATTGCTCCTGAGTTTGCAAATCTGGTAAACGAAGATGGAGAGACTACAGAAGTTGATCCAGAGGAAGTAAGCGTAGGTGATATTATTCTTGTAAGAGCAGGGGAGAAGATCCCACTGGACGGAACTGTTATTGAAGGTGAATCCTTTGTTGATACCGCAGCTCTTACAGGAGAATCTGTTCCCAGAAGGGCAGCTGAGGGAGATGCCGTCATCAGCGGATGCGTCAACGGTGAGGGAATTCTCAAGGTGAGAGTAGATAAGGCCTATGAGGACTCCACAGTTGCAAGGATCCTTGATCTGGTTGAGAACGCCAGCAACAAGAAGTCCAGAATGGAGAACTTCATCACAAGATTTGCAAGATATTACACACCTGTTGTTACGGTAGGAGCAGTGCTCCTTGCAGTTCTTCCTCCGATATTCGGACAGCTCGCTATCTCGGACAGCATCAGAAGAGCATGTATTTTCCTTATAGTCTCATGTCCGTGTGCTCTTGTTATTTCGGTTCCTCTTGGATTCTTCGGCGGAATCGGAGCATCCTCCAAGAAGGGCGTCCTTGTCAAGGGATCCAACTTCCTTGAGGCTGCATCCAAGGTAGACACGGTTGTTTTTGATAAGACAGGTACTATCACAAAGGGTGAGTTTAAGGTTTCGGAAATTGTTCCGGCCACTCAGAGTAACATTACAGAAGATCAGCTTCTTTCACTTGCAGCTTACGGCGAGATGTACTCCAATCATCCGATTGCAAGATCCATTCTTGCATGCTACATGGAGAGGAACGAAGGCCAGAAGCCTGATGCTTCTCACGTAGATGAATCTCAGACCAAAGAGATAGCAGGAAACGGTATCAGGACCATCCTTGAGGGCAAAGAGCTTTTGGTTGGCAATGACAAGCTCATTGACGTTCCGGCATCAATAGGTCTTTTGGATGAGGCCGCAGGCACTGTGGTTTACGTATCCTATGACGGATCCTATGCTGGCAGCATTGTTATCGCCGATGCCATCAAGGACGGGGTAAAAGAGGGAATCGCAGCCCTGTACGAGCTTGGAGTAAAGAGAGCAGTCATGCTCACAGGTGATAATGAAGAGGTAGCCAGACATGTGGCTGATCAGGTTGGTATAAATGACGTTAAGGCGGGACTTCTACCTGCTGATAAGGTCAGTGCAGTTGAAAAAATGCTCTCAAAAGGCGATAATGGTAACAGGCTTGCGTTTGTGGGCGACGGTATCAACGATGCTCCCGTGCTTATGAGAGCAGATGTCGGAATCGCCATGGGATCCATGGGATCTGATGCTGCAATTGAGGCAGCAGACATTGTTATCATGGACGATGATATCAGCAAGATTTCAGCTGTAATGAAGATAGCGCGCAAGACCATAAGGATTGTAAAAGAGAACATAGTCTTTGCGCTTGCAGTTAAGCTCATCATCCTGGTTCTGGGAGCACTTGGTCTTACCACCATGTGGCTTGCAGTATTCGGAGATGTAGGAGTAGCAGTAATAGCAATACTTAACTCTATGAGGGCGCTCAAGACCGACTGAGAGTTCTCTTTGGAGGGGAGTATAATATGCCAAGAGCAGAACTTTACGTTGGAGAGCTTTTGATGAAGATGGTCGCCAGACAGACCGGCGAGATAAGCAAGGTGGATTTTACTCCGCAGAAGCCGGCATTCTCATCACTCTCCTTCCCTGACGAACAGTTTTTGGAGAGATCTTCTCCGGAATCTCAGGGCGTAAGCTCTGCTTTTTTTACTGATCTGATCAGGGACCTTCAGGCAGACAGGGAGTGCAGAATGCATAAGTTCATGGCCCTGCGTCACGGCAAGGTCATCGCAGAGTGTGCATTTGAGCCCTTTGACATGGATATGTGGCATGTGACTTATTCCATGTGCAAGTCCATTACCGGAATGGCTATAGGCATTCTGATGGGAGAGGGCAAGCTTACACTGGATGACAGGATCAGTGATATTTTCAGTCCCAGAGTAGGACCCTTAAGCATCTTCAGGAAGACGGTTTCAGTCAGGAATCTCCTCAATATGTCCAGCGGAGTGGATTTTAACGAGATTGGAGCCATAAGCGGCAACGACTGGCGCAAGGGCTTTCTGGATGCGTCTTTTAAATTCGATCCCGGAACAAAATTTGAATACAACAGCATGAACACGTACATGCTGTCAGCCATAGTCACCGAAATAACCGGCCAGTCCCTCTTTGATTTCTGTAAAGAGAGGATATTTGATCCCATGGGCATCAAGAGGGTATTTTGGGAGAGCTGCCCACAGAGCATAACCAAAGGCGGATGGGGAGCTTTCATGCGAATAGAGGATATGGCCAAGATGGGCCAGCTCTATCTGCAAAAAGGTGTCTGGAACGGGCAGCAGCTGGTGCCTGAGGAATGGGTAAAAGAGTCAACGACGCAGCAGATAGAAACCGGAAGGGAGGACAATCCTTACTACGGCTATCAGCTCTGGCTCAACGATGACAGGCCCGGATGCTTTGCCTACAACGGTATGATGGGCCAGAATGTCTTTGTATATCCCGATCTTGATATGGTGGTCGTGACAAACGCCGGAAACAGCGATGTCTTCCAGACCAGCAGCATGGCGATCAAGATCCGCGACAGGATGAAGAACATAATTGAGGTTTCGGATACGCCGCTTCCTGAAGATTTCAGGGCTCTTACGGAGCTTAAGGCAATCTGCAAGTCCGTAAGCGGCAGAACAGCTGATTTTCCTGTCATCAGCTCAGGAGGCTGGAAGAACAGAACAGTTCGTATGACCACCGGCTCTACCAGAAACAGGAGCATCAGCTTTTTGGGCAAAAGAACTGATTTCAAGTCGGCAGTTAATTCCTATAACATCAGGAATGAGAACCAGCTGATACAGAGATGGCTTCAAAAGCTTGATGGCAAGATATACGACCTTGAGACATCCGGAATTGGCTTTATGCCCATGATGATGCAGATTGTCCACAACAATTTCACCGACGGCATGAAGAAGATAGGCTTCAGGCTCGCAGAGAACGGAGCATTCTATATCGATATCTATGAAGGCGATGTTATCTACAGGCTGCGATGCGGTTTTGGCGGCAAAAGATATATCAGCGACATCAACATGCACTGCGAGAACTATAAGGTATCGCTGAATACTGTATGTAACAGGGATGAGTACAACAGACTTACCATAAGGAACGAGATCTATTTCCTGGAGGAAGCAAGCTACAGGACTCTTAATATCTATTTTGAGGATGATGCTGTAGACAGGGTGGACAGAAAATCGACCTTCATCCATCCGGCAGTTCCCGGCAGGATTGAGATCAGAATGAATGAGGCTCCCGGAACCGATATGCTTCGTGACACGTTGAAGAACTTCTCAATCGAGGGTACCGGATGGGAGAGTGCAATCATTTCAAGATTTGTTAAGGGAGGCATGAAGGAAGCTGTAGCACATGCAGTAAACAACACTGTTCAGCCTGTGATCTACGGAACACTGGCCAATCCTGATCTTCCGCCATATCTTGAAGCGGCCGTTTCAGAAGGCGAAGCTGCGGATACTGAAGATGTAACAGAAGACGATCCATCATTTGCAGATGCAGGTGGTGATGATATATCATTAGATGAGAATTAACAGAAAGGGGTAATGACCATGGCAAATGCTGTATATGAAAAATTATTAAAATGCAAAGAGGCAGTAAGAAAGGTAACTGATTTTGAACCGGATGTCGCTCTGGTTTTGGGCTCAGGCCTTGGCGGCTTTGCTGAGAATATCAAGATAGAGACAGAAATTCCTTATAGCGATATACCGGGATTCCCTGTTTCAACAGTTCCGGGACATGCAGGAAAGTTCATTTTCGGATATCTCGGAGACAAGAAGATTGTCTGCATGAAGGGAAGAATCCACTTTTACGAGGGATATAACATAAGCGACGTAGTTCTTCCGGCAAGACTTATGAAGATGCTGGGTGCTAAGATTCTGTTCCTTACAAACGCAGCAGGCGGACTTGGAGAAGGCTTTGGCGCCGGTGATCTCATGCTCATCACGGATCATATTTCTATTTTTGCTCCAAACCCTCTTATCGGACCAAATCTTGACGAGTTGGGACCCAGATTCCCTGATATGTCAAACGTTTATAAAAAGGACCTTCAGGACGTAATAAGAGCTGTTGCCAAGGAAAACGGCATTGACCTCAAGGAAGGTGTGTACTGCCAGTGCACAGGCCCTTCATTTGAGTCGCCCGCAGAGATCAAAATGCTTGCAAAGCTCGGTGTTTCAGCTGTCGGAATGAGTACAGTCAATGAAGCAATTGCAGCCAACCATATGGGAATGCGCATCTGCGGCGTTTCATGCATCAGTAATCTTGCAGCAGGCATTTCAGGAGAGCCTCTTTCACACGAGGAGGTTCAGGAGGCTGCAGATAAGGCAGCACCTCTTTTCACAAAGCTCGTTTCAGAGTCCATCAAGAGGTTTGAGGTATGAGAACAAGATTTTATAACGCAAGAATCCTGACTATGGAGCAGGGAAAAGAGATATTCACCGGCGAAGTATGGGTAAACGGAGATAAGATACAGTTCGTTGGCACTGAGAAAGAGGCCCTTGGTTACTGTGATACTCATCAGGACTCCATACTTGTATGGGACAGAGAGATTGACTGCAAAGGCAATCTCCTCATGCCTGGATTTAAGGATGCCCACACTCATTCAGCCATGACTCTTATGAGATCCAAGGCTGATGATCTGCCGCTTTCTGACTGGCTTAATACTCAGATATTCCCAATTGAAGCCAAGATGACTGCGGAGGATATTTATCATTTATCCAAGATTGCTATTATGGAGTATCTCACCAGCGGAATAACAGCTGTTTTTGAGATGTATCTGACACCTTACTCTGTGGCAGATGCCTTCAGAGACTGTGGAATGCGCTGCGTTCAGACAAGCTGCGTCAATAACTTCAGCCAGTCTGTGGAGATGCTGGAAGGATACTACAACGACTTGAACGGAAGGGATGAGTATAATTCATTCATTCTTGGTCTGCATGCAGAATATACCTGTTCAAAAGAAATCCTGGAAAAGACATCTGAACTTGTTCATAAGTACAAAGCTCCCTTTTGGGCACATATCCAGGAGACAGAATCAGAGACAAAAGAGTGCGTTGAGAGATACGGTATGACTCCTATCGAACTGTTTGATTCACTTGGACTGTTTGACTACGGCGGAGGCGGATACCACCTTGTATGGACCAATGACAAGGATATGGAGATCATGAAGAAGAGAGGCCTTTATGCTGTGACCAATCCGGGGTCCAACACCAAGCTGGCCAGCGGAATTGCGCCTATATCCAGGTATCTTGAAAAGGGTATTCCGGTTGCAATAGGAACAGACGGACCTGCAAGTAACAACTGTCTTGATATGTTCAGGGAGATGTTCCTGACGACAGGCCTTGCCAAGCTTAAGGATATGAACGCATCCAGTGTTGATGCCACAGAGGTGCTTAAGATGGCAACTGTCAACGGAGCCCATGCAATGGGACTTACAGACTGCGACTACCTTGCCGAGGGCAAGAAGGCCGATATCATAATGCTTGATCTGTATCAGCCTAACATGCAGCCCATCAACAATATTGTTAAAAACATTGTTTACAGCGGAAGCAAATCAAACGTTATGCTTACAATGATCGGTGGCATTATCCGCTATGAGAACGGAAAATTCAATATAGGTGCAGAGCCTGCAGACATCTATGCTAAGGCAGAGGAAATCGGAAAGAGGTTATACAGCTGATATGGAAGGATACATGATAATATTCCTGGTAGTTGCATTTGTCATTATTGCTTTTGCACTGGGAATAAGAGATGCGTTAAATGCTAAAAAGTACCTGATCACCAAGCTTAAAAAGAACTTTGGTAATCCACCTGCCAGAGAGTATAAGTCCGACGATCTTGATCACGTTGACGGCTTTTTCAAGAATCATCAGGAGGAAGGACAGATAGATGACGTCACCTGGAATGATCTTGGAATGGACGGTGTGTTCAAGAGACTCAACTACTGCCTTTCTGCTGCAGGAGAGGAGTATCTGTACTATCTTTTGAGATCTCCGAGACAGGCAGATGAATTTGAATCTTTCGAGGAACAGGTCTCATTCATAAAGGAGAATGATGATGACAGATTAAAGATTCAGACTATCTTCTGGGAGATTGGCCATAACAGCAGATACTCGATTTATGACTATATCGATTATCTTGAAAATGTCTCAAATGTCAGCAATACCATGCACTTTGTGATGATCGTCCTGATGCTTGCCGCTATAGGATTTAGTTTCGTGAATTTTGCTGTAGGATTTATAGCGCTCGCTATTCTGATGGTTATACAGATACTGTCTTATTTTAGAATAAAGAGTGATATAGATCCTTACCTTGTCACCTATGGATATGTTATGAGAGTTATTAAGTCCATAGATAAGTTTTCTGCGATCAAGGCATCTGTATTTGCTGATGATATCAGGGAACTTGAAGGCATATCAAAAGAGTTTGCATCCTTCAGAGCCGGATCTTCGATCCTTCTTTCTGCCAATAGTAAGGTGCACTCCAGCGGAAATCCGTTGGATATTCTGTTTGATTATCTGAAAATGGTGACTCATATCGATCTCATTAAGTTCAACCAGATGTACAAACAGCTTATGGAAAAGAGGGACAGGCTCGACAAAATTCTTGAGATCACCGGAAGGATAGAGACTGAAGTTTCAGTAGCCTGCTTCAGGGCTTCTTTTGAAAACGGATATTCTATTCCCGAATTTACAGGTGATTCCTATGTGGGAAAAGACCTGATCCATCCCCTTATAGATGGGGCTGTAGCCAATACGATCGAGGCCAAGTCAGGAGTTCTTTTAACCGGATCAAATGCATCCGGTAAGTCTACATTCCTTAAGACCTGTGCTATAAACACCATTCTTGCCCAGTCAGTTCATACAGTACTTGGTACTGAGTACAGAGCTCCTTTCTACAGGATTTATTCTTCTATGGCACTTAAAGATGATATTTCCATGGGAGAGAGTTACTACATCGTTGAGATCAAGTCCATCAAGAGGATAGTCGATAAATCCAAGACTTCCGGTAATAGAGTTCTTTGTTTTGTGGATGAGGTCCTTAGGGGAACCAACACTGTTGAGAGAATTGCTGCTTCAACGCAGATTCTTAAGAGTCTTGCGGAGAATGGAGTTCAGTGTTTTGCTGCAACTCACGATATCGAGCTCACATCTCTTTTGAAAGATATCTATGAGATCTATCATTTTGAGGGTGATGTTACGGATAATGATGTTAAATTTGACTATAAGCTCAAGGATGGACCGGCTACTACCAGAAACGCCATCATGCTGCTTAAGGTGCTGGGGTATGATGAAAACATCGTAGAAAATGCACAGAAGATGGCTGATGGATTCTTAAATACAGGAAGCTGGGAGCAGAGCACTTGTTGAGGTGAACAATGAAAGTAAGCATATATTCTGACGGATCCGCCAGAGGAAACCCGGACGGACCCGGAGGTTACGGCGTAGTAATGCGCTATATCGACCCAAAGGGCGAGGTTCATGAAAAAGAAATAAGCGCCGGTTATGACAAGACCACCAACAACCGTATGGAACTGCTTGGGGCAATTGTCGGACTGGAGAGCCTCAACAGACCTTGTGAGGTTGAGATGTATTCAGATTCCAAATATGTCATCAGCGGCTTTAACGAAGGGTGGCTTAAGAGCTGGGTTAAAAACGGCTGGAAGACCGCAGGCAAAAAGCCTGTTAAGAATGTAGAGCTGTGGCAGAGGCTTTTGAAAGCTGTAGAGCCGCATAAGGTCAGATGGAACTGGGTAAAGGGCCACAATGGGCATCCCGAGAACGAAAGATGCGACGAACTGGCCACCACAGCGGCTGATCAGGATCCGGAATTTCTTTTGCATGATGACGGAGGAGCACTCTATTAACTTTATATAAAAACATGCTTGCTGATATATCGTAAACTACATCAATGGTGATATACTGTATAAGGACACTTTTCACTTGGTTTGCATGTGATATGCATACCGCTTTTCATAAGGATCGGGGGCAATATGAGCGACAAAAAGAGACTTGTGACACGAAGTGATTTTGATGGTTTGGTTTGTGCTATGATCTTAAAGGAGTGCGACCTGATAGAGGATATCAAGTTCGTTCACCCCAAGGATGTTCAGGATGGCAAGATTGAGCTTTCAGGTAATGATATCACCACCAATCTGCCTTATGATTCAAGAGTTTTTATGTGCTTTGACCACCATGAGTCTGAGCTGACAAGAAATGCTTCAATGAAGGACAATGACAACTGGTTCATTGAGGGTCAGGCCAAGTCAGCTGCCAGAGTGGTTTACAATTACTACAAGAAGGCAGGATATACCCTTGACAGAATATCCGATGAGATCATGACTGCTGTTGATAAGGGCGATTCCGCTGATTTTACGGAAGATGAGATACTTCATCCTAAGGACTGGGTTCTTATGAACTTCCTTATGGATGCAAGAACGGGTCTCGGAAGATTCCACGATTTCAGGATATCCAATTACGACCTTATGATGGAGCTTATCGGATATTGTGTGAATCATGATATCAAGGATGTTTTGGAGCTTCCTGATGTAAAAGAGAGAGTAGATCTCTATAATGAGCAGGCAGAGCTCTTTAAGAAACAGTTAAAAGAGATTTCCCACATGGAGGGAAAGGTTGTTGTAGTTGATCAGAAGGCAGCAGGTGACGTTATTTATGCCGGAAACCGCTTTATGATCTATGCTCTGTATCCTGAGGCAGAAATTTCAATTCATGTAGCCTGGGGCTTTAAAAAACAGAACACAGCTGTTATGATAGGAAAGTCTATTATTAACAAGGCTTCGAACTTCAACATCGGAGATCTTTGCCTTGAGTACGGCGGAGGCGGACATGCAAATGCCGGAACCTGTCAGATAGACAATGATAAGATAGATGAAGTATTACCGGAGATTATTAAAAAGATTAATGCATGATGAGTAATGAGAATAAAAAAGCTTTAATAGCTATGAGTGGCGGCGTGGATTCTTCCGTAGCCGCTGCTCTTATGTTAAAAAAAGGATTTGACTGCATGGGATGCACCATGCGTCTTTATGAGAACGACATGATAGGCGAGGACCTCTTCGGAACCTGCTGTTCACTCAAGGATACCCAGGATGCAAGGGCAGTTTGCGAGAAGCTTGGTATTGAGTACAACATATACCACTACGAGGCAGAGTTTACGAAGAACGTCATCGAACCTTTTGTGTGCAGCTATGAGAGAGGCGAGACTCCGAATCCGTGTATAAGGTGCAACAAATACCTTAAGTTTGATATCCTCTATGAGAAGGCAAGGGCCCTTGGGTATGACAACATCGTGACCGGTCACTATGCAAGGATTGAGGAGAGAGACGGACACTTCTACCTTCTTAAGGCAGTGGATCAGAAGAAGGATCAGAGCTACGTTTTATATGACCTTACTGAGGAACAGCTGGCACACACTTATTTCCCGCTTGGGGAAATGACCAAGGACGATGCGAGAGAGATAGCAGCCGAGTACGGTTTTGTCAACAAAGATAAAAAAGACAGCCAGGATATCTGTTTTGTACCGGACGGTGATTATGCATCCATGATCAAGAGATACAGAAAAAAGGATTATCCGAAGGGTGATTTTGTTGATCTTCAGGGAAATGTCCTGGGAACCCATGAGGGAATTATTAACTACACCATCGGTCAGAGAAGAGGACTTGGTATTCCCGCAGACAGAAGGCTTTATGTAAAGAGGCTGGACACAGTCAATAACCGCGTGATTCTTGCGGATGATGAAGATCTTTTTGACAAAGAGGTTCTGGTCAGGGAATTTAACTGGATAACCGGAGAGGCACCCGGGGAGCCTTTCAGATGCCTGGCCAAGATACGTTACAGACACAAAGAGCAGCCTGCCACAGTCACAATATCAGACGATGGCACAGCTAAGATCATATTCGATGAGCCGCAGCGTGCCATAACACCCGGACAGAGTGCAGTATTGTACGATGGGGATATAGTCCTGGGCGGCGGAATCATCTGTTAATTTTTGAGGAGAGATTATGAAAAAAGATAATATTGTTTTGATTGGTATGCCTACATCAGGCAAGAGTACCATGGGAGTAATCCTGGCCAAGATCCTTGGCTACAGATTCCTTGACGCGGATATCGTGATCCAGGAAAAGATAGGCAAAAAGCTCTCAGAGATCATAGAATCAGAGGGAATCGACGGATTTATAGATATAGAAAACAGGATAAATTCGGAAATTGAGACTGAGAGAACCGTTATCGCAACCGGTGGAAGCGTGGTTTACGGAAAAGAGGCCATGGACCACTACAAGAACATAGGCAAGGTTGTTTACCTTAAGGTTGATATGGATACTCTTACAAAGCGCCTGCACAATGCAAAGCAGAGGGGAGTAGTAATGAGAGAGGGCCAGTCCCTCATATCCCTCTACAATGAGCGAAGCGCTCTGTATGAGAAGTATGCTGATATTACAATTGAGGAAAAAGACCATACAATGGAAGAAGTGATCGATATCACCCTAGAAGCTCTAAGAGCTCTTCCTTTGTAAGGCTTGGTGCACTAAGAGAACCTGTATTAAGGAGCTGGTCAGCCAGCTCTTTTTTCTTGTTCTGAAGTTCTATTATCCTCTCTTCAATGGTGTTCTTCATTATCAGTCTGTAAACAGTGACGACATTCTTTTGTCCGATCCTGTGGGCTCTGTCAGTGGCCTGATTTTCCACCGCTACATTCCACCAGTGGTCATAGTGCACAACAATATCGGCTGCAGTTAGGTTAAGTCCTGTTCCGCCGGCTTTTAATGATATGCAGAATACGGTGGTGTCATCCTCCTGGAATGCGTCCACCAGTTTTATTCTGTCTTCCTTTTTGGTGGATCCGGTAAGAAGATAGTGGGATATGCCCTCTTTTTGGAACAGTGTCACAAGCCTCTCCAGCATAGAAGTAAACTGGGAGAACAGGAGCACCTTGTGTCCGCTTTCGGCGGCACTTTTCATTATTTCTACGCATAGTTCCGCCTTGGCAGAACCTCCGTCATAGCCGTCGTATATCAGTCCGGGATCGCAGCAGAGCTGTCTGAGTCTTGTGAGTTCAGACAGGATCATTATCCTGTCATTTTTGATCTCGGAATCGCTCTTTGATGAAACCAGCATCTTGATCTGTTGAAGATGGGCTCTGTAGAGCTCCTGCTGGCCTTTGGTCATCTGGGTTACTATGTTTTCCTCAAGCTTGTCGGGAAGGTCGGTGAGAACATCCTTCTTAAGTCTGCGCAGCACAAAAGGTGCGATCATCTTTTTGAGGCGTAGCATGGCAGCCTCGTCTCCTTCGGCAATGGCAGGTATTTCCAGGATTTCTTTAAAGCTCTTGTAGCTGAAAAGATATCCCGGCATGCAGAAGTCAAAGATGCTCCACAATTCGCTCAGTCTGTTTTCTATAGGTGTACCTGTCAGGGCGGCTTTAAAGGAGGCGCTTATGGATTTTACGGCTCTTGCCACCTGAGTGGTCTGATTCTTAATGAACTGTGCTTCATCGATTATCATGCACTCAAAGGACAGGTATTTGTAAAGATCAATATCCCTTCTGAGGAGGTCATAGGAAGTAATGATAACATCTGTTTCTTCCTCATCAATCTCCGATGTTACCCTGACTCTGTCGGGTTTTATGCCCACTGCAAGGTCACATTTAAGGGACGGTGTAAATCTCTTTATCTCGTGCTGCCAGTTGTAGACCAGTGAAGCCGGGCAGACTATCAGAGAACACCTGCTTTTTCTGCCTTCTTTCAGAGCTTCCTCTTTAAGGGACAAGAGAAGTGTGAGGACCTGAAGCGTTTTTCCAAGGCCCATGTCATCGGCCAGTACAGCGCCGAAGCGATTGGTTTTAAGGGTGCGAAGCCACATATACCCTTTTTTCTGATAGTCACGAAGGACATCTCCAAGGCTTTCGGGAATCTCATAGTTTGCACTTTCTGGATCTTTAAAAGAGTTTATGAGGTTTTTAAAGTTTCCGCCCCTGGAGAGCCTTGTATATTCATAATCTGCGGACTTCTCTGAGAGTTCATTTAAAAAGAGTGCTCTGTACATGGGAACAGAAGCGTGGCCCGACAAAATGTCTTTTGATGCAAGGCCAAGCCCGTCCTTTAAGGTGTACATGAGCTCCATATCTTCGCTGGTAAGCTTCAATATGTCGCCGTTTTTAAGTCGGTAGAATTTTTTCTTTCTGTCATATCTGCTCAGGATGTCATCAAGTTCTTTTAAACTCAGATCCTCAGGAACAAGGGTCAGCTCAAGCAGGTCTGAGACAACGGATACCCCAAGGCTTACTTTCGGAGCCTTCTTGATGTTTATGGATTTAATGGCATCTGACAGATACACGTCACCGAGTTTGTCCAGCTCAGCAAGATCCCGGGAGATGAAGCTGTAAAGACTGTCTTCTTCACCGGGCTTTGGGGAGAGAACGAGGATATTTTTGCTCTCGTCTATGGAATCAAAAAATCTGCCGGCAGTCTTCATCATCCGGCTTTCCTGCATTAGATTGCGCCTGATATTCTCATATACCCTGTCAATGCTTTCAAATATGTTTACAGCAGTTTCTTCCGGCTCGTTCTCTCTGTACAGAGCCTTGATCTCACAGGTTATTTTATTTTCCTGTGGCATGTCTACGTAGAACCGGAATTTGGGCATGTCCGGAGCATATTTTGAAGGAGTAAATCCGCCGTAGCTGACGTTGAAATACTCTTCGATAACCGGGAAAAGACCTGTGGAAAACAGTGTGAGATCCTTATTTGAAACAAAGAGCTCGTTTTCTGTTCTTCTGGCGGACAGGAATTTAAGGAAAGGCAGCACGGGCTCTGCAATTTCACTTTCCACCATATGGAGCTTGTGCCTGCGTTCAAAATAAACCTCTGAGTGACCTTCAAACATGGAAAAACTGCTTGATTCGAAGGTTATTCCGTTTTTATCTGTCTCGATAGTGAGGTCAATTGGAGGAAATACATGTACGATTTCCAGGAGCCTTTCATCGCTGTATCTGGCCCTTAATTCTCTGTTGAGGAAATAAACATTATCTCTTATGGCAAAGAACTCATCGATCTCATGTCCAAAGAGCTCAATCTGTTTTCCGCGTCCCTTGGCATATGTATACGAGATGGGTGATGTTGAACCTGTCGGAAGGGAATTGTCTTTTAGCTGCCTCTCTCTGAAGTAGGAGATCAGAAAACGTATGATCTTTCTCGCGTCCTCTGTGAAGGCTGAGAGATCATGGGTGAATTCCAGATGTTTTCCGTAACTGATGGTATCACCGTTGTGAATGGCATGGAGCAGGGCTAAGATGTCTTTTAAAACATACTTATAGCCTGAATCACCGGCTATGATGTTGAAGCTCAGCTCAAGTTTTCCTTTGCTGAGCACGACATGCGGTTCCAGATCCACGAAAGAGCCTTTCTTGTAAAGAAGAGGGCTTCTTATCTCCGGAGAATAAGCCATTAAAAGATTCTTGGTCTCAAAAGAGGTGTAATGATAACTGCCGGGGGCATCGGAAATAAACCGCCTGCCTGAGCCGGATACAAAGCTGTTCTTTGAATTAAAATCACTGCTGTTATTCTGCATTATTCAAATATCCGTCCAAAGTCCTGAGTACATCAGTAAAATACTGCTTGCGTGTAACTTCATCCGCATTGAAGATTTCGTGCCTTGATTTTTCATAAGCATTAAAGACTGCTCCGGGAACCTTTTCTCTGAAGGCTGCATATCCCGCAGGGTCTATAAGATGATCCTGCCCGGCTGTCATTACTGTTATGGGGATGTTTATAAGACCTGCATTCTTGACTGCTTTTCTCGAGGCCTTCATACTGGCAACTGCCCAACCGAAGGATGCTCCGCAGGTCTGATAGTGAACATCTGCGATTCTCTGGGCAAGCTGATATTCAAATCGTGGAGCAGAAACTGCACTGCTATTTGTCACAGTGACCTCGGGGTTAAAGTGCTTCTGATTTAGTGCGAGTTTTTTGCTTTTGCCTGTAATGGCTGCAAATATGCCAATGAGGCTCTCCACAATGGGAGGATAGTCTGCACCATTCATCTTCATCATGGGGGAGCTGAGTATTGCGGCTTTAAATACGTCCGGATGCTCTTCAAGGTAGAGTGTGCCAATGCATCCGCCCATGGAATGGGCAATCATCAGAAGAGGAAGGCCGTTGGCACCCGGCAGTACAACAGTTTCGATGAATTTATGAAGGTCTTTTACATAGGTTTCATAACTGTTGATATAGATAACGTCCGGCTCCGGGCATTTGCCTTCCGAATAGCCGTGACCGCGCTGCTCGAGGAAAAAGACTCTGTAGCCGGCCCGGTACAGATACCACAGGTATTCCCTGTATTTCCCGATAAACTCTGCCATTCCGTGAACCACAACAATGTTGGCTTTTGGAGTAGCAGGAGAGGCGGTAAAGTAGCGGAGCTTTGTGCCGTCAAAGCCGGCGATCATATCAGATGTTACTTCTGAGTCGAACCATGCTTTATTTTCATTTTCCATACAGGAGAGGTAGTCTTCCTCACCAAGAAATTTTATGTCTGTCATGCGTTTTTACCCTTAGTAAGTGTATTTGCGGGATTCCAGAGCTTGTCATAGGAAATGCCGGTTACTTTTTCGCAGATCTGCTTTTCTTCATCTGTTGCCCTGCCGGGATCCTCACCCTTGCGCCTCGCAATTTCCGTCTGGACTACGTGGAACTCTTTGCCGGTGAGAGGGAAGATATAGCCGACGATAATGAGAAGAACCATGAGTATCGCAGGGACAAAAACGAAGATGTATACTATTCCCCTCTGCGTCTCAAGGCTTTGCCTGATCTTGCTGTTGGCAAGGACTGAGTCATAGCCTACGGCAGACAGAAGGAAACCGATGGTCGCATTGGACATACCGGCTGATATTTTTCTTGCGAATGTGGCCATTCCCGATACTATTCCGGGACGTCTTACTGAAGTGATAAGCTCGTCTACATCAGCCATGTCTGCCATGATGGAGAAGATACTTGTGAGAGTAGCTGCGTTACCAAGACCGATAATGGCTGTAAGGATCAGGATCGGAACAAGAGAAGCACCCTCTTTGGATACGAATAAAAGACCAAGTGTTGCAAAAAGTCTCATTGGTGCTCCGATGAGGATAGTGGTCCTCTTGGAGGTCTTGTTCATTACAGGTCCCCAGATAAGCATTCCGATGAGCTGGGAGGCGAGAAGCGTTGCCATCAGTGCAATAAAACAGCCGTTATTGTAGCCGTTAAGTACATCATCTGCATAAATAAGTGCCATTCCCGATACGATATCCATGCCACACTGACCAAAGAGATAGATGCCTATGAAAAGTCTGAAGGATCTGCTTTTAAATACACTTATAGCCTGAGGAAAGCTCTCCACAAGACTTGATTTTACAGGAGGCTTTGGATGCTCCCAGGTGCCGGCAAAGGTAACCATTGATGTTATAAAGAAAAGAACACCGAAGAGAAGTGCACAGTACAGGTAAAGCGCAGGGTTGGTGTTATCGGTTATGATGAAGGTCGGCACAAGTCCGCACACGGCTGATCCTATTGTGGACCAGATCATTCTTACGTTTGAAAACTTTGCACGTATTGTATAGTCGTCGATCATATCCGGAAGAAGCCCGTTGTAAGGGACCGATATGATGGTAAAGCCTGTGGAAAAGAGGCAGTACATGAACAGATAGAAGGCGTACATGGCGCCTGTTGATTTTGCAGGGATTGTAACCCACATTACAACGAATGTAAGGGCTGATATGATTCCGCCCACAAGTATATAGAATCTCTTCGGACCAAAACGAGAGACGGTTCTGTCTGTGATATTACCCATGATGGGGTCTGTTATCGCATCCCAGACTTTGCCCACCAGCGGAATTGTTCCGGCCAGCGCAGCAGGCATACCCAGTGCCTTTATAAGAAATGCAGTAAAGAATGTGTTGATGATGACAAATGCGCCGCCGCTGTAGAATTCAGCCATTCCGTAGAGGTTGCGACTAAGAAGAGAATAGTTTTCTTTTTTGCCCATAATAAGCCCCCTTATTGCAATACTTTTTATCCTTATATTTTAACACAAAATATTTCTTAAATCTTCTTTACAGTGCTTCGGCGTTGGGGTAGAATAATAACGCACGCTACTAATCAGATGGTCTTAAATTCACAAGTAGCGGTCTTATTTGGGAGGAAATTATGTCTAGAAAAGCTACCATTACGCAAAAAGAAATAGTCAATGCAGCGTTTAAAATAACCAAGAAAGAGGGATTTGAAGCAATCACTTCAAGGAAGCTTGCAGCAGCTGCCGGATGTTCAACACAGCCTATTTTCAGAATTTATGAGAATATGGATGAACTCAGGAAGGATGTTTATACCAAGACAGCAGAGTACTATTCCGAGTATTACGCTGATTGCAAGAAGACTCACGAAGTACCTTTCGTTGATCTTGGACTTGCTTACATCGGATTTGCCCAGAAATATCCACATCTTTTTAAGCTCCTTTTTGTTTCGGGCAAGAGCCCTGACGGCAAGAGCATGTACGATCTTGTAAACGGACCTGAAGAGAATGTGGTAAAAGAGATAAGCAAGGCTACAGCAGCAGGTGCAGCCAATGCGCAGCAGCTCTTTATGCAGATGTGGATCTTCATTCACGGAGCAGGATGCATGGCAGTAACCGGGGATTATGATCTGGACGAGGCTACAAGTGTAAACATGCTTGAGTCAGCCTACAGGTCTTTTGCCAAGTAAAAGAGCTTTAAGTTATCAGAGGGGTTATGAAGTTCGAAGCAGACGTAGATGTTATTACCAGAATAAATGAATGCTATTCAAGGATGAGCAAGGGCAAAAAGAATATTGCCGGCTACATCTGTGATCACTACGAGCAGGCAGTGTTTATGACAGCTGCCGAGCTCGGTAAGATTGTAGGAATGAGTGAATCCACTGTTGTGAGGTTCGCCATGAGTCTCGGATACGAGGGATATCCCGAGTTTCAGAAGGCACTTGCCTCATGGGTGGGAGATAAGTTCGGATCTGTAGAGAAGGTTGGCAGGAGATTCGGCAAGAGCAATGAGGGCGAGATCCTCCAGGCCATTCTTCAATCTGATATTTCAAATATTCAGCATACTATCAATAATATTGATGTTGCGGCTTTCAGGACCGCCGTTGATATTATTCTCAAAGCCAGAACGGTCTACATTGTTGGCCTTAGGAGCTGCGAGCCTCTTGCTGATTTCCTTCACTTTTATCTGAATATGATAAGGGGTAACAACGTTCTCATAAGGACCACCAGCGTCAGTGAGATGTTCGAGCAGATGATAAGGATTGGCGACAGGGACTGTATCATAGGCATCAGCTTCCCGAGATATTCCATGAGAACATTAAAGTGCATGGAATTTGCCAATGACAGGAATGCCAAGGTTATTACCATCACGGATTCGGTTCATTCGCCGATGAACCTGTACTCCTCCTGTAATATCCTTGCCAAGAGTGAGATGGCTTCGATTGTTGATTCTCTTGTGGCGCCTCTTAGCGTTATAAATGCTCTGGTGGTTGCTCTTTGCATGAGACGACCCAATGAAGTGCAAGCTGACCTCAAGATGCTTGAGGAAACATGGAACAATTACCAGGTATATCTCAATGACGAGATAGACTTTGCTTCTGATGAACTGGGAATGCATCTTATGAATGCACACCTTCGTCATAAGGATAAGGATTGATATGAAAAAGATAGCGGTGATCGGCTGCGGTGCAGCCGGCATGATGGCGGCGCTTGCTGCTGCGGAGAGCGGCGGTAGCGTCACTATTTTTGAGAAAAATGAAAAGCCCGGCAAGAAGATATATATTACCGGCAAAGGAAGATGTAATGTGACCAATGCCTGTGATGTTTCTGATTACTTTGACAACGTCAGAAGAAATCCCAGGTTTTTGTACAGCGCCATATACAGCTATGACAACAGGGCTGTAATGGACTTTTTTGAAGATAACGGATGTCATCTCAAGGTGGAAAGGGGCGACAGAGTATTTCCTGTCTCCGACCACTCTTCAGATATCATCAGAACTCTCTTTAATGCTGTCAAAAAAGCCGGAGTCACGGTTAAACTTGAGGTTGAAGTATTTTCTGTAGAGTCGGCTCAGGGAGCAGTTCAGGCCATAACCTACAGCAAAAAGGATGAGCCTATAACGAGAGAGGAATTCGACAGTGTCATCATTTGTACCGGCGGAATGTCATATCCGTCAACTGGCTCTACCGGAGACGGATACAGATTTGCAAGGGACTTGGGACACACTGTGGTGCCTCTCAGACCTTCTCTGGTTCCGTTTGAGATAGAAGAAGACTGGTGCCCTGATCTTCAGGGACTGTCCCTTAAAAATGTCGGTCTGAGACTCTTTATGGAAGATGCAGAGAAAGGCAAGGCATCTGCCAAAAAGGTTAAGCCTGTCTATGACGGATTCGGAGAGATGCTCTTTACTCATTTCGGAGTGAGCGGACCTCTGGTGCTTACAGCCAGCTGCTATTATGACAAAGACAAAAAGGGACGCCTTTTACTTGATTTGAAGCCGGCGCTGGATGAGCAGCAGCTTGATAAACGTATTTTAAGGGACTTCGACGATGCTCCCAACAGACAGTTTAAAAACTCTCTTGGAGGTCTTTTCCCGTCTAAACTTATCCCTGTTATGATAAGACTGTCCGGAATCGATCCGGAGAAGCCTGTTAACAGCATTACCAGGGAAGAGAGAATGGCCTTTGGCAAACTCATCAAGAACCTTCCGATGACAATTAGGAAGACAAGGGACTTTAATGAGGCTATAATTACTAGAGGCGGAGTAAGTGTAAAAGAGGTAGATCCCTCCACCATGGAATCAAAACTGGTTTCCGGGCTTTATTTTGCCGGAGAAGTTCTTGATGTGGACACGGTGACCGGCGGCTTCAACCTTCAGGTGGCCTGGTCTACTGGACATCTGGCCGGGACATGCGCCGCAAACTAATATTCAGGAGATAATTTATGAGCAGAAGCATAGCAATAGACGGACCTGCGGGAGCAGGAAAGAGCACAATAGCCAAAAAAGTGGCAAAAGAACTTGGATTCATTTATGTGGATACGGGTGCGATGTACAGGGCGATGGCTCTGTATATGATAAACAACGGAATAGATGCAAGTGAATCCGACAAGATCAGTGCAACATGCCAGAGTGCGGATATCACGATCAAATATGAGAACGGAATCCAGGTGGTTTATCTTAACGGTGAGAACGTTAATGCTCTCATAAGGACAGAAGCTGTGGGAAACATGGCATCTGCCAGCAGCGTAAACGGAGACGTCAGGAAGAAACTGGTTGAACTTCAGCAGAAGCTTGCACAGACCACTGATGTCGTAATGGATGGAAGAGATATAGGAACCGTAGTACTTCCCGGTGCCGATCTCAAGGTTTATCTGACTGCAAGCTCCAAGGTGAGAGCTGAGAGGAGATACAAGGAGCTCACTGAAAAAGGCGTGAGTTGTGACTTTGACGCAATAGAAAAAGACATCATCGACAGGGATTACCGTGATATGCACAGGGAGATATCTCCCCTGAAGCAGGCTGACGATGCGGTGCTGCTTGATTCATCGGATATGACCATAGATGAAGTTAAGGACAGGATACTTGAACTGTACCATATTGCTGTGGGAGAATGATATGGAAGTAATCGTAGCTGAGCACGCGGGCTTTTGCTTTGGAGTTACCAAGGCGGTTGAGACCGTATATGAGCAGATTGAAAAAGAAAAATCGAATATTTATACATATGGACCCATCATCCACAATGAGATAGTGGTCTCGGATTTGGAGAAAAAGGGAGTTAAGGTGATCGAGAGTCCTGACGAGCTTAAGGGCATAAATAACGGAACTATCATCATACGCTCTCACGGTGTTACCAAAGAGGTACACAAACAGCTGGAAGAGACCGGGCTTCAGATAATAGATGCCACCTGTCCCTTTGTTAAGAGAATACACAGGATTGTAGAGGAAGAGAGCGGCAAGGGCAAGAGCATCATTGTTGTGGGCAGCAAGAGTCATCCGGAAGTTGAGGGAATTGTAAGCTACGCAACAGGCCCTGTGTATGTCATTGAGTCACCAGAAATGGCCAGAGAATTTTCCGGTGACAAAAAACCGGAATACACAGTTGTGTCTCAGACCACCTACAATAAAAACAAATTTCAAGAAACCATTGAAATCTTTAAAAATGTTGGTTACAATATTAATATTGTGAATACAATATGCAATGCGACTGACGAAAGGCAGTCTGAAGCGGAGGAAATCGCATCCAAAGCTGACGTTATGATTGTCATAGGTGGCGCACACAGCTCCAATTCTAGGAAACTGTACGAAATTTGTGCGCAGAAGTGTGCAAATACATATTTTATTCAGACTTTAGATGATTTACATCTGGAGATACCCGAATCGGCAGAGCTGATTGGGATTACCGCCGGGGCTTCAACCCCAAAGAACATTATTGAGGAGGTTCAGAAACATGTCAGAACAAACTTTTGAACAGATGCTTAACGAATCGTTCAAAACAATTCACACAGGGGAGGTTGTAGAGGGAACTGTTATTGACGTTAAGCCTGACGAGATAATCCTTAACATTGGTTACAAGTCCGACGGTGTTTTAACAAAGAGTGAATACTCAAACGACAACAGTATTGACCTTACAACCGCCGTTAAGGTTGGCGATACAATGGACGTTAAGGTCCTTAAGACCAACGATGCTGACGGTCAGGTTATTCTTTCATACAAGAGACTTGCCCTTGACAGAGGCAACAAGAGAATCGAAGAGGCGTTCAACAACAAGGAAGTTCTTACAGCTAAGGTTGTACAGGTACTTGAGGGTGGACTTACAGTAGTAGTTGATGAAGTTAGAATCTTCATCCCTGCAAGCCTTGTATCAGACAGCTATGAGAAAGATCTTTCCAAGTATCAGGATCAGGAGATCCAGTTCGTTGTAACTGAGTACAATCCTAAGAGAAGAAGATACATTGGTAACAGAAGAATGCTTGTAACAGCTGAGAAGGCAGAGGCTGCCAAGAAGCTCTTCGATACAATCCAGGCAGGCGACATCGTTGACGGTGTAGTTAAGAACGTTACAGATTTCGGTGCATTCATCGATCTTGGCGGAGCAGACGGTCTGCTTCATATCTCAGAGATGAGCTGGGGACGTGTTGAGAGTCCTAAGAAGGCATTCAAGATTGGCGATACAGTTAAGGTTCTTGTTAAGTCTATCGACGGAAGCAAGATCGCTCTTTCAAGAAAGTTCGATAATGAGAACCCTTGGAAGGATGCTACAGAGAAGTATGCAGTTGGAAATATCGTAAAGGGCAAGGTTGCCAGAATGACAGACTTCGGTGCATTCGTAGAGCTTGAGCCCGGAATCGATGCTCTTCTCCATGTATCTCAGATTGCAAAAGAGCACGTTGAGAAGCCTTCAGATGTCCTTAAGGTAGGCCAGGAAGTTGAAGCTAAGATTGTAGACTTCAACGAAGCAGACAAGAAGATCAGCCTTTCAATCAAGGCTATGTTCGCTCCTGAGAAGGAAGAGGAAGCTCCTGCAGAGGACGAGGGCGATGTAGTATCAGTTGACATCGACAAGGTTATCGCTGAGCAGAGTGAAGAGAACGAATAATTAACCTGATTTTAGAGGGGTGGAATTTTTCCACCCCTTATTTTTATGCAATTATTAACGAAATTTTATTTATACTTATTTAATTTTACATACAATTCCAACTAATATAAAATTGAAGTAGTGACACTATTAAATTTGAATTAGGAGGAATTAGGCTTTATGGCAGCTGATTATGAGTGGTTCAAGAAAAATGTTTACGATCTGACCAAGATTGACCTCAATGCATACAAAGAAAAACAGATGAAGAGAAGAATTGATACTCTGATCGGTAAGTATGACGTTAAAGGCTACGACGGATTCTTCGAGCTTATAAAAAAGGACAGAGAGGCGCTGGATTCCTTTGTTACATATCTTACAATCAATGTATCTGAGTTCTTTAGAAACAAGGAACAGTGGGAGCTCATGGACAAGGAGATGGTTCCCGAGCTTATGAAGAAGTTCGGCAAGAACCTTAAGATCTGGAGTGCAGCCTGCTCAACAGGCGATGAGCCTTACACAATTGTAATGATGCTCTCCAAGCATCTTCCTTTGAACCAGATAAATGTCTATGCCACAGACCTTGATGCGGTAGTTCTTGCAAAAGCTAAGGCTGCTATCTATGACAAGAAGGAAGTTTCCGGAGTCCCTGAGGAATTCAAGAAAAAATACTTCACAGAGACAGAAGACGGCAAGATGAAGGTATCCAGTGAGATAACTTCCAGAGTTACCTTCAAACAGGCTGACCTTCTCCGCGATCCGTACCCGAAGGATTGTCACCTTATCGTTTGCCGTAACGTTCTTATCTACTTCACAGAGGAAGCCAAAGATGAGATCTTCAGAAAGTATTTCGCAAACCTCAAGCCCGGCGGAATCCTCTTTATCGGAAGCACAGAGCAGATCGTTAATTACAAGGACATCGGTTTCGTAAGAAAGAACTCCTTCTACTATGAGAAACCGGAAGCATAATTAAGAATTTCAGGGACATCTCTTCTGCAAAAGAGATGTCCTTTTTTGATGGCATAAACCACGCAGCTGCGAGGATTTTATGGTATCATAGATGCTGTAGGAGATCTCGGAAAGTGGGGATAAACATGATTAAAACCAGTGAAATTATTGAAGGAATTAATAGCAGTGCTCTTGAGATGATGCCCGAAATAGTGGGCTGTCCGAGAGAGGACATACTGTTTATTGATATTGAGACCACAGGTCTTTCGCCAAGGAACTCTGATCTGTACCTTATCGGAACAGGTTTTGTAGAAAACGGAAAGTGGGTTGTAAGGCAGTTTTTTGGTGAGAATGCAGATGATGAAGAGAAGGTCTTGTCAGAGTTTTCGGACTTCTCAAGGTCTTTTGCCAAGGTCGTTCACTTCAACGGGGACAGATTTGACATCCCGTTCCTGCAGAATAAGTATCAGGAACACAAGCTTACAGATCCTTTCGAAAGGCTTGAGTCCTTTGATCTGTACAAGTGGGTCAAACCTTTAAAAAGACAGCTCGGTCTGCCGGATTGTAAACAGAAGACTGTTGAGAAGTTTCTCAAGATAGACAGAGAGGACAAGTACGACGGTGGCAAGCTGATAGCAGTTTATAAGGACTATGAGGAGAGTAAGAGCTCGGAGCTTTTGGAACTCCTTCTTCTCCATAATTTCGAGGATGTTAAGGGAATGATGAGGCTGGCGCCTATTCTTCTCTATGCAAGATTTTTTAAGATGTTTGACAATCTTCCCAAGGTTTCTGTCAGAACCGATGAGGAGATAAGTGAAAGCGATTATGTAAGCGGGAATCTTCCGGTTAAGGCAATCAAGGTTCAGGCCAACAGATACAAGGACATCGATGGACAGGAGAAATCTGAGGTGTTCATGAAGCTTGCGCTTCCGATTGAGCTTCCGGCATCCATTTCCGGAAATGTTGAAGGTTGCTTTTTCAAGACTTCGGGAAGTGAGGCTACGCTTCGGGTTCCGCTATATGAGACAGAACTTAAGTATTTTTATTCCAATTACAAGGATTACTATTATCTGCCTCAGGAGGATATGGCGATCCACAAGTCGCTGGCAACCTTTGTGGACAAGGATTTCAGGGAAAAGGCAAGACCCGAGAACTGCTATACCAAAAAGCAGGGACAGTATCTCAGGGAGTGGGACCTCGTATTTACGCCGTTCTTTAAGAAGGACTATGAGGATAAATGCTTTTACTTTGACCTGAATGAGAATATGAAGAAGAGCAGATTTGCAATGAGTCTTTACGCCTCACATGCAATTGCCTATATTTTGGGGATTTATTGACAAAATAATAACTAAAAAAATTGACATTAATCATAAATTTTTAGGCAAAAACGAGTATAATAAATAAGTGTATTATCATCTCAAATTCTTTGAGATAAGATTTCTAAAATCGGAGGAAGGTAGGAAAAATGGCAAGAGGTACTTTTACGGGGGGTATTCACCCTTATGAAGGTAAAGAACTTTCTAAGGATAAACCCATCAAATCAGTAATGCCAAAAGGGGATCTGGTGTATCCTGTATCCCAGCACATTGGCGCACCTGCTAAGCCTGTTGTTGCGGTTGGTGACCATGTCCTTACAGGTCAGATGATTGCCGAGGCCGGTGGTTTTGTTTCTGCACCGATCTTTGCAACCGTATCCGGAACTGTTAAGGCAATCGAGCCCAGAAGACTGGCAACCGGTGCAATGTGCAACAGTATCATCGTCGAGAACGATGGTAAGTATGAAGAAGTGGAGTTTAAACCGGCAAAGCCCTACGAGGAGATGACTCCTCAGGATAAGATCGATGCTGTGAGAGCAGCAGGCGTTGTCGGAATGGGAGGAGCAGGATTTCCTACTGCTGTCAAATTTGCTCCAAAAGAGCCGGACAAGATCGACTATGTCATCGCTAACTGTTCAGAATGTGAGCCTTATCTTACATCTGACTACAGAAGGATGATCGAGGAGCCCGAGCTTCTTTTAGAGGGTCTTAAGATTGCTGTAAGTATCTTCCCTAATGCAAGAGGTATTCTTGCAATCGAGGATAACAAGCCCGATGCAATCGCCAAATTCAAAGAATTAACTAAAGATGAGGACAAGATAAGCGTAAAAGCCGTTAGGACCAAGTATCCTGAAGGTGCTGAGCGTATGCTTATTTATGCCTGCACCGGAAGAGAGATCAATTCTTCAATGCTTCCTGCTGATGCCGGATGCATAGTTGACAACGTTGATACTCTCTGTGCAGTATGCAGAGCTGTAAAAGAGGGCAGACCTCTTATGGAGAGGATAGTAACCATCACAGGTGATGCTGTTGCTGAGCCCCAGAACTATAAAGTCAGGATCGGAACCAATTACCGTGAGCTCTTAGAGGACGCCGGTGGATTCAAGACTGAGCCTGCCAAGATCATTTCAGGTGGTCCTATGATGGGATTTGCCATCTTTGATCTTGATGTTCCCACAACCAAGACTGCTTCTGCTTTGACCTGCCTTACCAAGGATGAGGTTGCAGCAATGGAGCCATCTGCATGCATCAACTGCGCACGCTGCGTAGAGGTATGCCCTGAGAGACTGGTTCCCAAGAACCTTGCAGATGCGGTTGAACACAACGATGAGAAGGCATTCCTCAATATGTACGGAATGGAATGCTGTGAGTGCGGATGCTGCTCTTATATCTGTCCTGCAAGACGTCAGCTGACACAGCTGATCAAGGGCATGAGGAAGATCCAGCTCGGCAAGAGAAAGAAGTAAGGGGGACATTTGAATGAGCGATTTAAGAAGAGTGTCATCCAATCCGCATGTTAGAAGCAAGACCACCACATCCAATATCATGATGTGGGTAGTTATTGCGCTTCTTCCTACAACAGGTTTTGGTATTTACAACTTTGGACTGAATGCACTTATCATAGTTTTATTATCAGTAGCTTCCGCAGTGCTTGCGGAGTTCCTTTATGAGAAGGCACTGAAAAAGCCCATCACAATAGGTGATTTTTCAGCGGTGGTAACAGGTCTTTTGCTGGGCCTTAACCTTCCTTCAACTGTGCCGTGGTGGATCCCGGTTCTCGGAAGTATCTTCGCCATCATTATGGTCAAGCAGATCTTCGGCGGACTTGGTCAGAACTTCATGAACCCGGCTCTTGGCGGAAGATGTTTCCTTGTAATTTCCTTCCCGGCCATTATGACAAACTTCATCACCAACACATACACTGGTGCAACACCTCTTCAGAATCTCAAGAACGGTGTTGAGCCCAATGTCATGGATATGATTATTGGTAGAACAGCCGGAACAATCGGTGAGACATCAATGCTTTGTATCGTGCTTGGTGCAATGATACTTTTTGCTGTAGGTGTAATTGATTATGTTATTCCGTTTACCTACATCATCACATTTTCATTGTTCGTAGTTCTCTTTGGCGGATATGGCTTCAACTTCGCATATCTTGCTGCACACCTTGCAGGTGGCGGACTTATGCTCGGTGCTTTCTTCATGGCTACCGATTATGTGACATGCCCTATCACACCTAAGGGAAAGGTTATCTACGGCGTGATCTTAGGACTTCTTACAGGTATATTCCGTATACTGGGAGCTAATGCAGAGGGCGTTTCTTTTGCCATCGTAATTTCAAACCTGCTTGTTCCTCTTATTGAGAAGTACACAATTCCGAGAGCCTTCGGTATTAAGAAAACAGCAAAGAAGGAGGCGAAAAAAGCATGAATGACACAAAATCAATGATCAAAAATGCGCTTATCCTTTTTGCTATCACATTAGTTGCGGGTGTTCTTCTGGGACTTGTATATCAGGTTACCAAAGATCCTATCGCATACCAGGAGAAGCTTGCACAGGATAAGGCTAACCAGTCTGTATTTGCAGCAGCTGCTACCTTTGATGATGTAGCTCTTGACGATGCTGCAGCTGCACAGATCGCATCTGAGTTTGCAGGTGTGACAATCGAGAGTGTAAAAGAGGCTAAGGATTCTTCCGGAAACGGACTTGGATATGTTATCCAGGTTAAGTCCAAGGGCTATGGTGATTTCATCACCTATACAGTTGGTATCACAAATGAGTCATCCATAAACGGTATCTCCATCATCAAGATCGCTGAGACACCCGGACTTGGAATGAATGCTGAGAAGGTTCTCGTTCCTCAGTTTGTAGACAAGGCAGCAAGTGCTCTCACAGTTGCCAAGAACGGACAGGTTACCGATGCAAACTCACAGATCGAGGCAATCTCAGGAGCCACCATTACATCAAGAGCTGTTACAAACGGCGTAAATGGTGCGGTTTCATATTTTGAAAAAGTATTGAAAGGAGGACAGTGATAAGCATGGAAGCAAAAAAAGGCGCTTTAGGCTTTAAACAGAACACTCCTGCCGAGAGATTTTTTAACGGACTTGTTGTTGAGAATCCTACACTGGTCCTTATGATTGGTATGTGTCCCACACTTGCTGTTACATCATCAGCAATAAACGGAATCGGTATGGGACTTGCAACTACATTTGTACTTGCACTCAGTAATGCTGTTATTTCAGCACTCAGGAAGACAATTCCTTCTACAGTCAGAATTCCTTCCTTCATCGTAGTTATAGCTTCTTTTGTAACACTGGTTGAGCTTCTTATGAAGGCTTATGTTCCTGCTCTTAACGCAGCGCTGGGAGTATACATTCCTCTTATCGTTGTTAACTGTATCATCTTTGGCAGAGCGGAAGCATACGCCAGCAAGAACGGCATTGTTCCGGCATTCTTTGACGGAATCGGTATGGGAATCGGATTTACCTGTGCCATTACATGTATCGGTCTTGTGAGAGAGTTCATCGGTGGCGGAACAGCCTTTGATGTTCAGATCCTCGGAGAGGGAACAGTGGTTCCCGGAGCTGTTGGTCAGTTCCTTTCACAGTATCAGCCTGTAAGTATCTTTATCCAGCAGGCCGGTGCATTCTTTGTTCTTGCATTCCTTATTGCGATAATGAACAAGATCAAGATGAACATGGCTGCCAAGGGCAAAGACACATCGAAGTTTGGTCAGGGCTGCTGCTCATCAGCTGAAGAAGCTGCAGCAGACAAGATCATGGCAGATAAAGAAGCAGGAAAGGAGGCTAAAGGATAATGGCAGAAACAATTCTTAGTCTTGTGGGGCTCATGATATCAGCTTCACTCGTTAACAACGTAGTACTTAGCCAGTTCCTTGGACTTTGTCCTTTCCTTGGTGTTTCCAAGAAAACAGACACTGCTCTTGGAATGGGAGCAGCGTGTATCTTCGTAATTACCATGGCTTCACTGGTTTGTAGCATAATTTATAAGTTCATACTTGCACCTTTGGATATTTCATATCTTAAGACCATCGTATTTATCCTTGTTATTGCGATGCTTGTACAGTTTGTTGAGATGATCCTCAAGAAATTCGTAGTTTCGTTGTATCAGGCTCTTGGTGTATACCTTCCTCTTATTACAACCAACTGCGCAGTTCTCGGTGTAGCACTCAACAACGTAACAGATGGATATTCAATCCTTCAGAGTGTGGTTTGCGGATTCGCAACTGCAGTTGGATTTACAATTGCCATCGTTATTCTTGCCGGACTTCGTGAGAAGATGGAGTACAACGATATTCCCGCACCTTTCAAGGGAATGCCTCTTGTACTTCTTACATCAGGACTTATGGCAATAGCATTTACAGGATTTAGCGCACTCAAATAAAACAAGGAGATAAGACTATGGTAACAGGAATAATCATTGCGACTTTGGTAGTTGCCGGTGCCGGAATCATAATCGGACTGATCCTGGGTGTGGCAGACCTGAAGCTGCATGTTGATGTAGATGAAAAAGAAGCTGCAATCTTAGAGGCTCTTCCGGGTAACAACTGTGGCGGTTGCGGATTCCCGGGATGTAGCGGATGTGCAGCAGCGATTGCCAAGGGAGAGGCAGCGGTTAACCAGTGCCCTGTTGGTGGTGCACCGGTAGCTGAGATCATCTCAGGAATCATGGGCGTAGAAGCCGGAGATTCCACCAAAATGGTGGCTTATGTTCACTGTCAGGGTGATTGCGACAAGGCAAAGAGTCAGTATGAGTACAACGGTGAGGCTGATTGCAGACTTCAGACTCAGCTTCCCGGAGGCGGTTCCAAGACATGTACATACGGATGCCTCGGCGGCGGAAGCTGCGTATCTGTATGTCAGTTTGATGCCATCCATGTAGTTAACGGTGTGGCAGTGGTTGATAAGGACGAGTGTAAGGCCTGTGGCAAATGTATCGATATCTGCCCACGCCATCTCATCGATCTTATCCCGTATGATGCGACATGTGTTGTATCCTGCAAGTCTCAGGATATGGGTAAGCTTGTTAACCAGTATTGCAGTATCGGATGTATTGCTTGTCACATCTGTGAAAAGAACTGTCCGGCCGGCGCTATCACTGTTGAGAACAATGTTGCTCATATAGATCAGGAGAAGTGCACACACTGTGGAACATGCGTGGAGAAATGTCCAAAGAAAGCTATTAAATCTGTGTAATTTTTGTGAATTTATACATTTTTTATAAAAATGTCAAAAATTCTTTATATTATGATTGTTCTTATGATGGGTGATTCATAAAATAGATTATGACAGTATATTTATGCGAGGAGAATTTGTATGAATCAGACACCACAGAATAACGTTAATAGTAACGGGACATTTGTAGTTAAGATAGAGCGCTGCAACAATAAGACATGGCAAGGCGAAGTCGTTTGGGCAGAAGAGAACAAAAAAGAGAGGTTCAGAAGTGCACTTGAACTTATAAGGCTCATGGACGAAGCCATGAAGTATTCACAGGGCGAGCAGGAAGACTATCAGCACTTTAATATTGGCTGATGATACAGTTCCTGCAACATAACAACAGAATTTGAGATATAATAATAATATCCTCGCGGAGCGTATGCTCTGCGGGGATATATTAGAATTAAGGGAGTGGAATCATGAAGAATATAAAAAACCCAAAAGACGTATTTTATATTTCAGTTATTACACTTGCGCTTATTGTGGCCATAGTTTTATGTGTTAAATACACCAGAGATATGGCAGGCAGACAGACGGCCGGTTCATCGGCCCCATCCCTTGCTCCCAAAGAGGAGAAGGTACTTGTTACCATGAATGTAGAAACCATCGAGGATGGTCTTGAAAACATGGGAGTACTGGTTACTCAGGAGTATTACTTTACACAGGTAGAGACCTATACCAAGGAAAAGAAAATTCTGAACTTCATTAACTCTGAATCCGGATTTACTTACAGCTATGATGGTAAGGTAACAGCAGGAATTGATTTTGGCAAGATTACTGTGACCAAGGATGAGGAGACTAAAACTCTTAAGGTCGAGATCCCATATTCAGAGCTTCAGTCAACAGATATAGATAGAGATAGCTTTCAGATTTATTCTGAAAAAGAGTCTTTGTGGAATTCACTTAATATGGAAGATTACAATATGTCCATGGCAGAGTTTGAAGAAACCGCCGAGAGAAAGGCTATTGACAGCGGAATCCTTGAGAGATCCAACGAGCAGGCCAAAGAGCTCATAAGGAATTTCATTACGAACATGCCGGGAACAGAAGAATATACTATAGAATTCGAGCAAAGGAGTAACCCATATGAGTCTTAAAAAGTATGCTTTAGTGGCAATACTGCTTCTTGCAGCCGTTATTTCTTTTACCGTAATAGCACCCTGGGCGGCAGATCCGGCCCATCACGTTTCCTCTATAGAAAAAACCGAAAACAAGATTTCAACAGTTATGACGCTATCGGGCGGAGCAGCCGGTACATCAGCCACGCTGTCAATACTTCCGGGAGATATGTGCACGCCTCTTGCTGAGCAGCTGGCTGAGCTTGCCAAGTATTTTCTCCTCATATTGAGTGCTCTGTATCTGGAGAAATTCATGATAACCATAACGGGATACATCACATTTTCCGTTTTGATTCCGCTGGCACTTGTAATTGTTGCGGCAGTCATAATAAGCGGCAATAAAAAGTTCTTATCCGTGGCAGGTAAAATTGCTCTTATCGGGTTTATAATTTACCTCATTGTACCTGCTAGTGTGGTGCTTTCTGATAAGATCTATCAAACCCAGGAGGATACTGTATCTCAGACAATAGAAGAGTATAACAACCTTGATGTTTCGGGAGATTCCGATTCCGGAATCATCGGAGAGATAACAACCATCACAACCAGCACCATCGACAAGGTGACGGAATTTATCAGCAGCTTAATGGAATCGCTTGCTGTCATGATCGTCACAGCCTGCGTGGTTCCTGTGCTTGTGTTCGTTTTCCTTGTCTGGATCATGAAAGTCATGTTTTCCCCGGGAGGGAATTTATAAAGTTAACAGCGATAAGGGCGGATCGAGAGATCCGCTCTATTTTATTATGCATAAAATCTGCATTGAAAAAAATTTGGATTTGGAACCCGCTTGATTACTGAGCAAATCATATTTATATATTGAATATACAAAAATAATATAAATTATGATGATTCTTATGATAGGGCGTATTGTAAAATTCTTTTCGTGAGAAAAAGAAAAATCAAGGAACGACCATATGAGCCTTGAATTTCTATCGCAAGATTTTAGTGTGTTTGATTATTAAAAAGGGAAGGAAACAAAAAGTTATGAAAAACAAGAACGTCATTAAAGCTATGGCAATCGGAATCAGTGCAAGCATGGCACTCCAGCCTGTAACAGTACTTGCTGAGAATGTGAATGAAGGGGAGACATCTGAGGAATCACAGGTTAATTCTGAAAACAATAAGTCTGCTGATGTAGTTGCCAGTGATATTGTAGAAGGTGCTACAGCAGAGGATACTTACGTTAACGGAGCAGTAAAAGAAGCTGTAGATAACGTAAATAGTAAAGAAGCAAAAGTTTCAGAAAATGATTTTTCTGGAACAGTAAACAGCGAGATCAATACATCTTTTGATAATCTCGTTGATAACACCAGAAATATTATTGAAGATGTCAATTCTTCTGAAAACAGCGTTGTGAATGATGTAAGCAGCTTAAATGGCGCTACTGAAGATATCACAAACGGATTTGATGATGCGGACAGAGCTCTTGAAGGTATGCGCAATACATCAGAGAGTATAAAGACAGTTGTTGAAACAGCAAATACAAATTTGGATACAGCTAATAACGATATAAAGAATGCTGTAAACGAGACTGATGCAGCAAGAGCATATGATAAAGCTGTTCAGATTGCTGCAGCAGCACAGGAAGCATATGATACAGCTTCAAGTGAATATGAAGCTTACAAGAGTGATTATGATACAGCGGTAGCTGCAGTGAGAAGTGCACAGATTGCATTTGATGCAGCAAAGAATAAATCTGAGATAGAGCTTGCAGCTGCTAAAGCAGAGCTTGAAGAGGCACAGAGTAATGCGAATGATCTTGAAACCAAGGCTAAAGCTGCAGCTGACAGGCTGACTGAAATGCACCAAGCGTCTGTATCAAGCCAGGCTCAGTTACAGGCTTCATATGATCAGCTTGTTATTGATCAGACTGAAAAGGCAGCTGAGATCCAGGGCCTTACTGACGAAATTTCAAGCCTCAATACTCAGCTGGGAAATCTTAATGATTCCCTTAATGCTAAAAATCGCACAAAGGGTTCAAAAGAGACTGAGCTTTCCAATCTGGAATCTGATATTTCAACACTTAGTGACCAGATTTCTGAGCTTGAAGGAAGAATAGGAAAAGCTAGTGCGCAAGGTTCAATAGCTACAGGTCTTAATAAAGAATTGGAAGATCTTAAGAACCAGCTTTCAGAAAAGCTTTCTGAGAAAGAAACTAAGGCTGGTGAGATATCCGGGCTTAATGAAGATATTGAATCTCTTGAGAGTCAGATAGGAACGATTGAGAATACACTTGGTAATGATGGAACTGATGGAAAAGCTAAGAGCGGACTTTATCAGGAACTTGAAGGTAAGAATAACGAACTTACCGGCATAAACAATGCCTTAGGTAACGACGGAACAAATGGTGAGGCTAAGAGTGGTCTTTATGCAAGCACTTCTGAAAAGGAGGCAGAGCTTTCCGGTGCAAAATCAGATCTTCAGACTAAGCAGGACAATCTGAAAAAGCTTCAGGATCAGTATGATGCTCTGACTAGTGATGAAGCAAAGAATGCGCTTCAGCAAGCTATAGATAATGCTAGGACTGATATTGAAACAGCTCAGGCAAATCTTGAAAAGGCACAGTTCTTGACTGATGCAGAGAATGCTGATAAGGCTGTGACGACGGCTTGGAATAATTACACTGACACAATTAAGAACATTAATACATTAAATAATGAAATAGAAGAGCTTAACAATTTGTTGCCTTGGTCTACAGGTAGAAGGAAACAACAAATTAAAAATCAAATTAATGAAAAAAATACTCAGAAGAAGAATTTGGAAGACGGCCTGGCTTCTCTGGAAAATACATATAAGGAAAAAGACTCAGATCTTGCCAAGATGATGCTTCAGGTACGCTATGCTGATGTTGCAGAAAAGAATAGTATAGATGTACAAACAGGAAAAAATAATAAGTACACTGTGACTTATACAGATAAAGAGACAAAAGAAAAAGTTTCGGTTGAGTATGAACTTAGCTTCTATAATCCTTCAAATAATGTGGGGCATTATCTGCAATTGGATACAGTGGAGAAGACAACTGAGGACAAAACTATATATGTTGATTCAAACGGAAACAGAATAGTAAATAACATAGTTAAAAGTGAGAGTCATGGTTTTTGGCCATTGATGACATGGGAATCATATTATTATATTGATGAAAAAGGTAATAAAATCGACGTAGAAAAGAATCAGATCCCGGCTTCTGCGGATACATATCTTGAAGAGCATTTTATTGAGGCTTTTACTGGACATGATGATGTCGATGAAATAGCAGAATCAATCGGTCGTGCCAGCACAGAAACAGAGGCTGCAACAGGTCTAACCAAGGCACTTGAGGATGCTGTAAAGGCTAAAGAGAATAAAGAGCAAGAGGCAGTTGGAATCAATACATCAATTTCAGCACTTAAGACAGAAATAGCTGGTCTTGAGACCCAAATTGGAAATGACGGAACAGATGGAAAAGCTAAGACCGGTTTGAACAAGGATATTGAGGATCTTCAGAATCAGATTAACGACAATATAAGTGAGAAGCAGGGGCTTGAGCAAACAATCAGTGGTCTTCAGGAGCAGATAAACAGTCTTAAGGATAGACTTGAGAAAAAAGACGGAACCGGACTTAAGAAGGACCTTGTAGATAAGCAGAAAGCTCTTGAAATTGCAGAGGGTAAACTTTCTGAGATAAATAGTGCTCTTGGAAATGATGGCAAAGATGGAAAGGCCAAGTCTGGTCTTTATGCTGATGTGGCATCTAAAGAGACCGAACTTCTTGCGGCTAGTACGGAACTAGGTGAAAAGAATAGTACCCTTGAAGAGTATGGAACCAAAAAAACAACCCTTGAATCAGATATTAGTACTCTTGCTGGTGAAATAGAAGATTTTAATACACAAATCAGTAGTATTAGTACAACAATTGGCTCTAAGACTAACGCTAAGAGCATTGCAGAGACTGACAAGGGAATAATTGATGAAAGTATCAGAACTACATCTAAGGAAATTGGAATCCTTACATCTGCTCAGAGTCAGTATAATCTTGCCAAGGGCAAGTATGATGCGCTTGTAATGGCTGCAAAAGAGGCTCAGAATAAGGTAACAACAACCAAAGAGAGTGTTACCGCTTTGGAAAAAGCTATTGCATCTATGAGCAGGGATCTGATGATTGCTGATCAGAGCATCAATATTGATGATGTTAGACTTGAAGCACTTGAGAGAGCTCTGGCGACAGCAAAGAGGAACCTTGAAGATGCAGAAACTACTCTTGAAACAATAGGTGGTAAGGTTGAAGCTGCTGAAGAGAACCTTAGAAACAAGGAAAGAGAGCTTGAAGAAGCAAGAAGACTTGAAGAGATGAATAATAATGACATCATCTCAAATGGTGATGTTGTTTCAAATGATACAACCAACGGCACAAATAGCAGCACATCAGGTAACGCAACAAATGTTTCATCAAACGAATCAGCTGGAGCATCAAGCGATACAACCGGATCATCATCATCTGAAACACCTGCATCACCTGTAGCATCTACATCAACAGAGGCATCTGCAGTTATCACTACAGTAGCTTCAAACGATGCAGTAGTTGACGGTGCAGAAGTACTTGGCGCAAGAAGATCAACTGCAAATTCAGGAACTACAGCTTCAGCTAAGTCAAACAGCACAAAGACAACAGCTGCAAATGACACTGCAAATGCTACAGCTAACACAGCTGATACTGCAAACGCTACAGCAACTTCTAATGATTCTGCTAACGCTGCAGTAGCAAACGATGCAAACGGCGCAGATAATGCTTCAGCAGAGAAGGAGACAACTACAAACAGCGAAGTAACAACAATCACTGATGAGGCAGCAGCTAAGGCAGCTACTCCAATCGAAGCACAGAAGGGCTTCCCTTATTGGGGACTCATCATTCTCGCAGCAATTGCCGGCGTATCTGTTGAGGAGTATGTAAGAAGAAGGAACGACAAGTCCAAGAACAGCTCCAAGAAAAACTAATCAGCTAATAATCAAACACATATCAATATAGAAAAGAGGCGGATTTACTAAGGATCCGTCTCTTTTTAAAATTTTTTTAAAAAAGTACTTGCATTTTGTTTTGATTTGTAATAATATAAACAAGTCGCCGCGATACGGGCGACACGAAATGCCTCGTTGGTCAAGCGGTTAAGACGCTGCCCTCTCACGGCAGAATCAGCGGTTCGATTCCGCTACGAGGTACTAGCTATTAAGAATAGCCCAACCCGAGAAGCTAGAACACATATGTGTTTTAGCTTTTTTTAATTTCCATAACTGGTATATTTGTGAAATAATAAGATATGAAATATTACAGGAGGTGGACGTGGGTAATTGTTTTAATTATGTACTGGCAAATATAGCATGTGCAGTTTTTCTGGGAACAGTGCTTTTTACCCTTGGAAGAGGTGTTGATAAGCAGATTTCCACAATGATCCTTATACGTATGGTTCGCCTTCTGGTTATTTATTTTGTGGCGGACTCTGTATGGATACTGTTTGAAAGCGGTGTATTTCATGTGAACAAAACAGTTTTCTATATATCAACTATTGTTCCTTACTTGTGTCTGTTGACCAGTGCCTGGCTGTGGTATCTTTACTGTGAGATAATCCAGGGGAACACGGATATTCTTACACCTAAAAAGACATTCATCAGCATTATAGCTTTCTATATTGCGCTGATAATTCTGTTTATCGGAATTTTTACGGATTACCTTATTGCCATTGATGATACAGGACATCTGGAATATGGCCCGTTATATATAGTTGTGCTCTGTGTGCCTTTCGGATATCTGATATATTCTTCAATTAAGGCGTTCTCCAGGGCATATACCAGCAACAGATATTATGATCACAGGCTGTATATGGCTATGGGGCTGTTCCCTATACCGCCAATTATCTGCGGAGTGGTGCAGTCTTTCTTCCTGACTGTCCCTGTCTTGTGCTACGGTGCGACATGTGCTGTTCTGTTTTTGTATATAACTGCTATAGAAAACCACATTTCCACCGATCCGCTGACTCAGATCAATAACCGCCAGGAGATGCAACGATATCTGACTTTAAAGATGAAGTCCAAATCTCAGGGACTTAATCTGTATCTGATGATCCTTGATGTGGATCACTTTAAAGAGATTAATGACAAATATGGCCATATAGAGGGAGACAAGGCCCTGATAACTGTTGCCGAAGCAATGAAAGCTTCTTTTGAAGATTACAGGAGCAGAGCATTCCTGTCGAGATTTGGCGGTGATGAATTCATAGTGATAATGGAAGCTGAAAACGAACAGCAGGTTCAGGCGGCTGCGGATCTGATCCGCTCAAATATTACAAGTTTCAATGAGAATTCGGGAGCAGCTTTCAAGCTTGAGGCCAGCGTAGGATATGCCGCGTATGATTATGACAATCCGGTGACCATCCCCGAGCTGATTGCTCAGGCTGATGAGAAGCTGTATGAAATGAAAAATAACCGGTAGAGCTACAGGATACCGATTATTATACTTAAAAACGGAAGAGTTGACATGAGACCAACACGTACTGAAAAAGAAAATGCCATAAGAGAGAAGATGATTGCCGAGCTGTATGCCAACAAGTACAACCAGTTCATAGGCTTTGAAATCCTGGAACTCAGCGCGACCTACAGCAAATCAAGAGTTAAGTGTGATGAGAGGCTTCATAATACTTACGGAAGTATCCACGGCGGAGCGCTGCTGTCCTTTGTTGATGCAATGGCAGGCGCAACCGGAAGTATGAGCGGATATTACGTCACAACCGTATCGGCTAATCTTAATTTTCTTTTACCGGCGGTGAATACAGAATACATATACTGCGAGTGCATGAAACTCAAGACAGGCAAGCACATTCTGGTATTTGATATCAGAGTAACTGATGATGCGGGGAATCTGCTGGATAGCGGAGAATTCTCTTTTTATGCAAGTAAGGTTCCTGTGCTTGAGGGAAATCTGCAATTCGGTGAAAAGAAATAAATAACCAGGGAGAGATTTATGAAAAGAGTGAAGAAAGTTTTGGCTGTATCAACTGTATTGGTTGCAGCTATGGGATTATGCGCATGTGAGGACGGAGCACCGGCAGAGCTTGGTTATGCAGAGACAGAAAGCTCTGACAGCATCAGCGCCGAAGCTGCCTCTAAGGAGCAGAGCAGCGTTGCTGTAGAAGATACCGATGCAGAAGAAAACTCAGATACAGATGTTTCTGCAGAAGCTGATTCAAAAGCAGATTCAAGTGTAGATTCCGATGAAAACGAGGAGTTGTTTAAGGCTTTTATAGACGATGAAATTCCTGCAATCCGCATAAGCGAAGATGGAACAGAAGATACCTTTATGTATTCGGATCTCCCACATGATCCTGAGGACTGGGATAATGTCACTGTCAGCGATGAGAGGATCGATCTTGACAACGACGGTGAGAATGAGCTGATTCTTACAGGAGCAAACGGCGGAATGTATCTTGATGCGAGAGACGGTAAAGTTTATGTCCTTGCAGAGGGAGACGGTACAGCGTTCAGGCTTGACCATGCAGAGTATGAAGGTTCAACTTACGTTGTTCACAGCGATACGACCCATGGCGGAAGACAGACCTATACCCTGGACAAATACAACGGAAAGGGTGAGATTGAGGATTCCTTCCAGCTGGCTGCTATGTACTGGGATAATGAGTACGACTTATATGATCACGACAGTGAGTTTATTTTCCGCGACAAGAACATCACAATGGAAGAGTATGAGGCTCTGGCAAAAGAGATACTGGATGTGCCTACAAAGCTGGAGTGGGCTGAGAAAGTCGCTGAAAACGATATCAATTATCCTGATACGAGAAAAGAGCCTGTAAAGAATGACGGCACTGAAGCTTTTACAATGCTCATTGATGAATTTGCCGGAGAATATACATATGTAAAAGATCAAAACGGACTGGGCGGAACTCTCAGCATTCGCCTGAACGAACTTGGCTATGATATAAATGACAATAATTCAAACGGCTACAGATTCCTTGCTAACGACAGTAATGTTGAGTACATTCAGGGCAACAGGATGATGATTGCATATCCCGGGATGGTTTATTCGGATGGAGATGCTACCTTTAATTATTATGTTATAGTTAAGCACAACGGCTATTTATCAGTGTTTGAGGCGGATAGTAAATACGAAAATCTGCAGTTTCTCTACACGGCATGGGTTAAATACTGAAAAACCCTTGACGAAATCGCATAAACATGGTATTGTCTACATGTAAATTGTAAGTGGGCTTGAGCAGAGCCCACTTTATTTATGCCCAAAAAGGCATAACACATATGAGGAATAGAATAATGAAGAAAAGCGAAATTGAAGCAAAGACTGAAGCAATGCTCGCACCAATCTGCGAGAAGTACGGTGTTAAGGTCTACGATGTCGAGTACGTCAAAGAGGCAGGGGAATGGTACCTCAGAGCCTACATTGACAAGGAAGGCGGCGTCAACATCAATGACTGTGTCGATGTAAACCACGCACTTTCCGATGCGCTTGATGCAGATGACTTTATTGAGGAAGCTTACACCTTGGAGGTCAGCAGTCCCGGACTTGGCAGACAGCTCAAGAAGGACAGGCACTTTGCGAACAGCATCGGTCAGGATGTTGAGCTTAAACTCTTTAAACCAAGAGACGGAGTTAAGGAGTTTGCCGGTACACTGAAGAGCTTTGATGACTCAACGGTTACCGTAACTATAAATAATGAAGACGAAACTTTTATAAGAAAAGAGATATCAGTTATTAAGCTTGCTCTGGATTTTTGATCCGGACGGAAATGGAGATTACGATGAGTAAAGAATTAATGGATGCCCTTGAGCTACTTGAGAAAGAGAAGAACATCAGCAAGGATTCACTTTTTGATGCTATTGAGAACTCTCTTATCACAGCATGCAAGAACAACTTCGGCAAGGCTGAGAACATCAGAGTAGAAGTTGACAGAGAGAGCTGCGATTTCAAGTGCTACGCAGACAAGGAAGTTGTTGAAACTGCAGATGATGTAATGGATCCTAACCTTGAGATCTCACTTGACGATGCCAAGAAGATTACCAAGAAAGCCAAGGTTGGAGATATCGTTCCTGTATCTCTCAATTCCAAGGAGTTTGGACGTATCGCAACACAGAACGCCAAGAACGTTATCCTTCAGAAGATCCGTGAGGAGGAGCGTGGCGCTATCTATAATGAGTACTTCGAGAAGGAGCATGACATCGTAACAGGTGTTGTTCAGAGATTCATCGGTAAGAACATCTCTATCAACCTTGGAAGAGCAGATGCGATCCTCAATGAGAATGAGCAGGTTAAGACTGAGGTTTACAGACCTACACAGCGTCTTAGAGTATATGTACTTGAAGTTAAGAACGGTTCAAAGGGACCAAGGATTCTTGTATCCCGTACACACCCCGATCTTGTAAAGAGACTCTTCGAGCAGGAAGTTGCTGAGATCCAGGACGGTACTGTTGAGATCAAGTCAATTGCAAGAGAAGCAGGAAGCCGTACAAAGATTGCTGTTTATTCCAAGGATCCTAATGTAGATGCGGTTGGCGCATGCGTAGGTGTTAACGGAAGCAGAGTTAACCTCATTGTTGATGAGCTCGGCGGCGAGAAGATCGACGTTATCAACTGGGATGAGAACCCCGGTAACCTCATTCAGAATGCTCTTTCACCTGCCAAGATCGTAGCAGTATTTGCTGATCCTGAGGAGAAGAGTGCCAAGGTTGTTGTTCCTGATTATCAGCTTTCACTTGCCATCGGTAAGGAAGGTCAGAATGCAAGACTTGCAGCAAGACTTACAGGCTACAAGATCGATATCAAGGATGAGACACACGCTAAGGATGCACCCGGATTCCGTATGGAAGACTACCTCGATGATGAAGATGAGTACGATGAGGAGTATGAGGGCGAGTACGAGGAAGAATACGAAGAGGCACCTGAAGAGGGCGCTGAGGAGTAACTCGCACTTCGATTGGAGAATACATGCAAAAGAAAATTCCCATGAGAAAATGTGTCGGCTGTGGTGAGATGAAGGAAAAGAAGGAACTGATCAGGGTCATCAAGACACCTGAAGATGAGATACTTCTTGATACCACCGGAAGGGCCAATGGCAGAGGAGCATATATATGCTGCAATGCCGAATGCCTGAAAAAGGCAGTTAAGAACAGAGGCCTGGAGAGATCACTGAAGTCGCATATACCGACAGACGTGCTTGAGCGAATGGAAAAGGAGCTTGGCTAAAGTTGGATTTAAATAAGGTTTATTCTTTGCTTGGTCTTTGTATGAGAGCAGGTAAAGTTAAAAGCGGGGAAACAGCCGTGATGGATGCGATCCGCAAAAGAAAGGCCTGTTTGGTCATCGTTGCAGAAGATGCATCGGAGAATACCACCAAACAGTTTAGCGATAAGTGTAAGTATTATAACGTCCCGATAGTTTTCTTTGGAGACATGGAAAAACTGGGACATGCAATTGGTAAGGATGTTCGAACTAGTCTGGCAATAACGGACAAAGGTCTGTCTGAGTCACTTCGGAAGAACTTACTCGAAGAAACAAGTGGAGGAAATGCGAATGGCAAAAATTAAAATATCCGAACTTGCGGGAGAGCTTGGATGCGAGGCAAAAGAGCTGATAGCTTTTTTGCAGGAAAAAGGAATAGAAGCAAAACGCTCTAACAGTTCAATAGAAGAGACAGATGCTGAGGTTGCCAGAAAGAAATTTGGTAAGACTGAGGAAAAGAGCGCTTCTGCAGAGAAGCCAAAGAAGGCTGTAGAAGCACCAAAGGCAGAGGAAGCTCCCAAGGCTGCAGAGCCTAAGAAAGAGGCTGCAAAAGAGCCTGAGAATCAGGCTCCCAAGGCTTCTGACCAGGCACCTGTTAAGAAAAAGAAGAAGATCATTGTTGTTACAAACAACAACAATTCCCAGAGAGGCGGTCAGAGCCAGCAGGGCGGAAACGGAAACAGGGATTTCGGAAACAGAAACCGTGACAACAGAAACCAGGGCGGTAACGGTCAGGGACAGAGAAGACCTACATTTGCTCAGGCTCAGAATACATATCGTCCTATCAAGCCTCTGACAGCACCATCACAGATGGAGAGCTACAACCAGCCTATCAATAAGTCAGTGCAGCCTAAGCCCGCTCCCAAGAAGGAAGCACCGGTTACCGAGGCACAGACAGCACCTGTACAGAACACAGCACCTGTTCAGCAGAGTGCACCTGCTCAGCAGCAGGCACCTGCAAGACCTGCACAGCAGGCACCTTCAAGACCTGCAGCACCTGCACAGGGAAGGGATAACAGAGACAACAGAGACAATAGAGATAACAGGGATGGCAGGGATAACAGAGACAACAGAAATTCTCAGAGAGGCGACAGACCTGCATTCCAGGGCGGAAGAAACGACAGAAACGATAGAAACGACAGAAATGACCGCGGCCCTTCAAACGGCGGTGGAAAGTTCGGCGGCAAGGACAACAGATTTGGCGGCAAGAACGACAACAAGGGTGGCCAGAGAGGCGGCTTTGATGGCGCAGCTGACAGACCTGAGGGCGGACATGATCAGAGACGCCGTCAGAACCAGGATAAGGATAAGAGAAACAAGAAGGACTTTGCTCTTGAGCAGGAAGAGATGATGCCAAGAAGCAAGAGAGTCGGCAGATTCATCAAGCCTGAAGTTAAGAAGGTAGAGGAGCCTGAGGAGCAGATCAAGGTTATTACAATTCCTGAGAAGGTTTCCATCAAAGAGCTTGCTGAGAAGATGAAGATGCAGCCTTCTGTTATCATCAAGAAGCTCTTCATGGCAGGTCAGATTTCAACTGTTAACACAGAGCTTAGCTATGAGGATGCTGAGAATATCGCAGCAGATTATGATATCCTTTGCGAGAAGGAGATTCCTGTAGACGTTATCGAAGAACTTCTTAAGGAAGAAGACGATGCACCTGAGACACTCAAGAAGAGACCTCCTGTTGTCTGCGTAATGGGTCACGTTGACCACGGTAAAACATCACTCCTTGATGCTATCCGTAAGACATCCGTTACAGACAGAGAGGCAGGCGGAATCACACAGAGAATCGGTGCTTATACAGTATCTGTTCATGATCAGAAGATCACATTCCTTGATACTCCCGGTCATGAGGCATTCACAGCAATGCGTATGCGCGGTGCCAATTCAACAGATATCGCAGTACTTGTAGTTGCTGCCGATGACGGTGTAATGCCTCAGACAGTAGAGGCTATCAACCATGCCAAGGCTGCAGAGGTTGAGATCATCGTTGCCGTAAACAAGATTGATAAGCCCAATGCCAACATCGACCGCGTTAAGCAGGAGATGACAGAGTATGGTCTTGTATCCACAGACTGGGGCGGAACAACTGAGTTCGTACCTGTTTCTGCTAAATCAGGCGAAGGTATCGAGGACCTCCTTGAGACCATTATCCTTACAGCAGACATCCTTGAGCTCAAGGCTAATCCTGACAGAGAGGCAAGAGGACTTGTCCTCGAGGCAAGACTTGATAAGGGCCGTGGTCCTGTAGCTAACGTTCTTGTTCAGAAGGGAACACTTCACGTAGGTGACTTTATTTCTGCCGGAGCAAGCTCGGGTAAGGTTAGAGCCATGGTTGATGATAAGGGCAACAAGCTTAAGGAAGCTCGTCCTTCACAGCCTGTTGAGATCCTTGGTCTTTCAGATGTTCCAAATGCCGGTGAGGTATTCCTTGGACACGAGACAGATAAAGAAGCTAAGCAGTATGCAAACACATACCTTCAGCAGCACAAGAAAGACCTTATTGAAGAGACTAAGGCTAAGATGTCACTTGATGATCTTTACTCCAAGATTGAGGAAGGAAGACTTCAGGAACTCAACATCATCATCAAGGCCGATGTACAGGGTAGCGTAGAGGCCCTCAAGCAGAGTCTTCTTAAGCTTTCCAACGAGGAAGTTGTTGTTAAGGTTATTCACGGTGGCGTTGGTGCCATCAATGAGTCTGATGTAACCCTTGCTGCAGCATCAAATGCTATCATCATCGGATTTGATGTTCGTCCTGATGCAACAGCCAAGAGCATGGCTGAGCACGAAGGCGTAGAGATCAAGCTTTACAAGGTTATCTATCAGGCAATTGAGGAGATTGAGTATGCTATGAAGGGTATGCTTGCTCCTATCTACGAAGAGAGAGTTACAGGACACGCAGAAGTTCGTCAGATATTCAAGGCATCCAAGGTTGGTAACATCGCCGGTGCATTTGTCAAGGACGGTGTCATCAAGAAGGATTGCAAGGTACGTATCTACAGAGAAGACGACATGATCTTCGAGGGAGACCTTGGTTCACTTAAGAGATTCAAGGACGACGTTAAGGAAGTTAAGGAAGGCTTCGAGTGCGGTCTTGTATTTGACGGCTTTGACCAGATCCATGAAGGAGACAGGGTAGAAGCTTATGAGATGGTTGAGGTACCTCGTACCTGACCACTGAGGTTACAGAATGAGAAAAAACAGCAATAAAAACAGAAGAATAAACGGTGAGGTTATGAAGGTCATTTCCGAGGCAATCCGTTATAGCAAGGATCCGAGGATAAGCCCCTTTACATCCGTAATGGATGTAGAGGTTGCACCTGACCTTAAGACCTGTAAGGTATGGGTTACCGTAATGGGCAACGAAGAGGACAGAGCAAGAACCCAGGAGGGACTTAAGTCTGCTTCGGGATACATTCGTTCAACCCTTGCCAAGGAACTGAACATGAGATACACACCGGAGCTCCGCTTTATCATGGATGACTCCATCGAGTATGCAATCAATATGTCCAAGAAGATTGATGAAGTTACTGCCAAGGATAACGAGGCAAGACTTGCTCGCGGAGAGAGCCTTGATGAAGAGGAATCCACTGAGGATCAGGAGGAAGAATGAAGATTGACCAGCTGATTGGTAATGCTAAGACAATCGGAATAAGTGGCCACATCAGACCTGACGGCGACTGTATCGGATCCTGCATGGGATTGTATCTTTATCTTAAAAAGAATTATCCCCAGGCCAGATGCGATGTCTTCCTTGAAACAATTCCTCCGGAATACAGAATTATCAAAGATATCGATGATGTAAAAAGTGACTTTGTCACTGATGTTGATTCATACGATCTTTTCTTTGTTCTGGACTGTTCCAAGGACAGGATCGGAGATGCAGAAAAATATTTTGATGCAGCGAAGAGAACGGTTAATATTGACCATCATGTGAGTAATACGGGAAGCGGCGACGAGAATTATATAGTGCCGACTGCAAGTTCAGCATGTGAACTGGTATTTGACGTAATCGATCCGGATAAGATTGACGTAGAAATTGCCAAGTCTCTTTATATGGGAATGGTGACAGATACAGGTGTGTTCAAATACAACAACACATCGCCTAAGACTATGAAGGTCGCTGCAGAACTTATTTCCTATGGCTTTGATTTTGGCAGCCTCATAGATCATGTTTTCTATGAAAAGACCTATATCCAGAATCAGATTCTCGGAAGAGCTCTTTTGGAGAGCATCCTGCTTATGGATGGAAGATGCATTGTTTCTGTTGTTTCCAAACAGACAATGGAGTTCTACGGAGTAGGAAGCAATGATCTGGACGGAATAGTTAATCAGCTGCTTCTTACAATAGGAGCAGATTGCGCTATATTCATGTACGAGCTCGCACCCCTTGAATACAAGGTGAGTCTTCGCAGTAACGGAGCTGTCAATGTGGCTTCTGTTGCAGAGATGTTTGGCGGCGGCGGACATGTTAGAGCATCAGGTTGCACTGTGTGCGGAACAAGCCACGATGTGATCAACAACATTACCAAATATATTCACAAACAGTTATACAATGAATAAAATGAGGCAAGTGGTACCACTTGCCTTTTATGCTATGAGGAACTATGCAAAACAGATATAATGGACTTATAAATATTTATAAAGAACAGGGCTTTACATCCAATGATGTGGTGGCCAAGCTAAGGGGAATCTTTAAGCAAAAGAAGATAGGACATACAGGAACTCTTGATCCTGATGCCGTAGGTGTTCTTGTGGTATGCCTTGGAACAGGAACCAAGCTTGTTGAGATGCTCACAGATCATGACAAGGAGTATATCGCTGTGTGCAGACTTGGTGTAACAACTGACACTCAGGATATGTCCGGACAGGTTCTTGAGACACAGGATGTAAATGTGACGAGGGAAGAGCTGCGAGATGCAGTTAAAGCCTTTGTCGGAGATTACGACCAGATTCCCCCTATGTTTTCTGCGATCAAGCAGAACGGCAAAAAGCTCTATGAGCTTGCCAGAGAGGGCATAGAAGTTGAGAGAAAAGCCCGCAGGATACATATAGATGCCATAACGATCCTGGATGATTCACATCTTGAATCCGATCATATCTTTACCATGGAGATCAAGTGCTCCAAGGGAACATATATAAGGACATTGTGTCACGACATAGGCCTTCGCCTTGGATGCGGAGCAGCAATGCAGCATCTTACAAGAACCCGTGTCGGTGCGTTTTCTCTGGACAGTGCTGTTACACTTTCTCAGGTAGAGCAGCTCAGAGACGCCGGGACTCTCGATGATGTCATCGAATCTCCTGAGTACATTTTCAGAGATCTTGATAAGATACATGTAAAAGACTCTGCAAGAAAGCTTTTGGAGAACGGAAACAGCTTCAGAAGAGACAATGTTCTCAATGAAGATCCTGCCGGGGTCAATGACACTGAGTACGATGAGGAAATGTTTAAGGACGGAAATTCCTTCAGGGTATATTCCGAAGACGATACCTTCTTCGGAATATATACTTACAGCGAGAGAACAAAGCTTTTTAATGTAGAAAAGTTCTTTTATGAAGTATAATAGTATTACAGATCAATTCGGAAGATATTTATAAATGGAGATAATTACAGGAACAACCAAGTTTCATATAGACGGTAAAAGCGCTGTGGCCATCGGTAAGTTTGACGGTGTGCATCTGGGTCACAAGAAGCTCCTTAAATACATTTTGGAACAGAAAAAGGATGGTCTTAAGAGCGTTGTCTTTACCTTTGATCCGTCCCCTGAGGAGTTCTTTACGGGACACACTGTACGTCAGCTTTTTACGAAGGATGAGAAGAGAAGAGAGTTTAAAAAGCTCGGCATTGATATACTCATAGAATTTCCGCTTACGGAGCAGACTGCTGCTACAGAGCCCGAAGATTTTGTGAGGCGTATTCTTGTGGGACAGATTAATGCCGATTATATAGCTGCAGGCACTGATGTAACCTTTGGGGCAGGCGGAAGAGGTGATCAGTATCTGTTAAAGAGCCTTGCGGGAGAGCTCTTTTACGAACTGGCTCTTATTGATAAGGTCAGAATGGACGGCGCAGAGGTCAGTTCAACGAGGGTCAGGAATGAAGTTGCCGACGGTAATATGGTCATGGCAGAAAGGCTCCTTGGAAGCTACTACAGCGTCAGCGGAATAGTGGAGCACGGAAGGCATATCGGTCACACCATCGGAATTCCGACAGTGAACATACTTCCGCCGGAGGATAAGCTCCTTCCTCCCTTTGGAGTGTACTCCAGTAAGGTACATCTGGGCGGTAAGGTGTACGATGGAATGACCAATATCGGCAGAAAACCTACTATTTCCGAGAAGGAAAAAGTCGGAGTCGAAACCTACATTTATGACTATGATGGCGATGCCTATGGGGAATTTATAGAGGTTGAGCTATTAAGGTTTGTCAGACCCGAAATGAAATTTGATAATTTAGACATGCTCAAGGCACAAATAAACAGCGACTTAATAAATTCTAGAAATTAACCGGGGGAGTTAATTATGGGGGAAAAGATTAAGAAGTTCCTGAAAGAAGATGGCTTGATTTATCTTATTATCTGTATAAGTATTCTGTGTTTCTGGCTTCCTTTCATTCCTAAGGGGCTTGTGGCAGGTGCTGAGATTGATTTTCAGTATTCTCGAATACTTACTCTTATTCAGTCTATGCAGGAGGGGATATTTCCTCCCAAGGTAAGACCTATGCATATGCTGCATTATGGATATGGCGTCGGCCTTTTTTATCCGGATTTCTTTTTCTATCCGATTGCTTTTGCTGCTTTTTTGGGAGCGGACCCCATGGTGGCAACAAAGGTGGTTTTATTTCTGCTGATCGCAGCAGGAGGAATCACTTCCTACAGGCTTTTGTATAAGATTTCAGGGAACAGATTCGCTGCACTTGTGGGTGAAGTTCTGATAATGGGCAGCTGGATCAATTATGAAAATCTTATTTATGGAGCCGGACTTCCGCATCTGATAGCGTATCTGGCTATTCCCCTGACAATCATAGGACTTCTTGGCGCCCTTGAGGGTGACAGGAAAGGATATATCGAATACTGCATCGGTGTAGTCACACTGGTTCTTTCACACCATTTAATATTCTTTACTGTTGTGGTGGCTATGGTCATCATAGTTCTGGTTCATATTAAGGTAATCTTCAAAAATCCCGGAAGGATTGCTAAGATAATCGGATGGAGCATGGTGGGAGTTGTTTTCACTACTGCCTACTGGCTCCCTGCTGTAGAGCAGGTTACAAAGTTTACACCCAAGGTTCTGGTTGAAGTAAACTGTGATGTGCTGGAGCATATTCTGAGCTTTGAAGCCCTTGTCAAAAGACAGATCGGACTGCCTCTTAGTATTCTGTTCTTCCTTTCAGTCATCGCCTTTGTGATCCTGGTGATAAAGCGCAGAAAAATGGGGCTCGATGTCTGGAGCCTTTTTGCGACAAACGTTGTCATTATAGTGATGACATGCTCCAAAACTCTTTGGCTTAGCGGATTTGGTGAAGTGTTCAGCTTCTTTGAGAGAACACAGAGATTTATCTTTGTAATGACAATTACAATGATTATATTTGTGGTAATGATGATCCGGGAGGTGTTTGCTGTATCCACACCGGCCTTTTTGGAGGACAAAAGAGCTACAGGAGTTATTCCACTTGCAATCTGCCTTGCGCTGATCCTCGTCATGAATCTGTACAACAATCCGCAGTTTTATGATGTTGGAAGCTTTAAGAGATTAACTGCTTCCTATGAACTGCTTGAAAAAGACTGGAATGTATCCGGAGGCGAATGGGTGCCGAAAGAGTGCGAGCCCACAGAATGTAAAGATCCTGATACCTCAAGGGCCAATGACGGTTCAAGTGCCGATGGCTTTAAGCACGATTATGACAAGTACTACGAGGTATGGGTTGATCTTTCAAAAGAGTATTATGATGTACCTTACGTATATTATTACGGCTACAGGGCGTATCTGGTGGATGAAAATATGAATCCTACTCAGGAACTTAAGGTTACACTTGCTGACAGTTATAACGGCCTTGTCAGGGTGTATATGCCTGAGGATGGAGAAGGCATCGGCCACATCATGGTGACTTACAGGAAGACTGCGGTTCAGAAGATATCTTATGTGATAAGCATGGGATGGGCTTTGTTAATGATCGGGGCAGCTATTTTTACCTTAAAAAAAGATAAGGCTTTACACAAAAGACTTTGTATGCTAACATAAATTGGTTGCAAAGTCACTTCTTGCAACAGTAACAGAAACGACCTTTACTAACGGTCATGGACACTCCAACCGGACCTTGGTAACAGGCGAATTCAGGATTAAAGATTTAAAAGGAGAAGAAAATGATCACAAAAGAGAAGAAAACAGAAGTTATCAACAAGTTTGCCAGAAAGGCCGGCGACACAGGATCACCTGAGGTTCAGGTAGCAATCCTCACAGAGAGAATTCAGGAGCTCAACGAGCACCTTCAGAAGAATCCTAAGGATCACCACTCAAGAAGAGGTCTTCTTAAGATGGTTGGTCAGAGACGTAGCCTTCTTGGATACCTCAAGAAGAAGGACATCGAGGCTTATCGTAAGCTCATCGCTGATCTTGGTCTGAGAAAGTAATTATTGACTGCAAAGGCGGGATATGGCTGATTAACGTCGGCTTATTCCGCTTTTCTACGTTTATGAGAATTTGCGCTTTTTTAGCGCTTTTCTATAGAAGAGTAAACATGTTTAAATGCACACGCACCCGAAGTACGGCTGAGCTTTTTGGCTGTGGATGAGGGAAGGCGGATGAGCAGAAGGAGAAAAAATGGTAAAAACTTATTCAATGGAACTGGCTGGTCGTACACTTAAGGTTGAGATTGGCAAGGTAGGTAAGCAGGCAAACGGATGCGCATTCATGCAGTACGGAGATACAACTGTTCTCTGCACAGCTACAGCATCAGCTAAGCCAAGAGATGGAATTGATTTCTTCCCACTTTCAGTAGAGTACGGTGAGAAGTTCTACGCAGTTGGTAAATTCCCCGGAGGATACAACAAGAGAGAGGGTAAGCCATCTGAGAACGCTATCCTTACAAGCCGTGTAATCGATCGTCCTATGAGACCTCTTTTCCCTAAGGATTATCGTAACGACGTTACAATCGAGACTATGGTTATGTCAGTAGATCCCCAGTGCAGACCTGAGCTTGTAGCTATGCTGGGCGCATCTGTTTCAGTTTCTATTTCAGATATCCCGTTTGATGGCCCTTGCGCTATGACACAGATGGGTATGATCGATGGCGAGCTTATCGTTAACCCTACTCAGGAACAGTGGAACACCGGTGACCTCAAGCTTACAGTTGCATCTGTAGGTCAGAAGGTTATCATGATCGAGGCCGGTGCCAATGAGATCCCTGAGGAGAAGATGAAGGAAGCTATCTACAAGGCTCACGATGTGAACCTTCAGCTTATCGAATTCTTCAAGGGCATCGTAGCTGAGGTTGGTAAGCCCAAGCACGAGTACACAAGCTGCGCAGTTCCTGAAGAGCTCTTTGCTGCAATCAAGGAAGTTGTTCCTCCTGAGGAGATGGAGAAGGCAGTCTTCACTGATGACAAGCAGACAAGAGAAGGAAACATTGCAGAGATTACAGACAGACTTACAGAGAAGTTTGCAGACAACGAAGAGTGGCTTGCAATCCTTGGTGAGGCTATTTATCAGTATGAGAAGAAGACCGTTCGTAAGATGATCCTCAAGGATCACAAGAGACCTGACGGACGTGAGATCAAGCAGATCAGACCTCTTGCAGCTGAGGTTGACCTTATCCCAAGAGTACACGGAAGTGCTATGTTCACACGTGGACAGACACAGATCTGTGACGTTGTAACTCTTGCACCTCTTTCAGAGGCTCAGAAGGTAGAGGGTCTTGATGCATTTGCTGCAGATAAGAGATATGTACACCAGTACAACTTCCCTGCTTATTCAGTAGGTGAGACTAAGGTTTCAAGAGGACCCGGACGTAGAGAGATCGGACACGGTGCACTTGCAGAGAGAGCACTTCTTCCTGTTCTTCCAAGCGTTGAGGAGTTCCCATATGCAATCCGTGCAGTATCAGAGACATTTGAGTCAAACGGATCAACATCAATGGCTTCAACATGTGCATCTTGCATGTCACTTATGGCAGCAGGTGTTCCTATCAAGAAGATGGTTGCCGGTATCAGCTGCGGTCTTGTAACAGGCGATACAGATGACGATTTCGTAGTTCTTACAGATATCCAGGGTCTTGAGGACTTCTTCGGAGACATGGACTTCAAGGTAACAGGAACTAAGGACGGTATCACAGCAATTCAGATGGATATCAAGATCCATGGTCTTACAAAGCCTATCGTTGAGACAGCTATTGCACAGTGCCGTGAGGCTAGATTCTTCATCATGGATGAGTGCATGAGCAAGGCTATCGCTGCTCCTCGTGCTGAGGTTTCACAGTACGCTCCTAAGATCGTATCTCTCCAGATCGATCCTGAGAAGATCGGTGATGTTGTTGGTCAGAGAGGTAAGACAATCAACGAGATCATTGCAAGAACTGGCGTTAAGATCGATATCACAGACGATGGCAAGGTTTCAGTTTGCGGTGAGGACAAGGCTATGATCGAGAAGGCTGTAGAAATGGTTAAGACCATCGTTACAGATTTCGAGAAAGGTCAGGTATTCACAGGTAAGGTTGTAAGCATCAAGGAATTCGGTGCATTCGTAGAGTTTGCTCCCGGCAAGGAGGGAATGGTTCACATCAGCAAGATCTCCAAGGAGAGAATTGAGCACGTTGAGGACGTTCTTACACTTGGTGACACTGTTAAGGTTGTATGCCTTGGCAAGGACAAGATGGGACGTATTAGTTTCTCCATTAAGGATTGTGCACAGTAATCTACTGTAATGACATAATACGGGGCTGCTGAAAACTATGTTTGTCTTCTTGGGGCGACAAACATAGTTTTCGCAGCCCCTCGTTTTAGGTAATAAGGGACATAATAATGAGTAATTCTAAAGATGTAATTAACGAAATCAATAAAAGAAGAACCTTTGCCATAATTTCTCACCCGGATGCAGGTAAGACTACTCTTACCGAGAAGTTCCTTCTTTATGGTGGAGCTATTAATATGGCGGGATCTGTAAAGGGTAAGGCAACAGCAAGACACGCTGTTTCTGACTGGATGGAGATTGAGAAGCAGAGAGGTATCTCTGTTACTTCATCGGTTCTTCAGTTTAATTTTGAAGGATGCTGCATCAATATCCTTGATACACCCGGACACCAGGATTTCTCTGAGGATACATACAGAACACTTATGGCTGCGGACTCAGCGGTCATGGTAATTGATGCCAGTAAGGGTGTAGAGGCTCAGACCAGAAAGCTTTTCAAAGTCTGCGCGATGAGCCATATTCCGATCTTTACCTTCATCAACAAGCTGGACAGAGATGCAATGGATACCTTTGATCTTCTTGATGATATCGAGAATAACCTTGGTATTGCAACATGCCCAATGAACTGGCCTATCGGCTCGGGTAAGAACTTCAAGGGCATCTATGACAGAAGAGAGGGACACATTGTTACTTTCTCCGAGACCCAGAAGGGTACCAAGGAAGGAAAAGAGACAATCATTTCCATGAACGAGAAGGACATGATCGACTCAGAGATCGGGCAGGATGCTTTTGATAAGCTCACAGGCGAGATCGAGCTTTTAGACGGAGCAGGTGCCGAATATGATCTTGAGAAAGTCAGATCAGGTCAGCTTACACCGGTATTTTTCGGATCAGCTCTTCAGAATTTCGGCGTAGAGCTCTTTTTACATCACTTCCTTAAGATGGCAACACCTCCCACAGGAAGAGTTTCTGCAGACGGAACCAAGATAGATCCTCTTGAGAACGATTTCTCAGCCTTTGTCTTCAAGATTCAGGCCAACATGAATAAGGCTCACAGAGACAGGGTCGCATTTATGAGAATCTGTTCCGGAAGATATGATGCAGACAAGGAAGTTAAGCACGTACAGAGCGGCAAGGTAATGCGTCTTTCACAGCCTCAGCAGCTTATGGCTGATGAGCGTAAGATCCTTTCAGAGGCATATGCCGGTGATATCATGGGCGTATTTGATCCGGGTATCTTCTCAATCGGAGATACGGTATGCATGCCCAAGGACAACGTTGTATACGAGGGTATCCCTACCTTTGCTCCCGAGCATTTTGCAAGGGTTCGCCAGGTTGATACCATGAAACGTAAGCAGTTCGTAAAGGGTATCACACAGATTGCACAGGAAGGTGCCATTCAGATATTCCAGGAGTACAACACCGGACTTGAAGAAATTATCGTAGGTGTAGTTGGTGTCTTGCAGTTTGATGTATTAAAGTTTAGACTTGAAAGTGAGTACAACGTTGAGATCATTCTTGAGAGCCTTCCTTATGAGTACATCAGATGGGTTGACAATGAGGATGTCGACATGTCTTCTCTTGTAGGAACCTCAGACATGAAGAAGATAAAGGATATGCACGACAGACCACTTCTGTTGTTCATCAATGAATGGAGCGTTGGAATGACCATGGAGAGAAACAAGGGGCTTGTTCTTTCCGAGTTCAAGAAAAACTAAGACAAGTTTTGGAGGGGCGCTTTTGAAGAAAGCTGTCATGACAATTAAAAGGGGATTTGCTCTTATACTTGCTACGGCAGTCACTGCTGTTACTCTGTCCGGATGCGGATATGCAAGCTTTGACGACTATCTCAAGGCTCTTGGCATCAAGGATCCGATGGAGTATGATGACATTTTTGAGGCTGCAAGCGTAGAGGATATTGCTGACGTGGCTACGGCTCCGGAAGAGGTTCCGGCTGAGGAAGCTGAGCAGGAGGCAGAAGAGATCTCTTTTGACATAGGAACCCTTGAGAGTTCAGAGGAAGAAGCTGCCACTGTGGATCTCAGTCAGGCTGAGCCTGCAGATCTTTCTCTTGAAGCCAAGTACAAGAATGCATCTGATGCAGATCTTGATGAGGACATGAAGGCTGCAAGGGTGGCTATCGGTCTGACAGACGAAGGAATCGCCTCCCTCAAGAAGCAGCAACAGGGGCTTTATGCTTATGAGCATCTGACAGATGCAGGCAAGACCCTGTATGTTGAGATGCTGACAGTTATGAATACGCTATCCAAAGACATTATAGTGTCTACCACCAGCGATGATGCGGTGGAGCTGGTCTTTGAATATATTATGGCTGACCATCCCGAGATTTTCTATGTGGATGGTTATCAGTACACCAACTATTCCGTTGGAGATACCATAACCAAGATATCTTTTACAGGTAATTATCTCTACGATGCCAACGAAGTAGAGAGAAGGCAGGCACAGATAAATGATGCGGTTCATTTGTGTCTTGCCGGCGCACCTTCATCAGATGATGATTACTACCTTATCAAGTATGTGTACGAGTACCTGATAGCCAATACCGAATATGATATAAACGCTGCTGACAATCAGAATATCTGCTCGGTGTTCATTAACGGCAGAAGCGTTTGCAACGGTTATGCCAAGGCCGCTCAGTACCTTCTTAACAAGATGGGAGTTAAGTGTACTTTGGTAACCGGTACAGTTAATACCAAGAACAACAAGGGCATAAGGCATGCCTGGAATCTGGTCCTTTGTAACAATACTTACTATTATCTTGATGTGACATGGGGAGATGCTTCCTATCAGACGGTTTCGGGAGAGAGTGCTGATTCTATGAGGCTTCCTGAGGTTAATTATGATTACCTCAATGTTACAACATCAGAGATAATGCACAACCATACAATCTCTGACACAGTGCGCATGCCTGTATGCAACAGCATGAATGACAATTTTTATGTCAGAGAGGATGAGTACTTCACATCTTCGGAGATGGCTCTTGTGGGAGATCTGTTCGACCGCAGATACGAGGATGGAAGCAGGAATGTGACCATAAAGTGCGCAACAGACAGTGTTTATGACTCACTTTTCGAGGAGCTTATAACAAACAGAAGGGTATTCGAATTCCTTCAGGGAGATACGTCCCAGGTATCATATACGACTTTTGAAGACACCAGGACCATTATATTTTGGCTCTAAAGCCGGGTGATGTGATATAATGAGTGATATGGTATATCACGAAAGAATGAAAGGAACTGAAATGGGAAAAGAAATAGCAGAAGTTGGATCAGTTAAGATTGCAGATGATGTTGTTGCCAGAATTGCAGCTCTTGCAGCCCTCGAGGTTGATGGCGTTTCAGCAATGGCAGGTAATTATACAAGTGAAAATCTTGAGAAGGTCAGCAGAAAGAATCTGTCTAAGGGTGCCAAGGTTATCGTTGGACAGAGTGAGGTCAAGGTGGATCTGGCGCTTATGATGGCTTACGGATTTAATATCCCGGCTACTTGCCAGCAGGCACAGACCCGTGTTAAGGCTTCTGTTGAGAATATGACAGGACTTGAAGTAACAGATGTCAACATCAGGATTGCCGGCATTACAATGCCAAAAGCATAAGAAGGACAGTGAATGATGAACAGAACAGAACTTAGGGAGCAGGTTTTTGAACTGCTCTTTCGTGTTGAATTTAATTCAATGGAAGATATGTCAGAGCAGGAGGAGCTCTTTACCCAGACCTCTGACAAAGAGATAAGTACCAAGGACGCTGATTATATCAGGGACAAGTACGAGAAGATTGCCGAGAAGCTCCCGGAGATCGACGAGGCAATAAATAAAGAGACTACCGGATGGAATACAGGCAGGATTGCCAAGGTGGATCTTGCCATCATCAGGCTTGCCATCTATGAGATCAAGTATGATGATTCGGTTCCCACCGGAGTTGCTATTAACGAGGCTGTTGAGCTTGCCAAGAAGTACGGTCAGGATGGCTCACCTGCTTTCGTAAATGGAGTGTTAGCTAAATTTGCGCAGTGAATATACAGTCACACAGGTTAATACGTACATCAAGAATATGTTTACTCAGGACTTTCTCCTAAGGAGCCTTACGGTCAAGGGAGAAGTGAGTAACTGCAAGTACCATTCATCCGGTCACATATATTTTACTATCAAGGATAATGGTGCTGCTTTAGCCTGCGTGATGTTTTCCTCTGACAGGACCAGAGGTCTTACCTTCGAGATGAAGGAAGGACAGCAGGTCAAGGTCACAGGATCTGTAAGTGTATATGAAAGAGATGGTAAATACCAGCTTTATGCCAGGAGAATTGAACTGGATGGAGCTGGAGTTCTTTATGAGAGATATGAAGAGCTAAAGAAGAGATTACAGGAATCCGGTATGTTTTCAGAGGATTACAAGCAGCCGATTCCTAAGTATATACGAACTCTCGGTGTTGTGACGGCACCAACAGGGGCTGCGGTACGCGATATTATCAATGTTGCTACTAGGAGAAACCCTCATATCCAGATCATTCTTTATCCTGCCATAGTACAAGGCGAGAAGGCCGCCGAGAGCATAGTAAAGGGGATAGAAACTTTGTCCCGCTCAGAGGCTGATGTTATAATCGTCGGACGTGGCGGAGGTTCTATAGAAGATTTATGGGCGTTTAATGAAGAGATTGTCGCTCAGGCAATTTTCGATTGCCCCGTTCCGATTATTTCAGCAGTTGGACATGAAACAGATACTACAATCGCAGACTTTGTCTCTGACAGGAGAGCACCTACGCCTTCTGCAGCAGCGGAGATAGCGGTATTTGAATACAGCAGATTTATCCAGGATATTGAGGATTATCAGAGCACTCTTTTAACCCTGATAGACAGAAAGATAAGCCGTCTGACCAATGAGGAAAAGAGATATGCACAGGCCCTCAGGCACTTAAGTCCCATGGGGAAGATCAGGGACAAGCTCCTTAGGATGGATCAGTATCAGGACAGCCTTAAGATGCTTATGGAAAAGAGATTAAAGGCTGCAAGGCACGAACTGGAAGTGGATATAGAGAGGCTTAAAGGTCTTTCACCACTGGACAGACTAAAGACCGGATATTCCTACGTGGCTGATGAAAATGGCAGAAACGTCAAAAGCATCGGGGATGTAAGCATAGGGGATGAGCTTTCGGTATATGTGAGCGACGGTCTTATAAAGACGAGTGTCACAGGAACTGGCAAGGTCGGATTTTTATCAGGCCGGGAGGATTAATGAGAAAAGGAGCCGCTTATGGCAGCTAAGAAAAAAGAAGAAAAAATGACAATCGAAGAGGCTTTTGCTGCGATTGATGAGAAGATAAAAGCCCTTGAGGACGAGGATATTTCCCTTGAGGAGTCTTTTGCGCAGTACAAGGAAGGCATGGAGCTTTTAAAGCTGTGTCATGAATCCATTGAGAGCGTTGAGCAGAAGGTAAAAGAAATCGCCGAAGATGGCAGCTTGGAGGACTTTGAGTAAATGAGCGGTATTTCCATAGAGGATGAACTTTTAAAGAGGGCAGCCTATTTTGAAGATATACTGGGCAAGGCACTTCCAGCTGAGGAGGGCTATGCCCGTACTGTTATAGAGGCGATGAACTACAGTCTTCTTGCAGGAGGTAAGCGACTTCGTCCTGTTATGATGCTTGAGGCGTTTAAGCTGTTTGCAGGCGAGGAAGCTGATGACAGCGTTCTTAGGCCGTTTATGCTGGCAATTGAGATGATCCACACCTATTCACTGGTGCATGACGATCTTCCGGCTATGGACAATGACGAATACAGACGAGGCAGGAAGACCACTCATGTGGTGTACGGACCCGGAATGGCAACTCTGGCAGGAGACGGACTTCTTAATCTTGCCTTTGAGACTGCGATCAAGGGTGCGGCTCTTGGAAAAGAGCTGGTCTATTACGACGGGGATACATCGAACAGATATCTTGCAGCCCTAGACGTTCTTGGAACCAAGGCCGGTATTTACGGCATGGTAGGAGGACAGTGTGCAGACATCTGTGCCGAGAACAATCATGATATGGACACAGAAACCGCACGGGATGTGCTTCATTATATCGATGAGAATAAAACCGGAGCTCTTATTGAGAGCAGTCTTATGATAGGTGCCATAATAGGTGGAGCGTCAGAAGCTCAGGTCAAACAGGTTGAAAAGATGGGAAGCAATGTTGGAATAGCTTTCCAGATTCAGGACGATATTCTGGATATCGAGGGTGATGCTGCTGAGCTTGGTAAGCCCATCGGTTCGGACCTTAAGAATGACAAGACTACCTATGTCAGTCTCAACGGCATGGATGAAGCCAAAAAGAAGGTAAAAGAACTATCGGATGAGGCTTCGGAGATATTAAAGAGCTTTGGACAAAGCGGAACATTTCTTGAGGGACTCTTTGAATATCTCATTTACAGAAAGAAATAACTTAGGTTAATTGGAGTGAATTATGCTTCTTGATCAGATAAATCAGACAGGCGATATAAAGGCAATAGCTCGAGAGGATTACCCTGAGCTTGCCGGCGAAATAAGAGAGTTTCTTATCGACAAGATTTCCAAAACAGGCGGACATCTTGCCTCTAATCTTGGTGCCGTTGAACTTACAATGGCTCTTCATATCGCACTGGATCTGCCAAAAGATAAGATTATATGGGATGTAGGACATCAGTCCTATACACACAAGTTGCTCACAGGACGCAAGGAAGGTTTTGATACGCTTCGCCAATTCGGTGGTATGAGCGGCTTCCCAAAGAGATGTGAGTCTGATACCGACTGCTTTGACACCGGACACAGCTCCACATCTATTTCTGCAGGGCTCGGTATGGTCAAGGCCAGAGACCTTAAGGGTGAGGACTACGCAGTTGTTTCTGTTATCGGCGACGGGTCTCTTACCGGAGGACTTGCTTATGAAGCCCTCAACAATGCGTCAAGGCTTGAGACCAATTATATAATCATCTTAAACGACAATGAGATGTCTATCTCAGAGAGCGTCGGAGGAATGGGCAAGTACCTGAACAATGTTCGTACAGCGCAAGGATACCTTAACCTCAAAGAAGATGTGTACGCTCAGCTTCGTACCAGCACCAAGGTTGTCGATTCCATCAGAAGGGCCAAGAACTCTTTTAAACAGCTCTTTGTTCCCGGCATGGTATTCGAAAACCTGGGTATCACATATCTTGGACCTGTAAACGGACATGACACCGCAGGCCTTGTGCGCGCCATCAAAGAGGCCAGAAAGGTCAAGAAGGCTGTTATGATCCACGTTGTGACCAAGAAGGGTAAGGGATATGAGCCTGCCGAGAAGCACCCGGCAAGATTCCATGGAACCGAACCTTTTATCGTGGAGAACGGACTTCCCAGAAATCCCAGAACCACTGCTAATTATCAGGATATCTTTTCAACGGTAATGTGCAAGCTTGGTGCAAGGGATGACAAGGTTGTGGCTATTACGGCAGCCATGGCCGACGGAACGGGACTTAAGAGATTCAGGAACATTTACCCTGACAGATTTGTAGATGCCGGAATTGCAGAAGAGCATGCGGTTACATATGCTGCTGGTCTTGCTATCGGTGGATACAAGCCGGTATTTGCGGTTTATTCATCGTTCCTTCAGAGAGCCTATGACCAGATATTGGAGGATGTATGTCTTCAGAATCTTCCTGTGGTCTTTGCCATAGACAGAGCAGGACTTGTTGGAAGTGACGGCGAGACCCATCAGGGTATATTTGATCTTTCATATATGTCATCAATGCCAAACATGCATGTAATGGCGCCCAAGAATAAGTGGGAACTGTCAGACATGCTTAAGTTTGCGGTAGGTTTAAACGCACCGGTAGCAGTCAGATACCCAAGGGGCAATGCATACGATGGCCTCGAGGACTTCAGGGCACCTATCGAAATGGGCAAGTGTGAGCCTATTTACGAGGAGAAGGACATATGCCTTCTTGCTGTGGGCAGCATGGTCAAGATAGCAGAAGAGGTAAGGCTTATCCTCAAGGACAGAGGATACAAGTGCTCCCTTGTAAATACAAGATTTGTTAAACCTATTGATACGGATTACATTCACAGAGCAGCAGCAACTCACAGGCTCTTTGTCACCATGGAAGAGAATGTGGCATCAGGTGGATTTGGCGAGAAGGTGAGAAGCTATATTGATGAAAAGAGACTTGATGCAAATGTCCTTTCCATCGCTATACCCGATCAGTTTATTACCCACGGCAGCGTAGACAAGCTCCTCAAGGAACTCAGAATGGATGCGCAGTCAGTGGCAGAGAGAATTATTGACGAAGTACAAAGGTAAGAGAATTTATGGCAAAAGATAAAGAGCGTCTTGACGTTCTTCTTGTAAACAGAGGCCTTGCTCCATCGAGAGAAAAGGCAAAAGCCCTCATAATGGCCGGAGATGTATTTGTAAACGGTCAGAGGGAAGATAAACCCGGCACAACCTTCGAGGAAGCCAAGATTACTTCTCTGGAAGTCAAGGGAGATACACTTCCCTACGTCAGCAGAGGCGGACTTAAGCTTGAGAAGGCAGTCAAAAACTTTGGCTTTTCACTTGAAGGCAAGGTGTGCATGGATATTGGGGCTTCCACCGGAGGTTTTACGGACTGTATGCTTCAGAACGGAGCAGCCAAGGTTTATTCCGTTGATGTGGGACACGGACAGCTTGACTGGAAGCTTAGAAGCGATGAAAGAGTGGTCTGCATGGAAAAGACCAACTTCAGATATATGGTCAGGGACGACATAGATGATGACCTTGATTTTGCATCATGTGATGTATCTTTTATCTCGCTGACCAAGATCCTGCTTCCCGCCAGAAGACTTCTTAAGGACGGAGCAGAGATGGTATGTCTGATAAAACCTCAGTTTGAAGCCGGCAAAGAAAAGGTCGGTAAAAAGGGAGTAGTAAGAGATCCTGAAGTTCATTCTGAAGTAGTTCACAGGATATTTGATTTTATGGGGGTTGCAGGTTTTGAAGTTCTTCATCTGGACTTCTCACCTATCAAAGGGCCTGAGGGCAATATTGAATATCTGATCCATATCAGAAAGGATCCTGAGAGAAACGCAGAAGTTGAACAGCTGACAGAAGCAGACGGGGAAAAGAAGCTTTCTGAGATACAGGCTGATAAGAGTGGTATTTCTTTTGAAGCAGAGAATAATAAGCTCATAGAGGATGCGGTCTTAAGGGCAGCGGCAGAGCTTAAATAGGGGGCGCTTATGGAGAAGTTTTGTATTGTTACCAACAAGATCAAGGATAAGGACTTAAAGGTTACCAAACACATTAAGCACTATCTTGAGAAACGTGGCAAGACAGTTACCATTGCTGAAGAGAAAAGAGAGGAAGATGACCCGCTCTTTATCACAAGAAAGCATCTCAGCGTTATTCCTGAGGATACGGATCTTGTTATTGTTCTTGGCGGAGACGGTACAATGCTTCAGGCAGCCAGAAGTATCGCATATCAGGACATTCCCCTTGTGGGAGTAAATCTTGGTACCATGGGATACCTTGCCGAGGTAGAGGAGAGCGGAATAGACGATGCTCTTGAGAGGATCCTCAAAGGCTGGTACGAGATTGAGGACAGGATGATGTTAAGGGGTGCTCTTGAGGGCAAAAAAGACTACTCCTTAAATGATATTATTGTGACCAGATATCAGGGCATTGCTACTATCGGTTACAATATCTATGTAAATGATCAGTTCCTTTGCAGCTATTATGCAGACGGTCTTGTGGTGTCGACACCTACAGGTTCAACCGGATATAACATGTCGGCCGGAGGTCCCATTATTGAGCCGTCAGCCAATATGATCCTGGTCACACCTATTTGTCCGCATACGCTTAATTCCAGGAGCCTTGTCTTTTCACCTAATACCAAGATAGATGTTGAGCTGCTTCCGGGAAGGGACGGAAGCCCCATGACGGCCATCAGCAGTTTTGATGGCAGCGGAACACTCCTGATGAATACAGGAGATAAGATTGAGATTAAGATGTCCAAGAAGACTACCAAGATTCTGCGATTGAATAAGGTAAGCTTCCTCGACGTCATAAGTAAAAAATTTGAGAAATAAGAAAGGAGATTGTCATGAAGAAGAACAGACATGACAAGATTATCGAGCTCATCAACAACCATGAGGTAGAAACTCAGGAGCAGCTTGCATCACTTCTAAAAGAAGCTGGCTATGATGTTACCCAGGCTACGGTTTCAAGGGATATCAGGCAGATGAAGCTGACCAAGCAGGTAACTCCTGACGGAAGACAGAAATATGTTTATACCACTGCAGACCCTGAAGTCATGCATGATAAATACGTAAGCGTAATCAAGGCCGGCTATGTGAGTATGGACGTTGCTGGAAATCTTCTTGTTATCAGGACGGTTTCAGGTATGGCCATGGCGGTTGCTGCAGCAATAGATGCTCTTGATATGCCTGAGATTGTTGGCTGCATTGCAGGTGACGATACAATATTCGTGGCGATCAAGTCCAACGAGGTAGCTTTAGAGCTCATGGATAAGTATAAGAGCGTTTTAAACAGAGGATAAGATGTTATATAGTTTACACGTTAAGAATCTTGCTCTTATCAAGGAGCAGGAGATTGAGTTTTCAAAGGGACTTAACATACTCACCGGTGAGACGGGTGCAGGTAAATCCGTTGTCATCGGGAGTGTGAATCTGGCCCTGGGAGGTAAGGCAGATGCCTCGCTCATTAGAACCGGCGAGGAGTATGCCCTGGTAGAGCTTGTTTTTGGGGTGGAGAATGACCTCCAAAGACAGCTTCTTAAGGAGATGGATATTCCTGTTGAGGAAGACGGAACACTTATTATGCAGCGCAAGATCATGCCCGGAAGAAGTGTTTCGAAGATCGGGGGAGAAAACGTATCAGCAAGACAGCTGAAGGATATCTCAAGTATTCTAATCAATATTCACGGTCAGAACGACCATCAGGAGCTTCTCCACAAGAAAAAGCATATTGAGATTCTTGACAATTACTGCGAGGCTGAACTGGCAGCTCTTTTTGCTGAGCTCACAACCTCGTATTCGCATATGAAAGAGTTGGAAAAAGAGCTTTCGGAGACCGATATTGATGAGAGCGCAAGGCTCAGGGAGCAGGAACTTTTAGAGTATGAACTTGGAGAGATTGAAGATGCAGCCCTGGTACCCGGCGAGGATGAGGAGCTGGAGAGCAGCTATCGCAAGATGGTAAATGCCCAGAAAATATCGGGGGCGGTTTATCAGACAGCTGCCATGGTAAACTCAGGTGAGGGTGAAGATAGCGCATCCGATATGATCGGAAGGGCTGTGAGAGAGCTGTCATCTGTTGTATCCTATGATGAGGAGCTTGATGATCTTTTGTCGCAGCTTTCGGATATTGAGAATCTTCTTACAGATTTCGGACATTCAATTTCCGACTATATAGACGGTCTTGAGTTTGATGATGAGAAGTTCAGGACCACAGAGGACAGACTCAACACTATCAATCATCTGAAGGACAAGTACGGCGGAAGCATAGACGCTGTGCTTAAATACATGGAAGAGAAGCAGAAGAGGCTTGACGCACTTAGTGATCTCGGAGCACACAGAGATGGGCTGCTCAGGGAACTTAGTGAGGAGAAATCAAAAGCTCTTTTGCTCTGCAGGAAGATCTCTGATGTGAGGAAGAAGGGAGCAAAGGGGCTATCCGAGAAACTACGGGCGGCACTTGTTGACCTTAACTTCCTGGATGTAAAATTTGAAATTGATGTTAAGAGTGATGAGGACAAGATAACTTCAAGGGGCTACGATGATGTTGAATTTATGATATCAACCAATCCGGGTGAGGCACTTCGTCCGCTGGATCAGATAGCAAGCGGTGGTGAGCTCTCCCGTATCATGCTGGCGCTTAAGACCGTGGTCGCTGACAAGGACGATATAAGTACGCTCATCTTTGATGAGATTGACGCCGGAATAAGCGGCAAGACTGCATGGAAGGTTTCTCAGAAGCTTGGAGAGCTCTCAAGAGAGCACCAGATAATCTGTATTACACATCTTCCGCAGATAGCAGCCATGGCGGATACTCATTTCATGATTGAGAAGGGACTTGAGGACGGAAGGACTGTTACAAGCATTTACGGCCTTGATGAAGAGGCGAGTGTCAGGGAACTTGCAAGGCTTCTTGGCGGAGATACCATCACTGATGCGGTTATAACCAATGCGCAGGAGATGCGCAAGATGGCTATGGACAGCAAGAACTGAGAATAGATACGAGGCTTACAGATGACAATAGACAATGATGATCTTTTGAACAGCATAATGGCTTCTCTTGGAAGGATCGATACGATCTCACTGGATGAGATACCAAATATTGATCTTTATATGGATCAGCTGACTTCTTTTATGGATGAGAGACTCAAGAAGACAACCCGTCATCCGGGCGAGGACAAGATCCTTACAAAGACCATGATCAATAACTATGCCAAGAATGATCTGCTTCCTCCCCCTATTAAGAAGAAGTATTCCAAGGATCATCTGATCTTGCTTATAGTAATTTACTATCTCAAGAATATTCTGTCGATCAGCGACATACAGACTCTGATAGAACCCCTAAAGCGCAGATATTATGGGGCAGAGGACAAGCTCGATCTTTCAAGGATATACGAGACCTTGTACCAGCTTCAGGAGGAGTCTTTAGATCCCGTCAAAGAGGATATCACCAAGAGATATGAAAGGGCTATGGAGACCTTTGATGATCCGGACATCAATGAAGAAGAGCAAAAGAAAATGCGTCTTTTTTCATTTATAACTCTCCTTAGCTATGACGTTTACGTCAAAAAGCTGCTTATAGAGAAGATTCTGGACAATATGACAGAAAATGATGATAAGCCGGACAATAAAAAAGAAAAGAAAACCAAGGATAAGAAGTAATGGGAATTTACGATACACTCAATTCGCAGCAAAAGAAAGCAGTGCTGCAAACTGACGGACCGGTGCTGATTCTGGCCGGTGCAGGAAGCGGTAAGACCAGGGTACTTACCCACAGGGTGGCTTACCTGATTGATGAATGCGGAGTCAACCCCTGGAATATTATGGCCATCACCTTCACCAACAAGGCAGCAGGTGAGATGAGGGAAAGAGTAGATAAGATTGTAGGCTTCGGAGCGGAGAGCATCTGGGTTTCTACCTTCCACTCGAGCTGTACCAGAATGCTAAGAAGATATGCAGACAAGATAGGTTACAGCAATAATTTCACAATTTACGATACAGATGATTCCAAAGCACTTATGAAGGATGTATGCAAGAGATTTCAGCTGGAGACTCAGCAGCTCAAGCTCAGGAATATCATGGGCATTATATCCAAGTGCAAGGACAATCTTGTAAGTCCTGAAGAGTATGCACTCTCGGCGGGCAATGACTATATCAAGACAAGAGTTTCCAAGGCATATACTGAGTACCAGCTGGCGCTCAAAAAGAACAATGCCTTTGATTTTGATGACCTGATCATGAAGACCGTGGAGCTGTTCAGGAAGAATCCTGACGTCCTGGACTCATACCAGGAGAGATTCAAGTACATCATGGTGGATGAGTATCAGGATACCAATAATGCGCAGTTTGAGCTTATAAGGCTTCTTGCTGACAAGTACAGAAATCTCTGCGTAGTAGGTGATGATGATCAGAGTATCTACAGGTTCAGAGGAGCGAATATCAGGAATATCCTTGACTTTGAGAAGGTATATCCTGATGCTACGGTTATCAAGCTCGAGCAGAACTACAGATCAACCCAGCAGATCCTTGATGCTGCCAATGCGGTTATAAGCAATAACTCCGGGCGTAAGGACAAGGCACTCTGGACTGACATCAAGGATGGAGAGAAGGTTAAGCTCAGGGAGTTTGATACTGCTCAGGAAGAAGCTGAGTTTATTGCCTCTGAGATTGGCAAATTAAAGAGAAATCACAAGCTTTCCTACGATGAGACAGCGGTTCTTTACAGGACCAATGCTCAGTCCAGACTTTTGGAGGAGCGCTTTGTTTACGAGGGTATCCCATACGATATTGTGGGTGGTACCAATTTCTATTCAAGACGTGAGATTAAAGATCTTCTGGCATACCTCAAGACCATTGACAGCGGACTTGATGATATTGCAGTCAAGAGGATCATCAATGTTCCAAAGAGGGGAATCGGTGCTACTACAATAGAGAATGTTCAGGCCTATGCCGATGAGAGACAGATAAGCTTCTTTGAGGCTCTGTGTGAGGCTGACCAGATCATGACAATCTCCCGTGGAAGTGCCAAGCTCACGGACTTTGTGACCATGATCAGGGCTTTCAGGACCAAGAGTAAGAGCTATTCTCTTGAGGAACTTCTTAAGGATGTCATTGATGTTGTCGGATATATGGACTATCTGAAGACTTTGGATGACGATGATGACAGCGGAGACAATGACAGAGCAGCCAACGTGGATGAGCTTATATCCAAGATAGCTGCTTATGAGGAGAACGAGGAAATTGAACAGCCTACTCTTACAGGCTTCCTGGAAGAAGTGGCTCTCGTTGCTGATATAGACAGAATAGGTGAGGACAATGAGAAGGTTCTTCTCATGACACTTCACAGTGCCAAGGGACTTGAGTTTGAGAATGTATACCTTGCAGGAATGGAAGAGAATGTATTCCCGAGTTATATGACACTTCAGTTTGAGGATTCAGACCCGGAGGGCATCGAGGAAGAGAGAAGACTTGCTTACGTTGGAATCACAAGAGCCAAGAAGAACCTAACTCTCACAGCCGCAAGGCGCAGAATGGTAAGGGGAGAAACCCAGTACAACCGTCTTTCGAGGTTTGTTCAGGAAATCCCGAGTGAAATGCTTGATCGCAACAAGCCACTTACCGCAGCTTCATTTTTATATGACGGCGGAGAGTCAATTGATGATGACTTTGAATATACCGGTGATGATGATTTCGCAGGCGGCGGATATTCCGGAATCAAACCGTCATTTGCTAAGGGACTTGCCAAGAGTGCGTCCAAGAGCTCTTTTGACAACGGGAAATCAGAGCTGGCCAATACTTATAAATTAAAGGCCAAGCCCAAGCCTAAGGTGACTAAGCCAAGAGCGGTACCGGATAAGCCATATATCGCCGGCGCCGGAGCGACCCACGCCAAGGGACAGCTGGCAGGTATTTCAAAGGGAATGCCTATGAAGGCTGAGACACCGGACTACGTTGTCGGTGACAGAGTCTCTCATGTCAAGTACGGAGAAGGCACCGTTACAGGATTGGAGCAGGGACCCAGGGACTACAAGGTTACTGTAATGTTCGATGGGCCGGGACAAAAAGTAATGTATGCAGCTTTCGCAAAACTTAAGAAAAATTAAGCTGTATATCATGTTATAATGATTACATCAAACAAATTTTTATGGAGGGGTTACAAATGGAAGTTAAATCTAAAATCGAAGACATAATTGAAATGACACGTATTAACGAGCTCCTGGATAAGAGAGAGGCAGCAAATGCCAAGAAGCCTTCCAACGTGATCCTTTGGATTCTGGCTGTACTTGGAGCAATTTCTGCAGTTGCAGTTATTTCATTCCTTGTATATCGCTATATGACTCCTGCGTTTGAAGATGATTATTACGATGATGACTTCGATGATTTCGAAGATGATTTTGAAGACGAGGACTTCATCAGAGAAGGCTAAAGTTTATTGTGAAGAAAAAAGATATTATTGAGGGAATTGTAAAGAAAGTTGAATTCCCCAACAAAGGAATTGTTGAAACTAATGAAGGGAAGGTCATCGTTAAGGGTGTCCTTCCCGATCAAAAGGTATCTGTCCAGATCACCAAGCTGAGAAAGGACAGGGCTGAGGGAAGAGTAGTGGAGGTCCTTGAGGAATCTCCGGACGCTCATGAGAGTCCCTGCATACATTTCGGAAAGTGCGGTGGATGCAGCTATCTCACCATGCCCTATGTCAAGGAGCTTGGCCTCAAGGAACAGCAGGTCAAGACTCTTTTAAAGCACGCCATGGACAGACAGGAAGGCAAGTTTACCTGGGAAGGCATCAAGACCAGCCCGGTTAAGTTTGCGTACCGTAATAAAATGGAGTTCACCTTTGGTGACGACTCTATAGGAGGCCCCCTTTGTCTTGGTATGCACAAGAGGGGCAGTTTTTATGATATCGTAACGGTCTCGGGATGCAGAATCGTGGACGATGATTACAAGGCCATTCTCTCAGCTACGCTGGACTATTTTGCGCCCATGTATGAGAGAAAGGAAATCTCTTTCTACCACAGAATGAAACAGGTGGGATACCTCAGGCACCTCCTTGTCAGGAAGGCAGTCAAGACAGGAGATATCCTTGTTGATCTTGTTACCACAACCCAGGAGGAGCATGATCTTAAAGGCTTTGCCGATGCGCTTTTGTCCTTGGATCTTACAGGCAGAATTGCAGGCATTCTTCATACCAGGAATGACTCGTTGGCTGATGCCATAATCGATGAGGGCACGGAGATCCTCTATGGACAGGACTTTTTCTATGAGTATCTGCTGGGACTCAAGTTCAGGATCACTCCGTTCTCATTCTTCCAGACTAACAGTTTGAGCGCTGAAGTGCTTTATACTACGGTCAGAGGATACATCAGAAGTCTGTATGATCAGAAGAAGATAAGTCAGGATGAGGTCATCTATGACCTGTACTCAGGAACCGGCACCATTGCCCAGCTCCTGGCTCCTGTCGCCAACAAGATAATCGGTGTTGAGATCGTTGAGGAAGCTGTTGAGGCAGCCAGAGAAAACGCCAAGCTCAACAACCTTGATAACTGCGAGTTCATCTGCGGAGATGTCCTCAAGGTCCTTGATGAGATCGAGGACAAGCCTGATTTCATCATCCTTGATCCGCCTCGTGACGGCATTAATCCCAAGGCTCTTCAGAAGATCATCGGCTACGGAGTTCGTTACATGATCTACGTCTCCTGTAAGCCTACATCCCTCGCCCGCGACCTCGAGATACTTCAGGACGCCGGCTACGAGATGACCAGAGCTGTGGCTGTGGACCAGTTCCCCTGGACAAGCCATGTTGAAACTGTCGTGCTTTTAACAAAGACGACTGATAAGGAAATTTCTTAAGGAATAACAATCTTACAATTTTGTTAGATTATCGATATTTCATTGTTATTTGTTATAAATCATTTTATAATTTCACTATTAAAAAAAAGGAAATGGATGATATAAAATCCATTTTAATGGGGGGAAATAATGAAGACTTATGAAGCACCACAGTTAATGGAACTTGGTATCGAATTTACGGCTGAAGGCACTTTCGGCGGAAGTGGGACTCCTGTTGAGAATCCATCCAACGCATGGGTTAATGACGATAACAACAATGGCGGATCTCATACAGACGTCAGAGTACACTTCCAGAATCCATTAAATGAGGCTTGTGAGAGATACAGTATCTATATTGATTCAACAGTACCAATTAAGAGCTTTGGAAGTTCTGAGTATCCAATAACAAAAGAATCTGATACATCTTATCGTATTGATGTTAATAGACATCTTAATGCTAACGAATGGACAGATTTCATATTCCAAGTTGTTGGTGAAAACGGTGCTATTCGTGAATCAGGTACAAGTGGTACAATGACTGAACTTAAAATAAGAGATGTACAGCCTCTTAACTAATTATTAAAGATTTTTATTGGAGCACCACATATGAACGTGGTGCTTCTTTTTTTGATATGGGGAAGATAAGATATTATTTCAACAAAATTAAAGAAGGAAAGCTAAAAGACAAGCTATTGATATTCAAGTGGATATATGGATATGCAATAAACCATATACCCGCTATTGTAATATACACTTTACTTGGCATGACCGGCATAATACTTGGTCTTTTTACAAGCCTTAATTCACGAGACCTGGTAGATATAATCACAGGACATCGCACAGGGGAACTTTTGCGCACATTTATAATCATGATTGTACTTACAGTAGTGAATACTTGTGTTTCGCAGATATCAAGTTACCTTTCCACCAAAATCAGTCTTAAGGTTAATAATGAGATAAAGGCGCAGATCTTTGAAGGAATATTACGAACGGATTGGCAATCCCTGTCTAAATATCATTCCGGTGACCTTGTTATGAGATGCGGAAGTGACGCTTCCAATATTGCATCAGGAATTTTGACACTTGTACCAAACCTTATAATCTATATTTTCAGATTTGCATCCGCTTTATATATGGTTTGCATATACGATTGGACATTTGCAATTTTTGCGCTTGCCAGCATCCCGATAACACTGATCAGTTCGCGCTATTCTATGAAGATGATGAGAAAGAGCGGAATGGGAACTATGTCAGCATCCGCTAGAATGAACGGTTTTCATCAGGAGACCTTCTCGAATATTCAGACAATAAAAGCTTTTGATATGCTGTCATATCACATAGACAGGCTAAAAGAAATTCAAAAAGGATATTCAGAAGCTACGCTTAAGTACCAGAAGATATCAATGCTCAATACTTTTATACTGACATTTGTATCTATGCTTGTATCCTACTCTGCACAGGCATGGGGCGTATACAAGGTTTGGAGCGGAGCTATCACATACGGAACAATGACCATGTTTATAGGCCTTTCAAGTTCTCTTACAGGCTCAGTTTCTAATCTTATCAGTTTTGTACCAACGTCTCTTAGCTTGTTTAACTCAGCTGACCGAGTTAAAAGCATACTGGACCTTCCAAGAGATGATTATTCCAATGCCGAAGAGGTTGAAAGATTTGGGCAGGAGCATGCAGGTAAGGGAATAGGAGTAGAAGCCAGGAATGTGTCATTTGCTTACGAAGGTGCAGAAAATGTCTTTTCCAAGGCTGAATTTAATGCTAATCCTCATGAGACAGTTGCATTTGTCGGACCTTCAGGCGAAGGAAAGACAACTATGCTAAGACTACTTCTTGCTATAATAAGGCCCGGTGAGGGACAGGTGCGTATAACGACCGGTGATGGGAAACTTGAAGATAGTCTCTATGCAACAGCTGCAACGAGAAGTCTTTTTGCATATGTTCCACAAGGAAATACAATGTTCTCGGGAACTATAGCTCAAAATATGAGAAATGTAAAAAAGGATGCAACGGATGACGAGATCATCAAAGCCCTGAAAATGGCTTGTGCGTGGGACTTTGTCAAGAAACTTCCTGAAGGCATTAACACTGAGATGGGAGAGCACGGCAGTGGCTTTTCAGAGGGACAGGCCCAGAGGTTGTCTATTGCCAGAGCAATCCTTAGACAGTCACCTATACTTCTTTTGGATGAAGCAACCTCTGCTCTTGATGTATGGACAGAAAAAGAGGTCCTTAAGAATATCATGGCAGATGAATATCCTAGGACCACTATTATTACTACACATAGACCTTCAGTATTAAAACAATGCGATAGAGTATATGCTATCAGAAACGGCAACTGTTGTAAGTTATCTGATGAGGAAATCAGCGAGATGGAAAGCATCGCCTGAATACTTAAGCTGTTGTACTATCGATTTGGGACTTTATGAATGCAGCTGCATCATCTGAGGTGTTGCAGCTGTAATTCCATACAGGATAGTCAGCGCTAACTTCCTGCGCGAAGCGAATAACGCTTAAGGACATCTCACTATTCCACATCGGAGAGATGATTCGGTTCCTAATAGCAAGAGCTTTAGCTTCCGGCTGCAAATGACTTACAAAATTCTTGGGATCCTGACGAAGCAGTACTATTCCTTTAAGCTCATAGGCTTTAGCATCATAGATTCCTGAAGATCCACACCATGGCATGCCATACGCATATATTTTGCCATCATCACCTTTTCCCAATAAATTCAAATCGCCGTTGATCTGTCTTACGCCGTACAACCTATTCCAAAGCGCTGCATGTGTACTTTTGCCGATTCCGGATCCGGCAGAAAAGAGAAGAGCCTTGTGATCATACTCTACAGAAACCGAATGTATGGCAAATAAGTTATGGATTCTTGCCATATAAAGGAAAGCGTGACGAATAGCCCAGAATACTTCTTCCTTGGCATTATCAGTATCTTTAACAAAAACAGATACCTTCTGTCCGTCCGGTGATATATGAAGCTCGTCAACATGCTCCCATAACGGGAAAATGAGAATATATTTATCACATGTTTTTATAACGGAGACCTCTTTATCACGAATGATCAGTTCACCGGATTTATGTATTACAGGTGCAATATGATAGACATAAATATTCTGGGTTTTATCAGCTGAGCAAGTGTATTCATCATCAGCAAAAGACATAAAGCTATCATCAAACAGTTCTTCCTTGCCGAACAGATTTACGCAGATACCGGCAATATTCATGCTGACATATTTCTTGAGTTTAAGCTTTTTATAAAAATCAGTATCTATAACCATTCCTGAATAACAAAGGGAATCCATAAAGCTTTGAATGGAACGCTTTGCGTCAGGACGATCTGCCTCGTCTATCTCAAAGTGTTCATAGCAACTATCAAAGACTTCTTCAATTGTCAGATCTTTGGAGAGTAAATTCCAGATAAAAACACCGGTATCATTTAGAAATAAGCTTTTCTTCCTATCTGCTGCGCTTTGACCATGCGTTAGCAGACAAGGAGTGTCGCCGATATATTCAAGAGTAAAATCGTTATTTCTGATCATAGGTTCCCCACTCTTAAGAAAATAAGGTTAATACGAATAATACCAGCATATTATAGCATATTTTAAAATGTTTTAATTGTTTAAATTATATATAAAAAACAGTATAATTATCATGCAAGTTACCGTTATTCCGTTAGCTGCTGATAAAGGAGTCAAAAAATGTCTGACCAAAACGTTTTTCATTATGATGCGTTTATAAGCTATAGACACAACGAGTTTGACAGCTTTGTGGCTGAGAATCTTCACAAGAAGCTTGAGAATTTCAAGCTTCCTAAGTCTGTGCTTTCAAAGGTAAAGAGTGGAAAGACAAAGATTGAGAGAGTATTCCGCGATGTGGATGAGCTTCCTCTTACGGATAATCTTTCGGATCCTATCAGCAAGGCATTATTAAATTCCGATTTCCTGATAACCATCTGCACGCCCAGATATCTTGAGTCCAGATGGTGCATGAAGGAAATAGAGGTCTTTCTTCAGACTCATCCCAGGGATCACATCCTCGTGGTACTTGCTGAGGATGAGCCGGCAAACTCTTTTCCCGAAATACTGCTTTACGACGAGGTGAAAACCACCAACGAGAATGGCGAGACTGTCATTACAAGGCGTGAGATGGAGCCTCTGGCTGCCGATACCAGGGGAGAGAATAAGAAAGAAGTTTTAAAGGCCATGGATATTGCTGTTATCAAACTCTGTGCTGCAATATTCGGGCTTAACTATGATGACCTTAGGCAGCGCCACAGGGAGCAGAGGATACGAAGACTTGCTATGATTTTTGGAAGTATTGGTGCTGCTGTTCTGGCCTTTGCCATCTTTGCTACAATAATGCTTATCAAGATCAGTAGCCAGAATCGCCAGCTTCAATATGATCTGGCAACAACAATGGCTAATGCATCAGATAATCTGATTGCTGATGGAAGGATAAAAGATGCAGTATATGCTGTAAGGGGAGTACTTCCCGGTGATGACCGGAAAGCCTATAATGAGAATGCGCTTAAGGCTCTTTATTCAGACATGGACATATACAAGGTTTCAAATGCATATTCACCTGTAAACACTTATGATGCAGAAAGCTGGGTCATGAAATTTGATGTTTCGGGTGGCGACAGATATGTCCTTTTAAATCAGGGCAATGCAGCATATGTATATGATACTGAAAACGCAGAAGTGCTTTATCACATTCCTGCTGACTATACAGACGGCATGGAAGCGGAGTTGTGCAGCGAAGGAGTTTCGTGGAGTACACATCTGGGCAGTCATTTCTATTCCTTTAAGACCGGTGAGAATACTTCCGCAGAGTTTACTGATTCCGCAGAAATCTTTTCTAATGATGACGGATCCTTGGTGATCATGAATGATGAAGGCATGTTACAGGGGATGGACGGCTCAGGTAACATTCTGTTCATGACTGACCTTGGCCCGATCTTTCACGACGCTGCATCTTATCTGACAGGCGCCGGCTTCTATGAAAAGGAAATCCAATGCTATTTCAGCACTGATGACGGTTGGTATTGCCTTTTGATCGATCCGGATAACGGACAGATACTGAGCTCATTTGATGGAATAATTGAGTCAAATTACTATCCGAAATTTGGATATGATAATGGCAGGCTCTATACTGCCGTGACGACAGATAATGACATAGGATTAACTACTGAAATTATTGCAACCGACACGGCCTCCAAAGATGAAATCTGGAAGCTTTCTTTGGAAGATTTCGAGGCTCAAAACGGTATGATCCGGATTTCTGATGAATATCTTTTCCTATGCGGGGATAATGAAGTTGCTGTTATCGAGCCGGCGACGGGAAAGCTTACAGCCCGGTATACATACAATGAATATGTGATTGAAGCCTGGCTGGATGAAGGAAACCTTCGCTTCATATCAAGTGAAGGCAGGGTATATGAGTGCAGCGCTCTTTACGGGCAGCAGGAAATAACAGGATCATTCTTTAAAACAGCACCGGATCAGAACGTGACTGATGCTGAATTTGTTGACGGAAGTCTGTACTGTCATTTCAAAAACGCCGGCTATGTAACACGATATTCGAATGATGTAAGCAGGCTTGCAGAGAACGAAGATGGCGAATTTGAGCGCACCACAGTTGAAATGTACTGGCCTGATCAGGTCTTTGGAGACGAGGACCTGTATGACTTCAATACGGATTTTGTCGATAATATTGCCTTTTACTCCGATGATGGAAAATACTCTTTTGGCTTGTTCACAGATCATACAGCCAAGATTTTTGATGCAAAGACAGGCAAATTGGTTATTTCTTTTGAAACCGCAGATGAACACTTTGACGATTTCAGATATAGCGCACTTACCGGAAGCTATATCTTATCCGGCGAGAAATCAATCATCTTCGACAAAGAAATGAGAATAATCTGCGAGAGTGACAGGATAATCTGTGAAGACGGCAACGACTTTATAATGGAGAATCCTGAGTCTGGTTATTACCGAGTACCTTACGTTGACTATAGCACGCTCTGTCAGATGGCAGACGAATACCTTGGTGATTACACACCGTCTGCAAATGTAAAGCAGAAATACGGACTATACTGAAGGGAAATAATGGTGCGATGGGGACACTGATCATACTAAAAATACTTAGAGAAATCTTATGGATATATATTTGGGTGACAGTAATAAATATAATTTTATACGGACTTCCGATCCCCAAAATAATCCGAAAATGTAAACACAAGGAATACATGATAGATGCTGATAACAGATTTGAATATCAGCAGGGGAGCGAGTGCAGCGGTTATTCCACAGCTTTTGTTTTAAGACACCTTGGAATAGATATAGACGGGCTTTCAGCGTACAGGCAGATTCCTGTTAAGCTTTGGAGAGGCAGTGTGCCTGGTATAGGAATAATTTATCTGTGCCTGAAATATAAAGTAAAAGTTCTGCTTCGGATTGGAAACATCGAGGCGCTGAAAGATTCAGTATCCAAAGGTGTACCGGTAGTTGTTTTCACCAGAACCGTTGTGGGTTCGAGATGGCTTCACTATATCACTGTGGTCGGATTTGATGAGGAATACATTTATACTGCGGATTCATTGAAAGAGCAGAAAAACAGTGAAGACAAATTGTATAACCGAAGAATCCCCATATCCGATTTTAAGAAAATATGGCAAACAAGTAAGATATATCAACCGCTTATGTTCAATCTTTTTTTTGAAATGAAAAAGTAATTAAAGGAGATGAACTACCATGGAATTGAAGAGGCTATCACAACACATATGGTATATGCCCTTTGAAGAGGAAAGAGATCGCCCCAACCTTGGTTATGTCAAAGGCGATAATTACAGCATTGCAATCGATGCAGGCCATTCAGCTGCACATACAAGGCAGTTTTATGATCTTTTGGAAAAAGAAAACCTCCCACTTCCGAGTATAACAGTAATAACCCACTGGCACTGGGATCATACATTTGGAATGCATGCAGTAAACGGGCTATGTCTTGCTAACGAAAAGACAAATCAGTATCTTGCTACATGGAAAGAAAAGATAGAGACAAACGGTCCCGGTGAATTTCTGTCTATGAATGAAAGCATCAGAAAAGAGTATGAAGGGAATAAGGAAGTAATAGTAGTTAAGGCTGATATGACGTTTTCCGGTGAAATCACGTTTGACCTTGGAGGCTGTACTGTCAAAGTTATGCAGACGGAAGCTCCGCACACGGATGATTCAACAGTAGTATACGTATGTGAGGATAAAGCTCTTTTCCTTGGGGATGCTACATGCCCACAGTTCCCAAACGGTGCAAAGGATCCGGTTCTCAGCAGAAAGCTTGCTGATACCATTAAAGAGATTGATCCTGATATATGCGTAGAGGGTCATTGGGTGCCGGTAGAAACCGATGATACACTGGCAGATTTATTAATGAATTGACAACCCCGTGTGCCTGCGATATCATAACAAACAATAAACCGATAAGGAGCACTTATGAATCAGCGATATATGTATAACTACATGGAGATTATGTACAGACGTATTCGCTTATAGCTGGATTTATCCACACAGCTGTGAGCCGATAGGTCTTATCTGTCTGTGTGGTTTTTCGTATATGATGATTTATGAAAAGCACAAGACAGATTGTAATCTGGTCATTGTGCTTTTTTTATTACAAAAAGGAGGATTATGAAATGGGACTAGAGGGAAAAGAGCTTGAAGAGTTATATCTGAGACAGTACTCAGGCGCAGGAGAAGAGTATCGTTTGTTTAGTACAAAAGTAAATGAAACAGAGTACAGATTGACCATGCACTACCTCCATAAATTTCTAAAACCCGGTGACAGGATTATAGATATCGGCGCCGGCTGCGGAGTTTACACAAATGCTCTGGCTGATGAAGGTTATTCAATCGATGCGATAGACCTGCATCCGGACAACGTTGCCAGAATGAAAGAACTCTTTAAAGATGCAGAAAACATAAATGTGCACCAGGCCAATGCTATGGATTTAAAAGAGTTTCAGGATGATACCTATGACCTGGTACTTGAGCTGGGCCCTGTCTACCATCTTCATAATACACCGGAGAGAATAGCAGCGATAAAAGAAGCTGTAAGAGTAGCTAAAAAGGGTGCGCCTATATTTGTGGCATTTGTGCTTCAGGATGCTCCGCTCATACAGTACATATTCCAGCATGAGAATCCGGCTGAAGAGATAAAGACAATAGGCTACGAAAGGGACACAGCCAGAGTCACAGACAATACCGGATCATCTATATACCTTGATACTATATCCACAATAGATGAACTGACAGAGCTGGTGTTAAAAGAAGTGCCTGTCACAAAAGGCCCAAGATTTGCGCAGGATGGACTCTCACATGTCATCCGGGATTCAGTAAACAACATGTCGGAAGCCTCCTATAACGAGTGGCTTCAGTACCTGATAGCAACGGCTGAAAGAGCTGATCTGATGGGCTATTCCAACCATGTTGTGCAGGTTTTCATAAAACAATGATGAAGAGGAGAATGCAATGAGTGTCATTTTACAGAAAGCAAACAGAGAAGATATGCGTGAATTATGGCAGATGCAGGTAGATGCTTTTAAAGGTCTTTTGACAAAATACCACGATCATGACATGAGTCCTGCTGCTGAGAGCTACGAGAGAATCCTGCAGAAATTTGACTTCATGGGAACCACATATTTCTTCATAGTTGCTGAAGGGAAAAGAGTCGGTGGCATCAGGATAATTGATAAAAAGGACGGCAGCAGAAAGCGCATCTCTCCCATATGGATAATGCCGGAATTTAGGAACCTTGGCTTTGCTCAGCAGGCTATTTTGGAAGCTGAGAGAATCTATGGTGAAGATAACTGGAGCCTTGATACCATACTTCAGGAAAAAGGCAACCTCCATCTCTACGAGAAACTCGGATACCGGCAAACCGGTAAAATCGAGAAAATAAGTGACATAATGGACATAGTTTACTACGAGAAAAACTAAAGCCTATGCTATAATGGTCCCTGGGGACGGAGTCAGTGGCTCATTTTTGGTCCCTGGGGACTTAAGTCAAGGGACCATTTTTGACCGGTATAAAATGGAGGAGAATTAGAGTATGGCGGGACAGATTACGCACATGGAAGTGGCGTACAGGCTGATAGACAGGTTGGGGATTGTCGAGGGAAAAGAGGAATACATTCTCGGCAGCGTGGCGCCTGATTCGGTGCACTTTGACGAGGATTATCTGAGTAAGAAGATTCATTCCCATTTATTCGAAAACTGCGGACCATGGGGAGATACGCAGAACTACGATAACTGGATCATGAATATAAAAGCCTTTTGGAACAAATATGTGGTAAAAGAAAATGACAAAATCCAAAAGGCATTCTACATCGGGATAGTGGTGCATTGCCTCACGGATTACTGGAACGATCTGCTGATCTGGCGTGCTCTGCAAAAAGAGATGATCCCGCCAATGACCTATGATGGTTTCAAGGAAGAATATTACCCTGAATCAAACAGAATAGACAGATGGCTTTTTCAGAACATCACAAGCGGAGACGATATACTGCAGCTTCTGGAGGATTCCAAGGTGGCAGATTTTGAGGACTATGTTAAGGCTACTTGTATGACTAAGATGAAAAGACATCTCATAGACGTGCAGTACAATCTTCCCGATCCTATCGATGTTTCCGGGCACAAATATTATCAATCGGATATGATCCTTAAGTTTGTAAGCGAAGTTCCGGACAGGATCTGCGAGCAGATAAAAGAGTTTGAAGACAGCTTTCCGGTTCAGATGCAGCTTATAAATGACGACTATCTTGGTCGTATAGAGAAGATACGCCATGCATGCAGAGGAATACTTGTAAGGGACGGAAGAGTTCTTTTGTGCCATGAGCCAAAGAGCAGATTGTACATCATCCCCGGCGGCGGAGTGGAAGGTCATGAGAACTACGCTGATTGCTGTGAGCGAGAGATGCTGGAAGAGACTGGATACAGGACAAAGGCCGTAGCAGGATATCTTGATATTGAAGAGCTCTTTGACGTGTGGAGACACATCAATCATTACTACATATGCGAGCTTATAGAAGATACCGGAGTTCAGCACCTTACAGAAGCAGAGAAGCTTGCAGGCTACACCAATGCATGGGTGCCCCTTGAAGAGGCACTGGAGATATTCGGTAAATACGAAGACTACCACAGCTCAGACATAGCAATCTACGGGCTTTACAGGCGTGAACATACTGCGCTGAAAGAGTATGAAAAGTTCATCTCAGGAGGAAAGCGCAATGGATAACAGGTCTTTTGACTCAAAGAGAATAGCACTGGGCTATGCAAAGCGCCCATGGCTTCACAAATCTGTAGTTGAACAACTGCTTAAAGACTGCAATCTTGACGCGACATATAAATTCAAAAGCGGCCTCGATGTCGGCTGCGGAGCAGGTCTTTCTACAAAGGCCTTGCGTCTTATCTGCGACAAGGTGACCGGAACCGATATTGCGGACTCAATGGTAGAAGTATGCAAGGAACTGTATGGTGAGGACAAAGCGTACTCATTCTATGTTGCCAAAGCCGAAGAAACTAAAATCCCTGATGACAGGTACGACATAGTGACCGCCGCAGGCGTAATTAACTGGGTTGACGAGAAAGGGTTCATGGCAAATATGTTTGATGTCATAGAAGATGGTGGCCTGCTCGTAATATATGACTTTGGGATAACCGACAAAATGGCAGGGAGCGACGCCTACACCACATGGTATCGGGACGAGTATCTAAAGAGATTTCCCAAGCCTTTCAGGAAGGAAAACAAGTGGACTCAGGCTGATCTGCCGACCGGGTTCACTATGAAGAAGCAGACTGAGTATGACATGGAGTATGAATTTGATCTCGAACCATTTGTGGACTTCATGCTGATCCAGTCAAACGTAAATGCACAGATCGAGGGCGGAAACATTTCCGCTGAAGAGGCAAGAGAATGGATGAAAACGTCTCTTGCGCCAATATTTGAACAAAGTAAAAAGAACCTTATCTTTCACGGTTACAGCTGGTACATTAGGAAAAACTAAAAAAGGGGAATGTTGGGGAATGGAACGATTTGATGAGATCAGGTATGAAAGACCTGACTTTGAACTTCTGAAAGAAAAAACAAAAGCGGTTGAGGATGCAGTTAAGGCAGGCGCTTTATTTGAAGAGATTGATAAGCTGAATGGCGAATTACAGAGCTATGGCAATCATTGCCTCTCAATGGCTACATATATGTATATTCAGAGCTTTATCGATGGAACAAACGAGGAAGTGGCCGCGGAGACTGCGAATGTGATGGGACAGCTGGCAGCAGCCAATTCTGTGTCTTTGAATGAAGCTATTCTTGCAAGTCCATACAGAGCGCATTTCGAGGAGGCAAACGGTAAATTCTTACTGGAATCCATGGAAAAGAAACAGGCTCTTTTCCGCGATGGAGAAGAATATGCCATAAAAGAGCAGGAGATAATTGCACAGATCCACAAGCTCGCATCCGAGATGGAATTTGACTATAACGGCGAGAAGGTGTCAGCCTCCAAAATCGGAACGCTCAAAAACTCTGCGGACCGGGAAGTCAGAAAAGCAGCAAGACATGCGGAGAGGGCGGGCTTTGCGGAAAACGGCGAAGCATTTGGAAGTCTTCTTGATGAGCTGATCAAAACCCGCCATAAACTTGCGACAGCAAATGGCTTTAGTAATTATCTGGAATATGCAGATACTGAAAAGGATCGATTCTCCTATGGCGAAACGGAGCTTCGGGAGTTTGTAGGGAACGTAAAAAAGATAATCCTTCCGATCGTTGAGAAGAGCAATAAGGCACTTCAAAAGCGCCTGGGTCTTGCACATTATACGTCTGATGACACGGATATCTATTTTACTGACGGGAATGCAATGCCAATCAGTCCCGACATTGATTTTGCAGTGGATAATATTCAAAAAATGTATGATGATATGAGCCCGCGTCTTGGAGATGCATTCAGAAGAATGCGGGAGAATGGCTATCTTAAACTGGAATATTCAGATAAAAAAGTTACCGGAATAGCTTTTTCTGTTCCTATGCCGGAGCAGAAGATTCCGTTTATCTATGCCAACTACTTAGGAAGTGGATCTGATCTCAATGATATTATTCATGAGACCGGACATACCATGCAGATTCAGTTGTCCATGGATAAATATGAGAACCAGGAGCTTCACAGCCAGGTGCAGGATTTAAAGGAAGTTCCGTCAAAGACCATGGAGCTTATTTCTCTTGAATACGCCGACATGTTTTTTGGCAAAGATGCAGAAAAACACAGGAAAAGCGTACTGGCAGGTTTTCTGGATGATATTACAGGCTTTTGCAGATGGTTTGATTTTGAAACCTTTATCTATGAAAATCCTGATGCCTCTGCCCAGGAGCGAATCGATAAATACAACGAGCCTTTTGCACTATATTTGCCGGGCGTTGAGATGATGGATCAGGATCTTCTTTCCAAAGGCGCAGCTCTTTACAGAGGCTTCAACATTTTCGGAATGCCAAGATATACGATCACATATTCCCTATGTAATCTGTCAGCAATCTACCTTGCAAATGAATTCAAAAAAGATAAGAAGAAGGGTACTGAGCTCTTTATTAAGCTTGGAGAGATCGGCAAAACCATGGATTATAACGAAGCTATTGCTTACATGGGACTTAAGTCTTCTTTCTCGGAGGATGTTATAAGAGAAATCGGAGAGTATCTTGAAACTGAATTGGAATTATAGGATTTTGTGGCATGAAAAGACTTTTTGAAATTGATTTAAAAGACTATAAGGAAAGTGACAGCGTATTTCGAAGACCCTCTGCAAGAGCAATCATCAGAAAGGGCGACAAGATTGCGCTGGTGTACAGCAAGAAGGAGAAGTACTACAAATTCCCCGGCGGCGGAATACACGATGATGAGGACAAAAGACAGGCTCTCATCCGTGAGGTCAGAGAGGAAGTCGGAATGGTTGTCATCCCGGAGAGTATCAGGGAGTTTGGAAGTGCCCTTCGCAGGCAAAAGAGTGGCATGGCTGAGGATACCATTTTTGAGCAGGAGAACTTTTATTACTTCTGCGATGTAGAGGATGAGCTGGTAGAGCAGGAACTTGATGATTACGAGAGCGACGCAGAGTTTGTTCTGCGCGTGGTGGATCTGGACACGGCGATTGAAGCCAATGACATTTATTCCAGCGATGTCTTTTTTAACGAAGTCATGATAAAAAGAGATCTCAGAGTGCTGAGAATGCTGAAGGAGATGAAAAGCTAACTATGGAGATAAAACGAATTGAGGAAAACGAGAAGACCGGAGAGTTCATCAACAGAGAATTCACGGATTATGCAATTGACTGTGATGTGGCACTTAACTTTGAGGAATTTACCTTCGCTGCGGAAGACGAGGGAAAGATAGCAGGGATCATTACGGGACGTGCATATTACAACGAGGTCCATATCGGTGATCTGATAATCGGAAAAGATTACAGAAGAGCCGGTGTCGGCAGCAGGCTTGTAGCGGCGGTCGAGGATGCTTTCAAAGGGAAAGGATATGACAAAATTGCCCTTACCACCTTTGGCTTTCAGGCGCCGGAGTTTTATAAAAAGCTGGGCTATGAGCTTGAGTTTGTGAGAGAGGATAAGGATCCTAAGCTGAGTAAGTATTTTTACCTTAAAAAGATCTGAGAACAGGGAAAAGAGCTAATGATTAAACTTGAGACAGACAGGCTGATACTCAGAGACTACACTGAGAGTGATTTTGATGCCTACTACAAATTAAAAACCGATGATAAGACCATGTACTATATGCAGGACATCAAGCTGGATTCACCTGCAGATGCCAGGGCAGAGTTCAGAGACGTTCTTGCAGATATAAAGAAGCCTGACAGGGAGTTTTATTTCCTACACATGGAACTTAAGGACACCCATGAGCAGGTGGGAAGCGTCGGATACACTGTCACAGATACTACTCCTGCTGGCAAGCTTGTTCATCTGGGATACTTCACATATCCGAAGTTCTGGGGTAACGGATATATGTCCGAGGCAGTGAAGAAGGTCCTTGAATTTGCTTTCACCAAGGACAACGTGTACCGTGTCACAACCGGGTGCCTGGCTGAGAATATCGGCTCCGAGAGAGTGATGCAAAAAAGCGGGCTCATAAAAGAAGCTGAGCACATCGACTATGAGTGGCATGACGACAGGATGAAAACCCGCCTGGAGTACAGGCTCCTAAAGGCAGAGTGGGAGAGTATGCAGAAATGAAAAAAGTACTAGTACTGGGGTGCTCGGGAAGTGGTAAGAGTACCTTTTCAATTAAACTTCATGAGAAAACAGATCTTCCGCTGTACCACCTGGATAACATATGGTGGAAGGCTGACAGAACCCACATTTCCAGAGATGAGTTTGATCAGAAGCTGTCTGACCTTGTAAGTCGCGACAGCTGGATCATTGACGGCGATTACAGCAGAACTTATGAAAAGAGAATTGCAGCCTGCGATACAATCATTTTCCTGGATTACGGTGAGCAGGTCTGCATGGACGGCATCATAGGCAGAGTAGGACAGGATCGCCCTGATATGCCATGGACAGAGAATAAACTTGACCCGGAACTGGTGGAGCTGGTTAAGAACTATGAGGAAGAAAACAAGCCGGTGCTTTACGAGCTCTTTTACAAATATCCGGACAAAAAACTGATAACATTCAGCACCAGAGAAGAGGCAGAAAAATGGATTACAGAAATATGAATACAGACAGAATAAACGAACTTAGAAAAGAATGGGAAGCGGAGGAGAAGATTGCCCACATTCACGGCTGGGACTTTTCTCACATCCATGACAGATACGAAGAGGAGGACGACCTTCCCTGGGATTACAAGAAGATAATTGAAGAGTACCTTGATCCTGACATGAAGCTTATGGATTTTGATACAGGTGGCGGAGAGTTCCTGTTATCGCTGGGACACCCTTACAAGAACACAGCAGCAACCGAAGGTTTTCCGCCGAATGTTGAGCTGTGCAAAGAGACTCTTTTGCCCCTCGGGATTGATTTCAAAACCTGTGACAACGAGTCAGACATACCTTTTGCCGACAGCTCTTTTGACATAATGATCAACAGACACGGAAGCTTTGACCCAAAAGAGATATACAGACTCCTCAAGGACGACGGAATATTTATCACGCAGCAGGTGGGAGGCAAGAACGACAGAGACCTGGTGGAGATGGTTCTTCCGGGCACACCTGAGCCATTCCCGGAGTTGGAGCTCTCTATCCAGAAAAAGAAATTTGAAGAAGCCGGATTTGAAGTGATCCGCGGAGAAGAAGTGTTCAGACCCATAAGGTTTTATGATGTGGGTGCATTCGTTTGGTTTGCGCACATCATAGAGTGGGAGTTCCCGGATTTCTCGGTGGAGAAGTGCTTTGACAGGCTCCTCAAGATGCAGGAAGAGATTGATAAAAACGGCTTTGTGCAGGGAACAATCCACAGATATCTCATTGTTGCCAAGAAATAAAAGCTGTGATAGACTTTTGAGTGTAGTAAAAATCTAAAAGAAAGCGAGGTAATCATAATAATGAGTGCAAACAGAACAGAGATTGTAAATGAATACAGTATGATGACCTCGGTTTATGCCTTCTGATATCTGCAAGGCGATTATATAGATACTTTTAACCGTGGCATTTTTGTCGCGGTTTTTTTACGCCGTCACAAGGTCTCCATACTGTAGCTGATAACATAACTTTAAGACAACATGAATTAGCAAAACATGATCAAGGAGACAAAACATTGAATAATTTAATAATCAGAAAAGAAACTACAAGTGACTACTATGACACAGAACTGATGACCATGCGCGCCTTTTGGAACATTCACGGCCCGGGATGCAACGAGCATCTGATGGTGCACAAGCTTCGCGGCGCCGATGAATACCTGCCGGAGCTAAGCCGCGTGGCAGAGCTTGATGGAAAGATCGTAGGAGCGATATTTTACTCAAAGGCCAAGGTGATCGACGGCACATGTGAACATGAAGTGCTGACCTTCGGACCTCTGGCTGTTGAGCCCACATGCTTTAGCTCAGGGATAGGAGGGGCACTTTTAAAAGAGACTGTTTCTCTTGCCCGGGCAGCAGGATACAAGGGAATCGTGATCTGCGGAGAGCCTCAGTACTATCCAAAACACGGCTTTAAGACCTGCGACAACTTTGATATCCATCATCCGGCATTCGGAAATGCAGATGCATTTATGGCACTTCCTCTTAACGATGGATTTGGAGATATCCACGGACTGTTCTATGAGGCACCTGTTTTCGAGGAGTGCGAGGACGAAGAGGAGGTAAAAGAGTTTACGAATAAATTCCCGTATTACAAACCTCTTAAGCTATCCTGCCAGTGGCTTCATGAAGAAAAACTAGGAAGGATATCACAGGTAAGTAAAAACAGTTACATGATAAAGTTCTGGGAACAGGAAATCCCGGCAAAGTTAAAGGGCAGTTTTTACGGAGAAGATGCGGATAAGCTTCCGGTAGTAGGAGATTATGTGACTTTCCGCTACAACAGACAGGGAGATTCTATGATCCTGTCTGTATGCGAGAGAGCAAGCTTTTTACAAAGACCGGATCAGGCCAAGACCGGAGTAATGCAGTACATGGTTTCCAACGTGGACTACTGCTTTATTGTCTCATCTCTTAATGAGGACTACAGCTACAACCGTATAGCGAGGTATGTGAGCGTTGCTCTTCAGGGAAGTGCAACACCTGTGGTGATCCTTACCAAATCTGACCTTTGTAACAATACCGGAAGATATGTACGCGAGGTGGAGCAGATATCTGATAAAGTGCGCGTTCATGCAATTTCAGCGCTCTATGGCATCGGATTGGAGGAACTCAGAGAATATCTGATTCCGGGAAATACGATATGTCTTATGGGCTCATCAGGCGTCGGAAAGTCCACACTTATCAATACGCTGGTTGGAGAAGATATCATGAAGACTTCCGAGATCAGAGAAGACGATGACAAGGGACGCCACACTACAACTATCAGAAGACTCATAGAAACATCTAACGGCATCTGCTTTATAGACACTCCGGGAATGCGTGAAATAGGCATGGCAAACACAGAAGAAGGTATAGACGATACTTTTTCAGATATTGTGGAGCTGGAATGTCTGTGCAAATTCAGCAATTGCAGGCATGAAACCGAGCCCGGATGCGCGATAAAAGCTGCTATTGCAAGCGGCGAACTCTCCCCTGAGAGATATGAGCTATACAAAAACCTTGGCTCGGAGAATACCAAAAACTACGCCAGGAAAAAAGAAATCTCCAAGTGGGCAAAAGCCTACAAGAAGAGCAAAAAGTCTTTAGACATATAAAGAGATAAGAAAAAGGGACGGTACATTCTAACCGTCCCTTTAAGATTAATCATATATCAGGCACTCATGTTTTCAATTGTGAAGTAAGCCATCTTGTCATTGAGTGTTTCAGCCATGCTGCGAAGATCTGAAGCTGCATTGCTGATGAGTGAGAAGGTAGCGTTAAGCTCTTCCATGGAAGCATTTGTCTCCTGAGTGGAAGCTGCGTTCTGCTGAGAAATAGCAGAGAGCTCTGAGATGATATCTGAGAAGCTGTTCTTGAGCTCGTTGAGCATGTGAATCTTCTCTGAGATCATCTTTGTTGAGCTGTCTACGTTATTAACGTTCTCAACAACGCTGTCCATATCTTCTTTGGTGTTTGTAAGCTGGTTGTTCTGTTCCTGCATGCTGGATGAAAGGAGTTCGATAGTCTCTACGCTCTTTGTAGATTCTTTTACCAGAGTCTCAACAATCTTATTGATTGAAACAGCTGCATCCTTGGACTGCTTTGCAAGAACACCGATCTCACCTGCAACTACTGAGAAGCCTTTACCGTACTCGCCTGCTCTTGCTGCCTCTATTGTAGCGTTAAGGGAGAGAAGGTGAGTCTGCTCGGCGATAGATGTGATAATGCTTGAAGCCTCAGCGATACTGGTAACTGAATCATTGGTTGTACGGATCTGGTTGTCGATACTCTTCATTGAAGTCATGACATTCTGGTTCTTGTCCATAAGATCGTTCAGGGTATCTACAGTGCGGTTTGCACCTGACATCATCTCATTGGCAGCAGCAGAAAGAGCCTCTACGCTGTCTGTGATATCATCAATGCTGTTACCCATTTCATTTGTATTATTTACTGAATTCTCTACGCTCTCAGCCTGAGACATAGCACCGCGGCTGATGTCTTCAACTGCGTTTGTAACCTGCTCTGCAACACGTGAAGCTGTTGCTGCTGAATTTGCAAGATTAACACCTGATTGTGTTACATCATCAGAAAGCTTTTTGGTTACACTGATAACATCCTGAAGCTTGTCACGAACCTGAGCTGAACTCTCGGCAATAACACCAAGTTCATCCTTACGGTTGAATGTACGGTCATCAATGTAGAAAGAAAGCTCACCGTCTTCAAGATTCTTAAGACCCTTTACGATATCACGGATTGATCTTGAAGTTGTGCTGATGAGGAATCTTGCAACGCCCCAGTTAAAGAAGAAGAAACCTATAAATGTACCGATGATTGCAAGTGCAGCAGCTTTCATGTTGCTCTCAACAACTGATGTGTCACGGCCTGCAAAGATCATACCTACTACAGTACCGTCTGAGTTTTTAAGCGGAAGATAGTAAGCATACCAGTTCTGGCCGGCAAGCTCGAAGTTCTGAGCAAGGTAGCTGTTACCGTTTCTGAGAACTTCATTAACGACTACGTCAGAAGCCTTTGTTCCCTCCATGCGCATTCCTGTATCAGCATCTGTAAGAGAAGTGATGTAACGGGTATCTCCATAGAATACTGTGAAATGCATCTTTGTTTTGTTGTGGATGGTATCGAGCTGTGACTGATAGAGATCATGAATTGCTGTCTCGCCTTTCATAAGCTCTCCATTTTCGGATAAAGACCAGTCTCCCTGAATTTCATTTGAAAACTCATCCTCCAGAAGAATTGCAGCTGCCTGTAAGCCTTCTGAAAATGAAGTAAAATATGCCTTTTTAATGTGGTTGTAGCCGATTACTCCGACACATGTGCACATAAGCAGTGCAAGGAATGTGGCAACAAGAATAATACCGCGGACCATGTTTCTGTTTTTCTTCATGATGATTCCTTTCTGATTGATTTAAACAATCCCAAATAACACAATGAGTCAAAAAAAGCACGGGCTCATGTCCCGTGCTAAAAATTCATAAAGAAATGCAACTGGCTGACATGTTAAAGTCCCTATAGCTTTGCGTCACAAGCTTTCGCTTGCTTTGCCAAATATTCGAACGAAGATGAATTATACGGGAGCGATAAATGAAAAACAATGCATAATATGCAAAATTTTGATAATTATTTTTAAACAGTTTTTAGTAAAATTTAATAAATTGTTTATAATTGATTTGTGCGTATGATATACTAAAAAGACATTGAAACAGGCTATAGAACTGGGATAGAGGAGAATGGTATGAAAATTCTTGTTGTTGGTGGTACCAGATTTTTTGGAATTCCTATGGTTAATGCACTTCTGGCTGCCGGTCATGATGTGACTGTTGCCACAAGGGGAAATGCTGTGGCGGATTTTGCAGGAGAAGTGAACAGCGCTGTCTTTGACAGGACAGATTCTGAAGCTGTTAAAAGAGCTTTAGGCGGCCTTAAGTTTGATGTGATAATTGATAAGATTGCCTACGGTTCCAATGATGTAAAGGCTCTTTTGGCGAATGTTTCCTGTGACAGGTATATTCAGATGTCCAGCTGCTCTGTCTATCATGAAGAGCATGCTGACATTGTAGAAGGGGAGTTCGTAACAAGAAATCACCCCTTAAAATGGCAGGACAGACTTCCTGATTATCCTGAGACCAAGCGCAATGCAGAACGTGCGGCTCTTGAGTTTATGGATGAAAACTCCTGCACTTTTGTGAGGTATCCTGTTGTCCTTGGAGAGAATGACTATACCGGGCGACTTAAGTTTTATGTCGATCATATAAGGAATGAAAGTCCCATGTATGTTGATGATATGGACAGAGCAATGTCTTTTATCCATGAAAAAGAAGCAGGTGAGTTCATTGCTTACCTTGCGGATCATCCATGCAGCGGTGCTGTAAACGGATGCTCAAACGGAGTCATAAAGATTTCGGAGATTATTGATTATGCTGAAAAGAAGATCGGTAAGGCTGCAATCCTTGATGATGCCGGCGACGCAGCGCCATACAACGGACTGACAGATACGCTTAGTTTTAATACCGGAAAAGCTAGAGGTATTGGCTATGAGTTTTCTAATCTGGACAGTTGGATATATGGACTCATCGATTATTATGTAGAAGCTTAAGTGTATATGAGACCATGGAAATATCACCATGCGATTGCTGTAAAATTCATTGTATGCCTCCAGTAAACAAAAACATCGCTATAGGGCATACAATTTGGTGTCCGAGCATAGTTTTCATATGAAGAGTATGCCTTTAACAGGCGAAAGATGCCGTTTAAGGCATGTGCATAGGCAAATCGACAATCAATTATAAGAAAAAATATGCCTTAAGAAGATAGGAAATTCTTGGTAAGGCATATTTGCGAGTTTTACCCTAAACTATGTGTAGAAGTCTTATTAACTTCAAATAAGGAATTGCAACATGATATCTTGGATAATTGCAACGCTTTTAGCGTTCTATGTTAAGGGGTTATGCGGTTTTGCAAATACTCTGGTTTTTACGTCGATATTAAGCTTCACGGCGGCTAATATAAATATCTCTCCGCTTGAACTTGTCCTTGGGTATCCGACAAACCTGATAATAAGCTGGAAAGAGAGAAAGGCGATTGACCTTAAGATAGTTCTTCCGCTTGCTGTCATGGTGATTATCGGAAGCTTTGGCGGAGCTCTTTTTCTGAAGAATGCGGATGTTACGCTGGTCAAGATAATCTTCGGAGTGCTGGTGATAATTGTGGGCATAGAGATGCTGCTCAGGGAATTGTCACACAAGAGGGCGAGGAGCTCAAAGATACTGCTTACTATAATAGGCATTCTGTCAGGCTTCCTGTGTGGACTCTTTGGAGTCGGAGCGCTTCTTGGAGCTTATATTGGCAGGACTACAGATAATATGAAGGCTTTCAAGGCCAATATCTGCACGGTGTTCGTGATTGAGAATACCTTCAGAATAGGGCTTTATCTCTTTTACGGAATTCTTACTGTGGCGGCTCTGAAACGAGCCCTGGTGCTTGCGCCGTTTATGCTTATTGGGCTTTTTGCCGGAATGCTGAGCGCCGGGAAGATAAGTGAGCAAGTAGTAAAAAAGATTGTGATCATCCTGCTGATTGTATCCGGAATCGCATTGATCCTGAATAATGTATTGTAAAGAGGTTCATTTTGAACCTCTAATTTTTTGCAAAACGTTAAAAGAAAAGGTAAATTCTGCATTTGACTGAAATTCAGTGTTTATAAGTGTTAATTCTGTTTTACAGAACTTACCCCAAAACTAAAAATGCGTTATAATCATACCCAAGTGCAGTGTTCATCATACATTTTTGTATGACAAACAAGCATCCGGAATAGTGTGTAAAACAGAATTCTGCATGCTGATTTCTGGTAAGACTTAATTCAGCAGTGGATTCCGTTCTATACTATAGAATTACTTTTTAAGTAAT